>NZ_CAKAKN010000010.1:0-1170 GCF_916700545.1 Streptococcus sp. Marseille-Q4154 | reverse complement strand
TCGTTGATGCGAGTAACTTCAACACCTTCTACGTTTTGGATACGACGGAAAGCAAGACGACCGATACGACCGAAACCGTTAATACCAACTTTAACTACCATTAGTGATTTCCTCCTTATGAAAATCATGAAAATTTTATTGTGAAAAGAGTAACTTGAATCACTACAAATCACCTTTCAACAAACCTATTATATAACTATTTTAGTTTTATTGCAAGCGCTGACGTTGATTTTCACTTCAGTTTTCTACTTTCTAGATACACAATTTTATATAGATTCCCTTTGTCAAAAGTCTATCAACATGCATCTTTATAGTTATTTACAAAACTTTTTGTTAAACTTTTAACCTCTTCTATTTTGAAAAACTATAAAAAGAGGCAGGATTACTCCTGCCTCTGACTGATAATCAATTATTTAAGACGTCCTGGTCTTTCTTTGTAACCATAGTAAGCATCTTCGATTATTTCTTGCATATGATCAACCATTGGAAGACGTGGGTTTGCAGGTGAACATTGATCTTCATAAGCAAGGAAGGCCAATTCGCGTGAATGTTCTTTCCATTCTTTCTCGTCAACACCTTGTGCTTTGAAGTTCATTTCGATACCTACGCGCTCACCGAGTTCGTAAACAGCTTTAGCATAAGATGCAACCCCTTCTTCTGGAGTAGAAGCTGGAAGTCCAAGCATACGAGCGATATCTTGATATTTCTCATCTGCACGGTAGTAGTTGTACTTAGGCCATGTAGCTGTCTTAGCTGGGCGTGTACCATTGTAACGGATAACGTATGGAAGCAAGATTGCATTTGTACGTCCGTGAACTGTGTGGAATTGTGCACCAATCTTGTGAGCCATTGAGTGAGAAATACCTAAGAAGGCATTCGCAAAGGCCATACCAGCAATAGTTGAAGCATTATGCATTTTCTCACGTGAGTGGAAGTCTGCATTCTTAACTGAGCTTTCAAGGTTTTCAAATACGAGTTTGATCGCTTGAAGAGCAAGACCGTCAGTGTAGTCGCTAGCCATTTGTGATACGTAAGCTTCAGTTGCGTGAGTCAATACGTCCATACCAGTATCTGCCGCAACAAATCCAGGAACTGTCAATACCAAAGCAGGATCTACGATTGCCACAGTTGGTGTCAATGAGTAGTCAGCGATTGGGTATTTACGGTTGT
>NZ_CAKAKN010000009.1:0-1918 GCF_916700545.1 Streptococcus sp. Marseille-Q4154 | reverse complement strand
CCTGGAATTACCTTAGTTGTTGAACCATCTTCGAAGGTTGCAGGTGTATCATCATCCATCGGTACATCTGGGTTACCTGGTGTGAATGTTGGTTTACCTGTTTGTGTTTGACCTTGAATATCAGTAGATGTTGTAGGATCAGCTGTTGGAACAACTGGAGTAATCTTAGGTGTGTATGTTGTTTCAGCTGGAGTGCCGTTGGCATCCTTAGCTTGAACTTTAACTGGAACTACTTCACCTGAGTATGACTTATCAGTTGGTGTAAAGGTTACAACACCTGTTTCTTTATCAACTGTGAAAGTACCAATAACTTCACCACTTGGAGATTTAGCATCTACAGAAGCAGCAGGTTGACCATTTTCGTCAAGAAGAGTAATGGTATCTTTGTCGATTGGTGCAACTGGATCACCTTCTGTGAAGGTTACAGTACCAGTTTGAACCACACCTTGAGGTGCTTCTGATTCAGCCGGAGTTGCTGTTGGTGTTACTGGAGTTACAGTTGGGGTGTACTTAGCCGTTACTGGCGTACCGTTCTTGTCAACACGTTTAACAGTCACACCTGTTCCTTTACCTGTGAATGATTTTTCTGGAACAAATGTTACTGTTCCATCTGGTGCTACTGTGTATGTACCTTCACCTGGAATTGTCTTAGTTGTTGATCCATCTTCAAATGTTGCTGGAACATCATCATCCATTGGTACGCTTGGGTTACCTTCTGTAAAGTTAGGTTTACCTGTTTGTTCTTGACCTTGTTTGTCAGTTGATGTTGCATCTTCAGCAGTTGGTTTAACAGGAGTTACTGTTGGGGTGTATGTCGCTGATGCTTTTGTTCCGTTCTTATCTTCGCGGACAACTGTCACAGACGGTGCAGTTCCAACGAATGATTTTTCTGGGACAAATGTTACTGTTCCATCTGGTGCTACTGTGTATGTACCAACTCCTTCTACTGTCTTAGTTGTTGATCCATCATCAAATGTTGCTGGAACATCTTCGTTGATTGGTACACGGCTATCACCCTCAGTAAATTCAGGTTTACCTGTTTGTGTTTTACCTTGAATATCTGTTGTTTCTGCTGGTGTTGCAGTTGGTTTAACAGGAGTTACTGTTGGGGTGTATGTCGCTGATACTTTTGTTCCGTTCTTATCTTCGCGGACAACTGTCACAGCTGGTGCTGTTCCAACGAATGATTTTTCTGGGACAAATGTTACTGTTCCATCTGGTGCTACTGTGTATGTACCAACTCCTTCTACTGTCTTAGTTGTTGATCCATCATCAAATGTTGCTGGAACATCTTCGTTGATTGGAACAGTCTTCTCAACACCGTTAACTTCAACTGTACCACCCTTGAATTCAGGCTTACCTGTTTGAGTTGCACCTTGAATATCTTTTGTTTCTGCTGGTGTTGCAGTTGGTGTTACTCCTACAACTGTTGGTGTGTATGTCGCTGATGCTTTTGTTCCGTTCTTATCTTCGCGGACAACTGTCACTGCTGGTGCAGTTCCTACAAAGTTTGGTTCTGGAACGAATGTTACTGTTCCATCTGCTGCAACCGTAAATTCACCAACACCTTCTACTGTCTTAGTTGTTGAACCATCATCAAATGTTGCTGGAACATCTTCGTTGATTGGTACACGGCTATCACCTTCAGTAAATACAGGTTTACCAGTTTGTGTAGCACCTTGGATATCTGTAGTTTCAACTGGTGTTGCTGTTGGTGTTACTGGAGTCACAGTTGGTGTGTAGGTTGCTGAAGCTTTTGTTCCGTTCTTATCTTCACGGACAACTGTCACAGCTGGTGCAGTTCCTACAAAGTTTGGTTCTGGAACGAATGTTACTGTTCCATCTGCTGCAACTGTAAATTTACCAACACCTTCAACAGTCTTAGTTGTTGAACCATCGTCAAATGTTGCTGGAACAT
>NZ_CAKAKN010000008.1:0-2087 GCF_916700545.1 Streptococcus sp. Marseille-Q4154 | reverse complement strand
TTTACTTCTACCGTTGAAAGATAACTCAAAACGCTCTATAGTATCGCAACCATCTGCCCAAGCAGGCAACTGCTCGCCTTTAGAGATAAGCTCTAAGTCCTTGCGATAAGCTCTTAAATAGACGTTTCCCTTGCTTCCTACGTCAGCCCGACTTTTACCAAAATACACCGTAGAACCTAGCAAGTTACCCGTTGCATCTCTTTCATCAAATCGGTTAAAACGTCTTTTCTTGCTTGTAAACTCTTGATTTTCAAGCTTTTCAATCATTTTAGACAAAGGGAAAATAGTATTGTTTGCAACGTCCAGGGCTATATCAATGCGCGAAATCCAACCCCCATTTTGCTCAATGTATTTCATCACTTTCACTAAAAAATCTTTATCGCTCAAGCCAAGACGAGCGCAACCAATACCTGAAAATGAGTATAAAATGCTAGAATTGTCAGCTTTCCACGCAATAATTACACCATCAGAGCGAACACTTTCGTTATATCCATAAATCCCTTTTCCCTCAGAAAAAGAGCCACTAACTAAATCCAACCCCAAAAAATCAAGGAAAGCAAACCGAGGAGAAACAACCTCGTCACCGTCCCAAATTAAGTCAGACGTAAAAACCACGTTCAAATAGTCAATAGATACATTCAAAACATCCTTCAAAGCACTATTTAAATTTTTTTCTTTTTTCATAAAAACACCCGTTTGTCCTTCGACCCCCCATAATTATCATAACGGGGGGTCCAGGTTCGCCCTTTCGGGCTCCCCTGGAAATTCTCGTTATTCATTTAAAAACTCGTGTTTTCTAACTCTCAAAATCTCAATCCCTAAAGCATAATAAGGCCAATCAGATTTTTTCAAAAACACTTCGTTTTCATCTAGTAGGCGCAACGCTGAAACATATTGAGCGTTAGCCCACAAAGCAAAAGCAGAATCAATCTTTTTCAAGGCATCACTTTTGACATACTTCACATCACATTTCATAACCCAAGCTTTCAGACTTTCCAAAATCTCAGCGTCTGACTTGCTGCACCAGCCGTCTTTACTTGTTACCATCATTTCGATTACCTGCAAAGTTATGAGCAACAGAAAGCCCTTCGAGCTCATCCAAGTAGTAAGAGTGGTCTTTGCTAAAGTGATAGCCTGACGCTTGAAGCTCATAAAGAGCCCCTGGGCTGAGGTCATACTTTCCATCAAAAACAACCCTCACACGGTCACCAGTTCCAAAGTGTGTCAAAAGATACGTCCAACCTTGTGGCTCTTGTGAACGTTGCGGTCTTCCGTCCGCCCCGATCACGTTCGAGCCATCAGGATTTTTCAATTTGGGAAAGTACTGTACTGGAGTAGTTCCAGGATACTGCACAATTAAAGTAAAACTCTCTTTTGAGCTTGTTTGCGTAGGAAGAAACGTCTTCCAGTCATTATTTTTATTATGATTTGCCAAAGTAAAAGGCACCTCCAGGTAATTATCTAGGAAGCGCCTCGTCTTATTTCTTATTTAATCTAACGACTTGACCTTTTCGGCCTTTTCTGTTAGAATTTTATAAGAATTAGATGAGGACGTTTGATTGCTTGCCGGCGGATAACGTCCTTTTTCTTTTTTCTTTGGTAATGCTTTCTTAATTTTAGCATTTTTAAAAAGTAACGTCAAGGCAGGGCAGTTCTTCCTACAACCCTATTTTACGTTATTTTTTTTTGCGCAAATGGACGCAAACACCCCATCACTCCATTTTTCTATTTTTTCATTTTCTTGTATAGAACAAATAAAATCAGCTTTATTTTCGCTTGAAGCTCGTCCTGGTACGATACTCCTAAAACTTCTCTAAAACGCCAAATTAACGGGAAATTGGAAAAAGCCATTTTTACAGGGTTTTCCCCCCGTTTCGGGCACCCTTCTACAAGTGGTTCCTCTTGGCGACGGTCTAGGCAAGCCCGACCCCCGAAAGTCTTTCAGCCTTTCGGCTGGCGGTCACAAGCCTACCTTGCCAAGTCCACTTGTAAAGGGTCTAGATAAATGCCCTTTCTGTATCCAAAGCCACTACAAAGCCCCCCCATTTAGAAACATTTTCCAATTTTCCGAGAGATGGAACCTGATA
>NZ_CAKAKN010000007.1:0-2130 GCF_916700545.1 Streptococcus sp. Marseille-Q4154 | reverse complement strand
TCACAAGCCTACCTTGCCAAGTCCACTTGTAAAGGGTCTAGATAAATGCCCTTTCTGTATCCAAAGCCACTACAAAGCCCCCCCATTTAGAAACATTTTCCAATTTTCCGAGAGATGGAACCTGATAACGTCCTGGCTCACGTCCGAGCTGTCCGTCTATGTAAACAAAGCCTTCAAACTGACGAGCAGAGCGAGCCCCTGGGCTAGCCGTTGGAAAAACCATTCGCACCAGTTCAGCAGGTGCAGAGCCGAGAAGAATTTTTGTCGATAGTTGCGACCTCACGGCATTCGGGATAGTGTCCACGCTAGCGAACTGCGAAGCAACTACAAGAATAACACCACTTGAGCGACCTTTTAAAGCTATCTGAGTAAGCAAAGCGATCAGATGAGCTTTTTCTTTTGCTTGCGCAGAAGCAACAATAGCACCGAGCTCATCGATGGCGACAACTAGCGGAGTAAGTCCGACATCTGACGCTTTCAGTCCGAGACGTCCTTGACGTGCTCCTTCCTTGCCCAGGAAGTCCTCTCGTTGCTCCATTTGAGCTACAACATAGCCGAGCATAGAAAGGACGTCTGAGACCCCTGAAGCACGTTGTAGGACGTTAGAAAGAGCCTGAAGCTCGTTCTTGCCGTCAACAAGGTAAACCTGGGAGCCACCTGCTAGGAATTGAGCCAGGATAGAAAGAAGCGTTGTGGTTTTACCTGCTCCTGACTTACCAAACAAGCCAAGACCTGGAGACTTTTCAAAATCAACAGTTAAGTCTTTCTGCAGAACAATCTTAAAAGGCACCGCAGAGGAAATAACAGAAGTCACGTCTAAGCGCTTATCAGAAGCAACGTCTGCAAGCACAAAAACAGAATAAACACCTCCAGGCTCTCGCCAAAAGTCCACCACCTCAAAGGCTTCCCAGTCTTTTCTTGTCGCTACTGAAATAAGTTCAGCAAGTTTTTCGTCTTCATCAAGTCCAGGAAGTCTTTCAATTTTGACCTCAAGCACCCCATCACTTGCTAGTATCTCAATCCAGGGCACACCAACAAGAGACGTTTTTAGCATTGGATTTACTGACTGCACGTCTAAAAAAGCACGTGTCAGAGCTTCACGGAGTTTCAGGAGCTTCCACCCGTTCAGCACTCCAAAGCGTTTATAATAACCCCACCGGCTCCACCAGGTGCGCCACTTAGAAGCGCCCTGCTCCTGAAAAGAGCCCTCTACTAGCTCAAACTTTCTCATCTCCTTTCTCCTTAGCTTCTCTCTTAAGCTCTCTAATGATTTTTCTTCTCATTTTCTCTCTTTCTAGCTCTAACTTTTCTTTTTGTTTCTTTAATCTCTGTTTTGCTCTCTCCAGCTTCTCACGTTCTTTCTTAGTCTTTTTCTCTAATCTGTTTTTAATTTTATCAACTCTTTCATTAACTTGGTCAGTAGCTAACTTTCTGTCTTCCTTAGCCTTTCTTCTTCTCTCCGCTTCAGCTTCTTCCCTCTTCCTTTTTCGCTCTTCAAGTTCCTTTTCTCTCTGAACCATATCTATTTCTTCCCACTCTTCAGGATTAGAAACATAGGAGCTTTCACCACTTAGAAGGATTTTCACTATTTTTTCTAGCGTCTTACTGTCTATTTCTTCAATGCTTTTATGAGATTTTAAACATTCTTGCTCATAGTTCAATTCTCTTAAATGAGTTTCATTTTGCAAGATTTTCCAAAAATCTATGTCTTTTTCTTCGCTGATTTTAGCTAAAAGAGACAATGACGGAGCAACAGAACGATGAAGCCAGCTCAGCATTGATTTTATATCATTTAAGCCAGGTTCAGGCTCTTTCAATTCGTGTTGTGTAGCTTTTTGCTGACTTAGGAAGTTGAGCCAGGACTGATCAACTTCCCAACGACTTTTTTTCTTGTCCTTACCTTGTGGCGGAACTTTAAAAGTCACAACGTCAGCAAGCAAAGCCAAATGCAAAGGCAATAACTCGCCTTTTTTGACTATAATCTCCCGTCTTACAAGTTCGGTTTTACTTCTACCGTTGAAAGATAACTCAAAACGCTCTATAGTATCGCAACCATCTGCCCAAGCAGGCAACTGCTCGCCTTTAGAGATAAGCTCTAAGTCCTTGCGATAAGCTCTTAAATAGACGTTT
>NZ_CAKAKN010000006.1:0-3565 GCF_916700545.1 Streptococcus sp. Marseille-Q4154 | reverse complement strand
GTTTGTCCTCGACGTACTTCGCAAACTGCGCCCATTGTTTCTGATGTTGCACCAAGCTAGCGTTAGATGATACCGTGTCATACCTCGCATATCTGCCCTTATTCTGCTCTTTCACTTCGTTTCTCGATACAGTTCGATTTCTGTATTGCTTCGACAAGATATCAAAGCCTTTCATAGCCACTTTTCCCATGATTGCACCTCTCGTTTTCTAGTTAAAAAATTCCGCAAGCAAAATTCAGCTACAAGCAGCTGCATACGACCATATTTTAAGAGCGTCGCTATTGCTCTAGCTCACGTATAAAAACAACTCTATCCAAATTTTGAGTCATTCTAGACCTACGAGCAGAAGAGTGACCTTAATCTGCCCTCTCTCCCTCACCTCGCAGTGACAGACGTTAGTCTGTCTATCCGTTTCGCCAGAAACGGCTTTAGGTCAGCGTGTGACTGTCTATCTCCCATTTTCGTTCGCTTAAAGCTCACTCAAATTTTAGATAGACAGTCCTGTTTCGTTCTTCGAACGAACTCAAAATGACTTCGTCATTTTTCGGTCGCATCTATCGATGCGAAACGTAAGAGAATGTAACAAATTCTCTTACGTTTTCTTCGGTTCTATCGAACCGACTGCCAGCGTTGCTGTCAGATATTGCACCACCTCGTGCCTATGTTTTCCTCTCCTTTCTTATTAATTTTTCGTAAAGATAATGTATCCTCGACACCTATCAATTCAGCATTACCTAGAGCTAACATAGCCTCGCCAATCATCCACACGGACAAAAGGTTCGACTACCTCTAACCACACTATCGAACACAAAAAAAGACCAAATACTTATACGCCTATCCCCGAAAGAATAAGCGTCTTTTAAGTATTTGCTCTTGTTACATTTTTTTATATTCTAAGTCATAACACGTGCGACACACGACACTAAAACACCAAGCACGGATTGGTTTTGTATCAAAACAAGTTTTAGATGAAAACAAGTAATCTGCTTCAGTATCCATACCGAAGGCTATGCAGTTACAAGAAGTTTAGTCCGAACACCTATTCAGACAGACGTATCATAGCGATAGTCTAAATGTAAAATTGTTTTACCCCTTTAGTATATCACACTTGAAACGCCATTACAATCTATGATAAACCACGCTTTTTTTATATTCCAATTTGCCTCTTGACGATAAGTAACCTATCGCTTTAACCTAAAAATCACCAGGCGCTCGTTTAAACTCGCCCCTAGTGATCTTCAGCATAATATGCGATAGCTTATCGTCAAGAGTTTTCTCGGCATATAAGACCGTCTAAGACCTCAAATGCTGACGTCCTCGCCCTTTTCCCCTAAATAGTCGTAAATATCCGTTTGATAACTATCCTTTTCTGCTTGTTGTATCACTTCAGCAGTTGTTGGTTGTCTGTTATCTGTTATTTGCATCTCATAACCGACAACCTTACGACCATTTTTAACCACGTTCAAGTAGATATCTACCCCTTCTAATTTTTTCTCTATTTCTTCTGCTCCAACTTTTAGACAATTTCTAACAAAGATAGCTGGCGCCATTCGTTTCTCCGTACCTAAAAACCAATCTTGCCACTCATCTAAATCCCCTTGAATTGTTGTGACACGTTGTTTTTTAAAGCGATTTGCTTCCCATATTTTCATTAAAATAGTCGCATATTTTGATTTAATTTGAGCCAATTCTGCCAATTTAAACGAATAGAATTGACTACGCAATGCAAAGACATAAGGTGCAGCATCTTCTGAAAAGACAAATTCCACTTCGCCATTAGCTAAGAATTTAATCTTTCTAAATAACTGTGTCATCAATATCCCTTTAACGCCATTCTCAACGATTGGTAGATATAACGCAGTGTTTTCGTTTAAGGATTTAAAAGCACGTGCTACACGCTCATAACTGTATCCTGTTGCGTTCAATCCAAAGTGTTTTATTACCTCTTTAGTAGTCACTACAAAGGTATCCGTTACATTACTTTCTTTGGTCACATAGCTAAAACAATAATCCAGTAATCTATGTTCAAATGCTTTTAAATTTCCAAACGCCTTTGCCAAATCATTTGCTTGTACTACAAGATAATCCTGTCTTGATAGTAAGCCCTCAAAAGCATTTTCTGCTTTCCCTTTTTTCATAGTTTTACCTCACGTCAATTTTTGTCATAAATGATTATATAATATTACATGACAATAGTCAATATTTTTTTAATTTTTTAGTCAGGTTTCACGTCAATTTTTGTCATGTATCACGTCAATTTTTGTCATGTATCACGTCAATTTTTGTCATGTATCACGTCAATTTTTATCACTTATCTCTTCGCAAACCCTTGATATTACTGACTTTTTGAACCCCCTAAAGTATATAAAAGTAATTATAAAAGTAACTTATAAAGTATCTACTTTAGAAAAAAAAGCCTTATTTTTTTTAATTTTTCAAAAAAAGTTATAAGTATTTCTGTAAAACATCCAATCGATTATGACCTACAAATCGGCTCACATCCGTCGCACTAATCGCATACCCTTTCCAGTTCCCAATTTGAACTGTCTCAAAAGGTCTTACAGCCTCTCTGATACGTTCGCCGTCTTTGTAGTAGGTTTTATATAATAGCGTTCGACCTGTTTCCTCGTTGTACGTAAAGCCTATTCTGCTATATCCTGTTTGTCTATTTTGAAAGATTTCATCCGTCATCTTCCCAACTTTACTCTCCCAGTACTCCTGTCGCTCTCGTAGTTGTCGTTCTACGTACTCGTTCCTGTTGATGTGTAACCCAAATTTTCTACTTTCCGACTGAAACAAGCGTTCACTCGATTTTGACCTCGATTTCAGCATTGTTTCACGTTCAGATACCGACTTATTCAGATATTCTCTTGTATATACCCTACTAGAAGCTCCGTATTTGCGCCACATCTGCTCTCTCATGTCCTCTCTTACTGGTGCCAGTCTATATTTACCCCCTTTACCGATAACCTCAACAAAGAGCCTATTAGAGCCTTCTACGTGTCCCAAGTTCCTAAACGTTACCCCTTGATACTCACTTCCCTTTTTACCGAAAATCTCCGACCTCCGTAGTCCAAACGCTCGACTAAAGTCTATAACGTCCTTATTTGCCTCATAAACGCTCGGATTTCGCATTCTAAACTCTAGCGCAGTTAAATCCTTATAAACGTTTGTAGGCCCCTTAGAAGCCAAAATATGCCCTTCTGAGCGCATGCTCGTTAATGACACTCTTTGATTAGGTTCCCAAACCCTGCTCCCAATCATTACATGATTGATCGCAGTTACTCTCGACTTCAACGTCTTCTCAGACAAACCTCTAGCTTGTTCGTGTTTAATAAACTCTCGCACATGTTCCTGGTCAATCTTCTTAAGACCTTTAAGACCGTGTTTGTCCTCGACGTACTTCGCAAACTGCGCCCATTGTTTCTGATGTTGCACCAAGCTAGCGTTAGATGATACCGTGTCATACCTCGCATATCTGCCCTTATTCTGCTCTTTCACTTCGTTTCTCGATACAGTTCGATTTCTGTATTGCTTCGACAAGATATCAAAGCCTTTCATAGCC
>NZ_CAKAKN010000005.1:0-13615 GCF_916700545.1 Streptococcus sp. Marseille-Q4154 | reverse complement strand
CTACTGATATTCAAGGTCAAACACAAACAGGTAAACCAACATTCACACCAGGTAACCCAGATGTACCGATGGATGATGATACACCTGCAACCTTCGAAGATGGTTCAACAACTAAGGTAATTCCAGGCGAAGGAACATACACAGTAGCTCCAGACGGAACAGTTACATTTGTACCAGAAAAATCATTCACAGGAACAGGAACAGGCGTGACTGTTAAACGTGTAGACAAGAATGGTACACCAGTTACAGCTAAGTACACACCAACTGTAACCCCAGTAACACCAACAGCGGAACCAGCAACATCAACAGATATTCAAGGTCAAACACAAACAGGTAAACCTAACTTTACAGAAGGTAACCCAAGTGTACCAATGGATGATGATACGCCAGCAACCTTCGAAGATGGTTCAACAACTAAGGTAATTCCAGGTGAGGGAACTTACACAGTAGCCCCAGACGGAACAGTTACATTTGTACCAGAAAAATCATTCACAGGAACAGGAACAGGCGTGACTGTTAAACGTGTAGACAAGAATGGTACACCAGTTACAGCTAAGTACACACCAACTGTAACTCCAGTAACACCAACAGCAGAACCTGTTACATCTATTGGACCAAAAGGTAAAGAACAATCTGGCAAACCAACATTCAAGGAAGGCGATAGCCGTGTGCCTATGAATGATGATGTTCCAGCTACATTTGAAGATGGTTCAACAACTAAGACTGTTGAAGGAGTCGGTACATACACAGTAGCTCCAGATGGAACAGTAACCTTTAAACCAGAACCAGAATTTACTGGAACTGCTCCATCAGTGACAGTTGTGCGTGAAGATATGAACGGAACAAAAGCTTCTGCAACATACACCCCAACTGTAACCCCAGTTACTACGTTTGTAGACAAAGATGGTAAACCAATTCCAGGTAACCCAACAGAAGACGGTGAACAACCTAAGAAAGATATCCCAGGTTACCGCTTCGTAGAGACTAAGAAACTTCCAAACGGTGACACAGAACATGTCTACGAAAAAGTGAAGACTAGTCACAAGGATAAAGACGGAAATGAAATTCCAGGATATCCAACCGAGGATGGAGAACAACCTAAGAAAGATATTCCAGGATACCGCTTCGTAGAGACTAAGAAATTGCCAAACGGCGATACAGAACATGTCTACGAAAAGATCACAACAACTCATGTTGACGAAAACGGAAACCCAATTCCAGGATATCCAACCGAGGATGGAGAACAACCTAAGAAAGATATTCCAGGTTACGAGTTTGTGAAGACAGTTGTCGATAAAGATGGTAATGTCCAACACATTTACAAGAAGAAAGTGACACCAGCACCAACGCCAGCACCAACGCCAACGCCAGCACCAACGCCAACGCCAGCACCAACGCCAACGCCAGCACCAACGCCAGCACCAACGCCAGCGCCAACTCCAGCACCAACTCCAAAACCAGCATCAGTGCCAGTTAAACCAACTACACCAGCTCCAGTAGCTCATACAGTAGAAACTAAGGAAGATGCTCCTCAATTGCCAAATACTGGTACTGAAGATCATGCTAGCCTTGCTGCTCTTGGTTTAGTAGGTGTCTTGAGTGGATTTGGACTTATCGCGCGTAAAAAGAAAGAAGACTAATCTGACTTTTAAAGAAGGGAAATAGTTAACTTTCTACTTAAAAACTAGTACATTTAATGATGTACTAGTTTTTTTATCTTTATAAACGTAAAGTTTGATTCTAACTTGTTTTAAGGTTGGAACTATGCTACAATCATCTAAAATAGACAAGAAAGTAATCACATGAAAACAGAATACCAAAAAATGATTGCAGGGGAACCCTACCATCCCTTTGATCCAGAACTTCGTGCTCTGGCACAAACAGCACGTCAAAAACAGGCAACTTTTAATGAGGAAGTGGACCCAGTGAAAGGGATGGGAATCATCAAAGGATGGTTTGGTTCTACTGGTGAAAATCTCTATATCAATACTCGTTTGATGGTGGATTATGGAGTTAATATCCACTTGGGAGAAAATTTTTATTCCAATTGGAATTTGACCATGTTGGATGTTTGTCCTATTACCATTGGCGACAATGCTATGATTGGTCCTAACTGCCAATTTTTAACACCCCTTCATCCACTGAATCCAGATGAACGGAATTCAGGTTTAGAATTTGGGAAACCAATTACAATTGGCAAGAACTTCTGGGCAGGTGGTGGAGTTATAGTCCTTCCAGGTGTTACACTAGGTGATAACGTTGTTGCAGGAGCAGGAGCTGTCATTACTAAATCTTTTGGGGATAATGTAGTTCTGGCAGGCAACCCAGCACGAGTTATCAAAGAAATTCCAGTCAAAGAAAATTAAAAGAACAGCGAAATGCTGTTCTTTTTTGTACCATAAGCAATGATTGTTAATGAAGTTCGGATGGGGTTAAGAAAACTTTCAGAAAAAGTTTAGGCTTATTTTAGGAAAGTCACGTAGACTAAGAGCATGTAAAATGAAAGTCGAGGAAACGAGCATGAAAGCAAAAAAATGGACATTCTTATTAACGAGTATAGCAACTCTAGCACTAGTGACAGCTTGTACCCAGTCAACTTCAAATACAACAGCTAGCAATACTGCGACAACGAAAACGACATCAACTACAGATGCTAAGAAAACTAACTATTTCACAGACAAGGACTATAATACTTCCTATGATGAAAAGACAGCAGCAACTGTAACTTTGTCAGGATCAACGGCGAAGGTATCAGGTGACGGAGTTGCCGTATCAGGATCTACCGTTACAATCTCTAAGTCAGGTATCTATGTGATCTCTGGTCAATCTGATGGAGTTCAAATTAAGATCGAAGCTGGAAATTCTGATGATGTACATATCGTACTAAACGGCGCTACCATGACCAATGCCAATGCACCTATTTCTGCAACATCGGCTGGTCATGTTTACCTAACTCTAGCAGATGGTACAACCAATAGCCTGTCAGATTCTGCTTCTAATAGTGATGAAAAAGCTGACGCGGCCCTCTTCTCTAAAGTGGACTTGACCATCAACGGTAAAGGAACTCTCAATGTAGATGGTAAGAAAAACAATGGTATTAAGGCCAACGATACACTTCACATCACAGGTGGAACCTACAATATAACAGCAGTCGGAGACGCTTTTAATGTCAATGATGAACTCAACATTACCGGCACAACCATGACTATCGATGCCAAGGAAGACGGAGTTAAGGTCGACAATGATGAGGACACATCTGTAGGAACCATGTATCTCTCTGATAATACCATCACTGTTACTGCAGGGGACGATGGTATCCACGCATCAGGTGATTTGGTTATTGATAGTGGTACCTATACCGTTAAGAATTCTACAGAAGGGCTTGAAGGTAAGTCAATCACTATCAACGGTGGAGACATCACCATCTATTCAACAGATGATGGTGTCAATGCGGCCAACAAAAATGCCCAACAAAGTGAAATCTTCTTTACTATGAATGGTGGGAACTTGACGGTTGAAGTTGGTCAAGGGGATACAGATCCAATTGACTCAAACGGTAATATCACAGTCAATGGCGGAACCATCAAAATGACTGGTCAAACTGGTTTTGACTTTGATGGAACAGCGACCTACACAGGTGGAGACATCTATCTCAATGGTGAAAAACAAACTGAGATTGTCAATTCGATGCCTGGTGGAGGTGGCCCTCAAGGAAATGGAGGTCCTGGTGGACGACCATAAAAAAATCTCCTTTCTCGAAAGAGAAGGGAGATTTTCTTATGTTATTAGGACGAAAAAGAATTATTCTCCGTCTTTTTTAAAGATGTTTTTTACGCCAGATACTGCACCTTCGACAGCTTCTTTTGCATCTTCAGCAACTTCTTTAGCTTTTGAAGCTACCTTTTCTGCAGCTCCTTCTGCTTGAGTTTTTGTATCGCCAGTTAGTTTACCAAAACCTTCTTTAACAGAACCTTTAGCTTGGTTGAATTTTTCTTCGATTGACATGGGGGATACCTCCGTTAATTTTTGTATTATCTAAATTACATCAGATACTAATTTAAGTATATACCCTTTTATGCTAAAAAGCAAAAAACTGATACGAAAAGCATCAGTTTATTTTTTTAATAGGTTACAACATTCAATTGACCTTTATCATATTCAGCAATAAAGATATTAGAGACTTCTTCAAAACCTTCTTGTTTTAACTCATCCATTAACCACTCTTCAGTTTTGCCAATGGTTTCTAGGATTTCAACTTGGACAACACCGTCTGTGATGACTGGGTACTTAGGATTTTCGTCACCCATTCTTACGACAATTAGTTGTCCGTTTTGCTCAATCACAGCTCTCTTGACATCCTTTAATTGAAAGATTCCTTGAGCGCGCAATTTAAGAGCAACATCAGCAGCAGCTAGACCTTTTGAGCGACAGGCTTCTGGATCTAATGTTCCATTTTTAATGATAATCGTAGGTTTTCCGTCAATCAGATGTTTAATGAAGGAAACATTGGTATTCAACCATTTGAGGAGTAAAATGAGAATAGTCCAAATAATGAGGATAACAATGTATTGGATGATGGTGATAGAACTATTGTAGATAACCCCACCGATAATACCCCCGAGAACAAAGTTCTGGATTTGATCTACTGCAGAACTTGGTGCTAAATTTCCTTTACCTGTTACGTTAATAACAAAAACAAGAGAAAGTAGCCCCAAGGCTAATTTAATTGCAATCGTAGCAAAAAAGCTTATCATTTTTCAACCTCCACGAGTTCAACATCTGATTTATAGAGTTCCATTTTTTCTAATAAATAGCTATCTTGGTCAGTCCCGCTAATGGCACGATAAAAATTGTTGCCAACCTTAATAATCGCCCCATCAGTCACTGCTGATGTGTTGACATAAACATTTTTCTTATCAACACCTAACTCTTTTGATACAATTTCGATGAAGTGCAAGGAACTACGAAATTGATTATCATTGGATTGGTTGTTTTGAAGATTCGTAATGCTAATCAATACAAAAGCAATTAACGTCAAAATAGAAATGAGCGATAATTCACGGAACTTACTCCCTCTTTTATCTTTGAAAGCCTTAAATGCAAAGAATCCAGTCACAATCACTAAGAGCGTCGACACAATAATCATGACCCAATCCTGTTGACTGATTTGGCTTAGAACATAGTCGTATGAATAGAATTTCATAAGAACCTCCCTTTTTCAAATTCAATCTATTATAAACTAATTCCTAAGTTTTAGCAATTTTGTTAGTAGAGGAAAAAGCATTTAATGGTTGTTTACTACTTAAGGTAGGTTTTTCTGATTTGACTTAGCCTCCCGTCTTGACTTTCGTTTGGCTTTTGTTATAATAGTAAAAATTTAGAGGAGGTATTCTATGATTCAAAAACATGCTATTCCTATTTTAGAGTTTGACGATAATCCTCAGGCAGTCATCATGCCCAATCACGAAGGATTAGATTTACAATTGCCAAAGAAGTGCATCTATGCATTTTTGGAGGAGGAGATTGACCACTATGCTCAGGAAGTAGGGGCGGATTGTGTTGGTGAGTTCGTTTCTGCCACCAAGACTTATCCAGTCTATGTCATGGACTACAAAGGCGAAAAAGTTTGTCTAGCCCAAGCTCCTGTCGGTTCTGCTCCAGCGGCCCAGTTTATGGATTGGTTGATTGGCTACGGTGTGGAGAAAATCATCTCTACTGGTACTTGTGGAGTCCTAGCCGATATTGAGGAAAATGCCTTTCTCGTCCCTGTTCGCGCTCTGCGAGATGAGGGTGCCAGCTACCACTATGCAGCGCCTTCTCGTTATATGGAGATGCAGACTGAGGCTATCTCTGCCATTGAGCAAGTCTTGGAACAAAGAGGCATTCCTTACGAGGAGGTTATGACCTGGTCGACAGACGGTTTTTACCGAGAAACAGCTGAAAAAGTGGCCTATCGTAAGGAAGAAGGCTGTGCAGTTGTGGAGATGGAGTGTGCAGCTCTTGCGGCAGTAGCCCAACTACGTGGGGTTGTCTGGGGAGAGCTGCTCTTTACCGCAGATTCCTTGGCAGATCTAGATAACTACGACAGTCGTGACTGGGGGGCAGAAGCTTTTGGCAAGGCCTTAGAAGTCTGTCTTGAAATCGTTAGTCATATGTGACTGCTTTAACTATTTTATGGTACAATGTAGCTATGTTATTCAAATCATTTTCGGAAAAAATAAACACGACCTTGGGGCGTTTATCACCTGCTCGTCGAATTTTTTTGAGTTTTGCTTTGGTTATTTTCGCAGGCTCTCTTCTTTTGAGTCTGCCATTTGTGCAAGCAACAAGCTCTCAAGCGACCTATTTCGACCATCTCTTTACAGCAGTATCCATGGTCTGTGTGACAGGACTCTTTACTCAACCAGTAGCTACCACATATAACATCTGGGGTCAGTTAATCTGTATGTTTTTGATCCAGATTGGTGGTTTGGGTCTCATGACCTTTATAGGGATCTTTTATATTCAAAGTAAGCAAAAGCTAAGTCTTCGTAGCCGTGAAACAATTTTGGAGAGCTTTAGTTATGGAGAAACTCAGTCTTTAATGGTTTTCATACGTTCGATTTTCTTGACGACTTTTATCGTTGAAGGACTCGGAGCCTTCCTGTTAAGTTTTCGTTTTGTTCCAGAATTTGGTTGGGGCCGGGGGATTTTTACCTCTATCTTCGTAGCTATTTCAGCTTTCTGTAATGCTGGATTTGATAATTTTGGAAGCACAAGTTTAGTAGCTTTTCAAACTGATCCTTTGATTAATCTAGTGCTTGCTGCTTTGATCATCACAGGTGGTCTAGGGTTCATGGTTTGGTTTGACCTGGCCACGCAGTTGAGCAAGAAAAAACGGCGGCTTCGCTTCCATACCAAGTTGGTTCTCTTCTTGACAGCTGGAATTTTATTTACTGGAACAGTTTCAACCCTCTTGATAGAGTGGAACAATCCGGGAACGATTGGCAATCTCAGCATCCCTGATAAATTGCTAGTCAGTTTTTTCCAAACAGTTAGCATGAGAACGGCAGGTTTTGCTTCTATTGATTACACCCAGGCTCGGCCTGTTACTTTGCTGATTTATATCTTACAAATGTTTCTCGGTGGGGCGCCTGGTGGAACAGCCGGGGGGCTTAAAATCACAACCTTCTTTGTATTATTGGTCTTTGCACGCAGTGAACTTTTAGGATTACCCCATGCCAATGTAGCTCGGAGAACAATTTTACCTCGGACAGTCCAAAAATCATTCAGTGTCTTTATTATCTTCTTGATAACTTTTTTATCAGGTTTAATCTTAGTAGGAATAACAGCTGAAGGGAATCCGCGCTTTATCTACATCATGTTCGAGACAATTTCAGCGCTTGCCACGGTCGGAGTGACTGCCAATCTGACACCAGAGTTAGGTAGATTAGCTCTTAGCATTATCATGTTACTGATGTTTATCGGACGAATTGGGCCACTGACGCTATTAGTTAGTTTGGCTGAGTATCAACCAGATAAGAAAGATATGATCCACTATATGAAAGCAGATATTACGATAGGATAAGAAAGGATAAACTATGTCAGATCGGACAATTGGAATTTTAGGTTTGGGTATTTTTGGGAGTAGTGTACTTACCGCTCTCGCTCAGCATGATATAAATATAATCGCCATTGACGACCATGAGGAGCGAATTAATCAGTTCGAACCTGTCTTGGTACGTGGAGTTGTTGGAGATATAACAGATGAAGAGCTCTTGCTCTCAGCAGGAATTGATACCTGCGATACAGTTGTGGTGGCAACTGGGGAAAATTTAGAATCTAGTGTGCTTGCAGTCATGCATTGCAAGAGTCTAGGAGTGCCAACTGTTATTGCTAAGGTTAAAAGCCATACAGCAAAAAAAGTCCTTGAAAAAATTGGCGCAGATTCAGTCATCTCACCAGAGTTTGAAATGGGGCGCTCATTGGCACAGACTATTTTATTTAATAACAGCGTTGATGTTTTTCAGTTGGACAAAAATGTCTCTATTGTTGAGATGAAAATTCCACAATCGTGGTCAGGTAAGAGTCTAAGTGAACTTGATCTTCGAGGACAATACAATCTCAATATTCTTGGTTTTCGTGACTATGAAAATGCTCCTCTAGACGTTCAGTTTGGTCCAGATGATCAATTGAAAGCTGATGGCTATATGATGGCAGTAATCAATAACCAATATTTGGATAATCTAGCACACCTCAATGATTAAAAGAGAAATGGCCATTCTTTTTTCTAGTGACTATTGAGTCAATATAAGTATTTTATAAGAAGGATTTAAGAAAAATTTTAACTTTTTCTTAATCCTTTTTAATTTTAGGAGATTATACTAGAGCTATCAAAAAAAGAAAACTCTAAGGAGAATCCTATGAAATTCAATCCAAATCAGAGATATACTCGTTGGTCTATTCGCCGCCTCAGTGTTGGTGTTGCTTCAGTTGTTGTGGCTAGTGGCTTCTTTGTCCTAGTCGGTCAACCAAGTTCTGCACGTGCTGATGTCGTCAATCCGACTCCTGCCCAAGTCGTGTCAAACGACGCCTCAGTGAGTGAAAAGGGCGACCTATCAGCAGAGGTTCTAAATAAAGCAGTAGATGTAGCTCTTCCTTCAGAACAGTCTGTTCCAACACCTCAAGCAAGTGTGGATACGACAAGTTCTTCAGAAAAAGCGGACGAAACTGCTAAAGAGCCAGTAGTAGCACCAAAAGAAGAAGTGCAAGCACAACCTGACTCTAAGAAACCAACAGAAGATGCAGTTAAACCTGTGGAGAGTCCTGCGTCTACAGTTTCTGGACAAGACCGCGAAGCCAGTGAAGCGCAACCAGCGACCACTCCAGCTGAAGTGCAAAAGGGTGTGGCCGACAACACCAAAGATACAGTAGATGTCCCAGCTAGCTACCTTGACAAAGCCAATTTCCCAGGCCCGTTTACAGCTGGTGTCAACCAAGTCATTCCATACGAATTCTTCGCTGGTGACGGTATGTTGACTCGTCTTATCTTGAAATCCTCTGATAAGGCTCCATGGTCAGATAATGGAACGGCTAAAAATCCTGCTCTCCCACCGGTAGAGAAATTGAGCAAAGGTCTTTACTTCTATGAAGTAGACTTGGCAGATACCCAAGGAAAATCTGACAAAGAGCTACTTGACCTCTTGAAACAAAATGGAACACAAAGCTATAAAGCTACCATCAAGGTGTACGGTGCGAAAGATGGCAATCCTGACTTAACTAATCTGGTAGCGACTAAGAATTTGGATGTCAACTTGAATGGTTTAACCACACCAGCTGAAGTGCAAAAAGGTGTGGCTGACAATACCAAAGACACAGTAGATGTCCCAGCTAGCTACCTTGACAAAGCCAATTTCCCAGGCCCATTTACAGCCGGCGTCAATCAAGTCATTCCATATGAGTTCTTTGCTGGTGATGGGATGTTGACTCGCCTTATCTTGAAAGCATCCGATAAGGCTCCATGGTCAGACAACGGAACAGCTAAAAATCCTGCCCTCCCACCAGTAGAGAAATTGGGCAAAGGCCTTTACTTCTACGAAGTAGACTTGGCTGGCACCCAAGGTAAATCAGATAAAGAGCTTCTTAACTTCTTGAAACAAAATGGAACTCAAACTTATAAAGCTACTATTAAAGTTTACGGTGCGAAAGATGGCAAGGCCGATTTGACTAACCTAGTAGCGACTAAAGATTTGACTGTTAATTTGAATGGTTTGACCACACCAAATCAGGTTAAAGAGTCTGTTGTTAACAATGTCAAAGATATGATTGATGTTCCAGTTAGCTACCTTGATAAGGCTATGGTTCCTGGACCTTTCTTGGCCGGTGTCAACCAAGTTATTCCATACGAAGCTTTTGGTGGAGATGGGATGTTGACTCGCCTCTTGTTAAAAGCCTCAGACAAAGCCCCATGGTCAGACAATGGAATGGATAAAAATCCTGCTTTATTGCCACTTGAAGGCTTGGCTAAAGGTCAATATTTCTATGAAGTAGATTTGAATGGTAATACGGTTGGTAAAGATGGTCAGGATTTGCTGGAGCAACTTCGAGCTAACGGAACCCATACATATTCAGCTACTATTAAAGTCTATGGCGCTAAAGATGGCAAACCTGATTTGACCAATCTGATTGCTACTCGCCAAGTAACGATTCAGCTTCGTGGAAAAGAAATGGCGACAATACCATCTCAACAAGATCAGATGAATACGAAGCCTTCTGAAACAGGCTCTATAGGTATGACTGAGGGTATGATGGGTACAAATCACCATATGTCAGATATGAAAGTAGATCAACCAGCTTCTAGCCCAATGGCTAATATGATGAAAAAAGATGATAAAGCGATGCTACCAAATACTGGTGAAACTCAAACGGCTACAGCTGGACTCGGAATCCTTGGCCTAGCCTTCGCAGGCTTTGTTGGATTTTTGGGTTGGAAAGTCAAAAGAGAAGATTAAGGTTCAAATCATTTAAACATTACGGAAAATAGTGTTATACTAAAGCAAGTATAACACTGTTTTTATCGAAGGAGTGTCAGATGAAAAAGACAATTTTGTTGGTTGATGATGAGATAGATATTCTAGATATTCAAAATCGCTATCTTTTACAGGCAGGTTACGATGTTTTAGTTGCCCATGACGGTAAGGAAGGATTAGAACTTTTTAGAAAAAAATCTATCGATCTCATTATCACAGATATCATGATGCCTAATATGGACGGTTATGATTTCATCAGCGAAGTTCAGTATATTGCTCCTGATCAACCCTTTCTCTTTACAACTGCTAAGACAAGCGAACAGGATAAAATTTATGGATTAAGTTTGGGGGCAGATGATTTTATAGCTAAACCGTTTAGCCCACGGGAATTGGTTTTGAGAGTGAATAATATCTTGCGCCGCCTTAGTCGTGGCGGAGAGACCGAGCAGATTGAGTTTGGTGACTTAGTGATCAACCATGTGACTCATGAGGTTCGCATTGGGGAACAGCCTTTGGAATTGACAGTGAAATCTTTTGAACTTCTATGGATATTAGCCAGCAATCCTGAGAGAGTCTTTTCAAAGACTGAACTTTACGAGAAGGTATGGCAAGAGGACTATGTGGATGATACAAATACACTCAATGTTCATATCCATGCTTTGAGACAAGAGTTGAGTAAGTATACGAATTTAAACACTCCTGCTATCAAAACTGTTTGGGGATTGGGCTATAAGATGGAAAGACCGAGAGGTAAAAAATGAAATTAAAAAGCTATATTTTAGTGGGGTATCTAGTTTCGACTCTACTAACGATTTTGGTCGTTTTCTGGGCAGTCCAACGAATGTTGATTGAGAAAAGTGAAGTTTACTTTCTGGTTGGAATGACCTTGATTGCAAGTTTCATTGGCGCTGCAGTGAGCATCTTTCTTTTGTCGCCTGTGTTCTCTTCTCTGAAACATTTGAAAAAACAAGCTCAGAATATAGCTGGCAAAGATTTCAGCACAGAAATTGAAACCAAAGGGCCGATAGAATTTCAAGAGTTAGGCCAAGCTTTTAATGACATGTCCCGCAATTTACAAGATACCTTTCAATCACTTGATGAGAGTGAGCAAGAAAAGAGAATGATGATTGCGCAGCTCTCCCACGATATTAAAACACCCATCACCTCTATTCAGGTTACTGTGGAAGGCATTCTAGATGGAGTAATCAAGGAAGAGGAACGACTCCATTACTTAACCACGATTGGCCGCCAAACCGAGCGTTTAAACAAGCTAGTCGAGGAATTGGATGTTTTGACTCTTAACGCTCAGCCTCAAGATATAGCTGACGAAGAAGTCGAAGATGTGTTTTTAGATCAGCTGTTGATTGAGTCGATGAGTGAATTTCAACTTCAGATTGAGCAAGAGGAGCGAGATGTCTACATTCAAGTAAAGCCTGAGTCTGCAAAAATCAAGAGTTATTATGACAAACTCTCTCGTATTCTAGTCAATTTGTTAAACAATGCATTTAAATATTCAGAACCTGGAACTAGGATTGAAGTTCTTGCTCAATTAACAGAAGAAGAGCTCACAATAAGTGTGAAAGACGAGGGTCAAGGTATTCTTCCTGAAGATTTGGAAAAAATTTTTAACCGACTTTATCGTGTAGAAACGTCGCGTAATATGAAGACAGGTGGTCATGGATTAGGACTTGCGATTGCACGAGAACTAGCCCATCAACTTGGTGGTGAAATAACAGCAGAAAGCCAGCATGGATTAGGAAGTACGTTTACATTTCATCTTGATTTGAAATGAAACTAAAAAAATTCTCTTTACAAATATAGTATTTCATGGTACAATAGCCTTTGTGTGAAATAGCAGCAGGAAAGCATGAAGCTCGTCAACAGGTGTCTTATAACAAGTAACCTTGGCTGTTTAGGCGAAGGGCATCTGCACGAATCAGGGCTTTCTAAGTGACTATTTCCGCCGAAATTATATTTATATTAGGAGGACATACATATGTCACGTTATACAGGACCATCTTGGAAACAAGCTCGTCGCCTTGGCCTTTCACTTACAGGTACAGGTAAAGAATTGGCACGTCGTAACTACGTACCAGGACAACACGGACCAAACAACCGTTCTAAATTGTCAGAATACGGTTTGCAATTGGCTGAAAAACAAAAACTTCGTTTCACTTACGGAGTGGGTGAAAAACAATTCCGTAACTTGTTCGTACAAGCTACAAAAATCAAGGGCGGAATCCTAGGTTTCAACTTCATGCTTCTTTTGGAACGTCGTTTGGATAACGTAGTTTACCGTCTTGGTCTTGCGACTACTCGTCGTCAAGCTCGTCAATTCGTAAACCACGGTCACATCCTTGTTGACGGAAAACGTGTTGATATCCCATCATACCGCGTAACTCCAGGTCAAGTAATCTCAGTTCGCGAAAAATCATTGAAAGTTCCAGCAATCCTTGAAGCGGTTGAAGCTACTCTTGGACGCCCAGCATTCGTATCATTCGATGCTGAAAAATTGGAAGGTTCATTGACTCGTTTGCCAGAACGTGATGAAATCAACCCAGAAATCAACGAAGCACTTATCGTTGAATTCTACAACAAGATGCTTTAATTTTAAGATATATGATACAGAAAGCTTACAACAGTAGGCTTTTTGTTTTTCAAAAAATAAAAAATAAGAAAAATTTATCTCAAGTTCTTGACAAGGCAGAAAAAGTGGGTATAATAGAAAGAGTTGAAAAAGCTCAGGTCCGTTGGTCAAGGGGTTAAGACACCGCCTTTTCACGGCGGTAACACGGGTTCGAATCCCGTACGGACTATGGGTGTATCGCGGTTGATGGAAATAGGATTTAAAAAAGTTAAAAAAACCTGTTGACAGAGAAAAGTGACTGTGATATACTAATATAGTTGTCGTAAGCGCGACAAAGACCTTTGAAAACTGAACAAGACGAACCAATGTGCAGGGCACTACAACATGAAGTTGTAGTACTGAACAATGAAAAAACAATAAATCTGTCAGTGACAGAAATGAGTGAGAACTCAAACTTTTAATGAGAGTTTGATCCTGGCTCAGGACGAACGCTGGCGGCGTGCCTAATACATGCAAGTAG
>NZ_CAKAKN010000004.1:0-42249 GCF_916700545.1 Streptococcus sp. Marseille-Q4154 | reverse complement strand
GCTGGTGCAGTTCCTACAAAGTTTGGTTCTGGAACGAATGTTACTGTTCCATCTGCTGCAACTGTAAATTTACCAACACCTTCAACAGTCTTAGTTGTTGAACCATCGTCAAATGTTGCTGGAACATCTTCGTTGATTGGAACAGTCTTTTCAACACCGTTAACTTCAACTGTACCACCCTTGAATTCAGGCTTACCTGTTTGAGTTGCACCTTGGATGTCTTTTGTTTCTGCTGGTGTTGCGGTTGGTGTTACTCCTACTACAGTTGGTGTGTACTTAGCTGTAGCAGTCTTAATGTACTCTTTTTGAATCTGACCGTCTTTATTTCGTCCAACTGGCGCTGACAATGTAACTTCCACACCTTTGGCTGTACCAGTAAAGCTTGGTTCTGGAGTGAAGGTTACTTCACCAGTTGTAGGATTAATAGTGTAAGTCCCTTCTCCTGCTACTGTTACAGATGTCGCATCAGTAGTAAGACCTGTTGCTGGATCTACCAACTTAGCAGGATAGTCCGTGCTTGGAGCAATAACAATCTTATCACCAGCTGAGTTAGAAGCTGTTGTATTAAAGGTAGGTGTTTCTTTTTGAGTTGCACCTTGAATATCTTTAGATGTTTTGTCAACCCCTTCGATTTCAATCGGAGTAACTGTTGGGATGTAAAGACCATCCATGGTATTCAACTGACCATTAACGTTTGCTTCTTGGTCTGGGAATTTTGTTGACCAACCAGTATCATAACCATTATTATCTGAACGACGGATAGAGATACCATCAGCTGTTCCTAGGAAGTTGTCCTCAGGAATAAACTCAACATCTACATCTTTACCTTTAGCAGTAATCTTGTACTTACCTTGTCCTTGAACGACATAGTAACCGTCTGCGTCAAGGGTTGCTCGGTTGCCATCTTTGTCAACAATGTATGGTTCTACAGTTTCATCAATAATAGCAGTAGAATCACGTTCAAACTTATGTTCTCCACGTGCTGTAAAGGTTACAGTTGCTGATTGTTTCGTACCTTGAGGGCCACTTGTTTCCTTAAATTCTCCTTTTGGTGGGTGGGTGATTTGAGTCTTGAAGTCTTCTACTTCACCTGAGAAGGCCATGCCAGTTGGGCTTTCGATCTCGTTCGCTTTCTTAGCGATACGAACACGAGCACCTAACTCTTTAACGCTTGGGTCGACGTAAGTCTTGCTGTTTGCAAAGGTCAACTCAACAGTGCCATCTTGTGTGATTGTAGCGAGATTTGAGCGTTCATCCTCATCGAATTTACCATTTTGGTTAAAGTCTACCCAACCATAGATATGTGCTTCTGAAGCTCCATCCGTATGAGCTTGAATTGACATCTTATAGTTGCCTGGTTTGGTACGATCCATCTTAATCATCTCATTGGTTGTACCTTTGAGTTCATCTGGAAGCAATTGGTTAATTCCTTCATCGGCCGTAGTTGCCTTATCATCACCGAACCAGTCTTGAGTAGTGTTTTCATCCATATCTGGGCTCACATTACCAAGATACGGTTGATTTACTTTAGCTCCAGTAACACCGTCAACAGTTGCAATGGTATGAACTGCCTTACCGTATGACTCAGGAGCATCCCCTTCATCAAGTGGGAAGAACCCTAGCATAGCAGACTGTTTACCACCCGAAGCGATGTAAAGTCCCACTTCAGATGCTCCACGCGTCATAACAAGGGGAACAGAGGAATCGCCTGCAGAAATATTTGGCCCAAAGACACCAGTCCCAAGACCACCAGTTACTTGGTCAGGGTTCCCAAAATACTTCCAAGCGACTGGTTTCTTATCTGGGCCAACTTGATTAGACCCGCGAAGTTGGTTAAGGTTAATTCCGTAGAATGATTTACCATTAATAGTAGTCGTAGGGTTAGGGCCAAAAAGATTATCCGTATCTTGTATCATGTACGGTACACTATATCTTCTATAATCTTTTTTCCATTCTCCAAGATGTTGCCAACCTTGTCCGTTGGTAGTGAACATAACAAATTCACCAGGGTTGGCAGACTCACCATCAGCCATTACAATAGCCGGTTTAACAACTTTACCACGGAAGGTGGCAGAAATTTCAAATTGCACACCAATATTTCCACCATTTATCGCTGAAGCAATGGTTGTCTTCTTGGCTTTGGTATCAATTCCTTCATGTTTAACTTCGGTATAACCATTTTGAGGCTCTGCGGTAATCATGGCCTCATCACCGTTATTGAAATGTAACTTAGAAGTAGGTGAACTTGAATTATTGACAAAACCGTTTCGAGCATTTGGATCATAGGTTGCTTTTTCTGCGTCAGTAGCTCCTTGGCTTTCTAGTCGCTTCTTATAGATTTCAGTTGCTTGGAAGGGTTTCAAAGACTTAACTTTGATGGTCACCACATATCCAGGCATGATTTCCTTAGTATAGGTAGCTCCAACTTGAAGAGCCATTTTCTCTTGTAAGTTTTCAGTTGGTTTAGTTTCGGCGGCAGGTACTAATGTCGTAGTGGTTCCTGTCCAGTTGGCTACATCTCCAAAGTCCAACCATGTAATCTGGCTAGTCAAAGATTTTGCGTCAAGGTCTGTTGTATATCCTGGTTTTTCAACCTTTGGAGTTGAAGTTGCATCGACAACGTCTGCTCCTACACCAGTAGCTGTCGCTGTATCTGCACGGAAGGCTGTGTTTTTGTCAATCTCTTTACCATTACGAGGGTCGTTTTTCCCTGTATTTGCGATTGCGTTAGTACCTTCAGCTGGCTTAGTGTTTTCTGCAGGCTTACCTGTAGTGGCTTCTGTCTTTTCAGTAGCTGCTACTTTTTCTTCGGCTACAGCTTTTTCTTTGTTTTTAAGCTTAGAATTGACAATAGTTACAAGTGATTGGTAAGCTGCGTCAAGTTCAGCTTGGCTTGTAGCAGAAGTAAGTGCATTTTTAGCATTAGCAAGACCTACCTTAAGAATTTCAACGCTCTCGTCTGTCTTGTTGCTGTATTTACCATTCGCCACGTTTGCTTCAATTTCAGCAACGTAAGCTGCCAATTTGTCGCTATTTAGCTCCGGTTTTACTTCAGTAGAAACTGCAGGTGCTGCTTCTGCTTTATAAGTTACTTCTTTAGCAGGTGCTGCTTCTGTAGTTACAGGAGCTTCAGTTTTCTCTACTTCTGTTGTAGCTGCAACTCCGTCAGCTTGTTTTTCTTCAGTTACTTCATCAGCTCCGACACCTGTAGCAGTTCCGAGCATTACCAACGTTCCGAGTAAGACCGAGCAAACTCCTACATGAAGCTTACGGATCGAGAATCGACTAATTCGGTCGTTAAACAGATCATTTTTCATGATTTACCTCCATTACCCTTTCGGGAGTGTATATATTGTTATAATTTATGCATTGTTTTTTACAAAATCCCAAACATGCAACGCTCCTATTTTAGCACTATTGTACTTAAAAACCAAGCATTATGCTCATTGTTTTGAAAGTTGAAATCAATATACATTTATTCCATTTTTTTACTATTATTTCAAGAAAATATACATTACGATTTCATTTCCTATACACACCAAAAGAGGGAATTGCCCCTCTTTTGGATAAATAGGTTTATTCACTTGTTTCAACAGTCTCGACTTGGGCATCTACTTGCTCTTCTTGTGAATCTGCAAGGAGGGATTCTTCGTTGACTGCTTGTGGTTCAAGGTTACGGTAGCGAGCCATACCAGTACCAGCTGGGATGATCTTACCGATGATAACATTTTCCTTGAGACCAAGGAGATGGTCTTTCTTACCACGGATAGCTGCGTCTGTAAGGACACGAGTTGTTTCCTGGAAGGAAGCTGCTGACAAGAAACTATTTGTTTCAAGTGAGGCTTTGGTAATTCCCATAAGGACTGGGCGACCAGTTGCTGGAACACCACCTGCGATAAGAACATCTTTGTTGGCATCTGTAAAGTCGTTGATATCCATGAGAGTACCCATAAGAAGGTCTGTATCCCCTGGATCCATGACACGAACTTTGCGGATCATTTGACGAACCATTACCTCGATGTGTTTGTCACCGATTTCTACCCCTTGGCTACGGTAAACTTTTTGTACTTCACCGAGGAGGTAAGTTTCAACTGACAAGACATCACGTACAGCAAGGAGACGTTTTGGTTGGATAGAACCTTCTGTCAATGCTGCACCACGAGAGATTTGATCGCCAACCTCTACACGCATACGTGCTGTGAATGGTACCACGTATTCGCCTTCGCCAGTTTCACCTTTAACGAAGACTTTCTTAGTACGAGTTGAAGCATCTTCTTCGATTGCTGTAACTTCCCCTTTGACTTCTGTGATGACCGCTTCCCCTTTAGGATTGCGGGCTTCAAAGATTTCTTGGACACGAGGAAGACCCTGAGTGATATCGGTATTTGAGGCAACACCACCCGTGTGGAAGGTACGCATTGTAAGCTGTGTACCAGGTTCCCCGATAGATTGGGCAGCGATTGTACCAACTGCTTCACCAACTTCAACCGCATCACCAGTCGCTAAGTTGATACCGTAACAGTGACGGCAAACACCATGACGAGTGTTACATGTAAATACTGAGCGGATAGTCACTTCTTCAACACCAGCATTGACGATTTCACGCGCCTTGTCTTCTGTAATCAATTCATTTGGACCGATAATAACTGCACCAGTTTCTGGATGTTTAACAGTTTTCTTAGTGTAACGACCATTGAGACGTTCTTCTAGAGACTCAATCATCTCTTTACCTTCAGTAATAGAACGGATCAAGAGACCACGGTCAGTTCCACAGTCATCCTCACGAATGATAACGTCTTGGGCAACGTCAACCAAACGACGAGTCAAGTAACCTGAGTCGGCTGTCTTAAGGGCCGTATCGGTCATACCTTTACGGGCACCGTGAGTTGAGAAGAACATCTCAAGTACTGACAAACCTTCGCGGAAGTTTGAAAGGATTGGCAATTCCATGATACGTCCGTTCGGAGCAGCCATCAGACCACGCATACCGGCAAGCTGTGAGAAGTTTGAGATGTTACCACGGGCTCCAGAGTCCATCATCATAACGATAGGGTTCTTAGGATCTTGGTTGGCAACCAAACGTTTCTCGAGTTTTTCACGGGCAGCACGCCATTCAGCTGTAACAGCATTGTAGCGCTCATCGTCTGTGATCATACCACGACGGAATTGTTTTGTGATTTGTTCTACACGTTTGTGTGATTCTTCGATGATTTCAGCCTTGTCTTCAACGACTGGAATATCAGCAATACCCACTGTCAAACCTGCAAGAGTTGAATGGTGGTAACCGAGGTTCTTCATACGGTCAAGTAGGGCAGATGTTTCTGTCGTACGGAAACGTTTGAAGATTTCAGCGATGATATTTCCAAGGTTTTTCTTCTTGAATGGTGGGTTGAGTTCAAGCCCTTCAATAGCTTCCTTGATATTTCCACCTAATGGCAAGAAGTACTTAGCCGGGACACCTTCTGTCAAGTTAGCGTTTGTTGGCTCTTGCAAGTAAGGTAGTCCTTCTGGCATGATATCGTTGAAGAGGATTTTACCTACAGTTGTAAGCAAGATTTTGTGTTTTTGCTCTTCTGTCCATGGTTTGTTAAGACTATCTGTTGCGATACCAACACGTGAGTGGAGGTGAACATAACCATTACGGTAAGCCATGACAGCTTCGTCACGATCCTTGAAGACCATACCTTCGCCTTCACGACCAGCTTCTTCCATAGTCAAGTAGTAGTTACCCAAAACCATGTCCTGAGATGGAGTAACAACTGGTTTACCATCTTTAGGGTTCAAGATATGCTCAGCAGCAAGCATCAAGATACGAGCTTCTGCTTGGGCTTCTTCTGAAAGAGGTACGTGGATGGCCATTTGGTCCCCGTCAAAGTCGGCATTGTAGGCTTCACAGACAAGTGGGTGCAAACGAAGGGCTTTACCGTCAATCAAGACTGGCTCAAAGGCTTGGATACCCAAACGGTGAAGGGTAGGTGCGCGGTTCAAAAGCACTGGGTGTTCTTTGATAACTTCTTCGAGGATATCCCAGATACGTTCATCTCCACGTTCTACCAAGCGTTTAGCCGCTTTAACGTTTTGAACGATATCGCGCGCAACGATTTCACGCATGACAAATGGTTTAAAGAGCTCGATTGCCATTTCACGTGGCACACCACATTGGTACATCTTAAGAGTTGGACCAACGGCAATAACGGAACGTCCTGAGAAGTCAACACGTTTACCGAGCAAGTTTTGACGGAAGCGTCCTTGTTTCCCCTTGAGCATATGGCTCAATGATTTAAGCGGACGGCTACCTGGCCCTGTGATCGGACGACCACGACGGCCATTGTCAATCAAAGCGTCAACCGCTTCTTGAAGCATACGCTTCTCATTTTGAACGATGATACCTGGCGCGTTCAACTCAAGCAAACGAGCCAAACGATTGTTACGGTTAATAACACGACGGTAAAGGTCGTTCAAGTCAGATGAGGCAAAACGGCCACCATCCAACTGCAACATTGGACGAAGATCTGGTGGAATAACTGGAAGGATGTTAAGAACCATCCATTCAGGCTTGTTTCCAGACTTGTGGAAAGCATCCAAAACATCCAAACGACGGATAGCTTTCACACGTTTTTGTCCAGTAGCTGTTTTCAACTCTTCTTTGAGTTCAGCAATTTCTTTTTCAAGATCTACTTGTTTCAAGAGGTCTTGGATCGCTTCGGCACCCATTTTGGCAACGAATGAACCATGACCAAATTCACGCAAGCGTTCACGGTATTCACGCTCTGTCATAATAGATTTGTGCTCAAGTGGTGTATCTTTTGGATCAATCACCACGTAAGCAGCAAAGTAGATAACTTCCTCGAGGGCACGAGGACTCATGTCAAGGGTCAAGCCCATACGGCTTGGAATCCCCTTGAAATACCAGATATGAGATACAGGAGCTTTTAACTCGATGTGCCCCATACGTTCACGACGAACTTTTGTACGCGTTACTTCAACACCACAACGGTCACAAACAATCCCTCTGTAACGAATGCGTTTGTATTTACCACAAGCACATTCCCAGTCTTTTGTAGGACCAAAGATCACTTCGTCAAAGAGTCCTTCACGTTCTGGTTTCAACGTACGGTAATTGATTGTTTCAGGTTTTTTGACTTCTCCATAAGACCATGAACGGACTTTACTTGGAGAAGCTAGTGTGATTTGCATACTTTTAAAACGATTTACATCAACCACTATTTCTTCCCTTTCTATTATAAGTGAACTGCTTATTCTTATTCAGCAGCTTCTTCTGTTGCTTCCGCTTTTGCATTTTCTTCTGCTTCAAAGGCTGCTTTAGCCTCTTGAGCTGCTCTTTCGCGGGCTTTTTCAAGGTCATCTACGTGGATGACATCTTCGTCCATTCCTTCATCAAGGTCACGAAGTTCCACTTCTTGATTGTCTTCGTCAAGGACACGCATGTCAAGACCAAGAGATTGCAATTCTTTTACAAGAACTCGGAACGATTCTGGAACACCTGGTTTTGGAATTGGTTTTCCTTTTGTAATAGCTTCATAAGCTTTCAAACGTCCGTTGATATCGTCAGACTTGTAAGTCAAGATTTCTTGAAGGACATTTGACGCACCATAGGCTTCAAGCGCCCAAACCTCCATCTCACCGAAACGTTGTCCACCAAACTGAGCTTTACCTCCGAGTGGTTGTTGTGTAACGGTTGAGTATGGTCCGACTGAACGAGCGTGCAATTTATCATCAACCATGTGGTGGAGTTTGATCATGTACATGACCCCAACTGACACACGGTTATCAAATGGTTCACCAGTACGACCATCGTATAGGATAGTCTTAGCGTCGCTATCCATACCTGCTTCTTTGACAGTGTCCCAAAGATCTTCAGAACTTGCTCCATCAAAGACTGGTGTTGCGATGTGAATACCAAGAGTACGAGCCGCCATACCAAGGTGAAGCTCCATAACCTGACCGATATTCATACGTGATGGCACCCCAAGTGGGTTCAACATGATATCGACTGGAGTTCCGTCTGGAAGGTAAGGCATGTCTTCTACAGGAACGATACGAGAGACAACCCCTTTGTTTCCGTGACGTCCGGCCATCTTATCTCCGACCTTAATCTTACGTTTTTGTGCGATGTATACGCGAACCAGCATGTTGACACCAGATTGCAATTCATCACCATTTGCACGTGTAAAGATTTTAACATCACGAACGACACCATCGGCACCGTGTGGTACACGAAGGGAAGTATCACGAACTTCGCGAGATTTGTCACCGAAGATAGCGTGCAAGAGACGTTCTTCAGCAGAAAGGTCTTTTTCACCCTTAGGTGTGACTTTACCTACAAGGATATCCCCTTCTTTAACCTCAGCACCGATACGGATGATACCCATTTCGTCGAGGTCTTTAAGGGCATCTTCACCAACGTTTGGAATTTCACGAGTGATTTCTTCAGGCCCAAGCTTTGTATCGCGTGTTTCTGATTCATATTCTTCGAGGTGAACTGATGTGTAAACATCGTCTTTCACCAAGCGTTCGCTCATGATAACGGCATCCTCGAAGTTGTACCCTTCCCATGTCATGTAGGCAACGATTGGGTTTTGTCCAAGCGCCATTTCACCTTTTTCCATAGAAGGTCCATCAGCGATAAAGTCACCTTTTTCGATGACATCGCCAACTCGAACAAGGGTACGTTGGTTATAAGCAGTACCTGAGTTTGAACGACGGAATTTTTGGATGTGGTAAACATCAAGGGAACCATCTTCACGGCGAACTTCTACTTTGTCCGCATCCGCATAGGTAACCTTACCACCATGTTGTGCAATAACTGCAGCTCCTGAGTCATGGGCTGCTTGGTATTCCATACCAGTACCAACGAAAGGCGCTTTAGGATCGATCAACGGAACAGCCTGACGTTGCATGTTGGCACCCATGAGGGCACGGTTGGAGTCATCGTTTTCCAAGAAAGGAATACATGCTGTCGCAACGGCAACTACCTGTTTAGGAGAAACGTCCATGTAGTCAACGCTTGATGCTGGATATTCTTGGTTAACCCCTTGGTGACGTCCCATGACAACTTTTTCAGCAAAAGTTCCATCTGCGTTCAATTTAGAGTTAGCCTGAGCTACTGTGTATTCATCTTCTTCATCGGCAGTCAACCAAACAATTTCGTTGGTAACTTTACCAGTTGCACGGTCAACCTTACGGTATGGTGTTTGAATGAAACCATACTTGTTGAGGTGTCCATATGAAGACAAGTTGTTGATCAAACCGATGTTTGGTCCTTCAGGTGTTTCGATTGGACACATACGACCATAGTGAGTGTAGTGCACGTCACGCACTTCATATCCAGCGCGGTCACGTGTCAAACCACCAGGCCCTAAGGCAGACAAACGACGTTTGTGAGACAGCTCAGAAAGTGGGTTGTGTTGGTCCATGAACTGTGACAATTGTGAAGAACCAAAGAATTCTTTGATCGCCGCAGTCACTGGACGGATGTTAATGATTTGTTGAGGTGTCAATACTTCGTTATCTTGAACAGACATACGTTCACGAACATTACGTTCCATACGTGAAAGTCCAAGACGTACTTGGTTAGCAAGCAATTCACCAACGGCACGAATACGACGGTTTCCGAGGTGGTCGATATCATCGATACGACCGATACCTTCAGCCAAGTTAAGGAAGTAGCTCATCTCAGCAAGGATATCTGCCGGAGTGATAGTGCGAACCTTATCATCTGGATTTGCATTTCCGATGATTGTTACAACACGGTCTGGATCAGTTGGTGCCACAACCTTGAATTTTTGAAGAACAACTGGTTCTGTCAAAACAGCTGAGTCATTTGGAGTGTAGACAATCTTGTTCAAATCGCCATCTAAATGGCTTTCGATGCTCTCGATGACATCGCGAGTCATAACAGTACCCTTTTCAACTAAGATTTCACCAGTTTCAGGGTCCACCAATGGTTCAGCGATTGTTTGGTTGAGCAAACGAGTTTTAATATTTAATTTCTTATTAATCTTGTAGCGTCCAACAGCTGCCAAGTCATAACGACGTGGGTCGAAGAAACGAGCCACAAGCAAGGTACGTGAACTCTCAGCAGTTTTTGGTTCACCTGGACGAAGACGCTCATAAATTTCTTTCAAAGCTTCGTCTGTACGAGAGTCCATTGGGTTTTTATGGATATCTTTTTCAACAGTGTTGCGAACCAACTCGCTGTCCCCAAAGATATCAAAGATTTCGTCATCGCCTGAGAAACCAAGAGCACGAACCAAAGTCGTAAATGGAATTTTACGTGTACGGTCGATACGAGTGTAGGCGATGTCTTTTGAGTCACTTTCCAGTTCCAACCAAGCTCCACGGTTAGGGATTACAGTTGAACCGTAGCCCACTTTACCGTTTTTGTCTACTTTATCATTAAAGTAAACACCTGGAGAACGCACCAACTGTGATACGATAATACGTTCACCACCGTTAATGATGAAAGTACCCATCTCAGTCATGATTGGGAAATCACCAAAGAAGACTTCTTGAGTTTTGATTTCGCCAGTTTCTTTGTTAATCAAGCGGAAAGTTACAAAGATTGGTGCTGAATAGCTAGCATCATGGATGCGAGCTTCTTCAAGCGTATATTTAGGTTCTTTGATTTCGTAGCCAACAAATTCCAACTCCATTGTTTCTGTGAAGTTTGAAATTGGCAATACATCTTCAAACACTTCCTTCAGACCATAGTCTAGGAAATCTTTAAATGAATCAGTTTGAATTTCAATCAAATTTGGTAAGTCAAGAACTTCTTTGATTCTTGAAAAACTACGACGGGTACGATGTTTCCCGTATTGAACGTCATGTCCTGCCAAGATGATTCTCCTTTGTAAATAAAGTTCCAAGCTTAGTCACCTAAGCTAATAATTATCGTTTAATGGTTCTAAAACCCCTATCAACTTATCCCCCTTGACTAATTTTTCAGAATCTTTAAATCTCTGTTACAGATGCAAAAAATACCGAAAAAAAGCACAAAAAGAGCAGTTAAATCCGACTTTTTTGAGGAGATTTAACTGCTGTGAGCCTTGTCCGGACAATATTTCAGACAAAACCTACGACAAATGATTACTCATATTATACCCGATTTTCTCTAATTTTTCAAGTCCTTTGAAGGATTTTTCTTGCTTTAGTATAGTTGTGGATTGTTTTCAGAAAAGGTAATTTTCATAATTTTGTAATTTTTCTTATAGTTTCTTCATCTCATAGTTACATAAATCCCTTAATTGCTAGCTATGAAAAATTAGGATATACGGACAGTAAGTACATAACAAAAGAGCTTTTCATTCTCGAAAAAACTGAATAGAAAAAGAGTGGTTCAAACTAGTAATAATCTAGACCGAACCACTCTATTCTAATTTCCTACTCTAACTCGCGTAACGATACCGTCTTTATCAGTCATGCCGAACTCTGCCGAAGAAATCCACTGAGTTATCGCCTTGCCAGTTTGAGATTGAGCAAATACTTTTAATAATTCCTCTTTGTTCTCAACTTCAACCACATAGTAGGCTAGGCCTGTCAATCCATTCTCACGTCGAACTAAGTTTTTGCCACCCCATTCATTTACAGCCAAATGATGATGATAAGCCCCTGATGCGATCCAACTGGCATGTGGAATCGTGAATTTATCCTCCAGACTTAGAGACTCTTGGTAGAACACACTCGCTTCTCGACTATTTTTTACAGATAGGTGAACATGCCCCATGCGAGTCCCACTTGCAATTGCAAAAGGCTCGATTTCTTTTCCTAGTTGGTAGATATCTTGAGCAGAGAGTTCTTCTGTCACACCAATAATACGGCCATCCTCACGAATATCCCATACTGTTACAGGTTTATCTCTGTAGAGTTCAATGCCATTGCCCTCTATATCTTCCAAATAGATAGCCTCGCTATAACCATGGTCCGCTCCACCCACTAGAGGTATCTTTAAACCGAGCAAGTGTTTAAAAACATTAGCCAAGTCTTCTCGGCTCGGTAAGAGCAAGGCCATATGATAAAGTCCGTAGCTCTGCTTAGGATTGCTAGTATCATCTGTCTTAATTAGCCGAACTAGTGGTTTCCCACCGGCACCTAAAAGAACTTTATTTTCCGATTGATTCAAAATCTCCAACCCAAGCAACTGATGATAAAATGCTGTCTGACTTTCTAAGTCCTTGACATTTAAAGCTACTTCAGCCAAATAAATCTGACTATTATATTCGTAAACCATAGAAAACCTCTCTTTGTTGTAACTGTTTTAATTACATCTATTGTACTCCCTTCTCAGCCAATGTCAATCCAGATGCTCAACGCTGATAACACAAGAAAAACCCTCCCCGTGTAGGAAGGATTGTTTGGATTTAATGAGCCAACATTTCTTGAGCAATCTCTTGACCTGATAAGCCATCTGGATAGTAGGTTGGCCAGTTGTCCATCTCTTCAAAGAGGGCTTCTTGGCTAGTGCCTCCAAAGAAGATATGGAAATGTTCTGCCTTGACCGGAGCAATATTGTGGTCGCTAAACTGAACATACTTGAATTGTCCGGCGTCTGCATCAGTCGCTTCAAAGAGGAAGCGTACTCCACGATTCCCTTTCTTATAAGTCAAGATTTTCTTGCCGACATACTTATAAGTATATTGCTTACTTTGGCCTCCTTGGATAAATTCCATAGTATTATCTGCAATATTAATCTTGTTTACATCTGTTTGGTAACCTTTTTGATAGTAGGCTTTGTATTCATCCTTGGTCATCTTACCAGTCAATTTAGCCTTGTAGTCAAATACTTGATCAAGAGTCCCATCCTCAAGGAAAGGATAGACTGACTGCCAGTTGCCAGCATAATCACTCAGGGTACGGTCCTTAACATCTGCATCCTCAAAGTAGCCATTTTGAACGGTTTTAGTTTCCTCTGCCTTTTCTGGTTCAATCTCTGCTCCTGCCTGATCAGTTGTTTGCTTGAGTGCCTTGAGGTTTTTCTCCATGATAGAGATATAGGTTTCTCCAACCTTCATGTCCTCTTCGGTCAAGCTTTCAAGAGGATTCAGAACATCTAACTTCACTCCTGTTTCTTTTGAGAGGGTATTCGCTAGGGCTTGAGAAGCATTTTCTTCAAAGTAGATATAAGAGATTTTGTTTTTCTTGATGTACTCGGTCAATTCTGCCAAGCGGCTTGCTGAGGGTTCCGCATCTGGCGAAAGCCCAGAGATAGAGACTTGAGTGAGTCCGTAGTCCAAGGCAAGATAACGAAAGGCAGCGTGCTGAGTCACAAAACTCTTTTGTTTTGCACTAGAAAGTCCTTCAGTATAGGCCTTGTCCAGAGCTTGCAATTTCTCGATATAGGCAGCTGCATTTTGCTCAAAGGTTGCTTTTTTATCAGGATAGTCAGCTGATAAACTGTCACGGATGTGCTCTACAAGCTTAATGGCACGCGCAGGAGACAACCATACATGAGGGTCATACTCGTGATGATGACCTTCTTCACCATGGTCATGGTCTTCCTCTTCTTCACTTCCTGGAAGAAGCAACATATCTCCAGTAGCTTTAATGGTTTTTACTTTTTTTGCATCTAGAGATTCTAAAAGTTTAGGAACCCAAGTTTCCATATTTTCATTCTCATAAACAAAGGCATCAGCATCTTGGATTTTAGCGACTGCCTTAGGTGATGGTTCATATTCATGTGGCTCTGTTCCAGCCCCGATTAAAAGTTCGACATTGGCTGTATCCCCTGCTACTTGCTTGGTAAATTCGTAGACAGGGTAGAAAGTTGTCACGATATTTAATTTCCCGTCTGCTTGTTTTTGATTAGAGCAAGCGACTAAGAATAAGGTCACAAGACTTGCCAAAAGTAGGCTTAGTTTTTTCATTTTCTTCTCCTATTTGATAAAACGTTTGAGTAAGCTGACTACTAAAAAGACAACTACAAAGATAATGGTGATACTTGCACTTGGTGGTGTCTCTGCATAATAGGAAATATAAAGCCCCGCAACCATGCCTAGAAAACCAATGACGCTAGCAAGTATCATCACAGAACTAAAGTTTTTACCTAGACGCAAAGCAATACTTGCTGGTAAGACCATGATAGTCGATACCAAAAGCGCTCCCGCTGCTGGGATCATGAGTGCAATAGCCACACCCGTTACCATGTTAAAGAGAATAGACATGGTACGCACTGGAAGACCATCGACAAAAGCTGTATCCTCATCAAAAGTTAGAATATACATAGGTCTTAAAAAGAGGAAGGTCAGGATTAAAACAACCGCTGCAATAACAAAGAGACCAATGACCTGCTCTTGACTAATAGTCACAATAGAACCAAAAAGGTATTGGTCCAGACTCATAGAGCTAGAGCTCTTACCCTTACTCATAACAATAAGTGAAACTGCAAGGCCTGTAGACATGAGAATGGCTGTCCCAATCTCCATAAAGCTTTTATAAACCGTACGTAGGTATTCAAGGAAGACCGCTGCAATCAAGACAATCACAATGGTTGAAATGGTCGGAGAAATTCCTAAAACCAAGCCAAAGGCAACCCCTGAAAGCGAGACGTGACTCAAAGTATCACTCATAAGACTTTGACGACGCAAGATTAGGAAGGTCCCAAGAACTGGTGAAAAGAGACTCATGGCAATAACAGCCAAAAAGGCTCGCTGCATAAAATCATAAGACAATAGATTAAACATGCTCCACCTCCTGGTCACTTTCATGGACATTGAAGCAACGCCATGGGGAATCTTGGTCTCGGACCAGGTGAATATTACGATCTGCGTAGTCCTTAACTTCTTCAGGATCGTGAGTAATCATCAAAACAGCCTTGCCATGATGGTGGGCACTGTGGTGCATGAGTTCATAAAACTCATCCTTGGTTCCCGCATCCATCCCTGTCGTCGGCTCATCCAAGATAAAGATATCAGGATCTGAAGCAAACATACGTGCGATAACAGCCCTTTGCTTTTGCCCGCCAGAAAGGGAGCCAATGCGTTTATCCCGATGTTCCCACATACCAACAGAGTTTAAACTAGCCTTGATATGTTCCTCATCGTGAGCATTTAGACGACGGAACCAACCTTTTCTTGGATAGCGACCTGATTTGACAAATTCATAAACGGTACTTGGAAAGCCTGCATTAAAACTGGCAATCTGTTGAGGAAGGTAGGCGATTCTTAGTTTTGTCCCACGAGTATTGGTCTTTGAAATGGTAACTTTTCCAAATCTTGGTTGTAGAATACCAAGACTAGCCTTGATAAGAGTCGTCTTGGCAGCTCCATTTTCTCCAGTAAGGGTGACAAATTCCCCACTATCAACACTGTAATTGATATGCTCAAGCACAGGTTCCTTGTCATAATAGAAGGACAAATCCTCTACTGTGATGTATCTCATTACTTGATTTCTCCTACTAAAGCAGTTAAAAACCGCTGGATAATTTTTTGCTCCTCATCTGAGAATTGACTGGCAACTTGTTCATAAGTCGAGAGAGTGTGCTCATGATGATGGTGATGTTCCTCAGCAATTGGTCGAGCCAGGTCTGTCAATTGATAGAAAATCACACGAGCATCCTTTGGATCCTTAGAAGTTTCCAGCATCCCCCCTTTAATCAAGGACTTAATGGCCTTGGTGACGGCTGCTTGACTGACATTGAGACGGCGAGCCAACTCCGAATTCGTTAATGATTCCTCTGATAAGAGCATAAGAATATGCTCCTGGGTATTGGTCAAAGCCACATTACTGGTACAATGACCAATCAAAATTTCATGCTGATTTTCAGCTTTTAGGATTACTTCATTTAAAAAATGATCAATTTCTGTTGCTAATTGTCTCATGATTTGCCCCTTTCTTCGAACAATTTTTCTATTATTACAGGACTTTCAGTCTGTTTGTTTACTAGTTAAGTATATCACATCCAAGTATAGAGTCAAGAAAAAAGATGAAAACATTTTTTTATGTTTTCATCTTCTCGATCTCTTTTTACTTACCTTTATTCAAATGAGGAGGCCGCTACCACACTGTCCATTCCCAAAAATCATTCATTACAAAGAGCCCAAACCAAGGTTCAGGCTCTTTTGCTATTTAATGAAAATCTTTGATGTTACCATCGTAATCCGCCCAATCCTGGCTAAAGAATCGGTCATTCATTTGGTAATTAGGAGCCGTTGTTGGATTGCTCAAGAAAGGATTTACAACCTTATCAAACGCCAACCAGCCTAACCAACCAATATGAATCGTATCCTTAACAAAGTAAGGATCTCCTCCATTTTTTGAGAAATCAGCAATATTGGTGAAACCTTGGCTTTCCAACTGGTAACGAATTTTTTCGACAGAATATTGATACATTTCCTCACTCAGTCCAGTATAATCCATCCATTTTTTATTGACAGGTTGAAAAACAAAGAGCACATTGACCTTGGACTTGGCAAATTGATCGAGCACTAGCTGCAAATCATTGTACTCAGAGGACTTGAGAAAGTTGTAATTTTTTTGATACCCTTCCCACTTTTTCAAATCTTTCTTTAACTGAGTATTGTAAAAATGGTTCTCCATTCCTAAATCATTATTGGTTGTATTTTCTTCACCCTCTTTTCGAGCGATTTTTTCCAATTCTTCATAAGAAAATTGGTCTGGGAGACTGCTCAAATATTTTTCAACATGATCTTTATACTTTAATCGACCTCGAATCGAGAATTGGCCAAAAAGAGCAGCTTGTTTTTCATTGAACTCTGCAGAAGCTGCGATGATTGAATGATCAAAGTCCGACAATTGTTCGTTCTTAGCTAACTTCTCAACAATTCCCTTCATCGGTACGCTTGGATTCTGCTTCAAGAGTCTATTAGCCGCATACTGAGTGGCTACATCCCCAGATTGGTTTTCCAAGAAGGCAGTCAACTGGTCATTGTTAAAATAAGTTTGAAAAATAGTCGAGTCATGATCCTCTTTTGTAAACCACTGTGGAGAGATTACAAATACCGCTTGTTTATTTTCAAGTTCAGACGTAATCTGTTGCATCCCAAAATACTGACTGAGTGAAGCGGCCCCTGCCTGCCCCATAAAATAAGGTCGGTAGGAACGATTGTACTTTTCAGCTAATACTCCTGGGTGCATGTTGTCGAAACGAATCCACTCACTCGAACCCAAAAAGGGAATAAAACGTATATTAGGATCCGTGAGAGCTCTCACTTTTTGACTTCTCTCTTTGAAACTTTCTGCACTTACTGAGGCTGCAGAGTATTTTTCCTCCATTAGATTATGACTCTTACTACTAGGATAGAAAAAAATGAGTAGAAGAACCAATAAACCTGCAATAAGAATCGGCCCGAAGATTAACCACAGGCGTTTAAGCATTCTTTAACTCCGCAATCCCTGCTACGATTTTATTAGCCGTATTCCAATCGTCACGACCAAATTCTGTAACCGGGACACGAATATCAAAGCGGTTTTCGATTTCTACAATCAATTCAACCGTTCCCATACTGTCCAAGACACCTGCATCAAAGAGATCCTCATCCATCATGTCAGAAACATCTTCCATAAACAATTCATCAATAATTTCAATAACTTCTGATTTGATATCCATTTTTTAATTCCTTTTATTTTTTAAACCATAAATCATTCAAAAATCCAGAGAAGATTAAGAATGAAACCATTACGACATGGAAGGTTATAACCATGCCAAGCAACTGAACCCAGCGATTCTCAGGCAAGGGAGCTCGCCCTGCTTTCTTTCGTTCCTTATTGAGTGTTTTTTTCTTACGAACCCAGGCATCATTAATGACCAGCCCAATCCCATGAAAAAGTCCATAGGCGATGTAAAACCATGTTATCCCATGCCAAAATCCCATAAGAAGCATGTTCAGGATATAGGCGACACTTGAGGTCACATTTCGATTCTTAAACAATTTCTTTCTCGTCATCACCATAACCAAGCGCATAAAGACAAAGTCACGGAACCAGAAGGATAAACTCATGTGCCAGCGATTCCAAAACTCTTTCAAATCTCTTGATAAGAAAGGTTTGTTGAAGTTGATCGGACTACGAATCCCCATCAGATTTGAAATAGCTATAGCAAACATGGAATAACCTGCAAAGTCAAAGAAAAGTTCCAAACCAAATGTGTACATGACTGCCACTACATAATAGTTAAAGACGCCCCCTTCCTGTAAAGTTAGATTCTTAAGAGGAGGTAACAAAATCTCGCCTAAAATATGAGCTAGGATAAATTTATACAGAAATCCCCACATGATATACCGAACGGACTCAGCTAACATATCCATCAACTCATCTCGCTCTGGAATCGTCTTGTAATTTTCATTAAAACGTTTGAAGCGATCAATTGGACCACTTGAAAATGTCGGCATAAAGAGGAGAAAACGCAAGTATTCCCTCATCTTCAATTCCTTAATGACTCCATCTCTGAGTTCGATAATGACTCCCACCGAACGGAAAGTCAGATAAGAAATTCCGATAAAACCTAACAAGGACTGTGTGCCATTAATAGCCGGCTGTACCTTCACAAAGATGATAGGAAGTAAAGATAACAGACTAACGAGATAGAAAGTCCATTTCCCGTCTTTAGTTTTTCGATACTGCTTGTAAAAAAGAACTAGTATAATTTGCCATATCAGATAAGTCCCTAAGGCAACTAATTGATTAGTCTTACCACCTGTCAACATGGTGACGATAAAGAAGAGACTAACCAATATTTCATACCAGGCAAAGCGTTTTTTGAAAAATAGACCGATAAAGATTGGCAAGGTAGCAGTAATCACGTACAAAAAGTACTGAGGATTCCCATACGGCTCAATATGAGGGAGCTGTTTCAGGAAATCCATCATCTATTGTTTACCTCGCTAATCAACCCTTTGATGTCGATTTTCCCATTTGGAGTTAGCGGTAAACTATCACGGTAAAGGAATTTTGAAGGCATCATATAAGACATCATAATATCTTCCAAGTCTTCCTTGATGGCTTTCGTGATATCGATTTCGCGTTCAAATTGCTCTTTGACGCCATCTTTTAAGATGACATAGGCCAAAAGATTTTGAACCTTGTGATCCTTGTTGTAGCGTGGCACTGCAACAGCCGAGTCGATGTACTGAGATTTGTTCAAGTTTTGAGAAACATCTTCTAGTTCAATACGATAGCCGTTAAACTTGATCTGGAAGTCCATCCGACCACCATAGAGAAGAAGACCTTCGTCTGTCATGGTTCCAACATCTCCCGTATGGTAGGCTGGAAGTCCTTCAAATTCGAAGAAGGCTTCTGCTGTTTTCTCTGGATTATTCATATAACCTTTGGAAACAGCCGGTCCAGACACGATGATCTCTCCTTGCTCTCCATTTGGCAATTTGTTTCCTTCCTCATCAATGATGAAGGTTGGAGAATCTTCTTTGGTATAACCAATTGGCAAGCGTTTAAGAGTCGCTAGCATCTCATCTGTAATAGCAACTGCCGACAAAGCAACTGTTGCTTCTGTTGGCCCGTAAGCATTGATGATGCGCGCATTTGGGAAACGTTCGCGTAATTTCTGAGCAGTTTTAACAGTCAACTCTTCCCCATCAAAGTAGAAATGGGTAATGCCTGGTATCTTTTCAGCATTGAAATCTTCAGATAACATAGCCATATCTGCAAAAGATGGTGTCGAAGTCCAGATAGCAATCGGAAGAGAAAAGATAGTTGCAAAGAGTTGTTTGAAGTCTTGAGTAATGGCTGATGGGAGAGCAAAAAGCGTTCCTCCAAGAGCCAAGGTTGGTGCCCAGTACATAACAGACAAGTCAAAGGAATAGGGCGGTTGCGCCAACATTTGCGGACGTTCTGGCGTTGCAAACTCCTTATCTGTGATCATCCAGTTGGTGAAGCTGAGCAAGTTGTCGTGTGAAATCTGCACCCCTTTTGGCTTCCCGGTCGTCCCCGAAGTAAAGATGATGTAGTAGTTATCATCCCCTTTGACCGGATGTTGCAAATCATAGGCATGCTGAACTGCATAAGCTTCACGCACTTGCTCCAAGGACATGATTGGAGCAGCTGGGTTTTCAATTGGAAACTCATTGATGGCGATGATTAAGCTTGGCTCTGCTACTTCAAGAATAGCAGACACGCGCTCCAAGGCAGAATGGCTATCAATTGGGATATAAGCATGGCCAGATTTGGTCAAGGCCACAAAGGTTGCTAACATTTCATATTCTTGGCCACCAAAGACCACAACAGGTGACTTTTCAGGAAGTCCCATTTGGTCAATATGGGCTGCTAAGCTATCTGAATCAGCCTTCAATTGGCCATAGGTATGCTCTTCTCCAAGGACATTGTAGACCGGATAGTCTGGTTGAAGTTGGGCGTAACGTTCAATCGCCTCAATCATATCTTTTATTGGCTTATTAGACATAATAAGGATTCTCCTTCAAGTTAAAATTCATTATAAATAAAGCTTCCTTGTCCCTGACCAAGATAGCTAAAGAAGTAAAGCAGCCCTAAAAAGATAAAAAAATACAAGGCTGTCCGACCAAGAAAGAGGTACAGTTCTTTTCTGTGTTTCATCAAGAAAACCATTCATTTCTTTAATTTTTCACTAAAATAAAATCAATTTCTTACTCATTTATTTTTCTGCTATTATACCACTTTATAGACTATTTTTTCAATTGTTTGCCGTCTATTTTCACTACGTTTCAACTACATTAAATGGTTTCACATGATTCTTTCTAATGATAGTTTGAGTGCTTTTCAGTATAGAGCCTTATTTTGTATCTCACTTTATCGGTACAGTTCCCTTTATCTAAAGATTTTTATAGTCTGTAATCCTAGAATTCACTATAGATAAAATCTTGAATGTTCGAAAAATCAGTCACAAAACAGTAGATTACGATGCTTAAAATAACTGTGTAGAAAAACAAGGTCCACAATAGTAAACGATGTGTGTCAGTTAGTTTCAGTTGCAAATTTGTAAAGTTCTTTTTCAACTTCCATCCATCCTTTCACCCCAACGTGCATCACGTCAAATAAAAAGTAATCTTCATACTCTTTATTTCCATAGTTTAACACCGTAGCACCGTGGTTTTTGGCAATATTTTCTATTTTTTTGTAAGTTTCTTCACGCATTTCTCGCGAAACACCTGTGTAATCATTCCATTTACCATTTACAGGAAAGATAATGACTTCAACTTCAATTCCCAATTCCTTAGCAACTGTCAAGAAGAGCTCCATATCTGAATACTCTGGTGACTCTATGTAGCTCAAGTCTTTGTTAGAATCTTTCAACGAAGCATAGCGGTCTCTCAAGTAGGTATTGTAGTAGTTATTATCCACAGCATAATCATTGTTATCTGTTTTCTTTTTAACTTCTTCTACAAACCTCTTCGTCATCTCCTCCCAATCATAATCCGGTGTTTTATCTCCTAGTGCAGGATAGTCTGATTTGGCATGATTTTCATAGAATTTTCGTTTAAGCTTAAAGGAATAAACGGCATTGTCAAGTTCCAACAGTTTTTTATCAATGATTGTTCCTTTTCCTTCTATGAAATAGCTTTTATACTTTTTATAGATATCATTTTGTTGTTTGTTTCCTTTGGTAATCTCAATAATGCGATTAATCAGTTTTTCTTTCGTTTCCTTACTGATTTTCTCGTTATCTAACATGCGAAAAATATGTTCCTGAGAGGCCTTGTTCAAAAAGGCATCTTGATGGGTTCCATCTTTTTCAAACCACTGAACAGACTCTACTATAGCTACTTTTCGCTTACTCATAGATCCCTCAATCGAGCTCAAGGTTGTAGCTTGAATGATATTTTGAGAGTAACTGGTTCCTATCTGCATAATGTTAAAATCATTGTAGTTAAAAATTTTATTGGGATGGTAATCTTCATTTATCGTCGCAACTAACTCTGAGGAACCCATTAGAACTAGTGTATTGGGAGTGATATTATTTGTTAGAATATCTCTACTTTTATACTTTTCATAAGAAGTGCTGTAGCGAATACTATTGTCCTTGACTTTATAATAGTCGTCAATCTTCTTGACATATGTCACATTTAAAAGAGCAAGAGTCGCAATTACGAGCACAAGCGATAGTAAAAATGCTTTTAACTTAATCATCTTGTTTTGTCCAATCTCCTTGTTTCAGCAGATCTCTTTATCTACTTAGAATTGCCATAATTATCTTATAAGGTTCACCTGAAAAGATAAAGAAGCCAACCATAACTAAATTCATGGTCACAAACCAACTTATTAGCTTGTACCAAGTTTTATTTTTATGTTTCTTATAAAAAGTGCTTTTCTTTTGATAAATTTCAAATCCAGACATCAAGATTCCATGGTAAAAACCATAAACGATGTAGCTGACACTAATTCCATGCCAAAATCCCATAACCAACATATTGACCATATAGGCATAGGCTGCATTGTGTAATCTATTCTTAAACCATTTCTTTCTGATAACCTGCATCAAAACTCTTGAAAATACGAAATCTCTCAACCATGTTGACAAGGTGATGTGCCATCTAGTCCAGAAATCCTTGATATCAATACTCAAGAAAGGTTTATTGAAATTCATCGGTGTCTGAATACCCAAAACATTACTGCTTCCAACAGCCATCAAACTATACCCCGCAAAGTCAAAGAACAGATAGAGAGTATACAGGTACATATATTTGATTGAGTAGACAACTGTACCAGTATTGCTTAGAGCAAGTAGTATCTGGTAAACATAGGTTGATAAAACAACCTTGTAGAGAAGGCCTAAAACGATGCGATAAATACCATCACCTGCTAACTCTAGGTAGTCTTTTCTAGGCATGACTTCATTGATCTCTTTTAGAAATCTTCTGCTACGATCGATTGGTCCAGAACTAACTGTAGGGAAAAAGAGTAGAAACTGCAGATAATCTTTTACAGTGATTTTTTCTTTGATTAAACCATCCGATATTTCTAGCATGATCTGAATGGTCTTAAAGGACATGTAGGAAATCCCAATAAAAGCCAACAAATGTAGCTGGGTTATTGCAAAGACTTTATTGACCACTAAAGGTAAAATGGATAACATAACTAGAGGTTTTAACTGTTTTGAATCCATTCTTTGTGCTATGAAAACTAGGACATATTGGTAGATGATGAAAGCCAATAGATAAACAACCATGGATTTACTCTTACCATAGATGGCTCCTGCAAATAAAATTGACAGACTTAAAATATAATAATCCTTACGCTTGCCAAAATAGTTTAAAACAAAGCCAATCAGTAAAACCACAAGTAATAGAAGGAAAAACTCATTCCCCTCAAAATAATTCATACCAAATGGACTCCTTTTCTCTTTTTCTCATCTCCTGATTTGTCATTTTAGGATTAGTCCCTATCATATTATCAAGGATAATTAACTTTATTCATTATATCATAATTTAAAAACTATATACTTCTATTATCCAATTTCCTAAAATAAAAAAACAAATGACTCTTACCACTAAAATCCCAATAACGAGACAAAATTATTTACAAAATAAATAAAATCTAATAGTAAATAATTAACTTGACTCAGCTTTTCCCATCAAGTCTCCTAAATATATTCGTTACCCCTTTCATTTTCTCCTTCAATCGGAACATAATATAAAAAATACCAGAATAATCCTCAGAACTAGCAAACACACCACTCCCCCTTTAAGCATTTTTATGCTAAAATAGTAGCTATGGATAAAATTATTAAAACAATATCAGAAAGTGGTTCTTTTCGTGCTTTTGTTCTAGATAGCACGGAAACGGTCCGTACTGCTCAAGAAAAACATCAAACCCAAGCTAGTTCAACTGTAGCGCTTGGTCGTACTTTAATCGCCAGTCAGATTCTCGCTGCCAATGAAAAAGGGAATACCAAGCTAACCGTCAAGGTTCTTGGGACTAGCTCCCTCGGTGCCATTATCACAGTTGCAGATACCAAGGGCAACGTCAAAGGTTATGTGCAAAATCCAGGTGTTGACATCAAAAAGACTGCAACTGGCGAAGTCCTTGTCGGACCTTTTGTCGGCAATGGTCAATTTCTAGTCATTACAGACTATGGCACTGGAAATCCCTACAACTCCATGACTCCTCTCATCTCTGGAGAAATCGGTGAAGACCTAGCTTTCTATCTTACAGAAAGTCAACAAACGCCTTCAGCAGTTGGCCTCAATGTTCTTTTAGACAAAGACGACAAGGTCGAAGTTGCAGGTGGCTTTTTGCTCCAAGTATTGCCAAATGCCAAAGAGGAAGAAATCGCTCGTTTTGAAAAACGAATCCAAGAGATGCCAGCCATTTCAACTCTTCTAGAAAGTGACGACCATATCGAAGCCCTTCTCAAGGCTATCTATGGTGACGAGCCCTACAAACGTCTGTCCGAAGAAGAAATTCGTTTCCAATGTGACTGTAGCAAAGAACGCTTTATGGATGCTCTTGCCAGCCTTCCAAGTTCAGACCTTGAGGAAATGAAAGAGGAAGACCATGGGGCAGAAATCACTTGTCAATTCTGCCAAACAACTTATAACTTTGATGAAAACGACTTGGAGGAACTCATTCGTGACAAATCTTAATACACCATTTATGATTGGGAACGTCGAGATCCCAAACCGGACGGTCCTCGCACCTATGGCTGGCGTAACCAACTCAGCCTTTCGTACTATCGCAAAAGAACTTGGCGCAGGGCTCGTTGTTATGGAAATGGTCTCTGATAAGGGTATCCAATACAACAACGAAAAAACCTTACACATGCTTCATATCGACGAGGGCGAAAACCCTGTTTCCATCCAACTTTTTGGTAGCGATGAAGATAGCCTAGCTCGCGCAGCTGAATTTATCCAAGAAAATACAAAGACAGATATCGTGGATATCAACATGGGCTGTCCAGTTAACAAAATTGTGAAAAACGAAGCTGGGGCTATGTGGCTCAAGGACCCAGATAAGATTTACTCTATCATCAACAAGGTCCAATCTGTCCTTGATATCCCTCTCACTGTCAAAATGCGGACAGGTTGGTCGGACCCTTCTCTAGCAGTGGAGAATGCCCTCGCAGCTGAAGCAGCAGGTGTCTCTGCCCTCGCCATGCATGGACGGACTCGGGAACAAATGTATACGGGGCACGCTGACCTCGAGACCCTTCACAAGGTTGCGCAAGCTCTGACCAAGATTCCATTTATTGCAAATGGAGACATCCGTACGGTTCAAGAAGCGAAACAACGTATCGAAGAAGTCGGTGCCGACGCGGTCATGATTGGCCGTGCCGCTATGGGCAACCCTTACCTCTTCAATCAAATCAATCATTACTTTGAAACAGGAGAAATCCTGCCTGATTTAACCTTCGAAGACAAGATGAAGATTGCTTATGAGCATCTGAAACGCTTGATTGATCTCAAGGGCGAGCACATTGCCGTTCGCGAATTCCGCGGCTTAGCCCCTCACTACCTCCGTGGGACATCTGGTGCTGCTAAACTCCGTGGAGCCATTTCACAAGCCAGCACTCTTGCAGAGATTGAAGCACTCTTGCAACTAAACAACGCATAACCTTCTATCTACTTCACAAAAAGGCAAAGCTCAAAAACGAGCCTTGCCTTTTTATATATTTTCATCTTGTAAATCTAATTGCTTCACCCTAGCTATATAGTAGGACATAATCAAAAACAAATTGAAGCTGACAATCCAAATAGACCATTCATGGAAAAAATGCATAGATATAGCCAAACTAATTGCCCCTACTACGAAACTCCCTACAACAATCCCATAGTTTAAGGCTTGACGGCGATATTCTTGAACGTCTCCTTCTCCTCTAACGACGCGATACAAAGCAGTCAGCATTTTTCGGTAATTTCCAGAAGTCATAAAAATGACATAGGGATGATCTTCAATCAAACTGCCCGTATATGTCAGCATCATCATTCCAGTTCCAAAAGCAATAAAAGGGACTTCTAATAGAGGAAAGCGGGAAAAGAAGGGAAGAACAAGGGTTCCGATAAATAAGGGAAGTAGCATCTTAACCCGCCAATAGGCTGTTTTACGATATTCCTTCACGTGTAAGGCAAAAACAAATCCTAGGGAAAAGAAAATAATGGAGCAGAATCGCAGCATTGTATTGATAACATGTGAATCGTGCCAATCTGATATCAGTAGAAGAATGTTCCCTGTCTGTGTTGCCACCAAACTATGGTACTGGATGTGACAGAACACATCCAAAGAACCACCTATAAAGCCAAGAAATATTCCCATTAGTCGTGTATTTTGAGGTAAAATTAATTTATCTGGCATTGATTCATCACTCGTTTCCCTTTGATTTTTTCATTATACCACTTTCTCTGAAAGAAACTAAGTGAAAAACGGTCAGTTCAAGTAGACATGATTACATATACTCCTAAGTTAGTCTCATCTCTGGAGTTCATGTATGACGTCTTATCAACTGGGAATGCTGTAAGTATTCATCAACTGAGCTATTTTTAAACAAATTATTTCAGTACTAAATTCTATGGTTGAATCAAGACAACACTAGATACCGTACCATCCGCTCCTGTTGTAATTTGAATGACTTTTCCACCACCTACTTCCGCATTGTATTTTCCATCATCAAGGGTATAAGAATAACTTTGGATAGAGTAGTTTTCTTTCTTACCATCAGCAGATTCCACTGTAAACTGGCCACCTGATGAGACCGTGATAGTTTCACCATTAGCCCCCTTCCAATTCCCAGCTGCAGCCGAAAAGTCTTTGTCCACCATAGTCAAGACGCCTTTATAACGTTTGTTGTGTTCTGCCTGCTTGTCTTGAAGTTTGCGATCAGTTGCTGGATCATAAGCTGACTGATTCGGGTTTGCTTGTGTTCCTTGTTGATTGGATGGGGCTTGAGAAGGGGTTTGCTTAGCAGAAGGTTCTTGATTTTGTTTTGTTTCTGGTGCTGGTGTTGCTTGCGATTGATTAGCAGTAGTCGTTGACTGATCAGAAGATGATGACTTAGCTTTTTCTGATGAAGTTGAATTTGATGATTTCTGAGTTTTGTTCTCTTTACTTGAAGAACTCGCCTTAGAACTAGAAGATGCTTGTGTTGTCTTACTAGAATTATCACTTGCAGTGTTCTCTTTCTTATTTCCGCATGCTCCTAAAAGCAAAGTTGAAGCCAATACTGCTACTGCTAGTAAACGAATTGAATGTTTTGTTTTCATGATGCGCCTCCCATGTAATCTTTTTGAAATGTTATGAAATACTTCTGTAATGTTATTGTAATATTTGTTTTAGGGTTTGTCAACTATTTATATATGGTTTTGGTTTTTATTTATATTTGTTTTTTTTAATCCTCCTATCTCTATTATTCGTTAAAAATTTAAAAAACAGGAAATTTTTCCTACTAAAAATACTATATTTTATAAGTGTAATCGCTTGCATTTTTTTCTTGAAGGGCTATAATAAAATTGAAATAAGATATTGGAGGTGTAGGCTTATGTTAAGAAACTATTACAAGTATCTTCCTTGGTTGATTTTAGCTGTTTTCGTTTCTTATGGGGGTGCTACTCATTACGCTCAAACAACATTTGATTTGTTCTACCTAACTGCCATTTTCATGATTGTCTACGTGGCTTTATTGTATTTACACGAACATTATTTAAAATATAAATACAAAGATTTATTCATTCGAATCATGAGCAATTCTAATAAAGATAAACATCCTTAAACAAAAAGAGGTCGAGAAAATCCCGACCTCACTTTTTTATTTTAATCGATAAATAGTGATAACTTCCTTCTGAGGAATCCGTTTAAATCCAACTTCCTCTATGCTATGACCATATTTCGATAAGAAACTATCACTCGTACATGATTTGCCTGGGCATAGAGTCTCAATGAGGGCTAACCCATCATCCACTGTGAACTCATCCTCTAGTAAATAAAGGAAACGAGCGTCATAGTCGATAGCTTCTTGAATCTTCTTGATGGATGTTTGAATAATGGATAAGTGGTCAAATGCAAAGTCCTTCTCGTCAAGTTCTTTGCCATCCAAGTAACACTTGCCTGTGTGAAAATCAACATCTACAAGAACGACTTCTTTTGCATCATCTCCTGCCTGGACTAAGTCAAGAGCTCGACTAGGTAGGTAAACCAAGTGGGCAATGGTAACTGTCCAACCTCTGGGATCACGACCAGGAGTAGATACTGTCACTAACTGTTCAATCTTTTCTAGTGGAAGTTCAAGATTAATTTCTTCTTTTACCTCACGTTGACAAGCATGGGCAGCATCTTCCCCTTTATCCATAAAACCACCAACTAGCGCTAAACAATTTTGAAAAGGGTGTGCCTTCCGACGAATCAGAAAGAGTTTCATTTTCCCTTCTGCAAAGCAATAGGCTACCATATCCACAGTCACACTTGGTTTTTCATACTGAGGGAGTGCTTGCTTGTGGTACCAGTCTAAAAATTCAGCTTGACTAGCGTGAACTTCAAAGTACTCTTTTTCTGTCATCCCGGTTGGAATTATCTGATTCATAATCTTCTACTTCCTTTCTGCTTTTGATGGCAATAAAGAGGGTGGATCTACAAATTATAGATTAATAGTTCTTGTTTTATACAATGTCGAATTTCAATTGACCAGCTTTGACACCAATTTTAAGTGTCTTACCTTCTTTCAATTCACCTGTAAGAAGGAGTTCTGCTAGTTTGTCTTCTACTTCTGTTTGCAGAGTTCTGCGCAGTGGGCGAGCTCCCATTTCTGGATCATATCCCTTCTGAGCTAGAAGCTTAAGGGCAGATGCTTGGAGTTTCAAGTCAATGCCTTTTTCTGCGAGACTTGCAATCAATGGTTTGACCATAATCTTAACCACTTCCTGCATATCTTGACTTGACAAGCTGTGGAAGACCACCTTTTCGTCAATACGGTTGATAAACTCTGGACGATAAGCTTTTTTCAACTCTTCGAACATCCGTTTTTCCATATTTTCTTGGTCAAAACGAATATCCTTAGCTCCAAAACCGACTGTCTTGTCATCACGAAGAGCTGTCGCACCAAGGTTTGACGTCATGATAATAATGGTATTTGAGAAATCAACCTTGCGACCCTTACTGTCTGTTAAGACACCATCATCCAAGACCTGCAAGAGCACATTAAAGATATCTGGGTGGGCCTTTTCTACCTCGTCAAAGAGCAAGACTGAGTACGGTTTGTTACGAACCTTCTCGGTCAACTCTCCGCCCTCTTCGTAGCCTACATAACCTGGAGGAGCTCCATTGAGACGACTAGCTGCGAATTTCTCCATATATTCACTCATGTCAAAACGAATGAGGGCTGACTCGTCATCAAAGAGAACTTCTGCCAAGGCTTTGGCCAATTCTGTCTTACCAACACCTGTTGGTCCTAGGAACATAAAGGAACCAATTGGACGTTTGTTATTACGAATACCTGATTGATTTCTGCGAATGGCACGACTGATACTTGATACCGCTTGTTCCTGCCCGATAACACGTTTATGCAGTTCAGCTTCTAGATTGAGATATTTCTTGGCGTCCGTTTGTGTCAATTTTTGAACTGGAATACCTGACAAGCGACTCAAGGTTGTCAAAATATCAGACTCTTTTACTAGATCTTTATAGACTGGAACTTCCTGTTCTTTTGCAATGAGCTGAGCTGCTTGTTTCCATTTGCCATCCATCAAGGCCTTGTCCGCTGCTGTTAAACCTGACTCATCTTTTTTAGCGTGCTTTGATTTATTTTGGACAGTTGCTGCCGCTTCATCCAAAAGATCAATCGCTGAGTCTGGCAAGTGACGACTAGTCAAATAGCGATGTGCCATTTTGACAGCTGTTTCGACAGCATCATCTGTAATTTGGACATGGTGGTGTTTCTCATAAGTTGCTTTCAAGCCACGCAAGATAGCCATACTATCAGCCACACTTGGTTCCTCAATCATCACTTTTGCAAAGCGACGAGAAAGGGCTGCGTCTTTTTCGATGTGTTTTTGGTATTCTTCCTGAGTGGTTGCCCCAACAGTTCTCAGAGTTCCACGCGCTAGGGCAGGTTTCAGGATATTGGCCGCATCCAAGGTCGAATCAATACCACTTCCTGATCCCATAATGGTATGAAGCTCATCTATAAAGAGGATAACCTTACCGTCTTCCTCGATATCTTTGATGATATTGTTCATACGTTCTTCAAAGTCTCCACGGAAACGGGTTCCCGCAACCACATTCATCAAATCAAGTTCTAAGACACGCATCTTAGCCATTTCATCAGGCACATTTCCGTTGGCAATTCGCTGTGCAAGGCCAAGTGCCAGAGCTGTTTTACCAACACCTGCATCTCCAACTAGAACTGGATTGTTTTTTGTTTTTCGACTCAAGATTTGGATTATACGAGAGATTTCTTGGTCACGTCCAATAACTGGTTCCAATTTGCCTGAACGAGCTTGCTCTGTGAGGTCATGAGTGTAATCTTCCAAACCACCACTTGGAGTTTGAGGCATACCCATCATATTGGCCATAGAATTTTGCTTATCTGCTACTGATCTGTGACGCTGACGCAGAGCCTTCAAATCTTCCTTTGTCCAACCAGCACGCGCTTCAAGACTACGACGAAGCCCAGCAATCTTGACTTGATCTTTCTGGTCTTCATAAGAAAATCCTGCTTTTTCCAAAATGCGAGTAGCTAGGGCATTGCCATCATGTAAGATAGCGTAGAGAAGATGCTCTGTTCCCAATGCTTTGGCATGTACAACCGAAGCAACATGTTCCGCCTCCAACATCAAGACGTTCAAACGATAGGAAAATGGGAGCTCCTTATAATCTTCCTTATGGTTAAAGTTTGCTTCTGTTAATTCTACAGCTACTTCCTCTAAACGATCAATCTCATACGGGAATTCATTTAAAGTTGCTCCAGCAACACTGTAGCTATGATTGGCCATGGCAATCAGCAAATGCCAAGACTCTAGGTAATCTGCATCAAAGCGACTCGCTACCAGAAAGGCACTATCGATGCATTCTCTCAATGCTTTTGAATATTTCATGTCGTCTTATTTTCCTTTTCTATCTACTTCATGCAACAACTGACGAAGCATATTGGCACGAATATAATTAGCTTCCTCACCTAGAATTCGGTCTGTCCCCATAGCTAATAATAGATTCATTTCTTGGCGGGTCATGAGTTCTTGTTCGACTAAGAGTCTTAAGACATCTTCAAAGATGACTTGGTTCACCTCATCACTCACTGAATACAACAAATCGCGGAGCATATCATGATGGTTAGAGAATTCGATTCGACCAATACGAATATAGCCTCCACCACCACGCTTACTCTCAACTAGATATCCTCTACTCTCTGTAAAACGAGTCTTAATCACATAGTTGATCTGGCTAGGTACGACTTGAAAGGTATCCGCTAGCTGACTTCGTTGCAATTCTACGATACCAGATTGTTCTAAAATCGCCTTGATATAGGCTTCGATATGGTCTGATGTATTTTTAAATTTCATAGCTTGCTACCTCCTTCTTAAACTTTGACTATCTTTGACTATACTATCATTTACAACTCTATAAGTCAAACTTTTAGGGCTCAATCCTTGAAAATACTGAGTTTTAAAAATAGCTACCGTTAGCAAACTATACTTTATTTTCTATTCTACATTTCAACATTTATGTTATAATAAAAAAATTACAACTAGCTTTCAAATCCTTTGAAAGTATGTTATTTATCATCAAATCTAAGAAATATTTCGTAAAATCTATAAAAATAAAACTTCGGTATCATTAATGATGTACCGAAGTTTTTTTGTAGTGTGAGTTTTTCACAGTTTTTTAGCTATAGTTCCAAGCCCAATTCTTCTAATATCTGGCGTTTATAGGCAATTTTTTGAACGTCCTTGTCTTCAGTTTCAGACCAATTAAGTTTGACTTCAGAAACAATCTGACCAGGGCGATTTTTCAAGATATAGATGCGATCACTGAGATTGAGGGCTTCCTCTATACTATGGGTGATGATTAAGGTCGTTAACCCTAGCTGTTTATGAATATCAAGATACCAGGCATGAAGTTCCATCTTAGTCATCTCATCCAAAGCGCTAAAGGCCTCGTCTAGAAGAAAGAGCTTGTGCCCGAAAAGGTAGGTACGGAGTAAAGCAACACGCTGGCGCATCCCACCACTGAGTTCATGAGGGTACTTATCCCTTACAGCCGTCAACTGAAAGGTAGCAAGAATTTCATCTGCTTTGGCAATGGCTTCTGCCTTGTCCACCTTTTGGATCAAGAGGGGCAAAATGATATTGCCAAGGACAGTCTTGTGTTCCAAGAGCAAATCCTTTTGGAGCATATAACTCACACGCCCCTTGGGATTTTCCTCCCCGTCAAGCACAATTCTACCTGACTGGACTTCTAAAATCCCTGCAATCAGGTTAAAGAGGGTGGTCTTTCCAACACCACTGGGTCCCAAGATGGAGACCACTTCACCTGAAACCACTTGTAGGTTAATGTCCTCTAAAATCTTTTCATTGTCGTAGGCATAGCTTACGTGTTCAAGTCTAATTTCTGTCATTATTTTACAAATTCGTTAGTGAATCCTTTATCAGTCAAGTCTTCCTTGAGGATACCATTTTCTTTATCCCATTTGTAGAAGGCATTCCAGCGGTCCGCATCAAATTGCCCCCATTTTTCCTTGTCGCTTGCATATTCTTTTGACAAGTATTTCTGAGATTCGATGACAAAGTCACGTTTATCCTTTAACTCAGGGGCATTCTTGATCAAGATATCAGCCGCTTCTTCTGGGTGATCCATCGCGTATTGGTAACCTTTTTTGATAGCTTGGATGACTTTACGAGCTTCTTCTTTGTTGTCTTTTAGATAGTCGTTGTTTGCAATGATGACTGGTGAGTAGTAGTCAAACTCTTTTACATAGTCTTTCAAATACATGAAGTTGGCATCCACACCTTGCGATTTAGCAAGGATTCCATCCCAACCATAATAAATCCAAGCAGAGTCAAAAACTCCATTGGCAATCGGTGTGATCGAGTTCGAGTCGTTGTTTGGTACTTTTTCAACCTTCTCAAAGTCTCCACCTTGAGATTCTACCAAGGTTTTCAACATCGCAAGTTCAGTTGGGTCATTCCAGGTTCCGTATTTCTTCCCTACCAAGTCTTTAGGACTAGTTACATTATCAGATTTACGAGAGATGATCCCTGATGTATTGTGCTCAACGATCGCTGCAACGGCAGTAATGCCTGCTCCTTTTTCCAATTTCTTAGCCATGTAATCTTGGAAATAGATAGCAAATGGCGCCTTGCCATTGATAACCAAGTCAGATGAACTTTCTTCTGGTGGCAATTTCAAATCAACATCCACTCCAGCTTCTTTGAAATAACCTTTTTCCTTGGCAACATAAAGCCCTGTATGATTGGTATTTGGTGTCCAGTCTAGGATAAAGTCAATTTTTTTGAGTTCTGCTTCTTTGTTATCCTTAGAAGCTGTTCCTTGGCCACAAGCCACAAGCACGACAGCTAGAAGAGCTGTTACAACCGTTAAAAACACTTTCCATGTTTTCTTCATTTTTAATTCCTCTTTTCTTTTTCTAAAACGCTTCTTTTAAGCACGTTTCCATTTAATCACATATTTTTCACTGATATCGACTAGCTTCATACCCAGAAGACTGATCAGCGATACCAGAATAATAATCGCAAACATAGTATCATACTGAAACAGTTTTTTGGACTGAATCATGTAGACACCTAGTCCTTCAAAGCCTCCCAACCACTCAGATACCACTGTTGTGATAAAGGCGTAGGAGACACTGACCCTAAGTCCTGCATAAAAGTAAGGCAGGCTGACAGGGATTTTAAAATGCCACAGGATTTGCCAAGGATTGGCTCGCATCAGACTAAACAAGGTCAGCATATCCTTGTCACAATGCCTAAAACCATCTAAAATACTGACGATAATAGGAAAAGTTGTCGTCAAGATAATCAAGACAATCTTGGGCAAGATTCCATAACCCAACCATAACACTAGGATAGGGGCCATGGCAATGGTCGGTATGGTCTGGACAACTACCATCATGGGGTAAATCAAGTCATTGAGCCAACTCAGACTATCCATAAGGACGGCCATGATACAGGCTATCAAGACACCCAAGGCCAAACCTAATAAGGCTACTCTCAAGGTTGCCCAACTATGGTACCAGAGAAATTCTCTGTCACGAACAAAAGACTGGAGAATCTCAAGTGGTGTCGGCAGGATAAACTTTGGTAAGAGTTTTAAGAGTCCCGCCACCTGCCAAGCGGATAAGACACCCAAAAATCCTAGCAGACTAATATGCCGTCTCATTATACTTTTCAAGTTTCTCATCGATGCTTAAAATCTCTCCTATATTTATTTTCACATTGGCAAAAACATTGTCTGCTCCCTGACCTGCCACTTCTAGCGCTTCTTTGAGAATGCGCATAAGCTCATCAAACTCCCCCTCCAAAACCGTTTCAAAGGGTGTCACCACCATGGCCACTCCTTGAGTTTGCAGATAAGCAATGACCTGATCAATTACAGCTATGCGGTCAATCCCTTGTGACAGGGGCAGGACTTGTAAAGCAATGCTTGCTTTCATTAAAACCTCCTTCTAAGTTACAGTTTTTCTTTGTAAAAAAAGAAAAACCTCTTCCATATATGAAAAAGGTGCAAAATTAGGCCAAGTATCGTTCCCTACGCTGGCATTACCCAGATCAGGTGCGGTCGAAGTTTAACACTTCCTCTCAGACTGTACACAGACTCCCATATATTATATGGACATATGATAACGAAAAATAAATAAGATGTCAAGGAAACTGCTTACAGAAAAAGAGAGTGGGACAGAAATCGGTAATTCGTTAGAATTCGATTTCGTCGTCCCACCTCCGCACAGTTGAGTAGGGCTGTAAAAGCTGATGAAATCAGCGTAGTAAAGCCCACTCAACCACTGCGTCTTGCTCGACAATCCAAAGAAAATTGAGAGGCTAGGACTTTTGTCCCAACCTCTCCTCTAATCATCTATTCTCAGTTAATTCTTTCAATTAAAGCATAGGTGCAAATAACTGTGTTACTTCTTTAATCATCATTTGATACCATGTAGGATTTATGGTATCCGAGAAGATTTCTTGAGATTGTTCAAAAATTCCTTCAAAATCTTTGCGAATATCCGCTATTGACTCTGTTTTGTAGAGTAGTACTGCATTTTCATAGTGATGAACCAAGCTACGATAATCCAAGTTAATAGTGCCGACAGCCGCAAATCGATCATCAACAATCATTTGCTTACTATGGATAAAGCCAGGTGTGTATTCAAAAATGCGAACACCCGCAGATAAAAGATCTGGATAAGCTCCCCGTGTTATCAGTTGAATGAGCTTCTTGTCTGGTACAAAGGGAGTAACTATTCTCACATCTACGCCTCGCATAGCCGCATTTTTTATATCCTCTGTCAAATCATAATCGATAATGAGATAAGGCGTTGTGATATAAACAAAATCTTCTGCTTGGTTAATCAGATTTTGATAAACAATCTTCCCTACCTTAGTTTTATAGATTGGCTTAGGTCCACTGCCATATGGGATGCAAAGGCCACTACCATGTCGTGTCTGATTTTCCAGATGATACTGATCAAAGTCACTGATTTCACCTCGGTTGATGTACCAGTTCATGAGAAATAGTCTGGTAAATGCTTGAGTCGCCGGACCATCAATCCGAATCCCACTATCTTTCCAGTGTCCAAAACGTTCAATACGATTGATGTATTCATCTGCAAGGTTGATTCCTCCAGTATAGGAAATTTGTCCATCAATCACTAATATTTTCCGGTGGTCACGGTTATTATAGGCCACTGTCATACGAGGAATCACCTTATTAAATTTATGAGCATCAATCCCTTTAGAACGCAAATGAACAGTATAATCCCCAGGCAAAGTCACCATACAACCGATGTCGTCATAGAGCATCTTGACTTCGACTCCCTGAGCTGCCTTTTCTTCCAGAACTTCGAGTATGCTATCCCACATCAAACCTTCGTCGACAATGTAGTATTCTAGAAAAATAAATTTTTCTGCTCTTTTAAGATCCTCCAGCATCTGTTGCCACATTTCTTCTCCATTAGCAAAGAATTGTGAGTCTGTATGGTCATAAACCTCTGCATTACTGTCCATATGTAGCAAGGCATTGATAATTCCGTAAGCTGGTTTGTCTGTTTCCTGTAGTTGCAAATGGAGTTGGCGCCCATTATTCTCATGAAATGCAATAGAATTCAATTCCTGGAGTTGTTTCAGTTCTTTTTTTGATAGTCTTCTCTCACCGAACATGAGATAAAGCAGTGGACCAAACACCGGTACAAAGGTCACAATCAACCAAGTCACTTTGCTTTCAGGTGACATCGAACGATTGACAATCGCTATAACGGTTGCTACGCTAATCAAAAATACAAGAGTCACCCAAATAATCGGAGCAATCTGGCTCATGTAAAGAATAATTCCGAAAACAAGAATTAATTCTATAAGGATAATCGTAATACTAAAACCATACTTGGACATTAATAAGCGAAATTTTCTGATTCCCATATCTCCCTCTCAATTTCTAAGTATACTCTCTAATATACTATCTGAAAACGCTTGTTACATTCTAGTATACTTAGTTTCATAAAAGTTATCAAGCTTTTTCTGTATAAGCCGATAGTTCTACGTTTAAAATTAATTTAAAAAGCAGGCCACTTATAGGTGCCTGCTATTATTTTACAATTTCAAAGCCAACATATTGACCGTCATACCAGCTGCAGTTCCCATCAAGAAGATGGTATCTCCTTCCTTCACATATCCGTGATCGAGTGCATAGGCCAAACCAAAAGGTACAGCAACGGATACCATATTTCCATAATCCGTAACGAGGTTAAGGTACTTGTCTTCATCTACACCCAGTTTTCCCATGACCAAAGGAAGAGCGCGACTGGCTTGGTGGGGAATAATATAGTCTACAGCATCTTTAGAAATACCAGATTTCTCTTGGAATTCTTGGAACATTTCTGGAATGACACGGGCAGAAAGCAAGAGGATTTTCTTGCCTTTCATATCAAACATAAAATTTGTCTTGGTCTCTTCAGAGTACTCTTTTGGCTGATAAGAAGTTAAGCCTCCACGAATCTCTGTATCGTGAGCCCCCTCTGACCAAGTACGTTGAAGGCTTGCTATCACTCCCTTATCCTTATCACTTGATTGGAAAATAAAGGCTGCTGCCCCATCACTAAAGAGTTCATAACTTTCTTTTTGCTTTGGATTGAGGCCCAAGCTACCAACTTCACTGGATACAATCAAAACACGACGGTATTCTCCAGCTTCAATCAAGTACGACATAGTCGAAAGAGCTGAAATAAAACTTGTACAAGTCGTATTGATATCCATAGCTGGGATAGAGAGCCCTTTTGCCACACGTTCATGAATCAAGGCTGCCGTACAAGGAATCGGTTGAACACCAACCGCACTAGCTGATACCAGGCAATCAATATCTTTCATACTCAAATTTGCATTTTCAAGTGCAGCTTGGATAGCTGCTTCTGCCAAATCTAGTTGCGTTTCTTCATTTTCAACCACACGATGACGGGTCTGGTCTTTAAATTGTACCATATTTTTTGGAAGGCAGACTCCATAACCTGCAATTTCTACATGTCTTTTTACTACTGTCATAATTTTTTGTCCTTTCATAAACGTTGGATACGTTTGAGCTTACGACTTGTATCCCAATGATAATCTGAAAATTGTATTTCAGGTTCTTTAAACTCTTTTTGTTGCGCCAAAAGTCGAAACTGCTCTGTAATCGCTGTTTCTACTTGTTCATCTCTTCGACTCAGACAAACTTCCACTAGCTTCTCAGAATGTTGCTTGACTTGATAATCTCCAACATTCTCCACAAAGAGAATGCAACGTCTGATAAAGTCAGGATAAATCGTTACCTGATCTCCGTCCTGTCCATCAAAATAGAAGATGTCGTCAGAACGCCCTTCGACCTTGTCAATCCTTGTGCAATGAGATCCACATGGACAAGGTTCAGGATTCTCAACCAAGATATCGTTGAGCTGGTAGCGATAAACAGGCTGACTGATTCGTTTAAAGTCCGTAATCACCGGATAAAAACGTCGGTCATCCAAGTAGTGTTTTTCCACAAAAATGATGTCTTCATTGAGATGAAGATTCCCAGCAGAGCAAGTGCAAGCTAGGAAACCTTCGGTTGCCTGGTAGACTTGGTCAATAATCGGCAACTCAAAAGCGCTCAAAATTCGCTCTTTATCACTATCTTCCAAGATTTCAGCCACCGAAACGATTTTTTGTGGGTGTATGACCAACTCCCCATCTTTTAGACGCTTGCTCAATTCAATCAACATAGAAGCAGGCGCTACCACAATGGTCGGTTGATAACTATTGAGACGCTCTATGTGCTCATCTGTATTCTTGAAAATATCAAAGTACTCTAAACGAATAAGTGCCGTATTGATAGTCTGATACAATTCATTATCCGCTCTGAGGAAAAAGGCTATGCGTTGCCCAAAAAGGTGACCTTTGGGCAACATTTTTGCCAAGATAGCTGCTGCCCACATACTGCGCTCTTTTTCGGTTGTGATAAAGAGTCCCCGGTGTCCAGATGTCCCAGAAGACAACCCAACAGCTATTTCTCCTTTGAGTTCTGTAAAATTCCTGGTCTTTTCACTTTCGATAGCCAAAGCCAAGGCCTCGTCTCGATCCACACCTTGAGTATTGAGCTCATTGAAATGCGTCATCATAAAAGCCTTGTCCATATGATCAAAGTCGTTAGGTACACCATTTTTAAAATAAGGTGACTCACGCTTGAGAAAGTCCATATAGCTAACCAGTTGCTTTTTCTGATAGTTTTCTAATGCTTCTCGAGACTTAAAATTATGAAGCCAACGAGTTTGGATAAAAGTTTTAAGAAAGGTTATTTTTTTCATACAAGATCCGCTCAATCCTTTCTACAGGGTCATGGCTAACCAGCACTTCTATCCCATCCTTTAAAACCTCTTCCAAGAGCTCTGTTCCCTTGATATAGTCATCCTTACTATCTTGCACCAAGGAAGGAATCAGATGCATCTGTTTGGTGTAGGGTAAAAGGTCAATTCCCCAACAAAGATCTGCTGCGATAAAGAGATGATAATCTGGAATAAAGAGACAAGCTTGCCCCTTAGCATGCCCATCAATAGAAGCAACTAAGATACTACCATCTCCAAACAAATCATAGGTAGGGCGATACTTAAAGTTAGCATTTTGCTGATTTGCCTTGATGACTGTCAATCTTTCCTCGAAGTCACTCGGCAAAAATTCTTTAAAAATTAAATCCTTTAGTTTTGGTTTCTTATAAACATCATAGACTTCCTGGGTCAGGATAAAGTTTGCATTCGGAAAGAAGCTAGCCCCTCCCAAATGATCTGGATGTAGATGAGACAACAAGACATAGTTAATTTCTTCTGGTTTAATCCCTTTAGCTTTCAGCAAATGCAAAATCTGATCTTTCTCCGTCATTTGAACTGGCGTCCCCAAACGGTAAAAAGCATAACGAAGTTTCCTCTTAATATCATAGTGATAGCCAGTATCATAGAGCAGATAGCCCTTATCCCTGTGCTTGATAAGGAACACTCCTGCGGGGAAAGTCATCTTTCTATTCTTGACACCCTTAAAAAGCAAACCAGCATAACTCGTACAATATCCCGCTGGGAAATACTCAATGCTTTCGATAATCTTGGACATATTGTTCAATCCCTTCTGAAATACTAATTTTCGGATGATAACCTAAGTCCTTCTCAGCCTTACTAATATCAAGAGTCTGACTATAGCGAAGCAGATAATAGGTATATCGAGTTAGAGGTGGCTCCCCTTTAAGGTTCAAGGTCTTGTATATAAATTCTAAACTACTTGCAATTCCTGATAAGAGAGATGCTGGAATTTTTCTATATTTGATTGGATAACCCAGGCCTGTCAAGCTTTCCTCTAGCAAATCTCTAAAAGCCCTCGGTTCACCATTAGTAATGTTATAAACCTCACCTTTAGCTTCTGGAGCTTCTATGGCCAAACGGATTGCCAGAGCAACATTTTCCACACAAGTCATGTCCATGAGCTGACGCCCATCCCCAATCAAAGGAATTCCTATTTTTTGGCTCAGATTGATAACCCGTGGCAAGATGCTAGTATCCCCAATCCCAAACAGGCCCCGAGGTCTCAAGATGATACTCGGAACATCTGGATAATCTTTAAAGAGTTTCTCCGAAGCCAATTTACTACGGATATAGTTATTGAGATTATTTTCCTCTGGAGCATCACTTTCTTTGATAGCCAACTGATCCTTAGGAGCAGCATAGATGCTTGGTGAGGATACATAAACTAAACTTTGAATACCTGTTTGGCGACATCCCTCGAGAACATATTTGGTTCCTAAAACATTAGCCTGATAAAAATCTTCCCAAGGGCCCCAAACTGTTGACAGGGCTCCTGCATGAACGACCAGATCCATCCCCTTGCAAGCCTCTAGCACATCATCAGCTTTGGTCAAATCACCCTGAAAAAAACTAATCGAAGAATTCTCTAAAGATCGACCAACCTTACTGTTTCTACCAAAAGCTCGAACCTGATAGCCATGCTCGACTAATTCATCTACAACATATTTACCCAAGAAACCTGTCGCTCCAGTTACTAAAACTGTTTTCATTTTTCCTTCTCCTTATTTGCCAGCAGACGATGGATTTCGCTTTCTAAGATTTCCGTCGGATGATAAGACTGTGCTGTTTGGCGCAAAGTCTCTAATTCTGGCCAATTTTCTTTAGCTAACAGCTCCTCAAAGGCTTGTCCAATGGCCTTGCTATTATCTCTTTTAGCTGAGAAAGCAACACCGGCTTCAACCCCACGAACGGCATAATCAAATTGATCATAATCATGAGGTAATATCAAAGCTGGTTTACCATAAATAATGCATTGATAAAAAATCCCAGCTCCCCCATGATGAATCACATAATCCATCTGGGGAATGTACTCCTTATAAGGTAGATAAGAAACTACGGAAAGGTTCTCCATGAGATTTTCACATTGGAAGGCTTCTCCACCCACACCACGTGTCACAAAAAAATGACAGTCTGGATGAGCTTTTGCAAGTTGCTTAGCTTGATAGATAAGGTTTTCTTTAGCCCAAGCAAGTTGTGTACCACAAGTCACTAAGACTTTCTTTTGATTAGAAAATGTTGATAAATCTAAAGGATAATCCTCTCCTGTCTCAACTGAAGCACCAGAAGGACCAATCCACTTGTAGTGTTTTGGAAATCCCTTTTTTAATTCTACTTCTTTCATACCAATACCAAGAATTGAATATGGAGAATAAATGGTCTCATGACCGAGTTGATTATACAATTTAAAATGATATCTTTTTAAGCGATCACGAAGCAGAAAAGATACAATTCGTTTCACTAAACGAGTTGCTTTTCTACCTAAAAATTGTACTGAAACTTGCCAACCATTCTTAGGACTCCCCATACCACCAATTAGACAAGGCGGGCCGTCAGTAGTCTCTAAAACAAATTGTGTAGCCATGGTAGTGATCCAAGGAATTCCAAGTTGATTAGCTACTAAACCTCCAGACAAGGTTATAAAATCAGCAATGACGATATCAGGGCGATTCTTTTGCCACTCTTCCAATAATTGATCTGAAACTACATTAATTAAATCAATACTAGAAGAAAGTTGTTGATAAGCTGATAATATCCCTAATTGCTTATCATTATTAGCTGCACGTTCAAAATCCTCAATGTGATTTTCTAATATTGGAACTACATGAAAACCTGCAGATTCAGCAACGGCCTTTTTTTGAGGACCAGTGAATAAGCGAATATCATATCGAGGGTTATTAAGTAAGGGGATGAGTAAATTCATTGTTGGGTACAAATGTCCACTTAAAGGAACAACTACAACATCAATTTTGATTCTTTTCATATGTCTAGGATATCAAATTTTAAAAAAAAGAACTATCGATAAGATAATTCTTTACACATTTATTAGTTTGGACATGAAAATGTAACGAAACATTTAAGAAAACTAAATGTAAATTTACAGATAATAACAATCAAAATCAAATATAAAAAAAAAGGCAATTGCCTCAATTTAAGTATTGACCAATCGGGAAGACAGGATTCGAACCTGCGACACCTTGGTCCCAAACCAAGTACTCTACCAAGCTGAGCTACTTCCCGAGTTTAATGTTTAATGCACCCTAGAGGAGTCGAACCTCTAACCGCCTGAT
>NZ_CAKAKN010000003.1:0-120574 GCF_916700545.1 Streptococcus sp. Marseille-Q4154 | reverse complement strand
GAGTTACTTCAGATCCTGTACCAGATGTAGTTGGGATAGCGATGAATTTAGTCTTCTTACCAAGCAATGGGAATTTGAAGGCACGTTTACGGATATCCATGAATTTTTGTACAAGGTCACGGAAGTCCACTTCTGGTTGCTCGTAGAAGAGCCACATTACTTTAGCAGCGTCCATTGGTGATCCACCACCAAGAGCAATGATTGTATCTGGTTTGAAGGAACGCATAATCTCAGTACCACGTTCAACTGTAGTGATATCTGGATCTGGTTCTACATCTGCAAAGATTTGGTAAACAACCTTATTGCGACGAAGGTCAAGCTGCTCGATGATACGATCGAGGAAACCAAGCTCTACCATAGCGTGGTCAGTAACGATCATGACACGCTCAACGTCACGACATTTTTGAAGGTATTGAATTGAATCACGTTCAAAGTATGTTTTTGAAGGAAGTTTCATCCATTGCATGTTATTTCTCCGTCTTCCGACTTTTTTGATATTCAAGAGGTTAATGGCGCTAACGTTATCCCCAACTGAGTTACGTCCGTAAGAACCACATCCGAGTGTCAATGATGGCAAGAAGGCATTATAAACATCCCCGATACCACCGAAAGTAGAAGGTGAGTTACAGATAACACGAATAGCTTTAACAGCTTTACCAAATTCTTTAGTCAATTCTTCATCAGCTGTATGGATAGCTGCTGAGTGCCCAAGACCGTTAAATTCAACCATTTGACGGGCTTTTTCAATACCGTCTTCGCGGCTTTCAGATTTCAAAACTGCGATAACTGGTGATAATTTTTCACGAGTCAACGGCTCTTTTTCGCCAACTTCTTTACATTCTGCAGCAAGAATATTTGTTCCTTCTGGAACTGTAAATCCTGCTTGTTCTGCTATCCAAGTTGCTGGTTTACCAACGATGTCAGCGTTCAATTTTGCACCAGCACAGTTTTTGCTGTTTGCTTTCACACCGAAGCAGAACTCTTCAAGAAGAGCTTTTTCTTTTTTGTTTACAAAGTAAGTGTGGTAAGATTTGAACTCTGCTACAAATTCATCATAAATTTCTTTATCAATAATAACCGCTTGTTCAGATGCACAGACCATACCGTTGTCAAATGATTTAGACATTACGATATCGTGTGCAGCTTGGCGAATATTAGCTGATTTTTCAACATAAGCTGGAACGTTTCCGGCACCTACCCCAAGAGCTGGTTTACCACATGAGTATGCAGCTTTAACCATGGCATTCCCACCTGTTGCAAGGATTGTTGCAACACCTTCGTGGTTCATCAATGCGCTAGTTGCTTCCATAGATGGTTCAGTAATCCACTGTACACAGTTTTCAGGAGCACCTGCTTTAATCGCAGCATCACGCACGATTTGAGCAGCGTGAGCTGATGATTCTTGAGCTGACGGGTGGAATGCAAAGACAATAGGATTACGAGTCTTCAATGAAATCAAAGCCTTAAAGATTGCTGTTGAAGTAGGGTTTGTTGTTGGAGTGATACCACAAACAACACCAACCGGTTCAGCAATAAGAGTCAATCCTGTCACATCGTCTTCTTCAATAACACCAACTGTTTTAGTGTGGCGCATGTTGTTTACTACGTGCTCACAGGCAAATAAGTTCTTAGTCGCTTTATCTTCAAATACTCCACGTCCTGTTTCTTCAAAGGCATGTAGAGCCAATTCTCCGTGGGCATCAAGAGCTGCAACTGAAGCTTTTGCTACAATATAATCGACTTGATCTTGGTCAAGTTTACGCATTTCTTCAAGGGCAACTAAAGCTTTTTGCACCAAACCATCGACATGCTTTTCAGCAGCGAGTTTCTTTTCCTCTGGTGTTACAGTTTTTTTATCAGCCATATTTTCCTCCATAGCTTTCAAGGATTGTAAGTCCTTTGTTAATTTTTTCACAATCTTATTATAACTCTTTTTTCAAGATTTGTAAACAGTTTCATAGAAATTTCACAAACTTTTTTTATTCGCTTGTGAAAATAATTTTGCACAGCCCTACCCATACGCTTTTTAGCTTATACTTTGTGAATAATCCCATAAAACTTTTATTTTTCACAAACTTCATTGTAAAAAGGCATTGAAAGGCGTCTCAATTTCCATGTAAGCGCTTTCTATAGGTGTGGTATATAACCCCCTCTAAGAGGAGGTTATTGTGCTTGTTGGAAGAGCCCTTGTTTAAAGTCGCCTTCATAGACAACTTCTTGCTCTGTAGTCAGTTTTCCTTTTCCTTCAGCTTGGCCATTAACAAAGTCGCCTTCATAAACCCAGCCTTCTTTAGCTTGATAGGTTCCTTTCCCGTTAAATGCTCCATTTTTAAATTCACCAGTATAAGTGTCGCCATTTGAGAAGGTCATTGTGCCTTTGCCATTCATCTTTCCACGTACAATACTGCCATCATATACAAGTGAATCGCCATCCAGTTTCAAAACTCCTTGCTTAGGCATATTCCCTACAAATACAAATATAGCACAAAGAGCTATGACTACTACTGTTGCAATTTCCAAACGAGGACGCGTTATATAAACACTGTACTTATCATAGAATTTCTTTAAATTATCCATTTTTTGCCTCATTTTCTAAACGTGTTAGCCAAGCTTGGCAACCAGTTAAAACTCGATCGTAAGTTTCATCAAAATCACCTGTATACCATGGATCAGGAACACCCTCAGAAGCAAATGCCTCTAGCTTGTGTTGTTGGTCTTGAGGACACATCCGAGTCAAATCTAGAAGATTGGACTCGTCCATCCCAATGACATAATCAAAATATTCAAAATCACCCTTAGAAATTTGCTGTGATGTTTTTGATGAATCGTAAGGAATCTCGTGAGCTTTAAAAATTTTCTGAGTTCCTTTGTGAATTGGATTTCCATGTTCCCAAGAAGAAGTTGCTCTACTTTCAATCTCATAATCATCGGTTAAAGATTTCATAACAAATTCTGCCATAGGACTGCGGCAAATATTACCAAGACATACAAAAACAACTTTCTTCATTATTAATCCCCATCTTCATAGAAAAAGGGGTATGAGATCCACCCCGTTTTATTCTTCAATCGCGCTTTCACCATCAACAACTGTGCCTTCTGATGTAACAGCCTCTTTAAGTGGCAAGACAGATTTGATAGCTCCAAGTTCAAAAGTCAAGTAAACTCCGTCTACATCAAGTACAATCGTTCTGTTTTCGGTATCAACTTCATCAACTGTACCGTATAAACCACCGATAGTAATGACTTCATAGCCTTTTTGAAGTTTATTGAGACTCTCCATGCGTTTTTCAGCTTGTTTCTTTTGAGAACGTTGCATAAAGAACATCAAGGCAAACATCCCTACAAGCATAATCACAAATGTTAAATTTGCATTCATTGTATTTTCTCCTTTGTAATTCAGATAAAACTACTATATCAAATTTCACTATTTTTTACAAGATTGCACCTTAGTTTTAAGTCAATAAAAAACCAGAGCAAAGCTCTGATTTTTCTTATTTCAAGTTGTTTACAAGTTCTACTAGGTTTTCAACTGTAAATCCATACTCTGCCAACACTTTTGAAGCTGGGGCAGATGCTCCAAAGGTATCAATACCGAGAACTGCTCCATCAAGACCAACGTATTTGTACCAGTTTTGAGTCGCTCCCATTTCAACCGCTACACGGCGACGAACTGCATTTGGTAAGATTTCTTCTTTGTAAGCTACATCTTGTGCATCAAATACATCTGTAGATGGCATGCTGACTACGCGAACTTTTCCACCTTGACTTGCTAATTCCTTCGCAGCTGCAACAGCCAGATTCACTTCTGAACCTGTTGCAATCAAAATAGTGTCAAAGTCTGTAGCATTTTCATAGACAACATAAGCACCTTTCGCAACCTTATCAAAGTCTGTTCCTTCCTCAACAGTCAAGTTTTGACGAGTCAAAACAAGGGCAGTTGGTGTTTTCTCACTCTTCACTGCAAGGTACCAAGCCGCTTGAGTTTCACGCGCATCTGCTGGACGGAAAACATTAAGGTTTGGAATCGCGCGAAGTCCTGCCAAGTGCTCAATCGGTTCATGAGTTGGTCCATCTTCACCAACTGCGATTGAATCGTGGGTGAAGACATAGGTTACAGGAAGACCTTGTAGAGCTGATAAACGAACTGCTGCTTTAAGGTAGTCTGAGAATACGAAGAAAGTTCCACCGTAAACTCGAAGTCCACCGTGAAGAGCCATTCCGTTCAAGACAGTACCCATTGCAAATTCACGGACACCAAACTGTATATTACGGTTCAAGCGATTTGCATCGTCCTGAAGTCCGTCAGTTTTGATGTAAGTCATATTTGAATGAGCAAGGTCAGCTGATCCACCAAGGAAGGTTGGCAATTTAGCAGCCACTACATTTAAAGCATCCTGGCTTGAGTTACGAGTTGCTTGAGAAAAGCCATTTTCTAAAGCTGGGAAGTCTTCTGAAGTCAATTCAACTGGATCGCGTCCGTCGATGATTGCTTCCACTTCTGCAGCAAGCTCTGGGTAAGCTCCTTTATAATCTGCAACTAGTTTTGTCCATGCTTCATATGCTGATGCACCTCGGTCCGCAACATTTTCTTTGAAATCAGCATAAACTTCTGCTGGGATTTCAAATGGTTCATAGTTCCAACCAAGTGCTTGACGTGTTGCTGCAGTTTCATCCGTACCAAGAGGGGCACCGTGTACGGCATTAGTCCCTTGTTTGTTTGGCGAACCATAACCAATAACAGTTTTTACTTCAATTAAAGATGGTTTCCCTGAAGCCTTAGCTTCTTCAATAGCTGCTTGAATAGCTTCTAAGTCTGTCCCATCTCCAACCAAGGCTGTATGCCAACCGTAAGCATTGTAACGATCGCGAACACTCTCTGTGAATGAATCTTTTGTCTCACCGTCCAAGTTGATATCATTTGAATCATAGAGAACAACCAATTTGTCAAGTTTCTGCAAACCTGCATAAGAAGCAGCTTCACTTGATACACCTTCCATCAAGTCACCATCTCCACAGATAACATATGTGTAGTGATCAAAGATGTTATAACCTTCGCGGTTATACTTGGCTGCAAGGAAACGTTCTGCTTGTGCAAAACCTGTCGCAGTCGCAATCCCTTGTCCTAGAGGACCTGTTGTTGCATCAACCCCTGCTGTATGACCAAATTCTGGGTGACCTGGAGTTTTAGATCCCCATTGACGGAAACTCTTCACTTCATCCATGCTCACATCTTCAAATCCAGAAAGGTGAAGAAGGGCATAGAGAAGCATTGATCCGTGACCCGCTGAAAGAATAAAACGGTCGCGGTTGATCCAGTTTGGTTGAGCTGGATTGATACGAAGTTCTTTAGTGAAAAGGCTGTAAGCCATCGGAGCTGCACCCATAACCACCCCTGGGTGACCTGAATTAGCTTTATTAATAGCGTCAATACCTAAGAAACGAATAGCATTAACAGATAGATTTGACATAGAATTTCCTTTCTATTTAAGGTGATAAGTTTATCACATATCCTATTCTACTATTATATGAAAAAACAGATAGAATAGCAATAAAACAATTTACTATAAAATGACTCAGCCGATTATACTAATCTCTAGTCACTTGATAGTAAGGTGATAGTTTTTCAAAACCTCTATCAAGTTTATCTAGAACTTTATCTATAGTATCTTCATCAGCTACTGGAATATCAACTTTTACTAAAACCTTACGAATCTCCTGATTGGATAATTGTTGTCTTAAAAGTTGTCTATTCTCCTCAGTAGCTTGTACTCTATAGCTTTCATCGTTTTTCTGAACCCAATAATAGATTCTATCAACCACTGGGACATCCAATATTTTAGCCTGTTTTGACAAGGTGGTCTCATCTTTCTTTCTCTCTACAAAGCTGACTTCTATAGAGATTCCCCAATTATTCTGATTTCCATACAAACGAAGAGCCATCATGGGCTCTGTTACATACCCCTCTCTCTGTATATAAACCCAGAAATGTGGTCGTAATCTCTGCGCTTGATTCATCCATTGACTGGTGGGGTGTAAATTCCAATCGGAATGCCTAGCTTGAAAACATTCCGCTAGGTGAGTAAATGCCTTTCGCGCTTCCTGCCCTTTTTGACGCAGGTCTAGCATTTTATCCTTTTCAGCTCCTGCTTTTTCAGGATTCCGGTACTGTTCCCCTTGATAAGCAAGATAGTCCTTGATTTCTTTCATTTTATTCCTTCTTTAGTTAGAAAAAAATCAGGTTTCCCCTGATTTTTCATTTTTTATTCTGTGTCAACTACAACGTAACGATTTGGTTCGTCACCTTCAGAGTAGCTAGTAACACCTTCCATTCGTGAGATGATACGATGGATAATTTTGCGCTCGCTGCTTGACATTGGATCTGTCATCTGACTACGGCCTTCTTCCAAGACACGTGTAGCTAATTTTTGAGCATAACTCTGTAACACTTCTGCACGATGTTCTACATAATCATTCACGTTGATAGTAATGTAGAAAGTTTTTGAATAACGATTGTAGAGGTAATTTTGTGCCAAAAGTTGAAGGGATTTCAAAACCTTACCATGGTAACCAATGATACGGCCTGGCTCATTTGTATCAATTTGCATGTTGATAGAGCGACGGTTAGAGGTGCTAGAAATAGTTCCCTCAACATCCATATCATCGATGATTGCTTGAACATAATTGGTTACTTCTTCAACAACCTTTTCGGTGTCGTATGTTGGCTCGACTTTCAAACCAAGATTTTCTAAGTCGCTGCCTTTTTCAGGCTCAACTTCATCTTGAGTTTCTTCAGGTTGCAATTCTTTTAAAACTTCAATATGGCCTGTTTCTTCTAAAATCGTGCTGGCTTCTTTATCATTCTTAAGAATTTCAGCCTTGACTTCTTCAGAAATTTCTTGGCCTTCTTCTTCAATTTTCTTGATAGCAGCAACTACATGTCCCAAATCAACGGTTGCTTCACTGACTGTTTTAACTGGATCATTTTGATCATTAATTTCTTTTGGAACACCTTTGATCGCCTGCTGATTTGCTTTTACAACAGTTGTTTCACTGATTGCTTCGATATCAACTTGAGCTGGTTTTGTACCAAAAAGTCCAAAAAATCCCTTTTTTTCTCTCGAAACAACTTTGATATGAGCTTTCATTCTCGGAATATTTAATTCATTCAATCCCTTTTGGATTGCTTCTTCAACTGTTGAACCTGTAAATAATACCATTATCAGATTTCTCCTTACTTTTTCTTTTTCTGTGCTTTCTTTTGAGCTTTTCTTTTCTTAACTTCTAAATCCTTCTTAGCTTGCACATCTGCTTCACGCTCTGCAATGATTTTGAAGGGGTTGTTCAAAAGGTAAGTTTGCAATACTTGATAAGCATTTGAAACCGCCCAGTAAAGAGCGACACCACTTGGAGCAGATATTGCAAAAAAGAAGATTATAACAGGCATCCCATACATCATACCTGTCATTGCACCATTTTTCTCAGGCAAAGCTTTATTTGAAAGCCAGCTACTGAGGAAGGTGAATAGGGCAGCTAAAATAGGTAGTACGAAAGTGGTATCAGCTCCACCTAGATTGAACCATAAAAAGTGGCCTGTCTTCAAAAAATCTACGTTTGATAAAGCTTGGAAAAGAGCCAATAGAATTGGCATTTGAATCAAAAGTGGCCAGAAGGATGCGGATTGCTTAATGCCTAATTCTTTAAATAATTTACGTGTTTCCTGATCTAGCTTAGTACGACTTTCCATGTCGCGACCTGGATAACGTTCGCGCAATTCTTTGATAAGAGGTTGCGCCTCTTGCATTTTTCTGGAAGCCACCATTTGTGTTTGAAAGACTGGTAACAGTATTGTTCTAATCAAGACTGTGAACAGAATAATCCCTAAACCAATGCTGACATCAAATGACAAAAATCGAATAATTTCAGCAAAAAAATAAACAAGTTTACTCCAAAAGTCTGCAGAATCTGCAGACACTTCACTAGTTGCACAAGCAGTCATTACCAACAAGGACAAACCTAACAAACTAGTCAATTGTAATTTCTTCTTCACTCTTATTTCCTTCCTGGTAAATCTTCGCTAATCTCAAAACATGAAGTAAGTTTTTTTCAATTTCTGCATATTCTAATAGTTCAACGCCTTTTCGAGCAATCACAACAAAATCAACATTATCAACAAGTTGATTACTATTTTGAATGAGAACATGCCGGATTCTTCTCTTGATTTGGTTTCTTGTCACAGCATTTCCTAATTTTTTACTGACTGATAAACCTACTCGAAAATGTGTTTCATTGTTTTCTAATCGATAAATAACAAATTTTCGATTAGCTACACTTGCTCCCTTTTTAAATATGGCGTCGAAATCTTTCTCTTTTTTTACACGAAAGCTTTTTCTCAAAAATTCTACTCCATCTAATAAAACTACTACTATTATACCATAATTTTTCAAAAAGCCAATCATGGCAAGGTTTTAGACTGGTTTGACTTCGAAAAAAGTCGCCATTCTTAAAAAATTTGACCAGAATCAATGAAATTTTACTAGTTTTTTAAAGAATACAAAACAAAAGCCACTCTTACGAGCGACTTTTGTAGGAGATTATTATGAAAAAGTTTAGGATTTCTATTAAATAAAGTTAGGAGGTCTTTATTTAATGATTAGAGTATACACACCTATCCTTAAATTGAACTTAAATCATTTTATTTTTTTATTAATTTTTAAAACTATGAATTGGAGCTGGAATCTGTCCTCCACGAGCGATGAAATCAGCCGAAGAAGCTCCATTGACTTTCATAACTGGGGCAGTTCCTAACAAGCCACCAAACTCAATCATATCGCCTTCTTTACCCTTTGGAATGATACGGACAGCTGTGGTTTTCATATTAATAACACCAATTGCTGCCTCATCCGCAATCATAGCCGCAATCGTTTCTGCCGGGGTATCAGCTGGAATGGCAATCATATCCAATCCAACTGAACAGATAGCAGTCATGGCTTCTAATTTCTCAAGATTTAGGGAACCATTTTGCACTGCTGCTATCATACCCTCATCTTCTGAAACTGGGATGAAAGCACCTGACAGACCACCGACTTGGTTGCAAGCCATTACTCCGCCTTTTTTTACTTGGTCATTTAAAAGAGCTAAAGCTGCAGTCGTCCCATGAGTCCCAACTGTTTCCAGTCCCATTTCTTCCAGGACCCGAGCTACTGAATCCCCCACTGCAGGAGTAGGTGCTAAACTCAAATCAACAATCCCAAAATCAACACCTAGTCTTTCACTAGCCATCTGGCCAACTAATTGACCAATCCGAGTAATCTTGAAGGCTGTCTTTTTAACAGTTTCAGCAACTACATCAAAGCTTTGACCGCGAACTTTTTCTAAAGCACGTTTGACAACACCGGGCCCCGAAACACCTACATTGATAATAACATCAGCTTCACCAACACCATGAAAGGCTCCGGCCATAAAAGGATTGTCTTCAACTGCATTGGCAAAAACGACAAGTTTTGCAGCACCCATATCTGAAAGCTCAGCTGTCTCCTTGATAATTCGACCCATATCAGCTACAGCAGTCATGTTGATTCCTGACTTTGTTGAACCAATATTTACTGAAGAGCAAACTTTATCAGTTTCAGCTAAAGCACGTGGAATCGAATTGATGAGTATTTCATCTCCTTTTTGATAGCCTTTCTGTACCAAAGCAGAAAAACCACCAATAAAATCTACGCCAATTTCTTTTGCTGCTCTATCTAAAGCTTTGGCTAATGGTACATAGTCCCTTGCATTTGTAGCCGCACCAATTAGAGAAATCGGTGTTACTGATACACGTTTATTGACAATAGGTATACCTAACTCAGCAGCAATTTCATCACCGACTGCCACTAAATTCGCCGCCTTAGTCGTAACTTTTTCATATATTTTATCTGCAGCCTTATCAATATCTGGATCAATACAATCAAGAAGAGAAATTCCCATGGTAATGGTACGAATATCAAAATTCTGCTCTTCAATCATTGCAATAGTTTCGGTAACTTGTCTAATATCCATAAGCACCTCCTAGATATTGTACATAGCATCGAAAATAGCTGCGCTCTGAATATTGATTTTGACATTCAATGTCTGGCCAAAGGCTTCAAACTCATTTCTTAGTTGAGTAAAATCATGTTTTTCATCACTGGATACTACAGCCATCATGGTAAAAAACTCATCCAAGACAGTTTGTGAAATATCATCAATATTTAATCCTAATTCAGCAATCTTAGTCGCAACACCTGCAACAATACCACCCTTATCTTTTCCAACAACAGTTATAATAGCTTTCATATTGGTCCTCCATCTTTGAAATCATAGAAAATAACCATATCTATATTTTTCTTTTTTCTCAGTATAGCACATTTACTTCAAAAAAACTAAAAAACGCCTGCTTACGAAATTGTTCTTAAAAGAAAAACAATTTCGTAAACAAGCGTCTACCCTACCATCTTATGATGAGTGTTCCCGCTAGGACAAAAGTCCTAGCGGTAGACCAGAGCTAGACTAAGAGCACAGGGCTCCATCATCATAACACTCAACAAAATTGATGATTTTATACTAATTCGATGATCGCCATTGGCGCTGCATCACCACGACGTGGTTCAGTTTTAAGGATACGAGTGTATCCACCGTTACGTTCTGCGTAACGAGGTGCGATTTCTGAGAACAATTTTTGAAGTGCTGTAGTAGAAGTGTACTTATCAGTTGCTTCATCATAGTTTTCAGATGCGATTTCATTACGTACGAAAGCAGCAGCTTGACGACGTGCATGCAAATCACCACGTTTACCTAGAGTAATCATTTTTTCAACAGTTTTACGGATTTCTTTAGCACGAGCTTCAGTTGTCACGATTGATTCGTTGATCAAAAGGTCAGTTGTCAAATCGCGAAGCATTGCTTTACGTTGTGAGCTAGTGCGTCCTAGTTTACGGTAAGCCATGTATTCCTCCTTTATTTATCTTTTAATCCAAGACCCAAATCAATGAGTTTGAGTTTCACTTCTTCCAAACTCTTGCGTCCAAGATTTCTTACTTTCATCATCTCTGCTTCAGATTTTTCTGTCAAATCATGCACAGTATTGATACCAGCACGTTTCAAACAGTTATATGAGCGTACAGACAAGTCAAGTTCCTCAATCGTACGTTCCAAAATACGGTCGTCCGATTCAGTATCAGCTTCTTTCATCACTTCTGCAGATTTAGCAATCTCTGTAAGATTTGTAAACAAATCAAGATGTTCTGTCAAAATACGTGCTGAAAGCCCTAAAGCATCTTCTGGAATAATCGTTCCATTTGTCAAGATTTCAAGGGTTAATTTGTCGAAACCATCATTGCTTCCTACACGAGCAGGTTCAACTTGATAGTTAACTTTTGTAACTGGTGTATAAATAGAATCTACAGCAAGTGTTCCAACTGGGGCATTATCTTTTTTATTTTCATCTGCAGGTACATAACCACGACCAGTGTTTACAGTCATAGTTGCTTTAAATGAAGCACCTTCTCCGATTGTAAAAAGATAATGATCTGGATTTACGATTTCAATATCACTATCAGTTAAAATATCTCCGGCTGTCACTTCAGCAGGACCTTCAACATCAAGTTCAATAGTCTTTTCGTCTTTTACATATGATTTAACTGCAATACCTTTAATGTTCAGAATGATTTGCATCACGTCTTCGCGAACACCAGGAATTGTATCAAATTCATGTAATACTCCATCGATATCGATAGATGTAACAGCTGCTCCTGGAAGAGAAGCAAGAAGTACACGACGAAGAGAGTTACCAAGTGTTGTACCGTATCCACGTTCTAGTGGTTCGATTACAAACTTGCCATAATCTTTATTTTCATCAATTTTTGTTATATTTGGTTTTTCAAACTCGATCATTTAGTTACTCCCTCTTAAACGAAAAGCAGTGTAAAGGTAATGATTATACACGGCGACGTTTTGGAGGACGAGCACCATTGTGTGGCACTGGAGTCACATCACGAATTGCTGTTACTTCAAGACCAGCGGCAGCAAGAGCACGAATAGCTGACTCACGACCAGAACCTGGACCTTTTACAGTAACTTCAACTGATTTAAGACCGTGTTCTTGTGCAGATTTAGCAGCAGCTTCTGAAGCCATTTGAGCAGCAAATGGTGTAGATTTACGAGAACCTTTGAAACCAAGAGCACCAGCTGATGACCAAGCGATTGCATTACCATGCACATCAGTAATCATAACAATAGTGTTATTAAATGTAGCGTGAATATGAGCAATACCAGATTCGATATTCTTTTTCACACGACGTTTACGTGTTGGTTTAGCCAAGACTTTTACCTCCTATATTATTTTTTCTTACCAGCAATCGCAACAGCTTTACCTTTACGAGTGCGAGCGTTGTTTTTAGTATTTTGTCCACGGACAGGAAGTCCACGACGGTGACGGATACCACGGTATGAACCGATTTCCATCAAACGTTTGATGTTCAAGTTCACTTCACGACGAAGGTCACCTTCAACTTTAATTGCATCCACTTCACGACGGATAGCATCTTCTTGATCTGATGTAAGGTCACGAACACGAATATCTTCTGAAACTCCAGCAGCTGCCAAAATCTTTTGAGATGTTGCAAGTCCGATACCATAGACATAAGTCAATGAGATAACTACGCGTTTGTCATTTGGAATATCAACTCCAGCAATACGAGCCATGTTTTCTCCTTTCTATCTTATCCTTGACGTTGTTTGTGTTTTGGATTTGCTGGGCAAATTACCATAACACGACCATTACGACGAATTACTTTACAGTATTCGCAAATTGGTTTGACCGATGGTCTTACTTTCATTTCTTATCCCTCCAAGTTTTTCGATTATTTAAAGCGGTAAGTGATACGTCCACGTGTCAAGTCATATGGACTCATTTCAACAGTAACACGATCTCCCGCTAAAATACGAATATAGTTTTTACGAATTTTACCAGAAACTGTTGCTAAAATCTGATGTCCATTTTCAAGTTCAACCGTAAACATTGCATTCGGCATCGTATCGACTACTTTGCCTTCAACTTCAATCACATCGTCTTTTGCCACGCAAAAGTACCTCCCTAAATTTCGATTTGATGCCTCTAGACACAGAGACAACAATTATAAGTCAGACTAACTCAGTATAACATTTGTCAAGACATTTTGCAAGCCTGAAAAACGCTTTTATTTCAAATTTGTCAATACCTTTTCGATATCTTTAAAGACATCATTGATATCTTGGTTGCCTTCGATATCATGTACTAGACCTTTAGCACGATAGTGAGCAATGATTGGTTCACCTTGAGCGATATTGACATCCAAACGACGTTTTACTGTCTCAGGTTTATCATCCTCACGTTGGTAGTAATCTTCCTCTTTGTAATCAACTGGTGGGTTGAATACTTTATGGAAAGTTTCGCCAGTTTCACGGTGAATGATACGACCACTCAAACGTTCAAGTAGGCAAGATGGATCTACTTCGATGTTGATAACACCTTCAAGTTTAATTCCAAGTTCAGCCAATGTTTTATCTAAGGCATGAGCTTGCTCAATTGTACGTGGGTATCCATCCAACAAGAAACCAGTTTCTTTAATATCATCTTGAGAAAGACGTTCTTTAACAATTCCATTTGTAACTTCATCTGGAACCAATTCGCCTTTATCGATATAAGACTTAGCTAATACACCCATTTCAGTTTGGTTAGCCATTGCTGCACGGAACATGTCACCTGTTGAGATGTGGGCAACGTGAAACTGTTCAACAATTTTCGCTGCTTGTGTCCCTTTACCTGCACCAGGTAAACCCATAATCAAAAGATTCATGATTCAAACTCCTTTTTTGTATTTAAATAGAAGCAAAAATTCATTTCAACTCCTATTTAAATACAAAATAGAAGAGAGGAGATAAAAATCTGACAATGTCTTTGATTTTTACACTCCACTCTCTGAGCAATAGTGAATTTTATTTTCTATTACAATTATTCTGTTGTATCTAAGAAACCAACATACTTACGTTTCAATAGATAACCTTCCAATTGTTTAATTCCTTCGATACCTGTAGAGATAATGATTAGCAAACTTGTTCCCCCAAAAGCGACAACTTCTGAAAGACCAAATAAATCTTTAGCTACAATAGGTAAGATAGAAATCACACCTAGGAAGATTGATCCGACTGTTGCGAGACGACGAAGAAGTTTTGACATATATTCTTCTGTCCCTTTACCAGGACGGACACCATGGATATAAGCTCCACTCTTTTGTAAATTTTCTGCTGCTTTCTCTGGATTGATCTGTACAAATGTATAGAAGAATGTAAAGAGAATAATCAACAGAGCATACAAAGCAACACCTGTTGGGGTTGAAGTAGATACCAACTCTTGAGCTGTTTTTACCCATTCCCAATTAAGGCCAGACGCACTTACGAATTGTAAAATTGCTGCCGGTGCTGCTGTAATAGAGCTAGCAAAGATAACCGGGATAACCCCAGCAGGGTTAATCTTCAATGGAAGATAGGAGCTTGACGGCGCACCTTGAGCTACCTTTGTATACTGAATTGGAATCTTGTATTTAGCTTGTTCAACGTAAGTTGTAAAGTATACAATTAACAAAACAGCAATGATTAAGATGGCAACGAAAATGAGAGACGATGTCAATCGACTACTTGGTACATTGACAAAGTAGTCCACGTAGATGCCCTTAACCATGTCAGGAATTGAAGCAACAATCCCTGCAAAGATAATCATTGAAACACCATTACCATATCCCTTATCTGTGATTTGCTCTCCCAGCCAGGTTACAATCATGCTACCTGCTGTTAAGATCCCTCCAATCACAAGGAAAACTTGTGGTGTAAGTGGTACAGTCAAAAGTTTAGCTCCAGACAGAGCGTTAAATCCAGCAGTAATACCGACTGATTGAACAAATGCAAGCACTAGTGCAATGTATCGAGTCGCTTGGTTTAACTTTCTACGGCCAACTTCCCCTTGTTTGCCCCACTCCACAAACTTTGGTAATAAATCCATTTGCAAAAGTTGGACGACGATTGAGGCTGTAATGTAAGGGCTAACTCCAAGAGCAAAAACTGAAAAGTTTTTCATGGCATTCCCTGACACCAAGCTCAACATATTCAAGAAGGATAGTCCACTCAAAGCGTTCAAGCTATTTGCATTTACCCACGGTACAGTAATACTAGTACCGATACGAAAAACAAATACGATAAAAATTGTAAATAAAATCTTTGATCGAACTTGCTTAACTTTGAGTGCTTCTCTCAATAATTTAAAAAACATAGGTCACCTCACTTAGATGACTTCAACTGAACCACCTTTAGCAGTGATAGCTTCTTCAGCTGATTTAGAGAATTTAGCAGCTTTAACAGTCAACTTCTTAGTCAACTCACCGTTACCAAGAATCTTGATACCTGATTTTTCAGCTTTAACAATTCCTGATTCTACAAGTACCACTGGAGTTACTTCAGCACCATCATCAAAGGCGTTCAATTGGTCAAGGTTAACAATCGCATATTCTTTAGCGTTGATGTTAGTAAATCCACGTTTTGGAAGACGACGGAACAATGGAGTTTGTCCACCTTCGAAACCAAGGCGTACTCCGCCACCGCTACGAGCTTTTTGACCTTTTTGACCACGACCAGATGTTTTGCCGTTACCTGATGAAGTACCACGACCAACACGGTTACGAGTTTTACGAGAACCTTCTGCAGGTTTCAATTCATGAAGTTTCATTATATATTTTCTCCTCTTTTGTAAAATGCTAGCGCCGATAAGAGAGAAAAGGTTGTCTCTCCTATCAACTCGCCTATACTGAGTCATCTAAGATGACTATATCTAGTTTTAGGGGATGGTCTTATGCACATCCCCTAAAATTTTATTAGTTTACTTCTTCAACTGTTACCAAGTGAGATACTGCAGTGATCATACCACGGATAGCAGCATTATCTTCTTTAATAACAGAGCTGTTCAATTTGCCAAGTCCAAGTGCTACAACAGTTTTACGTTGTGATGGAATGCGTCCGATTGGAGACTTAGTCAAAGTAATTTTAATTTGAGCCATTTTATCCCCTTTCTTATGCCAAATCAGAAACTGAAATACCACGAAGGGCAGCAACTTCTTCAGCGCGTTTCAATTGTTTCAAACCTTCAACAGTTGCGCGAACAATGTTGATTGGAGTGTTAGAGCCAAGTGATTTAGATGTAATATCTGCCACACCTGCCAATTCCACAACGGCACGAACTGCACCACCTGCGGCAACTCCAGAACCTTCTACAGCTGGTTTCAACAATACTTTAGCTCCACCAAATTCTGAAAGAACTTCATGTGGGATTGTTGTTCCAACCATAGGAACTTCGATCAAGTTTTTCTTAGCATCTTCTACTGCTTTGCGGATTGCTTCTGGAACTTCTTGAGCTTTACCAGTACCAAATCCTACACGACCATTGCGGTCACCAACAACTACAAGAGCTGCGAAACGAAGACGACGTCCACCCTTAACAACTTTTGTAACACGGTTAACAGCAACTACGCGTTCTTCAAGTTCTACTGCATTGTCTTTAAATGCCATTTTCTAGTGTCCTCCTATTAGAATTTCAATCCGTTTTCACGAGCTGCATCAGCCAAAGCTTTCACACGTCCGTGATATAGATATCCACCGCGGTCGAACACCACTTCTGAAATACCTTTAGCACTTGCACGTTCTGCAACGAGTTTACCGACAGCAACGGCTTGTTCAGTTTTAGTTCCTTTTGAAACTTCTTTGTCAAGAGTTGAAGCACTTGCGAGCGTTACACCCGCTACGTCATCAATCACTTGAGCGTAGATGCCTGTATTAGAACGGAATACGTTCAAACGTGGGCGATCAGCAGTTCCAGAGAGTTTTCCGCGAACGCGACGGTGGCGTTTTTGGCGGAGTTTGTTTTTATCTGGTTTAGAAATCACAGTTTTCACCTCTTTAATTTTAAATCGTGTGCTATGCACAAAGTTGGTAATGAGGTTGGTGGTTGAAAATCAACCACTCAACATTATTTACCAGTTTTACCTTCTTTAAGACGAACATATTCGCCAACGTAACGGATACCTTTACCTTTGTATGGTTCTGGTGAACGAAGGCTACGTACGTAAGCAGCTGTTTGACCAACTTTTTCTTTTGAAATTCCGCTGATAACGATAGTCGTTGGGTTTGGAAGTTCAAAAGTAATTCCTGCTGGAGCTTCAACTTCATCTGGATGTGATTTACCAACAGCCAAAACAAGTTTGTTTCCTTGAAGTTGAGCACGGTAACCAACCCCACGCATTTCAAGTTCTTTCTTGAATCCTTCTGAAACACCAATAACCATGTTGTTCAAAAGTGCACGAGTAGTTCCGTGGATAGTTTTCATTTCTTTTGAATCGTTTGGACGGTGAAGAGTTACTTCAGTACCTTCCACACGGATTTCAATATCTTTTGAGAACTCACGAGTAAGTTCTCCTTTAGGTCCTTTTACAGTTACAACGTTGTCATTGTTAGTGAGTTCAACACCAGCAGGCAACACGATAACTTTATTACCAATACGTGACATGTTTTTATTCTCCTGTTAAATTGTCAGGCCATAAAGGCCAGTTTTCACGGGGTTTAAGATACTTGTTTAGTTCAAGAGCTGAACTGAACACGCTCTAAGAACTGTGTATCTTGATTTGAGTTCGAGCTAAGAATTTGGTGAAAAAGATAAGTTTGTCTTGGAGCATCGCTCCTGCTACAAACTTCCTATTTTCACTGCATTCTTTTAACGCTCTCACATCATCAATTACCAAACGTAAGCGATAACTTCCCCACCAACATTCTTTTGGCGAGCTTCTTTATCAGTAAGCAAACCTTCTGAAGTTGAAAGGATAGCAATTCCAAGGCCGTTAAGTACTTTTGGAAGATCTTCACGTTTTTTGTAGACACGAAGTCCTGGTTTAGAAACGCGTTTCAAGTTAGTGATAACTCGTTCACCGTTTGCTCCGTATTTAAGGAATACACGGATGATGCCTTGTTTGTCATCTTCGATGATTTCTACGTTCTTAACAAAACCTTCGCGTTTAAGGATTTCAGCAATCCCTTTTTTGATGTTTGATGCAGGCACTTCAAGTACTTCGTGTTTTGCTTGGTTAGCGTTACGAATACGAGTTAGGAAGTCTGCGATTGGGTCAGTCATAACCATTTTATTTTTCTCCTCTTACTAGTAGTTTGCAAGTTGCACTTGCTAGTTAATACATGATACAGAGAGCGTAACAGCTAGAGCAAAAATAGGCAATTTGATGCAGGAGCGATGCTCCAAAGAAAATTGGTCTTTTTTGCCAAAGCTGTAGCTCGTGTTCAAATTGGCGGGCCCAACTGAACCCGGGCTAAACTCTGCGCGAAAAAGATAAACTTTCCTAGAAACTAAAGTTTCTTCGTCAAATTTCCTATTTTCACTTAGAGTTTTGACGCCCTTGATATCTTAAATTACCAAGATGCTTTTGTTACACCAGGGATTTGACCTTTATATGCCAATTCACGGAAGCAAACACGGCAAAGTTTAAACTTGCGGTAAACTGAGTGTGGACGTCCACAACGTTCACAGCGAGTGTATGCTTGAGTAGAGAACTTCGCTGGGCGTTTGTTCTTAGCAATCATAGATTTTTTAGCCATTAGTTATACCTCCTATATTATTTTGCAAAAGGCATTCCAAGGCCTGTAAGCAATGCACGTGACTCTTCGTCAGTGTTAGCAGTAGTAACGATAACGATGTCAAGACCACGAGTTTTGTCAACGTCATCAAAGTTGATTTCTGGGAAAATCAATTGCTCTTTCACACCAAGTGTGTAGTTTCCGCGTCCGTCAAATGATTTTGTTGGAACACCGTGGAAGTCACGTACACGTGGAAGTGATACTGAAACCAATTTATCCAAGAATTCGTACATACGTTCACCACGAAGGGTAACTTTTGCACCGATCGCAACACCTTCACGAAGACGGAAGCCGGCGATAGATTTTTTAGCTTTAGTGATAAGTGGTTTTTGACCTGAGATAAGCGCCAATTCTTCAGCAGCTTTTTCAAGACTTTTAGCGTTTGATACTGCTTCACCAACACCCATGTTCAAAACGATCTTATCCACTTTAGGAACAGCCATCACTGATGAGTAGTTAAATTGTTCTGTCAAAGCAGGAACTACTTCATTAAGATATTTTTCTTTTAAACGATTTGCCATTATACTTCTCCTTTCCTTCGTGATTAATCAAGCACTTCGCCTGATTTTTTGTTGTAGCGAACTTTTTTACCGTCTACAAATTTGTAACCAACACGACCAGCTACACCATTTTTGTCCAAAACTTGAACGTTTGATACGTGGATAGCTGCTTCCTTCTCGATGATACCACCTTGAGGAAGTTCGTTAGTTGGACGTTGGTGTTTCTTAACGATGTTAACACCTTCAACGATAACTTTGTTTACTTTTGGAAGGGCAGTAAGGACAACAGCTTCTGTTCCCTTATCTTTACCAGCGATTACGCGAACTTTGTCGCCTTTTTTTACAAACATTTTTTTCTCCTTTTATTCTTACGCCCAATGGGCACCCTGGCTAAGCCAGGGGACTGTGTTTGTTTTTATTGATTAAAGTACTTCTGGAGCAAGTGACACGATCTTCATGAAGCCACCTTCACGCAATTCACGTGCAACTGGGCCAAAGATACGTGTTCCGCGAGGAGTTTTGTCGTCACGGATGATAACTGCTGCGTTTTCGTCAAATTTGATGTATGAACCATCAGCACGACGAGCACCTGATTTAGTACGAACGATAACTGCTTTAACAACGTCACCTTTTTTAACCGCACCACCAGGAGTAGCTTGTTTTACAGATGCCACAATAACATCACCGATGTTTGCAAATTTACGTCCTGAACCACCAAGAACTTTGATAGTCAAGATTTCGCGAGCACCGCTGTTGTCTGCGACTTTCAAACGAGTTTCTGTTTGAATCATTTCAGTTTTCTCCTTTCAGGTTTGATTAGATGATTACCGCTTCTTCAACAACTTCTACAAGACGGAAACGTTTTGTAGCTGAAAGCGGGCGAGTTTCCATGATACGTACGATATCGCCTTCTTTGGCAACATTGTTTTCATCATGTGCTTTGTATTTTTTAGAGTAGTTAATACGTTTACCATAGACTGGGTGGTTACGTTTTGTTTCAACTACAACTGTGATTGTCTTGTCCATTTTGTCAGATACAACACGTCCAACAAGAACTTTACGATTATTGCGTTCCATTGAAATTTCTCCTTCCCTAGTCTATTATTTCGCTTCAGATTGAACTGTTTTGATACGAGCGATTTGTTTTTTAACTTCTTTCAAGCGAGCTGTTTGTTCTAATTGACCAGTAGCAGCTTGGAAACGAAGTTCGAACAATTCTTTTTTCAATTCGTTTTCGCGCTTCGCGAGTTCTTCTTGAGAAAGACCACGAAGTTCTTTAACAAATTCTTTTACTTCATTAAGTTTCATGCCTTCTCCTTATTCTGCTTCACGTTTTACGAATTTACATTTAACTGGCAATTTGTGGCTTGCAAGACGAAGCGCTTCGCGAGCAACTTCTTCAGATACACCAGCAACTTCAAACATTACTTTACCACGTTTAACTGGTGCTACCCAACCTTCAGGTGCCCCTTTACCAGATCCCATACGAACCCCGATAGCTTTAGCTGTGTAAGATTTGTGTGGGAAGATTTTAATCCAAACTTTACCACCACGTTTCATGTAACGAGTCATGGCGATACGAGCAGCTTCGATTTGGCGGTTAGTGATCCAGTGGCTAGTTGTAGCTTGAAGACCGTATTCACCGAATGCTACTTCTTTCCCACCTTTAGCTTCACCGCGCATTTTACCACGGAATTCACGACGGTGTTTAACACGTTTAGGTACTAACATTGGTTATTTACCTCCTTTAGTGTTTTTACGAGCTGGAAGAACTTCACCACGGTAGATCCATACTTTAACACCAAGTTTACCGTATGTAGTATCTGCTTCTTCCCAAGCGTAATCGATATCTGCGCGAAGTGTGTGAAGTGGAACTGTTCCTTCAGAGTATCCTTCAGCACGGGCAATATCTGCACCGTTCAAACGACCTGATACTTGAGTTTTAATTCCTTTAGCTCCAGCACGCATAGCACGTTGGATTGCTTGTTTTTGTGCACGACGGAAAGCAACACGTTGCTCCAATTGACGAGCAATTCCTTCACCAACAAGGTGAGCATCCAAATCAGGTTGTTTGATTTCGATGATGTTGATGTGTACTTGTTTTCCAGTCAATTTGTTAAGTTTTGCACGGAGTGCATCAACGTTAGCACCACCTTTACCGATAACCATACCTGGTTTAGCAGTGTGAAGTGAAACGTTAACTTTGTTTACTGCGCGTTCGATTTCAATAGTTGAAACTGCTGCGTCAGCAAGTTCTTTTTGAACGAATTTACGGATTGCAAGATCTTCATGAAGGTAATCCGCGTATTCTTTTTCAGCATACCATTTGGCATCCCAATCACGGATGATGCCGACACGCATACCAATTGGATGTACTTTTTGACCCACGATTTTACCTCCTTATTTTTCTGCAACAGCTACAGTGATGTGAGCTGTACGTTTGTTGATTGGTGAAGCTGAACCCTTCGCACGTGGACGGAAACGTTTCATAGTTGGTCCTTCGTTTGCAAATGCTTCAGATACTACCAAGTTAGCTTTATCCAAACCAAAGTTGTTTTCAGCGTTAGCTACAGCTGAGTTCAAAACTTTCAAGATGATTTCAGCAGCTTTGTTTGGAGTGAATGTCAAAATTGCGATTGCATCGGCTACACTTTTACCACGGATGTTGTCAAGAACAAGACGTGATTTACGAGGTGAAACACGTACTGTGCGAGCCATTGCTTTAGCTGAAGTAATTTCTGCCATTTATGTTCTCCTTATTTTCTACGTGTCTTCTTGTCGTCTGCGGCGTGACCTTTGTAAGTACGAGTTGGTGCAAATTCACCAAGCTTGTGACCTACCATGTCTTCTTGGATGTAAACAGGTACGTGTTTACGTCCATCATAAACTGCGATAGTGTAACCAATGAAACTTGGGAAGATCGTTGAACGACGTGACCAAGTTTTGATAACTTTTTTCTTTTCGTCGTTAGCTTGAGCTTCAACTTTTTTCATCAAATGCTCATCGACGAAAGGTCCTTTTTTAAGACTGCGTCCCATTTTTATATTTTCTCCTTTAAATATAGTACCACAGCGGCTTGCGCTCTCAACGAGCGCTACCGAGCTGGCGGATTATCTAGCGCTTAAGCGACTAATTTTAAATTATTTCTCGTTGCGACGACGAACGATAAGTTTGTCAGATTTCGCTTTCTTGTTACGAGTTTTAAGACCAAGAGCAGGTTTGCCCCATGGAGTTGATGGTGCTTTACGACCAACTGGTGCTTTACCTTCACCACCACCGTGTGGGTGATCGTTAGGGTTCATTACAGAACCACGAACTGTTGGGCGGATACCTTTCCAACGGCTACGTCCTGCTTTACCAAGGTTTACAAGTCCATGTTGTTCGTTTCCGACAACACCAACTGTTGCACGACAAGTTCCAAGAATCATACGAACTTCACCTGATTGAAGACGAACAAGAACGTACTTACCTTCTTGACCCAATACTTGAGCAGAAGCTCCAGCAGCACGTACCAATTCTCCACCACGACCTGGTTTCAATTCGATGTTGTGGATCAAAGTACCAACTGGGATGTTAGCAAGTGGAAGAGCGTTTCCGACTTTGATATCTGCTTCTGGACCTGAAACGATACGTTGACCTACTTCAAGACCTTTTGGAGCGATGATGTATGCTTTCACACCGTCAGTGTAGTGTACAAGAGCGATGTTTGCAGAACGGTTTGGATCGTACTCGATAGTTTTAACAACTGCTTCAACGTTGTCTTTGTTACGTTTAAAGTCAACCAAACGGTAGAAACGTTTGTGTCCACCACCTTGGTGACGAACTGTGATACGACCGTTGTTGTTACGACCAGCCTTGCTCTTCAATGCAACAAGCAATGATTTTTCAGGAGTGCTTGTTGTGATTTCAGCGAAATCCAAAGAAGTCATATTACGGCGACCGTTTGTTGTTGGTTTATAAACACGAATTCCCACGATATTTCCTCCTTAGATTATTCAGCATCAGCTGCAAACAACTCGATTGCTTTTGAATCAGCTGTAAGAGTGATGATAGCTTTTTTAGTTTTGTTAGTAAAACCAGTGTAACGTCCAACACGTTTAGCTTTAGGTTTTACGTTGATTGTGTTAACATTTGCAACTTTAACACCTTCGAAAGCAGCTTCAACAGCTTGCTTGATCAAAAGTTTGTGTGCACGAGTGTCAACTTCAAATACATATTTCCCTGCTTCAAGTTGAGCCATTGAGCTTTCAGTGATAACAGGTTTTTTGATAACATCATACAAATTCATTATGCAAGAACCTCCTCGATTTTAGAGATAGCTGCTTGAGTAACAAGAAGTTTGTCACTATTTGCGATGTCAAGAACACTTGCAGTTGTAGCAGTCGCAACTTTCACGTTTGGAAGGTTACGAGCTGAGAGAGCTGCGAATTCGTTTCCTTCTTCAAGAATAACAAGGACTTTAGAATCGATGCTCAAAGCTGCAAGAACTTTTGCAAATTCAGCAGTTTTTGGAGCTGTAAATTCAAGAGAATCAACGGCTACAAATTTGTTTTCAGCAACTTTCTCTGAGTAAACAGATTTAAGCGCAAGGCGACGAACTTTTTGAGGAAGTTTGTACGCATAGCTACGTGGAGTTGGTCCGAAGACGATTCCACCACCACGCCATTGTGGAGAGCGGATAGAACCTTGACGAGCACGTCCAGTTCCTTTTTGACGCCATGGTTTGCGTCCGCCACCTGAAACAGCTGAGCGGTTTTTAACTGCGTGAGTTCCTTGACGAAGGCTAGCACGTTGGCTGATGATCACATCAAACACAACAGATTGGTTTGGTTCGATACCAAAGATTGCATCGTTAAGAACAACTTCGCCCGCTTGTTTACCAGTTTGGTCGAATAATGTTACATTTGCCATTTTGACTGTATTCCCCTTTCCTTATTATTTACCAGCTTTAACTGCTGACTTGATAGTGATAAGAGATTTCTTAGCACCTGGTACGTTACCTTTGATAAGGATAACGTTCTTTTCTGGAACAACTTGTACAACTTCAAGGTTTTGAATTGTTACGCGGTCGCCACCCATACGTCCTGCAAGGTTTTTACCTTTGAATACGCGGTTAGGTGCAACAGGTCCCATAGAACCTGGACGACGGTGGTAACGAGAACCGTGAGCCATAGGTCCACGTGATTGTCCGTGGCGTTTGATAACACCTTGGAAACCTTTACCTTTAGATGTACCAGTTACATCAACAATGTCTCCAGCTGCGAAAGTTTCAACTGTGATTTCAGCACCAACTTCCAAGCCTTCAACGTTTTTGAATTCACGAATGAAGCGCTTAGGAGCCGTGTTAGCTTTTGCTACATGTCCTTTAGCAGGTTTGTTGCTCAATACTTCGCGTTTGTCATCGAAACCAACTTGGATAGCGTTGTAACCATCTGTTTCAACAGTTTTAACTTGAAGAACAACGTTTGGAGTTGCTTCGATAACTGTTACAGGGATCAATTCGCCAGCTTCAGTGAAGATTTGAGTCATTCCCACTTTTTTCCCTAAGATTCCTTTTGTCATGAGAAAATAGTTCCTTTTCTATATTTTTTATTCAAAAAGTTTTTAACGAGCGTTTTTTATGCTCAAGGTTTCAAACTTTAGATTAAAGTTTGATTTCTACGTTTACACCACTTGGAAGATCCAATTTCATCAAAGCGTCAACTGTTTTTTGAGTTGGGTTGATGATATCGATCAAACGTTTGTGTGTACGCATTTCGAATTGTTCGCGAGAGTCTTTATATTTGTGAGTCGCACGAATAATTGTGTAGAGGCTACGTTCAGTTGGAAGTGGGATTGGACCTGCAACTTCTGCACCTGTGCGAGTAGCTGATTCTACGATTTTAGCAGCCGCTGTGTCAAGCGTACGGTGTTCGTAAGCTTTCAAACGGATACGGATTTTTTTGTTTGCCATCTTTTTCTCCTTTTCGTCTATTTAAGATAATAGGCTAGCTCCACAAGAAAACCGACGCGCGTTGCGTGGCAATGCAACCGAGCGTGTCGCAACCTCTTGCATCAAAGCTAAGGCTGTAATTTACAGCACCATAATAGAATAACACAAAGCCCCTGCGATTGCAAGGGATTTGACAGGATTTTTTTAATTTTTCGAATGAAACTGTTTTCTTATCGCTCCTTATCTCAAATAAGCATAAATGAAGAGCGAATTTTTATTTTTTCTTCTATATAATATTCGTTTTGATCTGAAATTTATCATTTGATTGATTTATCAAGATATCCGCTTTTGACTCGGTTTCTTTATAGTATTGCAGATACTGTTCTCGTCTCATTTGCTGACTAGCCAATATAAAGGACGCATCGCGATTTCTCACAGTCGTATCTCGAGCTAGACGCCTCTTTAATTCTGTCTCTTCATTCGTGTAGAAACAGACAGTTTTGTCAAAGAGTTCCTTGGGTAGAAAACCCACAGACATCCCTTCGACTATCAGAATTGGTTTAGAACCAGACAAGATTTCACTAGCTTTCCAAGGTTCTTCGATTGTCAAGACATCCATACCCGCCTGCAGGGCGAGAATATCTCTCTGCAAACTTGCCAGTTCATGCGCCACTGGCAGACAGGCTGTCACCTTTTGATCAGGTGCTTGCTTTGGTACTACCAGGTGACGTTCTGAGGTGATATAGGGATCTGTTTCTAGCAAATTTACTGTAGTAGAATCTAGGGCTTGATACAATTCCTGAGCGAAGGTTGATTTCCCTGAAGCCCCATGACCGTAAATACCCAGCGTTTTTACTTTTCCGGACTCTATTTCTGATACTAGTCTTTCTATTAAGTCTTTTTTCTTCATTCTCTCTTCACCTGTTCATAGCTTTGCTTCCCATCATTAAGCTTGTCCCAAATAACTACTTTTCCACTTTGCATAGATTTTTGTACATCGATAATTCGTTGATTGGAAGAGCCACGGAATTGAAGCATGAGATTACGCTTGCTTTTATCATACCGTCCATCAACCAAGATATCAATCATTGACAAGAGCTCCAGTTTATCAGGTGTCTCCAACATCATCTCTTCCCATGTGTATCCCGTCCAAGACCAGATATCTTTTTCTGGCAATTCTTTCCGGATACGTTTCACGAGCGGCAAGAGGATTCCTGTATTTAGGAAGGGTTCTCCTCCTAATAAAGTCAAGCCTTGAACATAGGGTTGGGCTAGGTCTACTATGATTTGCTCTTCCAACTCTGGGGTATAAGGTATGCCTGCATTAAAGGACCAGGTCGCAACATTATAACAGCCCTCACAGTGAAACATGCAACCTGCTACATAGAGAGAATTGCGCACCCCCTCTCCATCGACAAAGTTAAAAGCCTTATAGTCAATGATGCGCCCCTGACTGAGTTCTTCACTTTTCCACTCGCCTGGTTTTGGTGTATTCCATGTCATGCTTTCTACTCCAAGTCTATCCAATAGCGCTCCGTTCCATTTCGAACATCCTCCAACTCCCCACCATTAGCTAAGATAACAGCTCGGCTTGCTGGATTTTCTGTGCTACAAGTCACTAAAGCTCGTTTAATATTTTTTCCCTTAGCAACTTGTAGACCTTGTCGGAGGGATTCTTTCGCATAATCCTTACCTCTTTCAGATGGACGAATAGAGTAGCCAATGTGGCCAGCATAATTCAGCAAGCCCTCATTCAGTCTTAATCGCAGATTCAAAAACCCTAAAGCACAACCTACATCATCAAATGATACAAATTGAATAGAAGGAACCCAGTTTTCAGGAATATTGAGTCCCGCTTCCGCTTGAAGATTTTCTTCTAACCACTCTTCATAAACAAAATTCTCAGCATCCCAAAATCCGCCATCGTGGGCTGATTGAGTCTGTTCAAACTCTGCCATCATCTCTAAAACTGTTTCTTTATCTGCCAATCTTGGTCTGCGTAGTTCCATATTCCCCTCCCCGCTATAAGAAAAGCGAGAGGCAACTCTCACTTTTTCTTGTTCTTGTTTAAAAATTGTTCTCTAAGGCTAGCTACTCGGTCTTTTTTATTGACTCCACCCTTTGAATGTTTTTCGTGGAATCGTTGAACCAAGGCCTTGCCTTTATCATCTAATTGATATTTTCCCATGCTATCTCTTTCTAATTTCTTACTTCATGTCCTGCTGTTTTGATAGTAGAACCGTTCATGTGTTTGACACGCGCAGCAATTTCCTTGTGGCGTCCATTAACCATCGGACGCGCTTGTGGGTTCCCAAGATAGCCACAGGTCCGTTTAACCACATCTACTGTTTTAGGATCGTTATTTCCACAGTTAGGACAAGCAAATCCTCTCTCAGTAGGTTCAAAATCTCCTTCAAAATCACACTTGTAGCAACGGTCAATCGGAGTATTGGTTCCTAGATAACCTACACGGTCATAAGCATAGTCCCACACAGCTTCCAAGGCCTTTGGGTTTTGTTGGAGAACAGGATACTCGCAGTAGTGGATAAAGCCACCTGATGCACCTGCTTCTGGATAAACCTTTTCAAAATCTAGTTTTTCAAAAGGAGTTGGATTTTTACGCACATCATAATGGAAGGAATTTGTGTAGTATTCTTTATCAGTAATGTCTGGAATAGAGCCAAATTTCTCTGTATCCAAGCGGCAGAAGCGGTCTGTCAGACTTTCAGATGGTGTTGAATAAATAGAGAAATGATACCCATATTGGTCTGACCACTCTTCCACTCGATGTTTCATATCTCGAATGATATTAAGGGTGAATTCTTTAGCTTCTGGATTAGTTTCCCAATTGTTGCCAAAGAATACTGTCGCTACTTCATAAAGTCCAATGTAGCCAAGCGAAACAGTCGCACGACGGTTCTTAAAGAGCTCGTCAACTCTTTCTTCTTTACCAAGACGACGTCCGAAGGCACCATATTGATAAAGAATTGGTGCATTAGCTGGAGTGGCTTCCTTGGTTCTTTCCACACGGTAAACCAAGGCATCTTCCGCGATATTCATACGCTCATTGAAGATTTCCCAGAACTTGTTCAGGTCGCCTTCGGATTCAAGTGCGATACGAGGAAGATTAACCGTCACGACCCCTAGATTCATACGGCCCGAATTGACTTCTACTCCATTTTCATCCTTCCATCCTTGAAGGAATGAACGACATCCCATCGGAACCTTGAAAGAACCTGTCAACTCGACAATCTTATCATAAGACAAGACATCTGGGTACATGCGCTTGGTTGCACACTCAAGAGCCAACTGTTTGATGTCGTAGTTAGGAGAGCCTTCCTCTAAGTTGAGTCCTCTTTTTAGCGTAAAGATGAGTTTAGGGAAGATGGCTGTTCGATGTTCCGAACCAAGCCCCTTGATACGAATGTTCAGGATTGCCTTTTGAATTTCACGTTCAAAACGACTGGTTCCTAGACCGAAACCAAGAGAGGTAAATGGCGTTTGCCCATTTGATGTAAAGAGGGTATTAATCTCGTACTCTAGAGATTGCATGGCATCGTAGATGTCTTTTTGGGTTTTCTTCCAGGCATATTCTTGGCGCTTATCAGGCAGAACCCATTCCTCCGCATCTTTGAGGTGCTTTTGGTAATTTTTCTCTGCATAAGGAGCCAATACTTCATCGATACGGTCAGCTGAACAGCCCCCATACTGGCTAGAAGCAACGTTTGCGATGATTTGTGAAATCTGCGCTGTCGCAGTCTGGATAGATTTGGGACTCTCTACCTCAGCATTCCCAATCTTAAAACCATTTTCCAACATGCCCTTGAAATCAATCAAACAGCAGTTGGTCATAGGGGTATAGGGACTGTAGTCCAAATCATGATAGTGGATATCTCCTTTTTGATGGGCATTAGCCACATGTTTAGGAAGCATTTGAAGTCCGATGGATTTCCCAACAATCCCTGCCGTCAAATCACGCTGGGTATTAAAAACATCACTATCCTTATTGGCATTTTCATTGACAACTGCCTGATCTTTATTGAGAAGTTTATGAATACTAAAGTTGATATCTGTCGCTTTTGAGCGCTCAAAATCCCTTTGAGTCCGATAGGTGATATACTCCTCGGCCAAGGCGTATTCTTTAGCTTCCAATAACTCATGTTCTACGATGTTTTGGATTTCATAGATTTTTACACCTTGAGGAAAGCGACTATGAATCTCTTCGACGATACGTTCAACTAGGGTACTAAGTCGCTTTTCAACCAAAGGGGTTACATCCATAACCTTTTCAGCTGCCTTATGAAGCGCTTTGTCAATCTTGTCTACATCAAAAATTACACGTCTGCCGTCACGTTTTTCGACGAATAAAGTCGGATCAGGGACAGCCTTCTCTTCCAATACAATCATATCCATACCCTTTTCTTAAATATAATATTGATTCTAAAAAGTATTATATCACTAAAAAAATAAAAATCAATATCTTGTGTTAAAAAATAAAAATTTTTTAAAATTACACAAGATATTGATAGTTTTTATTTTAATTTATAGAGTTTAAAATCTTTGAATTCACTTTGAACCGCTTGATAATTTTCAGCTAAGAGCTGCTCAACTTCTGTCCATAGACTTGTTTTTGTATTCACTACAATCATCTTTGGTTGATTATCTCTCAGATCATTAACAAGTTTGGTACGATTTTCACCAAGTCCTGTATGCAACCTAGGCGAAAGCAACTGACTCGCAGCTAAACGTTCACTAGCCTTATAACTACTTGTCAGATTATCCCAAACATAGATACGATCTGTAGCTTGAGTTTCCCCTTTGACCTTAGCTTCAATGCTTGTGCGCTCTTGATATTGTTCCGCATGAAGTAAATATCGTGATACTAGAGGGGCTGAAAATAGATAAACGAGAGCCAAAATTGGTAGATAGGCATTTCCTTTTACAAAAACTCCCCATACCGAAGTTTCTTCTCTAGATCTTCTACGACGATTCGCTCCTTCTGGCTTCTCTGTAGGAATTCGTGTCAGAAAAAGAAGCGACAAGAAAGGAAGTAACTCAACCATACGACTACCATTGATAAGATCTGTAGAGAAAATTTCTAAAACTAATACCAAAACAACAGCTATTGCAGCAGTGATTGATAAGACTGATTGCTTCAATGGTTTATATTTGAAGAGACCTGTCAATGCAAACGTCAATGCTCCAAGAGCAATTGCTAACAATCCATAAAAGAGGATATTGTCGAGTAATCCCGAGTTAGACGTAAAGTTTAAACTATCTAATGGATAAAGGATTTGACTAATCGCATTTCCAAAGCTACCTTTATAAGCCGTATAATATCCGATTGGATAAAAGAGAATTGAAAAACCAAGGCCCGCTGCAAAAAATTGGTAGACACCATGAGCCAAATTTTTGCGACCAATATTAAAAGCTGTTACAGCAAAAAACAAGACAAAGGCGTACAAAGTTGTAACCAAAGGTGCAAAGAAAAATGCTAGAGCTAAGCTAGCTCCAATACGGATAAATCCTTTGTCAAGGCTTGGTTCTGCCAAATAAGCTGTTACTAAACTCAAGGAATAGAACAAGAATGGGAGTGCAAGAATAGTTGCATAGCCCCCACCAAAACTAAGAGCACTAGCCAGGACATAAAAGACTGTCAACACTTGTTGCGATTGCTTATTTTGTTCCGTCAGATTGTAAGCCGAACGGAAAAGAAAGAATCCGGCACCTACTAAAGCCAACCAATTAAAGACGGCAAATAAAATACTGCCCTTTGTTAAATACTGTAAAAAGTAATAAAGGAGACCACTAGTTCCAAAATAATCTGTGTAGATATCTCCGCTCTGATGCATAGCCCATCCAATATAAAAATCCTGAGATTGCTCCGGACTTATTAACCCTAAGAAGAAGGGTAAAATTACGGACACAAGGACCACTAGAGTACTCAAAATGAGGATATTCAAAAATGGTAAGCGGGCAGGCTGACGAGTTTCAACCTCGAGTTGCTCCTCATTTTCTACTGGAGCATCCTGACTTCCCATCCAAGTTGGAGTTGGTTCGTCTTCTAATCTGCCATATACGTTCATTCGCTCTCTCCTATATTTTAATTTGTTCTAGTATATCAAAAAGTCTAGTTCTTGTCAGCCTTTGGCGGACGTTCGCTCAACTTTTCAGACAAGGTAACAAAGCGTTCAATCTCATAAAAACGATGATATGAAACTCTTTTATAGCGGTCTAAAAAATTTTTTTCTTCTACTGTCAGCATAGTCATTTCTCCTTTTCTCTTAATTCGAAAAATGAAGAAAAAACTAAAAAAACTGAATTCTCAAAATGAGAATTCAGCTTTTTATTTTTAGTCAGCTTTCTTTTCTAAGTTTTTAGAAATGCTTCGATTTTTACCTTCTAAATACACCATAAGAATGGAAATATCTGCTGGGTTTACACCTGAAATACGGCTAGCTTGCCCGATAGTTTCTGGATTGATGAGCTTGAACTTCTGACGAGCTTCAGTCGCGATAGAGTCAATATCATCCCAGTCAATATTCGCTGGAATCCGTTTTTCTTCCATGCGTTTCATCTTGGCAACCTGATCCATGGCTTTTGAAATGTAGCCTTCGTACTTGATTTCTGTTTCAATCAATTCGATAATCTTGTCATCTAACTCTTCAGAAGCAGGTCCGATGAAGGCTACCACATCTTGGTAAGAAACTTCTGGACGGCGAAGGAATTCCTTGGCTGTCACTGCATCGGTCAACGGCTTGAAGCCCATCTCCTCAACCTTGGCATTGGTTTCCTTGACTGGCTTGAGTTTGATGCTGTCTAGGCGCTTCATCTCATTTTCAAATTGATTTTTCTTGATTTCAAAACGAGCCCAACGTTCATCGTCAACAAGCCCAATCTCGCGCCCCATCTCAGTCAAACGCATATCGGCATTGTCATGACGGAGAATGAGACGGTATTCTGCACGACTGGTCAAGAGACGGTAAGGTTCAATGGTTCCCTTGGTCACCAAGTCATCAATCATAACCCCGATATAACCGTCGCTTCGTTTTAGAATTAACTCAGGCTTACCTTGGATTTTCAGCGCTGCGTTGATACCCGCGATAATCCCTTGACCAGCAGCTTCTTCATATCCAGACGTTCCATTTGTCTGACCCGCAGTGAAAAGTCCTGAGATTTTCTTGGTTTCAAGCGTTGCACGCAATTGATGAGGCAAGATCATGTCGTACTCGATAGCATAACCAGTTCGCATCATCTCTGCATTTTCCAAACCTTTGATGGAATGAACCAAGTCACGTTGGACATCCTCAGGAAGACTGGTTGAAAGTCCTTGGACATAAACTTCTTCTGTGTTTCGTCCTTCTGGCTCAAGGAAAAGCTGGTGGCGTTCCTTGTCCGCAAAACGCACAATCTTGTCCTCAATCGACGGACAGTAACGAGGTCCCACTCCCTTAACCACACCTGTAAACATAGGCGCACGATGGAGGTTGTTTTGGATAATCTCATGACTGGTACCATTGGTATAGGTCAACCAGCACGGCACTTGGTCTTTAACATAATCTTCATCGCGTGAAGTGTAAGAGAAGTGATTTGGTGTTTCATCTCCTGGCTGAATCTCTGTCACATCATAGTTGATAGAGGAAGCCTTGACACGTGGAGGCGTTCCTGTCTTGAAACGACCGATTTCAAGTCCAAGTTCCTTGAGATTGTCAGCTAGGTTAATAGAAGCTAGGCTGTGGTTTGGCCCTGATGAGTACTTGAGATCTCCGATGATGATTTCCCCACGGAGGGCTGTCCCTGTGGTCACGATAACAGCCTTGGCAGCATATTCCTGATGGGTAGCTGTACGAACACCGACAACCTTGCCTTCTTCCACCAAGATCTCATCAATCATAGTTTGACGAAGGGTTAGATTTTCTTGATTTTCAACCGTCTTGCGCATTTCCTTAGAGTAAAGTTCCTTATCAGCCTGCGCACGAAGGGCACGGACAGCTGGTCCCTTCCCAGTGTTGAGCATCTTCATCTGGATGTAACTCTTGTCAATGGTCTTAGCCATTTCGCCACCAAGGGCATCTACCTCACGCACGACAATCCCCTTGGCAGAACCACCAATAGACGGATTACAAGGCATGAAAGCCAACATTTCAATGTTGATAGTCGCAAGCAAGACCTTGCAACCCATACGGCTCGCAGCTAGGGAAGCTTCGACCCCAGCATGTCCCGCACCGATTACAATAATATCGTATTCTTCCGTAAAATTATAAGTCATTTTCTCTCCTATTCTTCAAGGTGAATGTGTCTTAGTTGGCCGTCCCAATCTGGCAGGGCTGTTTTTAAAAAGGCTGGAACTAGTTGGAAATCCTCAAGCTTTTCCAAGTCAATCCACTCACAGGGTTGCCTTTTCTCATCTTCCTGCATGGTCAATGGGGCGTCCTCAAGTAAGTCTACCAGATAATGAAACTCGATGTTGTGATAGGAAACACCGTCCTGTTCAAAACGATTTTCAACCACGAAAGCTAGTGGCCCAGCTTGAGCTTTAACACCCAGTTCTTCCCTCACTTCGCGGACTACCGCGTCTTCCGTGCTTTCATTTACTTGGATCGCACCGCCAATAGTGTAATACTTGCCCTTATCTTTGGTGACTAGGAGCTTGCGGTTTTGAAGAATCAAAGCTGTCGCCCGAACGCCAAAAACCGTATCCCCCACTTTTGTCCGAAAGTCTTGTTGAGTCATGTTGTCCTTTCCTTTAAACGACACAAAAACAGTCAAAACTCGTAAGAAGTGCAGGACAAAAAAGCCTGCAACATCCATGAGCTTTGACCATCATTTCTATTGCTTTTATTATTGTAGCAAATTGAGAACATTTGTCAATCTAAATGTACTGACAAACCTTGCCATCACGGTAAGCATTATCAATCAAACCGCCACCGAGACACTCTTCACCGTCGTAAAAGACAACTGCTTGTCCTGGTGTAATGGCGCGTTGTGGCTCCGCAAAGATGACCTCTGCCTTATCTCCTTTGACATGTACAGTCACTTTAGAGTCAGGCTGACGATAGCGGAATTTAGCCGTGCATTCTAGCGTAAATTCCTCTGGCATATCACGAGTAAAGTGAACCTGACTGGCTTCTAAGCTAGTTGACATAAGCGAATCATGGTAGAAACCTTGGCCTACATAGAGGATATTCTTGCTCAGGTCTTTTCCAACAACGAACCAAGGAGCATTGTCACCGCCGTGTTGTCCACCGATACCGAGTCCGCCACGCTGACCGATCGTATAGTACATCAGACCAGCATGCTCACCCATATCGCGACCATCTACAGTCATCATTCGACCAGGTTGAGCTGGCAAGTAGTTGCTGAGAAATTCTTTAAAGTTCTTTTCTCCAATAAAGCAAATCCCTGTTGAATCTTTCTTCTTAGCAGTCGCAAGGCCTGCTTCTTCTGCTAGTCTGCGAACTTCAGGCTTTTCCAAATGTCCCAATGGGAACATAGTCTTTTGTAATTGTTCTTGTGAAAGTTGACTGAGGAAATAGGTCTGGTCTTTGCCATTGTCCACGCCACGAAGCATGTGAACGATACCATCCTCATCACGCGCCACTCGGGCATAGTGCCCAGTCGCTACATAGTCTGCTCCCAAGGTCATGGCATAGTCCAAAAAGGCCTTAAACTTGATTTCCTTGTTACACATAACGTCTGGATTTGGCGTGCGTCCTGCACGGTATTCCGCTAGGAAATACTCAAAAACGCGGTCCCAGTACTCTTTTTCAAAATTTACAGAGTAGTAAGGAATGCCAAGTTGATCTGCTACCGCAGCCACATCCTTGTAATCTTCGGTCGCCGTACAGACGCCGTTTTCATCTGTGTCGTCCCAGTTCTTCATGAAGATACCGATCACATCGTAGCCCTGTTCTTTGAGCAAGAGAGCCGTCACCGACGAATCAACACCACCACTCATCCCCACGACAACACGTGTCTTAGAGTTATCACTCATGGTATGTCTCCCATCTATTCGTTTATTCACGATTGAAGGTCGTGTTTGCTATCACGATTGAAGGTCGTTTGAGCAGTTTTCATTATAACATGCTTGATTAGAGAAGACAAGGAAGATGCTGACAAACCTAGCCACCTCATTTATAAATACATGAAGATAGGATACAAAAAAGTCAATCCATTCCTAAATCTCTATTCTCTTTAAAAACTTATTTTTAAAATCAACTAAAAATGATATACTTTAATAAGGAGGAATGCGCACATGATTCCATATATACACCATCATCCGTGTGCGTAGAACAAATGTGAACAATTACAAAGATATTCTAAAATCAAAAAATACTATTTTTATTATTACACTTATTGCAGGTATTGGACTTTTGACAGGCTTAGTCCTCCATCAAGAAAAAATCCAAGCAGAGAGAGGGAATGTTGCTCTCATCAAACAACAAAAAAATCAACAAGATGTCGAACAAGTAAAAAACGCCATTAAAGACTTCAATATTGATTCTGAAACCATTATAGAAGATTGGAAAAAAATTCAAGAATTAAAACCAACTACTGATGAAGGCAAAAAGACATTAGCAGACTTTCTCGCTTCTACTGCCGATAAAGTCACAAATCATTATAGTGAAAAAGCTTTGAAATTAGATATAAAGGATTCTGATAGCCATTTTCAAGATAAACAAACACTTGAGACAGCCATCACTTCCTTGCAAAAAATAATAGACATCATTAAAAACATTAATTCTGCCAGCGACCAAGTTGCTCTTGAAGAAAAGACAAAACCAATTCAAGAACTAATCTCTAAATTCCAAAAACAAGTTGAAACCTTGACCAAAAAAGAAGAACAAAAGTCTAACCATACTGAAACGACTAGTAACGTTCAGGGAGTAGAAAACTACAATTCAGAAGATAGCAACTACACTCCAACCTACACTGAATCATATGGAAGCATAAATAATTCTCAAGCACCTGCAACTGAGCAATACTCGTCTGATAGTGCTGGCAGTGAAGGAAATCATAGTGTTGACACACAAGGTCAACCTTCTAATTCTTCCAGTTCTCAAGTAGAGTCTAATAACCACAGTGATTAGACTGAATTTCACGAAACAAACCGTTCATCTTACTAATTCGAGTGAAAAATTCTGTAAACATCATCAGCATTAATGAATCTACCATCACTAATCTCTAAAAAATTGTCTTTCATCAAAAGGCATACAAAAAGAGCCTTTCAAGGCTCTTATTTTTATTTCTTAGTACCAACCGTTGTTAAGCCAGAAGTTCTTAGCAGCTGTCCATGAACCGTAACGTCCTGAAACGTAAGCATCTGCTACACGTTCTTGGTTTTCTGCTGAATAGTCACCGTTCAAGTATGAATCTGTCAATTGGTAACGTCCGATGTAGCGTCCGTTTGTAGCTGTGTAGCTACCACCTGATTCTTTTTGAGCAATCCATTCTTTCGCTTCTGCTTCAGATCCGCTTACAGTCGCAGCTGGTGTTGTGCTCTCTTCTGCTACTGGGGCTGGTGTTGCAGCTGCTGGGGCAGAAGTTTCTTCTACTGCTGGAGTTTCTTCTGCAGTCGCTGGGGCTGGTGTTGAAACCGGAGCTTCAGTATTTGCAGATGGTGCAGGAGTTGTCGTTGCAGGAGTCGCCGCTACTACTGGAGCTTCTCCTTCAATAACTAAAACTTGGTCAACATAGATGAGGTCAACGTTTTTAATGTTGTTCAATTTAGCCAATTTTTCAACTGTTGTGTTGTAAGTCTCAGCAATTTCTGATAGAGTATCTCCAGGTTTAACTGTATAAGTTTTTGATTCTTGTGCAAAAGTAAGTGATGGTGCAAGGAAAGCAAGTACAACTGCAAATCCTGCAAGTTTAGTCTTAATGTTTAATTTCATTTAAAAAAGTTCTCCTTTTTTCTTATACTACCATGATACCTTTCTAATGTTACTATTTGTTAACGAATTTGTGTAGAAATGTTACAAAACTGTGATTTATTTACTTAAAAAAGCCCTTTTTTGTTACAAAACCCTTGTTATTAAAGCTTTTTAATCTTTTTATATATTTCAGAAAGTAATTAAGCACTTACATCTAATCTTTGCTATAATAGAAGTAAGAATCTTTTTAAGGGGAAACAGATGCAATCACTTCGTTTTCAATCTGTCTTTGATATCATTGGACCAGTAATGATTGGGCCATCTAGTAGTCACACTGCAGGAGCTGTTCGTATCGGTAAAATCGTTTCATCTATCTTTGATGATACTCCAACTGAGGTTGAATTCCAGCTTTTTAACTCTTTTGCAAAAACCTATCGTGGACACGGGACAGACCTTGCCCTTGTAGCTGGTATTTTGGGAATGGATACGGATGATCCTGAAATTCCAAATAGTTTAGAAATTGCCCATAAGCGTGGCATTAAAATCGTGTGGACCATCCAAAAGGACAGTAATGCTCCCCACCCAAATACTACGAAAATCACTGTTAAGAACGATCGTAAGACTATCAGCGTAACAGGAATTTCAATCGGCGGTGGAAATATCCAGGTGACAGAATTAAATGGTTTTGCCGTATCTCTCAACATGAACACCCCTACCATCATCATCGTTCATCAGGATGTTCCAGGTATGATTGCTCATGTGACTGAGGCTCTTTCTCGCTTTGGTATCAATATCGCTCAGATGAATGTAACTCGAGAAAAAGCTGGCGAGAAAGCAATCATGATTATTGAAGTTGATAGTCGCAACTGTGAAGAATCTATCGAAGAAATTCGGAAAATTCCTCATTTGCACAATGTCAATTTCTTTCAATAGGAGAAAATATGTTTTACTCTATCAAAGAATTAGTCGAACAAGCCGAACTTGATTTCCAAGGAAATGTTGCTGAGCTCATGATTACTACTGAGTATGAGCTAACTGGTCGTGAGCGAGAAGAAGTTCTCCTCCTCATGGAACGTAACCTCGAAGTCATGAAAGCTTCCGTCGAGCTTGGTCTCAGCGAAAAGAAATCTCGTAGCGGTTTGACTGGTGGTGATGCAGCTAAGCTCGACCACTACATCAAAAAAGGAAAGACCTTATCAGACTTCACTGTCTTGTCTGCCGCCCGTAACGCCATTGCCGTTAATGAGCACAATGCCAAGATGGGCCTTGTGTGTGCGACACCAACTGCAGGTAGCGCAGGTTGTCTTCCTGCAGTTCTCACATCTGCTATTCAAAAGTTAGATTTAACGCATGAACAACAACTAGATTTTCTCTTTGCTGCCGGTGCTTTTGGGCTCGTCATTGCTAATAACGCTTCTATCTCGGGAGCCGAAGGAGGCTGTCAAGCCGAAGTTGGATCTGCCTCTGCCATGAGCGCTGCTGCCCTAACTCTAGCTGCAGGTGGAACTCCTTATCAAGCGAGTCAGGCTATCGCCTTCGTTATCAAAAACATGCTCGGTCTTATCTGCGATCCCGTTGCAGGTTTGGTTGAAGTCCCTTGTGTTAAGCGTAATGCTATGGGGGCAAGTTTCGCCTTCATCGCAGCTGATATGGCTCTAGCCGGTATCGAATCAAAAATCCCGGTTGACGAAGTCATTGATGCCATGTACCAAGTAGGCTCTAGCCTCCCAACTGCCTTTCGTGAAACTGCCGAAGGTGGTCTCGCAGCCACACCGACAGGCCGTCGCCTTCAAAAAGAAATCTTCGGCGAATAATTTCAAGATTACTAGGAGAATCAATGTCATCTCTATCAGCCATCTTTTTCGACTTAGATGGAACCCTTGTGGACAGCTCTATCGGTATTCACAATGGCTTCACCTATACTTTTGAACAACTGGGAATTCCTAGTCCAGATGCAAAAACCATCCGTGGTTTTATGGGACCTCCTTTGGAAACTAGTTTCGCTAGTTGCTTACCAACTGAGCAGATTGAGTCAGCTATCCAGCTTTATCGCTCCTATTATAAGGAAAAAGGAGTCTACGAAGCTCAGCTCTTTCCACAAATCAAGGAACTACTCACTGAACTAGCTCAACAATATCCTCTCTATATCACGACAACAAAAAATACTCCGACAGCAGTCCATATGACAGCTAATTTTGAAATCGATCACTTCTTTGACGGCATCTATGGTTCAAGTCCTCAAGCGGTGCATAAGGCAGATGTCATTCATCAAGCTTTGACAACTCATAAATTGGATCCAGAAAAAGTGGTCCTTATCGGAGATACTAAATTTGATATGATTGGCGCCCAAGAAACTGGCATTAAAAAACTAGCGGTTACTTGGGGATTTGGTGAAGAGGAAGAGTTGATGAGCTACCATCCTGACTGGGTCGCACATCAACCAGCAGACATTTTACGTCAACTATAATTGAAACCCTAAACAAAAAACACTCCAATTAAATTGGAGTGTTTTTTAACTTTTTGATAATAAAATACAAGAAGTCCAAAACAGATTCAACCGTAAAACAAGAATCTCTTAGTTCTTATCTGATTCTTCGAACGGTGTATCTTCGATGGCTTCTTCATTTTTGACTGCTTGAGATTCACTATAGTTTACCACTTCAGTTTCTTTTGTCGGCATAGCGAAAAGAATCAAAAGAGCTAGCCCTCCCATTGGGGCAAAGCGAAGGAAGATAAAGGCCCAGTGGAATCCGGCATCACGCAAACGGCGAACTGATATAGCCAAAGTCGGTACTAAGATTGCTAGGTAGAAAACTGCATAAATAATAGCAACTAAACCAAAAACCATGAAAATAGCCTCGCTGGCTGAATCGCTCACTGAATCCATCACAGTACTAAGATATACAATGTAGAAATAGATAATCCAGAAAGGAATAGAAAGGATGAGGTTTCCTAGCCAAACCCACCAGAAATCTGGACGCGTCGAACGACCGGTGAACTCTGCATAATTCTTAAAAAAATTCTTATACGCGTTAATCATATGATACTCCCATTTTTTATTTTATCAGTAGATACTAAACTGTACAGTTATAGAACACTCCCAAATCTAGTAAAAGGCCTGGGAGTGTTAGCCAATTATTCGACAAGACTGAAAATTCTTCGTCCTTGTAGCATTCTTCAGATAGTTGAACTTATATTTAATCCTTTGTCGGCATAGCTAGGAGTATCATAAGAGCGATACCTCCAACAAATGGAACAAATGCTACGAAAATGAGTGCCCAATGGAAACCAGCATCACGCAGACGACGAACTGTCAATGCAAGTTGAGGCAAGAAAAGTGCCAGACCAAAAATGAAATAAATAAATATGAAAAGACCCAAAGTCGTAATAGCAGCTTCGCTATCTGGATTTGCTATTGCACTACCGTAGACTATGTCAAAAGGAATAGAAAGGATAATGTTTGCCAACCCAATCCACCAGTAATCAGGACGTGTTGAACGTCCAGAGAAATCTACATAACCTTTAAAGAAATTTTTAATTGCGTTAATCATATGATACTCCCAACTTTTATTTTATCAGTAGATACTGTACAGTTATAGAACACTCCCAAATCTAGTAAAAGACCTGGGAGTGTTAGCAAATTATTCGACAAGATTGAAACTTCTTCGTTCTTGTAGCATTTTTTCAGATAGCTGAACTTAGTGTTAGTCCTTTGTTGGCATAGCTAGGAGCACCAAAAGTGCGATACCTCCAACCATTGGAATAAAAGCAACGAAGATGAGCGCCCAATGGAAACCAGCATCACGTAGACGACGAACTGTCAGTGCTAGTCCAGGCAATAAAACTGCTAGTCCAAAAATGAGATAGACAAATCCGATTAAGCCCAAAGTCATAATAGCAGCTTCGCTATCTGGATTTGCCATTGCAGCACCGTATGCCATGTAGAAAGGAATAGAAAGGATAATGTTTGCCAACCAAATCCACCAGTAATCTGCGCGAGTTGAACGTCCTGAAAAATCTACATAACCTTTAAAGAAATTTTTAATTGCGTTAATCATAAGTTACTCCCTAATTTTTTATTTACTATAGTTTACCATATCTGTTCAATAATAACAAGTTTGTTCAAAAAACTCTGAAAGTCTCTCGAAATCTAGAAAAAAAGATACTATCCGCTCTTTCTCATAAACAGAAGTTGCAGATAATATCTCATCTATTTTTAGTCAACATGTGTTGTTTCATTAGCAAAAGCTATGATTGCTCTCTTCAATTCAGAACCTTGCAAGGTACGGAACTCTTCAATCTTCTGATTGATCATCTCAAGAGGCATTACATTTACTTTACCAACAAAGATTTTGTCCATTACTTGATTATCAACTAGTTCAGTTGATACAAGCAACTCTTCGTATAGTTTTTCACCTGGGCGAATACCTACTTCTACGATTGGAATTTCATTTTCAGTATGGCCACTGAGTAGAACCATTTTCTTAGCCAAATCGTAAATGCGTACTGGCTTGCCCATATCAAGGATAAAGACTTCTCCATCTTTTGCATAAGCACCCGCATGAATCACCAAACGGCTAGCTTCTGGAATGGTCATAAAGTAACGAGTCATTCGGAAGTCTGTCACCGTTACAGGCCCACCTTCAGCAATCTGACGTTCAAAGACAGGAATTACACTACCACGGCTACCGAGTACGTTACCGAAACGAACCGCACAGTAGGTAGATTGGCTACGTTGATTAAATCCTGTAACAATTAACTCAGCCACACGTTTAGTTGCTCCCATTACGTTTGGTGGATTAACAGCCTTATCTGTCGAAATCATGACCATTTTTGGAACTCGAGCAGCGTCAACTGCCTTAGCAACATTATAAGTTCCAAGGATGTTATTCTTGAATGCTTCTTTTGGATTACGCTCCATCATCGGAACATGTTTATGAGCTGCAGCATGGTAAACAATCGCTGGTTCGTACTGTTCAAAAACTTGAAGCAAACGATCGTAATCTTGAATATCGGCAATGACAGGAACAAAGTCAATTCCCTGGAATTTACGAATCAATTCATGGTAAATCAGATAAATAGAGTTTTCTCCATGACCGAGCAAAACGACACGTTCCGGATTGAAGCGACTGACTTGACGGCAAATTTCTGAACCAATCGAACCTCCGGCACCAGTTACCAAAATCGTTTTATTAGTGATTTCAGAACCCAGACGTGATTCATCGAGCTGAATCTCTTTACGTCCCAACAGGTCCGTGATATCAATTTTCTGGAAACCACCTGCTTGAGGCTGGATACCTTGCACAACTGATTCAATCATCGGCATCTTAAAGCATTTTACACCGATACTGTTACACATTTGCAGGATTCGTTCATATTCAGATGGATCTAGAGACGGAATCGCAACGATCACTTTTTCAACTCTGTAGCGTTTAGCCAATTCTGGTAGATCATCATAAGAACCCAAAACTGGGATTTTCCCAAGTTTTTGTCCTTTTTTCTTTTCATCATTATCCAAAATCCCAACTAGTTCAAGGTCACTAGTAGGATGTTGGTAGCTGTTCATAAAGAGCGCGCCACCATCACCAGCACCAATCAAGAAGGTACGACGGTGTTCTCCAGCTCCATTTCCCTTTTTACGTCTTGAGTAAATCAACTGCCAAGTGATACGAGGAAGTAGAATCAAGAATGTTGTTAATAGGATAAAGAGTACGATAAAGCGGATAGAAAAGAGCGGCAAGAAAGCATAGCAGATCACATAAGATAAGATACTACTGATAGTCACTCCGAAGAAAATCTTCATGAAATCTGTTATTTTGCTATATCGACTAATACTAGCATTAAGCCCCCAGAATCCAATCATCAGTTGGTAGAAAAGGAAGGTTAGACCTGTGTAAATGACATAGTCTACCGGGGCTGGATTAATCAAGCCATAAAATAGAATATAGGAAACAATAATTGATAAGACCATACTGGCAATATCAAAAAATCCCCAAAAAATTTGTTTCTGTTGTTTATTTAATACTTCAACCAGATCAATTACGTAATCTGTTATTTTTTTATTCATGTGAATGGTATCCTCCTACACAGAATCACATTTTCTAGTAATCTTCAGATAAATTTTTAAAATCTAATTAGCTTCAATTACTTGCTTTTTCTTAGAAGTTTCAAAAATATAAACTGTCGCACAAATCCTGGACATAGGGCAACGACAACTTGGATTAAAACACTTTTCAGATATTCGCCATAAGAAATCTGTCCACGAGCGTGCATTCTTTGACGTGCTTGGCGATAGAGTTTGAGATAGCGAAGACCTCCACGGCGTTCAAACATCCCTGCTCCCACGCGCACCTTACATAGAATTTGATCCACATTTCCAGTTCGAGCTCCAGCGCTAATCATATTGAGCCAGAGAAGATCATCTTCCATATAAAGACCATCCTCGTAGTTACCAGCCTTGAGAACCATTTCTTTTTTGAACATAACAGTCATATGATTAAAGGCACTTCTCATACGTTGGTAGGCAATGATATCCTCATGCTTAGTCGGTACACGACGGTAAGACACAATCTCGTCAGGTTGGTCGATAAACTCTGCGATATGACCACCTAGTAGGTCCAAGTTTTCTTTTTCCATCAATTCGAACTGCTGTTCGAAACGGTCTTCAACAGCAATATCATCTGTATCCATACGAGCAATGACGTCATATTGGCACTGTAAGACACCGTACTGAAGCGCTAAACCTAAGCCGCGATTTTGCTCAAGTGGACAACGTTTGATTGGAATACTTGACTGTGCTTCCAATTTCTCCAAAACTTGATACAGTTCAGGTGTCAGCGGACCATCTTCGACGATTACCACTTCGCTAGGTTTGAGCGTTTGATGTATGATACTCTCTACCGCCTCTTCTAGAAAGACTGGATTTTCTTTAACATAGACTGACATCAGGACGCTAAATTTACGATTTTCAGACACAGTAGTTCTCCAATATATAGATTTTCTTTCACTATTTTATCACAATTTTTCAGACTTTCCTATTTTTATTTGAATCCCAGAAAAAAACTAGTAAATATATTGTCCTTCTTTACTATGATTTCTATCGACTACGTAGCGAATCACGTCAGGTCAACTTGACATCTTTAGGAAAAAAAATTAAAATAAGCTGTTATCAAAATCAGCTTATTGAGGTTCACATGAAAAAACGATCACTCTTTTTTATTCTAGGAATTATCTTAATTGGAGCGGTCTTAAGAGCTCCTTTCACAGCTTTACCAACTATTTTGGGAGATATTGCCCAAGGTTTAGGCGTGGAAGTCAGTTCACTTGGTGTTTTGACCAGTCTCCCTCTCTTGATGTTTGCCCTCTTCTCCTCTTTTGCGACTCGTTTGGCTCAAAAAATTGGACTCGAGCACCTTTTCACCTATAGTCTTATCGTATTGACCATCGGTTCAGTGATTCGTATCTTTAATCTTCCTTTACTCTATCTAGGGACTTTACTCATCGGAGCAAGTATTGCGATCTTTAACGTGCTCCTTCCTAGCGCCATTCAGGCCAATCACCCACAAAAGATTGGCTTTCTGACAACCATCTATGTGACCTCTATGGGGATTACAACGGCTCTTGCTTCCTATCTCTCAGTCCCCATTACTCAGGCAACATCCTGGAAAGGCTTGATTCTCTGTTTATCCTTGGTCTGCTTACTAACTTTAGTTGCCTGGCTCCCCAATCATCGTCACAATCATTTTCTAAGAGGAAGTGAGAAAAAACAAAAGAAAGAGAATATCTTAAAAAACAAGGAAGTTTGGGCTATTATTGTATTTGGTGGGTTGCAGTCCCTACTCTTCTATACCAGTATGACCTGGCTACCAACCATGGCCATCAGTGCAGGACTATCTCATACAGATGCTGGACTTCTGGCTTCTATCTTTTCACTGATTAGTATCCCCTTCTCGATGACCATTCCAAGTCTCACAACTCGTTTATCAAATCGTCACCGTCAAATCATGCTGACAGTCATCTCTCTGGCTGGAATGCTTGGAATTGCTATGCTCCTATACCCGAGCAAGAGTTTCCTTTACTGGTTAGTAGCGCATCTCTTGATTGGTACTGCTTGTAGCGCTCTTTTCCCTTATCTCATGGTTTGCTTCTCCATCAAAACCAGCTCTCCTGAAAAGACGGCCCAATTATCTGGTCTTGCCCAGACTGGTGGTTACATTCTAGCGGCCTTTGGACCAACTCTCTTTGGTTACAGTTTTAACATGTTCCAGTCTTGGGTTCCAGCGGTACTGATTCTTCTAGTAATTGATATCATCATGACGGTCGCCCTCTTTATGGTGGATCGAGCGGATAAAATCCTCTAATCTTCTAGTTTTCACTAGAAGATTTTTTATATGTAAAAATTTTATACATATTACTTGACAGCGTTTCCATTTAGATGTATGATGTATGTGTAGAATAATTATATATAAAATTTTTATATACTAAAAAGGAGGTGCCCCATGTATTTTCCGACATCAGCGGCTTTGATTGAATTTCTCATCTTGGCCATTCTAGAACAAGGGGATTCCTATGGTTATGAAATTAGTCAAACCATTAAACTCATTGCCAAAATCAAGGAATCTACCCTCTACCCCATCTTGAAAAAACTGGATACCAACCGCTATCTGACTACATACTCTCGCGAATACCAAGGTCGGATGCGGAAATACTACTCCTTAACAGAGATTGGGGAGGAGCAACTATTTGTACTCAGAGAAGAGTGGACACTCTACACTGACACTATCAACGGCATCATAGAAGGGAGCGTTCGCCATGACAAGAACTGAATATTTGAATCAGCTTGAAGCCTATCTGATGAAGCTTCCTCAATCTGATCGCATCGAAGCCATGGACTACTTCAAAGAACTCTTTGATGATGCTGGTCCAGAAGGTGAGAAAGAACTCATAGCTAGTCTCGGTAGTCCAAAAGAGGCTGCCCATGACATCCTGACAACACTTCTTGATAAAAAAATCAACGAAGAAAATTCCAATAAGAACAACCGTCAGGTTTTACAAATCGCAATCCTCGCACTTCTGGCTGCACCTATTGGGATTCCAGTCGGTATTGGTCTTCTCATGGCTATCATCGGGATTTTTATCGCTGCGGTTAGTGTACTTTTAACCTTCTTTGCTATATCAGCAGCTGGACTAATCCTAGGAGGTGTTCTCCTATTTGAAAGCTTCTACGTTCTGGCTGAATCGACATCTGCCTTTACGCTGATTTTTGGTGGAGGTTTGCTAGCTATTGGAGCTTCATCCCTAGTCTTGCTAGCGACTTCCTATGTGACCCGTTTCTTTGGAATACTAATCCTTCGACTTATTCAGTGGATTCTTAATAGAGGAAAGAGAGGTGAAAGTCATGCGTAAATTAACAAAAGGATTTCTTATCTTTGGTGTTGTTACTAGTATCATCGGTTTTGCCATGATGATCATCGGCATCCAAACAGACGGTATCAGAAGCCTCCTTGCAATGTCACAAAAACCAGTCTTTGAGAGCCGAATGGAAGAGCTCGTTTTTGATCAAGATATTGAAAAACTTAACATGTCACTGACAGAACATTCGTTAGTCATTAGAGAATCTAGCGATGACAAGATTCACCTTCAGTATCATCCAACTATCTCTGAAAAAGAAAATCTTCAACATTCTACCAAAGAAAAAACTCTTGAGATTTCTGACACCAAGTCAACTACACGTCCTTCTGTAGGTTCTAGTATCCAAGGTATCCTCTTTATCGCAAGCGGAATTTCTAGCCGCAATGATGAAGTCGTTCTATCATTGCCAAAAGGAAGAGAATTAAAAGATCTAACCGCCCAGGTCGACCACGGTGTCCTTTCGATTGCCGATGTAAAACTCAGCAATGCCAAGATTCAGTCAAATGGCTTTCTTCTTCGTATCACAAATAGCGAGATAAAAAATAGCCAACTGACCACAACTGGAATTGTCAATGTATTTGGAACAAGTCTAACAGATAGCCGTATCCAAGCAGAACATGAACATATCTCTGCTGACGACATCCAAGTGCACGGTAAGGTAGAATTCGAGGCAGAAAATGACATATCGCTCATGTTATCAAGAAAAGAGCTTGAACGAATCAATCTCAATCTCTCATCAGAATACGGAGCTATTTATCATCGAACTCGAGAAGGAGTGAAGCCTGGCCAGGGAAATGATGTAAATAGGGACGAAGAATTCTCAAATCCTTACAAAGTAGAGAAAAAAGATACGCAAGATCTCCTCGTCGTAAAGGCAGGTCAAGATATCAACATTCCAGACGAACCGGATCGCTCACCTAATTCGAGAGATCATGAATAATAGTTAATCATTACTACTCAAACAAGAAATAAAAAAGGAGGTCTCATCATGACTCAAGAATGGTTCGAAAGTGCTGATTTCGAGAAAACAGCCAACAATGAGAAAAAAGATAATCCATCTGACCCAGTCATTCCCCAAGAAGAGTTAAAAGAAAAAGAAGAATTGCCAGTGGTTGAAGAAAGCCTTCAAGCCAATCCTGAAGAACAAGAAGCTGACCTAGAGAAAGTAGAGAGTGACGAACACGAAGAAATCGTGGAAAATACAGACAAGTCAGAAGAACCTGTAGAGACTGAAGAACAAGAAGAACTGGCAACAAAGACAGACCAAGCAGAAAAACTAGTTAAGGAAGCAGCTCAGCCTAGCAAATCTTTGGAAAGTCCATTTGTCCCAGATCCTGTCCCTACAAAAACTACAATCTTCAAAGAAGAATTGGCTGATTTTTGGGTCTGGTTACAAGGTGCTCTCAAAGAGCCAACAGCAAGCATTGATACAGATAAAAAACATAGTTATAATGCCTTTGTGCTCCTAACTATCTTTTCTGCCACAAGTTTCCTCTTTACAGTTTATCACGCCAAACAAGGCTACTATGGTCGTATGGCAAGCATCGATGCTCACTTCATGGAACAATTCCCGTCTCTCAATCTCTTCTCGGTCTTCTCCATCCTAGTAGCGACAAGTCTCTTCTTCTTTTCAATTCTCATGGGTGGATTTGTAGTCAAACGTTTTGTCGACCAGGACAGTGATTGGACATTAGAAAGAGCCTTTCAAGCACATAGCAGACTCTTGGCTATCCCAGTTCTCTTGACAGGTATTGCTAGTTTCTTCGCTCTTTTTAATGGTCTACGATTTGCAGCATTGCTTTGCTTGATTAGCATTGGTCTGACTCTCTTGGCCAATCTCTACTTCATCTCAAGACCTAGCAAGGATAGTCAAACCGATCCCTTCTATCGCCTTCTTTTAGCTTTCCTAGTCAACGGTGGTGTTCTATTTCTCTTCTTTCTAGCAGAAATGGCTCTTGTTTTTGACTATCTTCGAATCCTTGCTTTTATATAAGATAAAATCCTGTCACTCTGACAGGATTTTTTTGTGTACACAAAAAGCAGATCAAACGATCTGCCTTTTCACATTATTTAAAACCAATATCTTTCATTTATGCCTCTAGTTACCTTTTACTAAGTTATCAAAATCTTCCCCTGAAACTGGTCCTACCTCTACTTGGTTAGCATCTAAGTCCTGATAAAGTTCTTTTGGCAAAGCTCCTAAAAAGGCTTGATAATCAACTCTAGCTACCGCTTCATAGTCTTCTGGTTTTGAGCCATCTCCAGAGATTTTTACCAAATCAATCTCCCAAACAAGTTCCTTGCCTACCAATTGCTCAACGTAAGGAGCAGGAATCACCGGTTCTTTTGGCAAAATGGTTTTTACCCCCTGAGCTAGGTGGTAGACCCCATGAACCTTACCTTCACCATCTGGATAGAATTTAGCACTGGAAGGATAGGCATCAGACCCTTGAACTTTCTTGACTAACTCTTCAAAACGTGCCAAGCCATCTTCTTCCAAGAAACTTTCCAAATCCTTCTTATCAAAGTAAACAGGTGATAGAATACCCTGACAGAAACCTAAACGAGCAGCTTTATCAGCCAGATAGTTCTTAACCGTTTCTTGGAAATAGTTTTCCAAATCAAAGTCTGCCAAGCCCTCAACTGCTTCACCAACCTTGCTAGACAAAGCCCGCAAGAGCCCTTCTACAATCTCCCAGTCAGCTCTTGTAATCAAGTCAGGAATGATTACTTGATAGCCTTTTTGAGCATCTAGATATCGAACTTTAAAGAGAAATTGAGACTTACCTACGATTCCACACTCGATATACTCAAGGCGATTAAGAGGTTGACGGAGGTAAACAGCATCATAACTATGCGACTCTAGGCCTTCTACTAAGCCTAAAATTGATTTAGCTGTGAGAATCTCCTGTTGTCCTAAAATACTTTGTTTATTTGGAATAAAAAATGTCTTCACCATAATGGTCTCCTTTGAAATCGTTTACATATAGTATACACCATTTTCCTGAAAGATGCAGAAACAAATTTAAGATTTTTTAGTCAAAAGCATAGAAAAACAGCCCTTTAGGACTGTTGATACTATTATACGACTTCAGAATGATCTAGGTTCTCACCAATCGCTGCTAAACGCTCGATGACTTGATCTTGTGTCAATTCATGTTCTAAAACATAGCGATTACGTGGGTGAACACGACACTCGTGTGAGCAACCACGAAGATATTTGTCTTCGTTGTCTTCTGATGCCAAGATACGGCGGTTACAGAATGGATTTCCACAGTTGACATAGCGTTCACATGGTGTTCCATCAAACCAGTCTTTCCCTACAATGGTTGGATTTACATGGTTGACATCGACTGCAATACGTTCGTCAAAGACATACATTTTCCCATCCCAAAGTTCCCCTTGAACTTCTGGATCTTTCCCGTAAGTCGCAATTCCTCCATGCAATTGACCGACATCTTTGTAGCCTTCACGGACCATCCAGCCAGAGAATTTCTCACAGCGGACTCCACCTGTACAATAAACTACGACACGCTTGTCCATGAACTTTTCCTTGTTATCACGGACCCATTGTGGTAATTCACGGAAGTTGCGGATGTCAGGACGGATAGCCCCACGGAAGTGCCCAAGATCGTACTCATAGTCATTACGAGTATCAAGGACAACTGTATCTTCGTCAAGAAGGGCTTCTTTGAATTCTTTTGGTGACAAGTAAGCACCTGTTGTTTCAAGAGGATTGATGTCGTTATCAAAGTTATCATCCTCTAAACCAAGGTGAACGATTTCCTTTTTGTAGCGAACAAACATCTTCTTGAAGGCTTGCTCACTTTCTTCATCAATCTTGAACCAGAGGTCTTCCATACCTGGAAGGCTGTGAACGTAGTCCATGTATTTTTGCGTTGTTTCGTAGTCACCAGAAACGGTTCCGTTGATCCCTTCGTCAGCCACTAGGATACGGCCCTTGAGGCCAATAGACTTACAGAAAGCCAAGTGGTCTGCAGCAAATTGTTCCGCGTTTTCGATGGGAACATATTTATAGTAAAGTAAAACTCGAATATCTTTTGACATTTGCTTCTCTTTTCTAAGATTAAATTATCAGAAATTTTCATTCAACTATACCAGTATACTCTCCCAAGAAAGCGAATGCAATTTATTTGACCGAAAAATAAAAAACAAGACCCATTTTCAGATCTTGTTTTAATTAAATATTTGAAGAAGAAAAATTAACAAAAAGATATCCATGGCCTGTCTTGAATAAATTACTAATCATGATCTAAAAAAACAAGACTGATAAGATTTCGAATCCAGAAAAAATTGCACTGATTTTTAGGAGTAGATGGTATTTTTCATGTACCTATTATCAACGCTACTTGTAAGGCAAATGTCTGGATTTCAAACACAGATAATTATATGTATTTGCTCAAAAAAAGAATCACCACCCCGTCTGGAAAAATCCAGACAAGGCAGTGATCGCATCTTTTAGGAATGAATACACGAAATCAATCTATCTTATGATTTTTTGTTTTTCAAGAATTCGTCGTATTGTTTTTGCATTTCATCCAATACTTTTTGGTAAGCACCTTCAGATTTAAGTTTTTCCATCAATTCTGGAATAGCTTTTTCTGGGTCTACAGTACCAGTGTTGATAGCTGTATCGAATTGTTGCATAGTGTTAGTGATAGCTGAGATTTCAGATTTCACGTTGTCAGTGTTGAAGATGAATCCAAGCGCTGGAGATTCTTTTGCAGTTTCCAAGTCTTTCTTAGATTGTGCAATTTGCTCATCTGTAACGTTTTCGTTGATGTAAAGGATCCAGTTGTTACCAGTGTTCCATCCTGACATGTGAGTGTTTCCTTTGTATCCATCAAGGACTTTAACACGGTTTTCTTTACCTGCAACTTTTTCCCAGTTCTTGCCTTCTGGACCGTAAACAAGGCCGTTCAAGAGTTCTGGGTTAGTGTTCAAGAGGTTCAACACTTCCATTGCTTTTTCTTTGTTCTTAGAGTTGTTTGAGATTACAAAGTTTGCAACTTGAGTTGTTTGGTTTTTCTTGATGAAGTTAGTAAATGGTTTGATTTGGATGTCTCTGTTAGCAACACGAGAAAGCAAGCTGCTACCGTAGTCAGCTGGTCCTACTGTTTCTTCACGAACAAGCCAAGTATCTTGAGTAAGGTCATATGAAGTTTCACTTGTTGCTACGTCTTTTGGAATGTATCCTGCTTCATAGTATTTGTGAAGAGTCTTCAAGTGTTCTACGAAACGAGGAACTTCGTAACGGTTTACGATCTTAGTAGTGTCGCCTTCAAGGTCGATAACGAATGGAAGACCATTTGCAACTGGGTAGTCAAAGTTTTCTGACGGGATAAAGTTTTTACCAACAGCGAATGGCATTACGTCTGGAGCTTTTTCTTTGATTTGTTTCAATACTGGTTCAAGTGTTTCGTATGAAGTTACACCTGAGATATCGATTCCATATTTTTCAAGAAGTGGGCCGTTGAAAGCAAAGTTTTGTGAAGATGCAACGTTAGCTGCAACTGGAACAGAATAAATCTTACCGTTTATAGTGTTACCTTTGATGTAAGCTGGGTCAAGCGCTTTGTAAAGCTCAGCACCTTCTTTCTTGTACAATTCTGTCAAGTCAGCATAAGCACCTTTTTGAGCGTTTACTACATAGTTATCTGCAAATGCGATATCGTAGTTTTCACCTGATGAAGTGATAACTGACATTTTCTTACCATAGTCACCCCAACCAAGATATTGGATGTCTAATTTAGCACCAACTTTTTCTCCGATGATTTTGTTTGCATTTTCTAGCAATTCATCCAAGTTATCTGGTTTGTCACCAATTTGGTACATTTTGATAACAGTTTTGTCACCTGAAGCTGAGTCAGCAGCTTTTTGGTTGTTTCCTTTAAGGTTTCCACAAGCAGCAAGACTAGCAGCTAAAGCGACAAGGCTAGCAGATGCAAAAGCATATTTTTTCCAGTTTTTCATGATAAAAACTCCTTTTTTTATTTTTAATTTATAAACAATTTTAATGATCTACTTTTCAACAAAGAAAAGTTAGATAGGGTAGAGAAAACTTGTTTCTCAGTGTCTCTTATTCTTTAACACCACCGATAGTCAAACCTTTTACAAAGTAGCGTTGGAAGAAAGGATAGAGAATCGCAATTGGGACAGTCGCAACTACGACCATGGCCATACGACCTGTTTCTTTTGGTAGGGCAACCGCAAGCTGTCCTGACATACCAACTGACTTAGCAATGTAATCCATGTTGTTTTGAATTTGCATGAGCAAATATTGCAATGGATACAAGTTGTCACTCTTGATGTAAAGAAGGGCATTGAACCAGTCGTTCCAGAATCCAAGTGCTGTCAAAAGTGTGATAGTCGCGATCCCTGGAAGAGAGAGTGGTAAACAGATTTGGAAGAAGATCCGCGCCTCGCTAGCACCATCGATACGAGCTGATTCGAGGATTGCTTCTGGAATGGTTTTCTTGAAGAAAGACCGCATCAACATGATGTTGAATGGCGATAGAAGCATCGGAACAATCAAGGCCCAAATAGTATCACCCAAGTGAAGTAACTGAGTTACCACAATATAGCCTGGTACCAAACCAGCATTGAACAACATACTAAGAAGAGCAAAGATTGTAAAAAATTTGCGATACTTAAATGTTGAACGTGAGATGGCATAAGCGTATGTTGTTGTGATGAAGACGTTTGTCAAAGTTCCAACAACTGTTACAAAAGCTGAGATAAAGAGCGCTTGTAAAATTTTGTCTTTAAACTGAGCCAAGAATTGGAATCCATCTACACCAAACTTGGAAGGGAAGAAACTATATCCATATTGAACAATACTTTTTTCGTCTGTAACTGAAATAATGATTACGAAGATGAAAGGCAAGATACAAGAGAAGGCCAGCAAACCAGATATGATACTAAAGAAGATATCTGCCTTTTTGCTGAAGGAGTGTATGCCAACATTATCAATTTTTTCTTTTTGAATTTTTTTTGCCATATGCTCCTCCTTTCTAGAATAGTGCTGAGTTAGGATCAACACGTCTTGCAAGTAAGTTTGATAGGATAACGAGAATCAAACCGACGACTGACTGGTAGAGACCGGCTGCTGAAGCCATACCGATATCTGCTGTCTGAGTCAATCCGTTAAAGACATAGACGTCCAATACATTTGTTACACTATAGAGCTGACCTGCGTTGTGAGGGATTTGGTAGAAGAGACCGAAGTCTGCACGGAAGATGTTTCCGACTGCAAGGATGGTCAATACTGTCACAAGCGGTGTCAACTGAGGGATGGTTACGTTACGGATACGTTGCCATTTGCTAGCACCGTCCACTGTCGCTGCTTCGTAGTAAGTTGGGTCAATACCCATGATCGTTGCGTAGTACATCACACTACTATATCCAAAGCCTTTCCAGATACCTAGGAAGAGGAGGAGGTAAGGCCAGATACTGACATCAGCGTAGAAGTTAATACCCTTCATCCCTAGAGCTTCTAAGGTATGGTTGATAAGCCCTTTATCGATATTTAGGAATGCATCTGTAAAGAAACTGATGATAACCCAAGATAGGAAGTAAGGGAATAACATAGATGTTTGGTAGATTTTAACCATTTGCTTAGAGCGAAGTTCACTAAGGATAATGGCGATACCAACTGACACAACCAAACCGATAAAGATAAATCCAAGGTTGTAAAGTACTGTGTTTCGAGTGATGACAAAGGCATCCTTGGAACTAAACAAGAATTTAAAGTTATCTAGTCCGACCCATCTACTATTTATAATACTGTGGACGAATCCTTCACCAGTCATATGGTAGTCTTTGAAGGCAACCACATTCCCAAAAACTGGAATGTAGAAGAATAAAATCAACCAAATTGTTCCTGGTAGAACCATTAAGAGAAAAATCCAATTATCTCTTAAAGTTTTTGAAAACTTGTTCATAATTTCCTCCCTTTTTATTTTCTAAAACTTCATAATCTCACATTTTTAAACTTGATAACGTTTACAAAAATAGTATACTCTTATTTTTAGGACAGTTTAAACTACAAATTATAGAAAAAACTCCACAAATTATTTTATGTGGAGAACTTTTTATATAAGAATAGGTTTCACGGGAAACTTCTTTTCTGAATAGAGTTTTTCTAGGTCGTATAAATAGTCGAAGCTGTCGCAATGGTATGCCATTGATTAGCCGTTGTGGCTGCGAAGTCCTTATCTCCGTAGAAATCGTTGAATGGCAAAATCTCTACTTCCAACTCATCGATACGAGAGATTTCGCCTGCTAGGTAGTTTTCAATGCGACTTTCTGCTCGCTTGATTCGTTGCAATAGGCCACCCATACGGATGTCCACTGTATCCAAGCCAAAGACCTTGTTTTCTTTCAACCATTGGTGGCTAAAGAGCTTGTGGAAGGTTTCAATCTGGCTTCTTAATTTTGGTAATTCTTCCCTAGCAATTTGTTGCAAGCTCTCTTTATCACCTTTTTGATAGGCTTGACGAATGCGTCGGCCCACATCCACCTTGCCACTTAAAATAGCATTCAACTGGGCCTGGGTTTCAAAGAGATAAGCATAGTTTCCTGCTTTTTCTTTAATAGCAGAAAGAGTCTCCGCTGCCTGGGCAAAGTGAGGCTTGTCCTGTTCAGGAGTCATGTGCTTATCAAGGATTGGACAGAGAACATCCTGATAAAAGACATAGCGATTGGGGTTGATCCCGCTGAGATTATCTGGTAGATCTGGCAAGAGGTTGGCAAGATCAAGTTGCATGAAGTCCTCAACCGGTAGACCTGTATTGGTCTTGAAATGAGCTGACAAACGGTCTAAATCATTGCGGTAGCTGAGTTCTGCCCAGATTTGCAAGCTTGGCAGAATAGAGAACTGAGCTGTTTCACCACCATTGTCTCCCCAACCAGTCACAATGACTTCTTTGATCTGATTAGCACGGCAGGCTTTGTTTGCTTCGACAGCGATGAGACGACTGAAATGGTTGTGTGGTGTGAAACCAATCCACTTCCAAGCACCACCTGCAAAGGCAATATCCTGGCTAATCTTGTGGTGATTACCGAAGTTACGGTTGTATTTTTCTTCGCTATCCTGATAATAATCCCAGTAAACCAAGGTCACACGGTCTTTTAGACGGTCAAGATAAACGCGTGTTTCCTCTGGAATTTCGACATCACGGTCGTACTGGCCATCTGCTGACATGAGTTTGAAGAACATATCGCTCCACATCTGGCAGTGGAAACCATACTTGTCTGCAATATCCAGCACGCGCTCCAAGTGTTGGCACATAAGGAGACTACGATCCACAACACCATTGAGAATCAAATAGCGTCCCAAACCAACCAAGTGGGCTTCGTCCATGCCGATATTGACCTTGCGTGTTTGTAGCTTAGACAAAGTGGCAAACATCCCGTCAATCAAATCATAAACCTTTTCTTCACCGATGAGGAGAATGTCCTCTACATCACGAAGTTGCTGAACTTCTTTGACACCCCATTTGACAAAGGCTGATAAGTGAGCCAAGGTCTGGATACAAGGAACAAAAGTCATGTCAAACTGCTGGGCATAAGCTTCGATTTCCTGTAATTCTTCAGCTGAATAAGCCCCGCGGAAATAGCCAAAATAAGGTTGCCCTTCAATCTGATAGGTGTCTTCCATGTAGAGCTCAAAGATTGAATAACCCATCAGAGCCAAGACTTCAATCATCTGCTTGGCTGATGCAACATTTAGAACCGCATTTCGCGAACAGTCAGCCATGTAGGCTAAATCTTCATAAGCCGCTTGTTCTTCAATCTCTACCTTATCACCTTCTACCAAAGCTGTTGCTAGCACAGACAAGGCGCGATAGAGTTGGTGAGGTTTGCGATAAGTCAATTGATAGCTTCCGTCCTCACCCTTGATAGAGATAGAAGCTTGGTCAGACTGAGCGACTGCCACTTCTACATCTGGTAGAGAAATATGCTTTTGAAGTAAGTCTATAGCTTGCTGTTGTTTACTGCTAATTCCGGTAAAATTTACCATTGGTTTTCCTCCTGTAACCAGTTGACAAGGGCACCGTAGAGATTGGCATCTGCCTGATAGGTGCAAGCTTGAATCACTGGAGCGATAGTATATTCTTCGTAGGTTTCTACGAATGCATCAACAGCTTTTTTGACGCCTTGGATAAAATCTGGATTTTGACTGATAGAGCCTCCCAGACTAATGACATCTGGGTCGATCAGGTACTGAATATTGAGTAGTCCTTGAGCTAGATTACGATTCATACGCTCAATGGCTTCTTGGCAAAGGGCATTGCCTGCTACAGCTTCTTGGTAAACCTTACGGCCATCCCAGTCTGACTGACCTGATTTTTCAATGACATAACGAACCATGTTTCCTGTAGAAGCTAGTTGTGACCAGTTATTGAGTTTTTCTGCTGGTTCGATAGTTGTCATGTAACCAAACTCTCCACCCAAGCCATGGCGACCACGGTGAATTTTGCCATTGATAATCATAGCACCGCCAATCCCTGTGCCAATGACAACACAGGCTGCATTTTCAATCTCAGGATGAGCTAGCAGTTCACTAAGTCCAACACAGTTGGCATCATTTTCTAGATGGATAGGTAGCTGGTGATGAGAAAGGGCCTGGTACCATGAAAAACCATGGATATAAGGAATGGCACTAATCCCCTCAATCACACCTGTTTCTTGATTGACCGCTCCTGGAACACTCATAGCGATTCCACTGTAGTCTTGTTCCGATAAGCGTTGGTCCAACCAAGCTAGCAAATCTTCCAGAGTTTCTGGAGTTGGGGTGCTGGTTTTATCTAAAATCTTTCCATCAGGAGTTAGACTAGCAAACTTAATGCCAGTCCCTCCGATATCAATCGTTGCAATGGTCATTGCTTTCACCTGCAAAAAGGAGCGAATCAGCAGTTTGTTCTTACTTTTTCGCTCCTCCTTTCTTTTTATGTTTACTTTTTGAAATTAAATTTCTTCTTTTTGAATGAGTTCTGTACGAATTTCCTGTGGTGCCAATAGTCCTGAATGGACTGGGTATGGGCGTTCCAACAAGTCAAGAATAGTTTGTTGTTTTTCAGACACACGGATATTTTCTTGACTCATGTTGTAGTAACGAAGGACATAACCTTCTTCATTCTCAGCCACCTTAAAGGCTGTTGGGCATACTTGTGGCAAGTTCAGAGCCGGATGGTTAAAGAGGCTACCCGTTGCTGCAACGCTACCCTCTTGTTTTGCAACTTGAAGAGCTGTAAATGACACCTGGAAGGCTTTGGCACGACGGAAAGCTGAGAAGCGTTCCCCTGCTTGGTGACATTCTACTGCAAATTCAACTTCGATATCACGCAAGCACTGAGCTTCCGGCGTTGGGAAGTAACCCCAGTCACCAAGTTCGCCTGAAGCACGAAGAAGGGTTACAGCCATGGTGTCGTCTCCAAGGATTTCGTATTCATGCAATCCTTTATTGGATACGGTTACTCCTTTTACGTCATCATACAAGCTTACAAAGGCTTGTTGGTGTTGTGGATTTTCAGGATTTTCCCAAGAAGCTGCTGGTTTATTTGGCCGTGTCACAACTTCATAGATGCTTTCAGAATCATTGCTTGGACGAGTGTTATGAGTTTTCACCAAGAGACGAATGCGGTGATCCTTGGCTGTGTTGGTAAAGCGAGTTTTAAAGCGAATCTGTGGATTGTCCACAAAGACGGTCATCTCAGTTTCAAGAGGAATAGTTGTCAACTCTTCTGAACGACCTGCATCTCGTTTCATGAACTCGATGATACCTCTTTGTTCAGCATCCAATTTTTCATCTGCACTGACTGGAATGGTCAAGTCATGTTTGAGCAAGATTTTAGCATAGCGAGCATTGTTTTCTAAGACTCCATAACCTTTCAGTTGAGCATAAATTGGCTCAGTTCCTTTCGGCTGGAAGTAAATGTACTCGTTACCAATATCTCCACGGTCCTCGAATTGGATGAAATCTTCGTAAGCTTCGTTAGTAGTCTTGTCATAGACTGTGATTCCTTCATCCACACTGACTGTTACGAATGGTGTATCAATTACTCCATTTTGGTAAATACCATCACGGTGATTTACTTGACCTTCGACCAATTGGAAGCTTGCCCAAGAAAGCGGAGCAAGGTGGACTGGGATTGTCACGCGCACTTGGCGTGCAATATATGGTTGGCGGAATTTATCCTTAGGCAAAGTATAGCCAAAATTTGCTCCCAAGTCTTCAATCTTGGCTTCAAGGACATGGCCATCCAAATCTTCAACATGGTAATCTGGCAAGGTCACGGCTGCCATCTTCTTGTAACCTTCAGTCGGATGCAATTCTTTAAAATCACAAGTCACAACATCCACTACAACACTAACTGTATCAACCTTGTCATGTAAGGCTGTGTTGACAACGGTAAAGAGGTGGTCGCTTTGCGCTTCCTGAGTTGCTATTTTATGTTTCCACTCGTTAAGAAGATTACTCTTAACAAAATTCCCGACTTGATTAACCTTTGCAAAACGAGTTTCCATTTCACGGTGAACTTCGTCAATACTACAACCACAGATACTATCGTGCGGTGCATTTTGCAGAAGTACTTTCCAAGCATAGGTCAATTGATCCTTGTGGTTGTGGCCTCCAGTGATAATGGTTAATGGTTCCACGACCTGCTCTAACAAGTTGCTATTTTCTTGGAAGGCTTGTTTGAGATAAACACGTGAAGAAGAGGTATTGGCAAGGGTGTACCAGCCATCCGTTTCCTGGCTAGTCAACTCACCTGTGACCGTTGATAATTGTTCAGGAAGGGCACTTTCCAGTGCTTGGACATATTCGTCAAATGAGCTATGAATAAAGGTCACGTCAGGGAAGAGTTCGTTTGCCACACGAATGGCTTCGCTCAAGTTCCGTTGAACTGGTTGGTGGTCGCAACCGTTCATCATCAACCATTGGTTAGTTGATGCATAGTCACGAACGTCTGCCAATTTTTGTTTCCAGAAATCCAAAGCTTCATCTTTATCCACTGGAATTTCGTTCCCGTTACTGTACCAGTTGGCAAAGAGAATACCCAGCACACGGCTACCATCAGCCCCTTGCCAGTACATCTCAGAAAATTGAGAGGTAAACTGTTCATCTTCAAGGACTTGATTGTCAAATCCGATTGGCTTGACACCGCGACCAAAGGCTGCTACGTGAATACCTGATTTTTGAAGGATTTGAGGAGCCTGCCCCATATTTCCAAAAGTATCTGGGAAATAACCAATTTGAGTAGATTTGCCCCATTTGGCACATTCCGCTTGTCCAATCAAGGTATTGCGGACGTTAGCTTCACTGGAAATCAAGTAATCATCCTGCAAGATATAGAAAGGCCCAATCTTCAATTTGCCTTCGTCGATATAACGCTGCACCTTGTCACGGTTTTCAGGGCGAATTTCTAAATAGTCATCGAGGACAATGGTTTGTCCATCTAGGTGGAAGCTCTTGAACTCAGGATCATTTTCAAAAAGATCAAAAAGATTGTCAAAAAGTTCCACCAATTGCATACGGTGACTTTCAAAAGGTAGATACCACTCACGATCCCAGTGACTGTGAGAGATGATATGTACAACAACATTTTCCATGAAGTAAAACCTCATTCTAAATTTAAATTTTTATTGTTAACGTTTTAAATGTAAATTTGTGATTCTTTCCAAGAATCAGTTGAGCGAAAACGTACTCCTTATACTCAATGAAAATCAAAGAGCAAACTAGGAAGCTAGCCGCAGGTTGCTCAAAGCACTGCTTTGAGGTTGTAGATAGAACTGACGAAGTCAGTAACATATATACGGCAAGGTGAAGCTGACGTGGTTTGAATTTGATTTTCGAAGAGTATTAGCGAATATCTAGGTAATCCAAGACCAATTCGCAGAACATCATGTTGGCCCATGAGAACCATTCACGAGAGTAGAGAGTCGGATCATCTACGTGGAAGCTTTCATGCATAACACCTGTTCCGCCATCGCAGGCAACTAGTTGGTCTAGCAAGTATTTTTTCTCAGCTTTATCTGTAGCTGTTAAGCCTTGAATTGATAGGGCAATCGGCCAGATATAACGATAGAAGGTATGAGAGCTTCCGAGACCGCTAGCGTATTCTCCTTGGTAGAAGTATGGATTTTCAGGGCTGAGAATGGTGCGACGAGTTGCTTGATACACTTCGTCATTGACATCACAATAACCAAGATATGGAGCAGCTAACAAACTTGGTACGTTAGGGTCGTCCATGATGCTAGCATTTCCTAAACCGTCTACTTCAAAGGCATAGATCTTCTCGCCCTTGCTGTTAGTCGTGTAGGCGTAATTTTCGATCCCTTCTTGGATTTCAGCTTGCAGACGTTTAGCGTCAGCAATGATGCTTTCACTATCAGCTAGACTCAATGTAGCAAAGATTTCTTGGACATAACCTAAGACAACGACTGCAAACATATTGGATGGAATCAAGTAGCTATACTGACAGCAGTCATCGCTTGGACGGAAGGCTGACCAGGTCATCCCTGTCACGGCAAAATCAGGTCCAAAACCATCATTAACCAAAGTGTCTTCCTTACGATCGGTATCACGGACGAAACGGTATGGTGAGTTCTTGTGATCTTGCTCCACCGTCCAAAGATGAAGAATCTCCTTGGTCGCTGTAACAAAAGTCTCATCAAACTGGCTAGTCTCACCAGTTTCCTTCCAAAGAAGGTAAGCCAATTGCAAGGGATAGCAAAGCGAATCTACTTCATACTTGCGTTCCCAAATCCAGCCATTGAGGTCTGTATGGTCTGTCTCGTGATGGCCCTTCCAGTTCTCCTCAATATTGAAAGAGTTGGCATAGGGATCCTTGAGAATCAAAGTCATCTGGCGTTTAACCAAACCAGCAATGGTCTGGCGCAAACGAGGGTCTCTTTTTGCCACATGAAGGTATGGTCTAAGCTGAGCAGTTGAATCCCGAAGCCACATAGCTGGGATATCCCCAGTTAGTACAAAGGTCGAGCCATCTTCTAAGATTTCAACTGTATTGTCTAAAGTGTCTGTATAGCAACGCTCAAAAACATCGACCCATTCAGGATGTTCCTTGGCACTCTCCGCTACCTCATCTAGCCACTCTCTGACGATTTCTTTAGAATAAACCATAAACTATTTTGCCTCTTTCAAACAAATTTTCATTTTCAGTATATAGCTTTTAGTCCAGAAAATATATACACAAATGTTAGTCATTATTCTACAAAATTGTTATATTTAGAAGTCATTTTCTAAAAGTATCCTTTTTCTGATATAATGTAGAAAACTACAGAAGGAAATCGCTATGGAACCGATACTTGAAACCATTGATACCCGCTTTGGCACCGCGAGCAAGCATGCCTTTTCTCGAGGAAATACCCTACCTTACGCTGGAGTGCCTTTTGGGATGAATTACTTTGTTCCGCAAACTAGTGACCAGGAAGGGTCTTGGTTTTTTGATCCCCATCTTCCCATATTTCAGGGTGTTCGACTAACCCACCAGCCTAGTCCTTGGATTGGCGATTATTCTTGGTTACTACTGACTCCTGTTACAGGAGAAATCAGTGGAGACACCCTCTTCCATCGTCAGTCTTCTTATAACCTTGATCGTGCTATTTTCAATCCCCATTATCTCAGAATTTTTTCTGAGCGTTACCAGATTGAAACTCAACTCACACCTACTTGCTATGGGGCTTCTATTCAACTAAGACAGATACAAGGCAAGAAGATCTCACTCTATCTGCATGCAGCTGATGATTTATCATTAGAGCAAGTAGATGAGCGTACTGTCAACCTTGGTCAAAGCGGATTAACCGAAACCAACAAAAGCCCCCTCGTCATGTTTACTGCTCTCGCATTCTCTACGGATATTTTATCTATCAATCAAGTGGGGCAAGACTGGCGTATCGACTTGGCTGGAGCAGAAGCTCTAGTTCAACTGGCTACTTCTTTTATTTCTAAAGAACAGGCCATCTTTAATCTGCCTAGAAAAGACTTTAAAGAAACGAAATCAGAGGCTAAAGCAAGTTGGGAAGATCTTCTAGGCCGTTTTGATGTCGTGGAAACTGGCTCTGTAGACCGAACATTTTTTGATCACTGTCTTTATAGACTCTTTCTCTTCCCACAAACCTTCTATGAGGTAAATGAGCAAGGCGAGACTATTCATATAGACCTTGCTTCAGGAACGATCAAGTCTGGTCTACTCTATACCAACAATGGTTTTTGGGATACCTTCCGCACTTCATTCCCACTCTTTGCCTTGATTATTCCAGAGCACTATCGTCAGTTTCTTGAAGGTTTCCTCAATAGCTATAGAGATACTGGATATCTCCCTAAGTGGCTGGCTCCTGACGAAAGAGGGATGATGCCTGGGACTTTGATTGATGGCCTTCTTGCAGATAGTGCCTGCAAGAATATGGCACCTGAGTTTGAAGAAGAATTCCTCAAAGCCATGATTGAAACTGCTACTAAGGAAGATCCAAAAGCTATCAACGGGCGACACGGCCTAAGCCAATACCAAGAACTGGGCTATTTATCCACAGACTACCACGAAAGTGTCAGTCATACGCTAGATTATGCCTACAGCGATTTTTGTATCTCTACTTGTGCAGAAAAATTAGGTCAAGAAGAGCTAGCTCAAACCTATGCTCAATATTCTAAAAACTATCAAAACCTCTTTGACTCTGAGACGGGTTACATGAGGGCGCGTGATGTAGATGGCAACTTCCGTCCTGACTTTTCTCCCTATAGTTGGGGTCGTGACTACGCTGAGTGTTCAGCTATTCAAGCCAGTCTCGGTGTCTTACACGATATTTCTGGACTTAGCCAACTAATGGGTGGAAAAAAAGCCTTTAGCAACTATCTTTTGAAAGCTTGTCAAAGCCTCCCACTTTTTGAAACGACGGGCTATGGTTATGAAATACATGAGATGAGCGAAATGGCAACAGCACCATTTGGTCAACTAGCCATTTCCAACCAACCAAGCTTCCACATCCCTTATCTCTTCCGCTACAGTAATTATCCCCAATATACCAGTCTCTTAATCAAGACCCTCCGTCAAAAAGCCTTCCGAGCTAGCTGGGATGCTTATCCAGGCGATGAGGATAATGGTAGTCTATCGGCTTGGTATATATGGTCTGCTCTCGGACTTTACCCGACTTGCCCAGGGAAAGCAAGCTATGATCTTGGAATTCCTCTCTTTAATCACCTTCGTGTCTATCTGACAGAAAAAAATCAGTGGTTGGATGTTCGTACTCAGCAAAATTATGAACACTTCCACTTTGTACAAGACTGTCGACTGGACGGGAAAGAAAAACAAAGCATCAGCCATCAGGAATTGCTCAATGCTAAGACTCTTGACTTTACCCTCAGCTGGTTGCCAAAGCATTAATAACCTGACCCCTTTGTGCATGACAAAGGGGTCTTCTTATCCATATAAAGTTATCCACAGACTGTGAATAACCTTCAACTTTTTTTCGGAAAAGATTTTCAAGTTTTTCCAAAATGTCTTTCCAATCCAAGTTCATAGGATTTACAATAGAAATGCTGTTAGAATCCTTGTCCAATCAGGCTTTACCCCAGGTTCTCCTCTCTTATAATTCCTAAATTTCTTGTCCCCTTTACAAACGATAGCTATAAAAATATTTTTGATAGGATGGTGTCAACTTATCCACAAGTTGTGGATAAGTTTTTTCAACTAAGCAATCCTAGTGCCTATCTGTTAGCTAGCTTTTACTTTTTTTATAGTAAATTTCAAATTTTGTTAGGCGCTTTCAAAAAATCATGATATACTGAAATTATCAGAAAAGGAGACATTATGAAAAAAGATCAACACCAACTTAATTGGCTGATGGTTTCTCTGATTGCCTTCAACATGGTTTGGGGGCTAGGAAACGTCGTCAACAACTATTCTCAACAGGGAATTTCAGTCGTCGTATCTTGGATTTTAATCCTCGCACTCTACTTTATCCCCTATTCCCTCATCGTCGGACAACTAGGTTCTACCTTCAAGGAAAGCGGAAGCGGTGTTAGTGACTGGGTTGAAAAAACATCAACCAAACGTTTAGCCTACTTTGCTGCTTGGACCTACTGGGTTGTGCATATCCCTTATCTCGCACAAAAACCTCAAGGAATTCTAATTCCGCTTGGTTGGGCCTTGCAAGGTAACGGACAATTCCTTAAACAAATCGACATCCACTGGATCGTTATTCTCTGCTTGCTAATCTTTGGACTTTTCCTCTACCTTTCTACAAAAGGATTGACAACACTGAAAGTCATCGGTAGCTTGGCAGGAAGTGCCATGTTGATTATGTCTTTACTCTTTGTGCTTTTGGCTGTCGGTCTGCCTTTCATTAAGCCAGACATCCAGTTTGCGACACCGCACATGGATCAACTGAGCACCTACATTCCAAACTTTGATTTTTCTTATTTCACAACAATCTCATTACTGGTCTTTGCCGTTGGTGGTTGTGAAAAAATTTCCCCTTATGTGAATCAAACTCGCAATCCTGCAAAAGAATTTCCAAAAGGTATGATTGTCATGGCCATCATGGTAGGACTCTCTGCTATCCTTGGTTCAGTTGCCATGGGAATGCTATTTGATGGTAATAACATCCCTGAAGACCTCATGCGTAATGGTGCTTATCAAGCCTTCCAAATGTTAGGAAATTCTTGGGGAGTTGGAAATCTTTTCGTTGTGATTTACGCTCTTACAAATATGGTCGGACAAATTGCTGCGCTTGCCTTTTCTATTGACGCACCATTACAAATCCTACTCAATAACGCTGACGAAAACTACATCCCAAGCTGGCTTCGTAAACGTACTGAAAAAGGTGTCCTCATTAATGGCTACCTCCTTACAGGCGTCCTCGTTAGCCTTATCATCATCCTTCCAATTTTTGGTATCCAAGAAATTGATGGACTTGTAAAATGGATGACCAACCTCAATTCTATCGTAATGCCAATGCGTTATCTCTGGGTATTCCTTGCCTATATGATGCTTAATCGCGCTTGGAAAACATACAAAAATGCCGAATACAAGTTTGTGAATAATCCTAAACTTGGCTTTGTGATTGGTACTTGGTGCTTCCTCTTCACTGCCTTTGCTTGTATCCTAGGTATGGTTCCAAAAATTAGCTATGCTGAGAATCCAACTGCTTGGCAATTCTCTCTTCTTACAAATATCTTGACCCCAATTATTCTGATTGGTTTAGGTGTTATTCTACCAATCCTTGCAAAAAAAGAACAAAAGAAACAAATCAAATAAATCTTACTATTAGCTAGATAGTTTTACTTTTGTCTTTTCCTGAAAGAAAAATCCCTTTGAACCATAATGTTCAAGGGGATTTCTTTTTTGTCTGATAGGCCATTTCTACTTAGCTTCGTACCAAGTTACGCCTTCATTTTCATCAGCAATCAGGGGCACACTGAGTTGAATGGCTTCTTCCATGGTTTGTTTGACGAGTTTTTTTATGGCAGCCAATTCTGACTTAGGCACTTCAAGAACAATTTCATCGTGTACTTGTAACAGCATCTTAGTTTGATAACCGCCTGCTACCAAGGCTTTATCTAGCTGAATCATAGCAATTTTGAGAATATCTGCAGCCGATCCTTGGATAGGTGAGTTGATAGCTGTCCGCTCTGCGAAACCACGAATATTAAAGTTGCGCGAATTAATATCTGGTAACTCACGACGACGTTTGAAGAGAGTCTCTACATAACCCTTATCACGCGCCTCACGAACCACTTCATCCATGTAGTTTTTGATACCTGGGAAGCGTTCAAAATAGGTATCGATGTAGGCTTTAGCTTCTTTACGGCTGATGCCTAGATTATTCGATAAACCAAAGTCTGAAATTCCGTAGACCACTCCGAAGTTTACAGCCTTGGCATTGCGACGGTCGTTTGGAGTTACATCCTCAGGACGTTCAATTCCAAAGACCCGCATAGCTGTCGAGGTATGGATGTCCGCTCCCTCTTGAAAGGCCTTGATTAAGTGCTCATCCTTAGAGATATGGGCCAAAACTCGTAGTTCAATCTGTGAGTAGTCAGAGCTGAGAAGTACGCTATCTTCCCACTCTGGTACAAAAGCCTTACGAATGAGGCGGCCTTGTTCCAAACGAACAGGAATATTTTGCAAGTTTGGATCCACACTAGACAGACGCCCTGTCTGAGTCAAATCCTGCACATAGCGCGTGTGAATCTTGCCATCCGCTAAAATCCAGTCCTGTAAACCAATCACATAGGTTGATTGAATCTTGGTAATCTGACGATAATCTAAAATTTTCTTGACGATTGGGGCAATAGGAGCTAGGCGCTCTAACACATCCACTGCTGTTGAGTAACCTGTCTTGGTTTTCTTGGTGTATTCTATAGGGAGACCTAGCTTTTCAAAAAGTAGTTCGCCCAACTGCTTAGGCGAGTTGATGTTAAACTCCTCACCAGCCAATTCATAAATCTCTTGAGTTAGCTTTTCAATGACTAGCTCATTTTCAGCTTGCATATCGAGTAGAGTTTCTTTTTTTACCTTGATCCCAGCGATTTCCATCTTAGCAAGAACAAAAGCCAGAGGTTGCTCCATATCATAGAGGAGGTCCAATTGTCCGTTTTCACTTAATTTCTCAAGTAAGACAGGCTCTGTCTCAACCAATACAGCAACCTTGCGAGCCAAGTGCTCCAAGAAGGTTTCTCTCTCAGGGATAGCCTTCTTGACCCCCTTACCATAGAAGGTTTCATCATCAACTAGGTAAGTTTGACCATAGAGACTAGCAATGGTTGAAATTTCATTATTCTCTACAGTAGAGAGAAGGTATTTGGCCAATCGACTGTCAAAAGCAGGAGCCTGCAAGTCCAAACCAAAGCGATTTAAGAGAACTTTAGCTTTCTTAAAATCATATACTTTCAGAGGTGTTTTTTCTAGAAAACCCTTAAGAATCGGATCCTGCAGAAGTTCCAGCTTATCTGTAGCATAGAGCTTGTCTCCGCATGACCAAGCAAAACCAACCAAATCATCTGTATGGTAATTTTCACCAAAAAGTTCAAAGTGGAAGATAGAGTCGGCACTCAGCATATCTTCAGTCACTTTGTCCACCATGGTAAAATTCAAAGTCTCAGCTTGATTAGTCTGAGAAGCATTCAAGGCTTGTTTGAGCTGCTTAAAGCCCATCTCATCGTAGAATTTCCCAAGGTTTTCCACATTTGGTCCACTATAGACCAAATCATCTAGACCTATCTCGATTGGCGCTTTCGTGTCGATGGTAGCTAGTGTTTTAGACAGAAAGGCTTGTTCCTTGTCATTGACGAGGTTTTCCTTCATCTTAGAAGCCTTCATGCCATCGATATTTTCATAAATACCTTCCAGCGAGCCGTGTTCTAACAAGAGCTTAATACCAGTCTTTTCACCAATCTTGGTCACCCCAGGGATATTATCTGACTTATCCCCCATAAGGGCCTTAAGATCAATAAACTGAGCTGGTGTGATTCCCATCTTTTCCATGAGATATTCTGGAGTAAAGGCCTCAAACTCAGCCACACCTTTCTTAGAAATCTCAACCACTGTATGATCATCCGTCAGCTGAATCAAGTCCTTGTCTCCACTAACGATCGTCACATCAAAAGAATCCTTTTCAGCCAAGCGACCAAGAGTTCCAATGATATCATCCGCCTCATACTGAGCTAATTCATAGTGGCGAATCCCAAGATGGTCTAGCAACTCACGAATGAAGGGAAATTGCTCACGAAACTCATCTGGAGTCTTAGCACGACCACCCTTATAATCAGCATACATCTCTGTACGGAAAGTCGTTTTCCCCGCATCAAAAGCAACCAAAATATGACTCGGTTGGACACGCTCCAGTAGGTGATTTAGCATCAGATGAAATCCGTAGATTGCATTGGTATGTAGTCCATTGTCATTTTTAAAACGATCCAGTTGCTGGTAAAGTGCAAAAAATGCCCGGAAAGCAACTGAAGATCCATCAATCAATAATAATTTTTTCTTGTCCATACACCCATTATAAAGGAAAGCAGGGAAAAATACCATTGCTAAGAGTTAGATTATCGGTCAAGGCTTATTGGGATTTTTTTCAACTCGCGCACCATTGCTATCAACTTGGAAACCATCGATAGTCGTATCTACTGCCAATTCTCCAGATGCGTTCACGTAATAATATTTCCCTGAAACCTGGAACCACTGACTAGCTTTCATAGCACCCGAGCTTTCGAGATAATACCAAATGCCCTTATCCTTCAACCATCCTGTCTGCATTTCTCCAGATGATTTCAAGTAGTACCACTTGGAACCGTCTTTTAGCCAACCTGTTCTCATTGAACCATTAGTTTGGAAATAGTACCAACTGCCGTTTATCTTTTTCCATCCAAGTGCGACTTTGCCATTTTCATAGTAGTACCAGATTGTTCCCTGTTTTTCCCATCCATTCTTCGAGGTTACCGTTTTAATTAAGGGGATATAACGTCTGTTCCCACTTCTTGAAATATAACTAATCCATCTATAGCCATCCTTTTCAAGAGTTTGATCATAATGAACACTCATTCCAGATTCGTAGTAATCAATAATAGTAGATGTCAATGATGGCTGATTCATAATAGCTACTTTTTCTGTAAAGTAATGAGTTCCACTAGAAGCTAGTACAGATTGATGATCCCCTACACTAGCATTCCCCACATCTTTAAAATGAATGAAACCAGTCATAGAACTTGCTTTTACTATTCTACGATAATACGTTTCTGTATAATCGTAATTGTACTCCTCAATTTCAACCATGTCTCCAATCACGTTAGAAACCCAAGCTACGTGGCCATGTGTTCCCCTCGTGCTCCAAGCAATAGCTCCAATCGCTGGTCTCTGATCTACACGATATCCTTCTTTTTGAGCACGGTATCCCCATTCCTTCGCATGCCCATAAGCAGCTGGTAGTTCAAATCCATTAACACTACTTAAACGAAAGGCAGCGAAAGATGTACACTGTCTGGAGTATAGACGCCATTTATCGATTTCTTGACTTCCATTTTTATAATAATAAGGATAATCATCTCCACGTGCCAGTGAGCCATTGTTTGCCTGATTGGCATGAACAGCTCCTCCACCAAACAAAAAAGCACCTGCTAACAGTAGGGAAGCTGTCCCCACTGTCGTTCTCTTAAGAAAAGCTCCCTTTTTACTATATGTCATTCATTCTCCTTCGAATAGATAAATTTTTGAGGTTGACCTCATTTATATCATTCGAAAGAAAAAGAAAAAAGTGAGAAAACTCCCACTTTCAATCTTAATCCAAATAGTGAATCAAATTCTTTTCCGTTAAAATATCAGAATAGGTGAAGGATTCAACGTAGACGTTGGCTTGTTTGTCTCCTTCTACATCTCCAAATTCAACGATAAAGAGTGATGGATAAACCTCAATAAGTCTTCCCAAACGATTCTTTTGGCGTTTACGACCATTTTCCAAGGTCATTTCCACGACTTGTCCTTCATGCGCCTTGATTTCTTCTTTGATTTTTTTCATCTTGGCTACATCTGTAAATGCATCTGTCATCTTTGTTCCTCTCTCTTCGAAATACTTGAAAACTTGTTATACTCTTTTTGAAAAATCAATTCTACCGTTCCACGTGCACCGCTACGGTTCTTCTCAATAATAACTTCTACTTTGTTATTTGGAAGACCTTCCTCTTCTTCGCCACCACGTTCATAATAGTCATCTCGATAGAGAAAGGCTACGATATCCGCATCCTGCTCGATAGATCCAGACTCACGAATATCTGATAATACTGGCCTTTTATCTTGACGTTGCTCAACACTACGTGATAGCTGACTTAGCGCGATAACAGGCACCTTCAGTTCCTTGGCTAGAATTTTCAACTGACGTGAAATCTCTGACACCTCTTGCTGACGGTTTTCACGACCAGTCCCTGTGATTAGTTGCAGGTAGTCAATCAAGATCAATCCAAGATTGCCTGTTTCCTGAGACAATTTTCTGGCGCGTGAACGAATCTCCGTAATTCGAATTCCAGGGGTATCGTCAATATAGATGCTTGCTTTTGCAAGATTGCCTTGAGCAATCGTATATTTGCGCCATTCTTCCTCAGTCAATTGCCCTGTACGGATAGAGTGAGACTCCACTAGCCCTTCGGCAGCTAACATACGGTCAACCAGACTCTCAGCACCCATCTCAAGCGAGAAAATTGCAACGGTCTTGTCAAGCTTGGTTCCAATATTTTGAGCAATATTCAAGGCAAAAGCAGTCTTACCAACCGCAGGACGAGCAGCAAGAATGATTAACTCCTCCTCGTGCAAACCAGTTGTCATATGATCCAAATCTTTATAACCAGTTGCAATCCCCGTAATATCTGACGTTTGTTGTGATCGAACTTCCAGATTCCCAAAATTAAGATTTAAAATGTCACGAATGTTTCTAAAACCACTACGATTCGCATTCTCACTGACATCAATCAGACCTTTTTCTGCTCTTGCAATGATTTCATCTGCTGGACTAGAGGCTTCGTAAGCTAAGTTTACAGACTCTGTCAACTTAGCAATCAAACGACGAAGCGTGGCTTTCTCTGCTACAATTTTTGCATAGTATTCAGCGTTTGCAGAGGTTGGTACAGAGTTGATAATCTCAACAAGGTAGGACAAGCCACCAATATTTTGCAAATCACCTTGATCATCTAATATCGTACGAACAGTCGTTGCATCAATGGCTTCGCCTCGATCTGACAAATCAACCATGGCCTGAAAAATCAAACGGTGAGCATACTTAAAGAAGTCTCGAGAGTCAATATATTCTCGAACAAATACGAGTTTACTCTCATCGATAAATATAGCTCCCAATACCGATTGTTCTGCCAAAATATCCTGGGGCTGAACTCGTAGTTCCTCTACTTCTGCCATCAGACTTTCCTTCCTTTTACAAAATCATTACTCAAATCTAGCTTAGCCTTCTTTTACACGAAGATTGATGACGCTAGTTACATCCTGATAAATTTTTACAGGTACATCAATCAAACCAACTGCTCGAATTGGAGATTGAACTTGAATATGACGTTTATCAATTTTAATTCCAAATTGTTTTTGGAGCTCTTCCGCAATTTTCTTGCTAGTAATTGAACCAAAAGTTCTTCCATCTGGACCAACTTTTTCAACAAACTCAACAATTGTTTCTTCTGCTTCAAGTTTCGCCTTAATTTCTTGTGCTTCTGCAAGAAGTTGAGCATGTGCTTTTTCTTCAGATTTTTGCTTCCCGCGCAACTCACCAATTGCTTGTGAAGTCGCTTCTTTAGCAAGGTTTTTCTTAATCAAAAAGTTTTGTGCATAACCTGTTGGCACTTCCTTGATTTCGCCTTTTTTTCCTTTGCCTTTTACATCTGCTAAAAAGATTACTTTCATTCTTCTGTCTCCTTTTCTCTAATTTCATTAGAAATAACGGTTTTTAGTTTATCACCTGCTTCTTGCAGAGTCATATCTGTCAGTCGGGCAGCTGCCAGGTTGAAGTGGCCTCCACCTCCCAACTCTTCCATAATCCGTTGCACATTGATCTTACTTCGACTTCGTGCAGAAATGGAAATATCACCTTGGCTGTTTTTAGCAATGACAAAGCTAGCTTCAATACCTGACATAGCTAACATAGTATCAGCTGCTTTACTAATCACTACAATATCATACTCCTTACCATCCTTGGCCTGAGCTACAAGAATAGAAGGTTGTACGGCCTGTCCTTGCAAGATTAGCTCATTAACCAATCGATACTCTTCAAAGTCAGTCGCCGCAAGTTCTTGAATTACAATACTATCACTACCACGTGTTCTTAGATAACTTGCCACGTCAAAGGTTCGGCTAGTTACACGAGAGGTGAAATTCTTAGTATCCAGCATCATACCGCCCATAAGAACACTAGCTTGGATACGACTTAAGCGTGCTTTCTTAGAGTTTTGGAATTGAATTAGCTCTGTTACAAGCTCGCTCGCACTACTTGCTCCACTCTCGATATAGGTGATAACAGCATTTTCCGGGAAATCCTGATCTCGTCTATGGTGGTCAATAATGATGGTTTGTGTAAACAAATCATAAAACTCTTTTGACAAGGTTAAAGCTGTCTTAGAGTGGTCCACCATCACTAGCAAGGAACGATTAGTGACCATTCCCATAGCTTGAGTTAGAGGGATGAGTTTTGTTACTCCCTCATTCTCTAAAAATTGAATGGCACGATGAATGTCCGGAGACATTTGTTCTGCATCATAGACCACATAACTATCATCCAAGACGTTACTCGAGAACAATTGCATACCAACAGCAGAGCCTAAAGCATCCATGTCTAAGTTTTTATGACCAACCACGAAGACATGGTCAACGCTTCTCAACTTTTCAGAGATTGCCGTCATCATTGCTCTTGTACGTGTTCTTGTTCGCTTAATAGAAGCTGCAGAACCACCACCAAAATAAATTGGATTTTTCGTCTCATCATTTTCTTTTACAACGACCTGGTCTCCCCCTCGAACTTCTGCAAGGTTGAGATTTGATAAAGCAACTTTACCAATACCCTCATGATCGCCATCACCGTATGACAAGCCCATACTCATGGTTAAGGCTAAATCTCTCTGCTTAGCTTCTTCACGGAAGGTATCAATTACAGAAAATTTATCCTGCATCAATTGCTCTAATACCGTATAGTCGGTAAATAAGTAAAAACGATCCATGGTCACTCTACGAGAAAACATCTGATATTTTCCAGTAAATTCTGATACAAAATTTGCGACAAAACTATTAATATGACTGATGTCTGATTCAGATGTTTCGTCCTCTAAATCATCATAATTATCTACCGAAATAATACCAATAACAGGGCGACTTGTAACCAATTCTACTGTGGCTTCGTACTCTCCAGAAACGTCAAAAAAGTAGAGCACGCCAGAATTTCTATCTAGATGCACTGCATAACGTTTTTCCCCCACATTTGCATAAATTCCAGGCGAAGATATGGATGTTTTTATAATTTCTTGAAGTTGAGGAAGGTCAATTTCTCCATCTTCCGTTGTCAACATTAACTCTGCGTAGGGATTGAACCACTCAATCTCACTGCTTTCCATGTTTAGCTTGACAACTCCAACAGGCATCTGTTCTAAGAGTGAACTTAAACTATCTTCTGCCTGATGGTTTACGTATTGGATTTGTTCAATTTCTGTTTTTTGATAAGATTTCTTCTGAAAATAAAATAGCAAAAGAAATGTCACCATTAAGAAAAATAAGCATGCTATTGTGACTAGGTTATTTTGAAGAAAAATAACCAATACAGTCATGATTATAAAGGAAATCCCAACAAATAAGAATATAAAAAAGGGATTCATTTCATTTTTTTTCATTACAAACCTCTTGCGCAATATTATACCATATTTGCACTGAAAAAGCGACCTTTAAAGAAGGAATAGCACTTGTGCTCAAATGTAGCATGTAGGAACACAAAAGGTGGTTTACACTAGTGTAAACCACCTTTTTAGTCTAAGCATATTAAGTATTATGATTCTTTCACTTCAAGAAGACCAATATCTCCATCTTCGCGTCGATAAATAACATTTGTAGTTTCATCTTCAACATCGATGTAAATGAAGAAATCATGACCCAATAAGTCCATCTGAAGAAGTGCTTCTTCAAGATCCATTGGTTTTAAATCAATTTGTTTTGAACGAACAACTTTAGGTTGAGCAGCATCTGTCTCTTCTACCAAGGTATCTGTAAATAGTTGGCTAGTAGAAACTTTATTTCTGTTTTTACGTTCAATTTTAGTTTTATTTTTACGGATTTGGCGTTCAATCTTATCTGTCACCAAATCAATAGATCCATACATATCTTGAGAAACGTCTTCTGCACGAAGAGTAATAGATCCAAGTGGAATTGTTACTTCTACCTTAGCAGTCTTTTCACGATACACTTTCAAATTTACACGCGCATCTAATTCTTGATCTGCTTGGAAGTATTTTTCGATCTTTTCGAGTTTAGAAACTACATAATCACGAATTGCTTCTGTTACTTCTAGGTTTTCACCACGGATACTATATTTAATCATATAAGTACCTTCTTTCTAAACATATTTGTTTTTCTATATTTATTATAACGCTTTCAAAAAATTATTGCAATCTTTTTCCTCATCTTACGAGGGAAAATGTTCTAACCTCTTCTGCTCCTGCCTTCTCGAGCAGTATTTTAACACGGTTAACAGTAGCTCCAGTCGTATAAATATCATCAATCAATAAAATCTTCTTTGGAATCCTAATGCCTTCTTTAATAAAAAACGGAAGTTCCGTGGCCAAACGCTCCGAACGATTTTTAGAAGAACTTGCTTTCTCTTCTCTTTTCCCTAATATATCCTGATGAGAAAGCCCTGCAGCCTCTATTAGGCCTGCAACCTGATTAAAACCTCTTTTTGCATACCTCTCAGGGCTTAACGGTATTAAAATAAAATGATAGTCCTTGTATTTTTTTAAATTCTCATTTAAAATCATTGCAAAAACTTTTCGGAGAATATAATCGCCATCAAATTTGTAACGATTAAAGAAGTCTTTCATAGCTTGATTATAACTAAAAATCGCTTCATGGCTTACTTCAATCCCTTCTTTACACCAAAGTTGACAATCTTGACACAAAGTTGACAATCCTTTTTTATAACAATTTGGGCAATGTTCTTCCCCAATAATTTCAAAACTTGAGTAACAAGCTAAACAAAGTGAGCCCTCCTCCTTTTTCAAAATAAGAAGCTCTCCAAAAGTTAGAGTTTTCTTCAAATGTTGGGCACATAGTAAACAAATCATAGGCCTGCCTCCTTGTTCATCAGTTTAATTTCCTTTATAGCATTCTTAATCGAACGATTTAATCCATTATGAAAGAAAATTAGATCTCCTGTAGGTCTATCCATGCTACGACCTACACGTCCTCCAATTTGAATGAGGCTTGATTTTGTAAAAAGACGATGGTTTGCTTCTACGACACAGACATCCACACAAGGGAAGGTAACTCCGCGCTCCAATATTGTTGTGCTTATCAATATGGTCAATTCCCTATCCCTAAAAGCTTGAACTTGCTCTAATCTATCTACAGTAACTGAGGATACGAAACCAATTTTCTCATTTGGAAATGTCTCTTGTAAGATTTCCTTCAACTTCTCTCCCTTTGTAATTTCTGATGCAAATATTAGTAAGGGGTAGCCAGTTCTTCTCTGGTTTTCAACATATCTTTTTAGCTTTGGTGGTAGGTGAAACTTATCCAAACATTTATCCAGACCAGATAACCAAACGGGTTTTGGAATAATTAAAGGATTTCCATGGAACCGCCTTGGCAGGCTTAGTCGTTTTAGCTTCCCTAAGCGAACCTTCTTATCCAACTCATCTGTAGAAGTTGCAGTGAGAAAAATTCTGAGTCCATTTTCCTTTACACAATTCTTTACAGCTTTGTAAAGCATCTTGTTGTCAACATAGGGGAATGCATCTACTTCATCTACTATTAGTAAATCAAAAGCGTGATAAAACTTTAATAATTGATGAGTTGTTGCAACAACTAGTGGTGTCCGAAAGTATGGTTCAGACTCACCATGCAGTAAAGCTATTTCACAAGCAAAGTCATTCTGCAATCGCTTATACAATTCCAAACAAACATCTATCCGTGGACTTGCTAGACAAACTGCGCCACCATCATTAATAACTTTCGCAACAACTTTATAAATCATCTCTGTCTTCCCAGCGCCAGTCACTGCATGAACTAAAGTCGGTTGCTGGTTCTCTACTGCCTGAAGTAATCCTTCTGATACTTTCTCTTGAAATGGAGTCAATTGTCCCTTCCATTTAAGAACATCTTGTTTAGGAAAATCTTCTTGAGGGAAATAATATAAGGCCTGATCACTCCTAACTCGCTTCATCAACAAACATTCTCGGCAGTAATGAGCATTAATAGGTAGAGACCATTCATCTTGAATCATACTATCACATCGTTGGCAGAAGAGTTTCCCCTTCTCTTTTCTCATGCTTGGCAGCTTCTCCGCCAGTTGTCGTTCTTCAGGGCTTAATTCTTGTTCTGTAAAAAGTCGACCAAGATAATTTGGATTTATTTTCATACTTCTTTATTCGTAAAATCTAGAACTTTAGACTATTTTTTAGTACAATAAAAATATGGAATTTAGAACTATAAAAGAGGACGGACAAGTCCAAGAAGAAATCAAAAAATCACGATTTATTTGTCATGCAAAACGTGTCTATAGTGAAGAAGAAGCTCGTGCCTTTATCACTGCTATCAAAAAAGAACACTATAAGGCTACCCACAACTGCTCTGCTTTTATTATCGGTGAGCGCAGTGAAATCAAGCGAACCAGTGATGATGGGGAGCCAAGTGGAACTGCTGGTATACCTATGCTAGGAGTTCTAGAAAATCACAATTTGACCAATGTTTGTGTAGTTGTTACCAGATATTTTGGTGGTATTAAACTGGGAGCAGGAGGTCTTATTCGCGCTTATGCAGGTAGTGTTGCCTTAGCTGTCAAAGAAATTGGAATTGTTGAAATTAAAGAACAAGCAGGGATTCAAATTCAAATGAGCTATGCTCAATATCAAGAGTATGGGAATTTTCTTAAAGAACATAATCTTATGGAACTCGAAACCAACTTTACAGATCAAGTTGACACAATTATTTTTGTCGATAAAGAAGATAAAGAGGATACCAAAGCTGCCCTCATAGAATTTTTTAACGGGAAAGTTATCCTAAAAGATCAAGGGTTACGAGAAGTTGAAGTTCCTGTAAACCTTGTGTAAAGTACTTTTAAATACCTTCCCTCAATTTTTAGATTTACACTGACTATTTTTCTGATTGTTATAAAAAAATCCTATCGCTTCGATAGGATTTCTATATTTTACAAAAGTTTAAGATAGCGTTATACTAGAAGCATCTTATATAAAGAGGTGCTAACATGGCTATTTATAACAATATCACAGAACTTATCGGAAAAACACCGATTGTTAAATTGAATAACATTGTACCAGAAGGTGCAGCAGACGTTTACGTAAAACTAGAAGCTTTTAACCCAGGTTCATCCGTTAAAGACCGCATCGCTCTTAGTATGATTGAAAAAGCAGAACAAGAGGGTAAACTGAAACTAGGCTCAACTATTGTAGAAGCAACAAGCGGAAACACTGGTATCGGTCTTTCATGGGTTGGTGCTGCTAAAGGTTATAAAGTTGTCATCGTTATGCCTGAAACAATGAGTGTTGAACGCCGCAAGATCATCCAAGCTTATGGTGCTGAACTAGTCCTCACTCCAGGTAGTGAAGGAATGAAAGGTGCGATTGCAAAAGCGCAAGAAATTGCTGCTGAACGTGATGGTTTCCTACCATTACAGTTTAATAACCAAGCTAACCCAGAAGTTCACGAAAGAACAACAGGAGCTGAAATTCTAGCTGATTTCGGAGCTGATGGTTTAGATGCCTTTGTTGCCGGTGTTGGTACTGGAGGAACTATTTCTGGTGTCTCTCACGCTCTTAAATCGGCTAATTCAGACATTCAAGTTTTTGCAGTTGAGGCAGACGAGTCAGCAATCTTATCAGGTGAAAAACCAGGACCTCACAAAATTCAAGGTATCTCTGCAGGATTCATCCCAGAAACACTTGATACAGAAGCTTATGATGGTATCGTTCGCGTGACATCAGACAATGCTCTTGCACTTGGTCGCGAAATTGGTGGAAAAGAAGGCTTCTTGGTAGGTATTTCTTCTGCCGCAGCTATCTATGCAGCAATCGAAGTTGCTAAAAAACTTGGGGCAGGTAAAAAAGTCCTTGCGCTTGCACCAGATAACGGAGAACGTTACCTATCTACAGCGCTCTATGAGTTCGAAGTCTAGTCTCCTAAATACACAAAGCCCTTTAACAAGGGCTTTTTATTTTTTTTATAAAGTTTTTCTATATGAAAAAGGAAGCAAATCTGCTTCCTCTTTTTATTATTAGTTATTCAAAGCTGCCGCCATTGTAGCTGCAACTTCAGCTTCAAAGTCATTTGCAGCTTTTTCGATACCTTCACCAACTTCAAAGCGAGCGAACTCAACTACTGAAGCGTTAACTGATTCAAGATATGCTTCAACTGTCTTGCTGTCATCCATGATGTATACTTGTGCAAGAAGTGTGTATGCTTGGTCAACTTTAGTGTTGTCAAGCATGAAGCGATCCATTTTACCTGGAATGATTTTATCCCAGATTTTTTCTGGTTTACCTTCTGCAGCCAACTCTGCTTTAATGTCAGCTTCAGCTTGAGCGATAACTTCATCAGTCAATTGTGCTTTTGATCCATACTTCAAGTGTGGAAGTGCTGGTTTGTTAACCATTGCACGGCTTTCGTTATCTTGGTCGATTACGTGGTTCAATTGAGCCAACTCATCTTTAACAAATTGCTCATCCAATTCTTTGTATGAAAGAACTGTTGGTTTCATCGCAGCAATATGCATTGAGATTTGTTTAGCAAGTGCTTCGTCTCCACCTTCGATTACAGAGATAACACCGATACGTCCGCCGTTGTGTTGGTAAGCACCGAAGTGTTGTGCATCTGTTTTTTCAAGTAAAGCAAAACGACGGAATGAGATTTTTTCTCCGATAGTCGCTGTTGCAGATACATATGCAGCTTCAAGTGTTTCACCTGAAGGCATTGTCAATGCAAGTGCTTCTTCGTTGTTAGCTGGTTTACCTTCAGCGATTACTTTAGCTGTTGCATTTACCAATTCAACGAATTGAGCATTTTTCGCAACGAAGTCAGTTTCAGCATTTACTTCAACTACTGCTGCGACGTTACCGTTAACAAATACACCAGTCAAACCTTCTGCAGCAACACGGTCAGCTTTTTTAGCTGCCTTAGCCATACCTTTTTCGCGAAGCAATTCAATCGCTTTTTCGATATCACCTTCAACTTCGACCAATGCTTTCTTAGCGTCCATGACACCAGCACCAGATTTTTCACGCAACTCTTTAACAAGTTTAGCTGTAATTTCTGCCATTTTAATTCTCCTATATTTTTTAAAAATAGGAGAGCCGGGCTAAGCCCCGCCCTCCTAGGTAATGATTAATTATTTGAATTAAGCGTTGTCGCCTTCTACAACTTCAACGATTTCTTCGATTGAGTCTGCTTGAGCTTCTGAAGCTGCAAATTCTGCTTCAACTGCTGCTACAGCATCTTCACCTTGGCGACCTTCGATGATAGCGTCTGCCAATTTAGCTGTGATCAACTTAACTGCGCGGATAGCGTCATCGTTAGCTGGGATGATTACATCGATATCATCTGGATCAGTGTTTGTGTCAACCATCGCTACAACTGGGATACCCAATTTTTTAGCTTCTTTAACAGCGATTTGCTCTTTATGTGGGTCAACTACGTACATTACATCTGGGATGCGAGGCATGTCTTCGATACCACCCAAGAATTTTTCAAGACGAGCGCGTTGTTTGTTAAGAAGTGCAACTTCTTTCTTAGGAAGAACGTCGAAGATTCCTTCTTCTTCCATGCGTTTGATTTCTTTCAAACGAGCGATACGTTTTTGGATTGTTCCCCAGTTAGTAAGGGTACCACCCAACCAACGGTGGTTGATGTAGTATTGACCTGAACGTTCTGCTTCTTCTTTAACAGCGTCAGCAGCTTGTTTCTTAGTACCAACAAACAATACAACTGCATCGTTAGCTGCTGCATCACGCATAAAGTCGTATGCTTGGTCAGCGTATTTTACAGTTTGTTGCAAGTCGATAACGTGGATTCCGTTACGCTCAGTGAAGATGTACTTAGCCATCTTAGGGTTCCAGCGACGAGTTTGGTGACCAAAGTGTACACCAGCCTCAAGAAGTTGTTTCATTGAAATTACTGCCATGAGTATTTCTCCTTTTTTGTTTTTTCCTCTTCTTGATTTCAACTTGCAAAACAACCAAAAGGCAACAGTTTCACAATTCATCAAGAATGAGTATTATCGTTCACACGACAAGTTTCATTTTATCATAATTGGAGCTTTATTTCAAGTGATTTTGTTATTTTCTCCTTATTAAATTACCATTTAAAAGCTCTAAATTTAAAACATCTCAACATATACTGCTGAGATGTTCTAATAGCTAATTTTTTAAAATTTAATGTAGGGGTGTTTATGCTATCTACTTCGAAGTTTCTTACGAATCTTATAAGCTAGATTAAACAAGAAATATAATGAACTAGTTGGATAGTTAAACTCACCAGCAAACTCCTCAATAGTGGGATTAAACTTAGATTTAAAATTAAATAACCCGCCTTCTAAGTTGTTTTCAATTCCACCCATATTATGAGTCTCTGCCCCACGTTCAAATGAATGTTGAGCTGTCTCAAACCATGTAGGAATAGCAGGTTGATAATGTCTAAATTCCTCATTCATTCCAGCATATAAGTTTTCAGAAGTTTTCCCAAATTCGATGGTTAAAGTTCCAGACAATGGAACGACACTGTACCCTCTATCAATATGGCTCTTAAGAAAAGAAATTTCTTCCTCTAATCGTTTTCTCTCTTGCTGATTCTCTTTTATTTTGCCTTCTTTCGTTTTATCAGTAAATTTCTGCGCTATTTTAAGATTCTTTTCGAGTTGCTGCTCAACTTCTTTCAGTCTATTAGGTAAATCTAAGTAGCTCAGTGTGATAAAAGAGTGATTAGGATAAGTAGTCAGTAACTTTTGATAATAATCTTTGCCTCGTAAACTGATATTCTTACGAGACTCTGTTTTCTTCATTAAAAATGAAAATTCATCTAATAAATCAATTCCACCGAATTTCACTTCCAATCCTTTATTCCTTGCAGTTCGGATTGCCTGTCTAGTGGACTTGGATAGTTGATCCAACGAGAAGTTCTCTTTATGAATATTAGCTTGAAAACGTGGTTGTATATTTTCTGCCATATCCTTTGTTAAGCCTGTCCAATAAACTTTATTTTTTTTCAGTTCTTCAATAATTTCTAAAGTCCTAGAATTTTGGACAGTTTCTTGCCCAATAAGACCTCTACTGATAAATAAACTTGGATCAAATTTAACCATTATTGCATTGCTTTTTTTAGCAATTTTTTTCAATGTTAAAATCACAAATTTCAGAAGTTCTTTATCTTCATAGTCAATTACTGGACCTCGTGGAATATAGAACATAGAAAGTCCTAATGGTAGTGGCTGAATTAAGATATTCGCTACTCCAACCAATTGATTCTCTTTATAAAATCCAACTCTCTCATTCCCCCAAGTATCCTTAATCTTGGCCCAATCACTACTCTGCAACAAATTTCCTTGAGGATGATTTTCTAAAAACAAATCCCACTCTTTGACATCAACATTTATTTTATACGTAAACATAACTCCAACACCGACTCCCTTAGAAACCATTTTTTTATCAACATGCTACACTCGTACTAAATCCCTAAGTTTCATTTTACTTTAACTAAAAAATTATAAAAATAGAGAATAAGTTCAAGTAATTATATAATGAAATTTATTTTTCAGCACTATACAAAGGGTGAGATTAATAAAATCTCACCCTAATTTTAGTAATAATCAGTATATTAGTTTGGATAAATGTATCTTACAGTACCTCTTGATGCTGTCGGATTAAACCATCCACGATAATTTCCGATTGGTTGAGTTCCACTACCATCATAGTTACATTCAGAAACTTGAATACGAGTTGATGATTCAACTGCTGTAACAACTGCTACGTGTCCGTATCCTCCATCATCCCATGAAGCAATTGCTCCAACTTGTGGTGTAGAACCTGTACGGAAACCTGCTGCTGCTGCACTAGTAGCCCACTGACCACCATTACCCCAATAATCACCAGCCCATGGAGCCAAAGTCTTAGCACCCCATGTACATTGACCTACAGGGTAACTTGAAGCATTTGAACTATAAGTTGGTCGTTGACTTACAGTAGTTGCTGCAGGTGTGTAGCTTGATTCATCATCTGATGATGAAGAACTTGAAGTTGCTTGTACTTGTGCAGCAAAGGTTGTGTTAGCCGAAGCTGCAAGTGATTGTTGTTGACTTGTTTGTTTCGCTTTGTATGCTGCTTCTGCTTCTGCTGCTGCCTTAGCTTCTGCTTCAGCTGCTGCTTTTTGCTCTAACAAAGTAGCTTTTTCACTTTCTGCGGTAGCTTTTTCTGCTGCAAGATTCAACTCAGCGGCTTTCAATTCTGCCTGTTTTGTTGTCAAGGCTTGAGCGTCATCAGCAAGTGTTTGTTGATTGGCAATAACTGTGTTGATTGCATTATTGTTTGCAACTTGTTTTTCAGAGATAGCTTTTTTATCTTCTTTTTGTTGTTGCAACATTTTATTGTTTGCTGAGACAATTTCACTCATAGCTGCTACACGAGAAATAGCTTCTGTAATTGAGTTAGAGTTAATAATTGTATTAATGTAGCTTGTAGCAGTTCCGTTAGTTTGTGCACTTCGAGCTTGGTTTTCAAGCGATTCATTACGAGCTACGATGTTTTTTGAAAGCTCTGTGATTTCACCTTCAAGTTTTTTAGACTCTTCTTGAAGTTTTTCATTCTCAGCTTGCAACTTTTCTTGTTCTGTTTGAATAGCTGTTACTTTAGTTTGAATCTCATCAACTTGTTTTTGAGCTTCCTTTTGTTGTGTTGTCAATTCACTAATTTTGCTATCTTGAGCAGCAATTTTTTCATTTGTTGTATTGGCTTGGACACTTGAAAGCACAGTTCCTTGTGAAACCAATACTGTACTTAATAAGAGTGATGCTAGAATTTTTTTCTTCATAGTGTAAATACTCCTTCTTTAAAAAGACAATACTAGTATATCAAAAAAAGGCCTAATAAATATTACGCCTTTATTACAGTTTTGTTTCTTTCTTATAGATATATTTTTTCAAAAATATATTGGAAAACTAACATCCATATAAAATTCAATATCATAGTAGGACCCAGACTATAAACTATAAAAACAGGTAGATTTTCTGCAGTCAATCCTACCACATGTGCTAGGATAAAGCTACCAAATTCAAATATAAAAGTCATCATTAAAACTGCTAGCAATCGAGTCCATCTATTCGACAAAATAACCGAGTTGCTTTTATATACGATTGCTCCAATAATCACAAAAAGAAGACTGGCTATCCCTATCAGATGGAAGAAATAGATATCGTATATAAGTCCTAGAACCAAGCAATAGGCCAAAAACAGATATTCTGATACTTCTATTGTCTCGAATAATAAGAAGATGAAGATAAAGTGGCTTACAATTTGAAGATGTGGAAAAAAGCTATTTACAAATTGTCCTAAGTGGCTATCTATTAAAATGATTACGGGTAAGAGCAAAAACATCCCTATTTGCTTAAAAAGTCTCATGATGGATTCCCCACTAACTCTACGACTTTAAGATTCATTGGATCAGCATGCATTTTAACCATAACTTCTCTTGTCAGATAATCATTGGTAGGGGTCACAGATACGACTTCTCCTACAGGAATGTCTGTGACATTGAAGTTCCCCAAACCTCCAGTTACCACTTTATCACCTTTACTAATATCTCCACTATTATTTAGCTGACTAATTTTCAGTAGTTCTTTTTCCTTATCATAGCCAACGATAATACCATAAATACTACTAGATCCATGCTGAATTTTAACAGAAATTTTCTCTGTATTTTCAGCATTTGTTAATAAATTGACCACAGTTGAGTTGTCTTCTACGTTTTCAACGCTTCCAACCAATCCTCCACCAGAAACAACAAGCATACTAGTTGATACACCTTGTTGCGAACCAACATTAACTGTTAACTCTTGTTTCCAAGTCGCCGGAGTTCTCATGATAACATCCGCAGCAATTAGCTTAGTCGCATTTGATTTTGACTTCATATCTAGTAATTGACGCAGTTGTTCATTTTCTTCTTTTAAGCGATCTGCTTCATTCTTTTCCTTTTCCATTTGATAGAATTCTTTTTTGAGAGTTTCATTCTCATTGTAAGCTCTCGTCAAATTTCCTAAATCTGACTTTGTAGATTCTAACCATTGAAATGGTTTTTGCACAATTCTGTCTATCAGAGAAATGCCATCTCCAGCTTTTGTCACAACTGTACTGGATCTTGTCGTTACTAAAAAAATAGAAACTACTAGTATAACGACAAATAGAACAATAATATATTTTGATTTTTTAAAACGGTTCATACCTCTACCTTATAGTATTCTATACTTCACTTTAGGATTTCAACAAAAATAGAATGCCACCCAACACACATACAAGGAGCAAAGCCACACTATCTTTATTCATCCAATTCAACTGCCGGTACTGACTGCGTCCGTTCCCACCTTGATACCCTCTAGCCTCCATGGCTGTAGCAAGAGAATCTGCTCGTTTCAAACTCGTAGCGAATAATGGAATCAAAATAGGAATCATAGCCTTAACTTTTTGGATTATATTTCCTTCTCCAAAATCAACACCACGCGCCTTTTGAGCGTTCATAATTCGAATCGTATCATCCATTAAGGTTGGTACAAAACGTAAACTCATAGACAACATGAGCCCGATTTCATGAACAGGAACCTTAAATCTTTTCAAGGGTCCAAGCAAGGACTCAACTGCTGTAGCCAAGCTTAATGGCATGGTTGTCAAGGTAAGCAAAGTTGAGAAAAAGATAATCAACACAAAGCGGCAAAAAATAATTCCCGCCTGCTCAATGCCATGACTCGTGATTTTAATAAACCCCATCTCGAACAAGACATCTCCACCAGAGATAAAGAAAAGTTGAAAAAGAGTTGTAAAAGCAATCAGAAAAAACATAGACCGCAAACCTTTTATGAAAAAGGATAAGGGAACCTCAGATAAGGCTACAAATATACCTGTTACAACGAAAAGGATCACATTTGTTATTGGATTATTGGCCCAAAAAACGATCATAATCAATAAAATCATTGCCACTAACTTACTACGAGGATCCAAACGATGAACAATCGAATTTCCTGGTATGTAACGACCTAAAATCATGTTATCCATTGATGAACTCCTTAAACTCCTCTATCGTTATCGGCAATTGTTTAAAAGAAACCCCTCGTTCAGCTAGCCTTTGAGCAAATCTTGTGATTTTTGGAACACCTAATTGGATTTTTTCCATGAATTCGACATTTTGAAAAACAAGACTTGGCTTCCCACTCTTGACCAACTTTCCTTTTTCCATCACATAAACTTGGTCAGCAAATTCGGCCACGTCATCCATCAGATGGGTCACTAAAACAATCGTGATACCATCCTGATGAAGTTTTTTAAACAAGGCCATTAACTCTTTTCGACCAATTGGATCTAAACCAGCGGTTGGTTCATCTAAGACCAAGATGCTAGGCTCCATCGCCAAAATACCAGCAATCGCAACCCTTCTCATTTGTCCGCCTGAAAGCTCAAAGGGACTACGTCCAAAGAGTGACTCATCAATTCCTACTAAAGCTAGTTTTTCACGCGCAATAGCTTCTGCCTCTTCTACAGAGACTCCAAAATTTTGAGGTCCAAAAGCCACATCTTTTAAGACAGTCTCCTCAAAGATTTGATTTTCTGCAAACTGAAAGACTAAGCCCACTTGTTTGCGAATTTGACGAATTTGCTTATTGACGGATGTTGATGTAATTAATGTATCAAAGACACGAACACTTCCCTTTGTGGGAACCAACAAACCATTCAAAAGTTGAAGAATTGTAGATTTCCCGCTTCCTGTATGCCCAATAATTGCTGTATAAGATCCATCCTCTATTGACAAATTAACGTCGGACAAGGCAGATGAGGCAAAGGGTGTTCCTTCCTGATACGTATAACTCACATTGTCTAGAATAATTCCCATAAAGCCTCCTCGAGCTCCCCTTCGGTCAGGTAGTGCTCTGGTAATTTCAAGCCACTAGTACGTAGAGATTCTTTTAATTGGTTGACAAAGGGTTGATCTAAACCAATTTGATCTAAATCTGACCTAGAAAATAGTTCTCTAGGAGTACTAGTTGATTCGATTTCTCCTTTTTTCATCACCAAAATACGGTCACTCATGGCCACCTCATCTAAGTCATGCGTAATAGAGATCACTGTCATTTGGTGATCTTGGCGAATCTTTTGGACAATCTTAATCAACTCTAGACGCCCCTCTGGATCCAACATGCTTGTAGCCTCATCCAAAATTAAAATGTCTGGTCGCAAGGCGACAACGCCTGCGATAGCCACTCTCTGTTTTTGGCCACCTGACAAGCGAGCTGGTTCCTTTTTAGAAAATTCAGCCATCCCAACTAATGACAGAGCTTCAGAAACTCGCTTCTTCATCTCTTCAAGTGGAATCCCTTGGTTTTCTAGTCCAAAAGCAACGTCATCTTCTACGGTTGCCCCCACGAATTGGTTATCAGGATTTTGAAATACCATACCAATCTTACGTCTTTTTTTCCAGACGTTTTCCGGAGTTAGGCAATCACCGTCTATCCAAATTTCTCCAGATTCCGCTTCTAGCAAACCGTCAATCAAGCGAACAGTTGTTGATTTTCCACTACCATTATGACCAACGATAGACAACCATTCTCCACGTTTCACGTGAAACGAAATGTTATGAACATCATAGTGTTCTTGATCTGCCTGGTATCGAAATGACAGATTCTTAATTTCAATAATAGATTCCATATCTAGCGAAAGGTTCCTTTAAACAAATACGCGCTTCCCTTGAAGTAATCATAACCAGAATAAACTGTAAAGAACAAAGCGATATAAAGAGTTATCTGACCAAGTAAATTCCAATGAAATAACAAGAAGATAATCGCAAACATCTGGCTAAATGTTTTGATTTTTCCTGGCATTGCTGCAGCTAAAACAGTTCCACCAGTTTCAACTAAGAGTAGTCGCAACCCAGTAACTGCAAGTTCTCGGCAAATGATTACAGCTACTACCCAAGCAGGAGCCATATTTAGACCTACTAGCATGATAAAGGCCGACATAACCAACAACTTATCAGCCATCGGATCCGCAAATTTCCCAAAATTGCTAACTACTTGCCATTTTCTAGCTAAATAGCCATCCAGATAATCTGTGATACTGGCAATGGCAAAAATAATTGCTGCTATTTTATGTAACACAGGAGACTGTCCAAATGATAGAAGGAGAACAAAAATCGGAATAAATAAAATTCTACCAAGCGTAAGTATGTTAGGAATATTCTCTTTTTTCATGTTATCCTTCCTTAATTTGAACTTAATTTCAATGTAATCCAGCCAGTTTGACCAGTTAATTTCGAAGTATCAATTTCCTGATTATCGATTTTGATTTTCACGCCTTTGACAACGCCTAATGTGATAGTTACTGGAGAGCCTTTAGAAACTGTTGTTTTGGCCATCTTATTATTAGGCTCAAGAGTTGTTCCTCCAGCCAATTCAGTATCTGAAACACTAATCCAGCTTGTTGCATCCGTCACAGATAGTTGAAGTTCGGCAGTATCTTTAGCAGTTTTATATTCTACCGATATAACATCTCCCTGACCAGAAACCGTCACAGTTGATGCGTCGCTCGAACTTGATGGGCTAGTGGTTTGATTGCTAGTTGTTGTTTCACTACTTGTTGCACTTGTTGTCGTAGTCACAACATTATAGTTGGCTGAAGTTGTTGCTGTCGGTTGTGTTTGAATGTAATTCCAAACATAATAAGAAACAAAAATTATAATAGATAAGGAGAAGAGAATAAAGTAAAACAGAGGGAGCAAGGAACGTTTCTTGCGATTAGAACGTCTACGACCTGATAGTTCTATCTCATCAACATCAACTTCCTCATAGGTAATCATACTCCCTGAATCATAAGCATCTAAAACAAGATTTTCATCCAATTCAACTGCCCAAGCATACTTCCTCAAAAAAGAACGTGTATAAAAAGGGCTTGGCAATTGGTCGAAATCATCTGATTCTAAAGCCTCAAGCAGATTCAGTTGAATGTCTGTCTTGCGCTGCAATTCCTCTAAACTCAAACCTTGGTTGATTCTTGCTAAACGTAACACTTCACCAATTGTTTTTTTTCTCATACTTACCATGCCTTCTTTCTAGTTTATTTTATATTTCGATAGCTATAGTGGAAAAATTGTAAATTCAACTATTTCACTATTATCGATAAAATGATGTCCTACCTCAAGAACATCATCCAAGGTCATTTCCTGTATAATCTTTGGTAAATCAAACAGGGTTGTTTCGTCAGAATGTGACTGATATTGGGTCGCAATAAATTCTAAAGAGTTCATACTATGGATAAATTCTCCATAAATTTCACTTTTGATTAAATCAAGATGTTCTTCCGAAATATCTGCATCAGTAACAAAGTTCTGAATCGCCTTTCGGAATTGATGCGAAATTGACACAGGCTCCTTAGTGTCCATTGTCAGCATCAAAAAGTTAAAACGTCGATTGATCTCAACTTCTAAAGATAATGAAGAATCTAATTTCCCAGTTTCATACAAACTCTGAAATCTTTTAGAGGTCCAACCAAACATCATCGTAAATAACGCTCTTAATAGAACGCTATATCGATAGCAATCCTGATGACCCATATCAGAATTCGTTCGGACTCCTATTGCTAATTTAGGTGATGCAACATCCATACGAATGCTCTCAACCTTCTTTACAGGGTTTAAAGCGATTGGTTCTTTTGGATTTTGAACTATACAACCTCCAACATCCTTTTGCGAAAAATAATTCTGCATCAACTCTAAATCAAAATTTCCAACGAGGAAAATTTGGCTATTGACAGGAGTGTAAAATTCATCAAAATTGTCCCGTAGATTCTCTAAACTAATATCTTCTATCGAATCTTCAGTCCCAACAATATCTGAAGCTAGTGGAGTTTCCGGATATAGATTTGCCAGTGTTTTAAAGAACAAGCAAGAATCAGGATCATCCTGATACATTTCGCGTTCTTGTTGAATAATATCCTTTTCTCGTTCAACAGATTCTTCAGTAATGTTAAAGCTAGTAACAAGCTCGTCAAGCAAGTCCAAACACTCAGCGACATTCTCAGAGGTTGAAAAAAGATAACTTGTATTTGTAAAGCTTGTAAAGGCGTTACTATCTGCACCTAATTTGGTAAATGCAGCCATGATATCTTCAGAATTTTCTCTTTCAAAAAGTTTATGTTCTAAAAAATGAGCGATTCCCTTAGGATATGTTTTCTTTTTTCTATCTCTAGCTGTAAACTCAGTGTCAACTGAACCAACATAGACAGTTACTACACCATAAACTTCGTTAAAATCATTTTTAGGAAGCAAAGAAACTGTCAATCCATTTTCTAATTTTGCTTGATAAAGAGTTTCCTTTACAGCAGGATAATATTTCTCTTGAAAAGTAACTCTAGTCATTCTGCTCCTTCCATAAAATAGATAGCCTGCAATTTCAAACTAGATGCCGCCCTACAGATTTCATCCTTGTCAACTTGCTCTAGTCTCTCTATCAAAGTATCCATGTCTAAAACCGATTTACCAAAAAAGAGGCTTAAGTATTCTCTATCTATAATCGAATCTTGATTATCCTGACTCAACAACATCGTCCTACGAATCATTTCCTTAGTTTGATTAACTTCAGCATCTGTAAATCTACCATTTTTGATAGCTAACAATTGATCATTCATCAATTTTCTTACCTTGTTTCGGTTTTGACGATTTATCCCAGCAAACAATCTTAAAAATCCACTAAAGAGATCTAAGTGACCAGAAACAGTGTAGGCCAACCCTTCCTTTTCCCTAACTTGGGTAAACAATTTAGAGTGTGGGAAAGCTCCAAGCAAACCATTCACGAGAAGCAAGGCCATCTTTTGATCATCTCCATAACCAATTGTGCTATGATAACCCATCTCTAGAATAGACTGACCCAGGTTTTTCCTAGCAATTCCTTCTCTAATAACATTTGAAGTACCTTGCTGATATTGAATGTTTGCAGTTTCTTTACGACCTGTCAAGTTAAATTTCTGCAGACTTTCTAGAACTTCAATTTCATTAAAATCACCTAAAAAGAATAAATCAATCCTATCTTCTTTCAGCATTTTTTGAAAACTTAAATAGCAAGATTTAGAAGTCTCTTCAGAAATTCTGGCAATTAAATCTCTAGGAACTAACTGCATTGATTCTTCTTGGAAAAACAACTGATCCAATTCTTTATGGGCAAAGAAGAAAGGATCCTCTAATTCTGATTCTAATCTCGCCAACAATTGTTTTTTTTCAATTTCAAAGGCATTGTTCTCAAATTCATCTTCATTTGACAATGGATTAAATATGACTTGATACAATAATTCTAAAATCTGAGCAGTTAAGACGTTTTTCTTACTTAAAAATTCATCTCGAACATAAGTCAAACTCACGTCTACTAAGTGACTTTGCCCCCTTCTATAAGCATGAGTTGATAAATCTGCTCCATACAATGCTGCCAGATGTTTTCTAAGAACCTGAGCAGTTGGATAGCCTTTATTAGCAGTTTCAAGCATACTGGCACTTAGCATGCGACCAGAAATTAAATCCAGAGATAATGGAGCTGTGAAACGCATGGTTATTTTATTTGTCTTAAACTTTTTAGATTGGATAAAATGCACTGCAATTCCAGGGAATAACTCCATCTTTTACCTCCTTTTACATAGAGTTCTATTATACCATGAAAACGAAAATTTTTCCTGTTCTCTTTGACTCTTTTGAAATTAAAATCGTTTTCATATCAGTAGTTTCTTCTCAACTATTTTGTGCAAAATATGGTATAATACCAAAGATTGAGGTGAACTATGGAATACAAATTATTTGAAGAATTTATTACTCTCCAAGCTCTTTTGAAAGACCTTGGTGTTATACAAAGTGGTGGCGCTATTAAATCTTTTTTAGCGGACCATCTTGTATATTTTAATGGAAAATTAGAAAATCGTCGAGGCAAGAAAATTAGAATCGGGGATTCTATTGAAATCCCTGATTTAAAAACTCAAATTATTCTAGTTAAACCAACATCAGAAGAAATAGAGGAGTTTCGTATAGAAAAACTTGAGAAAGAACGTGTAGCTAAGCTTGTCAAGGAAATGAATAAAAAGGTACAAAAAAAGCCAGCAAAAAAGAACCAGTCAACAAAAGCAAAACCTGCACCACGTTTCCCAGGTAGATAAATATGTGGCTTAAAAATCTATCCATTAAACAATTTCGTAACTATCGAGATGTTGAAGTAAATTTTAATCCAAAATTAAATGTATTTGTTGGCCGAAACGCTCAAGGAAAAACAAATCTTCTCGAAAGTATTTACTTTTTAGCCTTAACGAGAAGTCATCGAACAAAGACTGATAAAAATTTAATTCAATTTGAAGAAGAACAACTGCAAGTTTCTGGAATCTTACAAAAGAAAACAGCAAGCATTCCACTTGAAATTGACCTAACACAAAAAGGGCGAATTACTAAAGTGAATTACTTAAAACAAGCTCGCCTATCAGACTATATTGGTCATATGAATGTTGTCTTATTCGCTCCAGAAGATTTACAACTTGTCAAAGGCGCTCCGGCCATTCGTCGTAAATTCATTGACATAGAATTAGGGCAAATTAAACCGATTTACTTGTCAGACCTGTCAAGTTATAACCACATCCTTAAACAGAGAAATACCTATCTCAAATCTACACAAAACATAGACGAGACTTTCCTATCTGTTCTTGATGACCAACTGATAGAGTATGGCTGTCGTGTAATGAATCATCGAGCTGACTTTATCCAGAAAATGGAACTCTTTGGCAAGAAAAAACATTTTGACATCTCAGATCAGTTAGAAAATCTGTCAATCCGTTATCAACCTTCTGTAAACTTTGTTGACAAGAAACATTTGGCTGAATCTTTCTATATAGCACTTCAAAAAAGTAGATCCAGAGATTTATTTAAGAAGAATACTGGAGTTGGTCCTCATCGGGACGATATGATTTTCATGATTAATGGAATGGAAGCAAGTTTCGGAAGTCAAGGGCAACATCGTAGCTTGGTGCTTTCTATAAAACTTGCTGAAATCGAATTGATGGAGAGCATTACCAAAGAATCTCCCATTCTTTTACTTGACGATGTCATGAGTGAACTTGACAATACTCGTCAACTTAAATTATTGGAAACTATTTCTCATAACATTCAAACTTTTATTACAACTACTAGTTTAGACCATCTTCAAAACTTACCTGATAACTTGAGCGTCTTTACAGTAGATAATGGTCAATTAACTGTAAATTAAACTTTACATCTTTGTAAAACAAAAAAATCTCCCGTTTAACAGGAGATTTTTTTATTACATTGAATAGTTTGGTGCTTCATTAGTGATTTGCACATCGTGTGGATGGCTTTCTTTTAGACCCGCACCTGACATTTCGATAAACTGAGCATTGTCATGTAATTCTTTTAAGTTAGCAGCACCACAGTAACCCATACCAGAACGAATACCACCAATCATTTGGAAAACAATATCAGCTGCTGCACCTTTATAAGCAACACGACCTTCGATTCCTTCTGGAACCAGTTTGTTTGCTTCATTGACAGAACCTTGGAAGTAACGGTCGCTTGAACCCTTCCTCATAGCAGCGATTGAACCCATACCTCGGTATGTCTTGAACTTACGTCCTTGAAAGATCTCAGTTTCACCTGGAGCTTCATCTGTTCCTGCAAACATTGATCCGAGCATCACTGCGTTTCCTCCAGCAGCAAGGGCTTTTACAATATCTCCAGAATATTTGATTCCACCATCAGCGATAATTGTTTTACCATATTCACGAGCAACTGCTGCTGCATCGTAAATTGCTGTTACCTGGGGAACTCCTACACCAGCAATAACGCGAGTTGTACAGATTGACCCTGGGCCAATACCGACTTTAACAACGTCAACACCTGCATCATAAAGAGCACGCGCACCTTCAGCAGTAGCGATGTTCCCAGCAATCAAAGTACGGTCTGGGAAATGCGCACGGATTTCAGCTATTTTACGAAGTACACCCGCTGAGTGACCATGGGCTGTATCGATAACAATAGCATCTGCACCTGCTTCGAAAAGTGCTTCCGCACGTTCAAATGTATCAGAAGTAACTCCTACCGCACCAGCAACTAGAAGACGACCGAATTCATCTTTTGCCGCATTTGGGAACTCAATCACTTTCTCGATATCTTTAATGGTGATTAAACCAGAAAGACGACCCTCTTCGTCAACTAGAGGTAGTTTTTCAATACGGTGTTCTTGAAGAATACTCTCAGCAGTTTTTAAATCTGTACCAACCGGAGCAGTAACTAGGTTTTCACTAGTCATGTGTTTTGAAATTGGTTGGTTGTAATCAGAAATGAAACGCAGATCTCGGTTGGTCAAAATACCAACTAACTTACGATTTTCAAGTGTTTCAACTACTGGAATACCACTAATACGGTAACGACCCATAAGTTCATCCGCTTCAGCAATTGTATGTTCTGGAGTCAAGAAGAATGGATCAATGATAACACCATTTTCAGAACGTTTTACCTTACGAACCTCATCTGCCTGTTGCTCAATAGACATATTTTTATGGATAACTCCAAGTCCACCTGCACGCGCAATAGCAATCGCCATTTGACTTTCTGTTACAGTGTCCATTGCAGCTGTAATAATTGGGATATTTAAAGTCAGATTATCTGCCAATTTTGTAGTCAAATCCGCATCATTAGGCAACACATGACTCTCTGCTGGAATAAGCAATACATCATCAAAGGTAAAACCTTTTTTCAAAAATTTAGTGTCCCAATTAGACATTGAAGTTCCCTCTTTTCTTTATTTTTGAGCTTAACGCTTTTTGTATTGTATCTATCATACCATTCTATGAAAATTTGTCAATTAAATTTATAAGAGAACAAATAAAAAACTATCCCTCTTATTTTAAAGAAGAAATAGTTTTATAGTTCATATTTTATCCATTAGTGAAAGTAATTTAGACCCATTGCAGCTTTTACTTCTGATAGTGTTTGCCCAGCAACTTCTCGAGCTTTTTCACTACCTTTTTGGAGCATATTATAAACCTCACCCATATCTTTAGCATATTCTAGGCGACGTTCACGGATTGGACCAAGTTCACGTTCTAGAATTTCAAGTAGGTAACGTTTGGTCTTAACATCACCAAGGCCTCCACGTTGATAATGTTCCTTCATTTCAGCAATTTCTTGAGCATCCTCAGGTCGACCGAATACGTCCAAGTAATGGAAAACCATATTTCCTTCAATCTTACCTGGATCCTCAACACGAATATGGTCTGGATCTGTATACATACTCATTACTTTTTTACGCAAAGTATCTGCATCATCAGCTAGGTAAATTCCATTATTAAGTGATTTCGACATTTTGGCATTACCATCAAGACCTGGTAAACGTCCCGCACCTTCGTGCTCAGGGTAAATTCCTTCTGGTTCTACTAAAACATCACAGTTATAGGCATGGTTGAAAGAACGCACAATTTCACGTGTTTGTTCAATCATCGGCTTTTGATCATTCCCTACTGGAACCAAGTTAGCCTTAAATGCTGTAATATCTGCTGCTTGCGCAACTGGATAAACTAAAAATCCAGTTGGAATACTTTCACCAAAGCCTTTTTGAGCAATTTCAGTCTTTACGGTTGGATTTCGTTCCAAGCGAGCTAATGAAACTAGGTTCATATAATACATAGAGAGCTCTGCCAATTCTGGAATCTGGCTTTGAATGAAAATCGTTGCTTTATTAGGATCTAATCCCACTGCAAGATAGTCCAAAGCAACATTCCCAATAGACTCTACAATAGTTTGTGGATCTTTTGCATGGTCTGTTAGTGCTTGCTGGTCAGCTAAAAAAACAAACATGTCATATTTATTTTCTTCTTGTAGTAAGACACGATTTTTCAAACTACCAACGTAGTGCCCAATATGTAATTTCCCCGTTGGACGATCTCCTGTTAAAATAATGGGTTTACTCATCTTATTCTCCTTTGATATGGTCCTTTCAATTATAGCATTTTTTTAATAAAAAGACAGATAATTTTTTTATTGAAACAATAGAGATGTTACCCCTTTCAATCGTAAAGGGGTTGTCAACTTTGTTTACAAAAAATTGACAAATAAAAATTTGAATAATTGATGATTTTCTAGTAGAATTAGAGTATTACATATAATAGGAGAAAAACTTTGCTAACAGTATCTGATGTTTCACTACGTTTTAGTGATCGTAAACTTTTTGATGATGTAAACATCAAATTTACAGAAGGAAATACCTATGGTTTGATTGGTGCCAACGGTGCTGGAAAATCAACCTTTTTAAAAATCTTAGCTGGAGATATTGAACCGACAACTGGGCATATCTCTCTTGGACCAGACGAACGTCTTTCAGTACTTCGTCAAAATCACTTTGACTACGAAGATGAGCGTGTTATTGATGTTGTTATCATGGGTAATGAAAAACTATACAACATCATGAAAGAAAAAGACGCCATTTATATGAAAGAAGATTTTTCAGATGAAGATGGTGTTCGCGCAGCTGAACTTGAAGGAGAATTCGCTGAACTAGGTGGTTGGGAAGCAGAAAGTGAAGCTTCACAACTCTTACAAAATTTGAATATTCCAGAAGAACTTCATTACCAAAATATGAGTGAACTAGCAAATGGCGACAAAGTAAAGGTTCTCCTTGCTAAAGCCCTCTTCGGTAAACCAGATGTCCTTCTTTTGGACGAGCCAACCAATGGTCTGGATATTCAATCCATCACTTGGCTAGAGGATTTCCTAATCGACTTTGATAATACTGTCATTGTCGTATCCCACGACCGTCACTTCTTAAATAAAGTTTGTACTCACATGGCTGACCTTGACTTTGGAAAAATCAAACTCTATGTCGGAAACTACGACTTCTGGAAGGAATCTTCTGAGCTTGCTGCTAAATTACTAGCAGACCGTAATGCTAAAGCAGAAGAAAAAATCAAACAACTTCAAGAATTCGTTGCTCGTTTCTCTGCTAATGCTTCTAAATCAAGACAAGCAACTTCACGTAAAAAAATGCTTGATAAGATTGAGCTAGAGGAAATTGTTCCTTCTAGTCGTAAATATCCATTCATCAGCTTTAAAGCTGAACGTGAAATTGGGAACGACCTCTTAACAGTAGAAAATCTATCTGTAAAGATTGACGGTGAAACTATTCTTGACAACATCAGCTTCATCTTGCGTCCAGGTGACAAGACAGCTCTTATCGGACAAAACGACATCCAAACAACTGCCTTGATTCGTGCCATTATGGGTGAAATTGACTATGAAGGGACTGTCAAGTGGGGAGTTACAACTAGTCGCTCTTACTTGCCAAAAGACAATTCAGCTGATTTTGCTGGCAGTGAATCTATCCTTGACTGGCTCCGTCAATTCGCAAGTAAAGAAGAAGATGACAACACCTTCCTACGTGGTTTCTTAGGCCGTATGCTTTTCTCTGGAGACGAGGTTAACAAACCTGTAAACGTCTTGTCAGGGGGAGAAAAAGTGCGCGTGATGCTCTCAAAACTCATGCTTTTAAAATCAAACGTTCTTGTACTTGACGATCCTACAAATCACTTAGACTTGGAATCTATCTCAAGCTTGAACGATGGATTGAAAAACTTTAAAGAGTCCATCATCTTTGCCAGTCACGACCATGAGTTTATTCAAACTTTGACTAACCACATTATTGTCCTATCTAAAAACGGCGTCATCGATCGTATTGATGAAACATATGATGAATTCTTAGAAAATGCTGAAGTTCAAGCAAAAGTCAAAGAACTTTGGAAAGATTAGGTAGAACTTAAAAAACTCAGTTGAATTAACCAACTGAGTTTTTTTATTAATTACTTGTAAATCATTCATTGTTTCACGTGAAACTTTTTTAATCTTCATCCATTTTTTTAGGTTGATAAGCAAGCATACCTAATCCTATGAATAGAATTAAAGTTACGAGAAGGAAAATTACCTGATAATGAACATTCCCTGTCATAGAAATTGTTTGTCTCAATCCTGAAACTGAATAACTCATTGGTAACCAAGGATTGACAGCCTTAAAGAAATCATTAGTCAAAGCAAGTGGATAAGTTCCTGCACTTGATGCTAATTGTAATAATAGTAAAATAAGAGAGAAGAAAGCACCTAAGCGACTATTCCATGTCGTTAACGCGGTTACCATAGACATAAAGGTCAAACTTGCGATGATGATTAAGAACAAGGTTCTCATTTCATGATTTGCCGTTAGACCGATAAGATGAACTCCTCCATAGACTAAGACAGCTGCTAAAACAGCTATAACTACATTTATTTCGAAACGAGATTTAACCCAAGCCCAACGACTTTCAGGATGACGACCTGAAGGTAACTTAGCAAAAATCATATTTGTTGATAACGCAGCAACAAAGAGGGCCACAGATATCATATAAGGAGCCATAGCAATCCCATTTACAGGAACCTGATCATTGTCTGTTTTTGAAAGACTCAAGGGCTCAGATAATACTTCTGCATTACTAGACTCTGTTGATGCTATTTTTAGTTGATTGCTAGCAGCGTTCAATCCATGTTCTAGTCCAGTAGCTCCTACTTGTAAACTTTCAATACCAGCAGTTAAAGTTGTTCCACCATCTGCTAGTTTTCCAGCGCCATCAGCAATTTTCACTGCTCCACTTCCTAACTGAGAGCTAGCTGAAAGCAATTGATTTGATTTGTCTGTTAATTGACTAGAACCTAGCTGTATTTTATCAAGTCCTGCAATTAAGTCTGAACTCTTACTATTTAATTGGCTAGAACCAGATGAGAGTTTTTCGATACCTGTTACTAGTTCTGGAGTTTTCCCAGCTAGCGAATCCAAACCAGTTGTCAAGGTTGAAGAGTTTTCTGTCAACTTACTTGATCCAGAAACCAATTGATCCAAACTTGTTGTTAAAGTTTTATTCTTTTCACTTAGTTGGTTTACACCTAAAGAAATAGTATCCAACCCTTTAGTATAATCATTAACTCCATTTTCAATCGATTGACTTCCAGGAACTAACTGATTATCTAAAGCATTTTGCAACTGTGTAAATCCACTTGACATAGATGTCAAGGAACTAGACGCCACAGTTAATACTTGATTTGCTTTAGTCTGTAAAGTAGAAAGATTAGAGACTGGTTGGTTTACACTTCCCAAATTTTCTTTTAGATCTCCTACCGTCGTTAAAATTGCTTTTGCTGACTCTATCGTAGAGTTAGAATTATTTGAAACAGCTGCAGTCAGTTCTTGTTTCTGAGTATCAGTAAGAGATTGATAAGTTGCTGTTGCTTGAAGATTGGTAAGAGTTTTCTCTTGCTCTGTTTGACTATTAGTCACAATAGTTTGAGCAAGAGTAGATATATTCGCTAAATCATTAGATATTGTACTTTTAAGTTCAGTATTATCTGAAATAGTTACAGCTTGAAGTGCTTTATTCAATTCATCTAAACTAGTTGCTAATTGAGTGATTTCCTCTTTTTGTTGAGATGAAATATTCAATTGAGTCGAAATTTCTTTAATTCCTTTATTTAATTGGGTAATACCGTCTCTCAATGTGTCTGATTGACTAGATAATTGATTTGCCCCAATAGATAGCTTGTCAACACCGCTTGTGTAAGCATTGACACCAACTGAAAATTGATTGAGACCTGTATTCAGTTGCGAAACTCCTCCTGCATATGACTTCATTCCAGTATTTAGCTGATTGACACCTGCTACTAATTCTGGAGTCTTGGAAGATAATTGATTGAGTCCAGTGTCAACCTGTGAAACTGCACTTGTATAGTTCTGTAAACCATCATTAAATGTACCTAAGCCACTATTCAGTTGCTTTACTCCTGTTACATACGTTGTCAACCCTTTTGTAAATTGATTTGTGCCATCAGAAAAGGTTAAACTTGAACTAGCTAAAGTGTCAAGATTAGAAGACAATGTCTGACTTCCTACAGCTAACTGACTAGCCCCATTGGCCAATTGTTCACTTCCATCAGCTGCCTTCGTTAAACCAGATTTTAAATCTCCCATCTTTTGAAATAAAGCTTTCGTATAGGTTTCGGTTACATTAGCAGAAACATTTTGTTTTAACTGTGTCATGGCAGAATCACTCATCTTACTTGCAATGAAACTATGCCCGCTAGAAGTTTGATAGTTAATATTCATTTGTTCTGGGTGATCTGATAGAATAGAAGCAGCCTTTTCAGATAAGTCACTTGGTAAAGTTACTACCATATAGTAATCACCGTCTTCTAGACCCTTCTTACCTTCTTCTTCACTGACAAAATGAAAATCTAATGATTTATTTTGCTCTAAATTGGACACCATGTCTTTTCCAATAGTCATTGTGTTTCCATTATAAGATGCTTCTTTATCATTATTAACGACCGCTACAGGCAACTCAGATAATTGGCCATATGGATCCCACATAGATGATAAAAATATGATGTTGTATAAAGCAGGAATAAGAGAAATCCCTATCATTACAATGATAAAGGTTGGTTTTTTAAAAATTGCTTTCCATTCTTTAAACATATTGTCTCCTTTTTTACACATATTGTCTAAAATTTTGATATAATAGATTATACATTAAAAATTCTTATTTACAAGTCAAAATTATCATTTTTAGACACTAAGTCTATTTTTGTTCACAAGGAGGAACTATGAAAGAGAGCAACAAACGCTTAAAAACCAAACGTACTATTGAGAACGCCATGGTTCAATTATTAACGGGACAACCATTTGATCAAATTAGCACTATTAAGCTGGCAGAAAAAGCCGGAATTAGTCGTTCTAGTTTTTATACTCATTACAAAGATAAGTATGATATGATTGAACATTACCAAAGTAAGCTTTTTCATACCTTTGAGTATATTTTCCAAAAACACGCAAATCATAAAAGAGATGCTATTCTAGAAGTGTTTGAATACTTAGAGTCTGAACCTTTACTAGCTGCTCTTCTATCTGAAAATGGTACAAAAGAGATACAAAACTTCCTGAGAAATAAACTTCACATTATGCTTAGCACTGACCTCCAAAAACGCTTTATGCAATTAAATTTAAACAATATTGAGTTAGAGTATAGCAGTATTTATCTAACAAACGCACTATTTGGTGTATGCCAAACCTGGATTGCTCATGGAAAAAAAGAAAGTCCACAAGAAATGACAAACTTTCTTATGAAAATGTTGGGAGATGCAAATTAGAGACAAAAAAAGAACACCAATGGTGTTCTTTTTGTTTAACTCCGCCAGTAGGACTCGAACCTACGACATCATGATTAACAGTCATGCGCTACTACCAACTGAGCTATGGCGGATAATATAGTCCGTACGGGATTCGAACCCGTGTTACCGCCGTGAAAAGGCGGTGTCTTAACCCCTTGACCAACGGACCATCTATCTGTAGCAGATATAACCATTATATCAATTTCTTACTAATTGTCAATCACTTTTTAGATTTTTTCTCCAGAATATCTCTTAATTTCCGTACCTTTAGACGGGTAATTGGACAACGATGATCCTCATAAAAAACCACTTCTAAATTTTTTCGATCAATTTCCCTAATATTTCCTACATTGACAAGAAATGATTTATGAGCAGAATAAAATCTTTGAGTATCTTTATCTTTTTCTTGAATATCCGCCATAGTACCATAAAATTCTTTGGCAAAATTCTTACCAATAATCCTTAATTTATGAGATACTCCTGTTGTTTCAATATATAAAATATCATGGTAGGGAATTTTTAAATCATTTCCCTTGTAATTATAGTCAAAATAATCCACAACATCTTTATTTTCAAGCAGCATACTTTTGGTATATAAGATACTCTGTTCGATACGTTTTTTAAATAATTCATCATTGATATCTTTATCAACAAAATCCAAGGCTGATACTTGATATTTGTAAGTTAAGGTAGCAAATTCTGATCTACTAGTAATAAATACGATAATTGCATAGGGATTGTGGCGACGAATAAACTGTGCTACCTCAAATCCTTTTTTCTCAACACCATGAATATCAATATCTAGAAAATAAAGCTGGTTTACTTCATCATTTTCGATATATTCCTTAAATTCTCGTTCTTTACCTGTTGTTTTATAAGAAATAGGAATATTTAATTCCTTTGAAATTTCATCCAAGGTTCTTTCTAATCTGACTTGATGTTGAATAACATCTTCTAAAATTAATACTTTCATTCAAACTCTCTCTTAAATCTAATAATCTGTCTAAACTTACTATCTTCCATCTCTGTCTCTAAAATGATATTTTCATACTTATCCAAAATATCTTTGACATTATTAAGACCAATTCCTCTATTTCTACCTTTAGTAGAAAAACCTAGTTCAAACAAGTCTTCTGAAGGCGTCATAGTATATTTACACGAATTTTGAATCACGATAACTGTTTCTAAATCCATCTTAATCACTGCAACCTCCATTTGTTTCAAGTAACTTTCTGCAGCACCTTCGACAGCATTGTTCAATAAAACGCTCATAATACGCACAAGATCAAGTAAATCAATTGACAACCTTGTGATAATATCCTTTACTTCTAGTGTAAACTCTACGTCCTTATTTCTTGCATATACAATAGATTGAGCAATTAAACTTCGTAAAGCTGAATCTTCTATATTGTTTAAATCAAAGTATGTATACTTATCTGAACGTAATTTTTGATTAGCTTTGACTAGAACTTGATTGTAAATTCTGTCAATTTCCTGTAAATCTTTACTGTCAATTGCCATTTGCATACTGACAAGCATCCCTGCATAATCATGACGAAAACCACGGATTTCATTATACAAAGCCACAATTTCATCTGTGTAAGTCTGTAAATGTTCTTGTTCAAATTTTTTCTGATTTAGAGCAATTTCTCTTTCAACTTGGACCTTCTTGGCATTCATTGCAAAGAAGATTAGTAATAAACAAATAAAGACAATTGTTGCTAAAATACTACCAAAACTATTAAAATGCACATAATTACTTACTATATCTGAAATGAATAATAGGATTTGTAAAGCAAAGAAAGCAAAGATGACCTTTTTAAAAAATGAATAGAGGTAATCTTTATCAAAATAATTGAGCTCCAAGTGAAAATAAAAAATAATTTTTTTTATTACAAAATAAGTCAGCAATAAAACTACTACAAAAAACAAATCTTCATATTTGGTTACAAAAGAATCACCTGTAACAGAGGATATGGTTACGGATAAAAAAGTATGAGTGCTATGATATAATAAAGACAATAGCAGACTGATAAAAATAGCTTTGTATTTATCAAACTTTTTTAACCCTATTAAATAAAAAAATATAATACAGGTAAATGAAATTTTTTCCATTCCAAATCCATCTAGATAAATAAAATAGAATAAAACTTCAACTATAAACTGTAATATAAATACCCAAGAAATAAACAGATATCTTTCTTTTTTTGTTGCCTTACAAATGAGTTCATAGCTATTTGTTAGAATAAGAATATGAAGAATAACTATGAGTATTTTCAATAAATCCATTATATCTCCCTATAATGTTTTCTCTTTTTTCTTATAAATGAACTTACCAATCTATTATACAAAATGTGATTTATATTATAAGTGATCATTCTCAACTGCACATTTTTGTACCTGAACTGTCAATTTTTACAAAAAACGCTGGGTTTCCCCAGCGTTAAATCTAGTATATGATCCCAGCAGGATTCGAACCTGCGACCGTTCGCTTAGAAGGCGAATGCTCTATCCAGCTGAGCTATGAGACCTAACTAGTTTATCTTATCAAAATAATCGAAAATAGTCAATCCTATTTATGATAGGGAGAACCTTGTTGGATGGTAAAGGCTCGATATATCTGTTCTACAAGAACTAGACGCATTAATTGGTGAGGAAGAGTTAAACGACCAAAACTAAGGGATAGATTCGCACGCTTTTTTACTTGAGGAGAGAGTCCTAAACTCCCACCGATAACAAAGGTTAAGGTTGAAAAACCATTAATAGATGCTTGTTCTAACTGTTTACTGAATTCTTCAGAAGACAAGGTTTTCCCTTCAATAGCTAAAACGACAACAAATTCTCTATCCCCAATTTTGGAAAGGATTCGATTTCCCTCTAAATCCAAGATTTTTTCATTTTCAGAATCACTAGCACGATCGGGAGTCTTTTCATCAGCTAATTCGATCATTTCTACGGCAGCAAATCGTGATATTCTTTTAGAATATTCTGCAATTCCATCTTTGAGATACTTTTCTTTTAGTTTTCCAACTGTTACAAGTTTAATTTTCATGCTTCTATTTTACCATAATCGTGTTCTATTCACATCTTATTCACAAATGAAAAAGGTGAAAAACACAATAAATTCACAAATTTTCAACAATTATCCACAGATTGTTGAAAACTTAAGTTTTTTAAGTTAGAATTAAGTTAATAATCTTATACTTTCACTAATTAATCAAATATGGAGGATTCTATGAAAAACTTAAACAAGTTTTCAAAAACAATTGGACAACTTTTACTAGTTATTCTTATTAGCTTTTTTAGTGGTCTATTAGGAAGTTTGGCTGTTCTTCAGTTCAACCAAAAGCAAGGAGGTGGAGAACAAAATAGTGCAGCAGTCACTCAGACTGCTTCGAAAAATGAAAATTCTACCACACAGGCTGTAGATAAAGTTAAAGATGCAGTTGTATCGATTATCACTTATTCAGAAAACTCTCAAGGTGGTTTTGTTGGAACTGATGATACTGATACAGATTCAAACACTGAACAAATTAACAGTGAAGGTTCTGGTGTTATTTATAAAAAAGAAGGTGAATCTGCCTATTTAGTTACTAATACTCACGTTATTAATGGCGCTAAAAAAGTTGACGTTCGTTTGACTGATGGAACAAAAGTCCCAGGTGAAATTGTTGGTTCTGATACCTATTCTGATATTGCAGTAGTAAAAATATCTTCAGAAAAAGTTTCTACAGTTGCTGAGTTTGGTGATTCAAGTCAATTAGCTGTTGGAGAAACGGCTATCGCAATCGGTAGTCCTTTAGGTTCAGAATATGCAAATACAGTTACTCAAGGGATTGTATCAAGCTTGAACAGACATGTTTCTTTGAAAGCTGAAGATGGTCAAGCCATTTCAACAAATGCCATCCAAACAGACACAGCTATTAACCCTGGTAACTCTGGAGGTCCTTTGATTAACATTCAGGGAGAAGTTATCGGTATTACATCAAGTAAAATTGCCTCAAATGGTGGAACATCTGTAGAAGGCCTTGGTTTTGCTATTCCTGCAAATGATGTTATTAATATTATTAAACAATTAGAAAAAGATGGAAAAGTAACTCGACCAGCGCTTGGTATCCACATGGTTAACTTAACAAACCTCAGCACAGCTGACCTTCAAAAATTAAAACTTCCTAACAACGTTACTTCTGGTGTAGCTGTTCGTTCTGTTCAAAAGAACATGCCTGCAAATGGACATTTACAACAATATGATGTTATCACAAAAATAGATGATACTAAAATTTCTTCTACTACTGAATTACAAAATGCACTTTACAGTCACTCTATTGGTGATGAAATGACTGTAACTTATTACCGTAATGGTAAAGAAGAAAAAACTACAATCAAACTAGATAAGAGTACAAGTGATTTAAATTAATAGTTTACATATTTGTAAACCTACTTTACAGAATATTAAAGATATGATACTGTAGAAATATGGAAGAACTCAAACTAATTCGTATCAGTGATATTCAAAAAAATCCCTATCAACCTCGTAAAGAATTCTCAAAAGAAAAAATTCAAGAACTTGCCCAATCTATTAAAGAAAATGGTTTAATTCAACCCATTATTGTCCGTCAATCTCCAGTTATCGGATATGAAATCCTAGCTGGAGAAAGACGGTATCGGGCATCGATAGCAGCTGGGCTATCAGAAATTCCTGTAATCATCAAAAAATTATCTGATCAGGATATGATGGTTCACTCAATCATTGAAAATTTACAACGAGAAGACTTAAATCCGATTGAAGAAGCAAAAGCTTATCAATCTTTAATTGATAAAGGATATACTCATGCAGACATTGCTGAAAAAATGGGGAAATCACGCCCTTATATCACTAATCTTGTTCGATTGCTAACGCTCCCTGATTTTATTTTAAAAGAAGTAGAAACTGGAAAATTGTCTCAAGCACATGCTAGACTTCTAATCCAACTACCTTTGAAAGAACAAAAAAATTTACTCAATCGCATTCAGAAAGAGGATTTATCAGTTCGGCAGGTGGAACATCTACTTAAAGAAGAAAAAAATAAGAAGAAAACCAAAGAAAAAGATCACTTTATCAAAGAAGAAGAAGAAAATTTGAAAAAATTGTTGGGATTAGATGTCCAAATCGTCCTTCAAAAAAAAGAGGCAGGAAAAATAACTATCTCTTTTCATAATCAAGAAGAATACCAACGTTTTATTAACAGCCTGAAATAAGGCTGTTATTTTATTTTTCTAAACTCACATACTTATCCACTGGATTAGTATAGAAAAAGTCTATTAAATCAAAATCTAAACCTTTTATCCACAAGTTGTGGATAAATCTTTTAAACATTGTGGATTGTTTTTCACAAGTTGTGGAAAAATTGCTTTCTATGTGATAAAATAGTGTTTAAGATTACACCATTTAGAAAAGGAGGAGTTTGTTGTTGAAAGAAAAACAATTTTGGAATCAGATTTTAGAATTAGCTAAAGAGAGATTGACTCGATCAATGTTTGATTTCTACGCAACACCTGCTGAATTAATAAAGGTTGAGGGAAATGTAGCTACCATATTTTTGCCCAGATCTGAAATGGAAATGGTTTGGAGTACAAAACTCAATGATATTATTGTAGCTGTCGGTTTTCAAATCTATGATACTGAAATAAAAGCTCAATATGTATTGACTAAAGAAGATTCTAATACCTCCGATATAGCAAGCAATGTTGAAAACAGTAATCATCAACAGGAAGAAATTAAAAAATCTATACCCTATTCAGAAACAGGATTAAGAGACATCTATACTTTTGATAATTTTATCCAAGGTGATGGAAATATTTGGGCTAAGTCTGCTGCTTTAGCTGTCTCTGAAGATCCTGGATTAACTTATAATCCTCTGTTTATATATGGTGGACCCGGTTTAGGAAAAACTCACTTGCTCAATGCTTTGGGGAACGAAATTCTCAAAAAAAATCCTAATACGCGTGTAAAATATATTCCTGCTGAAAGCTTTATTAATGAATTTTTAGATCATCTAAGACTCAATGATATGGATAATTTTAAAAAAACCTATCGAAGTATAGATCTCCTTCTTATTGATGATATTCAATCTCTCAGTGGAAATAAAGTGCAAACTCAGGAAGAGTTTTTCAACACATTTAATAACCTTCATAGTAATAATAAACAGATCGTTTTAACGAGTGACCGTAGGCCAGAACAACTAGAAAATCTACCTGAACGACTTGTCACGCGCTTCTCATGGGGATTAACAACGGATATTACTCCACCTGATTTTGAAACTCGTATCGCTATCCTAAATAGTAAAACAGAGGATTTAGATTATCATTTTCAACCTGACACAATCGAATATTTGGCTGGCCAGTTTGATTCAAATGTACGTGAATTAGAAGGTGCGCTCAAAGATATTAGTCTCATGGCTAAAGTTAAACAAATCAACACTATAACTGTGGATATTGCATCTGAGGCTATACGTGCTAGAAAACAAAGCGTCAGCACCATGATCGTCATTCCGATTGAAAAAATCCAAGAGGAAGTCGGAAAATTTTATGATGTGAGCGTTAAGGAGATGAAGGGAACTAGACGTGTTCAGAGTATTGTTCTAGCTCGCCAAGTTGCTATGTACCTAGCTAGAGAATTAACTGATAACAGTCTTCCAAAAATCGGAAAAGAATTTGGTGGTAAAGATCATACAACCGTCATTCATGCTCATGCAAAAATCAAATCTATGATTGAAACTGATGATAAATTACGTATAGAAATCGAAACCATCAAAAAGAAAATTAAATAACTTGTGGATAAGTCTTTAAAATTTTACTGATTTATTAACAAATTTTAAACAAGTATAACTTCTTGATTTTTCTAAACTAAACTTGGTTTTCCACAGATTTCACACAGCCTACTATTACTATTAACCTTCTAATAATAAAAATAAATAAAGGAGATTCCATGATTCATTTTTCTATTAATAAAAATTTATTCCTGCAATCATTAAATATTACAAAACGTGCTATTAATTCAAAAAATGCTATTCCTGTTTTATCAACTATTAAAATTGATGTGACTAACGAAGGAATTACATTAATTGGATCAAATGGTCAAATTTCAATTGAGAATTTCATTTCTCAAAAAGATGAAAATGCAGGTCTTTTGATTAACTCTTTAGGATCAATTCTTTTAGAAGCTTCTTTCTTTATCAATGTTGTTTCTAGTCTTCCAGATGTGACTCTTGATTTTAAAGAAATTGAACAACATCAAATTGTACTAACAAGTGGAAAATCAGAAATTACTCTGAAAGGAAAAGACAGCGAACAGTATCCACGTATTCAGGAAATTTCAGCAAGTAATCCTCTAGTTCTTGAAACAAAACTTCTTAAGAAAATTATCAATGAAACTGCTTTTGCTGCTAGTGTACAAGAAAGCCGTCCAATCTTGACTGGTGTACACTTTGTCCTAAGTAATCATCAAGAATTAAAAACAGTAGCAACAGACTCACATCGTCTCAGCCAGAAAAAATTAACTCTTGAAAAAAATAGTGATAATTTTGATGTTGTTATCCCAAGTCGCTCTCTACGCGAATTTTCAGCTGTTTTTACGGACGATATCGAAACAGTAGAGATTTTCTTCGCAAACAACCAAATTCTCTTTAGAAGCGAAAATATTAGCTTCTATACACGTCTCTTAGAAGGTAATTATCCTGATACAGATCGTCTGATTCCAACAGATTTTAATACGACAGTAACTTTTGATGTTGTGAATCTACGTCAATCTATGGAACGTGCACGTCTTTTATCAAGTGCTACTCAAAATGGAACTGTAAAATTAGAAATCAAACAAGGAGTAGTTACAGCTCATGTAAATTCTCCAGAAGTTGGTAAAGTAAACGAAGAAATCGATACAATTGCTGTATCTGGTGAAGATTTAACTATTAGCTTTAACCCAACTTACTTGATTGAAGCACTAAAAGCCTTGAATAGTGAAAAGGTAACAATCAGTTTCATTTCAGCAGTTCGTCCATTTACCTTGGTACCAGCTGATACAGATGAAGATTTCATGCAGCTGATTACACCAGTTCGTACAAATTAAGTTAAAGAGGTTGAGCCTAGCTCACCTCTTTTATGATATAATCAGAAATATGAAAAGGAGAGTAGTATGTATCAAGTTGGAAATTTTGTTGAAATGAAAAAACCACACGCTTGTACAATCAAGTCTACAGGTAAAAAAGCCAATCGTTGGGAAATTACACGTTTAGGTGCAGATATCAAAATAAAATGCAGTAATTGTGATCATGTTGTCATGATGAGTCGCTATGATTTTGAAAGAAAAATGAGTAAAATTATCGACTAAATGCAAGTAGTTAGAGGGTTAGCAAGTTTTCCCTTTTTGTGTTATAATATTGAAGATTGAAATGTGAACGGAGAATGAGAAATTATGGCTTTAACAGCAGGTATCGTGGGTTTGCCAAACGTTGGTAAATCAACCCTATTTAATGCAATTACAAAAGCAGGAGCAGAGGCTGCAAACTATCCATTTGCAACTATTGACCCAAACGTTGGGATGGTAGAAGTTCCAGATGAACGTCTACAAAAATTGACTGAAATGATTACTCCTAAGAAGACAGTTCCAACAACCTTTGAATTTACAGATATTGCAGGGATTGTAAAAGGTGCATCAAAAGGAGAAGGTCTTGGAAATAAATTCTTGGCCAATATACGTGAAGTTGATGCCATTGTCCATGTAGTTCGTGCCTTTGATGATGAGAATGTCATGCGTGAGCAAGGTCGTGAAGATGCTTTTGTAGATCCATTAGCAGATATTGATACCATTAACCTAGAATTGATTCTTGCTGACTTAGAATCTGTTAATAAACGCTATACGCGTGTGGAAAAGATGGCACGTACGCAAAAAGATAAGGAATCAGTTGCAGAATTTAACGTTCTCCAAAAGATTAAACCTGTCCTTGAAGACGGTAAGTCAGCACGTACCATTGAATTTACAGATGAAGAGCAAAAGGTTGTTAAAGGTCTTTTCCTCTTAACTACGAAACCAGTTCTTTATGTAGCAAATGTGGATGAGGATGTTGTTGGAGACCCAGACTCTATTGATTATGTGAAGAAAATTCGTGAATTCGCAGCAACAGAAAATGCAGAGGTAGTAGTCATTTCAGCGCGTGCTGAAGAAGAAATTTCTGAGTTAGACGATGAAGATAAAAAAGAGTTTCTTGAAGCCATTGGTTTGACAGAATCAGGTGTGGACAAGTTGACTCGTGCAGCTTACCATCTATTAGGACTTGGAACTTACTTCACAGCTGGTGAAAAAGAAGTTCGTGCTTGGACCTTTAAACGTGGCATGAAAGCTCCTCAAGCTGCTGGAATTATCCACTCTGACTTCGAAAAAGGCTTTATTCGTGCAGTGACTATGTCTTATGATGATTTGATTAAATACGGCTCTGAAAAGGCGGTAAAAGAAGCTGGACGCTTGCGTGAAGAAGGAAAAGAATATGTCGTTCAAGATGGCGATATTATGGAATTCCGCTTTAACGTATAATCAACATTTTTAATAGTGTCAATTAGGTTGGAAAAAAATTCCAACCCTTTTAGCTTTTGAAAGGAAATTTAAATGACAAAATTACTTGTAGGATTGGGAAATCCAGGGGATAAATATTTTGAGACAAAGCATAATGTTGGTTTTATGTTGATTGACCAACTAGCAAAAAAACAGAATGTATCTTTTACACACGATAAAATATTCCAAGCTGAATTAGCTTCATTTTTCCTTAATGGTGAAAAAATTTATCTGGTAAAACCCACTACTTTTATGAATGAAAGTGGGAAAGCAGTTCATGCTTTATTAACCTACTATGGTTTAGATATCGAAGATTTACTGATTATTTACGATGATCTTGACATGGAAGTAGGAAAAATTCGACTTCGCGCTAAAGGATCAGCTGGCGGTCATAATGGTATCAAGTCAATTATCCAACATATTGGTACACAGGTTTTCAATCGTGTAAAGATTGGTATCGGTAGACCTAAAAAAGGAATGTCTGTTGTTCACCACGTTTTGAGTAAATTTGACAAGGATGACTATATAGGTATTTTACAGTCTATTGACAAGGTTGACGATGCTGTAAATTGTTATTTACAAGAGAAAAACTTTGAAAAAATAATGCAGAAATACAATGGGTAAGGGAATGTCATTAATCGAATTCTTTTTAGAGAACAAGCAGATACAATTATGGAGTGAACATTTATCTCTCAAGCAGAGGGAATTACTACTAGGTCTCTCTGGTTCAGCAAAGTCTTTAGCTATTGCAAGTAGTGTTAAAAATCAGAACAAGATTATAGTAATGACATCTACTTATGGAGAAGCTGATCGTCTAGTAAATGATTTAATTTCTATCCTGGGTACTGATATGGTTTATCCATTTTTAGTAGATGATTCACCAATGGTAGAATTTTTAGTATCGTCTCAAGAAAAGATTTTTTCAAGAGTTGAAGCCTTGCGTTTTCTAAGAGATAAATCTCAAAAAGGAATACTAGTTTGTAACATGGCAGCTAGCCGTTTATTCTTACCAGATCCTCAAGTCTTTGATAACAGTGTGTTAAAACTTGAAGTTGGCGAAGAGTGTGAACAAAGAGAATTAAAAAGTCAATTGATTTCACTTGGTTATAAAAAAGTTACTCAAGTTCAAAGTCAAGGTGAATTTAGTCTTCGAGGGGATATTTTAGATATCTTTGAAACTTCACAACTATCTCCTTACCGAATAGAATTTTTTGGTGATGAAATAGATGGGATTAGAGAATTCGACGCAGATACACAATTATCAAAAGATAGTCAATCTCAAGTCTCAATCTACCCAGCTAGTGATATTTTACTAGCTACTGAAGATTATCATCGTGGTCAACAATTCTTAGAACATGAGATGGATAAAACTATTTCACCTACATTAAAGTCGTACTTAGAAGAAGTTTTTAGTTGTGCGAAAGAGCAAGTTCTTCATGCTGATATTCGTAAATTTTTGTCTGTTTTTTATAAAAAACAGTGGACCTTGATTGACTACTTGAACCAAGTGCCTATTATCTTTGATGATTTTCAAAAAATTATGAATCAGTATGATATTTTTGATAAGGAAACAGCTAGCTACTTTACAGAGGATTTACACAACAGTAAAGCTGTATCAAGTTTACAATATTTTGCTGACGTAGAAAGTCAGTTTAAAAAATATTTACCAGCTAGCTTCTTTTCTAATTTTCAAAAGGGACTTGGAAATCTAAAATTTGATCATCTTTATCAATTTAATCAATATCCAATGCAAGAATTCTTCAATCAGTTTTCTTTTCTGAAAGAAGAAATTGAACGCTATAAAAAATTAAAATATACGATTGTTCTTCAATCAAGTAGCCAAACAGAACTAAAAAAACTGTCAACGATTCTTGATGAATATAGCATTAAAGTTGACAATAGTAATCAAAGTGAAATCTGTAAAGGAACTGTCAATCTTGTTGAAGGAAACCTTCGTCATGGTTTTCATTTTGTGGATGAGAATCTTGTATTCATCACTGAATATGAAATTTTCAAAAAGAAAATTAAACGCAAATACAGAAGACAAAATATCAGTAATGCTGAAAGATTAAAGGATTATAGTGAACTCCAAAAAGGAGATTATGTTGTTCATCAAATTCATGGGATTGGTCAATATTTAGGAATAGAAACGATTGAACTCAAAGGGATTCACCGAGATTATGTAAGTATCCAATATCAAAATGGAGATCGAATTTCTATCCCTGTAGAACAAATCCAAACCTTATCTAAGTATGTTTCAAGTGACGGTAAGGCTCCAAAGTTAAACAAATTAAACGATGGACGTTTTAAAAAAGCTAAGCAAAAAGTTAAAAATCAAGTTGAAGACATTGCAGATGACTTAATTAAGTTATATGCAGAGAGGAGTCAACTTGAAGGTTTTGCATTTTCAAAAGATGATGAAGATCAAGTTGCTTTTGATGAGGCTTTTCCTTATGTTGAAACTGAAGATCAACTTCGAAGTATCGAAGAAATTAAGAAAGATATGCAGGCTTCTCAACCAATGGATAGACTTTTAGTTGGAGATGTTGGTTTTGGTAAGACTGAGGTGGCCATGCGAGCTGCTTTTAAGGCTGTCAACAATCATAAACAGGTTGTTGTTTTAGTACCTACTACAGTTTTGGCTCAGCAACATTATAGTAATTTTAAGGAAAGATTTGAGCAATTTGCTGTCAATGTAGATGTTTTGAGTCGTTTTAGAAGTAAAAAAGAGCAGACTGAAACACTTGAAAAATTGAAAAAAGGCCAAGTTGATATCCTGATAGGAACCCATCGAGTTTTGTCTAAAGATGTTGAATTTGCTGATTTAGGATTAATCATCATCGATGAAGAACAACGTTTTGGTGTCAAACATAAGGAAGCTTTGAAGGAATTAAAAAAGAAGGTTGATGTCTTAACTTTGACAGCTACACCAATTCCTCGAACTCTACATATGTCTATGCTAGGTATTCGAGATTTATCTGTCATCGAAACTCCCCCAACCAATCGATATCCTGTACAAACCTATGTCCTTGAACAGAATGATCGTGTCATTCGAGATGCTGTATTGAGAGAAATTGATCGTGGTGGTCAGGTTTACTATCTTTACAATAAAGTTGACACGATTGAAAAGAAGGTTTCAGAGTTACAAGAACTGATTCCAGAAGCTTCTATTGGTTTTGTTCATGGTCAAATGAGTGAAATTCGTTTGGAGAATACACTACTTGACTTTATTGAAGGTGAATATGATATTTTAGTAACAACAACAATCATTGAAACAGGGGTAGACATTCCAAATGCCAATACCTTGTTTATCGAAAATGCGGATCATATGGGATTGTCAACCTTGTATCAATTAAGAGGTCGGGTTGGTCGTAGTAATCGTATTGCTTATGCCTATCTTATGTATAGACCAGATAAATCATTGACAGAAGTTTCTGAGAAGAGATTGGAGGCAATTAAAGGTTTCACTGAATTGGGTTCTGGTTTCAAAATTGCCATGCGTGATTTATCCATTCGTGGAGCGGGTAATCTTTTAGGAAGTTCGCAGTCAGGTTTTATCGATTCTGTTGGTTTTGAACTCTATTCTCAATTACTGGAAGAAGCAATTGCTAAGAAGAATGGAACTGATAAGAAACGTGAAAAAGGAAATGCTGAGTTAATTCTACAAATTGATGCCTATCTTCCAGATGAGTATATTTCGGATGAACGACATAAAATTGAGATTTACAAGAGAATTCGTCAAATTGACAACCGTGTCAATTACGAAGAATTACAAGATGAGTTGATAGACCGATTTGGAGAGTATCCAGATGTAGTTGCTTACCTCTTAGAAATTGGATTAGCTAAAGCTTATCTTGATAAAGTTTTTGTCAATCGTGTTGAAAGAAGAAATAATAAGCTTGTCATTCAATTTGAAAAGATATCCCAACAACTATTTTTAACACAAGATTATTTCCAGGCTCTTTCTCAGACAAATTTGAAGGCTAATATTTCTGAAAATCAAGGTTTAATCGAAGTTGTTTTTGATATTCGAAATAAAAAAGACTATGAGATTTTAGAAGGACTCTTAACCTTTGGAGAATCGTTAGCGAAGATAAAAGACTTAAAAGAGTCACATTAGGGCTTACCTTTTTTCTTCTATAAAAGGGATAAAAATGGTACAATAATAATTTGAGGTATTATAAGATGAGATTAGATAAATATTTAAAAGTATCACGAATTATTAAACGCCGTACGGTAGCTAAGGAAGTTGCAGATAAAGGGCGAATCAAGGTTAATGGTATCCTTGCTAAAAGTTCAACTGATTTAAAAATCAATGATCAGGTTGAAATTCGTTTTGGAAATAAATTGTTGCTTGTAAAGGTGCTCGAAATGAAAGATAGCACAAAAAAAGAAGATGCAGCTGGAATGTATGAAATTATCAGTGAAACAAGGGTAGAAGACGATGTATAAAAAAATAGTCCAAATGAATAATTCATTTATTCAAAATGAACACCAACGACGTAAATACATGATGGAAGAACGTCAAAAACGTAATCGTTTTATGGGTTGGGTTTTGATTTTGATTATGTTGCTATTCATCTTACCAACTTACAATTTAGCACAAAGTTACCAACAATTACTAACACGTCGCCAGCAACTAGCTGATTTGAAAAAACAATATCAGGACTTGAGCGATGAAAAGGATAAAGAAGCTAGTTTAGCAACTAAGCTAAAAGATGAATCCTATGCGGCTAAATATTCCCGTGCAAAATATTATTATTCAAAAACATGGGAGGAAGTTTATACAATTCCGGACTTACTTCCTAGGTAATGCGAAATGGAAAATTTATTAGATATTATCGAAAAATTTTTAAGTCAGTCAGATGAAAAATTAGATGAGTTAGCTCAAAAGAATCATCTGTTACGGCTACAAGAAGAAGAGGGGAAAAAGAATGCGTAAATTTTTAGTGATATTACTACTTCCTATTTTCCTAAAAAGCGTTCAAGTAGTAAGCACTGAGAATCCAGTTATCATTCCAAAACAAGAAGTTTATTCTTTAACTCATACTCCGTATCATTTTTATTATCAAGATACTATAGAATCTCCAAAATTTTATGGTGAGACGCCAGTTTATTCTACAGAAGACCTGATTAATGAATCGGGTAAAGTAAATGCAGAAACAAAATTATCTGTTTTAGAATGGCGATTAAATAAACAAGGACAACCTGTCTTTAAATTGTCAAATAATCAATTTGTAATGGCTGATAAACGACTTTTATACGATAGTTCCATCGTAAACGATTTTTCTAAACGAGTATGGCTAGAACCGGGATTTGTCGTTTATAATAGTCCTTATGATCAACAAGAATTAAAGTCTACTTTAGCGCCTTATCAAGAAGTTGAAGCAGATATGTCTATTTTTGCTGAAGGTCGTGAATTCATACATATCAAGCAAACGGGCTGGATTTCGACGGATTATATTTCCGATGATGATAATCGTATTCAGAAAGTACAAGAGTTGCTATCTGCAAATTATCAAAATGAACAGTTCTCTATTTATATTAAACAATTGAGTACAGGTAAGGAAGCTGGCATTAATGAAAATCAGAAAATGTATGCTGCTAGTGTTATGAAATTACCTTATCTTTATTCTGTTCAGGAAAAAATCAATCAAGGTGATTACCAACTTGACACGAAATTGAAGTATGTTTCCGAAGTTAATGATTTCCCTGGTTCTTATAAACCGGAAGGAAGCGGAAGTCTCCCTAAAACAGCGGACAATAAAGAATACACAATCAAAGATTTAATCACAAAAACTGCAAAAGAATCTGACAATGTAGCTCATAATATTCTCGCTTATTATATTACGAATAAATCAGATGAAGCCTTTAAAAAAGAAATGGCTACTATCGCAGGTGAAGAATGGGATGTGACAGATAAGATGGCTTCAGCTAAAATGGCTGGTCAAGTTATGGAATCTATTTATAATCAGAATGGTTTTGTTTTAGAATCTCTTTCACAAACATCTTTTGATAATCAGCGGATTGCTAAGAATATTTCTGCTAAGGTAGCCCATAAAATTGGGGATGCAGATGAATTTAAACACGATGTGGGAATAGTCTATACAGATTCTCCTTTCGTTGTTTCAATCTTTACCAAAAATTCTGATTACGATACTATTTCTAAAATTGCTAAGGATGTCTACGAGGTCCTAAAATGAGAGACCGCGATTTTTTAAATCATTTTCTAGAAAAAGGTTACTTTGAAGGACATTCAAGAGTTGTGCTGGCCTTGTCTGGTGGATTGGATTCGATGTTTCTTTTTCAACTTCTTTTGACCTATCAAAAAGAACTTGGTATTGAATTGTTTTTAGCTCATGTAAATCATAAACAACGACCAGAGTCAGATAATGAAGAAAATGAATTAAGAAAATTAGCTGAACAAGCTGGAGTTCCAATTTATGTAGCTTGTTTTACTGGAGATTTTTCAGAAGCGAATGCTCGTCAATTTCGCTATGAATTCTTTAGAGAAGTGATGGAGAAAACTTCATCTACAGCTCTTGTAACAGCTCATCATGCAGATGATCAAGTTGAGACGATCTTTATGCGATTGATTAGAGGTGTTAGACTACACCATTTATCAGCTATTAAAGAAAGACAAATGTTTGATAAGGGAGAGTTGATTCGTCCTTTGTTGTCTTTTTATAAGAAGGATTTTCCTGAAATTGAGCATTTTGAAGATTCAACGAATAAAGAAAATCACTATCTTCGCAATCGTATTCGCAACCTCTATCTGCCACAGTTAGAAAAAGAAAATGTTCAGGTAAAAAAAGCAATTTTAGAGTTTGGAAAAGAAGTTTCTGACTATCAAATTGCTCTGGCTGAATTATCTCAAGCAGTTGATGTAGAAGATTTAACTCAGTTTTTATCTTTTAGTGAAGCAACGCAAGGAGTTTTACTACAACAATACCTTAGTCGTTTTGCTGATTTAAATGTAACAAGAGAACAATTTCAAGAAATTCATCATATTTTAAAAACTAAGAGTCAATATCGCCATAATATAAAAAATGGTTATGAACTTATAAAAGAATACCAGCACTTTCAAATTGGTAAAATCAGACCAAAGTCTGATGAAAAAAGTAGTGAGTGTGTGTTAAACTATCAAAATCAAGTTTATTATGAAGGTTTTCTATTTTCATTTGGAATTCCTCTAAAAGGTGAAAATGTTCAACAAATAAATGTTTCCCGTGAAACATCATTGATTTTGCGGCATCGACAGCCAGGTGATTATTTGATAATAAATGGTCATCAAAAAAAAGTAAGGCGACTTTTTATTGATTTAAAAATTCCTGCAGAAAAACGAAAAAATGCGATTATTGTTGAGCAATTCGGAAAGATTTGTTCAATTTTAGGAATTGAACTCAGTGATTTGAGTATAAAAACGAAAAATGATATAATGAACACTGTACTTTATATAGAAAAAATAGATAGGTAAAATCATGTTAGAACAAGACATCAAGAAAATTATGATTTCGCAAGATGAAATTACAGAAGCAGCTAAGAAGTTAGGTGCTCAATTGACAAAAGATTATGAAGGGAAAAATCCGATTTTAGTTGGAATTTTAAAAGGATCTATTCCTTTTATGGCAGAATTAGTCAAATATATCGACACTCACCTTGAAATGGATTTTATGATGGTTTCTAGTTATCATGGTGGAACTGTAAGTAGTGGTGTCATTAATATCAAACAAGATGTCACTCAAGATGTTAAAGGTAGACACATTGTCTTTGTAGAAGATATTATTGATACTGGACAAACATTAAAAAGTTTGAGAGATATGTTTACTGCTAGAGAAGCAGCGTCTGTTAAGATTGTTACTATGCTGGATAAACCAGAAGGACGTACTGTAGAAATTGAAGCAGATTATACATGTTTTACAATTCCAAATGAATTCGTTGTAGGCTATGGTTTAGACTATAATGAAAATTATCGTAACCTTCCTTATGTAGGCGTATTGAAAGAGGAAGTTTACTCAAAATAGAAGGGTAAGTTGTTGAATGCAAAAACAAAATAATGGTTTTATAAAAAATCCATTTCTTTATTTGTTGATGATTTTCTTGCTAGTAACGGGATTCCAGTACTTTTTCGCTGGGAGAGTTGCCGGGCACAGTCAACAAATTAAATACTCAGAATTGGTGCAGGAAATCACTAATGACAATGTAAAAGAAATAACCTATCAACCAAGTGGTAGTATTATTGAAGTGTCTGGTGTCTATAAAACTGCTAAAACAGAAAAACCGGAAACAGGTATTCAGTTTTTCACACCTTCTGCAACAAAAGTAGAAAAATTTACAAGTATTATTCTTCCATCGGATACTACTGTAGCAGATTTGCAAAAACTAGCTGGTGAACACCAAACACAAGTTGAAGTCAAGCACGAAAGCTCAAGTGGTATGTGGATTAACATCCTAGTTTCGGTAGTGCCATTTGCTATTTTATTCTTCTTCCTATTTTCTATGATGGGAAATATGGGAGGAAACAGCGGACGCAATCCGATGAGTTTTGGACGCAGTAAAGCTAAGGCTGCTAATAAGGAAGATATCAAAGTACGCTTTTCAGATGTAGCAGGAGCTGAAGAAGAAAAACAAGAACTTGTTGAAGTTGTTGAATTCTTGAAAGATCCAAAACGCTTTACAAAATTAGGTGCTCGTATCCCAGCTGGTGTTCTCTTAGAGGGACCTCCGGGAACTGGTAAAACATTACTTGCTAAAGCAGTAGCAGGAGAAGCTGGAGTACCGTTCTTTAGTATTTCAGGTTCTGACTTCGTAGAAATGTTCGTTGGTGTCGGTGCCAGCCGTGTACGTTCACTCTTTGAGGACGCTAAAAAAGCAGCGCCAGCTATTATCTTCATCGATGAAATTGATGCCGTTGGTCGCCAACGTGGTGTCGGTCTTGGTGGAGGTAATGATGAACGTGAACAAACCTTGAACCAACTCTTGATTGAAATGGATGGTTTTGAAGGAAATGAAGGGATAATTGTCATTGCGGCAACGAACCGTTCAGATGTTCTAGATCCAGCCCTTCTTCGTCCAGGTCGTTTTGACAGAAAAGTATTGGTTGGTCGTCCAGATGTTAAAGGACGCGAAGCAATTCTGAAAGTCCATGCTAGAAATAAACCTCTAGCAGAAGATGTGGATTTGAAGTTAGTAGCACAACAAACTCCAGGTTTTGTTGGTGCTGATTTAGAAAATGTATTGAACGAAGCGGCATTAGTTGCTGCCCGTCGTAACAAATCAGTCATTGATGCTTCTGATATTGATGAGGCAGAAGACCGCGTTATTGCAGGGCCTTCTAAGAAAGATAAAACTGTTTCTCAAAAAGAACGTGAAATGGTTGCTTATCACGAAGCCGGGCACACTATCGTAGGGTTAGTCTTATCAAATGCGCGTGTCGTTCATAAGGTAACAATTGTTCCACGTGGTCGTGCAGGTGGTTACATGATTGCTCTTCCAAAAGAAGATCAAATGTTGCTATCTAAAGAAGATATGAAAGAACAATTAGCTGGTTTGATGGGTGGACGTGTTGCTGAAGAAATCATCTTTAATGTCCAAACAACAGGTGCATCAAACGACTTTGAGCAAGCTACACAAATGGCGCGTGCAATGGTTACAGAGTATGGTATGAGTGAAAAACTCGGACCTGTTCAATACGAAGGTAATCATGCTATGTTTGGTGCTCAAACTCCACAAAAATCTATTTCAGAACGTACTGCATATGAAATTGATGAAGAAGTTCGAGCATTGTTGAATGAAGCACGTAATAAAGCAGCTGAAATTATTCAATCAAATCGTGAAACGCATAAATTAATTGCAGAAGCCTTATTGAAATATGAAACATTGGATAGTACACAAATCAAATCTCTTTACGAAACAGGGAAAATGCCTGAATCAGTAGAAGAGGAATCACGTGCCCTATCATATGATGAAGTCAAATCAAAAATGGCTGAAGAAAACTAAAATATTAGTAGACAAGATACAAGAGAGGATACTATTATATCCTCTCTTTCTTATTTATAAAAACTAATCTATGAAAACCAGTAAAAAAATTTCAGAAAAAACAAATCAAACTAGTTGACAAGAATCTAAAAGTAGGTATAATAGAAAGAGTTGAAAAAGCTCAAGGTCCGTTGGTCAAGGGGTTAAGACACCGCCTTTTCACGGCGGTAACACGGGTTCGAATCCCGTACGGACTATGGGTGTATCGCGGTTGATGGAAATAGGATTTAAAAAAGTTAAAAAAACCTGTT
>NZ_CAKAKN010000002.1:0-459681 GCF_916700545.1 Streptococcus sp. Marseille-Q4154 | reverse complement strand
CGGAAGTAGTTGGGGGTTGCCCCCTGTGAGATATGGAAGTCGCTTAGCTCGAGGGAGTTTAGCTCAGCTGGGAGAGCATCTGCCTTACAAGCAGAGGGTCAGCGGTTCGATCCCGTTAACTCCCATATAAGCGGGTGTAGTTTAGTGGTAAAACTACAGCCTTCCAAGCTGTTGTCGCGAGTTCGATTCTCGTCACCCGCTTTGAACTTTGTTCAATTACCAAGTTTTTAACTTGGGCGCGTAGCTCAGGTGGTTAGAGCGCACGCCTGATAAGCGTGAGGTCGGTGGTTCGAGTCCACTCGTGCCCATTTTTATAAATATGGTCCGTTGGTCAAGGGGTTAAGACACCGCCTTTTCACGGCGGTAACACGGGTTCGAATCCCGTACGGACTATTTTGTTGGAGGATTACCCAAGTCCGGCTGAAGGGAACGGTCTTGAAAACCGTCAGGCGTGTAAAAGCGTGCGTGGGTTCGAATCCCACATCCTCCTTTATTTATTATTAACGCGGGATGGAGCAGCTCGGTAGCTCGTCGGGCTCATAACCCGAAGGTCGTAGGTTCAAATCCTGCTCCCGCAATATTTGGCTCGGTAGCTCAGTTGGTAGAGCAATGGATTGAAGCTCCATGTGTCGGCGGTTCGATTCCGTCTCGCGCCATTTCTTATATTATACGGAAGGGTAGCGAAGAGGCTAAACGCGGCGGACTGTAAATCCGCTCCTTCGGGTTCGGGGGTTCGAATCCCTCCCCTTCCATCTTATACGGGCATAGTTTAAAGGTAGAACTAAGGTCTCCAAAACCTTCAGTGTGGGTTCAATTCCTACTGCCCGTGTTAAACGTTATGGCGGGTGTGGTGAAGTGGTTAACACATCAGATTGTGGCTCTGACATTCGGGGGTTCGATTCCCCTCACTCGCCTATTTTATATTATTGGGGTATAGCCAAGCGGTAAGGCAAGGGACTTTGACTCCCTCATGCGTTGGTTCGAATCCAGCTACCCCAGTTACTATTTGCCGGCGTGGCGGAATTGGCAGACGCGCTGGACTCAAAATCCAGTGTCCGCAAGGACGTGCCGGTTCGACCCCGGCCGCCGGTATAGTAATAAAGACAAGGTTTTCAGACCTTGTCTTTTTATTTTTTCTTCCATTTTTTCTCTCGCAGTTACTTAAAATTACTTATATTTTTCTAAATTCTATTGTAAACCTCAATGTTCAATATTATTTTATTATATGTTTACTAAATCTTATATTATTTCTTTATAAATTTAACTATAATAGGTCTATACCATTTACAAATTACACAGAAAGGTTTATAATGTAATTGACATAATAAATATTAGAAAAATGAATTACGGAGGTTATCATTATGCCTAAATATATTAAAGCGGATCAATTTTTCTATCCTCATGGTGTTCGCCGTGGCGGTTTTCTAGAACTAGTTGATGGTAAATTTGGTAAGCATGTGGATCAAGTATCTGAGGACGCAGAAATTATTGACTATACTGGTTATAGTATTGCTCCTGGTCTTGTTGATACACATATCCACGGATTTGGTGGGGTTGATGTTATGGATAATAACATCGAAGGTACTCTTCATACAATGAGTGAAGGTCTTCTTAGCACAGGTGTTACTAGTTTCCTACCAACTACTCTAACATCATCATACGAACAATTATTAGCTGTTACTGAAAATATTGGTGCACGTTATCAAGAGGCTTCTGGTGCTAAAATTCGTGGAATTTACTTTGAAGGTCCATACTTTACTGAGGAATTTAAAGGAGCTCAAAATCCTGCTTACATGAAAGATCCTCGCATGGATGAATTTCGTGCTTGGCAGAAGGCTGCTAATGGTCTTCTAAATAAAATTGCCCTTGCACCTGAACGGGAAGGTGTTGAGGACTTTGTACGTACGGTTACTGGTGAGGGTGTTACTGTTGCTTTAGGTCACTCAAATGCAACTTTTGATCAGGCTAAGAAGGCTGTTGACGCTGGTGCAAGTGTTTGGGTTCATGCTTATAATGGTATGCGTGGCTTAACTCACCGTGAGCTTGGTATGGTTGGTGCTATGTATGAATTGCCACATACTTATGCTGAATTGATATGCGATGGGCATCACGTTGATCCTAAGGCCTGTGACATTCTACTTAAACAAAAAGGTACTGAAAATATTGCTCTTATCACTGACTGTATGACAGCGGGTGGTTTGCAAGATGGTGACTACATGCTAGGAGAATTCCCAGTTGTGGTTGCAAATGGTACTGCACGTCTCAAATCTACTGGGAACTTGGCAGGTTCTATTCTCAAACTTAAAGACGGTTTGAAAAATGTTGTTGAATGGGGTATTGCAAATCCACATGAAGCAGTTATGATGGCCAGTCTCAACCCAGCAAAATCAGTTCATATTGATGACGTTTGTGGACAAATCCGTGAAGGCTACGATGCTGACTTTATCGTTCTTGATAAGGATTTGGAATTGGTAGCAACTTACCTTGATGGTGAAAAACGTTATCAAGCATAATCTCTAAAGTAGAAACTAGTTTAGTTTCTACTTTTTTTAATTTAGTTTGTTAGTTTCTTCACATATTACTTGATTTTCTCTATGTAAAGGCTTACAATTATGATATAAACAATACAAATAAAAAAACGGAGGTAAGCTTTATGAAAGCCTATACTTATGTTAAACCAGGACTTGCTTCATTTGTTGATGTTGACAAACCAGTTATTCGCAAGCCAACTGACGCTATTGTGCGTATTGTAAAAACTACGATTTGTGGAACAGATCTTCATATTATCAAAGGAGATGTCCCTGCATGTAAGAGTGGAACTATCCTTGGCCATGAAGGAATCGGGATTGTAGAGGAAGTTGGAGCAGGCGTTTCAAACTTCAAAAAAGGCGATAAGGTTTTGATTTCTTGTGTTTGTGCCTGTGGTAAATGCTACTACTGTAAAAAAGGAATCTATGCACACTGTGAAGATGAAGGCGGTTGGATTTTTGGACATTTGATCGACGGTATGCAAGCAGAATATCTTCGTGTTCCTCATGCTGATAATACTCTCTATCACACTCCAGCTGATTTGTCTGATGAAGCCTTGGTTATGTTATCTGATATCCTACCAACTGGTTATGAAATTGGTGTCTTAAAAGGGAAAGTAGAGCCTGGTTGTAGTGTGGCTATCGTTGGTTCAGGTCCAGTTGGCTTAGCAGCTCTATTGACTGCTCAATTCTATTCACCTGCTAAATTGATCATGGTAGACCTAGACGATAACCGTTTGGATACTGCAGTTTCTTTCGGTGCTACTCATAAGATTAATTCTTCAGACCCTGAAAAAGCAATTCAAGAAATTTATGATTTAACAGATGGTAGAGGTGTCGATGTTGCTATAGAAGCTGTTGGTATTCCTGAAACGTTTGATCTTTGCCAAAAGATTATCGGTGTAGATGGAACAGTAGCCAACTGTGGTGTGCATGGTAAGCCAGTTCAGTTTGATTTGGATACTCTATGGATTCGTAACATTAACGTAACTACCGGTTTGGTTTCTACCAACACAACTCCTCAGCTTTTGAAAGCTTTAGAAAGCCATAAAATTGAACCAGAAAAATTGGTAACTCATTACTTCAAACTAAGTGAAATTGAAAAGGCCTATGAAGTATTTGGTAAGGCTGCAGATCATCATGCGATTAAGGTTATCATTGAAAACGATATTTCAGAAGGTTAGTCGAATTTTGAATCCAGTTATTCTTTCTAGAATAGCTGGATTTTTTGAAAATATTAGATAATTCGTGAAAGCAAGCAAATTTCTTTCATTGTTCTTAAAATTTCGCTATAATATACGATACAAAGGAAATGAAACTATGTATCGAGTGATAGAAATGTACGGGGATTTTGAACCTTGGTGGTTCATAGAAGGATGGGAAGAAGACGTCATTAGTAGTAAGAAATTTGAAAATTACTATGATGCCTTGAAGTATTATAAATCTTGCTGGTTTGAACTGGAAAAGAAAATTCCACTATATAAAAGTCGAGGAGACTTAATGACCATATTTTGGAATCCAGAGGATAAGCGTTGGTGTGAGGAATGTGATGAATTTCTGCAGCAATATCATTCCTTGGCTTTACTGGAAGATGGTCAAGTTATACCAGATGAAAAATTCAGACCGGGTTATGAAAAACAAACTGGTTTAGAAATCCACCGGACGTGTCGCATTAAAAAAGATGGAACAACTTTTTAATAAAGTTGTTCTTTTTTTGTATTTTCTTCGAATAATTAACTGAGGAGGGAATATGGTACAAGCACTTGCACAAGAATTGATTAGTTTCGCAAAAAAGGATGGAGCTCAGGATATCTATTTTATTCCCAAGGATAAGGTTTATGAGTTGCATATGCGAATAGGAGATGAAAGGCGTTTGATTAATAGCTATGACTTTGAAAAGTTGGGCGCAGTGATTAGTCATTTTAAGTTTATTGCGGGGATGAATGTTGGAGAAAAGCGTCGTAGTCAGCTTGGGTCCTGTGATTATCAGCATGATGGCAAGGTTTCTTCACTACGCTTATCGACGGTAGGAGATTATCGTGGTCATGAGAGTTTAGTTATTCGCCTTTTGCATGATGAAGAACAAGAGTTGCGTTTCTGGTTTCAAGACCTTAAGGAACTAGAAAAGGGCTTTAGGCAACGCGGCCTTTATCTATTTGCAGGACCTGTAGGAAGTGGTAAAACTACCTTAATGCATGAATTAGCTAAGTCATTTTTTAAGGGACAACAAGTCATGTCCATTGAGGACCCAGTCGAGATTAAGCAAAAAGAGATGCTGCAATTACAACTCAATGAAGCTATTGGACTGAGTTATGAAAACTTGATAAAACTTTCTTTGCGCCACCGCCCAGATCTTTTAATCATTGGAGAAATCCGGGATAGCGAAACAGCCCGTGCTGTTGTAAGAGCGAGCTTAACGGGAGCTACAGTGTTTTCGACCATACATGCAAAGAGTATTCGTGGGGTCTATGAGCGTCTTTTAGAACTGGGTGTCAGTGAAGATGAACTCGCAGTTGTTTTACAAGGTATTTGCTACCAGAGACTAATCGGGGGAGGAGGAATTATTGATTTTGCAAACCAAAATTATTCAGAACACCAGGCAGAAAAGTGGAATGAGCAAATTGATCAGCTTCTTAAAGACGGACATATCACTGCCCTTCAAGCTGAAACGGAGAAAATTAGCTACCAGTAAGCAGAAGAAAATTATCACTCTCTTTAACAATTTGTTTTCGAGTGGTTTTCACTTGGTAGAAATCATTTCCTTTCTTGATAGAAGTCTTTTGTTGGAGAAGGAATATGTTTCGCAGATGCACCTAGGACTATCGAAAGGAAAATCTTTCTCGGAAATGATGGGGAATTTAGGTTTTTCGAGTGCGATTGTCACTCAACTTTCATTGGCTGAAGTTCATGGAAATCTCCATTTGAGTTTGGGGAAAATTGAAGAATATTTGGATAATCTTGCTAAGGTCAAGAAGAGGTTAATTGAAGTTGCGACCTACCCACTTATTTTGCTAGCTTTCTTACTGCTCATAATGTTGGGGTTGCGAAATTATCTCTTGCCCCAACTGGATAGTAGTAACATAGCTACCTTAGTGATTAGCAATCTACCACAGATTTTTCTCGGACTTACTGTGGTACTAAGTTTTGCATCTTTAACAGGGCTGATTTTCTACAGGAAATCTAGGAAGATATCAGTCTTCTCTTTTCTGGCTAAATTTCCATTTCTAGGTGTGTTTGTTCAGTATTATCTAACTGCCTATTATGCTCGGGAATGGGGAAATATGATTGGACAAGGTTTAGAGTTGGCACAGATTTTCCAGATGATGCAGGAGCAAGGGAATCCTCTTTTTAAGGAAATTGGATACGATTTAGAGCAATCTTTGCAAAATGGGCAGGAATTTTCTAAGGTTGTTCAGACCTATCCCTTCTTTAGAAAGGAGTTGGGATTAATCATTGAATATGGAGAGGTTAAATCCAAATTGGGAAGCGAATTGGAAATCTATGCGGAAAAAACCTGGGAATCCTTCTTTACTCGAGTTAATCGGACCATGAACCTTGTTCAACCACTGGTCTTTATTTTTGTAGCCCTGCTAATCGTTTTATTGTATGCAGCTATGTTGCTGCCGATGTATCAAAATATGGAGGTAAATTTTTAGATGAAAAAAATGATGATGAAATTAAAAGAAACGAAGGCAAAAGCTTTTACACTGGTAGAAATGTTAGTGGTCCTTCTTATCATTAGCGTCCTACTCTTATTGTTTGTGCCAAATCTTACTAAGCAAAAGGATGCAGTCAATGATAAGGGGAAAGCAGCTGTCGTCAAGGTGGTAGAAAGCCAAGCAGAACTGTATAGTCTGGATAAAAATGAAGATGCTAGTCTAAGCAAATTACAGGCAGATGGACGCATTACTGCTGAGCAAGCAAAAGCCTATAAGGAATATCATGCAAAACAAAAGACAAGTCAAACAGTTTCGGATTAGGGCTTTTACTATGCTAGAAAGTTTATTGGTCTTAGGAATAGTCAGCCTGTTAGCCTTGGGCTTGTCGAGTTCAGTTCAATCAACTTTTGCAGCTGTGGAAGAGCAAATTTTCTTTATGGAGTTTGAGGAACTTTATCGAGAAACCCAGAAGCGAAGTCTGGCTAGCCAGCAGAAGATGAACTTAATGCTAGAAGAGAGAAGTATTGGGAATGGCTATCAGAAATTGGCTATTCCTAAAGGCATTCAATTGCAGTCTAATCAGTCAATTACCTTTGATAAGGCTGGAGGGAATTCGTCTCTAGCTAGCGTGAGATTTCAAACAAGGAAAGAAGTGGTTCGCTACCAACTATATCTAGGAAATGGAAAGATTAAACGTATTCAAGAAGCAAAAAATTAAGGCTGTTATTCTACTAGAGGCAGTGATTTCACTAGCCATTTTTGCCAGTATAGCCACCCTCTTGCTGGGACAGATTCAAGAAAGTAGAAAAAGAGAAGTAGAACTTCTAAAACAGGAAGAAGTTTTGCGAGTGGCTCGTATGGCTTTGCAGACTGGACAAAAGCAGTTAACTGTCAATGGCCTTACGGTTCATGTTGTCTCGAATGAGCGAGGTTTGGAGGTATACCATGGAACGGAGAAATTACTGGCGATTCAAGACAAGTAGGGTCAGAGCTTTTACACTTTTAGAATCCTTGGTTGCCCTTATCGTTATTAGTGGTAGCTTACTTCTTTTTCAAGCTATGAGCCAACTCTTGGTTTCAGAGGTTCGCTATCAGCAGAGAAGTGAGCAAAAAGAATGGCTTTTATTTGTGGATCAGCTAGAAGCAGAGCTGAATCGAGCCCAATTTGAAAAAGTGGAGAATGATAGGCTTTACCTCAGACAGGAAGGTAACCCCATTTCCATGGGTAAATCAAAGTCAAATGATTTCCGGAAAACAGATGCCAGTGGACGTGGTTATCAACCCATGGTCTACGGTCTAAAATCAGCTCGAATTCAAGAAAAAGGGCAGGAGTTGCACTTTCACTTTCAGTTTGAAAAGGGACTAGAGAGGGAATTTATCTATCGTGTTGAAAAAGAAAAAAGTTAGAGCAGGAGTTCTCCTATACGCTGTCACTATTGCTGGAATTTTTAGTCTTTTGTTGCAGTTTTATCTAAATCGGCAACTAGCACATCATCAGGATTATGCCTTAAATAAAGAAAAACTTCTTGCATTTGCTATGGCTAAGAGAACCTATGAAAAAGCTTCTTCTGAAAATGGAGAGCAGTCATTTAATGTAGGGAAGTCAACTTATCGAAATGACGAGAATTTCTTCACAACGACTATTGACACAGGAAAAAATAAGTTTGAATTTCACTTTTCTCCTTTAAAAAAGACCGGTCAAAAGTCTGAGAAAACAGAAAACAAGCCCAAAGAAGGAAATGAGGAGAAAAAAGAAGAAGGGGGCAAAAAAGAGACTGCTAGATCTTCAAAATTAGCACCTTCAAAGAAGGGCACAGAGTAGTTTGGACGAGGTTTTTACCTGAAATCATGCTATAATAGATACATATGGAGGACCAAAAATGGCAAGTGTAAAATTGTATCTAGTGCGTCATGGGAAAACAATGTTTAATACGATTGGGCGTGCTCAAGGCTGGAGTGATACTCCTTTAACAGCTGAAGGTGAGCGAGGCATTCACGAACTGGGAATTGGTTTGCGTGAATCAGGCTTAAAGTTTGAGCGTGCTTATTCAAGTGACTCAGGACGTACCATCCAGACTATGGGAATTATCCTTGAGGAACTAGGTTTAACAGGGCAAATTCCTTATCGGATGGATAAGCGAATCCGTGAATGGTGCTTTGGTAGTTTTGATGGTGCTTATGATGGGGACTTATTTATGGGGATTATTCCTCGTATCTTTAATGTCGATCATGTGCATCGTTTGTCCTATGCGGAGCTAGCTGAGGGTCTGGTAGAAGTAGACACAGCAGGTTGGGCTGAAGGCTGGGAAAAACTAAGTGGTCGTATCTGGGAAGGTTTTGAAGCCATTGCCAAGGAAATGGAAGCTAATGGGGGAGGAAATGCTCTCGTTGTCAGTCATGGAATGACAATTGGAACTATTGTTTACCTCATTAACGGCATGCATCCACATGGTCTTGATAACGGAAGTGTGACGATTCTTGAGTACGAAGATGGTCAGTTTTCAGTAAAAATTGTTGGGGACTGTAGCTACCGTGAAATTGGACGAGTTAAGCTAGACGAGCAAGATAGTTCAGAACAATAAAATTCAGCACTAAATTTAGAAGAATTTTTAAAGGATTGATAGAATGCTAATGTCGTGCTTGCACAAGCTTCTGAGAGCTGAGTGCTTTGACAATAGCATTCTTTTTTGTTAGAATAGTATCAACGAAGGGACTGACAGAACTGTCGTCCCCTTTTGTCTATCTTATAAGGGGGAAATATGCTGTTTCAGAAAATAAAAGCCTATAAATGGCAGGCCCTGACTTCCTTGGTCATGACAGGTCTAATGGTAACGAGTTCACTCTTGCAACCACGTTATTTGCAGGAGGTTTTAGAGGCACTGTTAACGGGTGATAATGAAGCTATTTATACTATCGGTTTTTGGTTAATTCTTGTTGCCTTGATTGGTTTGGTTGCAGGTGGGATCAATGTAGTGTTAGCAGCTTACATTGCTCAAGGAGTTTCGTCTGACTTACGTGAAGATGCCTTTCGTAAGATTCAAACTTTTTCATACGCCAATATTGAGAAGTTTAATGCAGGGAACCTCGTTGTGCGTATGACCAACGATATCAACCAGATTCAAAACGTCGTTATGATGACCTTCCAAATCCTCTTTCGACTACCGATTTTATTTATCGGTTCCTTTATTCTAGCAGTTGTCACCCTACCTTCTCTGTGGTGGGTGCTAGTTCTCATGGTCGTTCTGATTGTTGCCATAATGGGTTTTATGATGGGAGTTGTGGGACCGCGCTTTGCAAAATTCCAGACCTTACTAGAGCGTATCAATGCCATTGCTAAAGAAAATTTGCGTGGTGTGCGCGTGGTTAAGTCTTTTGTCCGAGAAAAAGATCAGTTTGATAAATTTACGCAGGTGTCAGATGAATTGTTGGGAGAAAACCTTTATATCGGTTATGCCTTTTCTGTTATGCAACCTGCAATGATGTTGATTTCTTACGGGGCTGTTTTTCTCTCAATCTGGCTTGTAGCAGGTATGGCAGAGTCAGATCCATCAGTAGTTGGTTCCATTGCTTCCTTTGTAAACTACCTGAGTCAGATTATCTTTACCATCGTCATGGTTGGATTTTTGGGGAATTCAGTCACTCGTGCTATGATTTCCCTTCGTCGTATTCGTGAAATCCTTGATACAGAACCAGCTATGACTTTCAATGATGTGGAAGATGAAGAATTGGAAGGAAGTCTCAGTTTTGAAAATGTTACCTTTACCTATCCAAATGATGAAGAACCTATCCTAAAAGATGTATCCTTCGATATCGCAGCTGGTGAAATGGTTGGGGTTGTCGGAGCAACTGGTGCAGGGAAATCAACCTTGGCTCAGTTGATTCCACGATTATTTGATCCTCAGCAAGGTTCGATCAAGATTGGTGGAAAGGATATTCGGACAGTTAGTGAAGGGACGCTTCGTAAGACAGTTTCTATCGTCCTACAAAAAGCCATTCTCTTTAGTGGAACTATCGCAGATAATCTCAGACAAGGTAAGGGAGATGCGACAGTTTCAGAAATGGAACGCGCAGCTCGCATCGCCCAGGCCAGTGAATTTATTAGTCGTATGGACTTGGCCTTTGAGAGTCCGGTTGAGGAACGTGGGACTAACTTTTCTGGTGGACAAAAACAAAGAATGTCTATTGCGCGTGGGATTGTCAGCAATCCTCGTATCTTGATTTTTGATGATTCAACCTCTGCCCTTGATGCCAAATCGGAACGTTTGGTTCAAGAAGCCCTCAACAAGGATTTGAAGGGGACAACTACGATTATCATCGCGCAAAAGATTAGCTCTGTTGTACATGCCGATAAAATCTTAGTGCTTGACCAAGGGCGTTTGATTGGTCAAGGCAAACACGCTGACTTGGTTGCAACAAACGCAGTTTATCGAGAAATTTACGAAACGCAAAAAGGAAAGGAGGAGTAGGATGAAGACATTTGAATTCTTTTGGAACTATTTTAAAGTTTATAAGATATCCTTTGTCGTTGTCATTGCTATGATTATCATTGCAACGGTAGCACAAGCCCTCTTTCCAGTATTTGCAGGTCAAACAGTCACAGAACTGGCTAATTTGGTTATAGCTTATCAAAATGGAAATCCTGATATGGTTTGGCAAAGTCTATTAGGACTCCTGGTCAATCTTGCCTATATTTTAATTGTGCTCGTGGTGTCGAGTCTTATCTATATGGTTTTGATGAGCCGTATTATTGCCGAATCGACAAATGAGATGCGTAAGGGACTTTTTGGCAAGCTTTCTCGCTTGACTGTTTCCTTCTTTGACCGCCATCAAGATGGTGATATCCTGTCACGTTTTACCAGTGATTTGGATAACATCCTACAGGCTTTCAACGAAAGTCTGGTGTCTGTTATGACCAATATTGCCCTTTATATTGGTTTGTTGATTGTCATGTTCGCAAAAAATGTGACCTTGGCTTTGATTACGGTTGCTAGCACTCCGATAGCTGTCATCATGTTGATTGTCATTTTAAAATTGGCAAGAAAATATACCAATCTTCAGCAAAAAGAGGTTGGGAAGCTAAACGCCTACATGGATGAGAGTATTTCAGGTCAAAAAGCCGTTATCGTTCAGGGTATTCAAGATGATGTGATCGCAGGTTTTGTTGAGCAAAACGAGCGTGTCCGTAAAGCAACTTTTAAGGGCAGAATGTTTTCAGGAATTCTCTTTCCTGTCATGAACGGAATGAGCTTGGTCAATACAGCTATTGTTATTTTTGTCGGTTCAGCTGTCTTACTGAATGATCAGAATATCGAGACAGCGACAGCTCTGGGTTTGATTGTCATGTTTACCCAGTTTTCTCAGCAATATTACCAACCCATTATCCAATTGGCAGCGAGCTGGGGAAGTTTGCAACTGGCCTTTACAGGTGCAGAACGTATCCAAGAAATGTTTGATGCAGAAGAAGAGATTCGTCCTCAAGATGCTCCAGTTTTCACAGAATTGCGAGAGGGTGTAGAGATTCGCAAGGTAGACTTCTCCTACCTGCCAGGGAAACCGATTCTAAAAGATGTCAGCATTTCAGCTCTAAAAGGGAAAATGATTGCGGTAGTTGGTCCGACAGGTTCAGGGAAAACAACCATCATGAACTTAATCAATCGTTTTTATGATGTGGATGCAGGTAGTATCAGCTTTGATGGAACAGATATTCGCGAGTTTGATTTGGATAGCTTGCGAAGCAAGGTGGGAATTGTCTTACAGGATTCAGTTTTATTTAGCGGAACCATCCGAGACAATATTCGCTTTGGTGCCCCTGATGCTAGTCAAGAAATGGTAGAAGCGGCAGCTAAGGCTACGCATATCCATGAATATATCGAAAGTCTACCAGATAAGTACGATACTCTGATTAATGATGATCAGAGCGTATTCTCAACCGGTCAGAAGCAGTTGATTTCTATTGCTCGTACCTTGATGACAGATCCTCAGGTCTTAATTTTGGATGAGGCAACATCAAACGTGGATACTGTAACAGAGAGCAAGATTCAAAATGCCATGGAGGCAATTGTAGCAGGAAGAACTAGTTTTGTGATTGCCCATCGCTTGAAAACTATTCTCAATGCAGATCAGATTATTGTTCTTAAGGATGGTGAGGTTATCGAACAAGGAAATCATCACGAATTGCTCAAGCTTGGAGGTTTTTACTCCGAACTTTATCACAATCAATTTGTCTTTGAATAATACTCTTCGAAAATCTCTTCAAACCACGTCAGCGTCCTAGTTTGCTCTTTGATTTTCATTGAGTATAAGCAAAAAAGTTGTCCTAATTTTGGGCAACTTTTTCTGATAAAAAATTTTTATCACGGACTTAAAAAATACATATTAGACAGGAGTGGGCAAGGATGATAAGATAAGATTATCAATGGAGAAGGAAAGGAAATCAGTGATGGCAAGAACAGTTGTTGGAGTTGCAGCAAATCTATGTCCTGTGGACGCAGAAGGAAAAAATATTCATTCATCAGTCTCTTGTAAATTTGCTGAGAGTATTCGTCAGGTTGGCGGACTTCCTTTGGTCATTCCAGTTGGTGATGAGTCGGTGGTCCATGACTATGTAGAAATGATTGATAAACTCATCTTGACTGGGGGACAAAATGTTCATCCTCAGTTTTATGGTGAGGAAAAAACAATTGATAGCGACGACTATAACCTAACTCGCGACGAGTTTGAGCTAGCTCTTCTACAAGAAGCCTTGCGTCAGAACAAGCCAATCTTAGCCATTTGCCGTGGCGTTCAGCTTGTCAACGTTGCCTTTGGTGGGACACTCAATCAGGATATTGAAGGTCATTGGCAAGGTCTACCTTTTGGGACTTCACATTCTATTGAGACAGTGGATGGCAGTGTAGTATCTAAATTGTTTGGTAAAGAAAGTCAGGTTAATTCAGTGCATCGTCAGAGCATTAAAGATCTGGCACCCAATTTCCGTGTGACGGCTGTGGATCCACGTGATCAAACTGTTGAAGCAATCGAATCTATCGACGAACACCGCATTATCGGCTTGCAGTGGCATCCAGAATTCTTGGTCAATGAAGAAGATGGCAACTTAGAATTATTTGAGTATTTATTGAATGAATTATAACGACTAGAATCTTAGTCGTTTTTTTATTCATTATTTACGAATCTTTATAGAATCGTGTTTTTACGCAAACGTTTGAATTGTGATAAAAATTGGAAATTTTTAGTATAAAAACTTGAAAAAATTGTTAGTAAGCGTTATGATAGAAAAGAAGAAATTTTGGAGGAATACTATGTCACATATTAAATTTGATTATTCAAAAGTATTAGACAAATTTGTTGCACCACATGAAGTGGAATACATGCAAGCACAAGTTACAGCAGCAGACGAATTGATCCGTAAAGGAACTGGTGCTGGTAGCGACTTCTTGGGTTGGTTGGACCTTCCTGAAAACTATGACCGCGAAGAATTTGACCGCATCTTGAAAGCTGCTGAGCAAATCAAAGCAGACAGCGATGTTTTGGTGGTTATCGGTATCGGTGGATCTTACCTTGGAGCGAAAGCTGCCATTGACTTCTTGAACCACCACTTTGCAAACTTGCAAACAAAAGAAGAACGTAAAGCACCACAAATCCTTTACGCTGGGAACTCAATCTCATCTACTTACCTTGCTGACTTGGTAGAGTACGTTTCAGATAAAGATTTCTCAGTAAACGTGATTTCTAAATCAGGTACAACAACTGAACCAGCGATTGCTTTCCGTGTCTTCAAAGAACTTTTGGTTAAGAAATACGGACAAGAAGAAGCTAACAAACGTATCTACGCAACAACTGACCGCCAAAAAGGTGCTGTTAAGGTTGAAGCAGATGCTAACGGTTGGGAAACATTTGTTGTTCCAGATGATATCGGTGGACGCTTCTCAGTATTGACAGCAGTTGGATTGCTTCCAATCGCTGCGTCAGGTGCAGACATCAAAGCCCTTATGGAAGGTGCTAACGCAGCTCGTAAAGACTATACTTCAGATAAAATCTCTGAAAACGAAGCTTACCAATATGCAGCTGTTCGTAACATCCTTTACCGTAAAGGTTATGCAACTGAAATCTTGGTAAACTACGAGCCATCCCTTCAATACTTCTCAGAATGGTGGAAACAATTGGCTGGTGAGTCAGAAGGGAAAGACCAAAAAGGGATTTACCCAACTTCAGCTAACTTCTCAACAGACTTGCACTCATTGGGTCAATTTATCCAAGAAGGAACTCGTATCATGTTTGAAACAGTTGTCCGTGTTGACAAACCTCGTAAGAACGTGATCATCCCTACTTTGGAAGAAGACCTTGACGGACTTGGCTACCTTCAAGGGAAAGACGTTGACTTTGTAAACAAAAAAGCAACTGACGGTGTTCTTCTTGCCCACACTGACGGTGACGTACCAAACATGTACGTGACTCTTCCTGAGCAAGATGCCTTCACTCTTGGTTACACGATCTACTTCTTCGAATTGGCCATCGCCCTTTCAGGTTACTTGAATGCCATCAACCCATTTGACCAACCAGGTGTTGAAGCTTACAAACGTAACATGTTTGCCCTTCTTGGTAAACCAGGATTTGAAGAATTGAGCAAAGAACTTAACGCTCGTCTATAATAGAATAAAAAAGAGTGGTTTTACCACTCTTTTTGCTTTTTCTCGAAAAGAGAAATTGGACTCTGGCGAGACTTGTGATATAATATAGAGAGCAAAAAGGCAGACGCCTAGAGACTTTATAGGAGAAGATATGTCAAAAGATATTCGTGTGCGTTACGCACCAAGTCCAACAGGACTATTACACATCGGTAATGCCCGTACAGCATTGTTTAACTATTTGTATGCACGCCACCATGGTGGAACTTTTATCATCCGTATCGAAGATACTGACCGCAAACGTCATGTCGAAGACGGAGAACGTTCACAGCTTGAAAACCTTCGTTGGTTAGGCATGGACTGGGATGAAAGTCCAGAGACTCATGAAAACTACCGCCAGTCTGAGCGTTTGGAACTCTATCAAAAATATATCGACCAACTCTTAGCTGAAGGAAAAGCCTACAAATCTTACGTTACAGAAGAAGAACTAGCAGCAGAACGTGAACGTCAAGAAGCAGCAGGTGAAACACCTCGCTACATTAACGAATACCTTGGTATGAGCCAAGAAGAAAAAGCAGTTTACGTTGCAGAACGTGAAGCAGCGGGGATTATCCCGACGGTTCGTTTGGCAGTGAATGAGTCTGGTATTTACAAGTGGCATGATATGGTTAAAGGCGATATCGAATTTGAAGGTGGCAATATCGGTGGGGACTGGGTTATCCAAAAGAAAGATGGTTACCCAACATACAACTTTGCCGTTGTCATTGATGACCATGATATGCAAATTTCTCACGTCATCCGTGGAGATGACCACATTGCCAATACACCAAAACAACTCATGGTCTATGAAGCGCTTGGTTGGGATGCACCTGAATTTGGTCACATGACCTTGATTATCAACTCTGAAACTGGTAAGAAGTTATCTAAACGTGATACGAACACCCTTCAGTTTATCGAAGATTACCGTAAGAAAGGGTACCTTCCAGAAGCAGTCTTTAACTTCATCGCTCTTCTTGGCTGGAATCCTGGTGGGGAAGATGAAATCTTCTCTCGTCAAGAACTCATTAACCTCTTTGATGAAAACCGTCTCAGCAAGTCTCCAGCAGCCTTCGATCAGAAGAAAATGGACTGGATGAGCAATGAGTACATTAAGAATGCGGATCTTGAGACTATCTTTGAAATGGCAAAACCATTCCTTGAAGAAGCAGGACGTTTGACAGACAAGGCTGAGAAATTGGTGGAACTCTACAAACCACAAATGAAGTCAGTGGACGAAATTGTTCCATTGACAGACCTTTTCTTCTCAGATTTCCCAGAATTGACAGAAGCAGAGAAAGAAGTCATGGCTGGTGAAACCGTTCCGACTGTACTTGAAGCCTTTAAAGCCAAACTCGAAGCCATGTCAGACGATGAGTTTGTGGTAGAAAATATCTTCCCACAAATCAAAGCAGTCCAAAAGGAAACTGGTATCAAAGGGAAAAATCTCTTCATGCCAATCCGTATCGCCGTTTCAGGTGAAATGCATGGTCCTGAATTGCCAGATACCATCTACTTGCTTGGACGTGAAAAATCAATCCAACACATTGAGAAAATGTTGGCAGAAATTGCAAAATAGCATACAAAAAGAGCTCAAATATTGAGTTCTTTTTATATGTATACTTGTTTGAAAATGCAAAGATTTTAGTGTATAATATGAATTGACAGGGCAAGGAAATAAGTTAGTGAGATGGTATTTTTACAGCTAGACTCGGCATAGTCTAACATTATTCCTAATGTTGGTTAGTCTACTTATTTTTTCTTTGCGTTTTGCTGGATAGAAGTAGAAATTCTTTTGTTCATGCAATTACCATCCCTTACAATGACTTTGTTTTCGATCACCAGAGTTTCTCTACAAAGATTTTGGTCCAATTTGTCCAGCTTTTTAGAGAAGTATATCTACTCTTTCTTCTCCAAAAATAGAAAGAAATCGGATTTGTCCTGTTACCTTGCGTTAAGCAAGGTTTTTTTGTGGAATAGTACTGGGAGATTTACGATTTCTTTTTGGAGTGGTATAATATTAACTATCCTGATGAATAGAGGAACTCAAATGAAAGAATTTAACAAATCAATAAAATTAGAGCATGTGGCTTATGATATCCGTGGTCCAGTTTTGGAAGAAGCGATGCGCATGCGCGCAAATGGTGAAAAGATTTTGCGTCTAAATACAGGAAACCCAGCTGAGTTTGGCTTTACGGCTCCAGATGAGGTTATCCACGACTTGATTATGAATGCGCGTGATAGTGAGGGATATTCTGACTCCAAAGGGATTTTCTCAGCTCGCAAGGCCATCATGCAGTATTGTCAACTGAAGAAATTCCCCAATGTGGATATTGATGATATCTACCTTGGAAATGGGGTTAGTGAGCTAATCGTTATGTCTATGCAAGGGCTTTTGGATAATGGCGATGAGGTCTTGGTTCCTATGCCTGACTATCCTCTTTGGACTGCTGCTGTCAGCTTGGCTGGGGGAAATGCCGTTCACTACGTCTGTGATGAAGAAGCGGAATGGTATCCAGACCTAGATGATATCAAGTCTAAGATTAGTTCAAATACCAAGGCCATTGTTTTGATCAATCCGAATAACCCAACGGGGGCTCTCTATCCTAAAGAACTCTTACTAGATATCATCGAGATTGCTCGTCAAAATGACTTGATTATCTTTGCGGATGAAATTTACGACCGTATGGTGATGGATGGCAATGTCCACACACCAGTCGCTAGTTTGGCTCCAGACCTTTTCTGTGTCAGCATGAATGGTTTGTCTAAATCTCACCGTATCGCTGGTTTCCGTGTTGGTTGGATGGTCTTGTCTGGACCTAAACATCATGTAAAGGGCTACATTGAAGGTCTCAACATGCTCTCAAACATGCGTCTCTGTTCGAACGTCCTTGCTCAACAGGTGGTTCAAACGTCACTAGGTGGTCACCAGTCAGTGGATGAGTTGCTTCTTCCTGGTGGTCGTATCTATGAGCAAAGAAACTTTATTTATAATGCCATTCAAGATATCCCTGGTTTATCAGCTGTTAAGCCAAAAGCAGGTCTTTATATCTTCCCTAAAATCGACCGCAATATGTACCGTATCGATGACGATGAACAATTTGTCCTTAATTTCTTGAAACAAGAAAAAGTGCTTTTGGTACATGGACGTGGCTTTAACTGGAAAGAACCAGATCACTTCCGTATCGTTTATCTACCACGTGTCGATGAGTTGGCCCAAATACAGGAAAAGATGACTCGCTTCTTGAAGCAGTATCGTAGATAAGGCTTTCATAGCAAAAAAGCTGGAAACATTTGTCAGAGCTATTGACAAATACGTAAGAATCAGATAGAATAGTAAAGTATGTTTAGTAACTGATCACTTTATAGCCGGCTAAACGAATACAAAATCTATGAGGAGGTATTCATCGTGAAACGTACTTATCAACCAAGTAAACTTCGTCGTGCGCGCAAACACGGATTCCGTAACCGTATGTCAACTAAAAACGGTCGTCGCGTATTGGCAGCTCGTCGTCGTAAAGGACGCAAAGTTTTGGCTGCATAATCCAAACAAATGAAACAAAGAAGTCAGTAGGAACTCGAGCCTACTGATTTTTCTTTTATTTAAAAAGATTGTTTTCTAAAGTTATTGATTGAGAATAAACATTTTAGAAGACGTCTTGAAAAAATCACATATAGAAAAAGCTCAAGATCAGAAGATAATTTCTCTGATTTTGAGCTTTTCTTTATTCTTTCAAATGATAAGAGTAGCTAGCAACGACGACATCTTCGTGCCATCTGAGAGCATATTTTAATTTAAGGCTCATTTGATTGTGGAGGATATTTTGCCAAGGTTTGTTAGGGATAAATTGGGGTACAAGAACTGTAACCGTGTAGTTCTTTTTCTTGGCTTCTTGAGAAATCTTTCGAACATATCGAACTGTAGGTGTGATAATATCGCGATAGCTGGTATTAATGTTTTTAAGAGTAATATTTGGGAAGTAGTCGGCAAATTCTTGGAGGATTTCTTGGTCTTTTTCCTCAGTTTCCTTGGTGGAAATGTGCATAGCCAAAACTTCATCTCCTATGCTTTGAGCGTAATTAATCGCTCCAACACTGACTCGAGTAACATTTCCTACTAAGACAAGGACGACATTGCCATCGTAGCTTTGTTTTTGAATCCCTTCATAAAGTCGAAGTTGCTTGGCCACTTTTTGGTAATGACTGTGGATGGACAGAAATAGGAAGGTTAGGACCAGGATAATTGGGAAGAATGGCCAGATATCTCCAAGTCTGAAGAGGAGTAGAATAAGAACGATAGCGTAACAAATGATGGCACCGAGGATATTTGCAAAGGCAGATTTTAAGAAATGAGAGCCTTTTTCTTTTTTCCAATGGCGAATCATCCCTGTTTGAGAAAGTGCAAAAGGAACGAAAACTCCGATAGTATAGAGAGGAATCAAGCGTTCCGTATTTCCGTTAAAAATGAGCAGAAGAATCATAGCGCCAAAGGCTAGTGTTAAGATACCGTTTGAGTAACCTAGGCGATCTCCCTTCTCCATAAAGAGATGGGGCATGTACTTGTTTTTAGCCATATTGTAAGCCAACATCGGAAAGGCAGAAAAACCAGTATTTGCAGCTACGGCAAGGATGAGAGCTGTTGAAAATTGGAAGAGATAATAAACAACCTGACCGAGAGCTGAATCCCCTAAAATTCCTTTAGCCATTTGTGAGAGGATTGTTTCTCCGTGTTGAGGTGTAATCCCCATCCAGTAGTTTAGGAAAGTAATTCCTGCAAAGAGAAATCCAAGAATCAGAGACATGATGGTCAGTGTCTGAGCTGCGTTCTTTTCTTTAGGGGTCTTGAAAAATGGAACAGCATTTGAGATGGCTTCAACCCCAGTTAATGAAGCTGAACCGCTGGTAAAGGCTCTTAAAATCAGGACAATTGAGAGACTTGGGACAGTTTGACCAATTGCAGAAGTTGCATGATAGCTTAGAGAACCTGTCAATAGTTGGAAGATACCAAACAATAAGAGGAAGACTGTACTAAAGATAAAGAGGTAGACCGGAATCATCAGAGAACTAGCAGATTCCCTCAAGCCTCGCAGATTCAAAAGCATGAGCAAACAGACCAGAAAAATGGAGATGTGGAGGTTGTAAGGATGGAGTGCGGGAAGTGCAGCAGTGATTGCATCCGCACCTGCAGCCACTGATACGGCTACTGTTAGCATATAGTCGACAAGCAGACTTCCCCCAGCAATCAAACCTAACTCAGGAGAGAGGTTTTCTCGAGTAACCATATAGGCACCTCCACCTTGAGGGTAGGCATGGATGATTTGTCTATAAGAAATGGTCAGGCTAGCTAATAGTAAGAGGACAAAAATGCCAATAGGGAGACTCCACCAGATAGCAAGCGGAGAAAGACTAGCCAATACGAGAACGACCTGTTCAGGTCCATAAGCGATAGAAGATAGGGCATCACTTGATAGCATTGCGAGTGCCTGCGTTTTTCCAAGTAGTCCTCCCTCGCCTTCAGTTAAGGATTTAAGGGGACGACCGATAAAGGTATATTTTAGTTTTGTAAACATTTTCTTTCCTTTTCTGAAAATTTCAACAAGAGTTATTATACTGCTATGAAAAAAAGTCGTCAAGAAAAAATGAATGATTTCAAAATATTTTTTCCTATAAGGATGAGGCTAGTTTTTTTGGTATAATAGAAGGTAGAAAAAACGAGGAAATATAAATGATTTTTGATACTCATACCCACTTGAATGTGGAAGAATTTTTGGGACGCGAAGAAGAAGAACTTGCCTTAGCGGCTGAAATGGGCGTAACTCGGATGAATATTGTTGGTTTTGACAAACCGACTATTGAGCGTGCTCTTGAACTAGTGGATAAGTATGGCCAACTCTATGCGACGATTGGCTGGCATCCAACGGAAGCAGGAACCTATACAACGGATGTTGAGAATTACTTGCTAGAAAAACTAAAACATCCAAAAGTTGTTGCCTTGGGCGAGATTGGTTTGGACTACCACTGGATGACGGCATCTAAGGAAGTTCAAGAAAAGGTTTTTCGTCGTCAGATTCAGCTATCTAAGGAATTAGATTTACCTTTTGTGGTTCACACCCGTGATGCGCTCGAAGATACCTATGAAATTATTAAGAGTGAGGGAGTCGGTCCACGTGGTGGGATTATGCACTCCTTTTCAGGTTCTTTGGATTGGGCGGAGAAGTTTGTGGAGCTTGGCATGACCATTTCCTTTTCTGGAGTAGTAACCTTTAAAAAAGCGACTGACATACAGGAGGCAGCTAAAGGTTTACCTTTGGATAAGATTTTGGTAGAGACAGATGCCCCTTATTTAGCCCCAGTACCCAAGCGTGGTCGTGAAAACAAGACAGCTTACACGCGCTATGTAGTAGACTTTATTGCAGACTTGCGTGGTATGACGACAGAAGAATTGGCAGAAGTGACAAGTGCTAATGCAGAAGGCATCTTTGGATTGGAACGTGAATCATGAAAGAGAAAATTTCCCAAGTCATCGTGGTAGAAGGACGCGATGATACGGCCAATCTCAAACGTTATTTTGATGTGGAGACCTATGAGACTCGTGGCTCGGCTATCAATGAACAGGACCTTGAACGAATCCAACGTCTACACCAACGTTATGGGGTGATTGTCTTTACGGATCCTGATTTTAACGGGGAACGCATTCGTCGGATGATTATGACGGCCATTCCGACAGTTCAGCACGCCTTTCTCAAACGTGATGAGGCAGTGCCAAAATCTAAGACCAAGGGACGTTCTCTAGGAATTGAGCATGCTAGCTACGAAGACTTGAGAACAGCGCTGGAACAAGTAACTGAGCAGTTTGAAGTAGAAAGCGACTTTGATATTAGCCGTAGTGACTTGATTCGCCTTGGTTTTCTAGCTGGAGCAGATAGCCGAAAACGCAGAGAATATTTAGGAGAGAATCTTCGCATCGGTTATTCCAATGGGAAACAACTTCTTAAACGTTTAGAGTTATTTGGTATCAGTTTGGCAGAAATTGAAGAGGCCATGAAATATTATGATAATTGAGAAACTCCCCCAAAATGTGGAGGGAATGTGATACAATAGAAGTAATCATATACGGTTTAATCAGGCTTGGTAGCAAGCATTAGAAAAGTGACTCCATAGGAATTGAGTTAAGTGGAGATGATGAGGAAAAGTTATGGGAATCTTTGATTTTTTAAAAAAGACAGAAGCAACAAAACCTACTGAAACAAATGAATCCAATAAGGAAGTAGAAGAGGCGAAAGGCAATGCTTGCGTGGGTGTTCTAGATCTGTTCCCGATGAAGGAAACGAACCAATTATTGATTGTTGGGAGTCTAGAAGGTAGTATCAAGGTTGGAGATCAGTTGCAGTTTTGCAATCCCGACCAAGGAATGGAAAGTCTTGGTACTGTAGAGGTTAAAAAACTCAGCAGTCAAAACAAAGATGCAGATAGTCTAACTGATGAAGTTCTTGCCCATCTAGTGGTTGATAGGAATCCTTCTTTGGATAAATTGAAAAAAGGAAGTGTACTTTATAGCCCAGGTGTGGATGAAGAGACTCGCTTGTCTGCTTATTCAGATGCTCTTTATCGTGCTTTTGTAGCCATCCAAGAGGGTCAGTTAACAAATGAAGACTATTTGGCAGCTAGCCTTGATGACAGTGTAGAGATTTTACGTCTCTTTTTATGGAAATGCCGTCAAAATCAGGAAACTGAAAGTGAAGAAAGCTATCAAGCCAACACTCGCAAGTTGGAACGTCTCGCGGAAATCGTCAAAGACAAGTTGTTAGTAGCAGATTCTATTTATGCAGTTTATTCTGAAAAAACAGGCGAACCTTATCTCTTTTCAACTACTTATGACAGAGGTGAGGAAGGTTATCTGTGTACTGATCCCATGATCATGCTTTTGACCCCATCTTGGTATCGCCAATTCAAGGAAACCATTGATAGTCGACCAAATTCAGTCGTAAAACTGATTGAAAATACGGAAGATAAAAAAGGGATTGAAAATTTCCTAGGGACAGCCTTTTACCTAAATGGTGCCTTGGGAGCAATCTTTAATTCCAAGGAAGTCAGCATCAGTGCCTCTGCCTTGGTTCAAAAACCAGATTTTTCTGATTTACCAGAAATACAAGTGCCTGTCATGAATCCTGACCTGGTAAGATGGATGCTGTTGATGGGGCAACTAGATTATCCGATTACGGAAGAGCAAGAATTACTTTATAAACTCTATTATAAGTTCTTCTCAGAAGCTATGCCTAAAGCAAAATTCCTATTGCCTTTAGATGCAGCTTCGGAATTTAAGGGAGAGAGTCAGGAAGGGAACTCCTTTGTCTTGGAAAAAGATTCCAGTTTTAACATTCCAGTCAAAGAAGGAAAAAATGGCAGAAATTCTGTTCCAGTATTTACTGATTGGAAACGTCTGAGAATGGTCTTTGATGAAAAGTGGAATGGCATGATAGAAGAAGCAGGAGGCATGATTGAAGTTTTTGACTATGCCATTAACCCAACGGAATACTATGAAGCGGGTGCCTATGTTAGCCTAACAGCTTTTAGAGACATGCAAAAGCTTAGTGAGGAACAAGAAGGAAGAGCTCAAGATTAGAAAGTTCTTTAATATTAGAAAAGAGAATAAATGAGAATTGCAGATTATAGCGTGACCAAGGCAGTGCTGGAGCGTCACGGTTTTACCTTTAAAAAATCCTTCGGACAAAATTTCTTGACCGATACCAATATCCTTCAAAAAATTGTGGATACGGCTGAAATTGATGACCAGGTCAATGTCATCGAAATCGGTCCAGGGATTGGTGCTTTGACGGAATTTTTAGCTGAGCGTGCAGCTCAAGTCATGGCCTTTGAGATTGACCACCGTTTGGTGCCAATTCTAGCGGATACTCTGCGTGATTTTGATAATGTGACCGTAGTCAACGAGGACATTCTAAAAGTTGACCTAGCGCAACATATCCAAAATTTTAAAAATCCTGACCTGCCTATTAAGGTAGTAGCCAACTTGCCTTACTATATCACGACGCCTATTCTCATGCACTTGATTGAAAGTGGTATTCCTTTTAGTGAGTTTGTGGTCATGATGCAAAAAGAAGTGGCAGATCGTATCTCTGCTAAGCCAAATACCAAGGCATACGGTAGCTTGTCAATTGCAGTTCAGTATTACATGACGGCCAAGGTTGCCTTTATCGTGCCTCGTACAGTATTTGTGCCAGCGCCCAACGTAGATTCAGCTATCTTAAAAATGGTACGCCGTCCAGAACCTGCTGTAGCAGTAAAAGATGAGAACTTCTTCTTTAAAGTTTCCAAGGCTAGTTTTACTCATCGTCGTAAGACCTTGTGGAACAACTTGACAGGTTACTTTGGGAAGTCTGAAGAAGTCAAGGATAAATTGACCAAGGCTTTGGACCAAGCAGGCTTGTCACCATCTGTACGTGGTGAAGCTCTCAGCTTGGCAGAATTTGCTAGTCTAGCAGATGCGCTTAAAGGACAAGGGCTCTAAGATGCAGGGACAAATCATTAAAGCCTTAGCGGGTTTCTACTATGTGGAAAGTGATGGTCAGGTTTATCAAACACGCGCGCGTGGGAATTTTCGTAAAAAAGGCCACACACCCTATGTTGGAGATTGGGTAGATTTTTCTGCGGAGGAAAATTCTGAAGGTTATATTCTCAAGATTCATGAACGAAAAAATAGTCTGGTTCGTCCACCCATTGTCAATATTGACCAAGCCGTTGTCATTATGTCCGTTAAAGAACCTGACTTTAATAGCAACTTGTTGGATCGTTTTTTGGTTCTTTTAGAGCACAAGGACATTCATCCTATCGTCTATATTTCCAAAATGGACTTACTAGAGGATAGGAGAGAACTGGATTTCTACGAGAAAACCTATCGTGCTATTGGTTACGATTTTGTGACGAGTAAAGAAGAACTTTTACCCTTGTTGACAGACAAAGTGACAGTCTTTATGGGGCAGACAGGTGTTGGGAAGTCAACCCTGCTTAATAAAATTGCTCCTGACCTCAATCTAGAGACGGGAGAAATCTCTGATAGTCTAGGCCGTGGTCGTCATACCACTCGAGCTGTTAGTTTTTACAACCTAAATGGAGGCAAAATCGCAGATACACCAGGTTTTTCGTCGCTAGATTATGAAGTATCAAGTGCTGAAGAGCTGAACCAGGCCTTTCCAGAGATTGCTAGTGTCAGTCGCGACTGTAAGTTCCGTACTTGTACGCATACTCATGAACCATCTTGTGCAGTGAAACCAGCAGTAGAAGAGGGCATCATTGCAAACTTCCGTTTCGACAACTATCTACAATTCCTCAGTGAGATTGAAAATCGCAGAGAAACCTATAAAAAAGTCAGCAAAAAAATTCCAAAATAAGGAGAAACCTATGTCTCAATACAAGATTGCTCCGTCAATTCTGGCAGCAGATTATGCCAACTTTGAACGTGAAATTAAACGCCTAGAAGCAACTGGGGCAGAATACGCCCATATCGATATCATGGATGGTCACTTTGTACCTCAGATCAGCTTTGGTGCAGGTGTAGTCGAAAGTCTTCGACCTCATAGTAAGATGGTCTTTGACTGCCACTTGATGGTCTCTAACCCAGAACATCATTTAGAGGATTTTGCGCGTGCAGGAGCTGACATCATCAGCATCCATGTTGAAGCGACACCTCATATTCATGGCGCTCTTCAAAAGATTCGTTCTCTCGGTGTTAAACCTTCGGTTGTCATTAATCCAGGTACGCCTATTGAGGCGATTAAACATGTCCTTCACTTAGTTGATCAAGTTTTGGTCATGACGGTGAACCCTGGATTTGGTGGGCAAGCTTTTCTGCCTGAAACCATGGATAAGATTCGTGAGTTAGTTGCTCTTCGTGAAGAAAAAGGCTTGAACTTTGAAATCGAAGTTGATGGTGGGATTGATGATAAAACTATTGCTCAAGCCAAAGAAGCTGGTGCAACAGTCTTTGTAGCAGGGTCCTATGTCTTTAAGGGAGATGTCAATGAACGAGTGCAAGCTCTCAGAAAACAACTGGACTAAAGTTGCAGTTTTTGCAGGCGGAGACCGCGGTCACTATCGGACAGATTTTGACTGCTTTGTCGGTGTGGATCGAGGCTCACTTTGGGTACTGGAGGAAAAACTTCCTCTTGCTTTAGCCGTTGGGGATTTTGATTCTGTGACTGTAGAAGAACGTCAGTTGATTCAAAAACGTGCCCAGCATTTTGTTCAAGCCCAGCCAGAAAAAGATGATACCGATCTGGAACTAGCACTTTTAACGATTTTTGAAAAGAATCCTCAAGCTCGGGTGACTATTTTTGGTGCCCTAGGTGGTCGCATTGACCATATGTTGGCTAATGTCTTTCTGCCTAGCAATCCTAAATTGGCGCCCTATATGCGTCAGATAGAGATTGAGGATGGGCAAAACTTGATTAGCTATTGTCCAGAAGGAACCAGTCAGCTAGAACCACGTTCGGACTATGATTACCTTGCTTTTATGCCTGTGAGGGATAGTCAGTTGACTATTATCGGAGCCAAGTATGAACTAACTGAGGAGAATTTTTTCTTTAAGAAAGTTTATGCTTCTAACGAATATATAGATAGGGAAGTTTCGGTAACATGCCCGGATGGCTATGTGGTCGTACTGCATAGTAAGGACAGGAGATAGGATGGAGATTGTATTACTACTGTTATTAATTGCTAACCTGGCTGGCCTCTTTCTCATTTGGCAAAGGCAGGACAAGCAGGAGCAATATTTGACCAAGAGTTTAGAAGACCAGGCAGATAATCTCTCAGACCAGTTAGATTATCGATTTGAACAAGCACGACAAGCTAGTCAGTTGGACCAAAAAAATCTAGAAGTGGCTGTTAGCGACCGTTTGCAGGAGGTGCGGATTGAATTGCACCAAGGTCTGACTCAGGTTCGACAGGAGATGAATGAAAACCTCCTCCAAACCAGAGATAAGACTGACCAAAGACTACAGGCCTTGCAGGAGTCAAATGAGCAACGTTTAGAGCAGATGCGCCAAACGGTCGAGGAAAAGTTAGAAAAGACCTTGCAGACACGTTTGCAAGCGTCTTTCGAGACAGTTTCAAAACAACTGGAATCTGTCAACCGAGGTTTGGGTGAAATGCAGACGGTTGCCCGTGATGTCGGCGCTCTTAATAAGATCTTATCTGGTACAAAAACTCGAGGAATTCTAGGAGAATTACAACTGGGACAGATTATTGAAGATATCATGACACCTGCCCAGTATGAACGAGAATTTGCAACGGTTGAAAACTCTAGTGAACGTGTGGAATACGCCATCAAGTTACCTGGACAAGGTGACCAGGAATATGTCTATCTACCGATTGATTCTAAGTTTCCACTGGCAGATTATTACCGTCTGGAAGAAGCCTATGAAGCAGGTGACAAGGACGAGATTGAGCGCTGTCGTAAGTCTCTCCTAGCAAGCGTCAAGCGTTTTGCTAAGGATATTAAGAGTAAGTACCTGGCGCCACCTCGGACAACCAATTTTGGAGTCTTGTTTGTTCCGACAGAAGGTCTTTACTCAGAAATCGTTAGAAATCCGATTTTTTTTGATGGCTTGAGACGGGAAGAGCAGATTATCGTTGCGGGACCAAGTACCTTGTCAGCCCTTCTTAACTCCCTATCGGTCGGCTTCAAGACTCTGAATATCCAAAAGAGTGCTGACCATATTAGCCAAACTCTAGCCAACGTCAAAACCGAATTTGGCAAGTTTGGTGGCATTCTGGTTAAAGCGCAAAAACACCTCCAACATGCCACTGGTAATATTGATGAATTGTTAAACCGACGTACTTCAGCTATTGAGCGAACTCTCCGACATATTGAATTGTCAGAAGGTGAGCCTATGCTTGATTTGCTCCAGTTCCAAGAAGATGAGGAAGAATATGAAGATTAGTCACATGAAAAAAGATGAACTGTTCGAAGGCTTTTACCTAATCAAATCAGCCGATCTGAGACAGACGCGTGCTGGGAAAAACTACCTAGCTTTCACCTTCCAAGATGATAGTGGGGAAATCGAAGGAAAGCTCTGGGATGCCCAACCTCATAACGTTGAGGCCTTTACTGCAGGAAAAGTTGTCCACATGCAAGGGCGTCGTGAAGTTTACAACAACACTCCACAGGTAAATCAAATTACCCTTCGCTTACCTCAGCCTGGCGAACCCAATGACCCAGCAGACTTCAAGGTCAAATCACCAGTGGATGTTAAAGAAATCCGTGAGTACATGGCACAGATGATTTTCAAGATTGAAAATCCCATCTGGCAACGAATCGTTCGGGCCCTCTATACTAAATATGATAAAGAATTTTATTCCTATCCAGCTGCAAAAACCAACCACCATGCCTTTGAAACAGGGCTAGCTTATCATACAGCGACTATGGTTCGTTTAGCAGAGGCAATTGCTGATGTGTACCCACAACTCAATAAGAGCTTGCTCTATGCGGGAATTATGCTTCATGACCTGGCTAAGGTTATTGAGTTAACAGGTCCGGACCAGACAGAGTATACAGTGAGAGGAAATCTTATCGGGCATATCGCCTTGATTGATAGCGAGATTACCAAAGCAGTTATGGAACTTGGCATTGATGATACTCGAGAAGAAGTGGTGCTTCTGCGCCATGTGATTCTCAGCCACCATGGATTACTCGAGTATGGTAGTCCTGTTCGTCCTCGTGTGATGGAAGCTGAAATTATTCATATGATTGATAATTTGGATGCGAGTATGATGATGATGTCAACAGCGCTCGCCCTTGTTGATGAGGGGGAAATGACCAATAAGGTCTTTGCAATGGACAATCGTTCCTTCTACAAGCCAAAATTAGACTAGAAACTAAAAAAATGAGCTTTATTTAGACAATAAAGTTCGTTTTTTTGCTTTAGTGTGTTATAATGAGAAAAAGACTAATTAAAAAGAATGGTGAATAACTAATGAAATTAAGAAGAAGTGATCGGATGGTTGTTATTTCCAATTATTTGATTAACAATCCATACAAATTAACCAGTCTCAATACCTTTGCGGAAAAGTATGAATCTGCCAAGTCTTCTATTTCAGAAGATATTGTCATTATTAAGCGCGCCTTTGAAGAAATTGAAATTGGTCATATTCAAACGGTGACAGGTGCTGGTGGTGGGGTTATTTTCACACCTTCTATCTCTACCCTTGAGTCCAAAACAATCATCCAAGAGCTTCGCGATAAACTTTCAGAGAGCGACCGCATTCTTCCAGGAGGCTACATTTATTTGTCTGATCTCCTTAGCACTCCAGCTATTTTGAAAAATATTGGACGTATTATTGCCAAGAGCTTTATGGACCAAAAGATTGATGCTGTTATGACGGTAGCGACCAAAGGGGTTCCGCTTGCAAATGCAGTAGCAAATGTTCTCAACGTACCTTTTGTCATTGTTCGTCGTGACTTGAAAATCACAGAAGGTTCAACTGTGAGTGTTAACTACGTCTCAGGTTCTAGCGACCGTATTGAAAAAATGTTCCTTTCAAAACGTAGCCTTAAGGCAGGAAGCCGTGTCCTGATTGTTGATGACTTTTTGAAAGGCGGAGGAACGATTAACGGTATGATTAGCCTTTTAACAGAGTTTGATTCTGAGTTAGCTGGTGTAGCTGTCTTTGCTGATAATGCGCAGGAAGATCGTGAACAGCAGTTTGACTACAAATCACTCTTAAAAGTTACCAATATTGATGTGAAGAACCAACAAATTGAAGTTGAAGTTGGGAACATCTTCGAAACAGAAAAATAAGAGAGAATAAGATGCTTAAAGGTTGGAACTTTCGTCCCAGCCTTTCTTTGATAATGAATATGAAGGAGCCCTATGAAGACGCCATTTATTAAACGTGAAGACTTAGAAAAGATTGTTGAAGAGTTTCCAACTCCATTCCATCTCTACGATGAAAAAGGTATTCGCAAGAAAGCACGCGCAGTAAACAAAGCCTTCTCTTGGAATAAAGGCTTTAAAGAATACTTCGCAGTTAAGGCAACCCCAACTCCAGCTATCTTGAAGATTTTGCAAGAAGAAGGATGTGGAGTGGATTGTTCTAGTTATGTAGAACTCTTAATGAGTCATAAGCTCGGGTTTTCAGGGGCGGAGATGATGTTTTCATCTAACAATACACCAGACCAAGAGTACGCTTATGCCCGTGAATTAGGGGCGACTATCAACTTGGATGCCTTTGAAGATATCGACCATTTAGAGCGCGCTGCGGGGATTCCTGAGATTATCTCTTGTCGTTACAATCCTGGAGGCGTATTTGAACTAGGGACAGACATTATGGATAATCCTGGTGAAGCTAAGTTTGGGATGACCAAGGAGCAACTCTTTGAAGCCTTTGCTATCCTGAAAGAAAAGGGAGCTAAAACCTTTGGGATTCATTCCTTCCTAGCTTCCAATACTGTGACCCACCTCTACTATCCAGAATTAGCACGTCAGCTCTTTGAGTTAGCAGTAGAAATCAAGGAAAAGTTGGGTATTTCGCTGGACTTTATCAACCTTTCTGGAGGTATCGGAGTCAACTATCGTCCAGATCAAGAGCCAAATGACATCGCCTTGATTGGTGAGGGAGTTCGTCAGGTTTATGAAGAAGTTCTTACGCCAGCAGATCTTGGTCAGGTTAAAATCTTTACAGAACTAGGTCGCTTTATGTTGGCACCTCATGGCATTCTCGTTACAAAAGTTACTCATAAAAAGAAAACCTACCGTACTTATCTAGGAGTAGATGCGTCAGCTGTCAATCTTATGAGACCAGCTATGTACGGTGCTTACCATCATATTACTAACATGATGCATCCTGATGGTCAGACTGAAATGGTTGATGTTGTTGGTTCTCTTTGTGAAAACAACGACAAGTTTGCAGTAAATCGTGAGTTGCCTCAAACAGAAATTGGTGATTTGTTAGTGATTCATGATACAGGTGCCCATGGCTTCTCTATGGGATACCAGTACAATGCGAAACTTCGTTCGGCAGAGATTCTCTACACAGAGGACGGTGGTGCTCGACTAATCCGTAGAGCAGAGCGACCTGAGGACTATTTTGCGACTCTCTATGGCTTTGACTTTGACAAGGAATAGAGGAATTTTGAAAATCATGAAAGTTGAAAGTGAAAAACAGATTGTTTTCTAAAAAATAGACAAAATCTATTGTTTTTCCTTTCAAGCGTGATATAATAAAATTATAAAACGGTTTCAAGGAAGGTGACGTGATGTCAGAAGAAACAATAGACTACGGACAAGTGACAGGAATGGTACATTCGACAGAGAGTTTTGGGGCGGTAGATGGTCCCGGAATTCGTTTCATTGTCTTTTTGCAGGGCTGTCAGATGCGTTGCCAGTATTGCCATAACCCTGACACATGGGCAATGGAAACCAATAAATCTCGTGTACGAACAGTAGACGATGTTCTAGAAGAAGCGCTTCGTTTTCGTGGTTTCTGGGGAGATAAGGGTGGAATTACTGTCAGTGGAGGAGAAGCTCTCTTACAGATTGATTTCCTAATTGCTCTCTTTACAAAAGCAAAAGAAAAAGGCATCCACTGTACCTTGGATACTTGTGCCCTTCCATTCCGTAATAAACCACGTTATTTAGAGAAATTCAATAAACTAATGGCCGTGACAGACTTGGTTCTTCTTGATATCAAGGAAATCAACGAAGCACAGCACAAGATTGTAACCAGTCAAACCAACAAAAATATCTTGGCGTGTGCGCAGTACTTGTCAGATATTGGGAAACCTGTTTGGATTCGTCATGTTCTCGTGCCAGGATTGACAGACCGTGATGAAGATTTGATTGAGCTTGGGAAATTCGTAAAAACTCTTAAAAATGTTGATAAATTTGAGATTTTGCCTTACCATACCATGGGTGAGTTCAAGTGGCGTGAACTTGGGATTCCGTATTCACTTGAAGGGGTTAAACCTCCAACAGCAGATCGTGTTAAAAACGCTAAGGAATTGATGGATACAGAAAGCTATCAAGATTACATGAAACGTGTTCATGGATAAAAAATAAGCCTGATGAAAATATCGGGCTTTTCTGATATAAAAAAAGCTTAGCTCGAATGCTAAGCCTTTTATTTTTTATCTAGAATGTTGTTTTCCAGAATTGCGTTTTTTATTTTTCTTCTTAGCAGAAGTTGAGATAATTGCAGCTGATTCAGGGGTTACATCTTTACGAGCACCTGAAGTTTTACTTGCTTTTGGTGGGTTCTTGGCATATTCTTCACGTACTTTTTTACGAAGTTTTGGACGAATGATGTAGTTGACGATGAATTGTTGAAGGATCATCATGAAACCACCGACAACCCAGTAAAGCGTAACGCTGGCTGGTGAGAAGATAGAGAACATGACAATCATCATTGGACTCATGTAAATCATCTTTTTGAGTTGTTCTCTTTGAGTCTCGTCTTCAACTCCGTGTAGTGAAAGGAGCGATTGGACGTAGTAGAGAACACCTGCACAGGCGATAAGAATCCAACTTGGAGAACCAAGTGCAATTCCTAAGAAGCTAGCTTCAGAAACACCTTCTGTATGTTGAGCTGCAAAGTAGATTGCTGAGAAGAAAGGCATTTGAATGAGGATAGGGAAACATCCTACTCCGCCAAACATGCTGATACCGTGCTCTTTTTGAGCAGCAAAGAGAGCTTGTTGGGCTTCCAGTTTTTCTTCTTGAGTAGTTGCTTCTTTGAGACGAGTTTGATGTGGCTCAAGAACATGCTTGAGGGCGTTCATCTTTTCAGAATGAAGCGTTGCCTTCCATGATTGGTAGATCCCAAGTGGCAAAATAATCAAGCGGACGATAATGGTTACGATAATAATAGCGACCCCGAAGCCTAGCCCTTTATCAGTAGCAAAGTACTTGATGGCTTCAGCCATAGGTGCTCCGATTGTATTCCAAATAAATCCTGTTGGTTGTCCGGTTGCTTTATCAACCTGGACACAGCCTGTTAAGACTAATAGCATGGCCACTCCCATGATAGAGAGGGCGATTCGTTTAATTGATTTCACTGTTTTAATTCCTTCTTAAAAATGATACCTTTCTATTCTACTGTTTTTTTTGAAAATATACAATAGTTCTAGAGACCTAATTTGCTACTTTGAAATCTGAATAGGATGGGAAGTTGCTCAATTGAACATCTAGATAGGTTACTTTTGAGAAGGGAGTAGGTCCTTTTCGGATCTCTTGGATGAACTTAGCCATGATAGCTGAAGACTCTGCTTGGGCAAGAATTTCAACTGTTCCGTCATCGTTGTTCCAGACACGTCCAGTGATTCCACCTAGCTCGAGGGCAAGGGTATAGACGCCCCAGCGGAAACCAACGCCTTGAACGCGACCCTGTGCGATCATTTTGACCTTTTGCATACCAAACCTCCTTGATTGTGTTATAATACTCCTATGACTATTATAACCTCTAAAGCGAATTCTGTGGTAAAAAATGCCAAGAAATTGCATCAAAAAAAATATCGAAAATCATCTTATTTAATAGAAGGATGGCATTTGTTTGAAGAGGCTGTTCAAGCAGGTGCAAAGATAGAGAGAATTTTTTCCCTTACAGAGTATGGTAAAAAATTAACGGACTATCCTCAGACTGTCTTTGTGGCCGAAGAAATTTTGCTTGATTTAGCAGATTCACAAACTCCTCAGGGCATTGTAGCCATTGTTCAAAAGGAAGAAGAGCAGTTGCCGGATTTGAGTCAAGGGAAATATCTTTTCTTGGAAGACGTGCAGGATCCTGGAAATGTTGGCACAATGATCCGAACGGCAGATGCAGCAGGTTTTTCTGGAGTCATCGTTTCAAGCAAGTCAGCAGATATTTATAGTTTGAAGACTCTCCGATCCATGCAGGGCAGTCATTTTCATTTGCCGATTTATCGGATGCCTGTTGAAACATTTGTAGAAGAGGCTAAAAAGAGCAATTTACCAATTCTAGCAACCACCTTATCACAAAACTCTAAAGACTATCGTGAGCTTGCTCGGCTAGAGAATTTTGCCCTAGTTATGGGAAATGAAGGTCAAGGCATTAGCCCATTCATGACAAATCAGGCAGACCAACTGGTTCATATTACCATGAAAGGGCAAGCGGAAAGTCTCAACGTTGCCATTGCTGCAGGCATACTCATGTTTTATTTGAGTTAAATTGTTTTATTTTTGTTATAATCAGTAAAAAGATTTCATAAGGAGAAAAAGATATGAATCAAACAATTATTCAAGGACGTTCTGGTCTGAATCAATTTTATGCAAAAGTCTATGCTTTTGTCGGGATTGGGATTGCCTTATCTGCAATTGTTTCAGCCTTGATGTTAACAACCTTTCAAGATCTTCTTGTTCAGTTAATGCTTAACGCTCGCGTATGGCTAATCGTAACAGGAATTGTTGAAGTTGCTCTAGTGATTTTTGCAAGTGGTTTAGCAGCAAAGAATAGTCCAGCAACTCTTCCGATATTCCTGCTATATTCAGCGGTCAATGGTTTCTCACTAAGCTTCATTGTGTCACTTTATCTTCCAGGGACAGTTCTGACAGCCTTTATCTCCAGTGCGGCCCTCTTCTTTGTGATGGCTATCGTAGGAGTAGTCATTAAAAAGGATTTGAGTGGAATCGGTCGTGCTTTGATTGCAGCCTTATTTGGTTTGATACTAGCCATGGTTATCAATATCTTCTTAAATAGTGACCTTATGGATTATATCATTAGTATCATTATGGTTCTTGTCTTTTCAGGATTGATTGCTTGGGATAATCAAAAAATTCGTTATGTTTACGAAGAGTCAGATGGCCAGGTAGCTACTGGTTGGGCAATTTCTTTAGCACTTAGCCTCTACCTCGACTTTATCAACCTCTTCCTTAGCTTCTTACGAATTTTTGGAAGAAACGATTAATACTTTTAGAGCTAAAATGAGCTCTTTTTTAATTTTTACTTTCATTTTCACCAACAAAAAGGTATAATCTTTTTATTATTCAAAAGGAGCAACGTATGAAGAAAAGTTTTATCCATCAGCAAGAAGAGATTTCCTTTGTAAAAAATACCTTTACCCAATATTTGAAAGATAAGTTAGAAGTCGTAGAAGTACAGGGACCAATCTTGAGCAAGGTTGGGGACGGGATGCAGGATAACCTTTCAGGTATTGAACACCCAGTATCTGTTAAAGTTCTGCAAATTCCAGATGAAACCTATGAGGTGGTGCATTCCCTTGCTAAGTGGAAACGCCATACCTTAGCACGTTTTGGTTTTGGTGAAGGAGAAGGTCTCTTTGTTCATATGAAGGCTCTTCGTCCGGATGAAGATTCACTAGATGCGACTCACTCAGTTTATGTCGACCAGTGGGACTGGGAAAAAGTCATTCCAAATGGGCAACGCAATCTAGCCTATCTCAAGGAAACAGTTGAAAAGATTTACAAGGCTATTCGTTTAACAGAGTTGGCAGTCGAAGCCCGTTATGATATTGAGTCAATCTTGCCGAAGCAAATTACCTTTATCCATACTGAAGAATTGGTAGAACGCTACCCAGACTTAACTCCAAAAGAACGTGAAAATGCTATCTGTAAGGAATTCGGTGCAGTTTTCTTGATTGGTATCGGTGGCGTATTGTCAGATGGAAAACCCCATGACGGACGCGCACCAGACTATGATGACTGGACAACTGAGTCTGAAAATGGTTATCATGGCTTGAATGGAGACATCCTTGTTTGGAATGATAACTTAGGTGCGGCCTTTGAGTTGTCTTCTATGGGAATTCGTGTTGATGAAGACACCCTTCGTCGTCAGGTTGCGATTACAGGAGATGAAGACCGTTTATCCCTAGAATGGCATAGGGCTCTCTTGAACGGACTCTTCCCATTGACAATTGGTGGAGGAATTGGACAGTCTCGTATGGCGATGTTCTTGCTTCGTAAGAAGCACATCGGTGAAGTCCAAACTAGTGTTTGGCCACAAGAAGTTAGAGATACTTACGAGAATATTCTTTAATCAATCGAACCGAGAGGTTCGATTTTCTTATTTCATCAGAATTTGGTATAATATACCTTATGAAAATCGTATCAGGAATCTACGGAGGACGTCCTTTAAAGACCTTGGACGGGAAAACAACGAGGCCGACATCGGACAAGGTCCGAGGGGCTATTTTCAATATGATTGGCCCTTACTTTGAAGGAGGGCGTGTGCTAGATCTCTATGCTGGTAGTGGGGGCTTATCCATTGAAGCAGTTTCAAGAGGGATGTCGAGCGCTGTCCTAGTTGAGAAGGATCGCCGAGCACAGAATATTGTGGCAGAAAACATTCAGATGACCAAGGAAACCTCTAAATTTCAATTATTGAAAATGGAATCCAGTCGCGCATTGGAGCAAGTGGATGGTGTCTTTGATCTCATCTTTTTGGACCCTCCCTATGCAAAGGAACAGATCGTATCCGACATTGAAAAAATGGCTGAGAGAAATCTTTTTTCAGAAGATGTCATGGTGGTCTGCGAGACCGATAAATCAGTAGAGCTTCCAGAAGAAATCGCCTGTTTAGGCATCTGGAAGGAAAAAATATATGGGATTAGTAAGGTGACGGTTTATGTCAGATAAAATTGGGCTATTTACAGGTTCGTTTGATCCAATTACCAATGGTCATTTGGACCTTATTGAACGCGCAAGTAAGCTCTTTGATAGATTGTATGTGGGAATTTTTTATAATCCACACAAAAATGGATTTTTACCGATAGAAAGTCGGCTAGAGACGGTTGAAAAAGCGGTGGGACACCTTAAAAATGTCCAAGTCATTGCCTCTCATGATGAATTAGTCGTTGATGTTGCTAGAAAACTGGGTGTCCATGTTCTTGTTCGTGGTTTGCGTAACGCTGCGGATCTTCAGTATGAAGCCAGTTTTGATTTTTACAACCATCAATTAGCAGGAGAGATTGAGACAGTCTATCTCCATAGTCGCCCAGAGCATGTTTACATCAGCTCTTCAGCTGTGAGAGAACTATTGAAGTTTGGTCAAGATATTAGCAAGTATGTACCAAATGCTGTCTTAGAGGAGTTAAAGAATGAAGAAAAAAACTAGATGGCCCATATATTTAATCATCGGGCTCATTATCACTTTTATATCTTTTACGGTACCACTTCCTTATTACATTGAGGTGCCAGGGACTTCAGAAGATATTCGAAAGGTTTTACAAGTAAATAACCAATCTGACCAAGAAGAAGGTTCCTACCAATTTGTAACAGTTGGAGTTAAGCACGCTAGACTGGTTGACTTGGTTTATGCTTGGCTAACACCTTTTACGGACATACATAGTGCTAAAGAGATGACTGGTGGTTCGTCAGATGCGGAATTTATGCGAATCAACCAGTTTTACATGGAAACTTCGCAGAACATGGCCAAATATCAAGGTCTGAAGGCAGCGGGCAAGGAGATAGAACTCAAATACCTGGGAGTCTATGTTTTGACCGTAACAGATAACTCAACCTTCAAGGGTATTCTCAATATCGCTGACACAGTAACGGCTGTCAATGATAAGACTTTTGAGAGTTCTAAGGAGATGGTCGACTACGTTAATTCTCAAACGCTAGGTGACAAGGTTAAGGTTACTTACCAAGAAGACGGGAAAGTCAAAACCGCTGAAGGAAAAATCATTACTCTGGAAAATGGGAAAAACGGTATTGGAATCGGTTTGATTGACCGCACAGAAGTGTCAAGTGACGTGCCAATCAAGTTTTCAACTGCTGGCATTGGTGGTCCGAGTGCTGGAATGATGTTTAGTTTATCCATCTATACGCAAATTGCAAATCCAACTCTTCGAAATGGACGTATCATTGCTGGTACAGGAAGTATCGACAGAGATGGAAATGTTGGTGATATTGGTGGAATTGACAAAAAAGTTGTTGCTGCTGCAAAAAAAGGAGCTACTGTATTCTTTGCTCCTAACAATCCAGTAACTGAAGAAGCTAAAAAGGCCAATCCTAATGCTAAAAGTAATTATGACACGGCTGTAGAAGCGGCTGAAATGATTAAAACAGACATGAAGATTGTTCCTGTAAAAACACTTCAGGATGCAATTGATTACTTGAAAAACAACCCATAGAATATAGTGCAAGTCCATAGACTAGCGTAGAAAAAAAGAAGATGGTATAATAGGCAGATGATTCAATTGTTTTTTACTCTCAGTAGTCATATGTTTTTTGTCTACCTAGTTTTTCAACTTTTGAAAGATTTAGTCAAATGGGATCAAATTTTGAAGGTGACCAAGGACAATGCGAGGAAGGTACGACTTTTGGTAGTATTGTGTAGTATCGGTTTAGGATATCTAATCAGTTCTTTTTTCCTAAATCTCTACCAATTATGGCAAGAAGCTGTACGGACATTATTCTAAATTCGAAAGTAAAGGAAAATATTTATGGAAAAAATTGTAGTTCGAGGTGGCGATAATCGCCTTGTCGGAAGTGTTACCATTGAGGGCGCGAAAAATGCAGTTTTGCCACTACTTGCGGCGACAATTTTAGCAAGCGAAGGAAAAACAGTTTTAAAAAATGTTCCTATCCTATCGGATGTCTTTACCATGAACCAAGTAGTTCGTGGATTAAATGCGAAAGTTAATTTTGATCAAGATGCACACATTGTTGAAGTGGATGCGACAGATGATATCACAGAAGAAGCTCCCTATAAGTATGTTAGCAAGATGCGTGCTTCTATTGTAGTCTTGGGTCCAATCCTAGCTAGGGTTGGTCACGCTAAAGTTTCGATGCCAGGTGGTTGTACAATTGGTAGTCGTCCGATTGACCTTCACCTTAAAGGTTTGGAAGCAATGGGGGCTAAGATTACCCAAACAGCTGGCTATATCGAAGCTAAGGCAGAACGCTTGCATGGGGCCCATATCTATATGGACTTTCCTAGTGTTGGGGCAACCCAAAACTTGATGATGGCTGCAACGCTAGCTGATGGCGTAACTGTTATCGAAAATGCTGCGCGTGAACCTGAAATTGTAGACTTGGCTGTCCTCTTGAATAAAATGGGAGCTAAAGTCAAAGGCGCAGGAACAGAGAGCATTACCATCACTGGTGTTGAAAACTTGCATGGTGCAACCCATAACGTTGTTCAAGACCGCATCGAAGCAGGGACATTCATGGTTGCTGCTGCAATGACAGGTGGAGATGTCCTGATTCAAGATGCTATCTGGGAACACAACCGTCCCTTGTTGGCGAAATTACAAGAAATGGGTGTTGAAGTCATCGATGAGGATGAAGGTATCCGCATCCGTTCTCAACGGGACAAACTAAAAGCAGTTCATGTCAAGACCCTACCACATCCAGGGTTTCCTACGGACATGCAGGCGCAGTTTACTGCTCTTATGACGGTTGCTCAAGGAGAATCAACTATGGTTGAGACAGTTTTTGAGAATCGTTTCCAACATCTAGAGGAAATGCGTCGCATGGGCTTGCATTCTGAGATTATCCGTGACACTGCTCGTATTGTTGGCGGGCAACCTCTCCAAGGGGCAGAAGTGCTGTCTACGGACCTTCGTGCAAGTGCAGCCTTGATATTGACAGGCTTAGTGGCCGAGGGTGAGACTGTTGTTGGAAAACTTGTCCATTTGGATAGAGGTTATTATCGTTTTCATGAAAAGTTAGCTCAGTTAGGAGCTAATATTGAACGGGTAAGTGTGGAAGCTGATGAAGATGAAGATGAATAAAGAAGTAGCTTATGTGCTGCGTCGATTTCTTTTAGTCATCATTGTTTTACTTTTAGGTCTCTTAGCACTTGGAATTGGCTTGATGATTGGCTACGGTATCTTAGGCAAGGGGCAAGATCCATGGGCGATTTTAGCTCCAGAAAAATGGCATGAGTTAATTGCGAAATTTACAGGAAAATAGGCTGGGAGACCAGTCTTTTTCTAGGAAGTGAAATGAAGGAGAAAGTATGAACAAAAAAACAAGGCAGGCCCTCATAGGTCTTCTGATTTTCCTACTTTTGTCGGCAGGAAGTTACTACATAAAAGAAATGCAGGCTTCGAATGCCACACCACGAACACAGGTACAACAGAAGTCAGGGTCGCTTGATACTCCAAGTCAAGAATTGGCCGAGAGTGTACTGACTGATTCGGTAAAAAAACAAATAAAGGGTACTCTTGAGTGGAATGGAGCAGGTGCCTTTATCGTAAATGGAAACAAAACGAACTTAGATGCAAAGGTTTCAAGTAAACCCTATGCTGATAACAAGACAAAAACTGTAGGTGGGGAGACGGTTCCAACTGTGGCTAATGCCCTTATGTCAAAAGCAACAAGACAGTACAAAGACCGTGAAGAAACCGGTAATGGTTCAACTTCTTGGACCCCAGCAGGATGGCATCAAGTCAAAAACCTAAAAGGGACTTATAATCACGCTGTAGATAGAGGACATTTATTAGGCTATGCCTTGATTGGTGGTTTAGATGGTTTTGATGCATCTACTAGCAATCCCAAAAATATCGCTGTACAAACAGCCTGGGCCAACCAAGCACGCGCAGAAGATTCGACTGGACAAAACTACTATGAAAGTTTAGTTCGAAAGGCTTTGGATCAAAATAAGCGCGTGCGTTACCGTGTCACATTGCTCTACGCTACAGAAGAAGATTTGGTTCCTTCTGCATCTCAGATTGAAGCCAAATCATCTGATGGTGAATTGGAGTTTAACGTCGTAGTTCCTAACGTTCAAAAGGGAATTCAGTTAGATTACCGAACAGGAAAAGTAACTGTTACAAAGAACTAATAGATAGTCGGTCCCTTATTGTTTCGGTAGGGGATTTACTATAGAAATCACAATTTAATGTGTAGAAGTTGAAAAATATGGTATAATAGTCACAATTATACTTTTTAGGAGAAGGAAAATGGAAGACCCGAGCAGTCAGGATTTGTTACTGCAATTTGTATTATTAGTTGTTTTGACCTTTTTAAATGCTTTTTTCTCTGCTACAGAGATGGCTATGGTTTCTCTTAGTCGCTCACGTGTTGAACAAAAGGCTGAAGAGGGGGATAAACGCTATATCCGTTTGCTAAAGGTACTTGAAAACCCCAATCACTTTTTATCAACCATTCAAGTTGGTATTACTTTAATTACAATCTTGTCAGGGGCTAAACTAGCAGACTCTCTTGGCGAATTGATTGCCTCATGGATGGGAAATAGCGAGACTGCGCACGCAATCGCAAGCTTCCTGTCACTTGCTTTCTTGACCTATATCTCTATCGTTTTTGGTGAACTTTATCCTAAACGCATTGCTCTAAATCTTAAGGATGCCTTGGCAATCCGAACTGTGCCATTTATTATTGCTATCGGTAAGATTGTGAGTCCCTTTGTTTGGTTGCTATCTGCATCAACCAACCTTTTGAGCCGTTTGACGCCGATGACATTTGACGATGCAGACGAAAAAATGACTCGTGATGAGATTGAGTACATGCTGACTAAAAGCGAAGAAACTTTGGATGCTGATGAAATCGAGATGTTGCAGGGGATTTTCTCACTGGATGAGCTTATGGCGCGTGAAGTCATGGTTCCTCGAACAGATGCCTTTATGGTAGATATCCAAGATGACACTCAGACTATTATCGAAAGTATCTTAAAACAAAACTTTTCTCGAATTCCTGTTTATGACGGCGATAAGGACAATGTCATTGGTTTGATTCATACAAAGAATCTGCTAAAAGCAGGGTTTACCGATGGTTTTGATAATATTGTATTGAGAAAGATATTACAGGAACCTCTATTTGTACCTGAAACCATTTTTGTGGACGATTTGTTAAAAGAACTGAGAAATTCACAAAGACAGATGGCTATTCTTCTTGATGAATACGGAGGAATGGCTGGTTTGGTAACACTTGAGGATCTCCTTGAAGAGATTGTTGGTGAGATTGATGATGAAACTGACCGTGCTGAAGTCTATGTTCATACTATCGGCGAGGACACTCATATTGTCCAAGGGACAATGAATTTGAACGATTTCAATGATTATTTTGATGTCGAGCTTGAAAGTGACAATGTAGATACCATTGCTGGTTATTATTTGACAGGTGTGGGAACTATTCCAACATCAGAAAAACTCAGTTATGAGTTAGATAGTGGCAACAAGCATATCACCTTGACAAATGACAAGGTAAAAAATGGTCGTGTAACCAAGCTTAAGGTTCAAATCCAAGAACTTGAATCAGAAGAAGAAACTGAATAAAACAAAAGCTTTATCAGAGAAAACTGATAAAGCTTTTTAAGTGCAAAAAAGAAAAGACTCCGTTAGGAGTCTTCGTTTATATAGAGGCGGTAGACGGATTTGAACCGACGATCAAGCTTTTGCAGAGCCGTGCCTTACCACTTGGCTATACCGCCTTAACTTTTATTATTATACCTTGAAAATTGTTTCTCGTCAATAGTTTTCTTTTCTGAAAACATAAGATTCAAATGTTTAAAAAAACATGCGACAAAATATTCTGAAAATTCGTTTACTTTTTACGAAAACTGTGGTATAATCTTCAATATCCACTATTTAAAACGAGGAGTTTAAAAAATGAAAAAAAGTCGGATTCTTGCGGTAGCGGGAGTATCCTTGCTTGCTGTCGGAGTACTTGCTGCATGTTCAAATTCAAATGCAGGTTCAAGCAACACAAAATTAGCATCAGATTATAAATACGTTTATTCAGTTGATCCTGAAACATTGGATTATGTTGTTAACAACGTTGACTCTACTTCTTTTGTTACTACAAATGCGGTAGATGGTTTGCTTGCTAATGATAAATATGGAAACCTTGTACCATCGATTGCTGAATCATGGACAGTTTCACAAGATGGTTTGACTTACACTTATAAGATCCGTAAGGATGCTAAGTGGGTTACTGCTGAAGGAGAAGAATATGCTCCAGTTAAAGCCCAAGACTTTGTGACAGGTTTGAAACACGCGGTAGAAGGCAAATCAAAAGGTTTGTCAGTTATTAGTTCATCAATTAAAGGACTAAACGCTTACATTAATGGTGAAACAAACGACTTTTCAACGGTTGGTGTAAAAGCAGTTGACGACAACACTCTTGAATATACATTGAACCAACCAGAAACTTTCTGGAATGACAAAACAACAAACGGCGTGATGATGCCAATTAACGAAGATTTCCTTAAATCAAAAGGGGAAAGCTTTGGTGCACCTACAGATCCATCTTCTATTTTGTACAATGGACCATTTGTTTTGAAATCAATCACAGCTAAATCATCAATTGAAATGGCTAAGAACGACGCTTATTGGGATAAAGATGCTGTTAAAATTCAAAACATCAAATTTACTTACTGGGATGGTAAAGACCAAGATGTTGTTGCCAAAGGATTCTCAGAAGGACAATACAGTAAAGCTCGTATTTATCCTACTAGCTCAACATACGAAAAATATGCGTCTGAGTTCAAAGATAATATCTTCTTTAATGAACCAGGATCAGCTATCGCTACTGTAAGTGTGAACTATGGTCGTACAACTTATAACCATACTTCAAAAACAACAGATAGCCAAAAAGAATCTACAAGAAAAGCTTTGCTAAACAAGGAATTCCGTCAAGCTCTTAACTTTGCGGTAGACCGTAATTCATACTCGGCTCAGACAAATGGTACAGAGGGAGCTGCGGTTGGAATCCGTAATACTTTCTCGCCATATGATCTTCAAGTTGGGGACAAACAATTTGGTAAACTTGTAGAAGAAAGTCTTGCGAAGACAAACTCAAGCACATGGTCAAACGTATCGCTTGCTGATTCACAAAACGGTCTCTACAACGAAGAAAAAGCTAAGGCTGCCTTTGCTAAAGCAAAAGAAAGTTTGAAAGCAGAAGGAGTAGAATTCCCAATCCATTTGGATGCTCTAACAATCCAAGAATCTACAGCTGTTGTAAACCGTGTTCAATCGCTTAAACAGTCTATTGAAAACGTACTTGGATCTGACAATGTTGTCATTGATCTTCAACAAATGACCCAAGCAGAAGCATTACCACTTTCATTTAGTGCTCCAACAGCCAAAGAACAAGACTGGGATATTCATACCTTGACTGGATGGAATCCAGATTATCAGGATCCATCAACATTCTTAGACCAGTTCACGATTAAAGGTGGTAATACTCGTTTGATTATGGGTATCGATAAAGATACTGATGCATCAGTTATCCAAAAACTTGGTTTGTCTGACTATGAAAAATTACTTGATGAAGCAAACAAAGAAAATCAAGACGTTCAAAAACGTTATGAAAAATATGCCCTTGCACAAGCTTGGTTAACAGACAACGGTTTGACAATTCCTGTAATGGCAGGTCCAAAAGAAACCGCTGTATCATTTGTATCTAAAGTTATTCCATTTACTTCTTCTTACTCAGTTGCGGGTCTTAAAGGAGAAACCTCAGGTTACTTGAAGTACACTGAAGTTGGTGAAAAACCTATTACAAAAGAAGAATACAAAAAAGCTCGTGAAAAATGGCTCAAAGAAAAAGCTGAATCAAACGAAAAAGCTCAAAAAGAATTAGCGAGCCACGTGAAATAAATAATGCTCATCAGAACTTTCTCTCCAAAAGGAGAAGGTTCTTTTGGGATTTTAAAGGAAATAATATGAAAAAATATGTTTTTATGCGTATCTTGCGGTCGTTAGTTTCTATCTTTTTAGTAACGACCTTGATTTACACAATCATCTATACGATGGTTCCACGGAAGTTGATCTTCAAACAAGATACTAACTACAATAAAATTGCAACAACAGCTGATAAACGTGATAATTATGAAAATACCGTTTATGAGCGTATGGGTTATATCGAGTATTACGATACGAAAGAGTTGCAGGAAAAAGCTAGTAGCATTGACCCTTCTGTAACCGTTGATGCAAACGATACAAATAAAGCTATCTACGAAAAATATATCCAACAACTTGGTAACGGTTGGACTTTGGGTGAATTCACAGAGAGCGGACAATTCTATGCTACTCGTGAAATCCCTATTTTCGAGCGTGTGTTCAAGTTCTATGCAAACTTGCTTGAAATTGACCATACAAACAAGATTCAAGACCCGGAAAATCCTAATTTAGAGCGTTATTTGCGTTTTGAAAACGATCCAGCTATTGGATGGTCTCTAGTAGGTTCAGGGACTAAACATAAATACCTCTTGTACTTCAACAGTCAATTCCCATTTGTTCACCAAAACTTTGTCAACTTGAACTTAGGAGATTCTTACCCAACTTATGCCAATACTCCTGTTCTTCAAGTTATCACACAAGGTCAAGGACAAACGAAGACTTCAGAAGTTCAATTCCCAACAGGTAAGAAAACATCATCAGTCAATATTTACTCAAGAACCTACAAATCTCCAAGTCAGGCAGATGCACGTGAAGTAGCAAACTATGGTAAGGATGATCCTTATACAGCTACTGAAAGTAATTATCAATATCCTTCAATGATTGCAAGTTCTGCTATCACAGGTTTAATTGGTCTTGCGATTTCATATGCGATTGCGATTCCGCTTGGTTCTGCAATGGCTCGATTCAAGAATACTTGGATTGATAGTTTCTCAACAGGAACCTTGACTTTCTTGCTTGCTCTTCCAACCATTGCCTTGGTTTATATCATTCGTTTGATTGGTTCATCTATCGGGTTCCCTGATTCATTCCCAATTTTGGGTGCTGGAGATTGGCGTTCTTATGTCCTTCCTGCAGTGATTTTGGGCTTGTTGGGTGCACCTGGTATGGCAATTTGGATTCGTCGTTACATGATTGACTTACAATCTCAAGACTTTGTTCGTTTTGCACGTGCAAAAGGTCTATCTGAGAAAGAAATTTCAAATAAACACATCTTTAAGAACGCTATGGTACCGCTCGTTTCAGGTATTCCAGGTTCTATTATTGGTGTTATCGGTGGAGCAACTCTTACAGAAACAGTCTTCGCTTTCCCTGGTATGGGTAAAATGCTGATTGACTCTGTAAAAGCATCAAACAACAATATGGTTGTTGGTCTTGTCTTTATCTTTACATGTATCTCTATCTTCTCATTATTTGTAGGGGATATTTGGATGACTATGATTGACCCACGTATTAAATTGACAGAGAAAGGAGGCAAATAATGTCTACAATTAGTAATGATAAATTTCAATTTGTAAAACGTGATGATTATGCCTCTGAAGCAATTGATACTCCTGCCTATTCATACTGGGGTTCTGTCTTTAGACAGTTTTTGAAGAAAAAATCAACAGTCATCATGCTCGGTATCTTGATTGCCATCGTTTTGATGAGTTTCATCTATCCAATGTTCTCAGATTTTGACTTTAACGATGTAAGTAAGGTAAATGATTTTAGTGCTCGCTATATCAAACCGAATGGTGAACATTGGTTTGGTACAGATAGTAACGGGAAATCTCTCTTTGATGGTGTCTGGTTTGGAGCTCGTAACTCTATCTTGATTTCTGTAATTGCGACCTTTATAAACCTTGTTATCGGTGTGATTGTAGGTGGAATTTGGGGTATTTCAAAATCAGTAGACCGTATCATGATGGAAGTCTACAACGTTATCAACAATATTCCATCGTTATTGATCGTTATCGTTTTGACTTACTCTATCGGTGCAGGTTTCTGGAACTTGATTTTCGCCATGAGTGTAACTACATGGATTGGTATTGCTTATTCTATCCGTATTCAAATCATGCGTTATCGTGATTTGGAATATAACCTTGCTTCTCAGACACTGGGGACACCGACATATAAAATTATAGTAAAAAATATTATGCCTCAGTTGGTATCTGTTATCGTAACGACTTTGACGCAAATGCTTCCAGCCTTTATCTCATATGAAGCTTTCCTTTCATTCTTTGGACTCGGATTGCCGATTACAGTTCCAAGTTTGGGACGTTTGATCTCAGATTATTCTCAGAACGTAACTACAAATGCCTACCTCTTCTGGATTCCATTGACAACTTTGGTTTTGGTTTCCTTATCACTTTTCATTGTTGGACAAAATTTAGCCGATGCTAGTGATCCACGTACACACAGATAGGAGTAGAAATGACAAATAATAAAAATGTAATTTTATCTGCTCAAGATATTGTCGTGGAATTTGATGTTCGTGACAAAGTTTTGACCGCTATCCGCGGAGTTTCTCTTGAGTTGATTGAAGGAGAAGTTCTTGCCTTGGTTGGAGAATCTGGTTCGGGTAAATCAGTTTTGACAAAAACTTTTACAGGAATGTTAGAAGAAAACGGGCGTATTGCTCAGGGGAGCATCGATTACCGTGGACAAGACCTAACAGCACTTTCGTCTCACAAAGATTGGGAACAAATTCGTGGGGCCAAGATTGCAACTATCTTCCAAGATCCTATGACTAGTTTGGACCCAATCAAAACAATCGGAAGCCAAATTACTGAAGTTATCATTAAACACCAAGGTAAAACAGCAAAAGAAGCAAAAGAAATGGCTATCGACTACATGAATAAGGTTGGTATTCCTGATGCTGAAAAGCGTTTTGAGGAGTATCCATTCCAATATTCTGGAGGGATGCGTCAACGTATCGTTATCGCTATTGCTCTTGCGTGTCGTCCAGATGTTCTTATCTGTGATGAGCCAACAACTGCCCTTGATGTGACGATTCAGGCTCAGATTATTGACTTGTTGAAGTCTCTACAAAATGAATACCACTTTACAACAATCTTTATCACACACGACCTTGGTGTGGTAGCAAGTATTGCTGACAAAGTTGCGGTTATGTATGCTGGTGAAATCGTTGAGTATGGTACAGTTGAGGAAATCTTCTACGATCCACGTCACCCATACACATGGAGCCTCTTATCAAGTTTGCCACAGTTGGCTGACGATAAAGGGGAATTGTATTCAATTCCGGGAACACCTCCATCACTTTATACAGAATTGAAGGGAGATGCTTTTGCTCTTCGTTCAGATTACGCAATGAAAATTGATTTCGAAGAAAAAGCACCCCAATTTGCTGTTTCAGATACTCATTGGGCTAAAACATGGTTACTTCATGAGCAAGCACCAAAAGTTGCAAAACCAGCAGTAATTGCAAATTTACATGACAAGATTCGTGAGAGAATGGGTCTTGTTCATCTGGAAAACTAGGAGGAAGGAAATGTCTGAAAAATTAGTAGAAATTAAAGACTTAGAGATTTCCTTCGGTGAAGGAAGTAAAAAGTTTGTAGCTGTTAAAAATGCTAACTTCTTTATCAACAAAGGTGAAACATTCTCACTTGTTGGAGAATCAGGTAGTGGTAAAACAACAATTGGTCGTGCAATTATCGGTTTGAATAATACCAGCAAAGGTGATATCATCTTTGATGGTCAAAAAATTAATGGTAAAAAATCACGTACTCAAGCGTCAGAATTAGTCCGCCGAATCCAAATGATTTTCCAAGACCCTGCTGCTAGTTTGAATGAACGTGCAACAGTTGACTATATTATTTCTGAAGGTCTTTATAACTATCACCTATTTAAGGATGAGGAAGAAAGACAAGAAAAAGTTAAAAAGATTATCAGTGAAGTTGGACTTTTGTCTGAGCATTTGACGCGTTATCCTCATGAGTTTTCAGGTGGACAACGTCAACGTATCGGGATTGCCCGCGCTTTGGTTATGGAACCTGATTTCGTTATCGCGGATGAGCCAATTTCAGCCTTGGACGTTTCTGTTCGTGCCCAAGTTTTGAACTTGCTCAAGAAATTCCAAAAAGAATTGGGCTTGACCTATCTCTTTATCGCCCACGATTTGTCAGTAGTTCGTTTTATCTCTGATCGTATCGCGGTAATTTATAAGGGTGTCATTGTTGAAGTGGCTGAAACTGAAGAATTGTTTAACAATCCAGTTCATCCATATACACAAGCACTTTTATCAGCTGTACCGATTCCAGATCCAATCTTGGAACGTAAGAAAGTTTTGAAAGTCTATGATCCAGACCAACACGACTACGAAACTGATAAACCGTCTATGGTTGAAATTCGTCCAGGACATTATGTTTGGGCTAACCAAGCAGAATTGGAACGCTATAAAAAAGATATGAACTAATGAAAAGTTTTATAATCTTCCTAGTATTATTCTAGAAAGGTTATGAAACTTTTTTATTTTGCAGATAAAAACTTGATAAACTATATAAATTTGATATACTGAATACAATAAGAACTAATCTGTTAGAAATGATATGAACTACGGGAGAATCATATGGACAACCAACCAAATTTTTTTACAGGAATGGCTAGAATTATTGGAACATGCCTCTGGGTAAGAGGAATGGGAGTACTGACTGAGAAGAAGGAATCTGAGCCAAAAGCCCTAGAGGTTGCTAAATTTCTTGCGGCTTATAAAATGTTATCTGCTCTGCCTTGGATTGCGGGACTTCCTAGAAAGGAAGATAAAAAATGAAATTTATTTGGGATATTTTATTTTATATCCTAGTCAAGCCACTGATTACGATTGTAGAATTTATTTGGTATCACATTTGTTTATTTTTTTATGAATTCCTTTTGAATTTGTTATATTCGATTTTTAACTGGATTTATAACTGGCTTTTTAGTTTATTTTAGAGACTAGAAATTGGAAGTACGTACATATATATACTCATATATAACTTTATTATCACAAAAAAGATGGAAGATATTCCATCTTTTTTGTTTATAGCAATAAGATTAAGGCGAAGTTTTAAAAAGCTGATGCAAATAATAGATTCGTAGAGAGTCTATGATATAGATTAGATTTAGTCTAATCAAATTCAGACGGTATAGGCACAGGAAAGTTCTCAAAGGTAATGACATCTCCCTTTTGAGTAGCAAGCTGGATACGGTTATCTTTGAGGCGACTAGCTTGAACTTCCTTGCCATTAATCTTGACAATACTCGATTCGATGTCTGGATAATCGACCACTAAATCTCCCCCAGCATGGGAAAGGAAAGCTAATGACTCAAGATTTTTTTCTTTCCATTTCATGCTGACTTCGAAGTTGCCACGAGCGACTAGACCTGAAATTTGCCCATCTTTCCAGGCATCCGGAAGAGCTGGTAATGGAGCAATGTAGCCTGTGTGAGATTGAAGGAGCATTTCTGCCATCCCGCTAGTGGCACCAAAGTTCCCATCGATTTGGAAAGGCGCGTGTGTATCCCAGAGGTTTTCTAGAGTTGAAGATTTAAGCTGTTCAGCCAACAAACGATGGGCACGATTTCCATCTAGGAGACGAGCCCAGAGGTTGATTTTATTGGCCTTGGACCAACCAGTCCCCCCATCTCCACGATGGTTTAAGGTTGCGCGTGCAGCCTCCAGGTATTCCGGATGATCCTTGCTAAATAGAGTTCCTGGGAAGAGCCCAACTAGATGGGAAACGTGACGGTGATAGTTTTCAATTCCTTCATTAGTGAATTGAGGACTGTCTTCTTCGTACCATTCCTTGATTCGGCCATCTTGGTTGATATGAAGTGGTTTGAGCTTGTCAAATTTAGCCTTTACTTCGGTTACCAAGTCTTGGTCGACATTGAGATGATTAGCTGCTTCCATATAGTCATGGAAGAGTTGCCAAACTAGAGATTGGTCAAAGGTGTTCCCAATCGTGATGGTTCCATGCTCTGGCGAGTAAGATGGAGAAGAAACCCAACGGTCACTAGCCTTGTCGTAGTGCAAGAAGGAATTCCAGAACTTGGCTGTTTCCTTGAGCATTGGATAAATCTTTTCTTTAAGATAAGTTTCATCCTTGGTGAATTTGTAGTAGTCATAGACGTTCTGCATCATCCAAGCATTGGCAGCCGGAGACCAGCCCCAATAGTAGTTCCAACCAGGAGTAGTCCAGCCAAATGGTGTCGCCTGGGTATGAACCAGCCAACCGTTTTCTTGGCCTTCTTTGGACTCGATACCTGCATATTCTTTAGCAGCGATACGACCATAGTAGCGCATGTCATCGATATAATTGATCATTGGCTTAGCCGTTTCTGCAAGATTGTTCATGTAGGCAGGCCAGTAGTTCATTTGTAGATTGACATTGAGGTGGTAGTCTGAGTTCCAAGTTGGATTGTCTACAGCATTCCAGACTCCTTGCAAGTTGGCAGGAAGGGCATCTGTCCGGTCACGAGAAGAACTGATGAGTAGATAACGTCCGTATTGGAAGAAGAGCTCTTCTAGTTTTTGCCCTTTTTCTGGGTTATAGGTATGTAGCGCTTCTTTTGTGGTTTGATTAGACCTGCTACCGCCAAGATTTAGTTGAACACGATTAAAGAGACTTTGGTAATCCTTGATGTGATTATTTTTTAGAGTTTCATAATCTTTTGCCTTAGAAGCTTCGACAATCGATTTGACAGTTTTTTCTAGATCAATATCCTTACGATAGTTGGTTTTTGGATTTTGAGCAAAATTGGTCTTGGCACTCAGTAAAAGAGTTGCATAGCTGGCTCCAGTGACAGTCAAGTAGCCATCTTGGGCAGTAACTTGTCCGTCTGTCTTGATTCCAAGATAGGAAGCAAATTTCAGACCATTGTCTTTGACAGTTCCTTTGAGCAAAATACCATTAGAATCAGTCGTAACTGCTCCTTGTTTATAATTCGAATATTCCCAGGAGTAGTCGCCATTCGCAATCAAATCTTCAGTCAAGCTATTCCAAAGTGTAAAATCAAGAGTCTTATCACCTTTTTTACTCAAGTGGGTCACAGTAACATCGTCAGGATAGCTAGAGAAGGTTTCGCGTTTAAAGTTTGTACCGTCTTGGGTATAAGAAGTGGTCGAGATGGCCTCAGAAATATCTAAGCCACGATGATAGTCGGTAACATTCTCCAAACCTTTCTTTTGGTTGTTAAAGACCATAAAGATATCACCAAAAGATAAGTAACGACCATACTGAGCATTGTTTGGTCCGACTAGGTTGCGCTCCGCTAATTGCTTTGCCTTTTGACGGTTTCCTTCTTCTAATGCCTTACGAATTTCTGATAAGACCTTATAGCGGTCTTGATAGTTTCCTCCATTGTAATCGGTGCTATCCGGTTGCGGTCCACCAGACCAGAGAGTTTTTTCATTGTATTGGATTCTTTCTTCACCGATGAGCCCAAAAACTTTTGCCCCCATTTCTCCATTTCCGACTGGCAGGGCTTGTTTTTCCCAGCCGTCATAAGAAGGGGCAGTTGGTTGGTCGTAATGAAGTTGATAGTTTTCTTGCTTAGTCATAGGAAGTTCTGGTTTTTCACTCTCCTTATTTTCAGAAGGTTCAACTACAGCGTTAGTCTCTGATTGATGATGTATTTGAGGTGTTTCTTTTTCAGGTTTTACCTCTTTGGCAGCTAATTCAGTAGAAGTTTGATTTTCTGTGCTTGGTTGATTTTCCTTATCCTCTTGAGTGGGTTCCTCTACTTTTGTATTCACTTGAACCGTAGTCTCACTGACACTTGCTTGATTTTCTTTCACTTCGATGCCATCGGAAGCTACATTCTGTGTCGCTATAAAAACAGAAGCAGTTCCAACGGTCAATTTTCGGATGCTATACTTACAGGATTTTCCCAATAGCTCTTCTCCATAAAAACTCCTTTCTCGATTCTGTAAGCGCATACATTTTTTGTAAAAAAAATAAGCCTTGCAGAAAGATGTTTCCTTTGTTTTGTATAATCTTAATATAGCAAATAAATCAATCCAATGCAAGTTTTTTTAGGAAAAACTGAATTATTTTACCAAATTTTAGTTCTTTTTTTAATTTTATTGAATTAAAAAAGATTAGAGCAGAAAAAGAATCTGAGTAATGCCCTACCCTTTTGAAAGCGTAAATCAAACTAGTCAGGCGTGGGACTTTATGGTATAATATAGAAGATTCAAAAAGAAACAGGAGAAATATTATGGACCTTATTTTAGCAATTGTCTTGATTGTTTTAGCTTTTCTTGGTGGAGCTCTTGGAGGAATGTACTTGGTGCGCAAGCAAATTGAAAAAGAATTTGCTGATAACCCACGTTTGAATGCAGAAGCAGTTCGTACTCTGTTGAGTGCAAATGGTCAAAAGCCAAGCGAAGCTAAGGTACAACAAGTTTACCACCAAATCATTCGCCAACAAAAAGCAGCCCTTGCTAACAATAAAAAGAAATAAATAGGAAAAGTCTGGGATGAAAATTCCAGACTTCTCACTATGTTCAACTGATATTTAAGGATAAGACTTTTTCCTTGCATTCTATTGATATTTGATTATGATTAAGAGGGAGATAGTCTGGAGTTTACCAGTCTGTCAGAAATTTCAGCGAGAAATGTAATGATAATGAACTATTAATCAGAAAAATAAGACTAGAAAGAAGACTGTATGGATAATCGACCAATTGGTTTTTTGGATTCGGGCGTTGGAGGTTTGACCGTTGTACGTGAGCTCATGCGCCAGCTTCCTCATGAAGAAATCGTCTATATTGGAGATTCGGCACGGGCACCCTATGGTCCTCGTCCTGCTGAGCAAATTCGTGAATACACTTGGCAACTGGTCAACTTTCTTTTGACTAAGGATGTCAAGATGATTGTCATCGCTTGTAATACTGCAACAGCAGTTGTTTGGGAAGAAATTAAATCCAAACTCGATATTCCTGTTCTTGGAGTGATTTTACCGGGCGCTTCAGCTGCTATCAAAGCAAGTCAGGGTGGGAGAATCGGTGTGATTGGAACACCGATGACAGTGCAATCAGATATCTATCGTCAAAAAATTCATGACCTAGATCCAAATTTGCAAGTTGAAAGTTTGGCCTGCCCTAAGTTTGCTCCCTTGGTTGAGTCTGGGGCCCTTTCAACCAGTGTGACCAAGAAAGTAGTTTATGAAACCTTGCGTCCTTTGGTCGGCAAGGTAGACAGCTTGATTTTGGGCTGTACCCACTATCCGCTACTCAGACCCATTATCCAAAATGTGATGGGACCAGAGGTAAAACTGATTGATAGTGGAGCAGAGTGTGTACGGGATATTTCTGTATTACTTAATTATTTCGAGATTAATCGTAGCCGGGATGCCGGCCCTCTACAACACCGTTTTTATACGACTGCAAATAGCCATAGTTTTGCTCAGATTGGAGCGGAATGGCTAGAAAAAGAGATTCATGTGGAGCATGTAACATTATGACAAACAAAATTTATGAATACAAGGATGACCAGGACTGGTATGTAGGTGTCTGGGACGTCTACGGTGGAATCTATAGCCTCATAAAAGATCCTCTTGATCTCGATTTTATGGATTTGGCTCGTATTTTCAGTGATGAGGAAAATGGTTTTCCAATCACGATTACGGTAATGCGTTGGTCTTCCAACTTCCGTTTACTCTCTTTTATCGTTGAGATTTTAAATGCAGAAGCCGGTCGAAACTTGGAAGTCATTCAACGCCAAGGTGCCTTGCTCTTAGTTGAAAATGGACAACTCTTGCATGTGGAATTACCTAAAGAAGGAGTAGATGTTGAAGCCTTCTTTGAAACTAGCAAAGTCAGAGAAACCTTGTTGATAGCGACTCGTAATGAAGGGAAGACCAAGGAATTTCGTGCTATATTTGATAAACTTGGATATGATGTGGAGAATCTCAATGATTACCCAGATCTGCCTGAAGTTGCTGAAACTGGTATGACCTTTGAAGAAAATGCTCGCCTTAAGGCTGAAACCATCTCCAAATTGACAGGCAAGATGGTTCTAGCAGATGATTCAGGTCTTAAAGTCGATGTCCTCGGTGGATTGCCAGGCGTTTGGTCAGCTCGATTTGCAGGAGTGGGAGCCACTGACCAGGAAAACAATGCTAAACTCTTGCACGAATTAGCCATGGTCTTTGAACTCAAGGACCGTTCGGCACAATTCCACACCACTTTGGTTGTGGCTAGCCCAGGTAAGGAAAGCTTGGTGGTCGAAGCCGATTGGCCAGGCTACATTAACTTTGAACCTAAGGGTGAAAATGGTTTTGGCTATGACCCTCTTTTCCTAGTAGGAGAAACAGGCAAGTCATCAGCTGAATTAACTCTTGAAGAAAAAAATAGTCAATCTCACCGTGCCTTAGCCGTTAAGAAACTTTTGGAGGTATTTCCATCATGGCAAAGCAAACCATCATTGTAATGAGCGACTCCCATGGAGATAGCTTGATTGTAGAAGAAATACGTGATCGCTATCTTGGGAAAGTTGATGCCATTTTTCACGATGGTGACTCGGAGCTTCGCCCAGATTCACCACTCTGGGAAGGAATTCAGGTAGTTAGAGGAAACATGGATTTCTATTCAGATTATCCAGAACGCTTAGTGACTCAACTGGGTCCTACCAAGATTATCCAGACTCACGGACACTTATTTGACATTAACTTCAATTTCCAAAAACTAGATTTCTGGGCCCAAGAGGAAGATGCTGATATCTGTCTCTATGGTCACTTACATGTGCCAAATGCTTGGATGGAAGGGAAGACCCTCTTTCTAAATCCAGGTTCTATCAGCCAACCACGTGGAACCATCAGAGAATGTCTTTACGCTCGTGTAGAGATTGATGACAGCTATTTCAAAGTGGACTTTTTGACACGTAATCATGAGGTTTATCCTGGCTTATCCAAGGAGTTTGCTCGATGATTGCCAAAGAATTTGAACTCTTTTTGCTGGAGCAAGAGGAAACCTTTTTGACTCCTGCTGAAAATTTGGCTGTGCTCATTGATACTCACAATGCAGATCATGCAATTCTCCTCCTTAGCCAGATGACTTATACACGAGTTCCAGTAGTGACTGCTGAGAAAAAATTTGTTGGGACCATAGGGCTTAGAGATATCTTTGCATATCAAATGGAGCAGGGTTTGAGTCAGGAAGTCATGGCGGATATGGATATTGTTCACATGACAAAGAAGGATGTCGCGGTAGTTAATCCAGACTATACATTGACGGATGTTTTACATAAGCTAGTGGATGAGTCTTTCCTGCCAGTCGTTGGTAAGGATGGCCTTTTCCAAGGGATTATCACGCGGAAGTCAATTCTCAAGGCTGTCAATGCCCTCCTGCATGACTTTAGTAAGGAATATGAGATTCGAAGCAAATGAGAGAATGGATTTTAACATTTTTAGAAGAAAAGCAAAATCTATCTATTAATTCTAAGCAGTCTTATAAATATGACTTGGAGCAGTTTTTAGATCTTATTGGAGAACGAATTTCTGAGACAAGTTTAAAAATCTACCAAGCTCAATTATCAAATTTTAAAATTAGTGCCCAAAAGCGTAAAGTTTCTGCCTGCAATCAATTTCTTTACTTTTTATACCAGAAAGGAAAGATTGGCACCTTTTATCGTTTGGAATTGCCGAAACAGGCTGAGAAAAAACAAGTCAAGTCAGAGCTTTTAAACTTGAGTTCTTTCTGGCAAGAAAGTACCTATCCAGAAGGGCGTTTAATAGCCTTATTGATAGTTGAATTAGGCCTCTTACCTAGTGAAATTCTAACCATAAAAATAAGTGATGTGAATCTAGATTTTCAAGTGTTGAGAATCAATAAAGCCTCTCAACAAAGAATCTTGAGTCTTACCACAAAATTACTTGCAGAGTTAGAACCCTTGATGGGACAGACTTACCTCTTTGAAAAAACTGGTAAGCCATACTCTCGTCAATGGGCCTTTCGTCAGTTAGAAGCCTTTCTAAAGGAAAAAGGTTTTGCAGATTTATCGGCTCAAGGATTGAGAGAACAGTTTATACTGAGACAAATTGAAGAGAAGGTTGACTTGTATGAAATCGCCAAAAAATTGGGATTAAAAACAGTCATGACCTTAGAAAAATATAGATAATGGATATTAAATTAAAAGATTTTGAAGGGCCTTTGGACTTGCTCTTACACTTGGTTTCAAAGTATCAGATGGATATCTATGATGTACCGATTACAGAAGTTATTGAGCAGTATCTAGCCTACATATCAACCTTACAAGCCATGCGTTTAGAAGTGGCAGGTGAATATATGGTGATGGCTAGCCAACTGATGCTGATCAAAAGTCGAAAGCTCTTGCCAAAGGTTGCGGAAGTGTCAGATTTAGAAGATGATCTTGAACAGGACCTTCTTTCTCAAATCGAAGAATACCGCAAGTTTAAACTTTTGGGAGAGCAGTTGGAAGTCAAACACCAAGATCGAGCCCAGTATTATTCTAAAGCACCGACAGAGTTGATTTACGAGGATGCAGAACTTGTGCATGATAAGACCACGATTGATCTTTTCTTAGCCTTTTCAACCTTACTGACCAAGAAAAAGGAAGAATTCTCAAAAAATCACACAACTATTTTACGGGATGAGTATAAAATTGAGGATATGATGCTCATCGTTCGGGAAGCCTTGGTAGAAGGGCAACAGCTATGTTTGCAGGATTTGTTTAAAGAAACCAAGGATTTACAAGAGGTCATTACACTTTTTTTGGCGACCCTGGAGTTGATTAAAACCCAAGAAATTCTCTTGATTCAAAAAGAGAGTTTTGGAGATATCTATCTCATGAAAAAGAATGAGGAAAGTCAAGTAGGGCAAAGTCAGGCTTGATAGAGAGGAAGTATGAGTACTTTAGCAAAAATAGAAGCACTCCTGTTTGTGTCGGGTGAAGATGGAATTAGGGCTCGCCAGTTAGCAGAGCTCTTATCGTTGCCACCAACAGGAATTCAGCAAAGCTTAGAAAAATTAGCCAAAAAGTATGAAAAAGACCAGGATTCTAGTCTGGCCCTTATTGAGACAGGAGGGGCCTACAGATTGGTGACCAAGCCTCAATTTGCTGATGTTTTGAAGGAATATTCTAAGGCGCCCATCAACCAGAGTCTATCTCGGGCTGCGCTTGAAACCTTGTCCATTATTGCTTATAAGCAACCTATCACACGTATAGAAATCGATGCTATTCGTGGGGTTAATTCGAGTGGAGCTTTGGCAAAGTTACAGGCCTTTGACTTGATACGAGAAGATGGAAAGAAAGAAGTTCTTGGTCGCCCTAATCTCTATGTAACTACGGATTATTTTCTGGATTACATGGGTATTAACCATTTGGAAGAATTGCCTGTGATTGACGAGCTTGAAATTCAAGCACAAGAAAGCCAATTATTTGGTGAAAGGATAGAAGAAGATGAGAATCAATAAATATATTGCCCACGCAGGTGTGGCCAGTAGGAGAAAAGCAGAAGAGTTGATCAAACAAGGCTTGGTGACTGTTAACGGTCAGGTAGTGCGTGAACTAGCGACAACCATTAAGTCTGGCGATAAGGTAGAAGTTGAAGGTCAACCAATCTACAACGAAGAAAAGGTCTACTATCTGCTCAATAAACCACGTGGAGTGATTTCCAGTGTAACAGATGATAAGGGACGTAAGACGGTTGTCGACCTCTTGCCTAATGTGAAAGAGCGTATCTATCCTGTAGGACGTTTGGACTGGGATACATCAGGTGTCTTGATTTTGACCAATGATGGTGACTTTACAGATGAGATGATTCACCCACGTAATGAAATCGATAAGGTTTATGTGGCGCGTGTTAAAGGAATTGCTAACAAGGAAAATCTCCGCCCCTTAACTCGTGGTCTTGAGATTGATGGTAAGAAAACTAAGCCAGCGGTTTATGAGATTCTTAAAGTAGACCCAGTCAAAAACCGCTCTGTAGTACAGTTGACCATTCATGAAGGACGTAACCACCAGGTTAAAAAGATGTTTGAAGCTGTCGGTCTCCAAGTGGATAAGTTATCACGGACACGTTTTGGACACCTAGACTTGACGGGTCTTCGTCCAGGAGAATCACGTCGTCTCAATAAAAAAGAAATCAGCCAACTACACACCATGGCTGTAACAATTAATAAATAATGAAACGAATTTTAATTGCGCCTGTGCGCTTTTACCAACGCTTTATATCCCCTGCATTCCCACCTTCTTGTAGATTTGAGCCTACTTGTTCAAACTACATGATTCAGGCTATTGAAAAGCATGGATTTAAGGGGGTTCTGATGGGATTGGCACGGATTTTACGATGTCATCCTTGGTCTGAAATAGGTAAGGACCTCGTACCAGATCACTTTTCTTTAAAGAGAAATTCAAAATAAAAAGAATCACAGTCGTGATTCTTTTTTGGTGTAGATAGATCTATAGATTGATGATTTTCACTACCCTTCTCCTATAAAAAGTGGTAAAATGGTTGAAAGAAAGAAGGGATAGAAATGACAACATTATTTTCTAAAATCAAAGAAGTAACAGAACTTTCTGCTATCTCAGGTCATGAAGCACCGGTACGCGCTTATCTTCGTGAGAAAATAACTCCTCACGTGGATGAAGTGGTAACAGATGGCCTAGGTGGTATTTTTGGTATCAAACATTCAGAAGCAGTCGATGCACCTCGTGTCTTAGTAGCGTCTCACATGGATGAAGTTGGTTTTATGGTGAGTGAAATCAAGCCAGATGGAACTTTCCGAGTAGTTGAAATTGGCGGTTGGAACCCGATGGTTGTCAGCAGCCAACGATTTAAACTCTTTACGCGCCAAGGACGTGAAATTCCAGTCATCTCAGGTTCAGTACCTCCACATTTGACTCGTGGGACAGGCGGGCCAACCATGCCAGCTATTTCAGATATCGTCTTTGATGGTGGTTTTGCGGATAAGGCTGAGGCCGAAAGTTTTGGTATCCGCCCAGGAGATACCATCGTTCCAGATAGTAGCGCAATCCTAACAGCTAACGAAAAAAATATCATCTCCAAAGCTTGGGATAACCGTTACGGAGTTCTCATGGTTAGTGAATTGGCAGAAAACTTGTCAGGCCAAAAACTAGGCAATGAACTTTATCTTGGGGCTAATGTCCAAGAAGAAGTTGGACTTCGTGGTGCTCATACCTCAACAACCAAATTTGATCCAGAAGTATTTTTGGCAGTTGACTGTTCACCTGCTGGTGATGTTTATGGTGGTCAGGGTAAAATTGGTGATGGAACCTTGATTCGTTTCTACGATCCAGGTCACTTGCTCCTCCCAGGCATGAAAGATTTTCTTTTGACAACTGCCGAAGAAGCTGGTATCAAATACCAATACTATTGTGGAAAAGGTGGAACTGACGCAGGTGCAGCTCATCTGAAAAATGGTGGAGTACCATCAACAACAATCGGTGTTTGTGCCCGTTATATCCACTCTCACCAAACCCTTTATGCTATGGACGATTTCCTTGAAGCTCAAGCTTTCTTACAAGCCTTGGTTAAAAAATTGGATCGTTCTACAGTAGATTTGATTAAAAATTATTAAACAGAAATGATGGAGGCAATAGGGATGGAAGAACCAAACCTAGAAACCTTGATACGGGATCTTTACAATCATGCCCGTCAAAACCTGAGTGAAGATCTAGTGCTTGCACTTGTAGAGACTGCTAAGCAATTGCCAAGTACCAATGAGCGCTTGCTAGCAGTACGGCTATCGGGTCTGGTCACCCTTGAACTTCTCAAGAATCCCAAGACCCCAGCGCCAGAGTTAGTCAATCTGGCCCGCTTTATCAAAAAGGAAGAAGCGAGATACAGGGGTGCAGCCGCATCTTCCTTTATGATTGGAGAACTATTTAAAATGCTTTGATTCGAAAGAATCAAAGCATTTTTTCGCTTTAAATTTGTTCTGCCAAAACCTTTTCAGCAAGGTTCATAGCGTGGTCTGATACACGAGTGTAGTGTGAAATAATATCGATAAAGTTGACACCTGCTTGGGTAGAACATTCACCGTTGTTGAGACGTTTGATGTGAGTCTTACGAAGGACACGTTCCATGTTGTTGATGTCTTCGTGTCGCTCGATAAGAGCTTGAGCTTTCTCGAAGTCGTTGTTTTCCACACTCTCAAGAGCATCTTTGACGAAATCACTAGTTTTAAGATAAATCTCTGCTAGTTCTTCTAAGGCAGCCTCAGAGAATTGAACATTCTTGCGTTGCAAATAATCGTTAAGATTGAGCAGGGCTTCTGCGTGGTCTCCGATACGTTCCAAGTCTCGTGAAGAGTCAAGGATATTTGTTAAGACTTCACTCTCTTTTTGGCTCAAAGCTTCACCAGATAAACTAATGAGGTAACGAGTCAATTTTTCATCAATGGTATTGATAGCTTCTTCAGTCTTATGTCCCTTTTCTGCAACTTTTTCATTAGAATTGATGATATAGTCGTAAGAGAGGTCAAAGGCTTTCGCAGCATAATTACCCAAGTGTAGAAGTTCTTTTTTAGCATTTCCAAGAGCGATAGATGGAGCTTGTTTGATCAGTTGCTCATCAAGGTAAAGTGGCTCGTATTTGACAACTTCGTCTTCTCCAGGGATAAGTTTGGTTACCAAGAAGGCAAGAGCTCCGATGAATGGAAACTGAATGATTGTATTGGTAATGTTGAAGGTTCCGTGGGCGAAGGCAATGGTCATTTCTGGAGCTAGATTTAAGAAGCTCTCAAACCATTGGATTAAGCCTGTAAATGGAACGAGGAAGATAATACAGATAACAGTCCCGATAACGTTAAAGGCCACATGGGCTGCCGCCACACGTTTGGCAGCAATATTAGCACCCAAGGAAGCGATAATAGCAGTGATGGTTGTTCCAATGTTATCTCCAAAGAGAACTGGTAGGGCACCCTGAAGGTCAATCAGATTGCTAGCGTATAGATTCTGTAGAATCCCGATGGTCGCTGAGGAGGCTTGAATCAGAAGGGTTAAACCTGTTCCGACAAGAACACCCAAGATTGGATTTTTACTAAGTTCTACCATGTAGTCTTTAAAGACTTGTAAATCCTTAAGGGGTTCCATGGCGCCACTCATAAGATTGAGGGCAAAGAAGATACCACCGACACCAAAGACAATCCGTCCGATGTTATTGATGGTTCTATTTTTTGTGAAGAAGAGACAGACTGCTCCGAGAAAGAGCATAGGTAATGCGTAGTCTCCCAATTTAAAACCAATGATAAAGGATGTGACAGTTGTTCCAATATTGGCTCCCATAACAATCCCAATGGCCTGACGTAAGGTCAATAGTCCAGCGCTAACCAGACCAACTGTAATAACCGTAACACCTGAACTCGATTGAATCAGGGCAGTCATCCCAATTCCAACTAAAATTCCAAAGAAAGGATTGCTAGTATATTTGTCAATGTAATATCGAAGACGATCTCCAGCTGCTTGTTGCAAACCGTCCCCCATGGTTTTGATACTATATAAGAATAGTCCCAGGCCACCTAAAAAGTGAAATGCAATTTCCTGCCAATTAATGGACATTTTATTTTCCCTCCGAAAACTAATCGCGGAATTTCTCCCATTCTATTTTAAAGGATTCTAAGCAATCTAACAAGTAGTAAATAGTAAATTTTAATAAAAATGTAATGAATCTTTTATTAAAAAGTATCATTTAGTTGGGATATCATTATTCCAACTAGTAAGCATTTAATGATTTTTTGGATGAAAATTTAAAATTAGTGAGAGTTCCGATTATCTAATAATCACTAGTTTTATACTCTTATTTTTAAAGTAACAGACTAATCGAGAAAGAGAAAAGTTTAAGGTTTTGCTATCTCTTTTATTGATTTTGTGATATAATTAACACGTAAAAAAAAAGAAGGAGTCATATCTAATGGCAAAATTGACTGTTAAAGACGTTGACTTGAAAGGGAAAAAAGTTCTCGTTCGTGTTGACTTCAACGTACCTGTAAAAGATGGCGTGATCACTAACGATAACCGTATCACTGCTGCTCTTCCAACAATCAAGTACATCCTTGAACAAGGTGGACGTGCAATCCTCTTCTCTCACCTTGGACGTGTGAAAGAAGAAGCAGACAAAGAAGGTAAATCACTTGCTCCTGTAGCTGCTGACTTGGCTGCTAAATTGGGTCAAGAAGTTACTTTCCTTCCAGGTGTTACTCGTGGTGCTGAATTGGAAGCAGCGATTAACGCTCTTGAAGATGGACAAGTTCTCTTGGTTGAAAACACTCGTTACGAAGATGTTGACGGCAAGAAAGAATCTAAAAACGATCCTGAACTTGGTAAATACTGGGCATCACTTGGAGATGGTATCTTTGTAAACGATGCCTTCGGTACAGCTCACCGTGCACATGCATCTAACGTTGGTATCTCTGCAAACGTTGATAAAGCCGTTGCTGGATTCCTTCTTGAAAACGAAATTGCTTACATCAAAGAAGCAGTTGAAGCTCCAGAACGTCCATTCGTAGCTATCCTTGGTGGTTCAAAAGTATCTGACAAGATCGGTGTTATCGAAAACTTGCTTGAAAAAGCTGATAAAGTTCTTATTGGTGGTGGGATGACTTACACATTCTACAAAGCTCAAGGTATCGAAATCGGTAACTCACTTGTAGAAGAAGACAAATTGGATGTGGCGAAAGCTCTTCTTGAAAAATCAAACGGCAAATTGATTTTGCCAGTTGACTCAAAAGAAGCAAACGCATTTGCTGACTACACTGAAGTGAAAGACACTGAAGGTGAAGCAGTAGATCCAGGATTCCTTGGTCTTGATATCGGTCCTAAATCAATCGCTAAATTCGACCAAGAATTGACTGGTGCGAAAACAGTTGTATGGAATGGTCCTATGGGTGTATTTGAAAACCCTGACTTCCAAGCTGGTACAATCGGTGTGATGGATGCTATCGTGAAACAACCAGGCGTTAAATCAATCATCGGTGGTGGTGACTCAGCTGCCGCAGCGATCAATCTTGGACGTGCAGACAAATTCTCATGGATCTCTACTGGTGGTGGTGCTTCTATGGAACTCCTTGAAGGTAAAGAACTTCCAGGACTTGCAGCTTTGACTGAAAAATAAGAACATAAAAAAGGAGGCTGGGACAAAAGTTCTAGCCTCTCAATTGTCTTTGGATTTTCGAGCAGGACGCAGTGGTTGAGTGGTCTCTTCTACGCTGATTTCATCAGCTTTTACAGCCCTACTCAACTGTGAGGAGGTGGGACGACGAAATCGGATTCTAACGAATTACCGATTTCTGTCCCACTCTCTTTTTTTCGCTCTTTTAAAGTTTGAGAGTAGCGAGGGATAATTGGACAGAATCCAAAAAAAACAGTAAAATAGAGGAATACCAATCTAAATGAAATTTGAGTGATAATCGTGGAAAAAAGAGACAATCTTACAAAAACAGCTATTTGCGGTATTATCAATGTCACCCCAGATTCTTTCTCTGATGGGGGCCAATTTTTTGCTATTGAAGAAGCCTTAAAACAAGCTCGAAAATTGATTGCTGAAGGTGCTACTATCTTAGATATCGGTGGTGAATCTACTCGACCTGGAAGTAGCTACGTTAAGGTTAAGATAGAAGAGGAAATCCAACGTGTTGTTCCAGTCATTCAGGCTATCCGTCAAGAAAGTGATGTTCTGATTTCGGTCGACACTTGGAAGAGTCAAGTGGCAGAAGCAGCTTTACAGGCTGGTGCCAATATAGTCAATGACATCACCGGCCTTATAGGTGATGATGTCATGGCGAAAGTGGTTGCTAAAGCAGGAGCTCAGGTAGTCATCATGTTTAATCCAGTCATGGCACGCCCTCAGCACCCTAGTTCGCTCATCTTCCCTCATTTTGGATTTGGAGAGACTTTCACAAAGGAAGACTTGGCTGAATTTGAACAACTATCTGTTGAAGAATTGATGGCAGCTTTCTTTGATCGTGCATTGGCAAGAGCGAAGGAAGCTGGTATTGCAAAAGAAAACATCATGCTGGATCCGGGGATTGGCTTTGGCTTGACCAAAAAGGAAAATCTGGTACTTTTACGTGACCTTGATAAGTTGCACGAGATGGGCTATCCAATCTTTTTGGGAGTCTCTCGTAAACGATTTGTCATCAATATTCTGGAAGAAAATGGATTTGAAGTCAATCCAGATACTGAAGCTGGCTTCCGAAATCGCGATATTGCTTCGGCTCATGTAACCAGTATCGCTGCCAGACAAGGTGTGGAAGTGGTGCGTGTACACGATGTAGCTAGCCACAAGATGGCAGTCGACATTGCATCAGCTATCCGCCTAGCTGATGATGCGGAAAATTTAAATTTGAAACAGTATAAATAAGATGAATAAAAACGAAACAAATCAGTGGATAGCTAACTATCGGACAGACCAACCGCATTTTGGTTTGGAGAGGATGGTGAAGCTATTAGCCCTACGTGGCAATCCCCATCTGAAACTCAAGGTTATCCATATCGGAGGAACCAATGGTAAGGGGTCTACTATAGCCTTTTTGAAGAATATGTTGGGAAAGATGGGGCTAAGAGTTGGAGTCTTTAGTTCACCCTATCTGATTCATTATACCGATCAGATTGCCATTGATGAGGAATCTATCCCAGAAGCAAGATTAGAGACCTTGATGGTAGACTATCGCTCACTACTTGAGGGGGAGCATGCTCATGATTTGCAGGGGACAACAGAGTTTGAGATTATCACTGCTATAGCCTATGACTATTTTGCTTCTGAGCAAGTCGATGTGGCCATTATGGAAGTCGGTATGGGTGGATTTTTGGATAGTACCAATGTTTGCCAGCCTATCTTAACAGGTATTACGACCATTGGCCTGGATCACGTAGCTTTACTAGGGGATAGCTTGGAAGCTATCGCGGAGCAGAAAGCTGGAATTATCAAACAAGGAGTTCCCCTGGTAACAGGAAATATTGTCCCAGAAGCCTTAGCAGTTATCAACCAAATCGCGAAAGCGAAAGAGGCTCCTAGGCTTGTTTATGGGGAAGATTATCAAGTCAGTCATCAAGGGAGTGTGGAGACGGGAGAAGTCTTTGACTATACAAGCCCGCTTAGACAAGGTCGTTTTCAGACAGGATTGCTGGGTTTGCACCAGATAGAGAATGCTGGGATGGCCATAACCCTGTTAGATACCTATTTTCAAGAGACTAGACGAGAATTGTCAAGTAATGACATAGTGGCTCAGGCCTTAGAAGAAACAAGTTGGCCAGGACGCTTTGAAGTTGTTTCTAGAAGCCCCTTAATGATTTTAGATGGGGCCCATAATCCCCATGCCATCGAGGCTTTGGTAGAAACATTGCAAGAACGATTTGCTGATTATCACAAGGAAATACTTTTTACATGTATCAAAACTAAGGCCTTGGGGGAAATGTTAGACTTGTTAGGAACTTTGCCAGATACTGAGCTGACATTGACTCACTTTGATGATGATCGAGCGACAGACGAAGAAGTACTAAAAAAAGTAGCTTATTCTAGAAATCTCAACTATCAAAGTTGGAAGGAATTTCTAGATCAAAAAATGACAGAAAATGAAGAGAAAAAAACAGTTAGGATAGTTACGGGCTCCTTGTATTTCTTGAGCCAGGTAAGAGCCTATCTAATGGAGAGGAAAAACTAGAGAATGGATACACAAAAAATTGAGACGGCTGTAAAAATGATTATCGAAGCGGTCGGTGAAGATGTTAACCGCGAAGGCTTGCAGGAAACTCCTGCACGTGTAGCTCGCATGTACCAGGAGATTTTTTCAGGACTTGGTCAAACTGCGGAGGAGCATTTGTCAAAATCCTTTGAGATTATTGATGATAATATGGTAGTGGAAAAGGATATCTTTTTCCATACCATGTGTGAACACCACTTCTTGCCATTTTATGGTAGAGCGCACATAGCCTACATTCCAGATGGCCGTGTAGCAGGCTTATCAAAGTTAGCTCGTACGGTGGAAGTCTACTCTAAAAAGCCACAGATTCAAGAGCGTTTGAATATCGAAGTGGCTGATGCCTTGATGGAGTATTTGGGAGCCAAGGGAGCCTTCGTTGTCATTGAAGCAGAACATATGTGTATGAGTATGCGCGGTGTTCGAAAACCAGGAACTGCAACCTTGACAACAGTAGCTCGTGGAGTATTTGAGACAGACAAAGATCTTCGAGATCAAGCATACCGTCTTATGGGGTTATAAAAATCGATTCAAACGATTTTTTCTAGAAAGGACTAGTTATGGATCAATTGCGCATTAAGGATTTGGAAATTTTTGCCTATCATGGTCTTTTCCCGAGTGAGAAGGAACTGGGTCAAAAATTTATCATTGATGCAAGCTTATCCTATGATATGACCAAGGCTGCTACGGACTTAGATTTAGAAGCTTCTGTCCATTATGGCGAGCTCTGTCAGCAATGGACGACTTGGTTTCAGGAAACCACTGAAGACTTGATTGAAACAGTTGCCTACAAACTAGTAGAGCGCACTTTTGAAACCTATCCAATAGTTCAAGAAATTAAACTGGAACTCAAAAAACCATGGGCGCCTATTCATCTACCACTAGACACCTGTTCAGTAACCATCCATCGCCGCAAACAAAGAGCCTTTATTGCTCTAGGTAGCAATATGGGGGATAAGACGGCTAATCTCGAACTAGCTCTTGACAAGATGCGTACTCGAGGGATTCGTATTCTCAAAGAATCTAGTGTGATTACAACTGAGCCTTGGGGTGGTGTAGAACAAGAAAGTTTTGCTAATCAGGTGGTTGAAGTCGAAACTTGGCTGCCGGCTCCAATCTTGTTAGAAACCTTGTTGGACATTGAGGCAGAAATGGGTCGGGTTAGAGAAGTGCATTGGGGACCTCGTTTAATTGACTTGGACTTGCTCTTTGTAGAGGATCAAGTTATCTATACAGATGACCTCATCTTGCCTCATCCTTATCTTGCAGAGCGTCTTTTTGTCCTAGAGTCTCTTCAGGAAATAGCGCCTCATTTCATCCATCCAGTCCTAGAACTACCAATTCGTCACTTGTATCGTCAATTGGAGAAAGAAAATGGCCAAGTTTTCTGAATCTTATAGTAAATGGAGAAGTCTAGGGGAGGGAGCGCTAGCTATTATCCTTGGTCTTCTCCTGATTTGTTTTGGGCAGCTGGTACCGAGGTTAGGTTACCAGTTATTAATGGGCTATTTTTCTTTGTCTGCCGTTTGGCATTTATTGACACGGTGGTTTCAAGAAAAGTCCCGGAGAGAAAATATTTTTGTAACTCTAGCCAAACTCTCGATTGCAGTTATCCTATTTGACTCTGTTATCTTGCAGGGGATTGCCCTCTATGTCTTAGTCGTTGCTATTGGAAGTTATCAATTATTTACAGGTTTAATTAGCCTGATTACCTGGTTGATTTATAAGAATAATCATATCCATCCGAGGCTCAATTACTTATTTGATGCTTTGTGGATGATGGGATTTGGTCTCTATAGTATCTCCCCTTTTCATGATGCAACAAATTTTGAGTTGCTCCTGCTAGGTTTTTACTCAATTATGTTGGGGGCAAGCAGCCTCAGAGATGGACTCTTTTTTGAAAAAGGGAGAAGTAATCCCAAGCTGAAGCGCAGAATTAGAATGACACTGCCTATATTTGTGACGGCTTTGATTCCCATTAGTACCTTACGAAGATGGAATGAAACCTTAGCTACCCATCAGACGGAAGAAAACCAAGTTCATTTGGAGAGAAAAAATGAAAAATCAGTTGATTTAGAAATTTTTATCCATGCTTCAGAATCATCCTTCTTCTTGGCAATGGGTCATGTAGATATCTGCTATCAAGGTCAGGTTATTTCCTACGGCTCTTATGACCCACATTCAGAGCGCTTGTTTGGTACAATTGGTGATGGGGTTCTCTTTAAGGCCAATCGTGAAAAATATATTGAACTTTGTAAGAGAGAAAGCCAGAAAACCCTATTCGCCTATGGTTTAAGCCTGTCTCAACAACAGAAAAAAGCCATCGAAGAACGATTGAGAGAGATAGAAAGCCTCTTGATACCTTGGGAGCCAAGTTCACAACTATTGAAAAGAAGGGAAGGAGAGGTCAAACATACCTACTCTTATCAGCTGAAACACGAGGCTGATGCAACCCTCTATAAGTTCACATCATCTAAATTTAAAACCTACTTTGTTCTCAGTACAAACTGTGTTCTATTGGCCGACTCTATTGTTGGAGAGGCTGGAACGGATATCCTGAGTCCTCAAGGTTTTATCGTCCCGGGGACTTATCAGGACTATCTTGATTTAGAATTTAAAAAACCGAGTGGTATCGTGGTCAGTCGTTCTATTTATTAAAAGAAACTCTAGTCAGAAGGCTAGAGTTTTTAAAATAGGTCATTTTCTTCAGGTAGGAGGATGGTTTCCTTACCGTCCATCTCCATAACAAGTACTTTCGGTGGGTACAATGGGTCAAAGGGATGATTAAAATCGAAGTCAATCGTTGTCGGTAGATGCTTACTTGAAAAACGGAAGGTGATGGAACCGTTATTGTTTAAGAGCTGAAATTCCAACTCATCTTCTAATTCAAAAACATGCTTTAAAAAATGATCAATAATGTACCAGATTGAGTCAATCACATCGTCTGGGAGATTGGTTACCACACCAAAGCTGGCACAACGTCTATGAGAATCCGTAAAAGCCATCCATGCCTCCTACTTAATTTTTTATTATCATACTGCAAACTGGTCTAAAAATCAAGAAAAGTAAACTAATTTACAAAAATATGATTATAGGTGAAATTTTTTCAAAGAAAGTTCAATTAATCCTTGAAAATGCTTACAATTAGTGGTAAACTAGTAGTGGTGTAAACATGAAAACAAAATTTTCAACATTAGAAAGGAAAAGGTATGAACACAGATGATACAGTAACAATTTATGACGTTGCCCGAGAAGCAGGAGTTTCAATGGCAACTGTCAGTCGTGTAGTCAATGGCAACAAGAATGTCAAAGAAAACACTCGTAAGAAAGTTCTAGAGGTGATTGATCGCCTAGACTATCGTCCAAATGCAGTAGCTCGTGGCTTGGCAAGCAAACGAACAACAACTGTTGGGGTTGTCATCCCAGATATCACTAACACGTATTTTGCTGCGCTAGCAAAAGGAATTGATGATATTGCAGAGATGTACAAGTATAACATCGTCCTTGCCAATAGTGATGAGGATGATGAAAAAGAAGTGGCAGTAGTGAATACACTCTTTTCAAAACAAGTTGATGGTATTATCTTTATGGGCTATCACTTAACAGAGAAAATTCGCTCAGAGTTTTCACGTTCACGTACCCCTGTAGTTCTTGCAGGAACAGTGGATGTAGAACACCAGCTTCCAAGTGTTAATATTGACTATAAGAATGCTACTGCGGATGCTGTTCGCCATTTGTTGAAGCGTAACAAAAAAATTGCCTTTGTGAGTGGCCCGTTGGTAGATGATATTAACGGTAAAATTCGCTTGGTTGGCTACAAAGAAGCTTTGAAAGCAGCAGGAGTCAACTATAGTGAAGGACTTGTATTTGAATCTAAATATCGCTATGATGATGGTTATGCTCTGGCAGAGCGCTTAGTTTCCTCAAAAGCAACTGCAGCGATTGTGACTGGTGATGAATTGGCAGCTGGTCTCTTGAACGGCTTGGCTGATCATGGAGTTTCAGTCCCAGAAGACTTTGAAATCATTACGAGTGATGATTCTCAAATCGCTCGCTTTACTCGACCAAGCCTTACAACTATCGCACAACCCTTGTATGACTTAGGTGCGATTAGTATGCGTATGTTGACTAAGATTATGCATAAAGAGGAATTAGAAGAACGTGAAGTTCTCCTCCCTCACGGTTTGACAGAGCGCAAATCAACTCGCAAAAAGTAATAAAAAACCAGGAATCTAGCTGATTTCCTGGTTTTTTATTATCCTTCCATATAAGCTTGGAGCTCATCGCCTTTAAGTCCAGCATTGATTGCGATAAGAAGCTTCAGTCGTGCTTTTTGAGCGTTTAGTTCTTTTACAAAATATACACCATCATTCTGAAGACAAACACCACCGCCTTCGTAGGCGTAAACAGGTTCTGCAATCCCATTGAAACAACGTGAGACTAGTGCAATAGGAAGTCCTGCTTGACTGAGAAATTTTAATTTTTCAGCTGTTTCCTTTGGTACATTTCCAGCGCCAAAAGCCTGAATAATCAATCCATCTAGTTGGTCAACAGGAAGTAAATCTAAAAGTTCATCGGTCATGCCCGCATAAACAGGGATAATAGGGACCAGCCCTTGAATTCTCTCAAGATCAAAACGAACACGAGGTTCTGCCGTTTTGAAGTAGAGAATTTCCTGCTTCATAATGAGCCCGAGTGGCCCATGAGTTGGTGTTTGAAAGGTACTAACGTTAGTAGTATGCGTTTTTGTGACATATTTGGCGGCGTGAATTTCATCGTTCATAACGACCAACACACCCTTATCTGCAGCCTTGTCATCACTGGCCACACGTAAGGCGCTAAGATAGTTGTAGACACCATCACTTCCCAGTTCATTGGAGCTTCTCATGGCACCTGTCAGGATGATGGGTATATGAGGTACTTCCATGGTATCGAGGAAATAGGCCGTTTCTTCTAGTGTATCTGTCCCATGTGTAATGACAACACCATCATAGGACGATGCCTCTTGTTTAATTTTTTGGTAGAGGGCCAACATATGCTTAGGTTTGATATGGGGACTAGGTAAATTTAAAAAATCCAAGGAATGGACTTCGATACCTTCGAGAGGATTAGAGATATGATTCATAGGGTTATTAGCACTAGTCCTTACAGCTCCAGATTCATCTGCCTGCATGGAGATAGTGCCACCAGTATGTAAAACAAGGATTTTCTTAGTCATGATTCACTCACTTTTTCTGAAATGTGGTATAATCATTGTATCATAAAAGAAAGGAATGAGATAGAATGGAAGTCAAAGCTGTTTTTTTTGATATTGATGGAACGCTTGTAAATGACAGTAAGAGTGTTTTGAAGTCCACTAAGGAAGCTATCAAGATTGTGAAAGAACAAGGGGTGCTTGTTGGGGTAGCAACAGGGCGAGGACCTTTTTTTGTTAAGGATTTGATGGATGATTTGGACCTGGATTTTGCAGTAACTTACAATGGCCAATATATCTTTAACAAAGATCGTGTTCTTTTTGCTAGCCCTATTGATAAGAGAAGCCTCAGACAAATCATCTCTTATGCTAAGAAAAATCGAAAAGAGATTGCCATGGGAACGCGACAAGACGTTGTCGGTTCTCGGATTATGTCTTTTGGGCTCAGTCCTCTTTCACAGCTAGTTAGTCGATTTGTACCTAAATTTTTGACTCGTACTGTTAGTCATTCCTTTAATCGTATGGTCAGTAAGGCCCTTCCTCAGAAGGAAGATGATTTGTTGGACTTAATCAACCAACCAATCTATCAGGTGCTTATGTTGATGACGCCTGAGGAGACAAACCATGCTGCTGAAGCATTAAATCATTTGAAATTTACCAGAAGTAATCCATTCGCGGCCGATATTATCAATCAAGAAAATTCTAAGTTAGAGGGTATCCGTCGTGTCGGGAAAGAGTATGGTTTTGAACTCAATCAAGTCATGGCCTTTGGGGACTCGGATAATGACTTGGAAATGTTGGCTGGTGTTGGTATGTCTGTTGCCATGGGAAATGGTAGTAGCAGTGTAAAAGAAGTTGCTAAGCATATTACTACCAGTAACCAAGATGATGGGATTCACAAGGCTTTGGAATATTTTGGAGTCTTGGCTTCTGAAAAAGTCTTTGTCAGTCGTGACTATCATTTCAACAAGGTTAAGACCTTCCATCGTATGATGGATGAGCGAACTCAAGAAGAACCTATAGCTTGGGATTTAGAAGGGGCGACCCACCGTGCTGGCTTTAAGATTGAAGAGTTAGTTGAATTTGTCCGTGCTGCAAGCAATTCTGAAGAGGAATTCCAACAAGCTGTGCAGGATTTACACCAAGCACTTGATATAGCTGCCGAAAAAGTATCTCAGTCAACACCAGCTGAGAAAACCCTCGTTGGTCAAGTGGATGCTTTGATTGACACGCTCTACTTTACTTATGGAAGTTTCGTTTTAATGGGGGTAGACCCAGAGAGAATCTTTGAGATTGTCCATCAAGCAAACATGGGTAAAATCTTCCCAGATGGTAAGGCTCATTTTGATCCAGTAACCCACAAAATCTTGAAACCAGATAACTGGAAAGAAAAGTACGCTCCAGAGCCTGCAATAAAAAAGGAAATAGAGCGCCAAATCAAGGCTTATGAACGTCATAAGGAAAGAGAAAACCAAAAATAAAAGGAGCAGATGCTCCTTTTATTTTTGGTTTATAAAGTTTTATCCTTGTCTCGGACGACGAGAAGGTCAACGCTTGTATGGCGTAGGATATATTCTGATGAAGATCCGACAAGCAAACGTTCGAAGGCGTTAAGCCCTGTTGCTCCAACCAAAATCAAATCAACGTGTTCTTGATCAGGGATTGTTTTAGCCAAAAGAGTTTTAGGATTTCCCATTTCGATGACAACTTGAATATCTTTAAGACCAGCGTCTCTTGCACGCTTTTCATATTCTGCCATCAACTCTTGTGCCTCGACTTGTAACTCTTCGTAAACTTCTGCATCGAATGTTGAAATGCTTTGAAGAGCACGAGTATCGATTACATGCGCAATGGTTAATTTAGCCTGGTTACGTAATGCTGACTGAACTCCTTTGATAAAAGCCAAATCAGCTTCTTTAGAACCGTCGACTGCTACCATGATGTTTTCGTAACGTTGTGTCATATCAAAAACCTCCTCATTTCTTATCACCTTCATTGTAATCCTTTTCACTAAAAAAGTAAAGTAAAACATGATAGTAAAAATGCTTTTTGACTTTGATTTTGAGAGTGCTATAATTAAAGGAGAGAATGCAAGAGGGAATCATATGACAAAAATTGCGGTACTTTCAGATATCCATGGAAATACAAGAGCACTGGAAGCTGTTTTAGCAGATGCAGAGAAGGCAGGCGCTGAGGAATATTGGCTCTTGGGAGATATTCTCATGCCTGGGACAGGACGAAAAAATATTCTCAGACGATTAGAGGACTTGCCAATAACGGTTCGAGTTTTGGGGAATTGGGAAGAGAGTTTGTGGCGGGCTGCTCATCGAAAATTAGATACAAGTAGACCTAGCCATCGATACCTCTTGCGCCAATGCCAGTATATTATGGAAGAAATTAGTCTAGATGATATTGAAGCTCTACAGGCATTTCCCATGCACACACACCGCCAGTTTGGAAATCTGAAGGTAGGGATAAGCCATCATTTGCCGGATAAAAATTGGGGAAGAGAACTGATCCATCTTGGCAAGCAGGAAGATTTTGACCGTTTGGTAACCAATCCTGACTATGATATTGCGATTTATGGGCATATTCACCAGCAATTTCTTCGCTATGGGAGCGAGGGACAACTCATTTTAAATCCAGGATCAATTGGGCAACCGTTCTTTTTATCAGCAAGTCTTCGCAAGGATTTACGTGCTCAGTACATGATTTTAGAGTTTGATGAAAAAGGCTTGAAAGATATCGATTTTCGTCGTGTTGATTACGATGTTGAATCAGAATTACAATTGGCTAGAGATTTGAAATTGCCCTACTATGAGGTATACTATGAAAGCTTAGTCAATGGAATTCACCATACCCATAATCAGGACTTGTTGCACGAAATCGCTCAGAGTCAAGGACATGATGTTGAATTGGACGACTGGCTTAGTCGTAACTCTTGACATTACAACTCTAGGAGATATAATAAATATAAGAGAAGAATGAGCTTTGTTGATAATAAAGGAGGACTGCATGCAAATTTCAAGCCGATTTACCATTGCGACACATATGTTGGTAATCATTGCCCTAAAGGGGAAGGAAAGCAAGGTGACTAGTGATTTTCTAGCTAGTAGTGTTGGAGTCAATCCTGTTATTATCCGAAAAACTTTGTCCCAACTGAAAAAAGCAGACTTGATTTCCGTCGCGCGTGGAACTGGAGGGGCAGAGATTATCAAAAATCTTGAGGATATCAGTCTTTTGGATATTTATCAAGCAGTGGAATGCCTTGGAAAGACTGGACAACTCTTTAGTTTTCATGATAATCCTAATCCAAATTGTCCAGTTGGAGCCAATATTCATGTGGTTTTAGATGAGAAATTGCTAAAAATCCAGCAAGCTATGGAAAAAGAATTGAGCCTAACGAGTCTCGCTCAACTAGTGGCTGATACAGAAGCGAGAATTAAAGAATAAATTTTAAAATAAGGAACACCTGAATTGCTAAGCTGAAAAGCTTGGTTGTTTAGGTGCTTTTTGCGTAATTAAATATGCTGGGTGTTAGCTGAAGTGGCCTGAAAATTTAGCAAGGAATGTGGTTAGATTAGCAAGAGAAAAACTAAAAATCATGTTATAATAAAACGATAGAATCGTAAGAAAGAGTGGATGAATTTTGATTATTCCGACTTATAATTGGCAATTTGCACCTCAAGTTGAGGATGCGGATTTTACAAAAATCGCCAAGAAAGCTGGGCTAGGGCCTGAAGCTGCTCGTCTATTATTTAGCCGTGGTATTAAGGATGAAGATAGTTTGTCTCGTTTTTTGGCACCAAGTCTAGATGATTTACACGACCCCTATCTTCTCCACGATATGGACAAGGCAGTGAATCGTATTCGTCGTGCTATAGAGCAGGGTGAATTTATTCTCGTTTATGGAGACTACGATGCAGATGGGATGACATCAGCTTCTATCCTTAAAGAAACATTAGAACAATTAGGAGCCGAGTGTTTAGTCTATCTTCCTAATCGTTTTACAGATGGTTATGGTCCTAATGCTAGTGTTTACAAGTACTTCATTGAGCAACAAGGGATATCTTTGATTGTAACTGTAGATAATGGAGTTGCAGGCCATGAGGCTATTGACTTGGCTCAATCTATGGGGGTAGATGTCATTGTGACAGACCATCACTCTATGCCAGAAGTTTTGCCAGATGCCTATGCGATTGTCCATCCTGAACGTCCAGAAGCAGACTATCCTTTTAAACATTTAGCAGGTTGTGGAGTGGCGTTTAAACTAGCTTGTGCCCTCTTGGAGGAAGTACAGGTTGAGTTGCTTGATTTGGTTGCTATTGGGACAATTGCCGATATGGTCAGCTTGACGGATGAAAATCGTATTATGGTTCAATATGGTCTAGAAGTTTTGCGCAATACCCAAAGACTAGGCCTCCAAGAACTATTTGAAATTGCAGGGATTTCTAGTAGTGACCTTACAGAAGAGACAGTTGGTTTTCAACTAGCTCCTCGTTTGAATGCGCTAGGACGCTTGGATGATCCCAATCCAGCTATTGAGTTACTAACTGGCTTTGATGATGAAGAGGTGCGTGAGATTGCCCTCATGATTCAAGATAAAAATGAAGAACGTAAGGAAATCGTTCAAGCCATTTATGAAGTAGCTAAAAGTTTGGTAGACCCTAACAAAAGTGTTCAAGTTTTAGCCAAAGAAGGTTGGAATCCAGGAGTGCTTGGGATTGTAGCTGGGCGCTTGTTGGAAGAATTAGGGCAGACAGTTATTGTTCTGAATATTGAAGATGGCCGTGCCAAGGGAAGTGCTCGAAGTATTGAAGCAGTCGATATCTTTGAAGCCTTGAATCCGCATCGGGAACTTTTTATCGCCTTTGGTGGGCATGCAGGCGCTGCAGGTATGACACTTGAAGCGGAACAGCTAGACGCCTTATCGGAAATTTTAGAAACCTATGTAAAAGACAAAGGGATAGATGCCAAGGGCAAGAATACATTATATCTAGATGAAGAATTAGATTTGGAAAGCCTAAGTTTAGAGACGGTTAAAAGCTTTGAACGATTAGCTCCTTTTGGAATGGATAACCAAAAACCTGTTTTTTATATTCGAGATTTTCAAGTTGAAAATGCTCGTTCTATGGGAGCGGGAGACAGTCATCTGAAATTGAAGATTTCCAAAGGGATCGCGAGCTTTGAGGTAGTAGCTTTTGGTCAAGGATCAAAGGCTACAGAGTTTTCTCAGGTAAAACAACTGGAATTGGCAGTTACCCTTTCTGTTAACCAATGGAATGGGCAAACAACCCTCCAGTTGATGATGGTAGATGCCCGTGTGGACGGTGTTCAACTTTTTAACATCCGTAGTAAGAGTGTAGAGCTACCAGAGGGAGTGCCTGTCCTAGATTTTACCAGTGATTTACCAGAAATGCTTTCTAGCCCAGCAATCGTTGTAAAAAATATTCCCGAGGATCTCAGTCTTCTCAAACAAGTGTTGCAAGAACAGGATTTCTCTGCTATTTACTTTAAAAATGATATCGCTAAAGCATACTATTTGACAGGTTATGGTACAAGAGAGCAATTCGCTAAGCTTTACAAGACAATCTACCAGTTCCCAGAATTTGATATTCGTTATAAGCTCAAGGACTTATCAGCTTATTTGAAGATAGAACAGATCTTGCTAGTCAAAATGATTCAGATTTTTGAAGAACTTGGTTTTGTCACCATTGAAAATGGTGTGATGAGGGTTAATAAAGATGCGGCTAAACGGGACATCGCTGAAAGTCAGATTTATCAAAATCTCAAACTAACTGTTAAAGATCAAGAAATGATGGCACTTGGAACAGTACAGGAAATATATGATTTCTTGATGAAAAAATAAATACAAAGAGGCTGAAGTAACCTATTTCAGTCTCTTTTTGTAAGTGATTTTTAACTTTATGTAGTAAAAGTATACAGATTTGTAACATGACTACAACATAAATCTAAAACAACTGACATGTAAATCAGGTATGATTCTCTTATCAACATAAAAATTAAAAATTATCAATAAAATTTTAGGAGAAAATTGTTATGAAAAAAACAGTTGCTAAACTGACTCTTGGTTTAACATCTACAGCTATTTTGGCTACAGTTGGTGCTCAGACTGTTAGCGCAGACTCTTACGTTGTTCAAGATGGTGATTCATTTTTTGGTATTGCTGCTGCAAGTGGTATGGATCCTTATGTGTTGGCGGCAAATAATGGAAAAAGCATTTTTGACACCATCCACCCAGGTGATGTGCTAGAAGTGAGTGGTCTAACTCAAGCTAGCTATTCATACAATGCTCCGGCTTATGAAGCAACAAGTACTGTGAATGGGGTAGCAGCTGATGATGTTGTCATAAATACTCCTACAAACTACGGGAACTCATACCCTATTGGTCAGTGTACCTGGGGCGTAAAAGAATTGGCACCTTGGGCTAGCAACTGGTGGGGAAATGCTAATACTTGGGCGATTTATGCTAGTACTCAAGGTTATCGTGTAGGAGATGTTCCAGTAGTAGGCGCAATCGCCGTTTGGGACGGTGGTGAATATGGACACGTTGCTTATGTAACAGATGTACAAAGTGAAAATTCTATCCAGGTATTGGAAGCAAACTATGATGGTAGTGGAACTCAACCAATCGGAAACTATCGTGGATGGTTTAATCCAACAGCATCAAGAGGTACTGTAAGATACATTTATCCAAATTAAAGATACTTAAAAAGATTTAGAGCTTCTAAATCTTTTTTTTATTTGCTCCGACTTAGTAGTTGTTTACTGAGTAATTTTTCATCTTAGTCAGCTAGAGAATTCGTAACTTCATTTGGTTTGATAGTTTAATGATTTTAGACGGAATCTCAAAAAACCTATTTGATGATGAGTAGTGAATGTTCTCTAGTTGAAATCCTATCTTCATTTTGAAAATTAGTAAAAAAATGGTATAATGAGAGGAAAAGATTCGGATAAAAGTAAATTGAACTTTTAAAAAAAGAGAGTTGTGAAGACTCTACAAACACGTTATAGTAATGCTTCGGAGGAAAAATGACCAATATTAAATTAACAACTTTAGGCGGTGTTCGTGAAAATGGAAAAAACATGTACATCGCAGAAATTAATGACTCAATCTTTGTTTTAGATGCAGGTTTAAAATATCCTGAAAATGAGCAGTTGGGTGTCGATGTCGTTATTCCAAATATGGAATATCTGTTTGAAAATAGCGACCGTATTGCAGGTGTCTTTTTAACGCACGGACATGCGGATGCGATTGGAGCTCTTCCTTATCTTTTGTCAGAAGTGAAAGTTCCTGTTTTTGGTTCAGAGTTGACAATTGAGCTTGCTAAGCTTTTTGTTAAAGGAAATGATAGTGCTAAAAAATTCGATGACTTCCATGTTATTGATGAAAATACAGAAATCGACTTTCGCGGTACGGAGGTTTCCTTCTTCCGCACAACTCATTCTATCCCAGAGAGTCTGGGTGTCGTTTTAAAAACATCTGAAGGAAGTATCGTTTATACAGGGGACTTCAAATTTGACCAAACGGCTAGCGAATCATACGCAACAGATTTCGGACGTCTAGCTGAAATTGGTCGTGAAGGAGTTTTGGCTCTTCTAAGTGATTCTGCAAATGCTGACAGTAATATTCAAGTAGCCAGCGAAAGTGAAGTTGGTGATGAAATTACGCAAACCATTTCTGACTGGGATGGACGTATCATCGTAGCTGCCGTTGCAAGTAACCTTTCTCGTATTCAACAAGTCTTTGATGCTGCTGCAGATACAGGACGTCGCGTTGTTTTGACTGGATTTGATATTGAAAATATCGTTCGTACAGCCATTCGCTTGAAAAAATTGTCATTGGCTAACGAAAGTCTCTTGATTAAACCTAAAGATATGTCTCGTTTTGAAGACCACGAGTTAATTATTCTTGAAACTGGGCGTATGGGTGAACCGATTAACGGACTCCGTAAAATGTCTATCGGTCGTCACCGCTATGTTGAAATCAAGGATGGAGACTTGGTTTATATCGTTACAACGCCATCAATCGCTAAAGAAGCTGTGATGGCACGTGTAGAAAATATGGTCTACCAAGCAGGTGGTGTCGTTAAGCCGATTACTCAAAGTTTACGTGTATCAGGACATGGGAATGCGCGTGATCTTCAATTGATGATTAATCTTTTACAACCCCAGTATCTCTTCCCAATCCAGGGTGAATACCGTGAGTTGGACGCTCATGCCAAGGCTGCTATGGCCGTAGGGTTGTTGCCAGAACGCATTTTTATCCCGAAAAAAGGTACAACCATGTCTTATGAACATGGGGACTTTGTCCCGTCTGGTGCAGTTGCTGCAGGTGATGTCTTGATTGACGGAAATGCCATCGGGGATGTTGGTAATGTTGTTCTTCGTGACCGTAAGGTCTTGTCAGAAGATGGTATTTTCATCGTGGCTATCACTGTTAACCGTCGCGAGAAGAAAATCATTGCCAAAGCGCGAGTGCATACACGTGGCTTTGTCTATCTCAAGAAGAGTCGAGATATTCTGCGCGAAAGTACAGAGTTGGTGAACCAAACGGTCGAAGACTATCTCCAAGGTGAGGACTTTGACTGGGCTGATCTTAAAGGTAAGGTTCGTGACAATTTGGCTAAATTCCTTTTTGAACAAACGAAACGTCGTCCAGCCATTTTACCAGTAGTCATGGAAGCAAAATAAGGATTAAATAGCAAGAGAGAAAGTCGAGTTTCGGCTTTTTCTTATCTCAAACGAATAAGGAGCAAGTTATGGCAGTAATGAAGATTGAGTACTACTCAGAAGTTTTAGGTATGGAGTGGGGAGTAAATGTACTCTATCCGGATGCATCTCGGGTGACAGAGCCAAACAGTAAAGATATTCCAGTTCTCTATCTCCTTCATGGAATGTCAGGGAACCACAACAGTTGGCTCAAGCGGACCAATGTAGAGCGCTTGCTACGAGGGACCAATCTGATTGTTGTCATGCCAAATACAAACAATGGCTGGTATACAGATACTCAGTATGGCTATAACTATTACACGGCTCTAGCAGAAGAATTGCCTAAGGTGCTCAAACGCTTCTTCCCCAATATGACCAACGAGCGAGATAAAACCTTCATTGCTGGTTTATCAATGGGTGGCTACGGTTCCTTTAAGTTAGCACTGTCAACTGACCGTTTTTCTCATGCGGCTAGCTTTTCTGGAGCGCTTAGCTTCGAGGAGTTTTCTCCTGAGAGTCAAGATTTAGGAACGCGTGCCTACTGGCGAGGTGTTTTTGGCAAAGTTAATGATTGGGTAAATAGCCCTTACTCGCTTGAGACCCTTGCCAAAAAGTCAGACAAGGAGACCAAACTCTGGGTTTGGTGTGGCGAGCAAGATTTCTTGTATGCTGCCAATAACCTAGCGGTGAAGAACCTCAAAAGGCTTGGTTTTGATGTGACCTATAGCCATAGTGCAGGAACTCATGAATGGTATTATTGGGAAAAACAATTGGAACGGTTTTTGGCTACACTGCCGATTGATTTTGTTTTGGAAGAGAGATTGAGCTAGTTTTTTATCGATAAAATAATATAGACTATTTCTCTAAGGTTAAAAATGAAAATGAGAGTTTATTTTCACTAGACTTTTTAATTGAAAGTAGTAAAATAGTAATGAGATACTAGGTGAAAGAGAGTGAGATATGTATCGTTATCAAATTGGTATTTCTTCGTTAGAGCATGATCGATTTATCGAACAACATGAGTTGGTCAATATATTACAAAGTAGTGCTTGGGAAAAAGTGAAATCTGATTGGAATCATGAGAGACTTGGTGTTTATGAAGGGAAAACATTACTGGCTGTGGCTAGTATTCTCATTAAGTCTCTGCCTTTGGGGTATAAAATGTTTTATATTCCAAGAGGTCCCATATTGGATTATAGGGATACAGAACTTTTAAAGTTTGTCCTGCAGTCTATTAAGTCTTATGCTCGCAGTAAGAGAGCGGTTTTTGTGACTTTTGACCCAAGTATTTGCCTATCTCAAAGTTTAATCAATCAGGAAAAGACAGAATATCCTGAAAATTTGGCTATTATTGATAGTTTGCAACAAATGGGAGTAAGGTGGTCAGGAAAAACGGAGGAAATGGGAGACACTATTCAACCTCGTATTCAGGCGAAAATATACAAGGAAAATTTTGAAGAAGATAAACTTTCTAAGTCAACAAAACAGGCTATTCGAACAGCGCAAAATAAGGGAGTAGAGATCCAATTTGGTGGAACTGAATTATTAGCGCCTTTTTCCTTTTTGATGAAAAAAACCGAGAAGCGAAAAGAGATTCATTTGAGGAATGAAGCCTATTATAAAAAGTTGTTAGATAATTTTAAGGACAAGGCCTACATCACCTTGGCAACCTTGGATGTCTCTAAACGTTCGCAAGAATTAGAAGAACAGTTGGCGAAAAACAGAACCTTGGAAGAGACCTTTACTGAGTCAACTCGCACTTCAAAAGTAGAAGCGCAGAAGAAGGAAAAAGAACGTTTGTTAGAGGAATTGACTTTCTTGCAGGAATATATGGATGCAGGTCAATCAAGAGTTCCCTTGGCGGCTACCTTGACTTTAGAATTCGGACAAACTTCTGTCAATCTATACGCAGGAATGAATGAAGATTTTAGACGTTATAAAGCTCCTATTTTGACTTGGTATGAGACAGCTCGATATTCCTTTGAACGTGGCATTTTATGGCAAAATTTAGGAGGCGTCGAGAATGCTTTAGATGGTGGACTTTATCATTTTAAGGAGAAATTTAATCCAACGATTGAAGAATACTTGGGTGAATTTACAATGCCCACTCATCCTCTCTATCCTCTGTTAAGACTTGTTCTTGATTTCCGTAAAACATTAAGAAAAAAACATAGAAAGTAAGTATATGGCACTAATTACACTCACGAAAGAAGAGTTTCGTACTTACTTCTAATCAGGTTTTTTCTCGTTCCTTTATGCAATCTGTCCAGATGGGTGATTTGATAGAAAAAAGAGGAGCTCAAATTGTTTATCTTGCTTTAAAACAAGAAGGAGAAATTCAAGTTGCAGCTCTGGTTTATAGCTTGCCTATGCTAGGTGGTCTGCATATGGAGCTCAATTCGGGGCCGTTTATATCCAACAAGATGCCCTTCCAGTTTTTTATGCGGAGTTAAAAGAATATGCCAAGCAAAATGGTGTATTAGAGTTGCTTGTAAAACCCTATGAGACCTGTTAAGCTTTTGACAGTGATGGGAAGCCAATAGATGAAGAAGAAAAAAGTATTATCCAAGATTTGTGTAATTTAGGCTACCAATTTGATGGTTTGCCAACCGGTTATCCTAATGGCGAAATTTTTTGGCATTTTATCAAAGATTTGGAGGGTTACGATGAGAAATCTTTGCTGAAATCCTTTAATAAAAACAGTATTCGAAATATTCAATCAGCATATGATTTTAATCTGATTGTAAGAAATATAGAACGAAATGAAATTTCGAAATTCAAACAAATTATTGAAGAAACAGGAAAAATACAAGGGTTTAAGGATAAGAATTTAGATTATTACTGTAAATTGTATGATGCTTTTGAGGACAAGGCGGCTTTTCTAATTGCTGAAGTGAATCCTAAAAAATCAATCGAAGCTCTCGATGTGAAGCAGGCTGGTCTTGATGAAAGATCAAAGCAATTTAAACAGCAATATCAAGCTTTACAAAAGAAAAAAGATCTTTTGTGGAACTTGGATAGTGAATCTGACAACATTGCTTTAGCTTGTGCTTTAATCATTTACACAAATACGGAAGTAGCATATTTGTTTGGAGGCTCATTTACAGAGTATCAGAAGTTTTCTGCTCCGTTTTTGCTTCAATATCATGCAATGAAGCAGGCTCTGGAAAGAAGAATTGGCAAATATAACTTTCTGGGTATTCAAGGGATTTTTGATGGAAGTGATGGCGTATTACGATTTAAGCAGAACTTTAATGGTTATATTGTGAGAAAGGCAGGAACTTTCCGATATTATCCAAATCCAATCAAGTTTAAGTGTTTACAATTTTTGAAAAAAATAATCGGAAGATAAGTGAACAAAGTGGTTTTAGTTTTCTTTCAGCTTACTCGAGTAAAATAAGAAATCTATCTTTAGAATGGGAAACCTTGGCTAAAAGATAGATTCTTATTTTTTTAGAAAGGCGGGAAATCATGTTCTGGATTATACGTGTTCTATGTCGATTGTTACTAGGGATTTGGCGCATGTTCTGGCGCCTTGTGTGGACTCTTGTAGTCTTAATTCTCATTGCTTTAGGGATTCTCTGGTATGTGACGGGAGATTTATCTGGTGTCTTCCATCAAGCGGGACAACTAGTTCAAGTTGGTCAAGCAGGTTGGCATCAATGGCAAGAAACTGGTAAGTTGCAAGGCTTGTCTCAGACCGATCATCATCAAGATTCAGGGGCAAAATGGCCAAAGGCGCAAGCGACTATCTATATCGATCCTCAAATGGATGCGACTTTCCAAAGGGCCTATCTTGAAGCTATTGCTAACTGGAATCAGACTGGAGTATTTCATTTTGAAATTGTAACCGAACCGGATCAGGCCAATATTTTTGCGACTGAAATGAATGATGGTTCGACAGCCGTTGCTGGTGAGGCGGAGAGTCAGACAAATCTCCTAACCAAACAATTCACTTCAGTGACCGTTCGCCTGAATCATTATTATTTATCTAATCAAAACTATGGCTATACCTACGACCGCATCTTGCATACAGCAGAGCATGAGCTAGGGCATGCCATTGGTTTGGAACATACCAATGAAGTTTCGGTCATGCAGCCAGCGGGGTCATACTATGGTATTCAGGCTCAAGATGTTCAAGCAGTTCAGAAACTTTACGGCTCTGGAGAATAAGTGTTTTTAAGCTCAAATAGGACTTCTTGATGTCAGCAATGGTAAGGAGTTTTTGCTATAATGGAACTATGAATAACTTGATTAAATCAAAACTGGAGCTCTTGCCTACCAGCCCTGGTTGTTACATTCACAAGGATAAAAACGGCACAATTATCTATGTAGGAAAGGCTAAAAATCTGCGTAATCGTGTACGGTCTTATTTCCGCGGAAGTCATGATACCAAGACAGAAGCCTTGGTGTCTGAGATTGTAGATTTTGAGTTTATAGTCACGGAGTCCAATATTGAGGCGCTTCTTTTAGAGATTAATCTCATTAAGGAAAATAAGCCTAAGTACAATATTATGCTCAAGGACGATAAGTCCTATCCTTTTATCAAAATCACCAATGAGCGTTATCCTCGACTAATCATTACTCGTCAGGTCAAAAAAGACGGAGGTCTCTATTTTGGACCTTATCCGGATGTGGGTGCTGCCAATGAAATCAAACGTCTTTTAGACCGAATTTTTCCTTTCCGCAAGTGTACCAATCCACCATCTAAGGTCTGTTTTTATTACCATATAGGTCAGTGCATGGCTCACACAGTCTGCCACAAGGATGAGGCCTATTTCAAATCCATGGCCCAAGAAGTTTCTGATTTTCTAAAAGGACAAGATGACAAAATCATAAATGACCTCAAGGAAAAGATGAACTCTGCTGCCCAAAGTATGGAATTTGAGCGTGCGGCTGAATACCGAGATCTGATTCAAGCGATTGGAACTCTTCGAACCAAGCAACGAGTTATGGCCAAGGACCTCCAAAATCGTGATGTATTTGGCTACTATGTAGATAAGGGATGGATGTGTGTACAGGTTTTCTTTGTTCGTCAGGGTAAACTGATTGAACGGGATGTCAATCTCTTTCCTTACTACAATGATCCGGATGAAGATTTCCTGACCTATGTTGGGCAGTTTTATCAAGAAAAATCTCACTTGGTACCTAATGAAATCTTGATTCCTCAGGATATTGATGAAGAAGCTGTTAAGGCTTTGGTGGATACCAAAATTCTCAAGCCCCAACGTGGTGAGAAGAAGCAACTGGTCAATCTCGCCATAAAAAATGCTCGTGTCAGTCTGGAGCAGAAGTTTAATCTATTAGAGAAATCAGTTGAAAAGACTCAAGGGGCCATTGAAAATTTAGGACGTCTGCTTAAGATTCCAACACCAGTCCGAATTGAGTCCTTCGACAACTCTAATATCATGGGAACCAGTCCTGTCTCTGCTATGGTAGTTTTTGTCAACGGGAAACCAAGCAAAAAAGATTACCGCAAGTATAAAATCAAGACCGTAGTCGGACCAGACGACTATGCTAGTATGCGTGAGGTCATCCGTAGACGCTATGGGCGCGTCCAGCGTGATGGCTTGACCCCGCCAGATTTGATTGTCATTGATGGAGGACAAGGCCAAGTTAATATTGCCAAACAGGTCATTCAAGAAGAGTTGGGGTTGGATATTCCAATCGCAGGTTTGCAGAAGAATGATAAGCACCAAACCCATGAATTACTTTTTGGAGATCCGCTTGAGGTGGTAGAGTTGTCTCGCAATTCTCAGGAATTTTTCCTCTTGCAACGCATTCAGGATGAGGTGCACCGCTTTGCCATTACATTCCACCGTCAACTTCGTTCTAAAAATTCCTTCTCCTCTCAATTGGATGGAATTGAAGGCTTAGGCCCCAAACGCAAGCAGAATTTGATGAAATATTTCAAATCTCTGACAAAAATCAAGGAAGCCAGTGTGGATGAGATTGTCGCTGTTGGTATACCAAGAGCAGTGGCAGAGGCAGTTCATCATCACCTGAATCCAGAAGTAGACTCAGGGCTAGCTCAAGTAGCTGAGAAGCCTGTCGAGTATAAGGAATAAAGCAACAGTGGAATGTTTTAGCTTTAGTGAGTGCAAGCTAGTCGGATTTGTGGTAAAATAGATAAGATATGACTAAAGAATTTCATCATGTAACGGTCATGCTCCATGAGACTATTGATATGCTTGATGTGAAACCTGACGGTATTTACGTTGATGCGACCTTAGGTGGAGCGGGCCATAGCGAGTATTTATTAAGCAAACTAAGTGAAAAGGGGCACCTCTATGCCTTTGACCAAGACCAGAATGCCATTGATAATGCGCAAAAACGTCTGGCTCCCTATATTGAAAAGGGAATGGTCACCTTCATCAAGGATAATTTCCGTCATTTGAAGGACCGCTTACATGACTTAGGTGTAACCGAGATTGATGGAATTTGTTATGACTTAGGTGTGTCGAGCCCGCAGTTGGATCAGCGTGAACGTGGTTTTTCTTATAAAAAGGATGCTCCACTCGATATGCGGATGAACCAAGAAGCTAGTTTGACAGCTTATGAGGTTGTAAATCATTATGACTATCATGACTTGGTACGAATCTTTTTCAAATATGGAGAAGATAAGTTTTCCAAGCAGATCGCTCGGAAGATTGAACAGGCGCGTGAGTTGAAGCCGATTGAGACAACGACAGAATTGGCCGAGATTATCAAGTCCGCCAAGCCTGCTAAGGAACTCAAGAAAAAAGGTCATCCCGCTAAACAGATTTTCCAAGCTATCCGTATTGAGGTCAATGATGAACTCGGGGCTGCAGATGAGTCCATCCAACAAGCTATGGAATTACTAGCAGTGGATGGAAGAATCTCAGTTATTACCTTTCATTCGCTGGAAGACCGTTTGACCAAGCAATTGTTCAAAGAGGCTTCAACAGTGGAGGTGCCAAAAGGTTTGCCTTTCATCCCAGACGATCTCAAGCCCAAAATGGAATTGGTATCTCGGAAACCGATTTTACCAAGCAAGGAAGAATTGGAAGCCAATAATCGTTCCCACTCAGCCAAGCTTCGAGTGGCAAGAAAAATTCACAAGTAAGAGGAAACCATGGCAGAAAACAGAGGAACAACGAGCCAATTGCTACAAGCTCGTATAAAAAAATTTTCACGTGTTGAAAAGGCCTTTTACCTTTCAATTGCCATCACGGCTCTCGTCTTAGCAATCAGTGTAGTCTATATGCAGACTCAACTTTTGCAGGTTCAGAGTGATTTGACAACAGTCAATTCACAAATTGAGGAAAAAAAGACAGAGTTGGATGATGCTAAACAAGAAGTTAATGAATTGATCCGATCAGAACGTTTGGCGGGTGTCGCGGATTCGCAAGACTTGCAATTAAACAATGGAAATATCCGATCGGCGGAGTAATATATGAAAACATGGAAAGAAAAAATAGTACACTTTGCCATTAAGAATCGCAAATCTCCCCTTGAAAACCGCAGACGAGTTGGGAAGAGTCTCAGTCTCTTGGCCGTCTTTCTCTTTGCTGTTTTTTTGGTTAACTTTGCGGTAATTATTGGTACAGGCTCAAAATTTGGTGTTGACCTAGTTAAGGAAGCAAGCAGGGTCCACCAAACAACCCGAACAGTTCCTGCCAAACGTGGGACTATCTATGACCGAAATGGAGTGCCTATTGCTGAAGATGCGACCTCTTATAACGTGTATGCTGTTATTGATAAAAAATACAAGTCAGCAACGGGAAAAATTCTTTATGTAGAGGATTCGCAGTTTAATAAGGTAGCAGAAATTTTCCATAAGTATTTGGATATGGATGAGGCTTATGTGAAAGAGCAACTGGCTCAACCAAATCTGACCCAGGTTTCCTTTGGTGCAAAAGGAAATGGGATTACATATGCCAATATGATGGCTATTAAAAAAGATTTGAAAGATGCTAGTGTGGAAGGGATTGACTTTACAACTAGCCCTAACAGAAGCTATCCAAATGGACAATTTGCTTCTAGCTTTATTGGCTTAGCCCAACTTCATGAAAATGAGGATGGTAGTAAGAGTTTGTTAGGGACTTCTGGTTTGGAGAGTTCTTTAAATACCATTCTTGCTGGGACAGACGGTATTATTACCTATGAAAAAGACCGTGTAGGAAATATCGTACCAGGTACAGAACTGGTATCGCAACAAACTGTGGATGGCAAGGATGTTTATACAACATTGTCTAGTCCGCTACAATCTTTCATGGAAACTCAAATGGATGCCTTCCAAGAAAAACTAAAAGGCAAGTATATGACCGCGACCTTGGTCAGTGCAAAGACCGGTGAAATCCTCGCTACCACCCAACGACCTACCTTTAATGCAGATACTAAAGAAGGAATCACTGAGGACTTTGTTTGGCGTGATATTCTTTATCAAAGTAACTATGAACCAGGATCAGGCATGAAGGTTATGACGTTAGCTTCTTCTATTGATAATAATACCTTCCCAAGTGGAGAATACTTCAATAGCAGTGAATTCAAAATAGCGGATGCGACGACTCGAGATTGGGATGTTAATGAAGGTTTGACTACTGGTGGGATGATGACTTTCTTACAAGGTTTCGCTCACTCCAGTAATGTTGGAATGAGTCTACTTGAACAAAAAATGGGAGATGCTACTTGGTTGGATTATCTAAAACGCTTTAAATTTGGGGTTCCAACTCGCTTTGGCTTGACAGATGAATACGCTGGTCAACTTCCAGCTGATAATATTGTTAGTATTGCTCAAAGCTCATTTGGGCAAGGAATTTCAGTGACACAAACACAAATGCTTCGTGCCTTTACAGCTATTGCTAATGATGGAGTTATGCTGGAGCCAAAATTTATAAGTGCTATTTATGATACTAACAATCAGTCTGTACGTAAGTCACAAAAAGAAATAGTAGGAAATCCTGTTTCCAAAGAGGCAGCAAGCACAACTCGAAATCACATGATCTTAGTTGGGACGGACCCTCTATATGGAACTATGTATAATCACTACACAGGAAAGCCAATTATAACAGTTCCTGGACAAAATGTAGCAGTTAAATCCGGTACGGCTCAAATCGCTGATGAGAAAAATGGAGGATACTTGGTTGGTTCTACCAATTATATTTTCTCAGTTGTGACTATGAATCCTGCTGAAAATCCTGATTTTATCTTGTATGTAACGGTTCAACAGCCAGAACACTTTTCTAACCCTTGGTTTGGAGAATTTGCTAATCCTATTCTTGAACGAGCTTCTGCCATGAAAGAATCTCTTAATCTTCAGTCTACAGCTAAAAATCTGGATCAAGTTACAACAACAACTAGTTATGCAATGCCAGCGACCAAGGACTATAGTCCGGGAGATATGGCAGAGGAACTGAGACGCAATCTTGTTCAACCAATCGTTATCGGTTCAGGAACAAAAATCAAGGACAGTTCAGTGGCAGAAGGAACCAATCTAGACGCTAATGAGCAAATCTTACTCCTTTCAGACAAGGTAGAAGAGATGCCTGACTTATATGGCTGGTCTAAGAAAAATGTTGAAACCTTTGCCAAATGGTTGAATCTTGAAGTTGAGTTTGAAGGTACAGGAGAAACTGTTAAAAAGCAAAGTGTTCGTTCCAATACAGCTTTAAAAGATTTACAGAAAATAAAAATAACATTAGGAGATTAGAATGCTTATTTCTATCTTTGCTGGAGTGATTGCCTTTATTCTAACAGTCATAGGAATTCCAGCCTTTATCCGTTTTTACCATAAAGCACAGATTACCGGTCAACAGATGCATGAGGATGTGAAACAACATCAGGCTAAGGCCGGAACCCCAACAATGGGGGGTATCGTCTTTCTTGTAACGGGTGTCTTAGTTAGTTTAGTTCTTGCTCTTGCGACGAATCAGTTAACCAATAATGCTGGGATGATTCTTTTTATCCTGGTCTTATATGGTTTGGTCGGTTTCTTGGATGATTTCCTCAAGGTTTTCCGCAAAATCAATGAAGGACTTAATCCCAAGCAAAAACTCCTACTTCAATTAGTTGGAGGAGTAATCTTCTATTTCTTTTATGAAAGAGGAGGGGATGTCTTAAATGTATTTGGGTATCCATTGCACCTAGGCGTTCTTTACATTTTCTTTGCTCTCTTCTGGTTAGTTGGTTTTTCGAATGCTGTTAACTTGACTGACGGAATTGATGGGTTGGCAAGTATCTCAGTAGTGATTAGCCTATCTGCCTATGGAGTCATTGCTTATGTACAAAACCAATTGGATATTCTCCTAGTGATTCTTGCCATGATTGGTGGTCTTCTTGGTTTCTTTGTCTTTAACCATAAGCCTGCTAAAGTTTTTATGGGAGATGTCGGAAGTCTTGCTCTTGGAGGAATGTTGGCCGCTATTTCTATGGCGTTACACCAAGAATGGACCTTGCTCTTGATTGGGATAGTGTATGTTTTTGAAACAACATCTGTCATGATGCAAGTTACCTACTTTAAGTTGACTGGAGGAAAACGTATCTTCCGGATGACACCAGTTCATCACCATTTTGAGTTGGGTGGATTTTCTGGTAAAGGTCAATCCTGGAGTGAGTGGAAGGTCGATTTCTTCTTCTGGGGAGTGGGCTTGCTTGCTAGTCTCGTGACCTTGGCTTTCATGTATTTATTCTAAAATAGAATATTGGAATATAAAAGAGAAGGATTTATACCCTTCTCTTTTTAGTTCCTATTTTCTTCAATTGAGGAATCCTTTTCTCAAAAAAGTAAAATTATGATAAAATGGAAAAAAGAAAGATGAAATGATGAGTTATTTTAAAAAGTATACATTTGATAAATCTAAGTTTAAGTTAGGGATGCGAACGTTTAAAACAGGAATCGCTGTTTTTTTGGTTCTCATGATTTTTGGTTTTTTTGGATGGAAGGGACTTCAGATTGGGGCTCTTACAGCCGTTTTTAGCTTGAGAGAAGACTTTGATAAGAGTGTCCACTTTGGGACATCACGTATTTTAGGGAATAGTATCGGTGGTTTTTATGCGCTGATGTTCTTTCTCTTGAACAACTTTTTTCATGGAGCCTTTTGGGTAACTCTCCTTGTGGTTCCGATATGTACCATGTTAACCATCATGACAAATGTTGCCATGAACAATAAGTCAGGGGTCATTGGGGGAGTTGCAGCCATGCTGATTATTACCCTATCAATTCCGAGCGGAGAGACTGTTTTGTACGTGTTTGCTCGAGTTTTTGAGACATTTATGGGTGTTTTCGTGGCAATTCTAGTCAATTACGATATCGATCGTTTACGGAGCCTTTTGCAGAAAAAATAAAAATTATGTCACAAGATATGACATAAACAATTGACGATTGAATTTTTTTAGACTATAATAGACAGAAAGAAGAGGAAGTGCACATGAAGGAAAAAGAATTTCGTCGCAATATGGCAGTTTTCCCCATTGGCAGTGTTATGAAGTTGACCGATCTTTCAGCGCGTCAAATTCGTTATTATGAAGATCAAGAGTTGATAAAACCTGATCGAAACGAAGGTAATCGCCGGATGTATTCTTTAAATGATATGGATCGGTTGCTTGAGATTAAGGACTATATCTCTGAAGGCCTCAACATTGCTGCTATCAAGAAAAAATATGCCGAACGTGAGGCGAAAGCTAAAAAACCTGTCAGTCAAACTGAGGTGCGCCGAGCACTTAGGAATGAAGTTCTTCAACAAAGTCGCTTTGCTTCTCAACAATCACCTTTTGGTCGCGGTTAGGCAACCGCTAGTCGTCAAATATAAGGAGAAAAAACATGCCAATCACAGCTGCAGATATTCGTCGTGAAGTTAAGGAAAAAAATGTAACCTTTATCCGTCTCATGTTTTCAGATATTTTGGGAACGATGAAAAACGTCGAAATTCCTGCTACAGATGAACAACTAGACAAGGTCTTGTCAAATAAGGCTATGTTTGATGGGTCTTCTATTGAAGGATTTGTCCGTATCAATGAATCAGACATGTATCTATATCCAGATTTGGACTCTTGGACGGTCTTCCCATGGGGAGATGAGAACGGTAGTGTCGCAGGATTGATTTGTGATGTCTATACAACAGAAGGGGAACCATTTGCAGGAGACCCTCGTGGAAATCTTAAACGTGCTCTTCGTCATATGGAAGAAGTTGGATTCAAATCTTTCAACCTTGGACCAGAGCCAGAATTCTTCCTATTTAAGCTTGATGAAAATGGAGACCCAACTCTTGAAGTGAATGACAAGGGTGGTTACTTTGATTTGGCGCCTACAGACCTTGCTGATAACACTCGTCGTGAGATTGTAAATGTCTTGACTAAAATGGGATTTGAGGTAGAAGCAAGTCACCACGAAGTTGCCGTAGGTCAACATGAGATTGACTTTAAGTATGATGAAGTTCTTCGTGCTTGTGATAAGATTCAAATCTTTAAACTTGTTGTAAAAACCATTGCTCGTAAACATGGTTTGTATGCAACCTTTATGGCTAAACCTAAATTTGGTATCGCTGGTTCAGGGATGCACTGCAATATGTCCTTGTTTGACGCGGAAGGAAACAACGCCTTCTTTGATCCAAATGATCCAAAAGGAATGCAATTGTCAGAAACAGCTTATCACTTCCTTGGTGGTTTGATCAAGCACGCTTACAATTACACAGCTATTATGAACCCAACAGTTAACTCATACAAACGTTTGGTTCCAGGCTACGAAGCGCCGGTTTACATCGCTTGGGCTGGTCGTAACCGTTCTCCACTTGTCCGCGTTCCTGCTACTCGTGGAATGGGAACACGTTTGGAATTACGCTCAGTAGACCCAATGGCAAATCCATATATCGCTATGGCTGTGCTTTTGGAAGTTGGTTTGCACGGTATTGAAAACAAAATCGAAGCACCAGCACCAATTGAAGAAAACATCTATATCATGACTGCAGAAGAGCGTAAAGAGGCTGGTATCACAGACCTTCCATCAACTCTTCACAACGCTTTGAAAGCTTTGACAGAAGACGAAGTGGTTAAAGCAGCTCTCGGTGAACACATCTACACTAGCTTCCTTGAAGCCAAACGAATTGAGTGGGCAAGCTATGCAACCTTTGTCTCACAATGGGAAATTGATAACTACCTAGATCTATACTAATGATAAATCAGAAAGATTGTCCGTGAGGACGATCTTTTTTTCTTGCAAATTATATCGAGATGTGATATATTTTATATAACGAGGTGCGATATATCGAACTAAATAGGAGGACTGATTAAATGGAATTAACAGATAAGATTAGGCGGGTTTACCTTCCTATGACTGAAACGGGTTTTTATATTCTATTCTGTCTGCAAAAGGAGAACCATGGCTATGGTATTACTCAAAAGGTTAAAGAGATGACAGATTCACAGGTTTCCATTAGTCCTGGAACCATGTATGGGACCTTGTCAAAGATGGAAAAGGATGGTTTGGTTTCTTTTGTCCGAGAAGAGGAAAAACGTAAAATCTATCAGATAACAGACTTGGGTCGAAAAGTTTTAGAGATTGAGTTGAAACGTATTGAGCGGCTCTACAGAAATAGTCGGGAGGAGCTTTGATGGAAAAGAAGGTTGTTTATAGAATTGCTACCATTGCGGATTATGATAGAGAGGCTCTCTATCTCGGAGAAATGCATGCTCAGGGCTGGAAACTTAAGGAAGTAAACTACTCTAACTTAGTAGTTGCGGTTAAGTATACTTTTGAAAAGTGCCAACCGGACCAGGTGGTTTATCAGTTGGACTTTTATCCTATGAAAAAGTCAGAGAGAGCTTCCTATTTACAACTATTTAAAGATTGTGGCTGGGAGCATATTACAAACTTTAATGGGTTTTCCTATTTTAGAAAGCTTTATTCTGGAGTTGAGTCGGATGCCGAGTTTGAAATTTATAATGACGCGGCCGAGAAGTTAGCCATGGTCAAGCGCATTTTAATAATGCGGATGCTTCCTATTTTGCTTCTCTTTTCGGCTCTACTACCGGTTTTCTCAAAGTTACTCAGTGGAAGAGGTTATTTCAGTTGGGGAATGTTTTTGATTGTTATCATAGACTGTACTTTATTGATAGTTTTCGCGATTCAGATTTCTTATATTTTTTGGAGATTGTTTCAAAAGTGGAAAGAATTATCTGATAAATAAAACCATTTTGGAGGTTAGACAATGAATAGCAAAGTACAATTTCGAATGTTTACCATTTTTGATTTGGATAAGGTAGAAGATTATTTGCATGAGATGCGTTTGAAAGGTTGGAAATTTAAATCGAATCGTTTTGGCTTTTTCTATTTTGAACAATGCCAACCAGATGATGTGATGTACCGTGTGTGGAATACTAGCTACCTTAGAAAAAATGAGGTAGATTTACAAAGTATGAAGGATAGAGGATGGGAATTTGTGGAAAATTGTTCTTATTCTGTTTTTGGAAAAGCAATTTGTGATGTAGATTTAAATGATCAATCTTTCATGGATAATCGTCTTCAATGGGCTGATGTGAAATCTAGACTTCGTACATCTACAGTTTCTATCTCTGGCGGTCTAGTTATTTGTATGAGCTTGTTTCGCGAAAGTCTCTCTCAATCTTTCTTCCTTATTTTTGCCCTTTATGCCCTCATGATTTCCTATCTAATCTATAGTTTTTACAGACTTAAAAAGAAATATCTTGAGAATGTAAGATGATTTTCTAGGTCCTCAGACTGATTTTTAGCACTCTTGATAAAAGAGTGCTAATTTTTTGAGTTTTTGTCTTGACATTCTTTTCTAAGGGTGTATAATAGAATCATAAGTTAGCACTTGGAGGTTACGAGTGCTAAAAAGATCTATCAGAGAGGAGTAGCGAGATGGTTACAGAACGTCAGCAGAATATTTTAAATCTGATTATTGACATCTTTACCAAAACGCACGAACCTGTTGGATCCAAAGCCTTACAAGAGTCTATCAACTCTAGTAGTGCTACCATTCGAAATGACATGGCGGCTTTAGAAAAGCAAGGTTTGCTTGAAAAGGCACATACTTCCAGTGGTCGGATGCCGAGTGTGGCTGGATTTCAATACTATGTCAAACACTCCTTATCCTTCGACCGTTTAGCTGAGAATCAAGTTTATGAGATTGTAAAAGCCTTTGATCAAGAATTCTTCAAGCTTGAGGATATTCTTCAAGAGGCAACGAGAATCTTGACAGACTTGAGTGGTTGTACGGTTGTAGCACTGGATGTAGAACCAAGTAGGCAGAAGTTAACAGCTTTTGATATTGTTGTCCTCGGGCAACATACAGCTCTTGCTGTTTTTACGCTTGATGAGTCTAGAACAGTTACCAGTCAGTTTTTGATTCCGAGAAATTTCTTGCAGGAGGATTTGAACCGCCTCAAGACCATGATTCAAGAACGTTTCCTGGATCAGACTGTTTTGGATATTCACTACAAGATTCGGACAGAGATCCCGCAAATTATCCAACGTTACTTCACAACAACGGATAATGTTATGGATCTCATCGAACATATCTTTAAAGAAATGTTCAATGAAAATATCGTGGTTTCTGGGAAAGTCAATCTTCTGAATTTCGCTAATTTAGCTGCCTATCAATTCTTTGATCAGCCACAAAAGGTTGCTTTGGAAATTCGAGAAAATCTGATTGGCGACCAGATGCAAAGTGTCCGAGTTGCGGATAGCCAAGAATCCTGTTTAGCTGACTTAGCAGTGATTAGCAGTAAGTTCCTGATTCCCTATCGTGGGTTTGGAATTCTTGCAATTATAGGTCCCGTTAATCTGGATTATCAACAATTGGTCAATCAACTCAATGTAGTTAATCGAGTTTTGACTATGAAGTTGACGGATTTTTACCGCTATCTCAGCAGTAATCACTATGAAGTGAATTAAGATTGAAATCATTAAAGGAGGCGAAAATGGCCCAAGATATTAAAAATGAAGAAGTAAAAGAAGAGGAAGTTGTGGAAACAGCTGAAGAAACAACTCCTGAAAAGTCTGAATTGGACTTGGCCAATGAACGTGCTGAAGAATTTGAAAATAAATACCTTCGTGCTCATGCAGAAATGCAAAACATTCAGCGCCGTGCCAACGAAGAGCGCCAACTCTTGCAACGCTATCGCAGTCAAGATTTGGCAAAAGCTATCTTACCATCGCTTGATAACCTTGAACGAGCTCTTGCTGTCGAAGGGTTGACAGATGATGTCAAAAAAGGCTTGGAAATGGTCCAAGAAAGTTTGATTCACGCTCTGAAAGAAGAAGGAATCGAGGAAATCGCAGCTGATGGAGAGTTTGACCATAACTACCATATGGCTATTCAAACAGTTCCAGCTGATGATGAGCATCCAGCAGACACCATCGCACAAGTCTTTCAAAAAGGCTACAAACTCCATGACCGCATCCTACGCCCAGCCATGGTGGTTGTATATAACTAGGCTAGAGAACTTAAAAACCTTGTCCGAAACGACACTAAACTATGAAAGAAAGATAAAAAATGGTTCGGCTTTACCAATAGTGAGCGAAGCGAACCATTGGCGATACTCTTCGCCGTGGCGCTATTTGCGCAAACTTTGAGACCTTAGGCTCAAAGTTTAGTCAAAGAGATTAACGAAGTTAAGCTCTGACGGCGCCGCCACCTAAGAAGAGTATCAAAAAGAAAAATAGAATATAAAATTTAAGGAGAAAAACACATGTCTAAAATTATCGGTATTGACTTAGGTACAACAAACTCAGCAGTAGCAGTTCTTGAAGGAACAGAAAGCAAAATCATCGCAAACCCAGAAGGAAACCGCACAACTCCATCTGTTGTGTCATTCAAAAACGGTGAAATCATCGTTGGTGACGCTGCAAAACGTCAAGCAGTCACAAACCCAGATACAGTCATCTCTATCAAATCTAAGATGGGAACTTCTGAAAAAGTTTCTGCTAACGGGAAAGAATACACTCCACAAGAAATTTCAGCTATGATCCTTCAATACTTGAAAGGTTATGCTGAAGAATACCTTGGTGAAAAAGTAACCAAGGCTGTTATCACAGTTCCAGCTTACTTTAACGATGCTCAACGTCAAGCAACTAAAGACGCTGGTAAAATCGCTGGCCTTGAAGTAGAACGTATCGTCAACGAACCAACTGCAGCAGCTCTTGCTTACGGTTTGGATAAGACTGACAAAGAAGAAAAAATCTTGGTATTCGACCTTGGTGGTGGTACATTTGACGTATCTATCCTTGAATTGGGTGATGGTGTCTTCGATGTATTGGCAACTGCAGGGGATAACAAACTCGGTGGTGACGACTTTGACCAAAAAATCATCGACTACTTAGTAGCAGAATTCAAGAAAGAAAATGGTATCGACTTGTCAAACGACAAGATGGCTCTTCAACGTTTGAAAGACGCAGCTGAAAAAGCGAAGAAAGACCTTTCTGGAGTGACTTCAACTCAAATCAGCTTGCCATTTATCACTGCTGGTGAGGCTGGACCTCTTCACTTGGAAATGACTTTGACTCGTGCTAAATTCGACGATTTGACTCGTGACCTCGTAGAACGTACTAAAACTCCAGTTCGCCAAGCCCTTTCTGATGCAGGTTTGAGCTTGTCAGAAATCGACGAAGTGATCCTTGTCGGTGGTTCAACTCGTATCCCTGCCGTTGTTGAAGCTGTTAAGGCTGAAACTGGTAAAGAACCAAACAAATCAGTAAACCCTGATGAAGTTGTTGCTATGGGTGCTGCGATCCAAGGTGGTGTCATCACTGGTGATGTGAAAGACGTTGTTCTTCTTGACGTAACGCCATTGTCACTTGGTATCGAAACAATGGGTGGTGTCTTCACAAAACTCATCGACCGCAACACAACGATTCCAACATCTAAATCACAAGTCTTCTCAACTGCAGCAGACAACCAACCAGCCGTTGATATCCATGTTCTTCAAGGTGAACGCCCAATGGCAGCAGATAACAAGACTCTTGGACGCTTCCAATTGACAGATATCCCAGCTGCACCTCGTGGTATCCCACAAATCGAAGTTACATTTGACATCGATAAGAACGGTATCGTATCTGTTAAAGCCAAAGATCTTGGAACTCAAAAAGAACAAACAATTGTTATCCAATCGAACTCAGGTTTGACAGACGAAGAAATCGACCGCATGATGAAAGATGCAGAAGCAAACGCTGAAGCAGATAAGAAACGTAAAGAAGAAGTTGACCTTCGTAATGAAGTAGACCAAGCTATCTTTGCGACTGAAAAGACAATCAAAGAAACTGAAGGCAAAGGCTTCGATGCAGAACGTGATGCTGCACAAGCTGCCCTTGATGATCTTAAGAAAGCTCAAGAAGACAACAACTTGGACGAAATGAAAGCAAAACTTGAAGCATTGAACGAAAAAGCACAAGGACTTGCTGTTAAACTCTACGAACAAGCCGCAGCAGCGCAACAAGCTCAAGCAGGAGCAGAAGGCGCACAAGCAACAGGAAACGCAGGCGATGACGTCGTAGACGGAGAGTTTACTGAAAAATAAGATGCAAAGCCCGTTAAAACCTCACAGTGAAAATAGGAAATCTGACGCAGAAACTTTAGTTTCTAGAAAGATTTGTCTTTTTCACCAAGAGGTTAGGGCGTGCTCGATCTAGCCGAAACTCAATTCAGCCTTACTAGTTCTAAAACAAAGTATAATCGACTTTGTTTTAGAATGTCGTAATGATAGGAAGAAATCCAGAGGTTGCAACCCAGCCTCTGTTTTTCGGTAAAATAGAGGATGTTGCGTATGAAAAAAGTACTTTGTATCATTTATCCTAATTTTTCTCTCTATGAGATAACCGCTTTAACAAGTACTTTAGCTCTGTCTTTTGACGTCATGATTGATTATGCCGCTTCAGATCATTCGATGGTGGTCTCTGAGGATGGCTTGCCCTGTCAACCAACTAAAACACTAGATCAAATCTGTATAGAAGAGTATTCTTGCGTGATTTTGCCAGGAATGGTCAATATAGGCCCTGCCCTACAGGATGAGAAATTGATTTCGTTCTTGAGGGATCTTGGTGAGCAAGATATCCTCATTGCAGCCATTTCTTCAGCGCCTCTTTTATTAGCGAAAGCAGGTCTGTTGAAGGACACGAAATTTACAGGTGGAATTTGGCAAAACTTCTTTGACTATTTTGAATTTCTTCCACGTGAAAATTTCCAACCGAAAGTTCTTGTGCAAGATAAACAGATCATTACGGCTATCGGTTTTGCCCATCAAGAGTTTGCAAGAAAAGTGATTCTAAGTTTAGGCTTGGCAGCTAATACGGACAACTATTTTAAAGAACGAAACGACTACTCAGAAGAGGATTTGATATTTACTCTATCAGACCAAGAGTTTGATCAAGTGAAGCGAAGTATAGAAAACAGCCTCTGAAGATTTACATAAAAATTATAGAAAGGAACAAAGAGTGTTCGGGGAATTGAACCCGTGCTCTAAAGTTTCTTACTCAATATGAAAGAAAGGAACTGAACCCGACCTAAATCGTGGTTTGATTCACAACATCAATAGAAAGGAACAAAGAGTGTTCGGGGAATTGAAGCCGAGCTCTAAAGTTTCTTACTCAATATGAAAGAAAGGAATTGAACCCGACCTACATCGTGGTTTGATTTACAACATCAATAGAAAGGAACAAAGAGCGTTCGGGGAATTGAACTCGAGCGGAAAGCTTGGAAATTAGATAAACCACCTAAGAAATCAGGATTTCTTGTCGGTTTCCTAAATTTCAGTCGCTTTCTGTTCGCTCTTAGTATCTTGTATGAACAATACTGAATTTTATGACCGTTTGGGCGTTTCAAAGAATGCATCTCAGGATGAAATCAAGAAAGCCTATCGGAAATTATCTAAAAAATATCACCCAGATATCAACAAGGAGCCTGGTGCTGAGGACAAGTACAAGGAAGTTCAAGAAGCTTATGAGACCTTAAGTGACGAACAAAAACGTGCTGCTTACGACCAATATGGTGCTGCTGGTGCCAATGGTGGCTTTGGTGGTGCAGGCGGTTTCGGTGGCTTCGATGGTGCAGGAGGCTTTGGTGGCTTTGAAGATATCTTCTCAAGTTTTTTCGGCGGAGGCGGTTCTTCTCGCAATCCAAACGCACCTCGTCAAGGGGATGACCTCCAATATCGCGTCAATTTGACTTTTGAAGAAGCCATCTTTGGTACTGAAAAAGAAGTCAAATACAATCGTGAAGCTAGCTGTCGTACTTGTAACGGATCTGGTGCTAAGCCTGGAACAAGTCCAGTTACTTGTGGACGCTGTCACGGTTCTGGTGTTATCAACGTCGATACTCAAACACCGCTTGGTATGATGCGTCGCCAAGTAACCTGTGATGTCTGTCATGGTCGTGGAAAAGAAATCAAAGATCCATGTACAACTTGTCATGGAACAGGTCATGAAAAACAAGCCCACAGTGTCCATGTAAAAATTCCAGCAGGTGTCGAAACTGGTCAACAAATTCGTCTAGCTGGTCAAGGGGAGGCTGGATTTAACGGCGGACCATACGGTGACTTGTATGTTGTTGTTAATGTTGAGCCGAGCGACAAATTTGAACGTGAAGGAACAACTATTTTCTACAAGTTAAACCTCAATATCGTCCAAGCAACTCTTGGTGATACTGTAGATATCCCAACTGTTCACGGTGATGTTGAATTAGTGATTCCAGAGGGAACTCAAACCGGTAAACGATTCCGCCTACGTGGTAAGGGAGCTCCAAGCCTTCGTGGTGGTGCTGTTGGTGACCAATATGTCACTGTTAATGTCGTGACTCCAACAGGCTTGAACGAACGTCAAAAAGCAGCCTTGAAAGAATTCGCAGCTGCAGGTGATTTGAAAGTTAATCCAAAGAAAAAAGGCTTCTTTGACCATATTAAGGATGCCTTCGAAGGTGAATAAAACAAAAGAGCCGATTGGCTCTTTTTGTGTTATCTTGAAAAATTTAGCTTCAGAAAATCATTTTCCAGTTAGTCTACTATTTATACTTTTGAATGAGCAAGCCGGCTTTATCCATTTCCTGGATGAGTTGCTTGAGTTCTGATTCTTTGCCGGGTTTCACAGTTACGGTATCAATGTGCTTAATCGCCGAATTATCCTGGATATCCACCAAGGTCAAAGCTTTTTCATAGAATGCGATTCCCTTTTTCATGCTTTCCGAATCCTTCAAAGTTAGAATTGTGTAAGAAGAATGTGATTTCTTTCCGTTTTCTCGGAAATATTTCTCGCCTTCCTCCTCTAAAAACTGGAATAAACCATGATTAAACAAATTATCTTCTACTTTTCTATAGGAAATATCACCTGCCTGTAGGACATAGACTTTGAGTCGGTTTTTAGTGAGGTTTGGACTTTCTTTCAGGACAGGGTGGCTATTGATAACCTCATCTGAAAAAGTCACATAAAAATCCAAGCCTCCCCCCTCGTATTGATAGTGTCCGTTTGATTCAACTTTCTCAGGAGGCAGGTCAAGGGAGATAAAGATTTGTTTTAAGGTTTCATTTCCTTCTCGAATGTCACTTGATGAGGCCTTGAAAAGATTGGCCACAAGTAGAAAAGCTAGGGTTACAAAAAGACAGAAGCAACCAGAAATAATCAAGATGACTTTTAAAAACTGTTTCATGTTTAGTCCCTCCCTTTTCTATTAGGAGCTGGTAATCCAAGATGGATTTAAGGGGATATGAGGAAAGTTGGATGCTTTCCTTTCTTTAGTTTTCTTCAGTTTCTCGTAGTTCTTTTATCACAGCAAGTCTTGCTTGGAGGTCTTTCTCTAAGACTTTAAATTTATAGGTTAGGTCTTCTTGGTATTCCTTGATGACTTCTTTTTGTTGATTGATAATTTGTAAGTTATTTTGGATAACATCTAAATCACCTTTGATTGCTTCAACGCGATCAGTTGTATCTATAACTTCTTCAGTGATAACTTCACGATTTTTAACGAGGAGGTAAGATCCGACTGCTGATCCAGCAAAAAGTAGTAAATTTGATAGTTTCATAGGAACTCCTTAAGCGTTTTTGATCGTTTCAGCGACTTGGGCAAGTTTGTCAAAGTCAGGTTCATGGGCAACAAAGTCAATTTTTAGGTCATCATCTGCACTATAACGAGGAACAAGGTGGACATGGGTATGAAAAACGGTTTGTCCAGCGACTTCTTCGCAGTTGGCGATGATATTCATGCCTTCAGCTTGGGTAGCCTTCATAACCTTTTGAGCAATGACTGGAATCCTTGCAAAGAGTTGGCTAGCGCTCGTCGAATCCATTTCTAAAAGGTTGCGATAGTGTTCTTTAGGTACGACCAAGGTATGTCCAGGTGTTACTTGAGAAATATCAAGAAAGGCAAGGACTTGCTCATCCTCATAAACCTTGGCTGCAGGGATTTCTCCTGCTAAAATCTTACAAAAAATACAATCTGACATAAAAACCACCTCTAGTGTATTGAATTTTGATATAATATAGCTACATTATACCAGATTCGGAGAAAATATGTTAGAAATTAAAAATCTGACAGGAGGCTATGTTCATGTCCCTGTCTTGAAAGATGTGTCCTTTACAGTTGAGAGCGGACAGTTGGTAGGTTTGATAGGTTTGAATGGTGCGGGAAAATCTACGACTATCAATGAGATTATTGGTCTTTTGACGCCATATAGTGGGGAGATTAAGATTGACGGATTGACTCTAGGAGAGGATGCTACGAACTATCGCAAGAAAATTGGTTATATCCCTGAAACTCCTAGCTTGTACGAGGAATTGACCCTCAGAGAGCATATTGAGACGGTTGCTATGGCCTATGGTATCGAGCAAAATCTAGCTTTTGAACGTGTAGAGCCGCTTTTAAAAATGTTCCGTTTGGATCAAAAATTGGATTGGTTTCCAGTTCATTTTTCCAAAGGGATGAAGCAAAAGGTTATGATTATCTGTGCCTTTGTCGTGGATCCTAGTCTCTTTATCGTAGACGAACCTTTCCTTGGTCTTGATCCTTTAGCGATTTCAGATTTGATTCAACTTCTAGAAGCGGAAAAGAAAAAAGGAAAGTCTATCCTTATGAGTACCCACGTTCTTGATTCTGCTGAAAAGATGTGTGACTCTTTTGTCATTCTTCACAAAGGACAAGTGAGGGCTAAAGGGGATCTTGAAGAACTGAGACAAGCTTTTGCCATGCCAGAAGCAAGCCTCAATGATATCTATTTGGCTCTGACCAAAGAGGAGGAGCTATGAAGGACTTGTTTTTAAAACGAAAGCAGGAATTTCGCAAGGAATGCTTGGCCTATCTCCGTTATGTGCTCAATGATCATTTTGTCTTATTTTTGTTGGTGTTGTTAGGATTTTTGGCCTACCAGTACAACCAGTTGCTCCAACACTTTCCTGAGAATCATTTCCCAATCCTAATTTTGATTGGGATGATATCTATTTTACTTTTGCTTTGGGGTGGTATTGCGACCTATCTAGAAGTGCCTGACAAACTATTTCTTTTAGTTGCTGAAGAAGAAGTGAGAGAACACATCCAGAAGCAAAGTCTGATTTCTTTCATCTTTTGGGTCAGTGTACAGACTTTCTTTTTGCTCCTGTTTGCGCCTTTATTCTTAGCCATGGGCCTTGGTTTGCCGATTTTTGGAGTCTATCTCCTTGTCTTGGGGATAGTAAAATATGTGATTTTTCGCCAAAAGTCTAGCAACTTTTTCCTTGGAAATGGACTTGACTGGGATTATGTCATTGCACAAGAAAGTAAACGTAAGCAGTTCTTGCTTCGATTCTTTGCCCTCTTTACACAGGTCAAGGGGATTTCAAATAGTGTTAAGCGCCGAGCTTATCTGGACTTTATTCTCAAGGGAGTTCAGAAAGTGCCAGGAAAAATCTGGCAGAACCTCTATCTTCGTTCCTATCTGAGAAATGGAGATTTATTCGCCCTTAGTCTGCGACTCATAATCCTATCTTTGACCGCTCTCATCTTCATTGAGCAATCTTGGATTGCAGTCGCAATTGTAATTTTATTCAATTATCTTTTGTTATTCCAGCTTCTAGCCCTCTATCATGCCTTTGACTATCAATATTTGACGCAATTATTCCCAGTAGGTAAGGGGCAAAAAGAGAAAGGCTTGAAGGAAATTTTGAGAGCGATTGGGGTTTTTGTATTAATCTTGGAAAGTCTCATAGGATTGCTTGTTTTTAAGGACAAAATTCTTGTTCTAGCACTTGTGGGAGCAAGTCTTGTCTTGCAATTTCTTTATTTGCCGTATCAACTGAGAAGATTGGTTGACGAATAGCATAAAAATTAGTAGAATAATAAGGAAACTTTATTCGGAGGAAAGAAATGGACTTGGGTGATATTGAGCTAACGCTAACCCCGATATCTGGGAAGAGCGGAAAAGCTTATATGGGAAGTTATCCTGATGGAAAACGTGTTTTTATAAAAATGAATACTTCTCCAATCCTGCCTGGTTTAGCTAGAGAGCAAATTGCACCACAATTGCTCTGGAGCCGTCGTTTACCAGACGGCCGTGATATGTCCGCTCAGGAATGGTTGACAGGAAAAATTTTGACGCCAAGCGATATGAACCGTAAACAAATTATCGATATTTTGACACGTTTACACTGTTCACGTCCCTTAATGACCCAGTTGACACGATTGGGATATGCAATGGAAACACCTTCGGATTTACTTCAGTCATGGGTAAACAAGGCTCCGGATGCTTTAAAAAACAACCAGTATCTACGTATGGTTTTAGGTGATTTGCGTGAGAATCTTCCTGGCTTTAGGGAAGACTATGCAACCATAGTCCATGGGGATGTCCGTCATAGCAACTGGTTTGAGACAGAGAGTGGCTTGATTTATTTAGTAGATTGGGATTCCGTTCGCTTGACTGATCGTATGTTTGATGTGGCCTATCTGCTCTGTCACTATATTCCAGAGTATCAGTGGCAAGAATGGCTAACTAATTATGGCTATAAGTATAATCAAACTGTCTTGAATAAGTTATATTGGTATGCTCAACTGTCATTTTTGAGCCTCATTACCAAATACTATGAAAATCAAGATTTGGATAATGTAAATCGGGAAATCTATGCTTTGCGTAGTTTCCGAGATAAGTATGGAAAGAAAAAATGAGAGTTAGAAATCGTAAAGGGGCAACAGAACTGTTAGAGGCTAATCCGCAGTATGTTGTCTTAAACCCCGCAGAAGCTAAAGGAAAGTGGCGAGATTTATTTGGCAATGACAATCCAATCCATGTAGAGGTTGGTAGCGGCAAAGGTGGTTTTGTAACAGGAATGGCCAAACAAAATCCTGGCATCAACTATATCGGGATTGATATTCAGAAGTCTGTATTAAGCTATGCATTAGACAAGGTCTTAGAAGTTGGAGTTCCCAACATCAAACTTCTATGGGTTGATGGTTCAGAATTGACCAATTATTTTGAAGATGGTGAAATCGACCGCTTGTATTTGAATTTTTCGGATCCATGGCCTAAAAAACGCCATGAGAAGCGTCGTTTGACTTATAAGAGCTTCTTGGATACTTTCAAACGAATCTTGCCTGAACACGGTGAAATTCATTTCAAGACAGATAATCGTGGCTTGTTTGAATATAGCTTAGTGAGCTTTTCACAATATGGCATGAAACTCAATGGCGTTTGGCTAGATTTACATGCCAGCGACTTTGAAGGAAATGTCATGACTGAGTATGAGCAAAAGTTCTCAAGCAAGGGCCAAGTCATCTATCGAGTTGAGGCAGAATTTTAAGAAAAAGCTTGAATCCAAGCTATTTGGGTGCTTATGCTTTACATTAGTACATAAAAGTGCTATACTATTAGCAAGAATATAAGAAAGAGAGGCGGGGAGATATCTTCGCCTCTTGCTTATGAGGAGGTGGACGCAATCGCAACTATCGTTGAATTAGTCAGAGAAGTCGTAGAACCTGTTATTGAAGCTCCTTTTGAACTCGTAGATATCGAGTACGGAAAGATTGGCAGTGACATGATTCTTAGTATTTTTGTAGACAAGCCTGAAGGAATCACCTTGAATGATACGGCAGACTTGACTGAAATTATCAGTCCGGTCCTAGATACTATCAAGCCGGATCCCTTCCCAGAACAATATTTCCTAGAAATTACAAGTCCAGGATTGGAGCGTCCTTTGAAAACCAAGGAAGCAGTCGCTGGAGCGGTTGGGAAATACATCCATGTCGGGCTCTATCAAGCCATCGATAAGCAAAAGGTTTTTGAAGGAACCTTGTTGTCCTTTGAAGAGGATGAGTTGACTATGGAATATATGGATAAAACTCGCAAGAAAACAGTCCAAATTCCATATAACTTGGTATCAAAAGCACGTTTAGCAGTAAATTTATAGAAAGAAAGGATAGCTTTTGAGAATTCAAAAGTAAAAAGAACATGAGTAAAGAAATGCTAGAGGCCTTCCGCATTTTGGAAGAAGACAAGGGAATCAAGAAAGAAGATATCATCGACGCAGTAGTAGAATCACTTCGTTCTGCTTACCGTAGACGCTATGGTCAATCTGATAGTGTAGCTATTGATTTTAACGAAAAGACAGGGGACTTTACTGTCTATACTGTCCGTGAAGTTGTTGATGAAGTATTTGATAGCCGTTTGGAAATCAGTTTAAAAGATGCCCTTGCTATTAATTCAGCCTATGAGCTTGGTGACAAAATCAAATTTGAAGAAGCACCAGGAGAGTTTGGTCGTGTAGCAGCCCAATCTGCTAAACAAACAATCATGGAAAAAATGCGTAAGCAAACACGTGCCATTACCTACAATACATACAAAGAGCATGAACAAGAAATCATGTCAGGTACAGTTGAACGTTTTGATAACCGCTTCATTTATGTCAATCTTGGCAGCATTGAAGCCCAATTGTCAAAACAAGACCAAATTCCTGGAGAAGTTTTTGCTTCTCATGATCGTATCGAAGTTTATGTCTACAAGGTTGAAGATAATCCTCGTGGAGTAAACGTCTTTGTTAGCCGTAGCCATCCAGAAATGATCAAACGTTTGATGGAGCAAGAAATTCCTGAAGTATATGATGGAACTGTTGAAATCATGAGCGTAGCCCGTGAAGCAGGTGATCGTACGAAAGTTGCTGTTCGTAGCCACAATCCTAACGTGGATGCTATTGGAACAATCGTTGGACGCGGTGGTGCTAACATCAAGAAAATAACTAGCAAATTCCACCCAGCTCGCTACGATGCTAAGAGCGACCGCATGGTACCGGTAGAAGAAAACATCGACGTTATCGAGTGGGTAGCGGATCCAGCTGAGTTTATTTACAATGCTATTGCTCCTGCTGAAGTTGACCAAGTTATCTTTGATGAAAATGACAGCAAACGTGCCTTGGTGGTTGTTCCAGATAACAAGCTATCTCTTGCAATCGGTCGTCGTGGACAAAATGTTCGTTTAGCAGCACATTTGACTGGTTACCGTATTGATATCAAGTCTGCAAGTGAATTTGAAGCTATGGAAGAAGCAGGTCAAGTGGATTACGCTGAAACAGACGAATTGACTGAAGAATAAGATCTGCTAGAGGAGGGAAAGATGAAAACAAGAAAAATCCCTTTGCGCAAGTCTGTTGTTTCCAACGATGTGATTGACAAGCGAGATTTACTTCGTATTGTCAAGAACAAAGAAGGTGAGGTCTTTATCGACCCGACAGGCAAGGCTAATGGCCGGGGCGCTTATATCAAGCTAGACAATGCAGAAGCCCTAGAGGCTAAAAAGAAAAAAGTCTTTAACCGTAGCTTTAATATGGAAATTGAAGAAAGCTTTTATGACGAGTTGATCGCCTATGTTGATCACAAAGTAAAAAGAAGAGAGTTAGGACTTGAATAAGCAAAAAGTAAGTAATCTCTTGGGATTGGCTCAGCGAGCGGGGAAAATCATCTCGGGTGAAGAAATGGTTGTCAAAGCCATTCAAGACCGGAAAGTTAAATTGGTATTTCTAGCTCATGATGCTAGCCCAAATCTAACCAAGAAGATTCAGGATAAAAGCCACTATTATCAAGTAGAAGTTATTACCGTGTTTTCAACACTGGAATTAAGCATAGCAGTCGGAAAATCGAGAAAGGTTCTGGCTGTAACAGATGCTGGATTTACAAAGAAAATGAGGTCTCTTATGGAATAGAAGAGGAGGACATGATTTGTCTAAGAAAAGATTGTACGAAATCGCAAAAGAACTTGGAAAAGAAAGTAAGGAAGTTGTAGCGCGTGCAAAAGAGTTGGGCTTGGAAGTAAAGAGCCACTCGTCAAGCGTTGAAGCAGATGCTGCTGAAAAAATTATAGCTAGCTTTAAGCCTGCTGCTCCTAAGGCAGAGGCAAAAGCAAGTGTAGAAAAGAAAGTTGAAAAGCCTGCATCAGCTAAACCAGTTGTCGCTAAGGAAGAAAGCAAACCAGCTACACCTGCAGCTTCTAAGGAAGAAAAAGTTGTAGCTGCAAGACCGCAGAGTCGAAACTTTAAGGCGGAACGTGAAGCGCGTGCCAAAGAGCAAGCGGAAAGACGCAAGCAAAACAAGGGTAACAACCGCGATCAACAACAAAACGGTAACCGTCAAAAGAACGATAACCGTAATGGTGGGAAACCTGGTCAAGGGAACCGTGACAATCGTCGTTTTAACGACCAAGGGAAGAAACCACAAGGCCAAGGAAATCGTGGCAATGATTATCGCCAACAAGCTGATAATCGTCCCAACCAAGCTGGTCCTCGTATTGACTTTAAAGCCCGAGCAGCAGCTCTGAAGGCTGAGCAAAATGCAGAATACGCACGCTCAAGCGAGGAACGCTTCAAACAGTCTCAAGTTGCCAAAGAAGCCTTGGCTCAAGCTAATAAACGTAAGGAGCCAGAGGAAATCTTTGAGGAAGCTGCTAAACTAGCTGAACAAACTCAGCCTGTAGTTGAAGTAGCTCCTGTAGCCAAAGAGGCTGTAGTGGATACACGTCGTAAAAAGCAAGCTCGACCAGACAAAGATCGTGATGATTACGATCACGAGGAAGATGGTCCTAGAAAACAACAAAAGAATCGAAGTAGTCAGAATCAAGTGAGAAATCAAAGAAATAGTAACTGGAATAACAATAAGAAAAATAAAAAAGGCAATAAACAAAATAACCGTAATCAGGCTCCAAAACCTATTACAGAGCGTAAATTCCATGAATTGCCAACAGAATTTGAATATACAGATGGTATGACTGTTGCGGAAATCGCAAAACGTATCAAACGTGAACCAGCTGAGATTGTTAAGAAACTATTTATGATGGGCGTTATGGCCACTCAAAACCAATCTTTGGATGGAGAAACAATCGAACTCCTCATGGTTGATTATGGAATTGAAGCTAAACAAAAGGTAGAAGTGGACAATGCGGATATCGAACGTTTCTTCGTAGAAGATGGATATCTAAATGAAGACAAGTTGGTTGAACGTCCACCAGTTGTAACTATCATGGGACACGTTGACCATGGTAAAACAACCCTTTTGGATACCCTACGTAATTCTCGTGTCGCTACAGGAGAAGCAGGTGGGATCACTCAGCATATTGGTGCCTACCAGATTGAGGAAAATGGTAAGAAGATTACCTTCCTTGATACACCAGGACACGCGGCCTTTACTTCTATGCGTGCACGTGGTGCCTCTGTTACCGATATTACGATCTTGGTCGTAGCGGCAGATGACGGGGTTATGCCTCAAACTATCGAAGCCATCAACCACTCAAAAGCAGCTAATGTTCCAATCATCGTTGCTATTAACAAGATTGATAAACCAGGTGCTAACCCAGAACGCGTTATCGGCGAATTGGCTGAACACGGTGTTATGTCAACAGCTTGGGGTGGAGATTCTGAGTTTGTAGAAATCTCAGCTAAGTTCAACCAAAATATCGATGAACTCTTGGAAACTGTTCTTCTTGTAGCTGAAATTCAAGAGCTCAAAGCAGACCCAACCGTACGCGCCATCGGTACTGTTATCGAAGCCCGTTTGGATAAAGGAAAAGGTGCGGTTGCAACCCTCCTTGTTCAACAAGGTACCTTGAATGTCCAAGACCCAATCGTTGTTGGTAATACTTTCGGACGTGTCCGTGCCATGACCAATGACCTTGGACGTCGTGTTAAGGTTGCAGGACCATCAACACCAGTATCAATTACAGGTTTGAACGAAGCACCGATGGCGGGTGATCACTTTGCTGTATACGAAGATGAAAAATCTGCTCGTGCAGCTGGTGAAGAACGTGCCAAACGTGCTCTTATGAAACAACGTCAAGCTACACAGCGTGTAAGTCTTGAAAACCTCTTTGATACTCTTAAAGCTGGTGAACTTAAGTCTGTTAACGTCATCATCAAAGCCGACGTACAAGGTTCAGTTGAAGCCCTTTCTGCCTCACTACAAAAGATTGATGTGGAAGGTGTAAAAGTTACCATCGTCCACTCAGCAGTTGGTGCTATCAACGAATCTGACGTGACTCTTGCCGAAGCTTCAAATGCCTTTATCGTAGGTTTCAACGTACGTCCTACACCACAAGCCCGCCAACAAGCAGAAGCAGACGATGTAGAAATCCGTCTCCACAGCATCATCTACAAGGTTATCGAAGAGATGGAAGAAGCCATGAAAGGTATGCTTGATCCAGAATTTGAAGAAAAAGTTATAGGTGAAGCAATTATCCGTGAAACCTTCAAAGTTTCTAAAGTCGGAACAATCGGTGGATTTATGGTTACTAGCGGTAAAGTTACCCGTGACTCTAAAGTCCGTGTTATTCGTGACGGTGTCGTTATTTACGATGGTGAACTTGCAAGCTTGAAACACTATAAAGATGACGTCAAAGAAGTTACAAACGGCCGTGAAGGTGGTCTCATGATTGATGGCTACAATGATATCAAGATGGATGATGTGATTGAAGCTTATATCATGGAAGAAATTAAACGCTAAGATTTTTGCTCCTTTCTTAAGTGATGCGGGACGCAAGCAAACCAATGCTTGAACTGAATTATCAGCCCAATCACTTTCACCACGGCGAAGGAAGCAGATGAATTCAAATTGAACTTCGTTTCAATTTGAATTGAAAAACAATAAGTTTAAAAATAGCTAGGTCTGCTGGCCTAGCTTTTGATTCAATAGAGAGGAAGGAATAGCATGGGAAATCATTTCCGTACGGATCGTGTGGGCATGGAAATCAAGCGTGAAGTCAATGAGATTTTACAAAAGAAAATCCGTGATCCTCGTGTCCAAGGAGTGACCATCACAGATGTTCAGATGCTAGGTGACTTGTCTGTAGCGAAGGTCTACTACACTATTTTGAGTAACCTTGCCTCAGATAATCAAAAAGCTCAAATCGGGCTTGAAAAAGCAACCGGAACTATCAAACGTGAGCTTGGTCACAATTTGAAATTGTATAAAATTCCAGACTTGACCTTCGTCAAAGACGAATCCATCGAGTATGGAAACAAGATTGACGAAATGTTACGCAATCTGGATAAGAAATAAGAAAGAGGGGCAACCCTCTTTTTTGTTTAGAAGAATGAGAGTATTCTAGACTTAAAGGCTAATCAGAAAGAAAAAATAAGTTCTTAAAATTTCTTTTATGGAGCAAATGTGATATGATATAGTTCAAATTGAAAGAAAAAGAGAAGAAACTAGATGTCTAAACAAGATTTAGCTATGCAAGTATTGCAACAAGTCGTGAAACTCCCTGTTGTTAAAGTTGATCGTTCAAAATTTTTAGTAGATAAATTTTCCAAACTATTAGACCCAAAAGATATTCCTCGATTACTAGAAGAGGGACCAACAGCCTTGTTATCCCAGGATATTTTAGATAAAGTTGCCGATTCTTGTATTAAGGATAATGTTCTAATGGCGAGTGGAACTTCTGTTCTTGCAGGTATTCCTGGTGGTCTAGCCCTTGCAATCACCATTCCAACTGATGTTGCTCAGTTTTATGCTTTTTCGTTAAAATTGGCTCAAGAATTGGGATATATTTATGGCTATGATGATCTTTGGGCTTCACGAAATGAATTAAGTGAAGAAGCCAAAAATACGCTCTTGCTCTATCTCGGGGTCATGCTTGGGGTCAATAGTGCTGGAGCACTCCTTCGAGCTGGGGGAGTATCAGTTGCTAAACATGTCATGAAGACAGTTCCCCAGAAGGCTTTGGCCAAGACTTTGTGGTATCCCATTTTAGAAAAAGTTTTGAAAATTTTTGGGGTGAATCTGACAAAGGGAGGCTTTGCTAAAGGAATGGGCAAATTTATCCCAATCCTAGGAGGTGTAGTTTCAGGTGGTTTAACCTATACGACCATGAAACCTATGGGTAAAAGTTTGCAAAGGGAATTATCCAAACTAGTCAATTATAGTGAAGATCAGTATCAAAGAGATATAGAAACGATTCGAAAAGAAGCAGAAATCATCGAAGCAGAGTAATAGGAAGAAACTAGTAGGCTTGTACTGCTAGTTTTTTTATCCTATCCCTTGTGGTATAATGAAAAAAGAAAATCCTGTGTGAAAACAGAATGGAGGTTGTGATGGATAATATTATTGACGTATCTATTCCCGTTGCGGAAGTGGTGGATAAACATCCAGAAATTTTAGATATTTTGGTTGAGCTTGGTTTTAAACCTCTTGCAAATCCCTTGATGCGTAATACGGTTGGGCGAAAAGTATCGCTCAAACAAGGCTCAAAGCTTGAAGGAACTCCTATGGATAAGATTGTGCGTACACTTGAAGCAAATGGTTATGAAGTGATCGGGTTAGACTAATGGCAGATGAACGTATTCATATCCTGCGGGATATTTTATTAGAATTGCATCATGGAGCTTCTCCAGAGTCCGTTCAGGAACGCTTTGACGCAACCTTTACAGGTGTATCAGCCATTGAGATTTCTCTCATGGAACATGAGTTGATGAACTCTGACTCAGGTGTGACATTTGAAGATGTCATGGAGCTCTGTGATGTCCATGCCAATCTCTTTAAAAATGCTGTTAAAGGAGTGGAAGTTGAAGATACCGAACATCCAGGTCACCCTGTGCGTATCTTTAAGGATGAAAATCTAGCTCTTCGTGCAGCCTTGATTCGTGTTCGTAGATTGCTAGACACTTATGAGTCGATGGAAGACGAGGAAATGCTGGCGGAGATGCGTAAGGGTTTGGTTCGGCAAATGGGACTTGTAGGCCAGTTCGATCGTCACTACCAGCGTAAGGAAGAACTCTTTTTTCCTATCATGGAGCGTTATGGACATGATTCGCCACCAAAAGTCATGTGGGGAGTCGATGATCAAATCAGGGAACTCTATCAAAAAGCTTTATCATCTGTTAAATCTTTACCAGAGATACCAATTAGCACTGTAAAGGAAGCTTTTGAAACTTTTGCGACAGAGTTTGAAAGTATGATATTTAAGGAAGAATCAATCCTTCTCATGATTCTGCTCGAATCCTTTACCCAGGATGACTGGATTCAGATTGCCGAGGAAAGTGATGCCTATGGCTATGCTATCATCCGTCCGTCTGAGAAATGGATTCCTGAACGTCAGAGCTTTGTTGAGGAAAAAAGTGTAGAAGAACCAACTCAGCCAGAAACTGTAGATGGACAAGTACAGCAAGTGATTGATACGCCAGAAGGTCAGTTTACCATAACCTTCACACCTAAGGAAAAGGAAACAGTAGTAGATCGCAATAGCCAACAGGCTTTTGGCAATGGTTATCTATCAGTTGAACAGGCGAATCTTATCCTTAATCATTTGCCGATGGAGATTACCTTTGTTAATAAGGATGATATCTTCCAATATTATAACGATAATACGCCAGCAGATGAGATGATTTTCAAGCGGACACCATCCCAAGTCGGGCGAAATGTCGAACTCTGCCACCCGCCAAAATATTTGGATAAAGTCAAAACGATTATGCAAGGTCTTCGTGAGGGGAAAAAAGACAAGTACGAGATGTGGTTCAAGTCCGAGTCACGGGGCAAGTTTGTCCATATCACTTATGCTGCGGTACACGATGAAGACGGAGAGTTTCAAGGAGTCTTGGAATATGTTCAGGACATCCAGCCTTACCGTGAGATTGATACAGACTACTATCGAGGAATAGAATAAGGAGAGACAATGAGTTACGAACAAGAATTTATGAAGGAATTTGAAGCCTGGGTCAATACCCAAATCATGATTAACGATATGGCCTTCAAAGAAAGCCAAAAAGTCTATGAAGAAGATCAAGATGAGCGTGCTAAGGATGCCATGCTTCGCTACGAAAGTCGCTTGGATGCCTACCAGTTCTTACTAGGTAAATTTGAAAACTTCAAGGCAGGCAAGGGATTCCATGATTTACCAGAAGGTTTGTTTGGTGAGAGACATTATTAAAATTTAGGAATTAGAAAAGGGAGTTCAACTCCCTTTTTCATTGTTCCTAGAACCTTTTTGTGTTACAATGTTAGCATGAAAACGAAAAATATCATTAAAACAGGTTTGGCATTAGTAGGTCTTGGAGCACTTGCTTTTGGAGCAAAGAAAGTAGCTGATGAGCACAAGCTCATGAAGACGCAAGAAGAGTTGACTGCGATTGTGCGTGACTACTTTTCAGAGATGGGTGAAATCGCGACTCTCTATGTCCAAGTATATGAAAGCAGCCTAGAGCGTCTCGTTGGCGGTGTCATTTTTGAAGATGGCCGTCACTATACTTTTGTCTATGAAGATGAAGATCTCATCTACGAGGAGGAAGTCTTATGATTTCTCCTAAGAGTTTAGAAGAATTAGCGGATTTAGTAGAGCAGGATGGCAAGAAGGTCTTCCTTTTTGTTGCGGATTGGTGTGGCGATTGCCGTTATATCTATCCCGCCTTGCCAGAGATTGAAGAGACCAATCCAGAGTTCACTTTTATACGGGTCGACCGTGATGAGTACATGGAACTTGCTAAACTTTGGGATGTATACGGGATTCCAAGTCTTGTTGTTTTAGACAAGGACAAGGAGATTGGGCGCTTTGTCAATCGTAACCGTAAAACTAAGGAAGAGATTAATCACTTTTTAGCAGGATTGAAATAGGAGAAAAGAATGATTTTTACATACAATAAAGAATATGTAGGCGATGTCCTTATGGTTATCGTGAAAAACAGTGGTGATGCCAAGCTAGATGCTGAGCGTAAAGGCAATATTGCGCGTGTTTTTCTAAAAGAAACTGGTGAAACTGTCGCTTGGAATATTTTTGAAGTTTCTAGCTTATTTGAGATTGAGAATCGTGGTCAAGTATTTCTAACAGACGACCAAGTGGCTCGTTTGAATCAAGAACTACAGGCTCAAGGATTTACTGAAGAAATCATCAATGACAAGGAACCAAAATTTGTCGTTGGAGAAATTGTAGAGATGGTTGCGCATCCAGATAGTGATCACTTGAATATCTGCCAAGTTGCTGTTGGAAATGACAAAACAGTACAAATCGTTGCGGGTGCTCCTAATGCACGTATTGGTTTGAAAACCATTGTTGCTCTTCCTGGAGCCATGATGCCAAAAGGCAATCTCATTTTCCCGGGGGAACTTCGTGGGGAAAAGAGTTTTGGTATGATGTGTAGTCCTCGTGAGCTTGCCTTGCCAAATGCTCCCCAAAAACGTGGTGTCATTGAATTATCAGACGACCAGGTAGTTGGAACACCCTTTGACCCGGCTAAGCACTGGACTGCTTAATCACTAAAAGTGATTTATAATCTTTGCTTGAGGAAAATAGGATGGCAAAAAATGTAGTCATTACAGGTGCAACATCAGGTATCGGTGAAGCCATTGCGCGTGCATATCTAGAAAAAGGTGAGAATGTTGTACTCACAGGGCGTCGAACAGAAAGACTCCAAACTCTAAAAACTGAGTTCGCAGAAGCCTTTCCAAATCAAAAAGTCTGGACCTTTCCGTTAGATGTTACAGATATGAGCATGGTAAAGACTGTTTGTTCAGAAATTTTAGAGACAGTAGGTCAGGTTGATATCTTGGTCAATAATGCTGGACTGGCTCTCGGTTTAGCACCCTATCAGGACTATGAAGAGTTGGATATGTTGATCATGCTGGATACCAATGTCAAGGGTTTAATGGCAGTTACGCGTTGCCTCTTGCCTTCCATGGTAGCGGCTAATCAAGGGCATATTATCAATATGGGTTCTACTGCAGGGATTTACGCATATGCTGGTGCAGCAGTCTATTCAGCAACCAAGGCTGCAGTCAAAACCTTTTCAGACGGGCTTCGGATTGACACCATTGCGACAGATATCAAGGTGACCACTATTCAGCCAGGAATTGTAGAGACTGATTTTTCAAAAGTCCGTTTCCATGGAGATGAGGCACGGGCTGCGACTGTTTACCAGGGGCTTGAAGCCTTACAGGCACAAGATATCGCTGATGCAGTGGTTTATGTGACCAGTCAACCTCGTCGTGTGCAAATCACAGATATGACCATCATGGCTAATCAACAAGCAACTGGGTTTATGATTCATCGAGATTAATATTATTTTTAAAAAAGTTACAAATCTTGTAACTTTTTTTGATTTCCTTCGAATAGATAAGTAGGAGGATGAAAAATGTATAATAAAGTGATTATGATTGGACGCTTGACGTCTACACCCGAATTGCACAAAACCAACAATGATAAGTCTGTAGCTCGTGCGACGATTGCTATTAACCGTCGTTTCAAGGACCAAAATGGGGAACGTGAAGCGGACTTCATCAATATTGTTGTCTGGGGGAAATTGGCTGAAACCTTGGCTAGCTACGCGACTAAAGGCAGTCTCATTTCTATCGATGGGGAACTTCGTACCCGTAAGTTCGAGAAGAATGGTCAGACCAACTACGTGACCGAAGTTCTTGCTACAGGATTTCAACTTTTGGAAAGTCGCGCCCAACGTGCTATGCGTGAAAATAATGCTGGTCAAGACTTAGCAGATCTGGTTTTGGAAGAGGAGGAACTTCCCTTCTAGGATTGATTATAGAAAAAGCTGGTTCGTTTATAGACCAGCTTTTTCTATTGTTTCTAGTTTTATTGTTCGGAAATTACTTCTTAAAATAGGTCAAATAAATGTACTTGTACAATAAAATCAAGCATTTTTTTTGAAAAAGTAGTAGAATAAAGTATTATATATTCAGAGTTTTCAGAAAAGGAATGAAATTTGAAGGAAAATAAAGAGAAAAAAGAATTGTTGAAATGGCTGATAAAGCGTATATTATTGCTGCTCCCAGTGGTCTGTATTCTCTTTTGGATTTTTGGCCGTTGTCAAACAAGTGGCATCAAGGATCAGACTAAAATTGGTGTAACCTATATGACCATGAACAATGAGTTCTATAAAAGTATTCATTCGGAAATTAGTCGAATTTCCGATGAAAGAGGAGCTCTTGTTTGCGTCCGAGATCCAGAATTGGATGAAGAAAGGCAGAGCCAGCAGATTGATGATTTTTGTGCTCAAAAAGTTGATGTGATTGTGATCAATCCGGTCAAGGGGGATAGCCAGTCCATTTTAACTGCTCTTGAAAAAGCTAGAAAACAAGGAATTAAAATCATTGCAGTCGATACCCAATTGAAAAATTTTAAGCCCGATGCAAGTATTGTATCTGATAACTACCAAGCGGGAGTAATGATTGCTAAAGAGCTCATGAAACGTTCTTCTAGCGCTCGAGTCCTCCTTTTGGAGCATAAAGGGACTGTCTCAGCAGATACGCGGATTCAGGGGTTTAAAGACACTATAGAGGGGCACAGTTCTTATCAGATTGTATCGGAACTAGAAACCAAGGGGCAAACGGAGATCGCCATGCCGGCTGTCCAGAATTTTTTACAATCAGGGATTGAAATTGATACCTTGGTTGCCTTAAATGACCGCTCGGCTATAGGAGCTTTAGCTGCAATTAAGGAGCAAGGAAATAGCCAGTCCATTGCAATTTATGGAATCGATGGCTCACCAGATATGAAATCCTTGTTGCACTCGACGGATGATGTAGTGGGAACCGTTGCTCAATCTCCCTTGAAGATGGGAGACCGTGTTATGGAAGTTATCCAAGATATTTCTGAAGGGAAGAGCTATACCAAAGAGGTGATCATTCCAGTTGAAATGATGACAAAGGAAAACATTGATCAGTTTGATGTGAATGGGTGGCAGTAATGAGAAAGTTTAGAGGTGTTCGATACAGTTTGGCCATTCTTATGGTCGTGAATTTTATTGCTGTTATGCTCAACAGCATCATCTATCTTCAAGCAACCAACTATATCATTGCTCAACGCCAAGCCTCTCTATTATTGGAGCGCCTAGAGCGTATTCCTTTTGCTCCATCTACGACTTTTTGGTTGTCAGCAATCTTATTTGCTGGGATTGCCTTAATCTCAATGAGTCGTTATAGACCTCAAACAAGTCGATGGTCCATTTTTGATAAGAGGAATCTTCTAGAGATTCTCCTGATGTTACTGTTGATGTGGGTTCAGAACATAGCTTATAACGGGCTCATTCTCTTGGTTTTTGCAGATATCTTCTATGGCTCCAAAGAGTTGAATACCAAGAGAGATCGGAAGTATTGGTTTGCCTTTATCCTAGTGAGCTTCTTGATGCTCCTTGTAACCAATTCAGACGTCTTTTCGCTTTTCTTCCCAATTCCTTCTCTTGATACCTATATTCATTTTTATCCTGAATCTATCCGTATTTTGGCCTTTTTCTTAAAGAATTCCCTCTACGCCTTGAATATGGTACTCTTCATTATTTCACTTTTATTTTATATCATGAATGTCCTTGCGGAAAACCATGAAGTTGAACAAGAGCTGGCCATGGTGTCCAAGGTTAATACCGAGTTGAACAACTATATGGCCTTATCTGAGAAGATTGCAGAGGATCGGGAGCGCAAGCGGATTGCTCGGGAGATTCACGATACCTTGGGACACGCGTTAACAGGGATTTCAGCAGGTTTAGATGCTGTCGGGGTCTTGATTGATATCAATCCAAGTCGTGCCAAAGAGCAGGTAAAAAACGTATCAGAAGTCGTCCGTGAAGGAATCCAGGATGTGAGAGGCTCTCTCAATCGCCTTCGTCCAGGAGCCCTTGAGGAGCGAACTCTCAAAGATGCTTTAGAAAAGACAATCCGCGAGTACCAAATTCTTTCAAACTTGCAAGTTGATCTCAACTATGAATGGATCGATGTCGATATGGACGTCATGATTGAAGATACAATCTTTCGTGTGATACAAGAGTCTATGACTAATGCGGTTCGCCACGGTCATGCCAGCCACATGGACCTCCATTTTTTTGAGGACGAAGAAGATTACATGATTGAGTTGCAGGATAATGGAGTTGGGTTTGAAACCTTGACCTATGGCTACGGACTCAAACAGATGATGGAGCGTATTTCAATTCTAGGAGGCCAGCTTCAATTTGAAAGTCGCGATGGATTTTTCACACGTGTTAGTTTACCAAAATATAAAGAAGGGAGATAATAGATGATGATAAAAGTAATGGTGGCGGATGACCAGTCCTTGATTCGAGAATCTCTGAAAATTATTTTGTCGGCCTACTCAGATATTGAAGTGGTAGCCACAGTGGAAGATGGGAATCATGTCTTGTCTAGCATTCCACACTCGCATCCGGATTTAATCTTAATGGATATTCGGATGCCAGGCATGGATGGGGTTTTGGCTACAAAAGAAGTAAAAGAGCACTATCCGGATATCAAAATTATTATTTTAACAACCTTTGACGATGATGAATTTATCTATAGTGCGCTCAAGTATGGTGCTTCAGGGTATCTCTTAAAAGGAGCCTCGACAGAGGAGCTTTATGAAGCTATTAAGGTGGTACATCAGGGAGGAGCAATGATCAACCCTGATATCGCAAGCAAGGTCTTTCAAATTTTCTCACAAATGGCCAAATCAAATTTCTCTATTGCTGTGGATGAGGATAACGTTAAGGATTTGAGTACGACGGAATGGCGCATTATCCAAGAGATTGGCTATGGTGAGTCAAATAAAGAGATTGCGGCTAAACTCTTCTTATCAGAAGGAACTGTTCGTAATTACTTATCAACGATTTTGTCGAAATTAAACCTAAGAGATCGAACGCAATTAGCGATTTGGTCAGTCCAAACAGGAGTGACCCGACGTGATTTTTCAAAAGGAAATACGGAATGAAATTGAAGCGAAAGCAACTTTGTTTAGGGATTTGTCTCCTTTTTATGCTCTCTTTGAGTGCTGGTTTTTATTGGTGGAAACAGCAACCGACCGTCCTTCATATAGGAGTTTATGCAGGTTCTAGTTGGGATGTACCGACCAGTCAACGTTCCCATGCATTGGATCTTGCGATCCAAAAATTTGAAAAGTCCCATCCTAATGTTCGTGTGGAATATGAAAATGGAATTCCGCAGTCGGAATATTCAAACTGGCTCTCAGAAAAAATTGTATCAGGAAAGACCCCTGATGTGTTTATGGTTTCTGAGAAAGATTTGTCCTTATTGGCGGCACGTGGCGTTTTAGAAAAGTTAAACGGCTATATGAATAAAGAAGACCAAGTTGCTTTTTATCCTGTTGCATTTGAATCAGGTGTCTATCAGGGGCAAACCTATGCCTTGCCATATGAAAGTAATCCTATTTTGATGTGTGTCAATAAAGATTTGCTGGATAAAGAAGGCATTGAGGTTCCCAAAGAAGGTTGGAGCTTGGAAGAGTTCTATACAATTTGTAAAAAACTAACCAAAGATACCAATGGAGATGGTCAATTGGATCAGTTTGGGAGTACAGAATACACCTGGAAAGAAGCTTTGGCAGCAAATGGGGGTAGTCTCTTTCAGGGTGGGATGCTCAAACTTACGGCTCCAGAAGTCAAAGAATCTTTGACTTTTCTGCAAAAATTGGAAGAGTTAAATAAAAATTATAAGGTGAGTTCCAAAGATTTTGACCAGGGGAAAGTAGCGTTTTACCCCATGACTTTGGCTCAATATAGGACTTATAAACCTTATCCCTATCATGTTTCCAAATATTCAAACTTCACCTGGACCTGTATTCCTATGCCTGCTAAGTCAAAAACCACTAAGGCGACCTTGGTTACGACGACTTCTTTTGCCATGTCTGCTCGGACTCCTCATTCAAAGTTGGCTTGGGAGTTGATGCAAGTGTTGACAGAGGATCCAGAAATCCAACAAACTCTTTTTGCTGAATCTCAAGGGATTTCTGTCATGCCTGATGTAGTCAAGAGTCGTTCTAGTAAAGACCTTCTGCAAGTGGATGATTTTGGGGCAGATTCCTTAACCAATCAGACCTTGAACCGAATCATGGAACAAGCTGTAGAAAGTAGTCCCAAGAATGTCTCGAAAGAAGTGTTAGAAAAACTGGACTACTTGATTGGCAATGCCTTGCGCAATCAAGATGTTGAGAACCGCCTGCCGCAAATTCAAAGGGAGATTGAAAGTAGTCTCCAGGTAGGATTTTAAAGAAAAAAAGATGACATCGTGTCAAGTGACAGATGTCATTTTTTTATTGCTAAATGTCATGTTTATAATGTGACATTTGACAATGTAAAAACGCTTTCAAATAATCTACAATAGAGTCAAATAAAGGAGGCGTAGCAAAATGAAATACCTCATTTTAGTCAGTCATGGAGGATTGGCAGAAGGCCTAAAAACATCACTAGCTATGTTTGCTGGTGATAAGATGAACCAGGTCATTGCAGTTGGACTCAAAGAAGGAAAGTCGGTCGATGATTTTGCAGTTGATTTTAGAGAAAGCATTTCAGAATTGACAGCAGATGATTCTGTACTGGTCTTGGCAGATATTGTAGGCGGTAGTCCACTAACCACAGCAGCAACTGTCCTAGAAGAAGTTGGGAAGCTAGATGAAGCTTTGATCCTTGGTGGAATGAATCTTACCATGGCTTTAACAGCAGTAGTGATGAAGGATGTGTTGGATGGAGACGATTTGTCAGCCACCATCTTATCAGAAGCACGATCTGCACTACAGCCTTTTGAAGTTTCAGCCACTAGTGCTGAAGAAGATGATGACGATATTTAATAGGGAGGTACCTTATGGTAGTAACATTTGTACGGATTGATGACCGCATGATTCACGGTCAAACAGTCACACGCTGGGCAAAAGAAAAACCATGTGATGGTTTGATTGCCGTAAACGATGCAGCAGCATCAAACAAGGTTTTGATCCAAGCTTACAAAGGCGCATCAGACAAAAAAACCTTTGTATGGACAAAAGAAGCATTTAAAGAAAAATCAGCAAAAGTAACAGAATCAGATAGTCGTTACTTCTTGATCACCAAAAATCCAATCGATATGAAGGAAATTTTGGTGGACCAAGGTTTTGTTCCAGGGGATGTTAAAGAAATCATCGTAGGCCCTGCAAATGATCGTCCTGGTGCAGTGAAATTGGGTAATAACCAATCCATCACACAGGAAGAAGCAGAAGCCTTCCAAGCCATTCAAGCAGCAGGCTATAAGGTGAAATTCCAGTTGTTGCCTGATGTTTCGATTGGTTACTGGGATGATTTCAAATCTAAATTTGGTTTTTAAACCTAACAATTTTATTAATTAGGTAAATAAATTTACAAACAAAAAGGAGCGTTTGTTATGACAATTTCATGGATTCAAGCAATCTTGCTTGCAGTTTTCGCCAGCTTGTCTTCAATGCCTGGTATGGGAGGTTCCAGTATCGGGAACTATACACTCGGTCGTCCCTTGATTGGTGGGTTGATCTCAGGTTTAATTCTTGGAGATGTGACAACCGGTATTATGGTAGGGGTTGCCCTTCAAGTCGTTTATATCGCCTTGGTAACACCTGGTGGAACCGTATCTGCGGATGTTCGTGCCATTTCTTATATCGGTGTTCCTCTTGCTATCTTGTTTGTGCATGCAAATCACATCACAGATGAAGCTGGAATTGCAGCAGCTGCAGCCCCAATCGGTGCGGCCGTTGGGACAATCGGTACTGTTCTTTTCTACGGAACAGCTACCATGAACTTGCTTTGGCAACACATTGGTTGGAAAGCCGTTGAAGAAGGAAACTTCAAAAAACTCTACGCAGTTGACTGGGTTTACCCATGGATCTCTCACTTCCTCTTCTCTTTCCTTCCAACTATGATTATCACTAAATATGGTGAAAACATGGTTGATTTGATGAAACTTTACCTTCCTATGGATGGTTTCTGGATGAAAGCTCTCTTTACAGTCGGAGCTCTTCTCCCATGTGTCGGTATTGCTATCTTGTTGAAACAAATTGTTACAAAAGCAACTGACTTCATTCCATTCTTTGTTGGATTTACCTTGGCTAAATCTCTCGGCTTGAACTTGGTAGCGAGTGCGGTTGTTTCATTGATCTTTGCAGTAATCTACTATGAACTTGAAGTAATCAAATCTATGAAAGCTGTTCCAGCTGGGGCTGTTTACGTAGACGATGATGAGGAGGATATTTAAAATGGCTGATAGAAAGAAAATTTCAAAGAAAACATTAGCAAAAGCATTTCATCATTGGTATTATGGTCATTTGACTTGTTTCTCTCAAGAACACATGCAAACCTTTGGGTACTTGACTTCTATGCTTCCAATCGTAGAAGAAATGTATGATACAAAAGAAGAACAAAAAGATGCTATGCAAACCTATACTGCTTTCTTCAATACTGAACCGCAACTTGGATCTCTTGTTGTAGGGATTACAGCTGGTTTGGAAGAAGCACGTGCAAATGGAGATGCAGTAGATGGTGAAACCATCAATGGGATGCGTGCCGGTTTGATGGGACCAATCGCTGGTATTGGTGACTCTTTGATCGTTGGTACCTTGATTCCAGTTCTTTTGGGGATTGCACTTGGTCTTTCTAAAGGTGGTAACGTCGCTGGTGCTATCTTCTACATCGTCGTATGGAACTTCCTAGTCTACTTTGGTATGCGCTTTGCCTTCTTCAAAGGATATCAATTAGGGGATAAAGCCGTTGAATTCCTAGTAGGACCAAAAGGACAAGCTCTTCGTAAAGCAATCAGCGTTGTCGGTGGTATGGTTATTGGTGCCGTAGCAGCGACTTGGGTCTCTGTTACAACAGCACTCGAATTCAAAAATGCTAATGGAGAAGCCTTCCTTAAAATTCAAGAAAAGATTGATGGTGTTTATCCAGGTCTCTTGACAGCAACCTTCATCACTATTTGCTGGTGGTTGATGTCTAAGAAAAAAGTTTCACCAAACAAAGTCATGTTAATTCTAGTTGTTGTTGCCTTAATTGGTGTTGCTCTAGGTATCTTTGACCCACATCTTAATTACTAAGGTCAAGAGAACCCAATATTTACTAGTAAAAATTTTGAGAATGAAGTAGACTAATCTCCTTCTCTTACACTTCATTCTCAATTTTTATCAGGAGGATTTTCATGGTTACAAAACAAGAACTTGTTAATGGATATGAAACAGAAATTAAGTATCAACGCCACATGCTTGAAAATTTGGGTCGTTGGTTCAGTTTGCTCTTTATCACTGCTAGTATTGGTGTGGTATTGATTTATCTTTTTCATAAAACCTTCCTCCCACTCTTAATTTTCGGAATTTTACTTGCCTTGATTGGAATATTAGGAATGGTGGTTTTTGGATATGGTATCTACCGCGGGCGGATCAATCTCCAAAAGGTTATCGATGATTTCAATCAAAAGTTGACGATTCTCAATTAATATTAAAGGAACATCTCTTTCATTTTTGAGGTGTTTTTTTCTTGACTATTTCTGACTAAGTGATACAATAGAACTATGGTTTAGCACTCGTATGCAAAGAGTGCTAATAATATGATTATCTTATGGAGGAAAGCAGATGTTGAAACCATTAGGAGACCGCGTGGTCTTGAAAATTGAAGAAAAAGAACAAACAGTTGGTGGCTTTGTCCTTGCAGGATCAGCCCAAGAAAAAACAAAAACAGCTAAAGTAGTAGCTATTGGACAAGGTGTTCGTACCTTGAGCGGTGAACTAGTTGCTCCAAGTGTAAAAGTTGGAGATCAAGTTTTAGTCGAAGCTCATGCGGGTATTGAAGTCAAAGATGGTGATGAAAAATATGTCATCGTTGGTGAGGCTAACATCTTAGCAATTGTGGAAGAATAATAGGAGGAAATAAGTATGTCAAAAGAGATTAAATTTTCATCTGATGCACGCTCAGCAATGGTCCGTGGCGTTGATATCCTAGCTGATACTGTTAAAGTGACCTTGGGACCTAAAGGCCGTAACGTTGTTCTTGAAAAATCATTTGGTTCTCCATTGATTACCAACGACGGTGTAACAATCGCCAAAGAAATCGAATTGGAAGACCATTTTGAAAATATGGGTGCCAAATTGGTATCAGAAGTAGCTTCTAAAACCAACGATATTGCTGGTGACGGGACAACCACTGCAACTGTCTTGACCCAAGCCATCGTTCGTGAAGGAATCAAGAACGTTACAGCAGGAGCAAACCCAATCGGTATCCGTCGTGGGATTGAAGCAGCAGTTGCAACTGCTGTAGAAGCCTTGAAGAACAATGCCATTCCAGTATCAAGCAAGGAAGCAATCGCACAAGTCGCTGCCGTATCCTCTCGCTCTGAAAAAGTGGGTGAATACATCTCTGAAGCCATGGAAAAAGTTGGTAAAGATGGAGTTATCACTATTGAAGAATCACGTGGTATGGAAACAGAGCTTGAAGTTGTAGAAGGAATGCAGTTTGACCGTGGTTACCTCTCACAATACATGGTTACTGATAATGAAAAAATGGTTGCAGACCTTGAAAATCCGTACATTTTAATCACAGACAAGAAGATTTCAAACATCCAAGAAATCTTGCCACTTCTAGAAAGTATTCTTCAAAGTAGCCGTCCGCTCTTAATTATTGCAGATGATGTTGATGGTGAAGCTCTGCCAACCCTTGTTTTGAACAAGATTCGTGGAACTTTCAACGTAGTTGCTGTTAAGGCACCAGGTTTCGGGGACCGTCGAAAAGCAATGTTGGAAGACATCGCAATTTTGACAGGTGGAACTGTTATCACAGAAGATCTTGGTCTTGAATTGAAAGATGCTACTATCGAAGCTTTAGGTCAAGCAGCTAAAGTGTCTGTAGATAAAGATAGCACAGTTATTGTAGAAGGTGCAGGAAATCCTGAAGCGATTGCTAACCGTGTAGCTGTCATCAAGTCTCAAATCGAAACAACAACTTCAGAATTCGACCGTGAAAAACTCCAAGAACGCTTGGCTAAATTATCAGGTGGAGTAGCAGTTATCAAGGTCGGTGCTGCAACTGAAACTGAATTGAAAGAAATGAAACTCCGCATCGAAGATGCCCTTAACGCTACCCGTGCAGCAGTGGAAGAAGGTATTGTTGCAGGTGGTGGTACTGCTCTTGTGAATGTCATTCCAGCTGTTGAAGCTTTAGAATTGACAGGTGATGAAGCAACAGGACGTAGCATTGTTCTTCGTGCCTTGGAAGAGCCAGTCCGCCAAATTGCCTACAATGCAGGCTATGAAGGTTCAATTGTTATTGATCGTTTGAAAAATGCAGAAGCTGGTACAGGCTTCAACGCTGCGACAGGTGAATGGGTTAACATGATTGAAGCAGGTATTATCGATCCTGTTAAGGTTAGCCGTTCAGCCCTTCAAAACGCAGCTTCAGTAGCAAGTTTGATTCTAACAACAGAAGCCGTTGTGGCCAACAAACCAGAACCAGTAGCACCAGCTCCAGCTATGGATCCTTCAATGATGGGTGGTTACTAATAAATAAAAACAGGTAGAAATCATGATTTCTACCTGTTTCTTTTGAATCACTTAAAAGAGAGTGGGACAGAAATCGGTAATTCGTTAGAATTCGATTTCGTCGTCTCACCTCCGCACAGTTGAGTAGGGCTGTAAAAGCTGATAAAATCAGCGAAGTGGAGCCCACTCAACCACTGCGTCTTGCACGACAATCCAAAGACAATTGAGAGGCCAGGACTTTTGTCCCAGCCTCTTTTATATCTGAAATTGTTATGGTTTGATGACTTCAGCTCCACCCATGTATGGACGAAGGACTTCAGGAATAGTAACAGAACCATCTTCGTTTTGATAGTTTTCAAGAATTGCAGCAACGGTACGTCCAACAGCAAGTCCAGAACCGTTCAAGGTATGAAGGAGTTTCACCTTGCCATCGGCTTCATCACGGTAGCGAATTTGAGCACGACGGGCTTGGAAATCTTCTGTATTGGAACAGCTTGAGATTTCTCGGTAGGTATTTTGCGCTGGGATCCAAACTTCCAAGTCGTAAGTCTTGGCAGCTGAGAAGCCCATATCTCCTGTAGAAAGAGCAACTACACGGTATGGCAAGTTGAGTTTTTGAAGGATGTTTTCAGCGTTAGCTGTCATCTTTTCTAGTTCTTCATATGACTCTTCAGGTTTAGCAAATTTCACCATTTCTACCTTGTGGAATTGGTGCAAGCGAATCAAACCGCGAGTATCTCGACCAGCAGAACCAGCTTCAGAACGGAATGATGGACTCATAGCAGTAAAGTAGATTGGCAGTTCCTTACCATCAATAATTTCATCACGGTAGTAGTTAGTCAAAGGTACTTCAGCTGTAGGAATGAGGACATAGTTGGTATCGCTGATCTCAAAAGTATCTTCCTTGAATTTTGGATATTGGCCAGTACCAAACATAGAATCATGGTTAACCATGTAAGGGGTGATGACTTCAGTATAACCTTCCTTACCATGCTCATCTAGCATAAAGTTGTAGATGGCACGTTCCAAGCGAGCTCCGAGGCCTTTATAGAAGAGGAAACGAGCTCCAGTGACTTTTCCACCACGTTCCCAGTCAAGAATACCAAGGTCTTCTCCGAGATCCCAGTGGGCTTTTGGTTCAAAGTCAAACTCACGAGGAGTTCCCCAACGGCGAACTTCTACGTTATCATCTTCGTCTGCCCCAATAGGAACACTGTCAGCTGGGATGTTTGGAAGAGTAGTGGTAAATTCTGTCAATTTAGCATCAATTTCAGCTAATTCTGCATCGAGTGCTTTGACTTCGGCAGATAGGGTTTGCATGGCAGCGATCTTATCATCGGCATTTTCCTTGTTGCGCTTAGCTTGAGCAATTTCAGCAGAAACCGTGTTACGCTCTGCCTTGAGGGTTTCAACCTTAACCAAGATGTCACGACGTTTAGCATCGATTTCTTTCATCTCGTTCAAGATAGCAGCATCTACACCACGTGTAGCCAATTTTTCTGCGACAGCATCAAAGTCTGTACGAATACGTTTGATATCTAGCATATAAACTCCTTTATGAAAAAAGCACACCTGACAAAGCGTTGGAGTGGCAGAGCCACGGTTCCATCCAACTTCACAGGTGTGCACTTGATTCTGTATTTGATTTAAAACAACGGTAGAATTTCACCTATCTCTCCTATCTGCTCACAGCATCCGCAGACTTTCTGGAAGAAGAGGATAACCTACTTATCCGTTTCTATGATTATACTAAACTTTCTATTTTTTTGCAAATAGATTTTTGATTTTACGACCGATGATTTGGAGTAAGGTTGGAAGCTTCACAACCTTTTCATTTCCGATTTTTTCCCGAGCAATTTTAAGAATTTTTCCGGAGTCTTTTGAGGCAAAGAGGAATTTTCCTTGGTCTGTAAAAACTTCAAAATGACGACTAACCTTACGGCCTGAAACATTGGCTCCGATTTGATTAACGCTAGACCATGGGATTTGAATATAATCCTCAATATTGCGATCCGAGTAAAACTCCAAGGCTTGGTCTCCTACCAGAAATTTTCCAACTTTTCCTTGTATAGAGAGGTAAGAAGTTCCAGTAGTTTGTAAGTCAACGACTTTATTGAGAGATTGTGCCATGTTTAGTCTTCCTTACTTTCACCGAAAAATGCTTGGTAGAGAGCCTTAAGAGCCGCTTTTTCTTGGTCTTTGTGGACAACGAACATGATAGAAACTTCACTAGAACCTTGTGACATCATTTGAATGTTGATATTGTTTTCAGATAAGGCACGAGTGGCTGTAGCAGTTACCCCGATATGGCGCTTCATTTTTTCGCCAACAATCATGATGATAGACAGGTCATGTTCGATTTCAGCGTGGTCGACCTCTGCTTTTTGAACTAATTGACGAAGGATTTCTTCTTCTTTAATAGGAGTTAATTCTCGTGAACGTAAAATGATAGATAGGTCATCGATACCAGTTGGCATATGTTCCCAACCAATATTCAGGTCTTCTAGAATTTGAAGTACTTTACGACCAAAACCAACTTCGCGGTTCATGAGGTACTTAGACATATTGATGCTGACAAAACCAGAATCACCAGCAATCCCCACTACTGGGAATTCATCACTACTGTGTTTCAGAACGATACGAGTACCTGGATGGTCAGGGTTATTGGTATTTTTGATAACGAGAGGAATTTTACCACGGTAGGCTGGAAGGAGTGCTTCGTCATGCAGTACAGAGAAACCTGCATAGGCCAATTCCCGCATTTCACGGTAAGTCAATTCAGGGATTGAGTGTGGCTTGTGAATGATACCAGGGTGGGCAGCAAAAATTCCGTCAACATCAGTAAAGTTTTCATAAAGGTCAGCTTTAACTCCAGCTGCGATAATTGAACCAGTAATATCAGATCCACCACGTGAGAAGGTACAGATTTGATTCTCTTTAGTCACACCGAAGAATCCCGGAATAACCAGAACTTCCGTTCCATTATTGAGCTCTTCGATTTTATCATAACTTGAAGGAATGATGCGAGCATTTCCAGGTTCGCTTGTAACAACAATACCAGCCTCTCGTGGATGAACATAGCGAGCTTCTAATCCATTTTGGTTAAAGTAAGCTGCAATGAGTTTAGCGTTGTTATTTTCCCCTGCAGCAAGGAAGGTATCGTAAAGAAATTCATTGTTTTCAATTGGAAGGGTAGCGAGAGTTCGGATGCTTTTAGAGATTCGTTCTAAAACAGCTGGTTTAAGTCCTAGTTCGCTAACCATTGCAGCGTAACGATCGATAATCCAATTTTGACTAGCACTGATATCATTTCCTGCTACATAATCACGATAATATTTAATCAAAGCATCCGTAACCTTGGTATCTTTAGCATCGCGCTTTCCTGGTGCAGATACAACTACAAAACGACGTTCAGGGTCACTTTTTACAATGTTTAAAACCTTTTTCAATTGGCTTGCAGAGGCGAGTGAACTTCCCCCAAATTTTACAACCTTCATAAAAACTCCTCAGTTTGTATTTTATACGATTATAGCAGAAAGAAGGGCTTTTTTCAATCTACAATAGGAAAGGCTACATCTTATTAGAGGTCTGGACCTGATTAGCTTAACTTAGTTATTTTTAGTATAGAAAAGACTCTTTAAAAATCGGCTGATACACTTTTATACAATTTTTACTTGTATAACTAAAAAGAAAAAGATATACTTTGAAGATAAAATAATTTAATCAGCTTTTTAAATTAAAGGAGTGGCTATGAATCATATTATCTTTCAAATTCAAGACGATTTAGCGGTGATTACTTTAAATCGTCCCGAGGTGGCAAATGGTTTCCATATTCCTATGTGTGAAGAAATTTTAGAAGCACTGGAATTAGCTGAAAAAGACGATTCTGTTTCATTTATTCTCATCAATGCTGCTGGTAAGGTGTTTTCTGTCGGTGGTGATTTAGTTGAAATGAAACGTGCTGTCGATGAGGATGATATTGATTCCTTAACTCGAATTGCTGAATTGGTCAATACTATTTCTTATAAGATTAAACAGATTCCTAAGCCTGTTATCATGGAGGTGGATGGAGCAGTTGCTGGAGCTGCAGCCAATATGGCCTTGGCAGTTGATTTCTGTATCGCATCTGACAAGTCTAAATTTATCCAGGCTTTTGTAGGTGTAGGATTGGCTCCTGACGCGGGTGGCTTATTCTTGCTGACAAGATCGCTCGGTGCAACTAGAGCAACTCAATTAGCTATGACTGGAGAAGCTTTCACCGCTGAAAAGGCAATGGACGCAGGAGCTCTATACCGTCTATGTACGAGTGAACAATTAGAAAAAACAAGAGAACAATTGTTGAAAAAGTTGAGACGTGGTTCTTCAAATTCCTATGCTGCGATTAAGAAACTTGTTTGGGAAAGTGAGTTCAAGCAGTGGCATGAATATGCTCAACTTGAATTGGAACTACAAAAATCACTATCCTATACGGAAGATTTTAAAGAAGGTGTTCGTGCACATTCTGAAAGAAGACGTCCAAAATTTGTCGGGAAATAAAAAATACTTGCACTATTCTTTGAAGTTTGATATACTTTTTTTGTCAAATGTTTTGATTATTAAACTTTTTTTGATAAAGGAGGGAAGAGAAATGGACTACCAACAAGTCAATGACTATTTAACATCAATTTTTAACAACGTCCTAGTGATCGAGGAAGTAAGTTTGCGAGGTAGTCGTTTCAAAGACATCTCTATCAAAGAAATGCACACGATTGATGTTATCGGAAAGTATCCAGAAGTGACTCCGAGTCAAGTTTCCAAAGAGTTGATGGTAACTCTAGGGACTGTGACAACGAGTTTAAACAATTTGGAGAGAAAAGGATACATTGAACGTATCCGTTCAGATCAAGATCGTCGTGTAGTACATCTGCATTTGACAAAGAAAGGTCGTCTCGTTCACCGTCTTCATAAACGTTTCCATAAGGCCATGGTCGAAAGAATTATCGAGGGCATGAGTCCTGAAGAGATTGAAGTTATGGGAAAAGGCTTGACTAATCTTTATCACTTTTTGGAGGATTTGAAGTAATGGCTTTTGCAAAAATAAGCCAGGTCGCTCATTATGCTCCAGAGCAGATTATCACTAACGAAGACTTGGCTCAGGTCATGGATACGAGTGATGAATGGATCTCAAGTCGGACAGGGATTAAAGAACGCCATATTTCTAAGACGAAATCAACAGGAGATTTAGCGACAGAGGTTGCAAGACAACTTATAGAGAAGGCAGGGATCTCTGCTGATGAGCTAGAGTTCATCATTATAGCGACGATGACACCTGACTCGATGATGCCTTCAACCGCAGCTCGTGTTCAGGCAAAGATTGGCGCTCATAAGGCTTTTGCCTATGATTTAACAGCTGCTTGTAGTGGATTTATTTTTGCCCTATCAACTGCAGAAAAGTTCATTTCTTCAGGAACATATCGAAAGGGTCTGGTTATCGGTAGTGAGACCATGTCAAAATCATTGGATTGGTCTGACCGCTCAACGGCTGTCTTGTTTGGAGATGGAGCTGGTGGTGTACTACTTGAGGCAAGTGATCAAAAACATTTCTTAGCTGAAAGTCTCAATAGCGATGGTTCTCGTGGTGAGTGTCTCACTTATGGACAGACAGGATTGATTTCACCATTTTCGATTCAAGAAGAACCAGATGTTTTCTTGAAAATGGATGGGAGAGCAGTTTTTGACTTTGCAATTCGAGACGTGGCTAAATCTATTAAACAGACCATTGAAAAAAGTCCAATATCAGCAGATGAACTCGATTATCTCTTGCTTCATCAAGCTAATATTCGAATTTTAGATAAGATGGCTAGAAAAATCGGTGTCGATCGTGACAAGCTTCCTGCTAATATGATGAAGTATGGAAATACTAGTGCGGCAAGTATCCCGATTTTACTTTCTGAGTGTGTAGAAGAAGGGCTCATCCATTTGGATGGTAGCCAAAAAATTCTCTTGTCAGGTTTCGGTGGAGGTTTGACATGGGGCACACTTATTGTTACAATTTAGGTAATCATGTGGTGATCACATTGTTATAAAAAAATTATTTATTTTAAAGGAGTCTATCATGGCAGTATTTGAAAAAGTACAAGAAATTATCGTTGAAGAACTTGGAAAAGATGCATCAGAAGTAACACTTGAATCTACTTTTGATGATTTGGATGCAGATTCATTGGACTTGTTCCAAGTAATCTCAGAAATCGAAGACGCTTTTGATATCCAAATCGAAGCTGAAGACAACTTGAAAACAGTTGGCGACTTGGTTGCTTACGTTGAAGAGCAAACTAAATAATTAGAATAAATAAAGAAGGAGTAGGGGAGACCCGCTCCCTCTTGTTTAGGTAATAGTTTGACCGTCAAATTATAATAAAGTCGAACTATTACGTAAGCAAGACTTATGGAGGCAATATGAAAACACGTATCACTGAATTATTAAATATTAAATATCCTATCTTCCAAGGTGGAATGGCCTGGGTGGCAGATGGTGATTTGGCTGGAGCTGTTTCAAAAGCTGGTGGTCTCGGTATCATTGGTGGAGGAAACGCACCTAAAGAAGTGGTTAAAGCCAACATCGATAAGATTAAATCTTTAACAGACAAGCCTTTTGGTGTCAATATCATGCTCTTGTCTCCATTTGTTGAGGATATTGTCGACCTCGTTATTGAAGAAGGGGTTAAGGTAGTCACAACTGGTGCAGGGAACCCAAGTAAATATATGGAGAGATTTCATGAAGCGGGAATCACCGTTATTCCTGTAGTTCCTAGCGTAGCTTTGGCTAAACGTATGGAAAAAATCGGTGCAGATGCTGTCATTGCTGAAGGTATGGAAGCCGGTGGACACATTGGTAAATTAACAACCATGACCTTGGTTCGTCAAGTTGCGGCGGCTGTTTCAATTCCTGTTATCGCTGCAGGTGGTATTGCAGACGGTGAGGGAGCTGCTGCTGGATTTATGCTTGGTGCGGAAGCTGTGCAAGTAGGAACTCGTTTTGTAGTTGCTAAAGAATCAAATGCTCATCCAAACTACAAAGCTAAGATTTTAAAAGCTCGTGATATTGATACAACTATTTCAGCACAACATTTTGGTCATGCAGTTCGTGCCATCAAAAATCAATTGACTCGTGATTTCGAGCAAGCTGAAAAAGATGCCTTTAAACAAGAAAATCCAGACCTAGAAATCTTTGAACAAATGGGCGCTGGAGCCTTAGCTAAGGCTGTTGTCCATGGTGATGTAGATGGCGGTTCAGTAATGGCCGGCCAGATTGCAGGTTTGGTATCTAAAGAAGAAACAGTTGAAGAAATCTTAAAAGATATCTACTATGGTGCAGCTGAGAAAATTCAAAAAGAAGCCGCTCGTTGGGCAGGAGTTACAAGAAATGACTAAAACAGCCTTTCTATTTGCAGGTCAAGGAGCCCAGTACCTTGGAATGGGACGTGAACTATACGACCAATATGCTATAGTCAAAGAAACAATCGACCAAGCTAGCCAGGTCTTAGGTTATGATCTTCGTGACTTGATTGATAACGATGAAACGAAGCTAAATCAGACTCGTTACACACAACCAGCTATTTTGGCTACATCCGTTGCCATTTACCGACTACTAAAGGAGAAAGGTTACCAACCAGATATGGTGGCAGGCCTGTCTCTTGGTGAATATTCTGCCCTTGTAGCTAGTGGCGCCTTGGATTTTGAAGATGCGGTGGCTCTAGTTGCTAAGCGTGGAGCTTATATGGAAGAAGCAGCACCTGCAGGGTCTGGTAAAATGGTAGCCGTACTCAATACTCCAGTTGAAGTTATTGAACAAGCTTGTCAAGAAGCTTCTCAACTTGGAGTTGTGACTCCAGCTAACTACAATACCCCAAGCCAAATTGTTATTGGTGGTGAGGTGGTTGCTGTGGATCGTGCAGTTGAACTCTTGCAAGAAGCAGGGGCAAAACGCTTAATTCCGCTAAATGTTTCTGGACCTTTCCATACAGCTTTATTGGAATCTGCTAGTCAAAAATTAGCTCAAGTCCTAGAAGATGTTGAGTTTAATGACTTTGCTTGTCCACTTGTTGGTAATACAGAAGCAAAGGTCATGGAAAAAGAACGAATTGCAGAACTCTTGACTCGTCAAGTCAAGGAACCTGTTCGTTTCTATGAAAGCATTGCAGTTATGCAAGAAGCTGGTGTGACGCGTTTTATCGAAATTGGTCCTGGGAAAGTCTTGTCAGGATTTGTTAAAAAGATTGATAAAACTGCTCAACTTGCAAATGTGGAAGATCAAGCAAGTTTACAAGCACTCTTAGAAAATTAGATCAGGATGATAGAAGTTCTGAAAGGAGAAAAATGAAACTAGAACAGAAAAATGTCTTTATTACAGGCTCAAGTCGAGGAATTGGTCTTGCCATTGCTCATAAATTTGCCAGCTTGGGAGCCAATGTTGTCTTGAATAGTCGTGGTGAAATCTCCGAGGAGCTTCTAAACGAATTTAAACCTTACGGGGTGAAGGTACTTGCTATTTCTGGTGATGTTTCTGATTTTACGGATGCAAAACGAATGGTGGACCAAGCTATTGAAGGGCTAGGTTCAGTTGACGTCCTAGTTAATAACGCCGGGATTACTCAAGACACTCTCATGCTAAAGATGACAGAAGAAGATTTTGAGAAGGTCTTGAAAGTCAATCTAACGGGGGCCTTCAACATGACGCAAGCAGTCTTGAAGCAGATGATAAAAGCTCGTGAAGGGGCCATTATCAATATGTCCAGTGTCGTTGGTTTGATGGGAAATATCGGTCAAGCGAACTACGCTGCATCTAAGGCTGGTCTAATTGGATTTACCAAATCAGTAGCACGTGAGGTAGCCAACCGTAATGTACGTGTCAATGCCATTGCACCAGGAATGATCGAATCAGATATGACTGCAGTCCTATCTGATAAGGTAAAAGATGCCATGCTGGCACAAATTCCGATGAAACAATTTGGTCAAGCTGAGCAAGTGGCAGAGGTCACAGCCTTTCTTGCAAGCCAAGATTATCTAACGGGACAAGTCATTGCAATTGATGGTGGACTTACCATGCAATAAGAGTTAAAATAGAGGTATGAAAATGAAACTAAATCGTGTAGTAGTAACAGGTTATGGATTAACATCTCCAATTGGAAATACGCCAGAAGAATTTTGGAACAGTTTAAAGAATGGAAAGATTGGGATTGGTGAAATCACCAAGTTTGATCATAGCGCTTTTGATGTTCATAATGCAGCAGAGATTAACGATTTTCCTTTTGACAAATATTTTGTAAAAAAAGATACCAATCGTTTCGATGATTATTCTTTATATGCCTTGTATGCAGCTCAAGAAGCAGTGAACAATGCAAATCTTGACGTAGAAGCGCTTGATAAGGACCGTTTTGGTGTCATCGTTGCATCAGGTATCGGTGGAATCAGAGAAATCGAAGACCAAGTCCTTCGACTTCACGAAAAAGGACCAAAACGTGTTAAACCATTAACACTTCCAAAAGCCTTACCAAATATGGCTGCAGGAAATGTAGCTATGCGCTTTGGTGCCAATGGTATCTGTAAATCTATCAATACAGCTTGTGCTTCATCAAATGATGCTATCGGAGATGCCTTCCGTTCTATCAAATTTGGTTTCCAAGATATCATGTTAGTTGGTGGATCAGAATCTTCAATTACTCCATTTGCAATTGCTGGTTTCCAAGCCTTAACAGCTCTTTCAACAACAGAGGATCCAACTCGTGCTTCTATTCCATTTGATAAAGACCGTAATGGATTTGTCATGGGTGAAGGTTCAGGGATGTTGGTTCTTGAGAGCTTAGAACATGCTGAAAAACGCGGTGCAACTATCCTAGCTGAAGTTGTCGGTTACGGGAATACTTGTGATGCCTACCATATGACTTCACCACATCCAGAAGGCCAAGGTGCTATTAAAGCTATCAAACTTGCCTTGGAGGAAGCTGAAATCACACCAGACCAAGTAGCTTATGTCAATGCTCACGGTACATCAACTCCTGCTAATGAAAAGGGAGAAAGTGGTGCTATCGTAGCGGTTCTTGGTAAGGAAGTACCTGTATCTTCAACCAAGTCATTTACAGGACACTTGCTCGGTGCGGCAGGTGCAGTTGAGGCTATTGCAACAATTGAAGCAATCCGTAACAACTATGTTCCAATGACAGCTGGGACAACAGAAGTGTCAGACTACATTGAAGCAAACGTTATTTATGGACAAGGCTTGGAACGTGAAATTCCTTATGCTATCTCAAATACTTTTGGATTTGGTGGGCATAATGCAGTTCTTGCTTTCAAACGTTGGGAGAATAAGTAAAAATGAATTTAAATGAAATCAAAGACTTGATGGCACAATTTGACCAGTCGAGCTTGAAAGAATTTTCTTATAAAAATGGAACGGATGAGTTGGTCTTCAGTAAGAATGAAGCGAAACTTGTGGCAGAAACAAGTCCAGCACCTCAACCTGTGGTTCCAGCAGCTGTACCTACAGTTACACCACAAGCTCCAACTACACCAGCTGTAGAAGCAGTTTCAGAATCAAGTGCTAGTGAATCTGTAGCAGAGGGGGACCTTGTAGAAAGTCCACTTGTCGGAGTTGCTTACTTGGCTGCCGGACCAGACAAACCTAATTTTGTTTCAGTCGGTGATACTGTTAAAAAAGGCCAAACCTTGGTCATCATCGAAGCTATGAAGGTTATGAACGAAATTCCAGCACCTAAAGACGGTGTTGTAACAGAAATTCTTGTTGAAAATGAAGAAATGGTTGAGTTTGGGAAAGGCTTGGTACGTATCAAATGATTGATATTCAAGAAATTAAAGAAGCTTTGCCACACCGTTATCCCATGCTCTTAGTAGATCGTGTCTTAGAAGTTAGTGAAGATACAATTGTTGCTATTAAAAATGTAACGATTAACGAACCTTTCTTCAATGGTCATTTTCCACAATACCCAGTTATGCCTGGAGTACTCATTATGGAAGCCTTGGCTCAGACAGCAGGTGTTTTGGAATTGTCTAAACCTGAAAACAAAGGGAAACTCGTCTTCTATGCTGGCATGGATAAGGTTAAGTTTAAGAAACAAGTTGTTCCTGGTGATCAGCTTGTCATGACAGCAACTTTTGTCAAACGTCGTGGCACAATCGCCGTAGTAGAAGCGAAGGCAGAAGTAGATGGTAAGCTTGCAGCAAGCGGTACTCTGACCTTTGCTATTGGAAACTAGGGAGGTTTTCCATGTTTCGTAAGATTTTAATTGCCAATCGTGGTGAAATTGCTGTTCGTATTATCCGTGCGGCACGAGAGTTAGGAATTGCAACAGTCGCTGTCTATTCGACTGCTGACAAGGAAGCTCTCCACACGCTTTTGGCTGATGAGGCTATCTGTATCGGCCCTGGAAAGGCTACAGAATCTTATCTGAACATCAATGCCATCCTATCAGCTGCGGTCTTGACTGAAGCTGAAGCTATTCACCCTGGATTTGGTTTTTTAAGTGAAAATTCCAAATTTGCAACTATGTGTGAAGAAGTCGGTATCAAATTTATTGGGCCATCAGCTCGAGTAATGGATGTCATGGGAGATAAAATTAACGCCCGTGCTCAAATGATTAAGGCAAACGTGCCTGTCATTCCAGGATCAGATGGAGAAGTCCATACTGCAGAAGAAGCGCTTGCTGTTGCCGAAAAAATTGGTTATCCAGTTATGCTTAAAGCTTCAGCTGGAGGTGGTGGTAAAGGGATTCGTAAGGTTGAAAAGGCAGAAGATCTTGTATCAGCCTTTGAAACAGCCTCTAGTGAAGCTAAAGCAAACTTTGGAAATGGGGCTATGTACCTCGAGCGTGTGATTTACCCTGCTCGCCACATAGAGGTACAGATTCTAGCTGACCAGATGGGACATGTTATTCACCTAGGTGAGCGTGACTGTTCGCTTCAGCGGAATAACCAAAAGGTTTTAGAAGAAAGTCCTTCGATTGCCATTGGGAAAACACTGCGTAATGAAATTGGTGCTGCAGCAGTCCGTGCGGCGGAGTCTGTTGGTTATGAAAATGCTGGTACTATTGAATTCCTACTAGATGAAGCAACTGGCAAATTCTACTTTATGGAGATGAATACTCGTGTCCAAGTAGAACATCCAGTAACCGAATTTGTTTCTGGTGTGGATATTGTCAAGGAACAAATCCGTATTGCGTCAGGTCAACCTTTGACTCTGAAACAAGAAGACATTGTTCTAAAAGGACATGCTATTGAGTGCCGTATCAACGCAGAAAACCCAGCCTTTAATTTTGCACCAAGCCCTGGTAAGATTACCAATCTTTATCTACCAAGCGGTGGTGTTGGCTTGCGTGTTGACTCTGCAGTTTATCCAGGGTATACCATTCCACCATACTATGATAGTATGATTGCTAAAATTATTGTTCATGGTGAAAATCGTTTTGATGCACTCATGAAAATGCAACGAGCTCTTTATGAACTCGAAATTGAAGGAGTCGTCACCAATGCTGATTTTCAACTCGATTTGATTTCAGATCGTCGTGTGATTGCAGGGGACTACGATACTTCATTCTTGATGGAAACTTTCTTACCACACTATCAAGAAAAAGAATAATATAAAAAGTATGAGACTGAAAAGGGGGATGTATGGCTCTATTTAGTAAAAAAGATAAATATATACGAATTAATCCCAATCGTTCACTTAGAGAAAAGCCCCAAGCCAAGCCTGAGGTTCCAGACGAACTCTTCTCAAAATGTCCAGGTTGTAAACATACCATTTACCAAAAGGATTTGGGGAGTGACCGTATTTGTCCTCACTGTGGCTATACCTTCCGTATTTCAGCTCAAGAGCGTCTTGCTTTAACCATTGACATGGGAAGCTTCCTAGAGATGTTTACAGGAATTGAGACACAAGATCCATTGGAATTTCCAGGCTACCAGAAAAAATTAGCCTCTATGCGTGAAAAAACAGGTCTTGATGAGGCTGTTGTTACAGGAACTGCTTTGATTAAGGGTGAAAAAGTTGCTCTCGGAATCATGGATTCTAATTTTATCATGGCGTCTATGGGAACAGTAGTTGGTGAAAAAACCACTCGTTTGTTTGAATACGCGACAGCTGAAAAATTACCAGTCGTCTTGTTTACAGCATCTGGTGGAGCACGTATGCAAGAAGGAATCATGAGTTTGATGCAGATGGCTAAAATCTCTGCAGCAGTCAAACGTCATTCCAATGCAGGTCTCTTTTACCTAACAATCCTTACTGATCCAACAACTGGTGGTGTTACAGCTTCCTTTGCTATGGAAGGGGATATTATCTTGGCAGAGCCTCAAAGTTTAGTAGGATTTGCTGGACGTCGTGTCATTGAAAATACCGTAAGGGAAGATTTGCCAGAGGATTTCCAGAAGGCAGAGTTTTTGTTAGAACATGGATTTGTGGATGCGATTGTTAAACGGAGAGAATTGCCAGAGATGATTGCTCGATTAGTAAGGTTACATAAGGGGGATTGTTGATGAATATTGCAAAAATCGTCAGAGAAGCACGTGAACAAACCCGCTTAACTGCCTTGGACTTCGCAACAGGAATATTTGATGACTTTGTAGAGCTACATGGTGATCGCTCTTTCCGAGATGATGGTGCTGTTATTGGTGGTATCGGTTGGTTGGGAGACCAAGCAGTAACTGTTGTTGGAATTCAAAAAGGTAAAAGCTTACAGGATAATCTTAACCGTAACTTTGGACAACCTCATCCTGAAGGTTATCGAAAAGCCCTTCGCTTGATGAAGCAGGCTGAAAAATTTGGCCGTCCTGTTGTAACTTTTATCAACACGGCTGGTGCTTATCCTGGTGTCGGAGCAGAAGAGCGTGGCCAAGGTGAAGCTATTGCCCGTAATCTCATGGAGATGAGCGATCTTAAGGTGCCAATTATTGCCATTATTATCGGTGAAGGTGGTTCAGGAGGGGCTTTAGCTCTTGCAGTAGCTGACCGTGTTTGGATGTTAGAAAACTCGATCTATGCAGTTCTCAGTCCTGAAGGCTTTGCGTCTATTCTTTGGAAGGACGGCAGTCGTGCCATGGAGGCTGCAGAGTTGATGAAAATTACTTCTTTCGAATTGCTAGATATGAAAATTGTTGATAAGGTTATCTCTGAGGTAGGTCTATCAAGTAAAGAACTGATCAAGCAAGTCAAAGAACAACTCCGAGCAGAACTTGATGAACTTGGTAAACTGCCACTAGAGCAGCTCATTGAGGAGCGTTACCAACGCTTTAGAAAATACTAAAAAGTAAGCTAGGACTAAGATATAGTTCTAGCTTTTTGGATTCTATAAAATACATTTCAGAATGAAAAATCGACTCTTGTAAAAATATCTGTTAATATAACAAGGGATGCGTGTGCTATAAAAATAAGTCAACAAAGCTTTTTGGGAGTGAGTATGAAAAAAATAGGTCATTTGGGAATCTATACATTACTGGTATTTCTATCAATTTATCTACTAGATTTCAGTAGTCTTTATCTGGCTAAGATGTTTGTCTGGGGTATGGATGGCTATTCTATTATTGTAGCAGTAGAGCAACTAACTCTTTTAGGACTAGTTATCTATTGGCTAAAAAAGAAAAGAATGCTCTATATTTTTGAAAAAAAGGGCTCGAAGAAATCCAGATTCTTTTACCTTTTAGTTAGTTTAGTGGCTGCTTATTTTGTCCGTCAGTTGTTAAGTGCTTTTCACTTACAGTTTAGTCGCTTCATTAATAACAACTATATCTTTGAAGACCTTCTTTCGGTCATATTCAGTGAGCAATCTACTATTTTAACGACTTGCTTCTCTTTTATTTCCGTTGTCATTTTGGGGCCTATATTGGAGGAGATTGTTCATAGAGGCTATTTTATGAATACCTTCTTCCCTAATTCCAAGTATTACTTGGATGTTATCTTATCAGCTCTGATATTTGGGTTCAGTCATTTGGTATTGTCCCATCGTGACCCTATCAGTTTGATGATTTATTGTTTTTTCGGTCTTTTCTTTGCTTTAGTCTACCGTTGGACAAAGAATTTAAAAATCACCATCCTGTGCCATAGTTTTATTAACTTTCTCATTCATGCAAATTTCATCTGGTTGTTGCTTTCTAATTTAATCTATAATCGTTTTTTTAGATAGCATTTGAGGAGACAAATAAAAAGTGTTTGATATCTATCAAACACTTTTTATAGTTAGTTTTCTTCAGTTACGAATTGACTGAGCAGTCCGTTAATGAAACGAGCTGATTTTTGATCCGAAAAGCTTTTTGCAAGTTCAATAGCTTCATTCACAGCTACAAGTTGAGGAGTATCAAAGGAAGTGATTTCGAAAACTCCTAAACGCAATAAATTCTTTTCCACTAAGGTTAAACGTTCAATCGTCCAACCAGACTTTAAATGCTGAGTGACTTGTTTGTCTAGTTCCTCTTTTTGAGCTTGAACACCAGATACAAGATCGATTAGGAAGCTAGGGAGTTTTACCTCGTCGTCTTCTCGATCATGAGTATAAGCGAAGCGACAAGCAGTTTCAATATCAGAACCATATTCAAGACTCATCAGTGCTTGGAAGGCACATTTTCGTAGTTCGCGTCTAGATTCTAATAATGGACTAGTCATTGAGGAAGTCCTCATCAAATAAATCTGTCAATGCTGGTTTTGGTGTTTTATCTGGTGCAATACCAGCAACGTGAATATTCACAGCATTGAGTTCAACATCAGCCATATTACGAACGGCATCTTTTACAGCTTTTTGAATAGCCATTGCAACCTTTGGAACCTTGACACCATACTCAAGATAGAGATAGATATCAGCTATTAGTTCTTCTTCAGATTCTTTTAGATAGACACCACGACCGAGTGAAAGTTTTGAAAGGGTGTCAGATACTGATTTGTTTGAAAAAGAGTGGACACCATCAACTTTAGCTGTAGCGATTGCAATGATTTTTTCAAGTACACGTGGGGCGATAACGATTTCGCCTAATTGTTCTTCAATTCCCATAGAATGACCTCTTTCTAGAGATTAGGCACGAGAAACGTAAGTTCCTTCTGCAGTGTTGATAACGAGTTTTTGTCCTGCTTCGATGAAGTCTGGAACGTTAACGACAAGTCCAGTTTCCATTGTAGCTGGTTTACCAGAACCGGTAACAGTAGCACCTTTAATAGAAGGTTGAGTTTCAGCAACTGTCAATTCAACAGTTGTAGGTACTGTTACACCGATTACTTCAGTTCCATAAAATTGAATTTTAACTTCAGAATTTTCAAGGATGTAAAGCAATTCATTTTCAACATTTACAACAGGAATTTCGTATTGGTCGTAAGTTTCAGTGTTCATGAAATAAGCTGTATCATCCATTTTGTACAAGTATTGTGCTGGCACAGTTTCGATAATCGCTTGTTCAAATTTTTCCTCTGGGCGGTAGCTAGTTTCAAATGTTGAACCAGTACGGACATCACGCAATTTCATACGCATGATAGTGTTTCCTTTACCTGGTTTGTGGTGGCTAGCTTCCAAAACGCGGATCAATTTTCCGTCAGCTGTTTCAAAGGTCATACCAGCCTTTAATTTACTTGCTTCAATCATGTTTTTACCTCTTTAATAAAATAATTTACTCTTTATTGTATCATAAGTCGTAAGATTTCTCAAATATCAGGGAAGTGAGATTAGTTGACAGGAACGATGTTTCCTTCTTCATCTTTGGTTACTAATACGTACTTGCCATCGACTTCGATGTAGAAGTTTTTATTAGTTGGTTTTTCTTGACTAGTAGTTTCTACTGAAGGAGTTGTTACTTCTTGAGTTGTAGATTCTTGAACAGGAGTTGTTACTTCTGGATTAGTAGTTTCTACTGAGTTAGCGGGTTGTTCAGGGATAACAGTTTCTACTGGGCTAGCAACTTGCTCAGGACTTGCAGTTTGGGTCGGAGTAAATGCTTGGTTTGGATCAGCAGGTTGTACTGGGGGAACAGTTTGATTTGGACTAACAGGTTGAGCTTGTTGGGTGAGTTGGCCACCGAGAGTTTGACCGAGATTCATACCCATAAACATGTTCATACCATTGCCATTACCTTCGTTATTGGCTGCCGCAATTAGAGCTTCGTTACGAGCACGACGTTCTTCAATTTCGATGGTATTGTATTTCATTGCAACGAGTTCGCTGTCAAGTTTTCGAACAAGTTCCAAGCTTTCTTGGTCGTAGCTCAAATCCTCAAGAAGGATATTGGTTGCTTCAATACCGTAAAGTCCTGTCCATACCTTGTTGACTTCTTGTTTAGCGATTTCATTGAAGGTATCCTGATTAGCATTTAGGCTATAGATATCAACTCGGTACTCATTAGTGAATTTGGAAATTGCGATAGCAATTTTAGGAGAGATATTTTGTCGAAGAGTTCCTTGAGCAATATCTTGGAGTGTAAATGGTTTATGTTCTTCAATCTGTTGACTGATTGAGCTAACGTAGAAAAGGACTGGATCAGAAATCTTGATATCAAATAAACCATAGAAACGGATGTTGAGCAATTGTTGGTAACGTTCACTGAAGTATTCTACAGCGTTTTGGGTACCAAATTTATTACCCGCAATCGGTTGGATACGGACAAAGATGATTTCTTGTTGAGTAACGACTTGACCAGCGAATGAAAAGCGGTGCTTGAAGTTTTCCCAAGTGCCCTTAATTCCCCCTTTTTCTAGAAGCCAAGCGTTTTCGCCAGAGCGCCATTCATGGCTACCAGCTTCTAAAACATCACCAAGGAAAGTACCGTTATTTACAAGGATAGCAACATAACCTTGTGGCACAATTACGACAGAACCATCTGTTAAAAGTCCTGTATGTTGATTACCTTGTCTAGAAACTCCGTCAGGGTCTTTTGTAAGAAGAATTCCTTTAACAGCTAATGCTTCTGATGATACGTGTTCTGGAAGTACAACGGCTTCCTTAAATTTACTGTCATTAAGACTATTAATTCCAGCAGATTTGGCAACATCAACAACTCCCTTAATTTGCTCTTTGGCCATACGAATAAATCCCATAATTTCCTCCTAATTATATAGTTCGTCTTCATCCACAACTTCATAGGTATCAAGAACCCATTGGTTTGGACTACGGGTGATATCAGATCCGCAATAGTCACATTTGCTGATAGCTGATATTTTCAGTGGAGCGCCACAGTTTGGACAGCGGTCGCTAACGGCTTCATCTTGGACAGAGCTTTCGGTTTGACTGCCATGTTTGCGGATGAAGTTCATTTGATAAACTGTAAATAAATCTTTTTGAGGGTCTCCCTCAATAACCTTACGAGTCTTATCTTCGATGACATAGTCTCTCAAAGTAGATGAAAGGATAACAACTAGAGTATCATTTCCATCTGGATTTTCGTAGAAATCTTTGATTCGAACATTCTCGACATAAACTCGTTCCAAAATATTCGTTGTTTGAGATTGGATATAGTCTTCCAGTTGGGCACTATGTTGAGAGTAGAGGCTGGCACTTTCAAGAGAACGCACCAAATTCCAATCTTTTTTAGTCCAGGCTGCCTGTAATTGGATATAGACTTCTTTAACCCATGAAGTGAAAGTGTCTGCATCAAAGTTTGGGTCCCCAGAACGGACACGATCGATAGCCAAGGTGTTGTTTATCACTCGACGGTGAAGTGTTGGTTCAGCATTGTAGCTAGGCGAGCTGCCATAAGATTTACCAGATGATGAATTCTGGTCACTCAAATATTTGATGAGCATGAAGAGTAAGAAAGCTCCGACACCAAACATGATAAGAATGCTCATTCCTGTCCCTAGAGAACCATCTAAACTTGAGTAGCTACCGCCAGAACGATAGCTGCTTCTAGAAGAAGAACTACCACTTGAACGACTAGAACTACTACTTCGTGAACTACTGCGACTAGAACTACTACTTCGTGAACTGCTACGGCTAGAGCTACCACTTCGAGAATGTCCAACACCCGCATCGATTGATTGTAGAGGTGTCACAAATAGAAGAAGCAAGAAGGTAGCGATAAGAGTATATAACTTTTTCATATGTCTCCTAACTATGTGAGTACAAAAATAGTTTTTGCTAAATTTATGTCTATAAAGAGTTTTGGAGTTTTATAGTTTTATTTTCAATAAACCACCCTATAATCCAACCAAATACGAGTATATAATTCTCGATAGCACCAATCGCATTAACAGGAGAATGAAATTCAATAAAATTTAACAAATGATTTGTTCCTATTCCTATACCACCAATAATGAGGGCAAGAAGGGCAATTCTCAGGTAAAACCAATCGTACTTAATATTAACGGCAAGAATAATAATTAAGACAGCTAGATTCCAAATTCCAATTTCTCTTTGCCATCCTGCAGAAACACCGTAACCAGAATGCTCTCCCATATATGATGGGAGAAAGATTTGTAGAATAGAAGCACCCAACATGGCGACGATAACTAAAATAAATAGTACTCGTAAAAATTTGTTCATTTATTCTCCTTTCTATTTTTTAGTAGAAAAGTCTATTAGCGAAAGTATATTTACTCGTTCTCTTTCAACTTAGCCAATTCTTGGGCAAGTAGTTTGAGGGCTACTTGTGGGTTGGCTTGTCCTTTAGTCGCTTTCATGAGGAATCCTGTGAAGGCCTTGTCGGCGTTACGTTTTCCTGACTTGAAGTCGGCAACAGCAGCTTCGTTATCGGCAAAGACTTGGTGGATAATTGGAATCAAGATATCTGGATCTGAGATTTGAACTAAACCAGCTTTTTCAACGTATTCACGAGCGCCTCCACCATTTTTAGCAAGGTGGACAAAGACTTTCTTGGCAATCTTAGATGAAATAGTGCCGTCTTCGATGATAGCGATCATTTCTACCAAGTTTTCTGGTGTCAATTCGATTTGTTCCAGTGTCTTGCCTTCGGCATTCAAGAACTGAGCAACTTCGCCTTGGAGCCAGTTAGAGACTTGCTTAGCATCGCCACCAAGTGAAACTGCTTTCTCAAAGAAGTCAGAAGTGACTTTGTTAGCAGTCAACTGGCTAGCATCGTAGTCTGATAATCCAAGTTGAGAGACATAGCGAGCACGGCGCTCTTTTGGAAACTCTGGCAACTCAGTACGCATTTCTTCGATCCATTCATCAGAGATTTCAAAGAGTGGTAGGTCTGGCTCTGGGAAGTAGCGGTAGTCTGCAGCTCCTTCCTTAACACGCATGAGGATAGTAGCTTTATTAGCTTCGTCATAACGGCGAGTTTCTTGGCGGATTTGACCACCTGAACGAAGGATTTCAGCTTGACGTTGGACTTCGTATTCAAGACCCTTACGAACGTTTGAGAAGGAGTTGAGGTTTTTCAACTCTGTCTTGGTACCGAATTTCTCTTGACCATAAGGGCGAAGGGAGATGTTGGCATCCACACGCATAGAACCTTCTTCCATCTTAACGTCAGAAATGCCAGCATATTGGATCACTTCCTTGAGGGCTGTTAGATAAGCGTAGGCTTCTTCTGGTGAACGCATGTCTGCTTCAGATACGATTTCAATCAAAGGCACCCCTTGACGGTTGAGGTCAACATAAGAGTAACCATCTGTACCATGCGTGTTTTTACCAGCGTCTTCTTCTAGGTGGGCGCGTTCAATCCCAATTTTCTTAGTTGTACCGTCTTCTAGCTCCACTTCAATCCAGCCGTTGTAACCGATTGGCTCATCAAACTGAGAAATTTGGTAGGCTTTAGGATTATCTGGATAGAAGTAGTTCTTACGGTCAAAGTGCATCTTCTTATGGATGTCCATGTTAAGAGCGAGTGCAGCCTTGATACCAGCATCGACAACGCCTTTATTGAGAACTGGTAGTACTCCAGGGAAAGACCAGTCAATCACGTTTGTATTGGCATTTTGGTCATTTCCAAAGTGGGCAGAAGTAGGTGAGAAGATTTTTGAATTGGTGTTGAGCTCTACGTGGACTTCAAGTCCAATGACTGTTTCAAAGTTCATTAGTTATCACCTCCAAAAATCACGGGTTGTTGTTTGTGGTAATCTGTTGTTGCTTCAAACGCAGCAGCAGCTTGATAAATAGTCTCTTCTGAGTATTTAGGACCAATCAATTGGAGTCCTACTGGTAGACCTTGAACAAATCCAGCAGGAAGCGAAATCCCTGGTAGACCAGCCAAATTGACAGGAATTGTCAAGAGGTCAGCCAAGTACATAGCAACTGGATCATGGTTGAGTGAATCCAAGTCGTAGGCAACGCTAGGAGCAGTTGGTCCCAAAATCAAGTCATAGTCCGCAAAGACGTTTTCGAAATCTTGGATGATAAGGGTGCGAACTTGTCCAGCCTTCTTGTAGTAGGCATCGTAGTAACCTGATGAAAGACTGAAAGTACCAAGCATGATACGACGTTTCACCTCTTCACCGAAACCTTGACTGCGGCTGTTTACATAGATTTCATCAAGATTAGTTGCATCTTCTGCACGGTAGCCGTAACGAATACCGTCAAAACGTTGCAAGTTTGAGGATGCTTCTGATGAAGCGATGATGTAGTAAACCGCAACCCCGTATTTAGAGTGGGGAAGGCTAACTTCTTCGACGATAGCACCAAGCTTTTCAAAGTGCTTAGCAGCATTCAGAATGGCCTCCTTAACCTCTGGATCAATCCCTTCACCAAGATATTCCTTAGGCAAAGCAATTTTCATGCCCTTGATGTCTTGACCGATTTTTGAAGTAAAGTCGGCAATGCGGACTGGAGCAGAAGTCGAGTCTTTGGCATCTTCGCTAGCAATAGCATTGAGCAAGAGGGCATTTTCCTTAACAGTTGGTGCAAAAGGACCAATTTGGTCTAATGAGCTACCAAAGGCAATGAGACCGAAACGTGAAACTGTTCCGTAGGTTGGTTTGAGACCAACAATCCCGTTAAAGGCAGCAGGTTGGCGGATAGAACCACCAGTATCAGAACCAAGTGATAAACGGACTTGTCCAGAAGCTACAGCTGCAGCAGAACCACTTGATGATCCACCAGGAACCTTGCTGTGGTCCCAAGCATTTTTGGTTGCGCCGTAGTAAGAAGTCTCACCTGATCCACCCATGGCAAATTCGTCCATGTTGGTTTTCCCAACGACAATCATGCCCTTGGATTTTGCATTCGCAACAGCTGTGGCATCAAAGATAGGTTCGTAGTTATAGAGCATTTTTGAAGCTGCTGTTGTTAAGAGACCATCTGTAGAAATGTTGTCCTTAACAGCTAGCGGAATTCCAGAAAGAACATTGTCAGCATCGATTTCAGCTTCATCAATAGCTTTAGCCTGAGCAAGAGCTTGATCTTCAGCGATTGTAACAAAAGAATTGAGGGTTTCCTCACGAGATTTGATATCTTCAAGCGTTGCTTGAGTCAGTTCAGTTGCAGAAATTTCCTTAGAGACAAGGAGATTGTGCAACTCTTCAATGGTTTTATTGTTAAAAGTCATTAGGCATCTCCTCCATCATCTAGGATAGCTGGCACCTTGATATAGTAGTTATCTTTTTCAGGTACATTTTTAAACAAGCGGTCACGGTCTGTTCCTTCTTCGGCCACATCAGGTCGGAGAACAGTTTTACGGTCAGCCATCGTTGTAGTAGGTGCAACACCAGTAGTGTCGACTTCACTAAGCAATTCGACCATATCAACAATTTTTGAGAGTGTTGTCGCAAATGCAGCAGTGTCTTCTTCTGAGAATTTTAATTTTGAAAGATTGGCAACGTGAGTTACCTCTTCTTGCGTAATTTTCATCGGATATCCTTTCGTGAAATGATGATTCTTTATCTGTTCTATTTTACCATATTTTCCTATAAATAAGGCAAGCCAAGCTAAAAAGAAACAGAAATTGAAAAATACTTTTTATTTCGATATAATGGTTGAAATTAGAAGAAAGAATAACAGTCGTTTCTAGTTGGTAAAAAGGATGTAGCATTGACTCAACTAGAGCACGTTAAGGATGACATATGACAATTTGGGAGTTGCTTTTTACCAGTAAAAAGACAGTTCCTCCTCATTTGGGAGCCTGGTACTTTTTATTACCTACTTCTTTGGTAATTATAGCTGTTTTATCGATTCGTTTCGCATCATCTAAAGGTTACAGAAACTTTTGGTATTGGGGACAATTGATTCAGTTGCTCATTATCAACGCTTGGTATATTGCTGCACGTCTGCCCCTATCTGAAGCTCTCCCTTTTTACCATAGTCGCATGGCTATGTGGATGATTCTTTTTGCTCCTAACAAGACCTTTTTCAAGCAATATTTTGCCTTAGTGGGAGTTTTTGGTTCTATCATGGCCTTGGTTTATCCAGTCTTTTATCCTTTTCCTTTCCCTCATGTTTCGTCTGTGAACAATGTTTTCGGACACTGGGCCCTCTTGGCTAACTGCTTGATTTATCTTGTTAGATATTATAAAGTTGAAAAAGGGGATACTTGGAAAATATGTCAGATGACTTTTGGGGTTAATGCCATTATCTTGATAGCCAACCTCTTGACAGGAGGAAATTATGGCTTTATGAGCAAGCCACCTGTGATTGGAGATCATGGTAGTTTGCTTAACTATTTGATAGTGACCAGTTTGATGACAGGTATTCTCATCCTTATCAATCAACTCGTTAAATATAAACATAAGAATAGTTAATATACAACTGAATTCGTTACCTTAAGGAGATTTTATGCATCATTTTATTACAAGAACCCAAACGACGCCACCGCCTATTCCAATTTTTTGGTACGGTGTCATGATAGGACTTCTTGCCTTGTCTATTTATGCTTCTCTTACTTACTACAAAAATCCCAAATTTGTTCGATTGTTTAAGTGGATTCAAATAGCGCAACTGCTAGCGCTCTATACTTGGTATATTGGATTTGGGATTCCGTTTTCGAACAGCTTGCCTCTTTACCATTGTCGTTTGGCCATGTTCGCGGTTGTTTTCTTACCTGACAAATGGAAAATCAAGCAGTATTTTGCTCTTTTGGGAGCCAGCGGCGCAGTGTTTGCTTTGGGTTATCCCGTTTTTGATCCCTATGACTTTCCGCATATTACCAGTTTTTCTTTCCTGATTGGCCATTATGCCCTCTTGGTCAATTCCCTGGTCTATCTCATGAATCACTACGATAAGACCTTGCTGAAAAAGTATCGAATTATTGCCTACACTTTTATTCTCAACCTTTTCCTAGTTGGGGTCAATCAAGTAACAGGTGGGAATTACGGACTCTTGAATACGACGCCGTTTATTCCAAATGCCCCTATATGGATAAAGTATCTTCTGGTTTCAATCATTCTATCTGCAGCCCTAGTATTTTTTGATATCTTGTTTAAGAAACGTTGGGAAAAGAAAATTGCTCTAGAAAAAATTAAATTTTGAAGAGATTGTAACTAGCGATACAAAATAAATAATGAATAAAGAATCTGAAGAGCAGGTCTACTATCTTGACCTGCTTTTTCTTGTGTAAGCAATTGAAAAACTCTCTAAAATCCGATATAATGGAGTGTTGAAAGGAATGTTAGGGTCCGATGTAATAAAGAGTGATTATAAATTAAAATAATTAAAAAAGTAGAAAGAAAGAGAAGTTATGAGTATTCAAGAAGAAATTAAGAAACGCCGTACCTTTGCCATCATCTCTCACCCGGACGCGGGGAAAACAACCATTACTGAGCAATTGCTCTATTTTGGGGGAGAGATTCGTGAGGCAGGTACTGTAAAAGGGAAGAAAACTGGAAACTTTGCTAAGTCAGACTGGATGGATATCGAGAAACAACGTGGGATTTCAGTCACTTCATCTGTTATGCAGTTTGACTACGATGGGAAACGGGTAAACATCCTAGACACTCCAGGACACGAGGACTTTTCAGAAGATACCTATCGTACCTTGATGGCGGTGGATGCTGCGGTCATGGTAGTAGACTCTGCCAAGGGTATCGAGGCCCAAACCAAGAAATTGTTTGAGGTTGTCAAACACCGCGGGATTCCAGTCTTTACCTTTATGAACAAGCTGGACCGTGACGGTCGTGAACCACTAGATCTCTTGCAAGAATTGGAAGAAGTCTTGGGAATTGCGAGTTACCCAATGAACTGGCCGATTGGGATGGGGAAAGCCTTTGAAGGACTTTATGACCTTTATAACCAACGTCTGGAACTTTATAAAGGGGATGAACGTTTTGCCAGCCTAGAAGATGGCGATAAACTCTTTGCTAGCAACCCTTTCTATGAGCAAGTGAAAGATGATATTGAGCTTTTGAATGAAGCAGGAAATGAATTCTCAGAGGAAGCCATTCTTGCAGGTGATTTGACACCAGTCTTCTTTGGCTCGGCCTTGACTAATTTTGGGGTGCAGACCTTCCTTGAGACCTTCCTCAAGTTTGCTCCAGAACCTCATGGACACAAGAAAACAGACGGAGAAATTGTTGATCCTTATGATAAGGACTTCTCAGGATTTGTCTTTAAAATTCAAGCCAACATGGACCCTCGACACCGTGACCGCATCGCATTTGTTCGTATTGTATCGGGTGAATTTGAGCGCGGTATGAGTGTCAATTTGCCTTGTACTGGTAAGGGAGCTAAACTTTCTAATGTCACCCAATTTATGGCGGAAAGTCGTGAAAATGTGACCAATGCCGTAGCAGGAGATATCATCGGAGTTTATGATACAGGGACCTACCAGGTTGGAGATACGCTAACTGTTGGGAAGAACAAGTTTGAGTTTGAACCACTACCAACCTTCACACCTGAGATTTTCATGAAGGTTTCGCCTAAAAACGTCATGAAACAGAAATCATTCCACAAGGGAATGGAACAGTTGGTACAAGAAGGAGCCATTCAGCTTTATAAGAATTACCAAACAGGTGAGTATATGCTAGGTGCTGTTGGACAACTCCAGTTCGAAGTCTTTAAACACCGTATGGAAGGCGAGTATAACGCTGAAGTTGTCATGACTCCAATGGGTAAAAAGACCGTTCGCTGGATCAAACCAGAAGACTTAGATGAGCGCATGTCTTCAAGTAGAAACATTCTGGCCAAAGACCGCTTTGACCAGCCTGTCTTTCTCTTTGAAAACGACTTTGCCCTTCGCTGGTTTGCAGATAAATATCCAGACGTGGAGTTGGAAGAAAAAATGTAATTCAGTAAGTCTACTTGATTGCAAAGCAATCTAAGTAGACTACGGCAAGTCCTATAAGACTTGCCTAACTGCCTTACTAACTTAGTTTTACAAATGGAATCGATTTGTAAAACTAAGTGTCGTAATCTAATAAACGGTAACCGCTATGGAAGTTTATCTAAACGCTTTACTAGGAAAAATCCACGAATGGTATCGATTCGTGGATTTTTTCGTCGTAATAGTTAGAAAGTAGTCTAGCTACCTGCCTCACTAACTTAGTTTGGAATCACTCAAAGAATAAATAAAAAGACTAGAAATTAAATAGATTTCTAGTCTTTTTATTAGTAGTGGAACTTCTATTTATTGAAAAGCATCTATACCAACAACCTTGATAAGGAATGTAAGGAGGATAAGCAATAGAATGCTGACTCCATTATTCACTAGGTGCAGTAAGATAGACATCTCTAGACGTTTGGTGCGATAAGCAGTCCAAGTTAGGACTGCAGACATCCAGCCATATATCAAGAAAGAAGGAAGATTATTTGGTATATGGGCTATAGTGAAGAGAAACCAACCGAAAATATATCCAATTTTCTCGTATCCTTCGAAGAGTTTAGTAGGGATGATACCTCGACAGATAACTTCCTCACAAATAGGTGCCACTATTGCAACCACGAAAATGCTGGAAATTAGAGAGCTTTCTGACATGATGCTATTGATAGCCTCTTGATTCGAAGTAGTTGTTTGCTTCAGAAGTTGTAACCAAATCGCACCAATCAGATTTCCTGTGACAATGGCTACATAACTAAGAGCAATTCGAGGGGCGTCATTAATAGTAAAGAGTTTTGATTTTAGATTTAATAACTTACTTTTGTGAGCACCATATAAAAAGAGTGTAACAACAGCAGTAGAGACAAGTCCCACTATTAGAGATGACCAGATAGATCCAAGTTGAGTTTTTTGAAGTAACATTAAAGTTACGATAGGAACTTGCGATAGGCACATAGCGACAAGAAAGATTCCTAGCCAAATCAATCGTTTACGATAATCTTTAAAAAAATTCATTCATATATCTCCTAAAAAATTTATTTCATTATAGCATACTTCTGACAGGAATTCTATTAACTACCAGAACATAAGTGTAGATAAAACAAGTAAGATATTTCGAATTAAATGACTATAGAAGGATAAATCTTGTCTTAAGGTTTTAGGAAATAAAAAGTTTAGAAAGCTGACTCCCAAAAGGATATAAAAACTGACAGAAAATATGGTTAAAGGATTGTGCAGAAAAAATAAACTAAGAAAGATAAGGGTTGTTAACCTGCCTGTCTTTTTATGAGTTGGTAATTTTCTCCATTTGTTTAACGGCAGAAAGGTAGCAATATCAAGTCCGAAAAGGAAAAAGAAAGAGATGAGTAACAAGTCAACGATTTCTTTTTGTAGTAGAGTGTCAGTGCTTATACTTTCAAATAAAATAAAACAGACTCCAGCAACGTTAATGATAACCATGCTGCTATACAATAAAAAGAAGGATCGACTACGATTATGTAGTTGACTTTTTACATGATTATGACCTGAAAGATAGTGGATAAATGTACAGATACCTGCTAAAAATAGTAAGAGAAGTAAAAAGTAAAAGCAGGATTGTTTGAGTGTTAAAGCAATACCAGGCCAAACTAAGCAACTACAGCAACCTAAATATACCAAGGAAATCAATAAAAGAAGTTGGATTGATTTGTTCATTTTTTCCATATAAAACCCCCACGTTTTTTAAAAATTATAACTAAAATGTTTCATGAAAAATCATCTTTTTCCAAAGTGTTATTTTTTGACTCTCAACTGTCTTTTAAAAATCTTATCAACAGAAAAAAACATCCCTCATTTTTGAGGGATGTGCTTTTTGATAATAACATTGTTAACGCTTAGACCAGGTTCGCTTCATAAAGAGTAGGATGATTGGATAAATTTCAAGACGTCCTGCAATCATTGCAAAGGATAGGAGGAGTTTTGAAAATGGACTAAATATTGAAAAACTTGCAGTTGTTCCGAGAATTGGGCCGATATTGTTAAAGCAACTAAAAACGGCACTTGTAACAATCATTAAATTGTTAGCATCTAAACTGATAATGAACATTAAGCTGAGTAGAATTATAATGTAAACTACAAAGTACTTGAGAATCTTGTGTTGGGTGTCCTTGTCGACTACCGTTTGATTAACATGGAGAGTTAAAACACGGTGAGGGGATATGGTAGACAAAAATTGATTTTTAGCAATTTTAGCTAGAATAACTCCACGCATCACTTTGAGACCACCAGCAGTAGATCCAGCAGAACCACCAATGGCCATCAGCATCAGTAGGATATACTGAGAAAATAAAGGCCAATTGGTTATGTTTCCGTAACCGAAACCAGTTGTCGTAATGATATTAGAAACTTGGAAGAAGGCCATCTCAAAACTTTGTGAAACGCCACTATAAAGGTGAAGTGTATTGAGAGTAATTAAGCCGGTAGAAACAACGACAATCAAGAGATAAGCACGAAGCTCCTCATCGAAAAAGAATTCCTTGACTCGACGAAGCATGAGATAGTAGTAGAGGTTGAAATTGACACCAAACATCAAGACCCCAACACTCGTCAGATAGGTAATGAGAGAACTATTATAGTGGGCGATTCCATCATTGTAAACAGTGAAACCACCAGTCCCAGCAGTTCCCATAGCGATGACAAAACTATCGTAGAGTGGCATACCGGCAAGATAATAAATCACTACAAAGAGGGCGAACATTGCCAGATATAGGATGTAGAGGATTTGTGCTGTATTTTTTAGCTTAGATACCACCTTACCAAATACTGGTCCAGGGACCTCGGCCTTCATAACCTCTAAGTGGCTGTTTTTAGCATTGTCCATAATAGCTAGGGCAAAAACTAGCACCCCCATACCTCCAATGAGGTGGGTAAAGCTCCGCCAAAATAGAAGAGAACGGCTTAAGACAGAAACGTCATTTAAGATAGTTGCTCCCGTAGTAGTGAAGCCGGAACTAGTTTCGAAGAAGGCATCGATAAAATTGGGGATTTGACCTGAAAAGACAAAGGGAAGGGAGCCAAAGAAAGACCAGAGGATCCAACATAGGGCAACAATTAAGACTCCTTCTTTGGCATAGATACGTTGTTTTTTAGGTTTTTTGATGATTCCGAGAAGACCTAGGACAACAAGAATCCTGATGGTAGAGAAAAGAGCTGTAAAAACTTGATTAGATTCTCGATAGTAGAGAGCAATACCAACCGGAACTAAAAGTAGCCCAGCTTCAATCAAGAGTAGCTTTGCAAGAAGAAAGCGTACCATACTTCTATTCATAGCTTACCTCTCTAACAAATCATAAATCTTGGTGATATTTGAAAGCAAAGTGATAACCACTAGCTTATCACCGACCTGGAGGGTATCTTCTCCTGTTGGGAAGATCGTTTTTCCATTGCGGATAATAGCAGCAATCAAGATATCCTTTTTGAGCTTCAATTGAGATAAAGGCTTGCCAGTCATTTTATTGGCTTCCTTGATCAGGAATTGAAGAGTTTCTACCTGTCCATTTGCTAGATGGTGCATAGCTTGAAGGTCAGAATATTGCGCATTTACACGACCATGGATAAAGTGCATGATGGTATCAACAGCGATTGTTTTAGGGGTGATGATACTTGAGAAATCTGTTGCGTGGATAATTTCTAATAAGCTAGTGCGGTTTACTTTGGTAATATTTTTCTGAACACCTATGTTATCCAAAAACATAGAGGTAATGATATTTTCCTCGTCGACTCCTGTCAAAGTGGCAACAGCATCATAGTTTTGTGCACTTTCTTCTAAGAGGGTGTCCTTAGTTGTTCCATCACCTTGGACTATATAGAGTTTAGGGAATTTTTCGCTGAAAAAGGCAGCTCTTTCAGGATTGACCTCAATAACCTTGGTATCGATACGACTGTCTTTTAACATACCTAAGAGATAGTAAGCAATTTTCCCAGCTCCTATGATGAGTAAACTCTTAACAACTCTGGACTTAATATAGTTGTGGAAGAGCATCATATCGACACGATGTCCTGTCACAAAGATACGGTCTTTATCTTCTAAAATCATATCTCCACTAGGAATCATGAGTTTGTGGTCGCGTTCGATAGCACAGACAATAACATTACCAAACTTTTTACGGAAATCAGCAATAGACATCTGACAAATATTACTGAAATTTCGTACCTTGAATTCCATTAAGCTGACTAATCCACCTGCAAAACGCTCAACAGAAAGAGCATTTGGGAAGTCTATAATATTAGCGATAGCACGAGCTGCTAGGAGTTCAGGGTTTACAATGAGTGAAAATCCAAGAATATTTTTTTCTTTAAAGTAAGGGTTGGAATATTCAGGATTTCGTACACGAACAATGGTTTCCTTTGCTCCCATTTTTTTGGCTAAAACAGCCGAAACCATATTGACCTCGTCGTATTGAGTCATGGCAATGAAAATATCACAATCTTGAACATTGGCTGCTTCTAACATAGCAAAGTCAGCTCCGTTACCTGCGATTCCCATAATATCAAAACGGCTAGTCAAGTATTTTAGAACAGTTTCGTTCTGTTCAATTAAAACAACATCATGGTTGTCAGCAACAAGTGAACGACAGAGGGCGGAACCTACTTTTCCCCCTCCGACAAGAATAATCTTCATAGTTAGTTAACCTACTTTTTCAATATGTCTCTATCATACCTTTTTTTAGAAAAAAATGCACTCAACAACCGACTGCTTCCTTCTTTAATAAAGGGATTAGGGGAATTCGAATAAATATTTTGCTTTAAACATTGTATGTTTATGAAAAAACTTGTTCCGAAAATTCTTAATCAATGTAAATTCTATGATATTGCTTGCTGAAAGTTGAAATTTTAACTTTTGTAAATATGCTTGTAAAAAAAATGAAAAAATCAAGTCATTTCTATTGACAATCAGGCTGAAAGTGTTATACTAAAAAAGTAGTTTCGCTGATTTACTTCAAACCTGTTGTGAGGTAAGTTAACGATGCCTTAACCACGCTGTTTGCTGAGCTTGACTCCGGGCAGTGTGGCTATTTTTTTGCACTAGTGAGAGGAAGCAAGGCATGGCCAATCATATTGTATTGTTTGAACCACAAATTCCACAAAATACGGGAAATATTGCACGAACCTGTGCGGCGACGAATGCGCCCCTTCATATTATCAAACCGATGGGCTTTCCGATTGATGATCGTAAAATGAAGCGAGCAGGGCTAGACTATTGGGACAAACTTGAGATCTATTTTTATGATAGTTTAGATGAATTTATGAAAAAAATGGATGGTCAACTCTACTTGATTTCCAAGTTTGCAGAAAAGGTCTATTCAGATGCTGACTTCACGATAGAAGGAAACCATTATTTTCTTTTTGGACGTGAAGATAAAGGTTTGCCTGAGGAATTTATGCGGGAACATCCGGAAAAAGCTCTCAGAATTCCTATGAATGATGAACATGTCCGTAGTCTCAATGTATCCAATACTGTATGTATGATAGTCTATGAGGCCCTTCGTCAACAAAATTTTGCGGGTCTCGAACTGGTTCATACTTACGAAACGGATAAGTTGAAATAGATACTGAGAAGAGATAAAATGCTTGCGCTTGCAAGCTTTTTTTGTTATCATAAAAAGGTCTTCAGGGCAGGGTGTAATTCCCGACCGGCGGTGACTTTTACTCGGAAATGTTCTTTTCCTTTTATACTTTGTTGCCAAGCTTTGCCTAACCAAAAGTTATGCCTACAGCTTGTCGCCTAGTCTAAAAGAAAAATCTCCATTTCCTTACTCTAAAAGAAGTCCGCGAGCGCAAGCTGATGTGGTGAGATTCCACAACCGACAGTATAGTCTGGATGGGAGAAGACGAAAGGATAGCTTTGTCTATTCTGCTTCATTATAATAGAAATAAAACCAGTTTCTTTGTAAGCTTAGGTTATTTTTGAGATAGTTAAGAGAGTAGATAGAGAGAAACTTTCCAACTTCTTCTGATTTTATAGAAAATTGGAGGAACCTGTTATGACAAACACACGTCGACTTTCGACCATTGCAATTTTATCAGCACTTTCATTTGTGTTGATGTACTTTGACTTTCCGCTTCTACCGGCAGCAGCCTTTTTAAGGATTGAGTTCAGTATCTTACCAGTTCTTGTAGGTTTGGTAGTCTTGGATTTACCAGCTGCTTTAGGAGTACTATTCCTTCGGTCCTTGCTGAAAATCCTTCTGAACAACCAAGGAGTTAGTACCTATATTGGTTTGCCGATGAATATCGTAGCCTTAGGAGTCTTTGTTCTTGCTTTTGGTCTGATTTGGAAAAAAGAGCGTACAACCATGCGTTTTGTCCTAGCTTCATTAGCAGGGACGATTGGTCTTACTTTAGCCATGTTAGTTCTAAACTACGTTTATGCTGTACCTTTGTACGCAAAATTTGCTAACTTCGATATAGAGAACATTCTAGGACTTAGTAATTACTTGTTGGCAATGGTCTTACCATTTAATTTGATTGAAGGAGTCATCTTTGCCATCTCATTCTGGTTATTATTTGTCCTCTTGAAACCAACTTTGAAATACTATGAAAGATAAACAAACATATTTAACAAAGGGCTCTTTTGCCCTTTTACTATTTGTAATTCTGGGTTATGTCGTTAAGTTTTATCCAGAACAATTGATACCATTTGATTCGTCTATCCAGACAGCAATCCGTGGAGATTTACCAGCTATATTGACAACTATCTTTCGAGGGATTACTCGTCTGATTGACTTACCAATCGTTATTTCTTGGGCAATTCTATTGACTGTTATTTTTTATCTGAAAAAGTGGAAGTCAGAAAGCCTTTTAGTAGCTGGCAATCTTAGTTTGGCTGGAATTTTAATTGTGTCCTTAAAATACATCTATCAACGTCCCCGACCTGAAATTTTACACTTGGTCGAAGAAGAGGGCTTTTCTTTCCCTAGTGGTCACTCGCTAGCAGTAACCCTCCTAATCGGTTCTCTAATTATCATTGTGGGACAGAGAGTGAAAGATAGGACTGTAAAGCTCATTCTCCAGATTTTACTGGGAATCTATCTAGTAAGTGTAATCATTTCCAGAGTCTATCTGGGAGTTCATTACCCATCAGATGTTCTTGCCAGTCTCTGTCTGGGTCTTGGAATTCTATTCATTGAATTTCCATTTTATGACAAACTTCGCTTTCAATGGCGCTTTACAGGCAAACAAAAGTAGATATTAACTCTTCTTGAGGAGAAAAAATGGAAGTCAAGATAAAAAATCTTCATCCAACTCAACTATACTTATCAGAAAAGAAGTTGCAAGATATCCAGATGCTTTATCAGTCGGCTGAAATCATCAATATGGATCCAATCAGTGTTCTTGCATTTGGAGATCGCTTGCTGATTACAGATGGGCATCACAGAGCTTACCAAGCTTTGTTAGCAGGTCGGGATACGATTTCTGCTGAGTGGGATAAAGATGGTGGTGATGAACTATATCATCTCTATGCACAAGCTTGTGAGGAAAGAAAGATTTACTCTGTTCTGGATTTAAAAAATCATATCTTAGCCCAAGATGAGTATGAAGCAAAATGGTACAACTGGTGTGATGGTTTTAATCAAGCAGCGGAGCTAGTATTAGGAGTAGAAAATGATGACAAAAATCATTCAGATAGATGATTTCCTACGTCTAGTTCCTTATTTTTTAGCAGATCATCAGGATGCAGCTTTGGCCTGGTATCAAGATGTGGATTTGGTTGAATTTGTAGATGGAGTCAGAAGCCCCTATAATGTAGAAAAATTGAATGCTATGTATTCCTATTTAGAAAAACACGGGGATTTGTTTTGGATTGAGTTTAGAGAAAAGGGAGAGTGGTTTCCAATTGGGGATGTAACCTTATCTCAGGAGAATCTTCCTATTGTGATTGGCAATCCGACTTATCAACATCAAGGAATTGGACGCAAGGTATTGAAGACTTTGATTGATCTAGCTCGGAAAAAGGGTTGGAAACAATTGAAAGTTCAAGAAATCTATGATTTCAATTATGCCTCCAGACGATGTTTTGAGTCCCTTGGATTTGTGGAAAGTGGAAGTACTGAAAAAGGGAAAAGCCTGCTCTTAAAACTGGATTCCTACTAAACTTTATTATTTCTTATAATCGCTCAAAACAGAGCGGTTTTTTGTTTGTAGTTCAGAACTCTTTCACGAAAGAAATAATAGCCAAATTCAGTAATAAAATTTCTCTAAAAATAGAATTTTTCTCTTGCATTTGAGATAGATTAGTGTATAATAGTAGGGTATGTGTAAAACATACTTGTGGGAGGTAAAAATCTCTAAATTACCGCCAAAACCACAAAGGAGGATTTAAAAATGGCTAAAAAAGTCGAAAAACTTGTAAAATTGCAAATCCCTGCTGGTAAAGCTACACCAGCTCCACCGGTTGGACCTGCTCTTGGTCAAGCTGGTATCAACATCATGGGATTCACAAAAGAGTTCAACGCTCGTACAGCTGATCAAGCTGGTATGATCATTCCAGTTGTTATCTCAGTATACGAAGATAAATCATTTACTTTCGTTACTAAAACACCACCAGCTGCTGTTCTTTTGAAAAAAGCTGCAGGTGTTGAAAAAGGATCAGGTACACCTAACAAAACTAAAGTTGCTACAGTTACTCGTGCACAAGTACAAGAAATTGCAGAAACTAAGATGCCAGATTTGAACGCTGCAAACATTGAGTCTGCAATGCGTATGATCGAAGGTACTGCTCGTTCTATGGGATTCACTGTTGTTGACTAATCAATAACTTCCCTATATAACCCGCAAGACTTCATCATTTCGAGAAGTGACGTGGGAGATGAAAATCGATTGAACCACTTACAAGGAGAATAGAAAATGGCTAAAAAAAGCAAACAACTTCGTGCTGCTCTTGAGAAAATCGACAGCACAAAAGCATACAGCGTAGAAGAAGCTGTAGCTCTTGCAAAAGAAACTAACTTTGCAAAATTTGACGCAACTGTAGAAGTTGCATACAACTTGAACATCGACGTGAAAAAAGCTGATCAACAAATCCGTGGAGCAATGGTATTGCCAAACGGTACTGGTAAAACAGCTCGCGTTCTTGTATTTGCACGTGGTGCAAAAGCTGAAGAAGCTAAAGCTGCTGGTGCAGACTTCGTTGGTGAAGACGACCTTGTTGCTAAAATCAACGACGGTTGGTTGGACTTCGACGTAGTTATCGCTACACCTGACATGATGGCTCTTGTTGGACGTCTTGGACGTGTCCTTGGACCACGTAACTTGATGCCAAACCCTAAAACTGGTACTGTAACAATGGATGTTGCTAAAGCAGTTGAAGAGTCTAAAGGTGGTAAAATCACTTACCGTGCTGACCGTGCAGGTATCGTACAAGCTATCATCGGTAAAGTTTCATTTGAAGCTGACAAGTTAGTTGAAAACTTCAAAGCATTCAACGAAACAATCCAAAAAGCTAAACCAGCTACAGCAAAAGGAACTTACGTAACAAGCTTGACAATCACAACTACTCAAGGTGTTGGTATCAAGGTTGACGTTAACTCACTTTAATTAGTAAATAATCAAAAGGTTGGGACATTTTGTCTCAACCTTTTTTCTATTAAAAGGTAAAAATACGTATAAACTTTCTAATCTATTTGATATTGTAAAGCATCTAGATAGAAAATTCAGAAAATTGTTTCTTTTGTCTTGAAAATTTTTGAAAAAATGGTATTATAGAAACAAGTCATTTTATTGAGAAGAGAAAGGGGAACGATGGAGAAAATCATTTTAGACTCACCAAAGTCAGGTTCAGAACTCGTTTTGGAAACGCTCCGTGACCTAGGAATCGATACGATTTTTGGTTATCCAGGCGGGGCTGTATTGCCTTTGTATGATGCTATTTATAATTTTAAAGGCATTCGCCATATTCTAGGTCGGCATGAACAAGGTTGTCTTCATGAAGCAGAAGGTTATGCTAAGTCAACAGGGAAACTTGGTGTCGCAGTCGTCACAAGTGGACCAGGAGCTACCAATGCCATTACTGGGATTGCAGATGCTATGAGTGACAGTGTTCCCCTTTTGGTCTTCACAGGTCAGGTGGCAAGAGCGGGAATCGGTAAGGATGCTTTCCAAGAGGCAGATATTGTCGGTATTACCATGCCGATTACCAAGTACAACTACCAGGTTCGAGAGACGGCGGATATTCCACGTGTGATTACAGAGGCTGTGCACATTGCGACTACCGGTCGTCCAGGACCAGTTGTTATTGACTTGCCAAAAGATGTTTCAGCTCTTGAAACGGACTTCGTCTATTCTTCAGAGATAGATTTACCAAGTTATCAACCAACTCTAGAGCCTAATGAGATGCAAATCAAGAAGATCTTGAAGCAACTCTCTAAGGCTAAGAAGCCAGTTTTGTTGGCTGGTGGTGGGATTAGCTATGCAGAGGCTGCAGCGGAGTTAAACGAATTTGCAGAGCGTTATAAAATTCCTGTTGTTACCAGTCTTTTGGGACAGGGGACAATTGCAACTAGCCATCCACTATTTTTAGGAATGGGTGGGATGCATGGTTCCTTTGCAGCCAATATCGCAATGACTGAAGCTGATTTTATGATTTCGATTGGTTGTCGTTTTGATGACCGTTTGACTGGCAATCCTAAGACATTTGCGAAGAATGCCAAAGTAGCGCATATCGATATCGATCCAGCAGAGATTGGTAAGATTATCGCAGTTGATATTCCAGTTGTTGGAGATGCTAAAAAGGCCTTGCAACAGTTACTAGCGGAGCCAATCGTTCGTAACAATACTGAAAAATGGATTGAAAAAGTTACCAAAGATAAGAATCGTGTTCGTTCTTATGATAAGAAGGAACGTGTTGTCCAACCACAAGCAGTTATTGAACGAATTGGTGAATTGACTAAGGGTGATGCCATTGTCGTAACTGACGTCGGACAACACCAAATGTGGACAGCTCAATACTATCCATACCAAAACGAGCGTCAACTCGTAACTTCAGGTGGACTAGGAACCATGGGATTTGGAGTTCCTGCAGCCATTGGGGCAAAAATTGCTAATCCAGATAAGGAGATCGTGCTCTTTGTCGGTGATGGTGGTTTCCAAATGACCAATCAGGAATTGGCAATCTTGAATATCTACAAGATTCCAATCAAGGTCATCATGCTTAATAACCATTCACTTGGGATGGTTCGTCAATGGCAAGAAGCCTTCTACGATGGTCGAACATCAGAGTCAGTCTTTGATAGCCTCCCAGATTTCCAATTGATGGCTCAAGCCTATGGAATTAAGAATTATAAATTTGATAATCCTGAAACCTTAGAAAAGGATTTGGAAGTCATCTTGGAAGATGTACCAATGTTTATCGAGGTAGATATTTCTCGTAAAGAGCATGTTTTACCGATGGTACCAGCTGGTAAGAGTAATCATGAGATGTTGGGGGTGAAGTTTAATGCGTAGAATGTTAACAGCCAAACTTCAAAACCGGTCAGGAGTTCTCAATCGTTTTACCGGTGTTTTGTCTAGACGCCAAGTCAATATTGAGAGTATCTCGGTAGGGGCGACAGAAAATCCTAATGTGTCACGGATTACCATTATCATTGATGTTGCATCTCACGATGAAGTGGAGCAAATCATCAAACAACTCAACCGTCAGGTCGACGTTATTCGTGTCCGTGATATCACAGATAAACCGCATCTCGAGCGTGAAGTGATTCTGATCAAGGTCTCAGCGCCTGCGGAGAAGCGGGCAGAAATTTTAGCTATTATCCAGCCTTTCCGTGCAACTGTTGTTGATGTGGCTCCGAGCTCCATTACTGTTCAGATGACTGGAAATGCGGAAAAGAGTGAAGCTTTGATTCGGGTTATTCGACCGTACGGTATCAAGAATATCGCTCGTACGGGTGCAACTGGATTTACCCGCGATTAATACTCTTCGAAAATCAAATTCAAATCACGTCAGCTTTGCCTTGCCGTACTCAAGTACAGCCTGCGCCTAGCTTCCTAATTTGCTCTTTGATTTTCATTGAGTAAAAAATAACTTAAATTTGTTAAACCAGCCTAAAAGGCAATAAATAATAGAAAAGAGAGAAAAACTATGGCAGTTCAAATGGAATACGAAAAAGATGTAAAAGTAGCAGCACTTGATGGTAAAAAAATCGCTGTTATCGGTTATGGTTCACAAGGTCATGCTCATGCTCAAAACTTGCGTGATTCAGGTCACGATGTAATCATCGGTGTTCGTCCAGGTAAATCTTTTGATAAGGCAAAAGAAGATGGTTTTGATACTTATACAGTAGCAGAAGCAACTAAATTGGCTGATGTTATCATGATTTTGGCACCAGACGAAATCCAACAAGAATTGTACGAAGCAGAAATTGCTCCAAACTTGGAAGCTGGGAATGCAGTTGGATTTGCGCATGGTTTTAACATCCACTTCGAATTCATCAAAGTTCCTGCAGATGTAGATGTCTTCATGTGTGCTCCTAAAGGGCCAGGACACTTGGTACGTCGTACTTACGAAGAAGGCTTTGGTGTTCCAGCACTTTACGCTGTATACCAAGATGCTACAGGAAATGCTAAAGACATCGCTATGGACTGGTGTAAAGGTGTTGGTGCAGCGCGTGTTGGTCTTTTGGAAACAACTTACAAAGAAGAAACTGAAGAAGATTTGTTTGGTGAACAAGCAGTTCTTTGTGGTGGTTTGACTGCCCTTATCGAAGCTGGTTTTGAAGTTTTGACTGAAGCTGGGTATGCTCCAGAATTGGCTTACTTTGAAGTGCTTCACGAAATGAAACTCATCGTTGACTTGATCTACGAGGGTGGATTCAAGAAAATGCGTCAATCAATTTCTAACACAGCTGAATACGGTGACTACGTTTCAGGTCCACGTGTCATCACTGAACAAGTGAAAGAAAACATGAAAGCAGTTCTTGCTGATATCCAAAATGGTACATTTGCCAACGACTTTGTGAACGACTACAAAGCTGGACGTCCAAAATTGACTGCTTACCGTGAACAAGCAGCTAACCTTGAAATTGAAAAGGTTGGTGCAGAATTGCGTAAAGCAATGCCATTTGTTGGTAAAAACGACGATGACGCATTCAAAATCTACAACTAATTTTTGAGAATAAAAATAGAAGGCGAGTTGGGGGGTACCTAACCCGCTTTTTATCTTGAAAAAGAATCAAGGAGAAGATTATGCTTAGTGCAAAAGATGTGGTGAAGGCCCACAAGGTTCTGAGTGGTGTCGTAGTCAATACGCCACTAGAATATGATCATTACTTATCAGAAAAATACGGAGCTAAAATTTATCTCAAAAAAGAAAATGCTCAACGAGTCCGCTCTTTTAAAATTCGTGGAGCTTATTATGCCATCTCACAATTGACTAAGGAAGAACGTGAACGTGGAGTAGTGTGCGCATCAGCGGGAAATCACGCTCAAGGTGTTGCCTACACTTGTAACGAGATGAAAATTCCTGCAACAATCTTTATGCCAATTACAACGCCTCAACAGAAAATTGGTCAGGTTCGTTTCTTTGGTGGAGATTTTGTAACTATCAAATTGGTAGGAGATACCTTTGATGCTTCGGCCAAGGCAGCTCAAGACTATACAGTTGCTGAAAATCGTACGTTTATTGATCCTTTTGATGATCCCTATGTTCAAGCTGGTCAAGGAACAGTAGCTTATGAAATTTTAGAAGAAGCGCGAAAAGAATCCATTGATTTTGATACTGTCTTGGTGCCTGTAGGAGGTGGAGGACTCATTGCAGGAGTTTCTACTTATATAAAGGAAATGAATCCGGATATTGAAGTTCTAGGTGTAGAAGCCAACGGAGCTCGTTCCATGAAGGCAGCCTTTGAGGCTGGAGGTCCGGTTAAACTTAAAGAAATTGATAAGTTTGCAGACGGGATTGCTGTGCAGAAGGTTGGGCAATTGACCTATGAAGCAACCCGTAAAAATGTTGAAACGCTCATCGGAGTGGATGAAGGTTTAATCTCTGAGACATTGATAGATCTTTACTCTAAACAGGGGATTGTAGCTGAGCCTGCAGGTGCTGCTAGTGTGGCAGCCTTGGAAGTACTGTCAGATTATATAAAGGGTAAGACTATTTGTTGTATCATCTCTGGAGGAAATAACGATATCAACCGTATGCCAGAGATGGAAGAGCGTGCCTTGATTTATGATGGCATCAAGCATTACTTTGTGGTAAACTTCCCACAACGTCCAGGTGCACTTCGCGAGTTTGTAAATGATATTTTAGGACCGAATGACGACATCACACGTTTTGAGTATATTAAACGTGCTAGCAAGGGAACAGGGCCAGTCTTAATCGGGATTGCCCTTGCTAACAAGCATGATTATGCGGGTTTGATTCACCGAATGGAGAAATTTGATCCGTCTTATATTAACTTGAATGGGAATGAAACTCTATATAATATGCTTGTTTAATATCCTATAAAATTTTTATCATATCATTTGCCTAACCTATATACGAGTGCTATAATGTAAGTGAAGAAAGGGGGAGATTCCCATGGTTTTACAAGTTTTACTTGTTCTAGTGATTCTAATGCTTATTGTAGGAGCTGTGTTAGTGAGCTCTGTTTATGTCGTTCGTCAACAGTCTGTTGCAATTATCGAACGATTTGGTAAGTATCAAAAGTTAAGTAATAGTGGTATTCATCTACGGGCACCATTTGGCATTGACAAAATTGCAGCTCGTGTGCAGCTACGCCTTTTACAAAGTGAGATCGTGGTTGAAACCAAAACCCAAGATAACGTTTTTGTGACTATGAATGTCGCAACTCAGTATCGTGTAAATGAGTTAAACGTTACAGACGCTTACTATAAATTGATGAGACCTGAAGCTCAAATCAAATCTTATATTGAAGATGCATTGCGCTCATCTGTTCCTAAGTTAACTTTGGATGAATTGTTTGAGAAAAAAGATGAAATTGCATTAGAAGTTCAAAAACAAGTAGCGGAAGAAATGTCAACGTATGGGTATATTATCGTTAAGACGCTCATTACCAAAGTTGAGCCGGATGCAGAAGTCAAACAATCAATGAACGAAATTAATGCTGCCCAACGTAAGAGAGTGGCAGCTCAAGAATTGGCTGAAGCAGATAAAATTAAGATCGTTACAGCGGCAGAAGCTGAGGCAGAAAAAGATCGCCTCCATGGTGTGGGGATCGCAGAGCAGCGGAAAGCAATTGTTGATGGACTTGCTGATTCTATTAAAGAGTTAAAAGGAGCCAATGTCGAATTAACTGAAGAACAAATTATGTCAATCCTATTAACCAATCAGTATTTGGATACATTGAATAATTTTGCAGATAAACAAGGAAATAATACAATATTCTTGCCAGCAAATCCTAATGGAGTTGAAGATATTCGAACCCATATATTATCAGCTTTGAAAGCTAAATAATTATAATCTTAACGCAATAACTTTATTAATATATGTGTTTCAATTGACAAATACTATAAAAACATATAGAATAAAATTGCGTAAAGAAAAAAATAGGAGAATAACATGGCTAAGTCTAACTTTGAAAAAGTAGAAGCAGTTGTTAGCTGGGTTCGTGATAAGAAGATCACAGGGTATCGTATTTCTAAGGAAACGAATGCGCGTGAAATGTCTATCATTGCTTTGGCTCAAGGACGTGCAAAAGTTAAAAACATTTCCTTTGAAACAGCCCTCGGCTTAATTGATTTCTACAATAAAAATCATGAAAAATTTGAAGATTAGTCTTTGGATATAGGCAGGTTCGAAAAGAATCTGCCTTTTAATTTTTTGGAATATAAAAAAAGACTGCAATGGCAGTCTTTTTTCTTATCGAAGATAGCGTTGTAAAAATTCTCTTGTACGTTCTTCTTTGGGATTAGTAAATAGATCTTCTGGTTTGCCTTCTTCTGCAATGACACCCTTATCCATAAAGATGACACGGTGTGATACATCGCGAGCAAATTCCATTTCGTGGGTTACGACGATCATGGTCAAGCCTTCTTGAGCTAAATCTTGCATGATTTTAAGAACCTCACCAACCATTTCAGGGTCAAGGGCTGATGTAGGCTCATCAAAGAGAATGGCATCAGGATTCATGGAAAGTGCACGAGCAATAGCGACACGCTGCTTTTGCCCACCAGAAAGTTGTTTAGGTTTGGCTTGCCAGTAACGTTCTCCCATGCCAACTTTTTCAAGGTTCTCTTTAGCAACTTTCTCTGCTTCTGAACGATCACGTTTGAGTACAGTTGTTTGGGCAACGATTGTATTTTCAAGCACGTTTAGATTTTCAAAAAGGTTGAAGGACTGGAAGACCATTCCTAGTTTTTCTCGATAGTGAGTGAGGTTATATCCTTTTTCGAGGACATTTTCACCGTGATAAAGGATTTTACCTTCAGTGGGTGTTTCAAGTAAGTTGATTGAACGTAGGAAGGTTGATTTACCACTACCGGAACTTCCAATGATAGAAATAACTTCTCCTTTATGGATAGTAAGCGAAATATCTTTTAGGACCTCGTTTTGTCCATAGGATTTTTTGAGGTGTTTGATTTCAAGAATGGGTTGATTCATTATTTCAAATCCTCCGTTTGCATTTGGTTAGCACCTGTAGTGTAAGTATCCATATCCATCCGTTTTTCGATATAGCGTAGGATACGTGTTACTGTAAAGGTGAGGACAAAGTAGATAACTGCGATAATAGTAAAGGTTTGGAAGTACTGGTAAGTCTGTGTTGCTACTGTATTTCCTGAGAAGTAAAGTTCTACAACAGAGATAACATTCAATACAGAAGTATCCTTGATGTTGATGACGAACTCATTACCAGTAGCAGGTAGGATATTTCGAACTACCTGAGGTAAAACAATCTTACGCATGGTTTGATTATGAGTCATACCAAGTGCAGTAGCTGCTTCAAATTGTCCTTTGTCAACAGCTAGGATACCACCACGAACGATTTCGGTCATGTAGGCACCGGTATTGATAGAAACGATAAAGATAGCAGCCAGAGTACGGTCTAGGTTGATTCCGAAAGCCTGGGCAGTTCCATAGTAGATAACCATAGATTGTACAATCATAGGAGTTCCACGGAAAATTTCAATATAGATATTGAGAATCCAACCAACTATATTTTGAATGACGTAGATAAATTGATTTTCAGATTGAGGCGCAGTACGGAAAACACCGATAGCAAGACCAATAACGAGACCAACGATGGTACCGATAATTGAAATTAAAAGTGTGATTCCAGCACCACGTAAGAGTTGTTGCCAGTTTTCAGTTAGAATTTTAGCAACTTGGCTAAAGAAATTACTGCTGTTTTCTTCGGTAGTTGTAGCTTCTACAGGTTGCTCTTTAATCATACGATCCATTAGGGCAACTTGTTCATCTTTAGAGATGGTTTCGATGCTAGCATTGATTTGGCTGATACGTTCGTCATCCTTACGAAGACCGATAGCGATAGAGGTATCTTCTTCCCCAGTTTTAAAACCAGGTTCAGGCTGAATCATTTTGAACTTTGCATTTGCTGACTCAGCAGTTAGAGCTTCTGGTCGTTCAGAAACATAAGCGTCAATGACACCAGCTTCAAGAGCTTGACGCATTTGAGCGAAATCACCCATGGCAGTTTCTTTTTTAGCGCCTGGAATTTGAGAAATCAAGTCATAAAGGTAAACCCCTTGTTGAGAAGTGATTTTTGCATCTTTAAAATCATCTAGTGTTTTGGCGTTTGCATAGGCTGAATCTTTTTTGACTAAAAGTACTGGTTCACTGGTATAGTAACTGCTTGAGAAGGCAATTTCTTGCTTACGTTCAGCGGTTGGACTCATACCTGCAATAATCATATCAATCTTTCCAGAAGTCAGAGCTGGAACGAGTCCTTCCCATTTTGTTTTTACAATGAGTGGTTCTTTACCCAGATCTTTAGCGATTTTTTTTGCAATTTGAACATCGTAACCGTTAGCATATTGGTTTGTTCCATCAATCTTGACAGCGCCGTTACTGTCGTCATCTTGAGTCCAGTTAAATGGTGCGTAAGCTGCCTCCATTCCGATGCGTAAATATTCATCGGCTTGGACCTGGCTAACTAGTCCTAGAGTAAGGGCTAAGCTAGCAAGGATAGATAAGCATAATTTTTTCATGTTTTCTCCTATTTCTAGTCTAAAAATGGCTCCCTCTATTGTATCGAAAAAGCGGAATTTTTTCAATCTTAGTAAACCCTTACTTGTAAAAAAATGATATAATGAGAAAAAGGTCAAAAGAGGCTATATTATGAAAAAAAGATGGTTAATAGTACTTATATTTACTTGTCTGATAATTGTTCCAAAATTGGTTTTTGCCGTGGATTTCAGCATTCCATCCTATAAGGGAGAACTGTATATTCATGCAGACAATACAGCAGAATTTAGACAGAAGATAGTTTATCAGTTTGAGGAGGACTTTAAGGGCCAAATCGTGGGACTTGGACGTGCTGGCAAGATGCCTAGTGGATTTTATATTGATTCTCAGCCAAAGGTTGAGGCATCTAAAAATGGTCATAAAATCGAAAATCTTACTAGCGAAGTGACAGAAGAAACGAATGGTTATACTGTTAAAGTCTATAATCCAGGTCAGGAAGGGGACAGGGTCGAAGTGGAACTTACCTGGCAATTGAAAAATCTTCTTTTTTTATATGATGATATCGCTGAATTAAATTGGCAACCCTTAACAGATAGTTCAGAATCTATTGAAAAATTTGAGTTTCATGTGATGGGAGATAATGGGGCCGAAAAACTCTTTTTCCACACAGGGCAACTCTATAGAGAGGGAAGGATTGAACAGAGTGGTCATGACTATACTATTCGTTTAGACAATCTTCCGTCTAAGCGCGGAGTTGAGTTGCATGCATACTGGCCTCGAACTGATTTTGCTAGCGCTACAGATCAGGGCTTAAAAGGGAATCGTTTAGAAGAGTTTAATAAGATAGAAGAGTCGATTGTTAGAGAAAAAGATCAGAGTAAACAACTCGTTACTTGGGTATTTCCTTCAATGCTTTCCATCTCCTTGTTATTGAGTATCTGCTTCTATTATATCTATAGAAGAAAAACCACTCCTTCAGTCGAATATGCCAAAAATCATCGTCTCTATGAACCGCCGATGGAATTAGAACCTATGGTTTTATCAGAGGCTGTCTACTCGACCTCCTTGGAGGAAGTGAGTCCTCTAACCAAAGGAGCAGGTAAATTCACCTTTGACCAACTTATTCAAGCTACCTTGTTAGATGTGATTGACCGTGGGAATGTCTCTATTATTTCAGAAGGAGACGCAGTTGGTTTGAGGCTGGTAAAAGAAGATGGTTTATCAAGCTTTGAAAAAGACTGCCTAAATCTGGCCTTTTCAGGCAAAAAAGAAACAACTCTCTCCGATTTGTTCGCAGATTACAAGGTATCTGAGAGTCTTTATCGTGGAGCCAAAACTGCTGATGAAAAACGGATTCAAGCAAGGGGGCGTCAGCTCAAATCCTCTTTCGAAGAAGCATTGAAAGAGATGCAAGAAGGAGTGAGAAATCGGGTTACCTTCTGGGGACTACCAGATTACTATCGTCCTTTAACTGGTGTGGAAAAGGCCTTGCAAGTGGGTATGGGACTCTCTACTATTCTACCTCTATTTATCGGATTTGGTTTGTTCTTGTACAGTTTAGATGTTCATGCTTATTTTTACCTCCCTTTGCCAGTACTTGGTTTTCTAGGTTTAGTTTTGGCTGTTTTCTATTATTGGAAGCTTCGACTAGATAATCGTGATGGTGTTCTAAATGAAGTGGGAGCGGAGGTCTATTATCTTTGGACGAGTTTTGAAAATATGTTACGTGAGATTGCACGACTGAATCAGGCTGAATTGGAAAGTATTGTTGTTTGGAATCGTCTATTAGTGTATGCAACTTTGTTTGGATATGCTGACAAGGTTAGCCATTTGATGAAGGTTCACCAGATCAAAGTTGAAAATCCAGATATCAATCTCTATGTAGCCTATGGTTGGCATAGCATATTTTACCATTCAACAGCGCAAATGAGCCATTATGCCAGTGTCGCAAATACAGCAAGTACCTTTTCTGTATCATCCGGAAGCGGTAGCTCTGGTGGTGGTTTCTCAGGCGGTGGCGGTGGTGGAAGTGTTGGTGCTTTCTAAAGAAAACTCAACACAGCCTTTAAAAGTATGATATAATGGAGGATAGAAAAAGGAGTAATCTATGTATTTTTTTGAAATTTTAAAATCAATCTTTTTTGGTATTGTTGAAGGAATTACGGAATGGTTGCCGATTTCAAGTACGGGTCACTTGATTTTAGCAGAAGAGTTTATCCAGTATAAAGACCAAACTGAAGCTTTTAAGTCTTTGTTTAATGTAGTCATTCAACTTGGTGCCATCTTTGCAGTTGTGGTTATCTACTTTAATAAACTTAATCCTTTCAAACCAGGTAAGGATAAAGTTCAAGTTCGTAGAACTTGGCAGTTATGGTCCAAAGTTTTTGTGGCGACTCTTCCTCTTCTCTTAGTCTTTAAGTTTGATGATTGGTTTGATACCTATTTCCATAACAAGGTTTCAGTAGCCATTATGTTGATTGTTTATGGGATTGCCTTTATCTTTCTTGAAAAACGTAACAAAGCGCAAGCGATTGAGCCAACAGTTACTGAGTTAGATAAATTACCTTATAAAACAGCCCTCTATATTGGATTTTTCCAAGTTTTGTCCCTTTTACCAGGAACTAGTCGTTCTGGTGCAACAATCATTGGTGGTTTGTTAAACGGTACTAGTCGTTCAGTGGTAACAGAATTTACCTTCTATCTAGGAATTCCAGTTATGTTTGGAGCCAGCGCTTTGAAGATTTTTAAATTTATCAAGGCTGGAGAAGTCTTGAGTTTTGGTCAATTCTTCTTGCTTTTGGTAGCAATGGTAGTGGCTTTTGCAGTCAGCATGGTTGCTATTCGTTTCTTGACCAGCTATGTCAAAAAACACGACTTTACCGTGTTTGGTAAATACCGTATTGTCCTTGGTAGTGTATTACTACTTTATAGCTTCATTCGACTATTTGTATAAGAAAAAAACCTTGAAGGAAGAATCCTTCAAGGTTTTTAAAATCCAGTCACAGTGACTCCTAATAAACGGACTCCCTTGTCTTTATCACTCAGTGTTTCATAGAGTTGGATAATGCTTTGAGCAATTTCTTCAGAGTCTTGTGTTTGTTGATTCAGTGTTTTTCGTTTTGTCAAAGTAGAAAAGTCGGCATAGCGGATTTTCAAAATGACGATCTTACCACTTTTTTCATATTTTTGAAGACTAAGAGCAACTTTTTCCGAAAGGAGAGTTAGCTCTTTTTTAATATCTTCATCTAGACTTAGAATCTTACTATAAGTTTTTTCCTTACCGATGGACTTACGGATACGATTCGATTTGACGGGAGAGTTATCTATACCTCGAGCCTTACGATATAGATCAAAGCCGAGTCTTCCGAAACGATCAATGAGAGTGATTTCAGAGATCTCTAAAAGGTCAGTACCTGTATATACACCCATTTGATGGAGTTTTTCAACTGTTTTCTTGCCCACACCGTGGAATTTAGCAATATCCATTTGTTTGAGAAAATCTTCAGCTTCATCAGGAAGAATGACTGTCAAACCACGAGGTTTTTGATAGTCACTTGCCATTTTAGCTAAAAATTTATTGTATGATACACCAGCAGAAGCTGTTAATTGTAATTCATTCCAAATATCCTGCTGAATTAAACGAGCAATTTTAACAGCAGATTTGATACCAAGCTTGTTTTCAGTTACATCTAGATAAGCTTCGTCGATACTCATAGGTTCAATTTTATCCGTATATCGTTTAAAAATAGCTCGAATCTGTTGGCCAACAGTAGTATATTTTTCGTAGTTCCCAGAAATAAAAATAGCTTGAGGACAGCGTTCATAAGCTTCTTTAGAACTCATAGCTGAGTGAATGCCGAATGCTCTGGCTTCATAACTACAGGTTGAAACAACACCCCGACCACCTGTTTTCCTAGGGTCGCTACCAATAATAACGGGTTTGCCTTTAAGTTTAGGATTGTCACGAATTTCTACAGCAGCAAAAAAGGCATCCATGTCAATATGGATAATTTTACGGGATAAATCATTCATCAGTGGAAATATCAGCATGAAATGGCCTTTCTTTGGTAGTTTATCTAGCCTTATTATACCTTTTTTCTGAAAAAATAGGAAATAGCTAATTACTTTTCAAAAATATACTACAGTTTGCACTGAAATAACAACTGTATTATAAAAGAAAGTGTCTAAAAAGTGTGATTTCACTTGTTGAAATCGTTTACTGTGTGTTATACTGAATATATGAATGTAACAGATTGCTGTTACTAGAAAGATAAAAGAGGACATTAACATGGTTGTTAAGACAGTTGTTGAAGCACAGGACATTTTTGACAAAGCCTGGGAAGGCTTTAAAGGTGTTGACTGGAAAGAAAAAGCAAGTGTATCACGCTTTGTACAAGCTAACTACACACCTTATGATGGAGATGAAAGCTTCCTTGCAGGACCAACAGAGCGTTCACTTCACATCAAAAAAATCGTAGAAGAAACTAAAGCACACTACGAAGAAACTCGTTTCCCAATGGACACTCGTCCAACGTCTATCGCTGACATCCCTGCAGGATTCATCGACAAAGAAAACGAAGTTATCTTTGGTATCCAAAATGACGAACTCTTCAAATTGAACTTCATGCCAAAAGGTGGTATCCGTATGGCTGAAACTACTTTGAAAGAAAATGGATACGAGCCAGACCCAGCTGTTCACGAAATTTTTACAAAATATGTAACAACTGTTAACGACGGTATCTTCCGTGCTTACACTTCAAACATCCGTCGTGCTCGCCACGCTCACACTGTAACTGGTCTTCCAGATGCATACTCACGTGGACGCATCATCGGTGTTTATGCGCGTCTTGCTCTTTACGGTGCAGACTACTTGATGCAAGAAAAAGTAAACGATTGGAACTCAATCGAAGAAATCGATGAAGAAACAATCCGTCTTCGTGAAGAAATCAACCTTCAATATCAAGCATTGCAACAAGTTGTACGCTTGGGTGATCTTTACGGAGTTGACGTTCGCAAACCAGCGATGAACGTTAAAGAAGCTATCCAATGGGTAAACATTGCCTTCATGGCTGTCTGCCGTGTTATTAACGGTGCAGCTACATCTCTAGGACGTGTGCCAATCGTATTGGATATCTACGCAGAACGTGACCTTGCTCGTGGTACATTTACTGAATCAGAAATCCAAGAATTTATTGATGATTTCGTTATGAAACTTCGTACAGTTAAATTTGCTCGTACAAAAGCTTATGACCAATTGTACTCAGGTGACCCAACCTTCATCACAACTTCTATGGCTGGTATGGGTAACGACGGTCGTCACCGTGTTACTAAAATGGATTACCGTTTCTTGAACACTCTTGATAACATCGGTAACTCTCCAGAACCAAACTTGACAGTTCTTTGGACTGACAAATTGCCATACAACTTCCGTCGCTACTGTATGCACATGAGCCACAAACACTCTTCAATCCAATACGAAGGTGTTACAACAATGGCTAAAGATGGATACGGTGAAATGAGCTGTATCTCATGTTGTGTGTCTCCACTTGACCCAGAAAACGAAGAACAACGTCACAACATCCAGTACTTCGGTGCTCGCGTTAACGTTCTTAAAGCTCTTCTTACTGGTTTGAACGGTGGTTACGACGATGTTCATAAAGATTATAAAGTATTTGACATCGAACCAATCCGCGACGAAGTTCTTGAATTCGAATCAGTTAAAGCAAACTTTGAAAAATCTCTTGACTGGTTGACTGACACTTACGTAGATGCTTTGAACATCATCCACTACATGACTGATAAGTACAACTACGAAGCTGTTCAAATGGCCTTCTTGCCAACTAAACAACGTGCTAACATGGGATTCGGTATCTGTGGATTTGCTAACACTGTTGATACATTGTCAGCTATCAAGTACGCTACAGTTAAACCAATCCGTGACGAAAATGGCTACATCTACGATTACGAAACAATCGGTGAATACCCACGTTGGGGTGAAGATGACCCACGTTCAAACGAATTGGCAGAATGGTTGATCGAAGCTTATACAACTCGTCTACGTAGCCACAAACTTTACAAAGACGCAGAAGCTACTGTATCACTTTTGACAATCACATCTAACGTTGCTTACTCTAAACAAACTGGTAACTCACCAGTCCACAAAGGTGTATACCTCAACGAAGATGGTTCTGTGAACTTGTCTAAACTTGAATTCTTCTCACCAGGTGCTAACCCATCTAACAAAGCTAAAGGTGGATGGTTGCAAAACTTGAACTCACTTGCTAGCCTTGACTTTGGTTATGCAGCTGATGGTATCTCATTGACAACTCAAGTTTCACCACGTGCTCTTGGTAAAACTCGTGACGAACAAGTTGATAACTTGGTAACAATCCTTGATGGTTACTTCGAAAACGGTGGACAACACGTTAACTTGAACGTTATGGACTTGAACGATGTTTACGAAAAGATCATGTCAGGTGAAGACGTAATCGTACGTATCTCTGGATACTGTGTAAACACTAAATACCTCACTCCAGAACAAAAAACTGAATTAACACAACGTGTCTTCCACGAAGTTCTTTCAATGGATGATGCATTGAGCTAAGATTTATAAATAGTAAATCAAAAACCAGTCACTCTGACTGGTTTTTTTGTTATAAAAATTTTTTAAAAAAAAATAGTCAAATTTGGTCAAAACTATTGACTAAAACTGACTAAAGTGATATACTAAGAACATAAGGATAAGAAAAGTCCTTAGAAAACCTTGATTTTAAGGTGATTGCATATACTATCTTAAGATCAAAGTATGGGTAAAACCTAGAAAAGAGGTACAACCTATGGTTAACATTAGTATTTTTAGAAGTCCAATCGAAAAACCTGTATTGGATAAAGAAAAACCTGAAATTATACGTAGAGTAGCAAATAGCTAGTCTAAATTTTTTGAAACAAAGGTCAGAGAAGGTCAAATTATTTTGACTAAGTAAATTTGAAAACAAACGAGGTATGAAATATGAATAACAACTTTAATAACTTTAACAACATGGATGATTTATTTAACCAATTGATGGGTGGTATGCGTGGATACAGTTCAGAAAACCGTCGTTACTTGATTAACGGCCGTGAAGTAACGCCTGAAGAATTCGCTATTTACCGTCAAACTGGTCAACTTCCAAGCGAAGGAAGTGAACAAGCTCAGTACGTTCAAGGTAAAGGTATGAAACAAGATGGGATTCTTGCAAAACTTGGACGTAACTTAACAGCAGAAGCACGTGAAGGTAAGTTAGATCCGGTTATTGGACGTAATAAAGAAATCCAAGAAACTTCTGAAATTCTTTCTCGTCGCACAAAGAATAATCCAGTTCTCGTCGGTGATGCTGGTGTTGGTAAAACTGCAGTAGTAGAAGGATTGGCCCAAGCTATCGTGAACGGTGACGTTCCTGCAGCAATCAAGAACAAAGAGATCATTTCTATTGATATTTCTGGACTTGAAGCTGGTACTCAATACCGTGGTAGCTTTGAAGAAAATATTCAAAACTTGGTAAACGAAGTCAAAGAAGCTGGAAATATTATCCTTTTCTTCGACGAAATTCACCAAATTCTTGGTGCTGGTAGCACAGGTGATGGTCAAGGGTCTAAAGGTCTTGCTGATATCTTGAAACCAGCTCTTTCACGTGGAGAATTGACAGTGATTGGCGCAACTACTCAAGATGAATACCGTAATACTATCTTGAAAAATGCAGCCCTTGCTCGTCGTTTCAACGAAGTGAAGGTTAATGCTCCATCTGCTGAAGATACTTTCAAGATTCTTCAAGGTATTCGAGATCTTTATCAACAACACCACAATGTTATTTTGCCAGATGAAGTTTTGAAAGCGGCTGTTGATTACTCAGTACAATATATTCCACAACGTAGCTTGCCTGATAAGGCTATTGACCTTGTGGATGTGACAGCTGCTCACTTGGCAGCACAACACCCAGTGACAGACGTACATGCAGTTGAGCACGAAATTCAAGCGGAAAAAACTAAACAAGAAGAAGCTGCGGCTAAAGAAGATTACGAAGCAGCTCTAAATGCAAAAGTTCGTATCGAAGAGCTTGAAAAGCAAATTGCTAATCATACAGAAGATCACAAGGTTACAGCTACTGTAAATGATGTAGCTGAGTCTGTCGAACGGATGACTGGAATCCCAGTATCACAAATGGGTGCAACCGATATCGAACGATTGAAAGATATGGGTCACCGTTTGCAAACGAAAGTTATCGGTCAAGACAAAGCTGTTGAGGCAGTAGCAAAAGCTATCCGTCGTAACCGTGCTGGTTTTGATGAAGGTAACCGTCCAATCGGTAGCTTCCTCTTTGTAGGTCCTACTGGTGTTGGTAAGACTGAGTTGGCTAAACAATTGGCTCTTGATATGTTCGGAACGAAAGATGCTATCATCCGTTTGGACATGTCAGAATATAGCGACCGTACAGCCGTTTCTAAATTGATTGGTACAACAGCTGGTTATGTTGGTTATGATGACAATAACAATACTTTGACAGAACGTGTTCGCCGTAACCCATACTCAATCGTCCTTCTCGACGAAATTGAAAAGGCTGACCCTCAAGTCATCACCCTTCTTCTTCAAGTCTTGGATGATGGTCGTTTGACAGATGGTCAAGGTAACACTGTCAACTTCAAGAATACGGTGATTATCGCAACTTCAAACGCAGGCTTTGGTTACGAAGCTAACTTGACAGAAGATGCGGATAAACCAGAACTCATGGATCGTTTGAAACCATACTTCCGTCCAGAATTCTTGAACCGTTTCAATGCTGTCATCGAATTCTCACACTTGAGCAAAGAAGATCTTTCTAAGATTGTAGACCTTATGTTGGTTGAAGTTAACAAGACGCTTTCTAAGAAAGACATTGACTTGGTAGTGAGCGAAGCTGCTAAAGAATACATGACTGAAGAAGGCTACGATGAAGTCATGGGTGTTCGTCCACTCCGCCGTGTGGTTGAACAACAAATCCGTGACAAAGTCACAGACTTCCACTTGGATAATCTTGATGCTAAACACCTAGAAGCTGATATGGAAGATGGTGTTTTGGTCATTCGTGAAAAAGCCTAAATCAAGATTTTGAAAATAAAAAAAGGAACCAGTTCAAAAGCTGGTTTCTTTTTTATTATTAGATGACATGACGTTCAAAGGCATCGTCTGAGATTCCTTGTTGGAGAATCAATTTTGCCCATTCTTTAGCTGAAAATAGGCTGTGATCCTTGTAGTTTCCGCAAGATTCAATAGTTGTTCCTGGGACATCTTCCCAAGTTGTTGTCTCAGCGATTTCTTTCAATGAATCCTTGATGACAGCTGCGATTTCAGCGCTAGAATGACGTCCCCACATAATCATATGGAACCCTGTACGACAACCAAATGGTGAACAATCGATCATACCGTCGATGCGAGTACGGATTAGCTTAGCCAAGAGGTGCTCAATAGTATGAAGTCCAGCAGTAGGAATAGAGTCCTCATTTGGTTGAACCAAGCGGATATCAAAGTTAGAAATGATATCTCCTTTCGGTCCAGTCTCTTCTCCAATCAAGCGGACATAAGGAGCTTTTACAATCGTATGATCTAGTTCAAAACTTTCAACAATAACTTCTTTTGACATGGTATTTCCTTTCAACTTTCTTCTTTCATTATATCATAAAGATATAGTTGATAAATGTCAATGATTGAAATTTTCCTAAAAAGATTTTCATATTAGAAATAGAGGAAGAAAATATTTTCAAATCAATTTGAAAAATTCTGAAAATTGTATTGACACTTAGCTAAAAAGGGATTATAATGTATAAAAAGTCATAAAGGAGTTTATTATGAAATTTTCAAAAGTAATGGCCCTAGCAGGAGTGACTCTGTTAGCGTCAGGTGTTTTGGCGGCTTGTTCAGGTTCGAGCGCAAAAGGTGAGAAAACTTTTTCTTACACGTATGAAACCGACCCAGACAACCTCAACTATTTGACAACTGGTAAAGCAGCAACTTCTAATATCACTAGTAACGTCATTGACGGTTTGATGGAAAATGACCGCTACGGAAACTTTGTGCCATCAATTGCAGAAGATTGGTCTGTATCTCAAGATGGTTTGACATACACTTATACAATCCGTAAAGATGCTAAATGGTATACTTCTGAAGGTGAAGAGTACGCAGCTGTGAAAGCTCAAGACTTTGTAACGGGTCTTAAATATGCAGCTGACAACAAGTCAGAAGCACTTTATCTCGTTCAAGATTCTATTAAGGGTCTGGATGCATATGTGAAAGGTAAAGTTAAAGACTTTTCTGAAGTTGGAATCAAAGCAATTGATGATCAGACTGTTCAATATACTTTGAACAAACCTGAAAGCTTCTGGAACTCTAAAACAACTATGGGTGTTCTTGCACCGGTCAATGAAGAATTCCTTACTTCAAAAGGAAGTGACTTTGCCAAAGCAACAGATCCAAGTAGTATCCTTTATAACGGTCCTTACTTGTTGAAATCATTGGTAGCTAAATCTTCAGTAGAATTTGAAAAGAATCCAAATTATTGGGATAAGGACAATGTTCATATTGATAAAGTAAAACTATCATTCTGGGATGGTCAAGATACAAACAAACCTGCAGAAACCTTTAAGGCTGGTGGTTTCTCAACGGCTCGTCTATTCCCAACAAGTGCAAGTTATCCTGAAACTGAAAAAGAGTTTAAAGACAATATCGTTTATACACCACAAGATTCTTCAACTTACTTAATTGGTACCAATATTGATCGTCAGTCTTATAAATATACTTCTAAGACTACAGATGAGCAAAAAACTTCAACTAAGAAAGCTCTCCTTAACAAAGACTTCCGTCAAGCGATTGCCTTCGGTATTGATAGAACAGCTTATACTTCTCAAATCAATGGAGAAAGTGGAGCAACAAAACTTCTTCGTAACTTGTTCGTACCACCAACATTTGTTCAAGCAGATGGTAAAAACTTTGGTGAGTTAGTTAAGGAAAAATTGGTGACTTATGGTGACGAGTGGAAAGATGTTAACCTAGACGATGCTCAAGACGGTCTTTACAGTCCAGAAAAAGCAAAAGCAGAATTTGCTAAAGCTAAGACAGCTCTCCAAGCAGAAGGTGTTCAATTCCCAATTCACTTGGATATGCCGGTAGACCAAACAAGTACTACAAAAGTACAACGTGTTCAATCATTGAAACAATCACTTGAAGCAACATTAGGAACTGATAACGTAGTCGTTGATATCCAACAACTTCAAAAAGATGAAGTTCAGAATGTCACTTACTTTGCTGAGTCAGCTGCTGGGGAAGATTGGGACCTTTCAGATAACGTTGGTTGGACTCCAGACTTTGCAGATCCATCTACTTACCTTGATATTATCAAACCATCAGTCGGTGAAAATACTAAGACTTACCTAGGATTTGATGCAGGAACAAATAATGCTGCTGCCAAACAAGTTGGTTTGGAAGACTACGAAAAGATGGTTGTTGAAGCTGGAAATGAAACTACTGACGTTTCAAAACGTTATGACAAATATGCTGCAGCTCAAGCTTGGTTGACAGATAGCGCTTTGATTATTCCAACATCTTCTCAAACTGGACGTCCAATGTTGTCTAAGATGGTACCATTTACGCTTCCATTTGCTTACTCAGGTAACAAGGGAACAACTGAACCTCTCTTGTACAAATACCTTGAACTTCAAGATAAACCAGTAACTGCTGATGAATATCAAAAAGCTCAAGATAAATGGAAGAAAGAAAAAGAAGAATCCAATAAAAAAGCGCAAGAAGATCTTGCAAACCATGTCAAATAAAAGAAAGTGGAGTTAGTGATTAACTCCATCTTTTGGTAAATAAAAACCTAGGAAGATGTTTCCTAGGTTTTTATTGATTATTGTTGTCTTTGAGAATTTTGATTTTGTTGAGGATTTGTATTTGGAGCAGTTGGGTTCTGTGCGGTATTTGGATTAGTCGTTTCAACAACTGAAGTTGGATTTTCGGTCGTTGTAGTAGCAGCTTCTGTTGTGGCTTGTTGGGTAGTTTGAGGAATCCAGTTGCTACGTGCCCCATTCTTAAAGACGTAATCTCCACTTCTATAAAGTCCTTCTGGCATTGTCCAATCACCTGGGTGATCATCCTCGGAAAGGTACTCCATCATTGATCGGTAGATCTTTGCAGCAACTCTGAAATCATCTCCTGTGATAGGAGTAAGGCGATTAGAGTAACCTGTCCAAACAGCCATAGAATACTTACGGGTATATCCTACAAAATTTTCATCAGGTGCGACATAATCGTATCTCTTAATATGATTTTCAATCTCTTCATCAGTATAGTTTGATGTACCAGTCTTACCTGCTTGTGAAAGCCATGAAATATAAGCATCTCGACCTATACCAGAGTATAATACTGTTTTCATCATTTCTGTCATCATATAGGCAGTTGTTTCTTTCATAGCGCGAGCACCTTGATTAGAGAACTCTTTTGAACTACCGTCACTGAAGACAATTTTATTGATGTACATTGGTTTATAATAGATACCACCGTTAGCAAAAGCAGCATAGGCAGCAGCCATTTTTTCACTACTTGCACCGTACTGTTTACCTGATTCGGTCGTATTACTTGAAATTGCATTTGCGTATACCATGGTTGGATAATCAATGCCTAATCCATTTAGGAAACCTTTTGCTTTATCGAGTCCAACTCTATCCAGTGTTTCAACTGCTGGTACATTACGAGATTGTTGGATAGCAGTTTGAAGGGTAATGTTACCATAATACCCTCTATCCCAGTTATAAACAGGAATGTTAGTGCCTGGATAGTTGTACGGAACATCCTTCAGCATGTAGGCAGTAGAGTCATAAATATCATACTCTAATGCAGGGGCATAGTCTGTGATTGGTTTCATGGTAGAACCCCAGTCACGGTTAGTTTCAACAGCTTGGTTAATACCGAAAGATACGTTACTAGCTTGGTGACGAGAACCGAGTTGAGCAATAACTTTACCATTTGATACATCAATAATGGTAGAAGCTGCTTGGATTTCATCATCTGGATAGTTTACATATTCATCCGTGTTGTATACATCCCAAAGTCGTTTTTGAACGTCTTGGTCTACGTTAGTGTAGACATCCATTCCAGTGGTTAAAAGGTTGTAGCCTGTCTCTGTTTCAACTTGTTCAATCACTTCTTTGAGGTAATTGTCTAAGTATGGAGGATAGGAGTTGCTTCCTTTAAGACTTTGTAAACCATCAGTGATAGGTGTGTTTATAGCCGTTTCATATTGCTCAGCTGTTAAATAACCTTGCTTTTGCATCTCTGATAGGACTAGATTACGACGTTCTGTTGCTTCTTCTGGATGGGAATAAGGATCATATTGGTTAGGAGCCTGTGGCATTCCGGCTAGAAGAGCAAGTTGTGGAATTGATAGGTCTTTTAAATCTTTACCATAGTAATTTTGAGATGCAGTCTGCATACCATAGTTACCATTTGACATGTACACTTTATTGATGTAATATGTCAAAATTTCTTGTTTGGTTGCAGTTCTTTCTAACTGAATAGCTAGCCAAGCTTCTTGGGCTTTACGTGAGATTGTTTGGTCTGACGAAGAAGTTGAAAAGTAAGTTAATTTTATCAACTGTTGCGTCAATGTTGAACCACCTTGGAGGCCACCTCTACTAGTTAAGTTTCGCAGGAAAGCTCCAGCTATTCGAATGCTATCGATTCCTCTATGGTTAAAAAAGCGGTGATCCTCGATAGAGACAATTGCATTGACCAATTCAATTGGAACTTCATTGCTTTGAGCATTGACACGACGCTCGGCTCCTAAGTCAGCAATCAATTCGTTTTTACTGTCGTAAATCTTACTTGAAGTTGTTGCGACAAGTTTGCTTTCAGAAAGTTCTGGTGCTTTAGATACATAGTAGAAGAAGACACTTCCACCAATCAATATTGCAGCAATAAAGGCTGCTAAAAATCCAATTCCTAGATATTTAGCAATGCGCCAGATAAGTTGTTTGTTCATATTGTTTTACCACCTAGTAAATGTTGTTTGACGATATCGAGATAAGGTATTTGAGGGAAGGCTTGTTGTTCAATCACATAACCATGCTCTCGAATATAATCAAGCGGCATTGATTTTTTCCCCATATCCTGTTGATAAAAACGGATAAGGTCAATCGCCGGTAATAAATATGTTTCTTGATAAGAAGAAAAATGGATTAGGACGAAGCAAATTCCCTTTTGTTCAAGAACCTGTTCCATATGCTGAATCTGATGAGAATGAAAGTTCTTCATCGGGAACGCATTTTTTTGTCTGGTTTCCTTTGCTTCGAAATCGATGTAAAATCCTTCATAAACACCCGAGTAGTCAGTAGTTGAAGCTTGTCTAAAATAGGCTTCAACAATTTTAGTGCGACTCCGTTGAGGGTAGTCGACCCGAACAATCTGAACTGGGGTTGGCTTTTTGTGAATGACTGCTATTTCATGTGATAGATAGTAGTCATTGGTAGCATTAATCATCTTTTCAAAGCTCATACCTCGATTTGCGAAATTTTTAGTTTGAGGTAGAGAAGTTTTGCTTGGTTTAGATGAAAGTTTATGTGGATAGTTGACCATAGTCCTCCTTATTGGTACAATAACATCACTCTATTATACCACAAAGGTTTTCAGAAAGGGTGAAAAAATGCATACAGCCTTGGTTTTGGGATACTCAGCTTTTGATTTGGGAGTGTTTAATGAAAAGGATATTCGCTTAAAAATTATCAAAAAAGCCATTCGAAGAGATTTGGAAAAAATGGTTGAGGAAGGGTTGCAATGGCTAGTGTTTACAGGTTCTCTTGGTTTTGAATATTGGGTTTTAGAAGTCGCCAAGGAAATGAAAGATGACTATGGACTCCAACTAGCGACTATTTTTGATTTTGAAACACATGGCTCGAATTGGAATGAAGCAAATCAGATCAAATTGAGTGATTTTAAACAGGTCGATTTTATCAAGTATGCCTATCCGGCTTATGAGCATAAAAGCCAATTGAGAGATTACCAGATTTTTTTACTTGAAAATACAGATGGAGCCTATCTTTTTTATGATCAAGAAAACGAAACAAAACTGAGATTTTTTTACGAACTGATGAAAAAGAAAGACAACTATATTACAAAAAGATTAACATTTGAGGATTTAAACGAAATAGCCGAAAATTTTTCCGAAAATTGAGGCTTTGACCTTGCTTTTTGTTTGCCTTTTTTTATATAATAATACTAGTAACTGAGAATGGAGAGAGACATGGCAAGTATTATTTTTACAGCAAAGGATATTTTTGAGCAGGATTTCGGAAGAGAGGTACGTGGATACAGTAAAGCAGAGGTAGATGAATTCTTAGATGACGTTATCAAGGATTATGAAACCTATGCAGCGTTGGTTAAATCATTGCGCTTGGAAGTCGCAGAATTGAAAGAACAATTGGCGAACAAACCTCAAGTGGCACCTGTATCTGTAACGTCTGAGCCTGCTGAGCTTGGAAGTACGACTTCTATGACTAACTTTGATATCTTGAAACGCTTGAATCGTCTTGAAAAAGAAGTATTTGGAAAACAAATCGTAGAAAATTCTGATTTCTAAGAATCATACAGTTGTGCAATTTTTGGATAATCGCGTGGAGAGTTTATCTTTTCATGAGGAAAGTCCATGCTAGCACAGGCTGTGATGCCTGTAGTGTTTGTGCTAGGCGAAACCATAAGCCTAGGGACGAGAAATCGTTACGGCGAGTGAATAGACTAAGTTTTCGGATATGTTTTAGTAGCTCTGAAAGTGCCACAGTGACGAAGTCTCTCTGGAAACAGAGAGAGTGGAACGCGGTAAACCCCTCAAGCTAGCAACCCAAATTTTGGTCGGGGCATGGAGTGCGCGGAAACGAACGTAGTACTCTGACTGCTAGCAGCTTCTAGCTGTTAGTGGTAGACAGATGATTATCGAAAGAAGTGGTCCTAGTCACTTCTGGAACAAAACATGGCTTATAGAAAATTGCATATAGGTTGGGGCTGAGAAATTTTCTCAACCTCATTTTTTAAAGGTGAACAAGAGAAAGGTCTTTAAAGACTGACATGAAACAAACATTTAACTTAATAGCGACTGCTGCAGCAGGCTTAGAGGCTGTTGTAGGTCGGGAAGTGCGTGCACTTGGCTATGATTGTCAAGTTGAGAATGGTCGCGTTCGCTTTGAAGGAGATGTAAAGACAATTATTGAAACCAATTTGTGGCTACGAGCTGCAGATAGGATTAAGATTGTTGTTGGAACTTTCCCTGCAAAAACATTTGAAGAACTTTTTCAAGGAGTTTTTGCCTTAGATTGGGAAAACTATTTACCACTTGGAGCGCGTTTTCCAATTTCAAAGGCAAAGTGTGTCAAATCAAAACTTCATAATGAACCTAGTGTTCAAGCTATCTCTAAAAAGGCAGTTGTCAAGAAATTGCAGAAACATTATGCTCGACCAGAAGGTGTTCCGCTGATGGAAAATGGTCCAGAGTTTAAAATAGAGGTTTCAATTCTTAAAGATGTTGCGACTATCATGATTGACACAAGTGGCTCTAGTCTTTTCAAACGAGGTTATCGTACTGAAAAAGGTGGTGCTCCTATTAAAGAGAACATGGCAGCAGCAATTCTGCAATTATCAAACTGGTATCCTGATAAACCCTTGATTGATCCGACCTGCGGTTCAGGAACCTTCTGTATTGAGGCAGCTATGATTGCTCGTAATATGGCGCCAGGCTTACGCCGTTCCTTTGCTTTCGAGGATTGGAACTGGGTTAGCGACCGGTTAATTCAGCAAATTCGTACGGAAGCTAGCAAGAAGATTAATCGTGAGATTGAACTAGATATCATGGGCTGCGATATTGATGGTCGTATGGTAGAAATTGCGAAGGCAAATGCTCAGGCTGCGGGAGTTTCTAAGGATATCCACTTTAAGCAGATGCGCGTGCAGGATTTGCGAACGGACAAGATCAATGGAGTTATTATTTCGAATCCACCGTATGGAGAACGCTTGTCAGATGATGCAGGAGTAACCAAGCTCTATACTGAGATGGGAGAAGTATTTGCCCCCCTTAAAACATGGAGTAAATTTATCCTGACTAGTGATGAAGCTTTTGAAAGTAAATATGGTAGTCAGGCAGATAAAAAACGGAAACTCTATAACGGTACCTTGAAAGTTGATTTATATCAATATTTTGGTCAACGAGTGAAAAGACAAGATGTCAAATTAGAAAGGAATGCAAATGAGTAAGAAAAGACGTAACCACCATCATAAGGGTGAGCAAGAATCTAAATTTGAATTTGAAGAAGCGAAAGATTTAACGGTTGGTCAGGCCATTCGTAAGAACGAAGAAGTTGAGGCAGGTGTAACTCCAGAAGATACGGTCTTGGACAAATATATTAAACAACATCGTGAAGAAATCGAAGCAGACAAATTTGAAAATTTACAAACGAAAAAAGAGGAGTCTACTCAAAGCTTGGATGATATGATCCAAGAAGTGAGAGAAACTACTGAACAAGAGAATGTGTTAAGTCCGGAAGAGGAAGCAATTGCTCTTGCAGTAGCCACAGATACAACTGAAATCGTTGCCCAAGAAGCCGAAGAAGAGGAAGCGAGAGTTCTCGAGCAACCTTTTAAGGATGAATTGGAAGCTGTGAAAATGGCTGAGGTTGATAACTCCGAAGTTGCAGTGGTCTATGAGGAAAATGAAGATCAACTTCAACCCTTATCTCGTTCTGCTCAAGTAGATGATGAACCACAAAATAAAAAGAAATGGGCAATTTTGTCAGCTATTATTTTAGTAATCCTCTTAATTTTTGGAGGTGGCTATTACGTTTATCGTCAGATTACGCGTTCTTCTCAAGAGCTTCAAACAAAGGCGGCGGATTCAGGTTTGGTAAGCAATCAGTCAGTCTATGAACAATTTAATACGCTCTACGACACGTTTTATACTGATGAAAACAAAACAGCTCTTAAAAATAGCCAGTTTAGTCAACTGAATCAATTGAAGGAACTTCTAGACAAACTTGAAGGAGCGAGAGAACACACTCTGGCTAAATCAAAATACGATAGTCTAGAAACCCAAATAAAAGCTATCCAAGAAGTGAATGCTCAATTTGAAACCCCAGCAATTACAGATGGCGTCTTAGATACAAATGCGAAAATTAAAGTGGATGCTAAATTTACAGATATCAAGACTGGTAATACAGAAATTGATAAACTTCTAGATAAAGCAATCAGCCTTGGTAAGAGTCAATTAGCAAGTACAACAACGGCCTCAACAACAGCAGCAAGCCAGGAAGCGTCAAGCCCAACAACAGAAAGCAGTCCATCTACTTCAACAAGTGATACTGCGGCATCTACTAATAGTGGCTTGTCAAGCGAAGGTGTTAATTTGCAAAGAAGTGTCAGTCGAGTACCGTATAATCAATCTGCTGTAAGTGATAGTAGTAATCCTGCTTGGACTTTTGCAGATGGTGTCCTTGAACGAATACTTGAGACATCCCGTACACGTGGATATATCACTGGAAACCAATATATCTTGGAACCTGTAAATATTGTGAATGGCAATGGATATTACAATCTTTACAAACCAGACGGAACTTATCTCTTCACTCTAAACTGTAAGACAGGATACTTTGTTGGGAATGGTTCTGGCCATGCGGATGATTTAGACTACTAGTCAAATTGTTATAAAATTCTTTCTTTTCACAGATAAACGTGATAAAATAAAACTTATTAAATAAGAGGAGTGTCACATGACAAAAGCAAACTTTGGTGTTGTTGGTATGGCCGTAATGGGTCGTAACCTTGCCCTTAATATTGAATCTCGTGGATACACAGTTGCTATCTATAACCGTAGTAAAGAGAAAACTGAAGATGTGATTGCTTGCCACCCTGATAAAAACTTTGTGCCAAGCTATGATATTGAAAGCTTCGTAAACTCAATTGAAAAACCACGTCGTATCATGCTTATGGTTCAAGCAGGACCTGGTACAGATGCAACCATCCAAGCCCTTCTTCCACATTTGGATAAAGGCGATATCTTGATTGACGGAGGAAATACTTTCTACAAAGATACCATCCGTCGGAACGAAGAGTTGGCAAACTCTGGTATCAACTTTATCGGTACAGGGGTTTCTGGTGGTGAAAAAGGTGCCCTTGAAGGTCCTTCTATCATGCCTGGTGGACAAAAAGAAGCTTATGAATTGGTAGCAGATGTTCTTGAAGAGATCTCTGCAAAAGCACCAGAAGATGGAAAACCATGTGTGACTTACATCGGTCCTGATGGAGCTGGTCACTATGTGAAAATGGTCCACAATGGTATCGAGTACGGTGATATGCAATTGATTGCAGAAAGCTATGACCTCATGCAACACTTGCTTGGCCTTTCAGCTCAAGATATGGCTGAAATCTTTACTGAGTGGAACAAGGGTGAATTGGACAGCTACTTGATCGAAATCACTGCGGATATCCTTGGACGCAAAGACGACGAAGGTCAAGATGGTCCAATCGTAGACTACATCTTGGATGCTGCAGGAAACAAGGGTACAGGTAAATGGACTAGCCAATCAGCACTTGACCTTGGTGTGCCATTGTCTCTTATTACTGAGTCAGTATTTGCGCGCTACATTTCAACTTATAAAGAAGAACGTGTACACGCTAGCAAGGTACTTCCAAAACCAGCCGCTTTCAAATTTGAAGGAGACAAGGCTGAGTTGATTGAAAAGATCCGTCAAGCCCTTTACTTCTCAAAAATCATCTCTTACGCACAAGGTTTTGCGCAATTGCGTGTAGCTTCTAAAGAAAATAACTGGAACTTGCCATTTGCAGATATCGCATCTATCTGGCGCGATGGATGTATCATCCGTTCTCGTTTCTTGCAAAAGATTACAGATGCTTACAACCGTGATGCAGACCTTGCTAACCTTCTTTTGGATGAGTACTTCTTGGATGTAACAGCTAAGTATCAACAATCAGTTCGTGATATCGTAGCTCTTGCTGTTCAAGCAGGTGTACCAGTACCAACCTTCTCAGCTGCCATCACTTACTTTGATAGCTACCGTTCAGCTGACCTTCCAGCAAACTTGATCCAAGCACAACGTGATTACTTTGGTGCCCACACATATCAACGTAAAGACAAAGAAGGAACATTCCACTACTCTTGGTATGACGAAAAATAAGTAGGTCAGCCATGGGGAAACGGATTTTATTACTTGAGAAAGAAAGAAATCTAGCTCATTTTTTAAGTCTGGAACTCCAAAAAGAGCAATACCGAGTTGATCAGGTAGAAGAGGGTCAAAAAGCCCTCTCCATGGCTCTTCAGACTGACTATGACTTGATTTTACTAAATGCTCATCTAGGGGATATGACAGCCCAGGGTTTTGCAGAACAGTTGAGTCGGACTAAGCCAGCTTCGGTTATTATAGTCTTGGACCATCGAGAAGAATTGCAAGACCAACTTGAAACAATCCAGCGTTTCGCTGTTTCATATATCTACAAGCCAGTCATTATTGATGATTTGGTGGCTCGTATTGCAGCAATTTTCCGAGGTCGGGATTTTATCGACCAACACTGTAGTCAAATGAAGGTTCCGACATCCTATCGCAATCTGCGTATGGACGTAGAACATCATACTGTCTATCGTGGTGAGGAAATGATCGCCCTCACACGTCGTGAATATGACCTTTTGGCTACCCTTATGGGAAGCAAGAAGGTTTTAACTCGAGAGCAGTTGCTGGAAAGTGTTTGGAAGTATGAAAGTGCGACCGAAACCAATATCGTGGATGTTTATATCCGTTATCTACGTAGCAAACTTGACGTAAAAGGTCAAAAAAGTTACATTAAAACCGTGCGCGGTGTGGGTTACACCATGCAAGAATAGAAAAGCAGTTACCTTGTGTAATTGTTTTTTTGAAATCATTATATATTGACATATAGTTTAGTCTTTGCTACAATCATTTTGGAGGAAGCAAGAATGAAATTTTTGAAAAAAATGATGCAAGTTGGACTAGCAGTATTTTTCTTTGGTCTGTTAGCAACAAATACAGTATTTGCGGACACTACAGGTGGACAGTTTGTCGATAAGGACAATAGAAAATATTATATAAAAGATGACCATAAAGCAATCTATTGGCATAAAATAGACGGTAAAACTTACTATTTTGGTGATAAAGGAGAAATGGTAGTTGGCTGGCAATATATAGAAATTCCTGGAACAGGTTATCGTGATGATTTGTTAGATAACCAACCAGTTAATGAAATCGATCTTCAACACAAGTGGTACTATTTTGATAAAGATGGCGTACTACAAGAGTTTGTTGGCTGGCAACAATTAGAGGCTAAGTATTCGTTAACTGTTGGCAAAAAGCATGGTGAAGGCTTTGAAGGCCCAGAAGTTCTTAAATTAGCAAACTACTACTTTGATCAAGATCACTCATTAAAAACAGGTTGGCTTTATGATCAGTCTAACTGGTATTACCTAGCAAAAACAGGTTCTTCAGGAAAAGACTACCTTGGTGGAGAAAGACGTGCTGGTTGGATTAACGACAATTCGACTTGGTACTATCTCGATCCAACAACCGCTGCAATGCAAACTGGTTGGCAGTATCTTGGTAACAAGTGGTACTATCTCCGTTCATCAGGTGCTATGGCGACCGGTTGGTATCTAGATGGTTCAACTTGGTATTATTTAGATGCTCAAAATGGTGATATGAAAACTGGCTGGATTTATGTCGATAATACTTGGTATTATCTTCGTTCGTCAGGAGCTATGGTGACAGGCTGGTTCCAAGTTAATGGGAAATGGTACTATGCTTATAGTTCAGGTGCCTTGGCTGTGAATACTACTGTAGGTGGCTACTACGTCAACTATAATGGTGAGTGGGTTCAGTAATGAAAACAAGCGATTGTGAAGGAAACAATCGCTTTTTTTGTGAAAATATAATAAAATAGAAAGGAATAAAGTTCTAAAATTTTATCTAGAAACAGACGCTTTTCGTCTGATAGTAGGATTAAATGACAAAAGAAGTTGGTGTCGGTCAGGCACATAGTAAAATTATTTTAATAGGAGAGCATGCAGTGGTTTACGGCTATCCAGCCATCTCTTTGCCTCTTTTAGAGGTTAAAGTGACTTGTCGGGTGGTTCCAGCAGCGACACCATGGCGTCTTTTTGAAGAGGACACCTTGTCCATGGCAGTTTATGCTTCCCTAGAGTATCTGAATATCAAAGATGCATACATCCGTTGCCAAATCGACTCTGCTATTCCAGAAAAACGTGGAATGGGTTCTTCGGCAGCCATTAGCATTGCGGCTATTCGCGCTGTATTTGATTATTACCAAGCAGAACTACCGCGAGATGTGTTAGAAATTCTGGTCAATCGCGCTGAGATGATTGCCCATATGAATCCTAGTGGATTGGATGCTAAGACCTGCCTTAGTGACCAGCCTATTCGTTTTATCAAGAATGTTGGTTTTGAAGAACTAGCCATGGACTTGTCGGCTTATCTGGTCATTGCAGATACAGGAGTCTATGGACACACTCGTGAAGCTATTCAAGTTGTAGAGAGCAAGGGTAAGGAAGCTTTACCTTTCTTGTATGCACTTGGAGAGTCGACCCAGCAAGCAGAAGAAGCAATAAAGGTAAGAGATGCCGTGATGCTGGGAGAGATTTTAACAAAAGCACATGGAAATCTAAAAGAAATAGGAGTTAGTAGCCTTGAGGCTGATGCCTTGGTGGAAACTGCTCTTCAACATGGAGCTTTAGGTGCTAAGATTAGTGGTGGTGGTTTAGGTGGCTGTATCATAGCCTTAGTAGCCGACTATCACCTAGCTCAAGATTTAGCTGAAAGATTAGAAGAGAAAGGAGCTGTTCAGACATGGATCGAAAGCCTGTAACAGTACGTTCCTATGCCAATATTGCTATTATTAAATATTGGGGAAAGAAGGCAGAAAAAGAGATGGTTCCTGCGACTAGCAGTATCTCTCTGACTTTAGAAAATATGTATACGGAGACGACACTTTCTCCTTTACCAGCAGATGAAACCGCTGATGCCTTTTACATCAATGGTCAGTTGCAAAACGAAGCTGAGCATGACAAGATGAGTAAAATCATTGACCGCTACCGTCCTGAAGGAGCAGGTTTTGTTCGTATCGATACTAAGAACAATATGCCAACAGCAGCAGGCCTTTCTTCAAGTTCCAGTGGTTTATCTGCCTTGGTCAAAGCTTGTAACGCATTTTTCCAACTTGGGCTGAATCGCAGAGAATTGGCCTTGGAAGCTAAGTTTGCATCGGGTTCTTCATCTCGTAGTTTTTATGGCCCCTTGGCAGCCTGGGACAAGGATAGTGGAGAGATTTATCCTGTTGAAACTGACTTGAAACTAGCTATGATTATGTTGGTCTTGGAAGACCAGAAAAAACCAATTTCCAGTCGAGATGGGATGAAACTTTGTGTCGAAACTTCTACGACTTTTGATGAGTGGATTCGTCAATCTGAACAAGATTACAAGGATATGTTAGTCTACCTCAAGGAGAATGACTTTAAGAAAGTTGGAGAATTAACAGAGAAAAACGCCTTGGCTATGCATGCTACGACAAAAACTGCAACTCCATCCTTCTCTTATCTGACAGATGCTAGTTATGAGGCTATGGATTTTATTCGTCAGCTTAGAGAACAAGGAGAATCTTGCTACTTTACCATGGATGCGGGCCCTAATGTCAAGGTTCTTTGCTTGGAAGAGGACTTGGAACATTTATCAGAACTTTTAGGTCAACGCTATCGCTTAATCGTTTCAAAAACAAAGGATTTGAGCCAAGATGACGATTGTTAAAACTTGTGGGAAGCTCTATTGGGCTGGGGAGTATGCCATTTTAGAACCAGGACAGTTGGCGCTAATAAAAGCTATTCCCATCTATATGACGGCTGAGATTAAAGCGTCTAATAATTATCGACTCTACTCAGATATGTTTTCCTATAGTGTAGACTTGCGACCGGATTCTTCATATGCCTTGATTCAAGAAACAGTTGCCTTGGTGGAGGAGTATCTAACTGCCCAAGGAGTTGAACTGCAGCCTTTTTCTTTAGAGATTCGTGGGAAAATGGAGCGTGAGGGGAAGAAATTTGGCCTAGGTTCTAGTGGCAGTGTGGTTGTTTTGGTCATCAAGGCCATGCTTGCCTTCTATGAAAGATTAGCTGACAGAGAACTCTTGTTTAAATTGGCGAGTGCTGTACTTCTTAAACGTGGGGACAATGGCTCCATGGGGGACATTGCCTGTATCGTATCAGAAAACCTCGTCCTCTATCAGTCATTTGACCGTGAGAAAGTGGCAGATTGGCTAGAAAAAGAAGATTTGCAGGCTGTATTAGCACGTGACTGGGGCTTTTCTATTAGGAGTGTTGAACCGGTCTTGACATTTGACTTTCTGGTTGGTTGGACCAAGGAAGTGGCTGTATCAAGTCACATGGTCAAGCAAATCAAGGATAATATGAACTCTAGCTTTTTACAGGCTTCAAAAGAAACAGTAGCTAACTTGGTAAAGGCTTTGGAGGTAGGTCAAGAAGAAACCATTATTGACTTGCTGGAACAAGCCAGCCAACTTTTAGAAGGCTTGAGTTCAGATATTTACACACCTTCGCTCAGGCAATTAAAAAATGCCAGCCAAGACTTGAAAGCTGTTGCTAAGAGCAGTGGTGCTGGTGGTGGAGACTGTGGGATTGCACTTAGCTTTGACCAAGATTCGACCACATTACTGAAAAAACGCTGGGCTGATTTAGGAATTGAGCTCTTGTATCAAGAAAGGATGGGACATGACGACAAATCGGAAGGATGAACACATCCGCTATGCCCTTGAACAAAACAGTACTTATAATAGTTTTGATGAAGTTGAACTGATTCATTCTTCGCTACCCTTATATGACTTAGATGAAATTGATCTTTCGACAGAATTTGCAGGGCGAAAATGGGATTTCCCCTTTTATATCAATGCCATGACGGGTGGAAGCGATAAGGGGAGAGAAATCAATCAAAAGCTGGCTCAGGTGGCTGAAGCCTGTGGGATTTTATTTGTAACGGGTTCCTACAGTGCTGCTCTCAAGGATCCTTCAGATGTCTCTTTTTCAGTCAAAACTAGTTACCCTGACCTCCTTCTTGGAACCAATATTGGCTTAGACAAACCTGTAGAACTAGGTCTACAAACAGTAAAAGAGATGAATCCCCTTCTATTACAAGTTCATGTTAATGTCATGCAGGAATTGCTCATGCCAGAAGGTGAGCGTAAATTTAGGTTATGGCAACATAATCTGAAAGATTATGTTGAGCAAATCTCTGTACCGCTTGTTTTAAAAGAAGTCGGCTTTGGCATGGATGTGAAAACCATTGCTAAGGCTTATGAGATGGGAATACGAACCGTTGATTTGTCTGGTCGTGGGGGAACGAGCTTTGCCTATATCGAAAACCGTCGCAGTGGTCAACGTGACTACCTCAATGATTGGGGTCAATCGACCATGCAAGCTCTTCTGAATGCCCAAGACTGGAAAGACAAGATGGAACTTTTAGTTAGTGGAGGAGTTCGCAATCCACTAGATATCATCAAATGCTTGGTGTTTGGAGCCAAGGCAGTTGGGCTTTCACGCACCATGTTAGAGTTGGTTGAAAATTACTCTGTTGATGTCGTTATTTCCATTGTTGAAAGCTGGAAGGAAGACCTACGTCTAATCATGTGTGCCCTTAATTGTGCAAAAATTGAGGATTTGCAGCAGGTCGACTATCTCCTTTATGGAAAATTAAAAGAAGCAAAAGATCAACTATAAGGAGGTCGGGATTTTAGTCCCGGTCTCTTTATCATTCCTCAGACGGATGTGACTTTTGGGATTTGTGATACAATTAAATGGAGAGGACGGATACATGCGAAAATTCCAAATTTTTCTATTTATTGAAGCTTGTTTATTGACAGGAGCTCTGATTATGATGGTATCAGAGCATTTTTCCCGTTTTCTACTGATATTGCTCTTGTTTTTACTGCTGATTCGATACTATACTGGAAGACAGGGGAATAACTTCATTTTAGTGGCGGTGAGCATCCTATTTTTCTTTATCATCATGCTCAATCCCTTTGTCATTTTAGCTATCTTTGTAGCTCTGATTTACAGCCTATTCTTGCTTTATCCTATGATGAACCAAGAAAAAGAAGATACCAATCTGGTTTTTGAGGAAGTAGTGACGGTAAAGAGGGAGAAAAATCGCTGGTTTGGGAATCTTCATCACTTCTCAAGCTACCAGACTTGCCGCTTTGATGATATCAATCTTTTTCGTCTCATGGGGAAGGATACCATTCATCTAGAACGTGTGATTTTAAGTAATCATGATAATGTCATCATCTTGAGAAAACTAGTCGGCACAACTAGAATTATTGTACCAGTGGATGTGGAAGTCAGTCTAAGCGTCAATTCTCTGTACGGAGATTTAACCTTCTTTGACCAGCCTAAGCGAGCTTTGCGCAATGAACAATTCCATCAAGAAACCAGAGACTATCTCAAGAGTCCCAAGAGTGTTAAGATTCTTTTGACAACTATGGTTGGAGATGTTGAGGTGGTGAGAGGATGAAAAAACAACCCTATATTTTAATTGGTCTCACCTCTTTTCTCTTTGTCGCTTTTCTATTTCGAAGCATTTTTAAAGTCTTGGATTTGGAATGGACTTCTCTCTTCCAAGATTTAGAGAAGACAGAAAAAGTCCTATTTCTAGCTTTGATGTTTAGTCTTGCTCTAGCCTTTTTATTGGTCTTGTTTTGGACAATGGTTGATGAAATTTCAAGAAGAAGAATCCAAGCAAATCTTAAACGTCTGCTAACTGGTAAAGATATTAAAAGCCTTGGAGATGCTGATTTAGACGCAAGTTTTAGAAACTTGTCAGGCAAGCTTGGTTTATTGACAGAAGCCATTCAAAAAGCGGACAATCAAGCCTTGATCAAGGAAGAAGTGATTATTGAAAAGGAGCGCAAGCGAATCGCGCGTGACTTGCATGATACGGTTAGCCAAGAAATTTTTGCTGCCCATATGATTTTATCAGGACTCAGTCAACAAGCTTCCAGATTAGACAAAGAGAAGATGCAGACACAACTCCAGAGTGTAACAGCTATTTTAGAGACAGCCCAAAGAGATTTGCGTATCCTACTCTTGCATTTGCGTCCTATTGAACTGGAACAAAAGAGTCTAGTTGAGGGGATTCAGTTGCTTCTCAAAGAGCTTGAAGAAAAAAGTGAACTCAAAGTCAGTTTTAAATATCAGGTAGACGAATTGCCTAAAAAGATTGAGGAGCATGTCTTTCGTATTGTCCAAGAATTGATTAGTAACACTCTCCGTCATGCCCAAGCTTCTTGTCTAGATGTTTATCTTTATCAAACGGAAACAGGCTTGCAGTTAAAGGTAGTAGACAACGGTCTCGGTTTTCAGTTAGATGATGTTGATGAACTGAGCTATGGACTGCGCAATATCAAAGAACGAGTGGAAGATATGGCAGGGAGCATACAACTACTAACAGCACCCAAGCAAGGTTTGGCAGTGGATATTCGGATCCCCTTGCTTGATTGACGAACAAAAGGAAATAAAATGAAACTATTATTAGTAGATGACCACCAAATGGTGCGACTTGGTTTAAAAAGTTATTTTGAACTACAAGATGATGTAGAGGTTGTTGGAGAAGCAACTAATGGAGCAGAAGGGATTTCCATGGCCTTGGAGCTTCGTCCAGATGTGATCGTCATGGATATTGTTATGCCTGAAGTCAACGGAATTGACGCAACTCTAGCTATTCTCAAAGAATGGCCAGAGGCTAAAATTTTGATTGTGACTTCTTATCTAGACAATGAAAAAATCATGCCAGTCTTAAATGCTGGGGCTAGGGGTTATATGCTCAAGACATCAAGTGCCGATGAATTGTTCCATGCTGTTCAAAAGGTGGCAGCTGGAGAGCTAGCGATCGAACAAGAGGTGAGTAAGAAAGTAGAATACCACCGCAATCATATGGAACTTCACGAAGAATTAACTGCGCGAGAACGCGATGTCCTTCAACTGATTGCCAAGGGCTATGAAAATCAGCGCATTGCAGATGAGCTCTTTATCTCCCTTAAGACAGTCAAGACCCATGTCTCCAATATCCTAGCCAAACTTGAGGTCAGTGATCGTACCCAGGCAGCAGTTTATGCTTTTCAACATCATCTGGTGGGTTCTGATGAATTTTAAGGGATATAGGATGTAACTGAAGCATGGACGAAAAGCGCATCCATTACTTGAAAAAGTTCGCTACTATGTGGTATAATGGACTGTATTAAAAATTTTAAGGAGAAATGACAGAATGTCTGTATCATTTGAAAACAAAGAAACAAACCGTGGTGTCTTGACTTTCACTATCTCTCAAGACCAAATCAAACCAGAATTGGACCGTGTATTTAACTCAGTAAAGAAAACTCTTAACGTTCCAGGTTTCCGTAAAGGTCACCTTCCACGTCCTATCTTCGACCAAAAATTTGGTGAAGAAGCACTTTACCAAGATGCAATGAACGCTCTTTTACCAGACGCTTATGAAGCAGCTGTTAAAGAAGCTGGTCTTGAAGTAGTTGCTCAACCAAAAATTGACGTAACTTCTATGGAAAAAGGTCAAGATTGGGTTATCACTGCTGAAGTTGTTACAAAACCTGAAGTAAAATTGGGTGAATACAAAAACCTTGAAGTATCAGTTGATGTAGATAAAGAAGTAACTGACGCTGATGTTGAAGAGCGTATCGAACGTGAACGCAACAACTTGGCTGAATTGGTAATCAAAGAAGGTGCTGCTGAAAACAGCGACACTGTTGTTATCGACTTTGTTGGTTCTATCGACGGTGTTGAATTTGATGGCGGAAAAGGTGAAAACTTCTCACTTGGACTTGGTTCAGGTCAATTCATCCCTGGTTTCGAAGACCAATTAGTTGGACATTCAGCTGGTGAAACTGTTGACGTTATCGTAACATTCCCAGAAGACTACCAAGCAGAAGATCTTGCAGGTAAAGAAGCTAAATTCGTAACAACTATCCACGAAGTTAAAGCTAAAGAAGTTCCAGCTCTTGACGATGAACTAGCAAAAGATATCGACGAAGAAGTTGAAACTCTTGACGAATTGAAAGAAAAATACCGCAAAGAATTAGCTGCTGCTAAAGAAGAAGCATACACTGATGCCGTTGAAGGTGCAGCAATCGATAAAGCAGTTGAAAACGCTGAAATCGTAGAACTTCCAGAAGAAATGATCCACGAAGAAGTTCACCGCTCAGTAAATGAGTTCCTTGGAAACTTGCAACGTCAAGGTATTAACCCTGACATGTACTTCCAAATCACTGGAACTACTCAAGAAGACCTTCACAAACAATACGAAGCAGAAGCTGAGTCACGCACTAAGACTAACCTTGTTATCGAAGCAGTTGCGAAAGCTGAAGGATTTGACGCTACTGAAGAAGAAATCCAAAAAGAAATCGAGCAATTGGCTGCAGATTACAACATGGAAGTTGCCCAAGTACAAAGCTTGCTTTCAGCAGATATGTTGAAACACGATATCACAATCAAGAAAGCTGTTGAATTGATCACAAGCACTGCAACAGTAAAATAATCTGAAAAGATAAAAAACCACCGGGTTCGGTGGTTTTTTTGTGCTTTATTTTCCGAAAAACTCATCAAGGTCATCTTGACTAATTCCAATCATAGCTGGAATACTAGTCCAGTTTTCTTCAGTTAGGATATAAGGTTGATGTGGATCAATCTGGTTTTCTGTTTCAAGAATTGGCTCATTTACTTCTTGAGAGCTTTCAGTTAAGTCGCTGAAACGTTCAATCAGATAGGTTTTTCGAGCAGTTCCGATATGTTTAGTCGCATAATCAAAGGCTTGAAGTTCACCGAGTAGAATGAGTTTGCTTTTAGCCCGAGTAATAGCAGTGTAGATGAGGTTGCGCTCCAGCATACGCTTGCTAGCGCTGGTGATGGGAAGAAAGACAACTGGGAATTCACTTCCTTGAGATTTATGGATACTCATGGCGTAGGCAAGACGAATTTTATACCATTCGTTGCGTGGATAGACGACTTCGTTCCCATCAAAATCAATCATCATCTCATCTTGTTTGGACTCAGTGTATTTTCCAGGAATGAGGTCCGTGATGTAGCCTAGGTCTCCGTTAAAAACGTTGACTTCTGCATCGTTAACCAAATGAATGACCTTATCTCCACTACGATACTGAAACTGACTTGCTTCAAAACTAATCTGTCCCTTTTGAAGAGGATTGAGTAGTTCTTGCATGAGTTGATTGATGGCATCGATTCCTGCTGTACCACGATACATAGGAGCTAGAACTTGGATGTCTCGTGCAGGGATGCCACTTCTGATGGCAGCGTCTAGGATTTTTTCAATGGTCGCTGGGATCTGGTTACTAGCGATTTCAAAGTAGGAACGGTCTGCTTTTTTCTGAGTGAAATCTGCAGGTAAAATTCCCTGACGAATCTGACTCGCAAGTGTGACAATGGTTGATTCTTCGCTCTGGCGGTAGATTCGTTCCAAGCGTGTTTGCGGAATACTTGGAATCTGGAGCAAATCAGCTAGAACTTGACCTGGGCTAACCGAAGGCAACTGATCACTATCTCCTACGATGAGAATTTTACTAGTAGAGGAAATATTTGAGAAGAGTTGATTGGCTAGCCAAGTATCTACCATTGAGAACTCATCTACGATGATAAAATCAGCATCTAGATAATCTTCTAAATGGCTAGTGTCGTCATCTCCAGTCATACCCAAGTGGCGGTGAATGGTTGCACTTGGCAAGTCTGTTAGCTCATTCATGCGACGAGCCGCACGACCAGTTGGAGCAGCAAGGAGAATCGGTAGATTACTTTTCTTTCGAAGGTCCAGTCCTTCTAATAGAGCATAGACGGCAATAATCCCATTGATAACAGTGGTTTTTCCAGTACCAGGTCCGCCGGTCAGGATAAAGACCTTGTTTTGGATAGAATCGCAGATTGCCTGTTTTTGAATGGCATCGTATTGGATGCCTAATTCTTCCTCAACAATTGCGATCTGCTCCTGGATGATTTCTGTTTCTTGTTTATCGTTTTCTTCTTTTTCAAGGATACGAATGAGGTGATTGTGAATCCCTTCCTCTGCAAAAAAGAGACTGTTATCAAAGATTTTGGTGTCAACTTGTTGGACTTTTTCTTCTTCTATGAGATTGGACAATTCTTGAGCAAGTTGACTTGGTTCCAGTTCTACAGGACGTGAGGATTCCAGTAGATTTAGAGTCTTTTCTAATAAGTCTCTAGCTTCAACATAAGTATCCCCACTTTCCATACAAGCGTTTAAAAGGCTATGAATGATTCCTGCTCGGAAACGTTCAGGTGCTTGGCTTTCAATGCCCAATTCTTGTGCTAATTGGTCAGCGATGGTAAAGCCTAAGCCCTTGATATCTTCTACCAACTGGTAGGGATAATTTTCAACGATATCAATAGTTTCCTCTTTGTAGGTATCCTGAATTTGAATAGCTAATTTATTAGGAATGCCATAGTTGGCAAGCTTGGCCAAGATCATTTCAGTCCCGTAGTTGAGACGGAGTGAAGATACAAAGGCCTCACGACTTTTAGAAGACAGCCCTGATATAGTTTTGAGTTTCTCAGGATGCTCTAGGATTTCATCGATGGTATTTTCTCCATAGAGTTCCACAATCTTCTGAGCAGTTTTGAGCCCAATCCCTTTGAAATGGCTACTAGAGAAATACTTAACTAAGCCCTTGCTAGTCGGTTTTGCTCTTTCATAACGGGTAATTTGTAGTTGCTCTCCGTATTTGGAGTGTTGGACAATCTGGCCCCAAAAAGTGTACTCTTCGCCCTCAATGACATCAGCCATAGTTCCTGTAACAATGATTTCGAAATCATCAAAGTCCTCAGCATTGGTATCCTCTATATCTAAAAGGAGAATACGGTAAAAGTTGCTGACATTTTCAAAAATAATACGTTCAATCGTACCTGTAAAATAAACTTCCATATAATTCCTTTACATTTCTGAATGAAATCTATCATTCAGAATAGAATGAGAAGAGGCTGAGATTAGTATTCTCGGCCTCTTAGTGATATTAGACTGTTCCAATACGTTTGAGTGGCCAAAAACGGAATTTTGCCTCTCCAATGATATCTTTTGCTTTAAAAGTACCAACATGTCGGCTATCACTAGATACCAGACGGTCATCACCAAGTAGGAGGTATTGCCCCTCTGGAACAGTGAAGGTGAAACTAGTGTTGTAATTTACATCTAAGGTGAAAGCTTGAGCTTTTTCAGCAATGCTTCTGAAATACTCGCCTTTTTTTCCATCCCAACCTTCTCCAGTATAGGTAGATTGGAGTTTATCCTCTTTAAATCGTTTGAGGTATTCTGCCAAATATGGTTCATCAGTTTCTTGACCATTGATATAAAGTTTGTCGTTTTCAAAACGTACGGTATCACCCGGTGTACCGACAACACGCTTAACGATATCCTTGTTTCCGTCGTCCTCATGGGCAACTACGATATCGAAGCGATTGATAGGGAGGTGTTTGACAACAAAGAGGATTTCTCCATCAGCTAGAGTAGGGTCCATAGAGTGTCCTTCTACACGCACATTACTCCAAAGAAAGATACGACTAAGCCCTACTAGTGCGATAAGTAGGAAGATAATTCCCCATTCTTTTAAAAAATTTATAATGTATTTCATAATTTACCTTTCTAGCATTTTTTTTGCTTTTTCAGTATTTTTAAAGTGTAGTTTGGCGCAGAAGTTAAGGCCCTTCATTCCATATGCTTGTAAAATTTGACTGGCTACCTTATCAGAAGCAGCACCAGCACCACTTGGAAGTTGATATCCTAACTCTCGTCCTAAGTTTTCAAGATTTTCTAGGAAGAGATCACGCGCAATAATGGAGCTAACTGCAACAGCCAAGTACTTGCCCTCAGCTTTTTCCTCTAGCGTGACTGGATTAGGAAAATGATTGGCTTCATTTTTTAGATACTTATCATAGTTCTGTGAGCTGGTAAAGGCGTCAATAACAATTTTCTCAGGCTCAACTCCCTTTTGAAGGAGGAGAAAGATTGCTTGATTGTGAAGAGCTACCTTAACAGAAACGGCGTTGTAGCGCTCACCGATGACTTCGTTATACTTACTTGGCGAAAGAAGGAGTGCTTGATGCTGAATCTTCTCCTTAAGAAGGGAAGCAAGCTGACGAATCTTTTGGTCAGTTAGTGTTTTAGAATCTCCAACCCCGAGTTTTCGTAAAAAGTCATGTTGATCAGGAGTTACAAATGACGCCACTACAGCCAGACCACCGAAGTAGGAACCATTTCCAACCTCATCTGTTCCAATCAAGGGGAAATTTTGCCCGCTAACTATTTGTTCTACTTGATAACCAAAAAAGCTAGCATAGCTTTCAGCGGCTTCTCCTTGCAAGAGGATTTTCCCAGATGTATAGACGGAAACACTAGCTTGCGGAAGTTTTAAAAAGTAGCGAATATAGGGATTTTTACTAGGAGTGAGTGCATGTTCATGCTTTTGAATAAATGCATGAATTTCCTTTTCACTCGGAGTTAATGTGATACTTGCCATAGTCTCTATTGTACCATAAAAACGCTAGAATTGGTAAAAACTGACAAACTAAGTGAAATTTGGTATAATATCGTGAGGTGAATTTTATGGCAAATTTAAATCGATTCAAGTTTACATTTGGGAAAAAAACATTAACGCTGACAACTGAACATGACAATCTTTTCATGGAGGAGATTGCTAAAGTTGCGACGGAAAAGTATGAAGCAATCAAAGAACAAATGCCTGGAGCTGATGATGAGACAGTAGCTATTCTCTTAGCGGTTAACTGCTTGTCAACACAGCTCAGCCGTGAGATTGAATTTGATGATAAGGAGCAAGAGTTAGAATCGCTCCGTTATAAAGTGGTTGCGGCTAAACAAGAGCAGAGTAAGATTGAGGATTCCCTATGATTTCCATTCTACTCTTATTAATCCTTGCTTGGAGCTTTTATATTGGCTACCGCAGAGGAATTATTTTACAAGCATATTATCTTGTAGCAACGATTGTCTCAGCTTATTTTGCAAGCAAATATTACCTAGCTTTAGGACAGAAGTTCAATTTATTAATCCCTTATGCTAATCCGCAGGAAGGACAGGGAACTTTCTTTTTCCCACCCAATCAACTTTTCCAACTAGATAAAGTTTTTTATGCAGGTGTCGGCTTCCTCTTAGCCTTTACGATTTTTTACTGCATTGGCCGTTTGTTTGGTCTTTTTCTAAACCTAGTACCAAGTGAGATACTTGATGGGAAATACTACCGTATCGGTGCGGGTGTGCTATCAATCGGTGTGACCTTGTTTGTCCTCCAGATGATGCTAACGATTCTCTCGACTGTGCCATTACAAATTGTTCAAAATTCACTTGAAAATAGCTTTGTAGCTAGACATATCATCCAAAGCATTCCATTCACAACTAGTTTCATTAAACAGCTTTGGGTTACTAAAATAATCGGATAAAAGGGCGGGAACTATTCCTAGCCTTTTGTTTACAATTTTGAAAAGTAAGAGATTGATTTAAAGAGTTGAAAATAAGAAAAGCCATAACTTTTATACTAAGGAAATAAGATGAATACAAAAATACTAGAAACGTTAGAATTTAACAAGGTCAAGGCTTTATTTGAACCTCATCTTTTGACGGAACAAGGACTAGAACAGTTAAAAGAGCTAGTCCCAACAGATAAAGCTGATAAAATTAGACAGGCCTTTGCAGAAATGAAGGAGATGCAAGAACTCTTTGTTGAGCATCCTCATTTCAGCATTTCCGCAACAAAAGATATTGCGGCTACCTGTAAACGTTTGGAGATGGGTGCTGATCTCAACATAGAGGAATTTCTCCTTCTCAAACGTGTCATATTTGCCAGCCGTGAACTGAAAAATTTCTATGATAATCTTGAAAATGTACGCTTGGACCACTTGGCAAATTGGTTTGAGAAACTTCATGATTTCCCACATCTACAGGGCAATCTCCAGGCCATCAATGAAGCTGGATTTATTGAGAATTTTGCTAGTGAGGAACTAGCACGAATCCGTCGTAAAATCCATGATAGCGAGAGCCAAGTTCGTGACGTCTTGCAAGACCTTCTCAAACAAAAGGCTCAGATGTTGACTGAAGGCATCATCGCTAGTAGAAATGGTCGCCAGGTTCTTCCTGTCAAAAATACCTATCGTAATAAGATTGCCGGTGTGGTTCATGATATTTCTGCCAGCGGGAACACTGTCTATATCGAACCGCGTGAAGTAGTCAAGCTGAGTGAGGAAATCGCCAGTCTTCGTGCAGATGAACGATATGAGATGATGCGTATCCTTCAGGAACTCTCTGAACGAGTAAGACCGCATGCAGCTGAAATCGCAAATGATGCCTGGATTATTGGACATTTAGACTTGATTCGGGCTAAGGTTCGCTTTATCCAAGAGACAGGATCAGTAGTTCCTCAAGTCTCTGAGGACCAGGAGATTCAACTCCTCCATGTTCGCCATCCCTTGGTGCAAAATGCTGTTGCTAATGATGTACACTTTGGTAAGGATCTAACAGCCATCGTTATCACTGGTCCCAATACGGGTGGTAAGACCATTATGCTTAAAACCTTAGGTTTGACGCAATTGATGGCTCAGTCAGGTTTGCCGATTTTGGCGGATAAGGGAAGTCGTGTGGGGATTTTTGAGGAAGTCTTTGCGGATATTGGAGACGAACAATCCATCGAACAAAGTCTTTCAACCTTCTCTAGTCACATGACTAATATTGTTGATATTCTTGGTAAGGTCAATCAAAACTCGCTTTTGTTGCTAGATGAGCTTGGAGCAGGAACAGATCCCCAAGAAGGTGCAGCCCTTGCCATGTCTATCCTAGAAGACTTGCGTTTGCGTCAGGTCAAGACTATGGCAACCACTCACTATCCTGAACTCAAGGCCTATGGGATTGAAACGGCTTATGTTCAAAATGCCAGCATGGAGTTTGATACAGCTAGCTTGCGCCCGACCTATCGCTTTATGCAGGGAGTACCTGGTCGAAGCAATGCCTTTGAGATTGCTAAACGTCTAGGGTTGTCAGATGTCATTGTAGGCGATGCTAGCAAGCAGATTAATCAAGACAATGATGTCAATCGTATTATTGAGCAATTGGAAGAGCAGACGCTTGAAAGCCGTAAACGTCTTGAGAATATTCGCCAGGTCGAGCAAGAAAACCTCAAGATGAACCGTGCGCTTAAAAAACTCTACAATGAGCTCAATCGTGAGAAGGAAACAGAACTCAATAAGGCGCGTGAGCAAGCTGCGGAGATTGTTGAATTGGCTCTAGTTGAGAGTGATGATATTCTTAAAAATCTTCACAGTAAATCTCAACTAAAACCACATGAAATTATCGAAGCCAAGGCCAAACTCAAGAAGTTAGCACCTGAAAAAGTAGATCTTTCTAAAAACAAGGTCCTCCAAAAGGCTAAGAAAAAACGAGCTCCAAAAGTTGGGGATGATATCATCGTTTTAAGCTATGGTCAACGAGGTACCTTGACTAATCAACTCAAGGATGGTCGCTGGGAAGCTCAAGTTGGCTTGATTAAGATGACGCTTGAAGAAAAAGAGTTTGACTTAGTACAAGCTCAACAAGAAGCGCCAGTCAAGAAAAAACAAGTTAACGTGGTCAAGCGTGCTGCTGGTAAAGCACCGCAGGCTAGACTTGATCTTCGTGGCAAACGCTATGAGGAGGCTATGGAAGCCTTGGATGCCTTTATCGACCAAGCCCTGCTCAACAACATGGCCCAAGTGGACATCATCCATGGTATCGGTACAGGAGTCATCCGTGAAGGAGTAACCAAATATCTCCAAAGAAACAAGCAAGTCAAGAGCTTTGGCTATGCGCCACAAAATGCAGGTGGTTCTGGAGCGACTATCGTAACCTTTAAAGGCTAACCAAGCTATAGAATGAAATGTCAAAAGAGTACCTATCACTTGATAGGTACTTTTTTGATGAATTTATTTTAATCATTATTGTTAGTGAGTATTTTAAAAGGGGACAATCGTTTTATAGCCAAAAAAATTTATGAAGCCTTGTCTAGCTGAGCTTTATTTATGCTATACTGATAGTAACGTCATTTTCGGAGGTTGGTATGAAAAAACTCCCCTTAGCCTTTTCAGGTTGCTTATTGGGATTGGCTGGCGCAGGAAATCTCATCTTGGATATTTTTCCGCTTTTATCACACATCTTTAGTTTGTCAGGCTTGATTTTATGGTTTTATTTTTTGGTGAGCCACCTCAATAACTGGCATGAAAGTAAGCAAGAATTAAAGAAAGCCCCTGTTTTGTCAGGAATGGCAACCTTTCCCATGGCAGGGATGATTTTATCAACTTATTTGCTACGAGAGTTACCTATGAGCTTGAGCATTGTTGCACAGATTCTCTGGTGGTTTGCTTTTCTTCTAGATGTTTACCTCATCTTATACTTTACAAAGAACTATGCATTGGTTAAACAAAGGGCCAGTGCAACACCAACTTGGACGGTTCTTTATGTAGGAATAGCAGTAGCAAGTTTGACCTACCCGGTAGTGGGCATTGTTGGGATTGCCTATGGAGCTTGGATTTTTGGTTTTATCTTAACTCTTATCCTTTACCCTCTAATTTATCAAGATTTGAGGAAAAATCCATTACCGCTCGCTTTGCTGGGGCAAGAAGGAATTTATTGTGCTCCATTTTCTCTCCTTTTGGCAGCATTAGTGAGAGTAGGAGGATACAGTCTTCCTAGTTGGATTTTACTAGTTATGATCCTTGCATCACAGACCTTCTTTTTCTTTGTCCTTAGTCGCTTGCCAAGGATTTTAAAACAAGGTTTCCAACCAGCCTTCTCAGCCCTAACCTTTCCAACCATCATCACAGCAACTTCATTGAAAATGTCCCAAGGCATTCTGCAGTTTCCGGTCCTCAACCTCCTCGTTTGGTTAGAGATTATCATTTGTTTAACAATCCTCATCTACGTATTAGTAGAGTATATACGATATTTAAGGAACTAAAAGAACCCCTAGCACGGAGAAGTGTTAGGGGGGTGATTTTTAGAGCGATTAATAACATTCTTTTTGCTTAAATTCTTTAAAGAGTTGATAGAGAGTATAGAAGTAGACCAAACTAAAAATGATACAGATGGTTAGAAATAGGAGATATCTCCAATCCATAGAATTCGTAATTAGTTGTGGGAGAGATACGAGGATAAAGCAGAGAGATGCGTTTAAGAGGCGTATTTTTTTTGATGTGATTTTCTGAAACCTTTGTCCCTTATTCAAGACCGGAAGGGCTAAAAGGAAGACTATCAGAAAAGGACGCGTAACTTGACCATAAACTAGGAAAAAGGTAACAAAGATGCTGACCAAAATATGACTGAGAATTAAAGTTTGTAATGATTTCATAAGTTTCCTCCTAATAGTCGTCTTGATTTTCTTTGGCTTTTCGGATGCGAAGCCAGACAACAAGTTGCATCATTAATCCGAAAAAGAAGGCTGCGAAAAGAATTGATGTGAAATGACCTAGATTGAAAAGAGAGGCGAAATAGTCCTTGCTATCATCTGTTAAGACATTGAGAAGTGGCATGCCAAAGAACATCAAAACTCCATAGATAAGTCCAGCTTTAAGGCCAGGGTAGCGCAATTGTTTTTGTTCTTTCTGGCTCAATATATCAGGGTCGATAGCAGTAATACCTGTTTTTTTAGTTTGAATGCTGACATAGATAGCACAAACTATAGAAACCAGAAAAATGATGATTGGATATCCAAACGCGACGATTTGTGGATATTTATAAGCAAGGACAAAGGGAATGAGATTGCCAAAAATCATGAGATAAAAGAGAACCATAAAGATTTTATTTCCGATGCGGTCAGCCTCACGTTGCTTGTGTTCATCAAGTGGTCCAGAAATACCATATGTGCGTTTGATCAGTTTTTCAGTGAAGGTTTCTTTTTTCATTTTTTCTCCTTTTATTAAAAATCATCTTCCCAAAAGAGACTGTTGAGGTCTGTTTGGAGGCTACGAGCGAGATTGAGACAGAGTTCTAGAGTAGGATTGTACTTGTCATTTTCAATCATGTTGATGGTTTGCCTAGAGACACCGATATCCTTTGCAAGTTCGAGCTGGGATATGCCCAATTCCTTGCGAAATTCTTTCACACGATTCATGCTTCCTCCTTTTTTGGTTGTGTCGCATATATTTGACTATAGTATATCTTTAAAAAAAGAAAATGTCAACTATTTTTGACATTTTCGATAATTTTCTTGTTAGAATAAAAAAGATTGGCAGAGCCAATCTTTTTATTTTAAGTCTGATGCATCTGGTAGGTAAGAACCACCGAGATAAGTCTTGCTGAGTTTTTCAAGGGTTCCGTCTTGGTAGAGTTCTTTGAGTACCTTGTCAAATTGTTCTTTAAATTCTTTTTGGTCGCTTGAGAAGATAATGTAGTTGTTTGGATTGTCATTGCTTTCCAATTCGACTACGTTCAAGTCTAAACCTCGGTCTTGGATAATCTTTTGAACAGAGATTTTATCAAAGATTAGGAAATCAAATTCACCGTTGGCGAGGTCAGTCAGGCGTTTAGCGACATCTTCACCAGAGTATTGGATGTTAGCAGGATTGTCGGAGTGGCTTTGATTCCAGTCCGTAACAACCTTGGCAGTAGAAGTTCCAGTGTCATCCTGTGTAGTTTTACCAGCGATGTCTTGAAGAGAGGTAAGAGCCTTGTCTTTTCTGCTCACGAGAACCAAAGGATTTTTTGCGATAGGTAGGGAGTAGAGATATTTGTCGGCTCTCTCTTTGGTGTAGCTCAAGTTGTTGGCAGCAGCTTGGTAACGGCCAGCATCAACTCCAGGGAAGATACTCTCCCAAGCTGTTTTTTGAAATTCAATCTTGTATTGATCTAGTTTTTCATCGACCGCTTTTAAAACTTCAACATCATATCCAGTTAAATTACCATCTTTTTCAAAATCAAAAGGTGGAATGTCTCCAGCAGTGGCTACGACAATGGTTTTAGGGCTAGTAGTAGAAGTTGAAGCACTATCCTGTTTAGATTGTCCACAGGCCACCAACAAGGGACTAATGGCTAATAATAAGAATAATTTTTTCATGTGTGTCTCCTTTACTTAATGGTATCTAGCTTACCAGACAATCAATCAAATAGCCAATATATATTTTTTATGGAAGTGATAGAAAAATATTATAATTTTCAGTTTGAGTTTGTAATCTAAAATTTAAATCAGATAAGAAAAAGATAATTTAGGTCACAAATGAAAAATCTCTGCAAGCTCTTTCAGAATGTGGTAAAATGGAAGCAGTAGAAATAGAAAAGGAAATCAATTATGAAATTTCTTGAGTTAAATAAAAAACGTCATGAGACTAAGCATTTTATTGATAAACCAGTTGATCCCAAGGATGTGCGTACGGCTATTGAAATCGCAACCTTGGCACCGAGTGCTCACAACAGTCAGCCTTGGAAGTTTGTTGTGGTTCGAGAGAGAAATGCTGAACTAGCAAAATTGGCTTACGGTTCAAACTTTGAGCAGGTAGCATCTGCCCCTGTAACCATTGCCTTGTTTACAGATACTGACCTAGCTAAACGAGCTCGCAAGATTGCCCGTGTTGGTGGAGCAAAGAACTTCTCAGAAGAACAACTTCAGTACTTTATGAAAAATCTTCCAGCAGAGTTTGCGCGTTACAATGAACAACAAATCAGTGACTACCTAGCCCTTAATGCAGGTTTAGTTGCTATGAACTTAGTTCTTGCATTGACTGACCAGGGAATCGGTTCAAACATTATCCTTGGCTTTGACAAATCAAAAACTAATGAAGTTTTGGAAATTGAAGAACGCTTCCGTCCAGAACTTTTGATCACAGTAGGATACACAGACGAGAAGTTGGAACCAAGCTACCGCTTGCCAGTAGATGAAATTATCGAAAAAAGATAGGAAGTAAAAATGACAGTTATTGATTTTACAGCAGAAGTAGAAAAACGTAAAGAAGCCCTCTTGGCTGACTTGTTTAGCCTTTTGGAAATCAACTCAGAACGCGATGACAGTAAGGCAGATGCGGAGCACCCATTTGGACCTGGTCCGGTAAAAGCTTTGGAGAAATTCCTTGAAATCGCAGACCGTGATGGTTACCCAACAAAAAATGTCGATAACTATGCAGGACATTTTGAGTTTGGTGAAGGGGAAGAAGTTCTCGGAATCTTTGCCCACATGGACGTAGTGCCAGCAGGTAGCGGATGGGACACTGATCCTTACACTCCAACTATCAAAGATGGTCGTCTCTATGCGCGTGGTGCTTCAGATGACAAGGGTCCAACAACAGCATGTTACTATGGTTTGAAAATCATCAAAGAATTGGGACTTCCGACTTCTAAAAAAGTTCGCTTTATCGTCGGAACTGATGAAGAATCAGGTTGGGCAGATATGGACTACTACTTTGAGCATGTAGGACTTGCGAAGCCAGACTTTGGCTTCTCTCCAGATGCTGAATTCCCTATCATCAATGGTGAAAAAGGAAATATCACAGAATACCTCCACTTTGCTGGTGAAAACAAGGGTGCAGCTCGTCTTCACAGTTTCACAGGTGGTTTGCGTGAAAACATGGTGCCAGAATCAGCAACTGCAGTTGTTTCAGGTGACTTGGCTGACTTGCAAGCGAAACTAGACGCATTTGTTGCAGAGCACAAACTCAGAGGAGAAATCCAAGAAGAGAACGGTCAGTACAAGGTGACTGTAATTGGTAAATCTGCTCACGGTGCTATGCCTGCTTCAGGTGTCAATGGTGCAACTTATCTAGCCCTCTTCCTCAGCCAGTTTGCTTTTGAAGGACCTGCAAAAGACTTCCTTGACATTGCTGGTAAGATTCTTTTAAATGACCATGAAGGCAAAAACTTGAAAGTGGCTTATGTGGATGAAAAGATGGGTGCTCTTTCTATGAATGCTGGTGTCTTCCGCTTTGATGAAACAAGTGCAGACAATACCATTGCCCTTAACTTCCGTTATCCAAAAGGAACAAGTCCAGAGCAAATCAAGTCAGTTCTTGAAAGCTTGCCAGTTGCTTCAGTTAGCCTTTCTGAACATGGACACACACCTCACTATGTACCAATGGAAGATCCACTTGTCCAAACCTTGTTAAATGTTTATGAAAAACAAACTGGGCTTAAAGGGCATGAACAAGTTATCGGTGGTGGAACCTTCGGACGTCTCTTAGAGCGTGGTGTAGCCTACGGTGCTATGTTCCCAGATTCTATCGATACTATGCACCAAGCCAACGAATTTATCGCCTTGGACGATCTTTTCCGTGCAGCAGCCATCTACGCTGAAGCTATCTATGAATTGATCAAATAATGATATAGAAGTCTGAGATTTAATGCTTAGACTTCTTTTTGGAGGAGAAAATGTCTCAAATTGAAAGAATCAAGCAAGCTATTATAGAGGATCCACAGAATGCCAGCTATACTGAGCAAGGCATCCAACCTCTTTTTGCAGCACCAAAGACTGCTCGAATCAATATCATTGGGCAGGCACCTGGTCTCAAAACTCAAGAAGCAGGACTTTACTGGAAGGATAAAAGTGGCGACCGCTTGCGAGAGTGGTTGGGGGTGGACGAAGATACTTTTTACAATTCAGGTTACTTTGCTGTCATGCCCATGGATTTCTATTTTCCGGGACATGGGAAATCTAGTGACTTACCGCCCAGACCTGGTTTTGCAGAAAAGTGGCATCCAAAACTCTTGAAGGAATTGCCAGATATTCAATTAACACTCTTGATTGGCCAGTATGCGCAGGCTTACTATCTGCATGAAAAGGTCAGTGGCAAGGTAACGGACCGTGTGCATCGCTTTAAGGATTATTTGCCAGATTATTACCCTTTGGTGCACCCGTCACCTCGGAACCAAATCTGGATGAAAAAGAATCCTTGGTTTGAAGCAGATGTTTTGCCTGACTTGAAAGAAAGAATTCAAAAAATTCTCGGAGAAGAAAAATGAAAGAAATTACTTTTAATGATTTTTACCAACTATACCAGAAAGAGTCGCTTTCTGTATTAGATGTGAGAGAAGTAGAGGAATTTGAGACTCTTCATTTAGAAGGCGCTCGTAATTTACCTCTCAGCCAATTAGCTGATACTTATAAACAACTAGATAAGGATAATCTTTACTACGTGATTTGTAAATCAGGAATGCGTTCAGCACGCGCTTGTCAATTTTTAGCAGAACAAGGATATGAGGTTATCAATGTCCAAGGTGGCATGGATGCCTTAGAATAAGAAAAAACTCCCTTTAAGACCGAAAATAAGAAAGGTTTTAAAGGGAGTTTATTTGCTCTAAAAATCAGAAAATTGAAAACATTTTAAAATTATTCCGAGATAGCCTTTTCAAGCCTTTAATCATGTTATACTAAGAAAGTATTTTATTTTATATAAGGAGAGTTTATGGCTAAAAAAGGTGCTTTAACAGGATTACTCCTGTTTGGAATATTTTTTGGTGCGGGTAATTTGATTTTCCCCCCTACTCTAGGTGCTCAATCTGGGGAACACTTTCTCCCTGCCATTGCAGGATTTGTACTTTCAGGTGTCGGACTTGCCGTCTTGACCTTGATCATCGGGACCTTAAATCCTAAGGGATATATCTATGAGATTTCTACAAAGATTTCCCCTTGGTTTGCAACGATTTATCTAGCAGTTTTATACTTGTCGATTGGTCCATTCTTTGCCATTCCACGTACTGCAACAACTTCTTATGCAGTAGGGATTAGTCCCCTCTTGGCAGATGCTGACAAAGGTCTAGGCTTGATTGTCTTTACCCTTATCTACTTTGTTGCAGCATTCTTAATCGCGCTTAATCCTTCAAAGATTTTGGATCGTATCGGTCGTGTTTTGACACCAGTTTTTGCCCTCTTAATTATCATCTTGGTAATCCTTGGAGCCCTCAAATATGGTGGAAATGCTCCACAAGCAGCTACAGCAGCTTATCAAGCTTCAGCATTTGGAGCAGGATTCCTTGAAGGATATAATACTCTAGATGCTCTCGCATCTGTTGCCTTTAGTGTAATCGCGGTTGAAACCTTGAAACAACTTGGATTTTCTAGTAAAAAAGAGTACATCTCAACCATTTGGGTAGTCGGAATTGTCGTAGCGCTTGGCTTTAGTGCTCTATACATTGGCCTAGGTTTCCTTGGAAATCACTTCCCAATGACAGAAGAAGCGATGAAGGGTGGAACTCCAGGGGTTTATATCTTGTCACAAGCGACTCAAGAAATCTTTGGTTCAACAGCTCAATTATTCCTAGCAGCTATGGTAACTGTTACTTGCTTTACAACTACTGTAGGTTTGATTGTTTCAACTGCTGAATTCTTTAACGGACGTTTCCCACAACTCAGCTATAAGGTTTATGCGACTGTCTTTACCTTGATTGGTTTTGCAATTGCCAACCTTGGTCTTGATGCAATCATCAAATACTCTATCCCCGTCCTAGTTATCTTGTATCCAATTACCATTGTGATTGTTATGATTGTGATTGTGAACAAGTTTGTACCACTTTCAAAACCAGGCATGCAATTGACGATGGGTCTTGTTACAGCTATTGCCGTAGCTAGTGTCTTGGGAAGTTCATTTGAGGTGACCTTCCTTGTCAACATTGTGAATGCTCTACCATTTGCTAAGGCTTCATTGCCATGGTTAGTACCAGCGATTATTGGGATTTTACTTTCCCTTGTTCTTCCAAATAAGCAAAAGAGTGAAGCTTTTGAGATGGAATAAAAAAAACTTGGCGTTGGCCAAGTTTTTTTCTATTACTCTTAGTTAGTTTTTTCCTTATAACCAAGGTCTGTTAACATTTTCTTAGAGGCTTTAAAGCTAACGTTTTTCCCTACACCTGAGTATTCTTCTGGTAAAGCTTTTCTAAGTTCGTCAATGCTTGCAACTGAAAGGTCAATCTCAAGATCTTGTACGACTTTACCATCTTTAATCTCGACAGATAAAGTTACCCCCTTGAGGCCCTTATATCCTTTGTAGGTTTCTTCGACAAAATTTTTTAAATCATCTGCAGTATTGTTTAGGACTTCGGGGTCAGCGACATTGTGAGCAGTTTGTTTCACAACGTTATCACCGTCAACTGTATAGGTCAATGTTGACTGGACACCAGGCTGAGAATCGTTTACAAAAGTTACAGTTTTTAACTCTGATTTCTTTTCAGTTGTTTCAGCCTCAGTGGTTTTTACCTCAGTTGATGAAGAGTTAGAAGTTGTTGATGACTGTTTTGAACATCCCAACAAGAATGCCAGCGGTAGAGCTAAGAGAAGCGTCATTTTGAAAAATTTATTCATATTTTTTCCTTTCTTCTTAAGAACTGCTTTTATTATACCATAAAATACTTTTATATTCAAATTATCCTAGTTTTCTATTTTCACACATACTAAGATGTAAAAAATGATATAATGGTAGCAAGAGGTGAAGAAATGAATCAAACTGTAGAATATATCAAAGAACTAACTGCTATCGCATCGCCAACAGGTTTTACACGTGAAATTACGAATTATCTAGTTGAGACTCTTGAAAAACTAGGTTATCAACCAATCCGTACTGCCAAAGGTGGAGTGAATGTTACCATTAAAGGTAAAAATGACGAACAACAACGCTATGTGACTGCCCATGTAGATACTTTGGGAGCTATCGTTCGTGCTGTTAAAGCAGACGGTCGTCTCAAAATGGATCGTATCGGTGGTTATCCTTGGAACATGATTGAAGGCGAAAACTGTACAGTTCATGTGGCTAGTACAGGTAAGACTATTTCAGGTACCATTTTGATCCACCAGACTTCTTGTCATGTATATAAGGACGCTGGTACTGCTGAACGCACGCAGGACAATATGGAAGTACGTTTGGATGAAAAAGTGACCAATGAAAAAGAAACACGCGCACTTGGTATTGAGGTTGGTGACTTTATCAGCTTTGACCCACGAACTGTCGTAACTGAGACAGGCTTTATCAAATCGCGTCATTTGGATGATAAGGTCAGTGCAGCTATCCTTCTAAATCTCCTTAAAGTCTATAAGGAAGAAGGGATTGAACTTCCTGTCACTACGCATTTTGCCTTCTCAGTCTTTGAAGAAGTGGGGCATGGTGCTAACTCAAGTATCCCAAGTCAAGTTGTTGAATATCTAGCAGTAGATATGGGAGCAATGGGAGATGACCAGCAGACGGATGAGTACACAGTGTCAATCTGTGTCAAAGATGCTTCTGGACCTTACCACTATGAATTCCGTCAACATCTGGTTGCCCTAGCAAAAGACCAAGACATTCCATTTAAACTCGATATCTATCCATTTTACGGTTCGGATGCTTCTGCAGCTATGTCAGCTGGAGCAGAAGTCAAACACGCTCTTCTCGGAGCGGGTATCGAGTCTAGTCACTCTTACGAGCGAACTCATATTGATTCTGTTCTTGCTACCGAGCGTATGGTGGACGCTTATCTCAAGAGTGAGTTGGAGGACTGATATGTGTTTGATTTGTGATCGAATTGAATTGATTAAGGCAGGGGAAAATCCCTACTTTGTAAAAGAACTGGAAACAGGCTATGTTGTCATCGGAGACCACCAGTATTTTGAAGGCTATACTTTATTCCTGGCAAAAGAACATGTGACAGAATTACATCATCTGCATCCAACTGTCAAATTCCGCTTTTTAGAGGAAATGAGCTTAGTTCAGGAAGCTGTCTCTAAGGCCTTTTTTGCTGAAAAGATGAATGTAGAGTTGTTGGGAAATGGAGATGCCCATGTCCACTGGCATATTTTTCCGAGACGAGAGGGTGATATGAAGGGACATGGTCTTAATGGTCGTGGTCCAGTTTGGTGGGTCCCATGGGAAGAAATGGTTGCTGAGGAATATCACGTTAAAGATCGGAGACTGGAAAACTTGATTGCGACATTATCAGAAACTTTAAACCAGATAGTAAAATGAAAGGATTAAAGATGAAGAAAAGATATCTTGTATTATCAGGATTATTAGCCTTGACATTAGCGGCTTGCTCACAAGAAAAGCCAGCAACTTTAGAAACTCAGACTTCAACGGAAGAAAAAACTGTCCAAGAAGGAACTGCGGGAAGTAAGTCTCAGGCAGCTAGTCAAAAGAAAGCAGAAGTAGTAGACAAAGGAGATCACTACAGCATTCAAGGCAAGTACGATGAGATTGTTGTCGCTAATAAGCATTATCCTATGTCAAAAGACTATAATCCAGGGGAAAATCCTACCGCTAAAGCAGAACTGTTGAAACTCATTGCAGCTATGCAACAAGCAGGATTCCCGATTAGCGACAACTATAGTGGTTTTAGAAGTTATGAAACTCAAACTCAGCTTTATCAAAACTATGTAGATAAAGATGGCAAGGCTGAGGCTGACCGTTATTCTGCAAGACCTGGTTACAGTGAACACCAAACTGGCCTTGCCTTTGACCTAATTGGAACAAATGGAGATTTAGTGACTGAAGAAAAGGCTGCCCAATGGCTATTGGACCATGCTGCAGACTATGGCTTTGTCGTTCGTTACCTCAAAGGTAAGGAAAAAGAAACAGGCTATATGGCTGAGGAATGGCATCTTCGCTACGTCGGGAAAGAAGCCAAGGACATCGCTGCAAGTGGCCTCAGTTTGGAAGAGTATTACGGCTTTGAAGGTGGAGACTATGTTGATTAGTCGCAAAACACCTTGCAAGAATGCTTGAAATTTGATAAAATGAATAATAATTAAATAGGAATCTGCAAGACTAGTATCTCAGGGGAAGTATATCAGGGAGGAGAGCCGTGACTGAAAGCTCTCTATATGAAAGCTGGGTGAATTCACTTGCCTATGGATTCAGAAATAAAGGTCTGGCTTGTCAGATAAAAACGGATGGTACCGCGTGTCAACGCTCCGAGTGGAGTTTTTGACATGTGGTTTTCTTTTTATCTTACGAGTGACTGATGGAGGAATTATGTCAACTATTGAAGAACAATTAAAAGCGCTTCGTGAAGAAACGCTAGCTAGCTTGAAGCAGATTTCTGCTGAAAATGAAAAAGAGCTGCAAGAATTGCGCGTCTCTGTCCTTGGTAAAAAAGGTTCCCTTACTGAAATCCTGAAAGGGATGAAAGATGTTTCTGCAAAAATGCGTCCTGTTATCGGGAAACACGTCAATGAAGCTCGTGATGTTTTGACAGCTGCATTTGAAGAATCAGCTAAGCTCTTGGAAGAAAAGAAAGTGGAAGCTCAACTAGCAAGTGAGAGCATTGATGTTACACTTCCAGGTCGTCCAGTTGCGACTGGTCACCGTCACGTCCTCACACAAACTAGTGAAGAAATAGAAGATATCTTCATCGGGATGGGTTACCAAGTAGTGGATGGTTTTGAAGTGGAGCAAGACTACTATAACTTTGAACGTATGAACCTTCCAAAGGATCACCCAGCTCGTGATATGCAGGACACTTTCTATATCACAGAAGAAATCTTGCTTCGTACTCACACGTCTCCAGTTCAGGCGCGTGCTATGGATGCCCATGATTTTTCAAAAGGTCCTTTGAAGATGATCTCACCAGGACGTGTATTCCGTCGTGATACGGATGATGCAACCCACAGTCACCAGTTCCACCAAATCGAAGGTTTGGTTGTTGGTAAAAACATCTCTATGGCGGACCTTCAAGGAACCCTTCAGTTGATTGTACAAAAAATGTTTGGTGAAGAGCGTCAAATTCGTTTACGCCCATCTTATTTCCCATTCACTGAGCCATCTGTTGAGGTGGATGTTTCATGCTTCAAGTGTGGAGGAGCCGGCTGTAACGTATGTAAGAAAACAGGTTGGATCGAGATTATGGGTGCCGGGATGGTTCACCCACGTGTCCTTGAGATGAGTGGTATTGATGCAACTGTTTACTCTGGCTTTGCCTTTGGTCTTGGTCAAGAGCGTGTCGCTATGCTTCGTTACGGAATCAACGATATCCGTGGATTCTACCAAGGCGATGTCCGCTTCTCAGAACAGTTTAAATAATGATTAGAAAAGTAGAAATAGCAGATGTTGAGGTGTTAGCAAAAATTGCCAAACAAACCTTTCGTGAAACATTTGCTCATGATAATACGGAAGAGCAGTTACAGGAATACTTTGAAGAGGCTTATAATCTGAGAGTTTTGTCAACTGAGTTGGAAGATCCTGACTCCGAAACCTATTTCATTATGCATGAAGAGGAGATAGCTGGTTTTCTCAAAGTCAACTGGGGTAATGCTCAAACCGAGAGAGAATTAGAGAACGCTTTTGAAATTCAACGCCTCTACGTACTACAAACATATCAAGGATTTGGACTTGGTAAGCAACTATTTGAATTCGCTCTGGAACATGCCGAAAAAAATGGTTTTTCCTGGGCTTGGCTAGGTGTTTGGGAGCATAATACAAAAGCTCAAGCATTTTATAATCGATATGGTTTTGAAAAATTTAGTCAACATCGTTTTATGGTTGGGCAAAAGGTAGATACGGATTGGTTACTGAAAAAGAAATTAAGGTAAGAAGATGATTCTTCTAATGAAATGATAGGAAAGGAAAAAAACTAGAGTGGCAACTGTCATTCTGGAGAATTAAATTATGCTTGTATCTTATAAATGGTTAAAAGAATTGGTGGACATTGATGTTCCATCACAAGAGTTGGCTGAAAAAATGTCAACTACAGGGATCGAAGTAGAAGGCGTGGAATCACCTGCTGCTGGTCTCTCAAAAATTGTCGTCGGTGAAGTCTTGTCTTGTGAAGATGTGCCAGAAACTCACCTTCATGTTTGTCAGGTTAACGTTGGCGAAGAAGAAGCCCGTCAAATCGTCTGTGGTGCACCGAATGTGCGTGCTGGTATCAAGGTTATGGTGGCTCTTCCAGGAGCTCGCATCGCTGACAACTACAAAATCAAAAAAGGGAAAATCCGTGGTTTGGAATCTCTCGGAATGATCTGCTCACTTGGTGAATTAGGAATTTCTGACTCTGTTGTACCGAAAGAATTTGCAGATGGCATCCAAATCTTGCCAGATGATGCAGTTCCAGGTGAGGAAGTCTTCTCTTACCTAGACTTGGATGATGAAATCATCGAACTTTCCATCACTCCAAACCGTGCAGACGCTCTTTCTATGCGTGGGGTAGCTCACGAAGTAGCAGCTATCTATGACAAGTCAGTCAATTTTAAAGAATTTACTTTAACAGAAACAGACCAAGTTGCAGCGGATGCTCTTTCTGTCAGCATTGAGACAGACAAGGCGCCTTACTATGCAGCCCGTATCTTGGACAATGTGACGATTGCACCAAGTCCACAATGGTTGCAAAACCTCCTCATGAACGAAGGTATTCGTCCTATTAACAATGTCGTCGACGTGACCAACTATATCCTGCTTTACTTTGGTCAGCCTATGCATGCCTTTGACTTAGATACCTTTGAAGGAAACGACATCCGTGTGCGTGAAGCACGTGCTGGTGAGAAATTAGTGACCTTGGATGGGGAAGAGCGTGAGTTGGAAACAACTGACTTAGTCATTACTGTTGCTGATAAACCTGTTGCCCTTGCAGGTGTCATGGGCGGACAAGCTACAGAAATCTCTGAAAAGTCTACTCGTGTAGTTCTTGAAGCTGCTGTCTTCAATGGCAAATCTATCCGTAAGACAAGTGGTTGCCTCAATCTTCGCTCAGAATCATCTTCTCGCTTTGAAAAGGGAATCAACGTGGCAACCGTTAATGAAGCCCTTGATGCGGCAGCAAGTATGATTGCGGAATTGGCTGGTGCGACCGTGCGGAAGGGTATCGTTTCAGCAGGCCACTTGGATACATCTGATGTGGAAGTTTCTTCAACTCTTGCAGACGTTAACCGTGTCCTTGGTACTGAGCTTTCCTACGCGGATGTAGAGGATGTTTTCCGTCGTCTAGGATTTGGCCTTTCTGGAAATGCAGAATCCTTCACAGTTAGCGTTCCACGTCGCCGTTGGGATATCACTATCGAAGCAGACCTCTTTGAAGAAATCGCTCGTATCTATGGATATGACCGTTTGCCAACCAGTCTTCCAAAAGACGATGGTACAGCAGGTGAATTAACAGCGACACAAAAATTGCGCCGTCAAGTTCGTACCATTGCAGAAGGGGCAGGCTTAACTGAAATCATCACCTATGCACTGACAACTCCTGAAAAAGCGGTTGAGTTTACCATTCAACCAACTCATTTGACAGAGCTCATGTGGCCAATGACTGTGGATCGTTCGGTCCTCCGTCAAAATATGGTTTCAGGTATTTTAGATACAGTTGCCTACAACGTAGCGCGTAAGAATAAAAACTTGGCTCTTTATGAGATTGGAAAAGTCTTTGAACAAACAGGTAACCCAAAAGAAGACTTGCCAAATGAAATCAACAGTTTCGCCTTTGCTTTGACTGGTTTAGTCGCTGAAAAAGACTTCCAAACAGCAGCTGTTCCTGTTGACTTCTTCTATGCTAAGGGAATCCTTGAAGCACTCTTTACTCGTTTGGGTTTTGTAGCGACCTATACAGCAACGCAAGAGATTAAGAGTCTTCACCCAGGACGTACAGCCTTGATCTCACTCGGCGACCAAGTTCTTGGTTTCCTTGGGCAAGTGCATCCAGTCACTGCTAAGGCTTATGATATCCCTGAAACTTATGTAGCCGAGCTTAACCTTTCGGCTATTGAGGCAGCCCTTCAACCAGCAGAAGCCTTTGTGGAAATTACTAAATTCCCAGCAGTCAGCCGTGATATCGCCCTTCTCCTCAAAGCAGAAGTGACTCACCAAGATGTGGTAGACGCCATCAAAGCTGCTGGCGTGAAACGTTTGACAGATATCAAACTTTTCGATGTCTTCTCAGGTGAAAAACTAGGACTTGGTATGAAGTCCATGGCCTACAGCTTGACCTTCCAAAATCCAGGAGATAGCTTGACCGACGAAGAAGTCGCACGCTACATGGAAAAAATCCAAGCATCACTTGAAGAAAAAGTGAATGCAGAAGTGCGTTAACAGTCTAAAATCCATCCTGAGGGATGGATTTTTTTGTCTTTGTAAATGCCAAATATTAGAAAGAAAAATGAAGTTGAATCTTATTCGTCTTGATATAAAAAATGCCTAGTAAATTCTACTAATAAAAATGTACATAAATCCTTGTAATGACTAAAAAAAGGAGTATAATGAGGGTAAGATTAGTAGGAGGTGGATTATGTTAGAAGTCCGCAATCTTGAAAAAAGTTTTGGTCCCAAACAAGTCTTGTTTGGCGTTGACTTTCAAGCTCAGCCTGGAAGAATTTTAGGTCTGGTTGGGAAAAATGGAGCTGGGAAAACAACCATTTTTCACAGTATTTTGAAATTTTTGGATTATCAAGGAGAAATTCAGTTTGATGGCCAGGAAATTCGTCAGGAAACCTATGCTCGGATTGGCTATCTACCCGAGGAACGTAGTCTCATGCCTAAGTTGACAGTTCTAGAGCAGGTTCGTTACCTAGCCATGTTAAAAGGCATGGATGCCAAAGAAGTCAAAGAAAAACTCCCTCAATGGATGGAGAAACTGGAAGTCAAGGGAAAATTGACAGACAAGATTAAGAGTCTCTCAAAAGGGAATCAACAAAAGATTCAGTTGATTATTACTTTAATGCACGAACCAGATCTGATTATCCTAGATGAACCTTTTAGTGGTCTGGATCCAGTCAATACCGAATTGCTCAAGCAGGTAATCCTCAAAGAAAAAGAACGTGGTGCAACCATTATCTTTTCAGACCACGTCATGACCAATGTCGAAGAGCTATGTGATGATATCCTTATGATTCGTGATGGGCGTGTCGTCTTGCATGGACCAGTCCAAGATGTTCGTAATCAATACGGCAAAACGCGACTCTTTGTTGCAAGTGAAAAGAGTCAGGAAGACTTGGAAAAACTCCCACATGTCATTCATGCTAGCTTGACCAAGCAGGGAATTTGGAAGCTCATCCTAGATGACGAAAATGCTGGACAGGAGCTCTTTGCTATCTTGACTCAAGGACACTATATCGCGACCTTTGACCAGCAAGCTCCGACAATTGATGAAATCTTTAAACTAGAATCAGGGGTGGAAGTATGAGAAATATGTTGGTTGTAATCAAAGAAACTTATCTACGTCATGTCAAATCCTGGAGTTTCTTCTTTATGGTAATCTCGCCCTTTCTCTTTATCGGCTTATCTGGAGGAATTGGCTATCTTCAAGGTTCCTCTCTGGCTCAGAATAATAAGGTGGCTGTAGTTAGTTCGGTGCCTGCTGTAACAGAGAGTCTTAAATCGACCAATGGCATTAATGTTGACTATAAGGATGAAGCAAGCGCCCAAGAAGCCATCAAGGATGAAAAAATAAAAGGTTATTTGACCATTGATCAAGAAGGTAGTATTCTCAAGGCAGTCTATCACGGTGAAACTTCACTAGAGAGTGGCATTAAGTTAGCTGTGACAACTAAGTTGAATGAGCTTCAATACCAACTCAATCGTTCGGAGGCACATTTATCTCAGGAACAGGAACAGCACTTGGCACAAACGATTCAATTCTCAGAGCAGATTGATGAATCTAAGGAAAGTAAAAAGATGGTCCAAACCTTTGCGGCAGCAGGACTAGGCTTCTTCCTCTATATGATCTTGATTACTTATGCCAGTGTCACTGCTCAAGAGGTAGCCAGTGAAAAAGGGACAAAAATTATGGAAGTGGTCTTCTCAAGTATTCGTGCTAGTCACTACTTTTACGCACGTATGATTGCCTTACTTCTTGTCATTTTGACTCATATTGGTATTTATGTTGTAGGCGGACTTGGAGCTATCTTATTCTTTAAGGATATGCCTTTCTTGGCTAATTCAGGTATTCTAAGTCATTTGGGAGAAGCTTTTTCTCTGAACACCTTGTTGTTTGTCTTGGTTAGTCTTTTCATGTACGTTGTCTTGGCTGCCTTCTTAGGTTCTATGGTTTCTCGACCTGAAGACTCTGGTAAGGCCTTGTCTCCTTTGATGCTCTTAATTATGGTAGGTTTTATAGGGGTAACCGCCTTAGGGGCTTCTGGGGATAATTTGGTTTTGAAAATTGGATCTTATATCCCATTCATCTCAACCTTCTTTATGCCTTTCAGAGCTATTAATGGTTATGCAAATAGTATCGAGGCTTGGATTTCTCTTGCGATAACAGTTGTATTTGCTGTGACTGCAACAGCCTTTATCGGACGTATGTATGCCAGCCTAGTCCTCCAAACAGATGATTTAGGTATCTGGAAAACCTTTAAACGAGCTTTAAGCTATCACTAAAAGAGACACCTTCAGTGAATACTGGAGGTGTTTTTGTTTTACGAATTCATTGCTGTCTGGTCTTCTTTACTTTATAATGAAAAAAGAATGAAAATGAGAAGGACATGAACTATATGGATGTTGCTGAAAATGAGCATTTGTTAATCATTGTCCTTAGGATGATGCTGATCAGCCAGATGAGTGAAGATGAGGTGGAGGCGGCCTTGTCGATTGGCATCAACACCTTAATCTAACGGATATCTATGGCTATGGCTATTGTGAGCTTCTGCTGGGTAAAGTTTTCAAGCGCCGTTCGAATCTTCGGGACTAGATTTAGTATACCAGACGTCACTTGTATCAGTGGGCTGGTTTTTTTGTTCTATGCTTTACAGATTTTTCTTGACAAGTTTTCTTTGTTATGGTAATCTTTTAGGTAACAAACGTTGCGCAACAAACGTTGCGTGAAAGGAGTCTTATGCCACCTAAGGTTAAATTTAGTAAAGAGGCTATGATTGGGACAGCTTTACAATTGGTGAGAGAAGAGGGAATAGCTAGTTTGACGGCTCGAGCATTAGCAGAGAAATTGAGAGCCACACCAAGAGTCATTTTTGGGCAATTTGCAAATATGGCTGAGTTACAAGCAGAGGTTATTGTTGCTGCGGAGATGGTGGTGGTGGAGTATATACGAAAGGCTTTAGAAGATGAGAAGCCTTTTCGATCTGTCGGAGTTGCTTATATCCTGTTTGCCTCAAAAGAGCCCCAACTTTTTCAATTGCTTTTCCAAAATCCTAGCAAAGATCCGATTCGTCGCTTTCAAGATTTTCTTTCCATGAAGGATCATAGTTACCAATTGGTTCTGGATTCGATTGTCGCAGACTATCCGTTGACGCTAGAGGAAGCTAGTCGCTTGTACCAGCATCTATTCATCTACTCACACGGTATGGCCTCTATGGTTGCTTCTGGTATTTATCAGTTCAGCATGGAAGAAGTGATTGGTTTATTGACAGAAGTTTGTCAATCTCTCATCAAAGAAATGGTAGGAAAGAAATGATTCAACTAGAAAATGTTCACAAAGGCTACGGCCAAAGCAAGGTCTTAAAAGGGATTGATCTACAGATTCAAGACCAGGATGATGTGGTTATACTAGGTCCTTCTGGATCAGGAAAGTCAACCCTCTTAAACGTGTTATCCGGATTAGAAAAGGTAGATGAGGGGCATATTCTCATTCAAGGACAGGATTTATCGCAGCTCACGGATGCTCAATTGACGGCCTTTAGACGTGAGAAGATTGCCTTTATTTTCCAGCAGTATTATTTATTGCCGAATCTTACGGTCAGACAAAATGTAAAGATGGGAGCTGACCTGGCAAACAATCATGATTTTTTGCAAATTATCGAAGATTTGGGTCTTGGCGATAAGCTAGACAAGTATCCAAGTGAATTGTCTGGTGGGGAACAGCAGAGAGTCTCCATTGCACGTGCCCTGGCCAAAAAGCCAGAGATTCTTTTCTTAGATGAGCCGACGGGGGCCCTGGATGAAGAAAGAGGGCGCAAGATTCTCGACTATATCTGGAAGTTAAAGGAAAAGCTTGGTTTTACCCTCATCATGGTGACGCACAACCAAAATATTGCGGATATGGCCAGAACCGTCATTCGCGTCAATAGTGGCAAGATTACTCAAGTTGTGACCAATGATCAGCCACAGACAGCTTATGAGATTGGATGGTAAGCCATGTTTTCAGTAAAAGATATTCGAAAATTAGTTGTCGTCAGTATCATTGGGGCTTGTGCAGTCTTTGTGGCCAATCTCTTCTTGAATTTTTATCTGGATATCGAGCAGTTGGAGATTTCTAAAACCAATCCGATGATTCAGACCTACTATGATGCCCAGGTTTCGCTATCTTGGATGGTAGCCATGGTCAGTGGGGTTGTCTTGTCCTTGACGTCGATCCTTCTCATGTGTTTTTATATCAAACAATTTGTCGATGACCACAAGGAACAATTAGGAATTTTAAAGGCTTTGGGGTATAGCAAGGGCCAGTTGGCGAAACGATTTTGGGCTTTTGGGCTCAGTTTTGGAGTTGGAGCGCTTCTTGGCTATTTCGCTTCTTTTCTTATGATGGGGCATTTTTATGACTTTCGCAATGAGAAGGGGATTTTGCCAGACATTACCATTCATTTTCACTGGCAGCTCCTGGTCGCTTTAGTGATACTGCCAACGACTTTCTTTATGGTTCTTGCGATTGGCTATGCTAGAAGACAACTACAAACGCCGGCCCTTCGCCTATTGAAAAAATACCCAACACCGATTAAGGTCAAAAGAAAAAAAAGTGCTCCTAAGAAAGAAAAATCCTTCCTAAAAGAGCTGTCTTTGTCGCTGATTTGGGGGAGAAAATCGATCCTGTTTTTTGTGGTCTTTGGCTCCATGTGTTTCGCGGCCATGGTTCAATTGTCTTTTGGGCTAAGGGACTACACAGATGACATCATCCAAACCATGATGATTATGATTGGTTTGATCCTTTCTTTCTCGATCCTCTTTTTGTCATTGGGGATTGTCGTTTCAGAAAGTCGTGAAACCTTGGCCTTGATGAAGGCTTTTGGCTACACCGATCGTGAATGCCAAAGTCATATTCTCTCTCCCTATCGTTTCTGGGCCTATCTAGGATTTGTTCTTGGGACGGCTTATCAATATGGCATCATGGAAATCTTGATTGGTGTGATCAAAGACACCGTTCCTGAAAAGATTGAGCATAACTTTGACTGGAATGTGTGCTTTTGGACTTTGATCGTTTTTGCTGTGGTTTATGAAAGTCTCTTTTATCTATCCAACAGAAAACTCCAAAAACAAACCATCAAAGAAGTGCTCTTAGCTGAATAAATAGAAAAGGTTGGCTTACCCAGCCTTTTTCTTTTGAAACGCATTGACAAGGGAGGCTTTTCCGCTATTCTAGGGGAATGAAAGAAAAGGAAAGGGATTGAGATGAAACGGAGTTACTAGCAGAACCTGAAAGGGGCCTTTTACTTAATCTGGCGCAATAAATGGTCCTTTATCTCTGTAGGGATCCTCTGGCAGTTTGTGGTTGGCATTGGGCTGTGGTCTTGTGTCATAAATAAATCAATAGACCTGTGAGTGTATCTCCCAGGTCTTTCGTTTAACTGAAATATTTCACATTATTTCTTCTAAACCTTTGACTAATAAAGAAAATTATCGTACAATAAAGAGTACGTGATAAAATGAGACCAGAGTTTATATACTCTGGCGTTAGTAGTAAAAAAAGAGGAGAAACGCTTTGGAATTAGAAGTATTTGCTGGGCAAGAAAAAAGTGAACTATCTATGATTGAGGTGGCTCGTGCCATCTTGGAACAACGTGGTCGCGATCACGAGATGCATTTTAGCGATTTGGTCAATGAAATCCAAAACTATCTTGGTACCTCTAATAGCGATATTCGCGAAGCACTACCTTTGTTCTATACAGAGTTGAATTTTGATGGTAGCTTCATCTCTCTTGGAGATAACAAATGGGGCCTTCGTTCATGGTATGGAGTAGATGAAATTGACGAAGAAATCATTGCTCTTGAAGAAAGTGACGATGAAGAAGTAGCACCTAAGGCTAAGAAAAAACGTGTTAATGCCTTTATGGATGGAGATGCTGATGCCATTGATTACGGTGCAGATGATCCAGAGGATGAGGACGCCTACGAAGAAGATCCAGCTCTTTCTTATGATGATGAAAATCCAGACGATGAGAAGAACGAAGTAGAAGCCTACGACGCCGAAATCAACGAAATCGCACCAGATGATCTTGGGGAAGATGTTGATCTTGTTGAAGAAGATGACGAGGATTCTGAGGAAGAAGAAGAATAATACCAAACAACAAGGAAATCTCCTTGTTGTTTTCTTTTCTGCAGTAGAACTATAAATCTAGTAAAGAATGACATTTGACAAATGTACCAAATTGAGGTAAGATATTGTTCGGGCACCTCTTTTAGAGGTCGGAGCTCCCTAGTTATTAGGGAGCTATTTTTGTTTTTCCGGGAACTTTTATCTTGGATTGTAGTATTTGATGAAGATCTTGTTTCCGATCTCCCCTTCTAGGAAACAGGGTTTTGAGCATTTTAGAAAGAGGAATCTATGTCTACGAAATATATTTTTGTAACTGGTGGTGTGGTGTCGTCTATTGGAAAAGGGATCGTTGCGGCGAGCCTAGGACGGCTCTTGAAAAATCGTGGTTTGAAGGTAACCATTCAAAAGTTTGACCCTTATATCAATATCGATCCGGGAACCATGAGTCCTTATCAGCACGGGGAAGTCTTTGTGACAGATGATGGGGCTGAGACAGATTTGGACTTGGGTCACTACGAACGTTTCATCGATATCAATCTCAACAAATATTCCAACGTGACAACTGGTAAAATCTACAGTGAAGTTCTTCGCAAGGAACGTCGTGGAGAGTATTTGGGAGCAACTGTCCAAGTCATTCCTCATATTACAGATGCCTTGAAAGAAAAAATCAAGCGTGCCGCTCTAACGACGGACTCTGATGTTATTATTACAGAGGTTGGTGGAACAGTTGGCGATATTGAGTCCCTTCCATTCTTAGAGGCGCTTCGTCAGATGAAGTCTGATGTGGGTGCAGAAAATGTCATGTATATCCATACAACCTTGCTTCCTTACCTCAAGGCGGCTGGAGAAATGAAGACCAAGCCGACTCAACACTCTGTCAAAGAATTGCGAGGTTTGGGAATCCAGCCAAATATGTTAGTCATTCGTACAGAAAAACCAGCAGGACAAGGGATTAAAAACAAACTAGCCCAGTTCTGTGATGTGGCACCAGAAGCAGTTATCGAGTCCTTAGACGTAGATCATCTTTACCAAATTCCGCTTAATCTGCAAGCTCAAGGCATGGATCAAATCGTCTGTGACCATTTGAAGATTGATGCACCGGCAGCAGATATGACAGAGTGGTCAGCTATGGTTGATAAGGTTATGAATCTAAAAAAACAAGTCAAAATTGCTCTTGTTGGTAAGTATGTCGAGTTGCAAGATGCCTACATTTCTGTCGTAGAGGCCTTGAAACACTCTGGTTATGCCAATGATACAGAAGTCAAGATTGATTGGGTCAATGCTAACGATGTGACAGCTGATAATGTAGCGGAACTATTAGATGACGCTGATGGAATTATCGTTCCAGGTGGTTTTGGTCAACGTGGGACAGAAGGTAAGATTCAAGCGATTCGCTATGCTCGAGAAAATGATGTACCAATGTTGGGAGTCTGCTTGGGAATGCAATTGACTTGTATCGAGTTTGCCCGTCATGTTTTGGGACTTGAAGGGGCTAATTCAGCAGAGCTTGATCCTGATACAAAATATCCGATCATCGATATCATGCGTGATCAGATTGATGTTGAGGACATGGGGGGAACCCTTCGTTTGGGACTTTATCCTTCTAAGTTGAAACGTGGTTCTAAGGCAGCAGCAGCTTATCATAACAAAGAAGTGGTCCAACGTCGCCACCGCCACCGTTATGAGTTTAACAATGCCTTCCGTGAACAGTTTGAAGGTGCAGGATTTGTCTTCTCGGGTGTTTCACCAGACAATCGCTTGGTCGAAATTGTGGAAATCCCAGAAAACAAATTCTTTGTGGCTTGTCAGTACCATCCAGAACTTTCAAGTCGTCCAAATCGTCCTGAAGAACTTTACACTGCTTTTGTAACAGCAGCTGTTGAAAATAGTAAATAGTAGAATAAACCTTTGAGAGTCATCTCAGAGGTTTTTATTTGTTTTCAGTATTATGAAAATCTGGAAAATCGGCTCTGAATTTGGTAAGATAAGATTATGGATTTTGAAAAAATTGAACAAGCATATACCTATTTACTAGAAAATGTCCAAATCATTCAAAACGATTTGGCGACAAGCTTTTATGATGCCTTGATTGAACAAAATGGGATCTATCTCGATGGTCAAACCGCTCTGGAGCAAGTCAAAAAAAATAACCAGGCCTTAAAACGTTTGGCACTTCGAAAAGAGGAGTGGTTACGGACCTATCAATTTTTGTTAATGAAGGCAGCTCAAACAGAACCTCTTCAAGCCAATCACCAGTTCACACCAGATGCGGTTGGTCACTTGATGATTTTTATCATTGAACAACTTTTCCCTGCTGAAAATGTGAGCTTATTGGAATTGGGATCTGGGATGGGAATTCTGGGTACTAGCTTCTTGACATCTATAAACAAAAAAGTAGACTACCTGGGAATAGAACTTGATGACCTCTTGATTGACTTGGCGGCAAGCATGGCGGAAGTAATGGATCTTCAAATGGGCTTTGTCCAAGGAGATGCAGTACGTCCACAAGTATTAAAAGAAAGTGACATCATTGTGAGTGACCTGCCTGTCGGTTACTATCCAGATGATCAGATAGCCTCACGTTATCAAGTAGCGGCTAAGAATGAACATACTTATGCTCATCATTTGTTAATGGAACAATCGCTCAAGTATCTCAGAACAGGAGGCTATGCGATTTTTCTAGCTCCAACAGATCTCCTGACAAGTCCTCAGAGTGAACTTTTGAAATCATGGCTGACTGAACAGGCCCAACTAGTGGCTATTGTGGCCTTACCAGAGGATCTCTTCGCTCAAGGAGCTCAGTCTAAGAGCATTTTTGTCCTACAAAAGAAGACAGGAGAAGGAGTTGAACCATTTGTTTATCCACTTACCAGTCTTCGTGACCCTGAAATTTTGATGGAATTTAAGGAAAATTTTCAAAATTGGTGTCAAGGGCATGAAATCTAGTGCAAATTTTGGTATAATAGTTGAAAACGCTTAAAAAGGGGAATAAATTTATGACAAAAACCATTGCAATTAACGCTGGAAGCTCTAGCTTGAAATGGCAACTATATCAAATGCCAGAAGAAAAGGTGCTTGCAAAAGGTTTAATTGAGCGAATCGGATTGAAGGATTCTGTTTCAACAGTTAAGTTTGATGGTCGTTCTGAAGAACAAGTTCTTGATATTGAAAACCATACCTTGGCTGTTAAGATTTTACTTGATGACTTGATTCGTTTTAATATTATTAAAACTTATGATGAAATTACTGGTGTCGGACACCGTGTTGTTGCAGGTGGAGAGTACTTCAAAGAGTCTACAGTTGTTGAAGGTGATGTCTTAGAAAAAATTGAAGAACTAGGACTTCTTGCTCCATTGCACAACCCTGCCAATGCAGCTGGGATTCGTGCCTTCAAAGAATTGTTGCCAGATATTACAAGTGTAGCAGTCTTTGATACATCATTCCACACAACAATGCCAGAAAAAGCATACCGTTATCCATTACCAACTAAGTACTATACAGAAAATAAGGTTCGTAAATATGGAGCACACGGTACAAGTCACCAATATGTTGCTCAAGAAGCAGCAAAACTTTTGGGACGTCCATTAGAAGAGTTGAAGTTGATCACTTGCCATATTGGTAACGGTGCTTCTATCACAGCTGTTAAAGGTGGTCAATCAATCGATACATCAATGGGATTCACTCCACTTGGTGGTGTTATGATGGGAACTCGTACAGGGGATATTGATCCAGCCATCATTCCTTATTTAATGCAATATACAGAGGACTTTAACAAGCCTGAGGACATCAGTCGTATTCTTAATCGTGAGTCAGGATTGCTGGGTGTTTCAGGGAAGTCTAGTGATATGCGTGATGTGATTGCTGCAATGGAAGCAGGGGATCATGATGCTGCTTTGGCATTTGAAATGTATGTTGACCGTATCCAAAAACACATTGGACAATACTTGGCAGTCCTAAACGGGGCAGATGCTATTATCTTTACTGCTGGTGTTGGTGAAAATGCAACTCTTGTGCGTGAGAAAGTTATTTCAGGTATCTCTTGGTTTGGCTGTGATCTAGACCCAGAGAAAAATGTCTTTGGAGTAACTGGAGACATTTCTACAGATGCTGCGACACTTCGTGTACTTGTCATCCCAACTGATGAAGAACTTGTGATTGCGCGTGATGTTGAGCGTTTGAAAAAATAAATGATAAGAAAAACGACCTTTTCGAAAGAGAGGTCGATTTTTTATTTTTTAAAAATCTTCACCATTTAGTGAGCGAAACTTCGCCACTATTGAGCCAAATTTTTTCACCAGTAGCTAATTGGATCTGTAGTTGGCCCTGGTCAGAGATATCACAAGCTTTTCCTGAGATGATTTCTTGATCTTTCTTGAAGGAAATTTCTTTGCCTAAAACAATTGATTGTTTTTTATAAAGGTAAAGCAGCTCATCGGCCTCAGTTTCGTAGAAGCATTTCCAGATTTCTGCAATCAGCTCGTTGCGAGTGATTGGGCTATTTTGAGAGAAGAGACTTCCAGCTTTTCCTTGTAGTTTTTTGGGAAAATCAGCGATAGAAAAGTTGATACCAACACCAATAATAACATCTGTGACAAGGCCTGTCTCGACAGAAGTGATGGCTTCGGTTAGAATACCGGCTATTTTTTTCTGATTTAGGTATAAATCATTTACCCATTTGATATCTAAATCAATTAGACAAAGGTTTTTAACAGCCTTATAAATTGCGGCTGCAGTCAGGAGTGTATAAGCTGGCAAATCTAGATAAGAGAGATTGGGCTTGAGGTGGAGAGACATGTAAATTCCACCTTGTTCTGGAGAATAGTAGGGGCGTTGAAATCGACCACGTCCCATAGTTTGGCCTGTTGATAGGTAGAGTGTATCTCCTTTGGCACCAGCTTCCATGGCCTCCTTAGCATCACTCTGGGTTGATCTGGTGATAGGTTTAAATTGAACTGAGATTGGGCTGTTAGCTTCTATTTCTTGAGGTAAGATTAGGTCACCGTGAAGAAGTTTGTAGCCACGGTTTTTGATGCTGTCAATTTCTAACCCTTCCTGCTGGAGGCGTTGGATAGCCTTCCAAACAGAGGTGCGAGAGAGGTTTAATATTTCAGCGATTTTCTCTCCGCTTAAATAATCTGTTTCATGAGCTAAGATTTTGTAAACTTCTTGGTAGGATTTCATACTAGGTCCTTTCTGGAACAACTAGATTTATTGTACCATATTTTTAAAAAAGGATGCGCGCTTTGAGAGATATCTTAGCTCGCTATAAAATTTTACCTAGTTTTAGTCAGGATGACATGGACAAAGTGGTTTTCAAATCATTTGAAAAATGGTAAAATGTTTTAATAGTTTATTTATCTGAGCTTTATAGCGCAGAGAGAAAGGATCTGTTGTGAAATCAATAGGTATCATTGAAAAATTGAAAGGCTTATCCAAGCAAGAACTAGTCTTGCTAGCTGTTATTCTAAGTATTTTCTTGCCTTTTTATATTTTTGTTATTATTTTTATCGCCTACTTAATAGGTCTAATATTTACAGGAGAGATGAAGGGGATATTAAAACGATTATCCCACCATTCTATCTTACTTTTATTTATTGGCTATAGTGGTGTTATCTCTCTTTTAGCTCAAAATGTGATGGGGATGGTTTCCACCTTAGGAATGTTCCTCTTTGCAATTTTCTTTTACTATTACCAAGCCCATTTAACCCCTAAGTTTTTCAGATTAATATTGCAATCGGTTATGTCGCTTAGTGTGCTAGCATCAGTTTTTGCAGCTTTAGAGCATTTTCAGATTGTAAAGAAATTTGATTATACTTTCTTATCACCTAAGATGCAGGTCTGGCATCAGAACCGTGCAGAAGTAGCCTTCTTTAATCCTAATTATTATGGGATTATCTGTTGCTTCTGTATTATGATTGGATTTTACCTAATTAGTACGACACGATTGAGATGGTTGAGAATTTTCTCTCTCATTGCAATCTTTGCGAATTTGTTTGGCTTGAATTTCACCCAAAATAGAACAGCTTTTCCAGCCATTATCTTTGGTGCGATTATTTATCTTTTCACTACCATTAAGAACTGGCGTGCCTTCTGGCTCAGTATCGGAGTATTTGGTGTTGGTCTAGCCTTCCTCTTCTCGAGTGATTTGGGAGTTCGAATGGGAACGCTCGATTCGTCTATGGAAGAACGAGTGTCAATTTGGAATGCAGGTATGACCTTATTCAAACAAAACCCCTTCTGGGGTGAGGGGCCCCTAACCTATATGCACTCTTATCCTCGTATTTTTGCTCCTTATCACGAACATGCTCATAGTATATACATTGATACGATATTGAGTTACGGTGTGGTAGGAACGGTATTATTAGGGATTGCTTCTTCAGACCCAATTCGAAAATTAATTGATATGAGTCAGGAGTCGAGCAAGCGTCCAATTGTTGGTCTTTATCTTTCGTTCTTAACAGTAGTTGCTGTGCATGGGATTTTTGATTTGGCCCTCTTTTGGATTCAATCCTCCTTCATTTTCCTTTTAGTAATGTGTAGTTTGCCATTAAAACATAGTATGATTGGAGAATTTGTTGAATAGACAAAAAGATAGTAGAAATGAGATTTTCTACTATCTTTTTTATTATTGAATAGCTTGAAGTAAATCTTCAGCTTGTTTTTCTAGAGAAGCAGCGATACTATCTTCAAGGATTAATTGACCATCTGCCCATGCAGAATCATTAACACGAGCTGCGGTAAAATCACCAACAACCTGTGCACGGATAAATGGCAAGAGGTCTTTGTAAATCGCAAAGAGTTGATCGTGTCCAGCGTTAGCTACAGATGATACTGTAACAATCTTATCTTGAAGAGCAGATGCTCCACGAGTGTCAGATAAGTCAATGGCGCGTGAAAGCCAGTCAAGTAAGTTTTTCACAGTCCCTGGAATTGAGAAGTTGTAGACTGGAGAGAAGATCCAGATAGCATCAGCAGCTTGAACAGCTTCGCGAGCCGCTGCAACAGCTGGAAGTGTAGGAACTTCAAGGTCTTGGATAAAGAGAGGAATGGCTGAGTAGTCAAGGTAACTTACCTCAGCTTTGCCAGCAAGTCCCTTTTCAGCTTCTAGTGCCATTTGGTGGTTGAATGAACCTTCACGAAGTGAACCAACGATAAACAATACTTTTTTAGACATAGGGAGTCTCCTTTAAATTTCAATCTTTTAATCAGAATCACTCTGTTGTTATAATATATGTTACAACACGATAAAATCATTTGCAAGGGATATGCTCAGAAAATAAAATCAATAGAATCTAAGTTTTTAATTAAAAATGAGGACCGTAGAAAAGTCTATAAAAACACGGCTTGAAGTTATGTAATGATATCCTAAAAACGTATTGAAAATCCAGATTCCTCCCCTAACTTCACTTGTAATTCCCTAGGATAGATGGTAAAATAGACGAGTGAAAAAGAGACAGAAAAAAGAAAAAAATTCCCTATTATTTCAGTACATTATTGGTATAATTTTGTTAACTCTAGTCATCACTTCTTCCTTTCTCTACTTGGTATGGCTCAGCATGAAGCCATATCGAACTGCAAAGGTAGAAGGTGAAAGAATCGCTAAGCAGTATGCAAATTTAGAAACGGTTAGCCAGGTTGATATCTTCAATGGTTTAGAAAGCTATTATAGTGTTCTTGGCCAAGATAAGAACCAGAAACCAGTTGCTGTCTTAATAGAGAAAAGTAGCAACAATATTTACGTATATCAACTAGAAAATGGTACTTCTCAAGAAAAAGCAGAAGCAGTTGTCAGAGAAAAAGGAGCAACTGAAATCGACAAGATTACTTTCGGACGATACGCTGAAAAGCCTGTCTGGGAAATCAAGTCCGGAGGAGACTATTATCTGGTAGATTTTGAATCTGGCGCCTTAGTCGAAAAGGAGAAACAATGAAATTATCCAAACGTGTCTTAGAGATGGAAGAAAGCGTTACTCTGGCTAGTGATGCAAGAGCAAAGAAGTTAAAGGCTGAAGGAAAAGACGTTCTTTTCTTGACTTTAGGTCAGCCCGATTTTCATACTCCTGAAAATATTCAGGATGCTGCGGTTGCAGCCATTCGAGATGGTCGCGCGTCTTTCTATACGGTAGCATCAGGTTTGCCTGAGTTAAAAGCAGCCGTCAATACCTATTTTGAACGTTATTATGGTTATTCTGTGGCAGCTAACGAGGTGACTTTTGCGACTGGTGCCAAGTTCTCCCTTTATACTTTCTTTATGGCTGTGATTAATCCAGGTGATGAGGTTATCATTCCAACACCATACTGGGTCAGCTATGGGGATCAGGTTAAGATGGCCGAAGGCCTTCCAGTCTTTGTCCAAGCCAAGGAAGACAATCACTTTAAAGTGACTGTGGAGCAATTAGAAGCAGCTCGAACAGATAAGACTAAAGTCTTGGTACTAAACTCACCATCTAATCCGACTGGGATGATCTATTCTCGTGAGGAATTGTTAGCCATTGGAAATTGGGCAGTTAAGCATGATATTCTTATCCTGGCCGATGATATTTATGGACGTTTGGTCTATAACGGGAATGAGTTCGTTCCAATCTCTAGTCTGTCAGAAGATATTCGCAAACAAACTATTGTCATCAATGGAGTGTCTAAGGCCTACGCTATGACAGGATGGCGTGTTGGTTATGCAGTAGGTGATCCAGAAATTATTGCTGCTATGAGCAAATTGACTGGTCAAACAACTTCAAACCTAACCGCTGTTTCACAATACGCAACAATCGAGGCCTTAACTGGTTCACAAGACTCCGTAGAAACCATGCGTCAGGCTTTCGAGGAACGTCTCAATACCATTTATCCTCTCTTGTGCCAAGTCCCTGGCTTTGAAGTAGTCAAACCGCAAGGAGCTTTCTACCTCTTCCCAAATGTTAAAAAAGCTATGGAGATGAAAGGCTATACAGATGTAACAGCATTTACAACGGCTATTCTTGAGGAAGTGGGTCTGGCCTTGATTACGGGAGCAGGATTTGGAGCACCAGAGAATGTCCGTCTCAGCTATGCGACAGACCTAGATACACTCAAAGAAGCTATTCGTCGCTTGCACCAATTTATGGAAAATTAGGAAGTAAAACCTCTGCCTCATTGGCGGAGGTTTTTGTTGTTAAAACTTATGAATTTCTATCAAACTAGCTAGCTATCAGGCATTATTTGTGGTACAATAGTGGGTAATAATGTCTCTAGACAAGTTAAACAAAAAAGGAAGATAAAACATGACAAAACGTGTAACAATTATCGAAGTAAAAGACTACGTTGGTCAAGAAGTCACTATTGGTGCTTGGGTTGCTAACAAATCAGGAAAAGGGAAAATTGCCTTCTTGCAATTGCGTGACGGAACAGCCTTCTTCCAAGGTGTGGCTTTCAAACCAAACTTTATCGAAAAATTCGGTGAAGAAGTAGGTCTCGAAAAATTTGAAACTATCAAACACTTGAGCCAAGAAACTTCAGTCTTTGTAACAGGGATTGTTAAAGAAGACGAGCGCTCAAAATTTGGTTATGAGTTGGATATTACAGACATCGAAGTCATCGGTGAATCTCAAGACTACCCAATTACTCCAAAAGAACACGGAACAGACTTCTTGATGGATAACCGCCACTTGTGGTTGCGTTCACGCAAACAAGTAGCAGTGATGCAAATCCGTAACGCTATTATCTATGCAACTTATGAGTTCTTTGATAAGAATGGCTTTATGAAATTCGATAGCCCAATCCTTTCAGGAAATGCTGCAGAAGATTCTACAGAACTTTTTGAAACAGACTACTTTGGAACACCAGCTTACTTGAGTCAATCTGGTCAGCTTTATCTTGAAGCAGGTGCTATGGCTCTAGGTCGCGTCTTTGACTTTGGTCCAGTATTCCGTGCAGAGAAATCTAAGACTCGCCGTCACTTGACAGAGTTCTGGATGATGGATGCTGAGTACTCATACTTGACACACGATGAGTCACTTGACTTGCAAGAAGCTTATGTAAAAGCATTGCTTCAAGGTGTTCTTGACCGTGCTCCTCAAGCTTTGGAAACATTGGAACGTGATACAGAGCTCTTGAAACGCTACATTGCTGAGCCATTTAAACGCATTACTTACGATGAAGCCATTGACCTCTTGCAAGAGCATGAAAACGACGAAGATGCAGACTATGAACATCTTGAGCATGGAGATGACTTTGGTTCACCACACGAAACGTGGATTTCAAACCACTTTGGTGTACCAACCTTTGTGATCAACTATCCATCAGACATCAAAGCTTTCTACATGAAACCAGTTCCTGGGAACCCAGATCGCGTACTTTGTGCAGACTTGCTTGCGCCAGAAGGTTACGGAGAAATTATTGGTGGTTCCATGCGTGAGGAAGACTACGATGCGCTTGTCGCTAAGATGGAATCACTTGGAATGGATCTTACAGAGTACGAATTCTACCTTGACCTTCGTAAATATGGTACAGTACCACACGGTGGATTTGGTATCGGTATCGAGCGTATGGTAACCTTCGCAGCTGGAACAAAACACATCCGTGAAGCCATTCCATTCCCACGTATGTTGCACCGTATCAAACCTTAATAACTATAAAAACGCCAGTTGGCGTTTTTATACTCTTCGAAAATCAAATTCAAACTACGTCAGCTTCACCTTGCCGTACTCAAGTACAGCCTGCGGCTAGCTTCCTAGTTTGCTCTTTGATTTTCATTGAGTATTACTTTAAATGAAAGAGGTGGAGAAAATGTAGGCAAATCTAAGTAAGTCTTTTAGAAACAATCATATTACTTATTGAAAGAGAGAAAACAATGTTTAAAAGAACTTACAAACGCAATATTCCACTCCTAGCAGGTCTGGAATTTACATCTTATTTTGGAATCACCAGTTTTTGGATTTTATTTTTCATTCAGAATGGTCTTTCCTTGCTTCAAATCGGTCTATTAGAGAGTATCTTTCATGGGACAAGTCTCTTATGTGAAATCCCATCTGGTATGTTGGCCGATCGATTTAGCTACAAGACCAATCTCTATTTGGCTCGCTTGGCCAGTATTGTATCCTCTATCTTGATTTTGTTTGGTCAGGGGAATTTTTGGATCTATGCTCTTGCCATGATGGTCAGTGCTTGGTCCTATAATTTTGACTCGGGAACCAGCACCGCTTTCTTATATGATTCTGCGGTAGAAGCGGGTCAAAAGGACCGATATCTTCAGATTTCTAGCTTTTTGTCTGGTGTGGCAGAAGTCACCCGAACTCTAGGTACAGTTGTCGCAGGCTTCTTTATTCACGGAGCATTGGCTTGGACCTATCTAATTGCTATTGGATTATCTTTTCTTTCTATAATCTTGATTTATTTTATGAAAGAACCAATGGCTAAGAGAGGAAGAAATGAAGTCTTAACCTTTAAAACGATTGTCCTGCAAGTTCGAAAAGAATGGCAGGAAAAACCAGTACTCTTTTACTGGATGATGACTTATCAGCTAGTCGGGACTCTCATGTGCATGTTTTACTTTTACTATCAGCAGAAAATAAGTGACTTAGTAGGATGGCAGGTATCGCTGGTCATGCTGATTGGTAGTGGCTTAAATCTTATAGCAGTTTATGTAGCTAGTCAAATTGGTAAAAAATGGAATAGCAATCTAGTTTTTCCGACTCTTGTTGCACTAACGGGCTTGTCCCTACTATTGGTGTTTTCTGGAACACCCTTTGCTTTTCTTCTTGTATATCTTTTAACCAATACACTTTATGCAGTTTATCAGCCTATCTATTTCAATGACTTACAAGGTTATTTACCTTCCAGTGTAAGAGCAACTATGCTTAGTATCAATTCCATGCTCTTTAGTCTTTCCATGATTGTCATTTTCCCATTGATAGGTTGGTTGATTGATCGTTGGGGTCTTGTTGCTGTCTTTTTAGTTCTAGGCCTTATCTTACTTTTAATTTATCCTATATTAATAATCAGCCTAAAAAAGATGGGTAAGCTATTAAATCAGGACTTGAAAACTGAATAAAGCACGAAACCCTATTTGCTCAAAGTAGTATCCTGTGGTACAATAACAAGAAGAAAAGGAGAAGAGCATGATTGATGTAGAAGAAATTCTAAGCAAGATGAATCCCAATCAAAAGATCAACTATGACCGTGTCATGCAAAAGATGGTCCAAGTTTGGGAAAAAAATGAAGAAAGACCAACTATTCTCATGCACGTCTGTTGTGCTCCCTGCAGTACCTACACTTTAGAGTACTTGACTAAGTATGCCGATGTGACCATTTATTTTGCTAATTCCAATATCCATCCCAAGGCTGAGTATCATAAGCGTGCTTATGTGACCCAAAAGTTTGTCAGTGATTTTAATGAGCGAACTGGCAACAATGTCCAATATCTAGAAGCACCTTATGAACCCAATGAGTACCGTAAACTGGTTCGAGGTTTGGAAGAAGAACCTGAAGGTGGTGATCGTTGCAAGGTTTGTTTTGACTATCGTTTGGATAAGACAGCGCAGGTGGCTATGGACTTAGGATTTGATTACTTTGGTTCGGCCCTAACTATCAGTCCCCATAAAAATTCACAAACCATCAATAGTATCGGGATCGATGTGCAGAAAATTTACACCACTCATTATCTTCCGAGTGATTTTAAGAAAAATCAGGGTTACAAACGTTCTGTAGAGATGTGTGAAGAGTACGATATCTATCGTCAATGTTACTGTGGCTGTGTCTATGCCGCTCAAGCACAGAATATTGACTTGGTACAGGTCAAGAAGGATGCAACAGCCTTTATGGTAGATAAGGATATCGAGAAAGATTACTCCCATATCAAGTTCACTGTTACAAAATTAGACATTTAAAGGAAAACCTGCCTTAAGGCAGGTTTTTTGATTTTAAAAAAACTAGGGCAGACACCCTAGTTTGACAACTTTACCGATTCTTTAGTTCTACGTAGCGTTTGTACCAAATGTTGACATAGGCTTCTGAGAAGGGGCCTCGTTCATTGTTGATCCAATCAACAAGAATTTTAACATGCTCTTTCAAAATATAGTCTAAATCATCAGGATAATTCATCTTGCGCTTGTGGCGCTCATACTCTTCAACGTCCAAGAGGCGTTTTTCGCCATCTGTAAAAACTTTAACATCTAAATCATAGTCGATGTATTTTAAAGCTTCTTCGTCTAGATAATAAGGGCTAGCCATATTGCAATAGTAGGAAATCCCATTATCACGAATCATGGCAATGATATTAAACCAATATTTTTTGTGAAAGTAAACAATAGCCGGTTCTCGAGTTACCCAACGACGACCGTCACTTTCGGTAACAAGTGTGTGGTCGTTGACGCCGATAATAGCGTTCTCTGTTGTTTTTAGTACCATGGTGTCTCGCCAAGTACGGTGAAGACTCCCATCATGCTTATAACTTTGAATTGTAATAAAGTCGCCTTCTTTTGGAAGTTTCATAACTAACCAACTTTCTACAATTTATAAGTTTATCGTTTACTATTGTATCACATTTTTGTTTAAAGTTCTTAGTTTTTCATGAAAAAATTAAAGATATTCTCTGAGAGCGCTGGCTATATCCGAAAAATCGTAGCCTTTTCGTGCTAAAACTTGGGTCAAACGCTGCTTGAGTTCGTATCCTTCATACTTACGCGAATATTTTCGATATTGCTTTTCCAACTCTTTAAAGATTAGTTCCTGAACAGTTTCCTCTTCTACCTGGCTATCCAGTTGGTCAAAGGCTGTTTTAGCTTCCGAGTAGGAAAACCCTTTGTTGGTAAGATTTTGGATTATCTTATCTTGTAGAGCGCGAGCAGGCAATTTACCCTGATATTTTTTCAGTAGTTTTTCGGCTGTACGCTCCGCGACTTCCGTCAGATCAAATTCTTGTAAGACGTCTTGGATAAGGGTCTTAGCAACTCCTTTTTGAGAAATCTTTTGTATCAGCATGTAGCTTCCCTTGTCACCAGATAGCTGATTGGAATTGATGATTGCATAGGCATACTGACGGTCATTGATCCAGTTGTCATCCTTGAGGGCTTGGATGACTTGTGGTATGATTTTCTCATCAATCTCATGTTTAACTAAATAGCCTCTGACCTCTTTTTCAGTGCGAGCTTTAAAGGATAAGTGATAGAGTGCCAAGTTTTTTCCGTAGGAAAATTGTGCAAAGGTCTGAATTTCTGCAAACTCTTGAGGACTAATTTCCTTATCCTTGGTCAACATAAAGCGAACAATGGTATCCTCGGTAATGTAGCAAGTTTGGTCGCTATCAAGTTCTAGCAGATAGAGACGTTTTTTCTTTTCTAGTTTTGTGATTTTCATGGTTTTCCTTTTATCCAAACGCTTCAAAGGCAGCAACGAGTCGAAGTTTATGTACATCGACCTGTTCTCTCCCATAATAGTCAAGAAATAGTTCAGCGTATTTAGGGTCATGTAGGTTATAGTTGAGGGACCAAATTGCCCAAAAGAGATCGATATGTCGGTCACTGAAATCAGCTAAGCCAAGGTCAATAAAGCAAGAGAAGTGGTCAGCATCTTTTAGAATAAAGTTCGGTAGACAGGCATCCCCGTGAATAAAGGCATCTGTCTTTAAAAGGTGCCCTTGTTCTCGAATGAGCTGGAAGGCCTCTTCGCGGCTGCTAATCCGGAATTGGGGTAGGAGCGCCTTAGCATAGAACTCACCTTTTTCATAGTTTTTAAAGGTTCTGTCTTTATAGGCCTGTAAATGATTTTCTGATGGAAAATTTTGCGGATAAAAGCTGTGAAGTTTTTTAAGAGCCTCTGCCATGGTTCGGCAAATTTTTTCTGGCTGATCTAAAAAAGCGAGAGCATCATGGCCAATAGCCTCTTTCGTCAGAAGGTAGTCTTTATCTGTAGATAGATAGTGGATGACTGGAGTTCCTATTCCCTCTTGTTCAAACAAGCTTGCAATTCTAGCTTCTCGCTCTAATCTCCCCTTTTGATCAATTTTCAAATAGTAACCTGAATCAAGATAGAGAACCCTTGCGCCTGAATGAGAAGAGCTGTCAGAAAGAGTTGCTCCCTCTATATAAGTTCGTAATTGCTCAGGAAAATCCAATGAGGAAAAATGAGATATCTTTGTATTCATGGTTTTATTGTAACATATTCTTAAACATTGAGAAACTACGTGGTATAATAGACTTATGAGTCTTAAAGTCAAACAAAAAATTCCATTAAAAATCAAGCGTATGGGGATTAACGGGGAAGGTATCGGATTTTTCCAGAAAACCCTTGTTTTTGTACCTGGAGCCCTCAAGGGAGAAGATATCTATTGTCAGGTGACTTCCGTTAAGCGTAACTACGTTGAGGCTAAACTACTTGAGGTTAATAAAAAATCTAAGTTTAGAGTGGTACCAGACTGCACCATTTATAATGAGTGTGGTGGCTGTCAAATCATGCACCTGCACTATGACAAGCAGCTGGAGTTCAAGACGGATCTTCTCCATCAAGCTCTGAAAAAATTTGCACCTGCAGGCTATGAAAACTTTGAGATTAGACCAACAATTGGTATGCAGGAACCCAAGTATTATCGAGCTAAACTACAATTCCAAACTCGAAAGTTTAAGGGTCAAGTCAAGGCAGGATTATATGCTCAAAATTCCCATTATTTGGTCGAGTTAAAAGACTGCCTAGTCCAAGACAAGGAAACGCAAGCTATTGCTAATCGCATTGCTGAACTCTTGACCTATCATCAAATTCCGATTACAGATGAACGGAAAATCCTTGGAGTTCGAACCATCATGGTTCGTCGAGCACGGAAAACTGGGCAAGTTCAGATTATCATTGTGACCAATCGTCAATTAAATCTGACTCAATTTGTGAAAGATTTAGTCAAGGATTATCCTGAAGTAGTGACTGTCGCAGTCAATACCAATACCGCTAAAACTAGTGAGATTTATGGGGACAAGACAGAGATTATTTGGGGACAGGATAGTATTCGTGAGGGTGTATTAGACTATGAGTTTTCTCTCTCACCACGAGCTTTTTACCAACTCAATCCTGAACAGACTGAAATCCTCTATAGTGAAGCCGTTAAGGCCTTGGACGTAAATGAGAATGACCATCTGATTGATGCCTATTGTGGTGTTGGTACTATTGGCTTTGCCTTTGCCAAAAAAGTTAAAAGTCTGAGGGGGATGGATATTATTCCAGAAGCTATTGAGGATGCCAAAGAAAATGCCAAGCGCATGGGTTATACCAATACTCACTATGAGGCTGGAACTGCAGAAGAAATCATCCCTCGTTGGTACAAGGAAGGCTATCGTGCCGATGCCTTGATTGTGGACCCGCCTCGTACCGGTTTAGATGACAAACTCTTAGATACCATCGTTAAATACGCTCCTGAAAAGATGGTCTACATTTCCTGCAATGTATCTACCCTGGCGCGTGATTTAGTCCGCTTGGTTGAAGTCTATGACCTGCATTATATCCAGTCGGTTGATATGTTTCCACACACTGCGCGGACGGAAGCAGTGGTTAAATTGACCAGGAAAAAGCTAGACTCTAAATAGAAATGACGACTGGAAAGTATTTGAAAAGAAGACTTCTAGTTACAGAGTAAGATTTGCAAGCTCCCTCTATTTATGATAAAATAAGTAGAAAATAAAATGAAAAAAGAGGTATGTGAAATGTCACGTAAACCATTTATCGCTGGTAACTGGAAAATGAACAAAAACCCAGAAGAAGCAAAAGCATTCGTTGAAGCTGTAGCATCAAAACTTCCTTCATCAGACCTTGTTGAAGCTGGGATTGCTGTACCTGCTCTTGACTTGACAACTGTTCTTGCTGCTGCTAAAGGTTCAAACCTTAAAGTTGCTGCTCAAAACTGCTACTTTGAAAATGCAGGTGCTTTCACAGGTGAAACTAGCCCACAAGTTTTGAAAGAAATCGGTACTGACTATGTTGTGATCGGTCACTCAGAGCGTCGTGACTACTTCCACGAAACAGATGAAGACATCAACAAAAAAGCAAAAGCAATCTTTGCTAACGGTATGCTTCCAATCATCTGTTGTGGTGAGTCACTTGAAACTTACGAAGCAGGAAAAGCTGCTGAATTCGTAGGTGCTCAAGTTTCAGCTGCTCTTGCAGAATTGACTGCAGAACAAGTAGCTTCATCAGTTATCGCTTATGAGCCAATCTGGGCTATCGGTACTGGTAAATCAGCTTCACAAGACGACGCACAAAAAATGTGTAAAGTTGTTCGTGACGTTGTAGCAGCTGACTTTGGTCAAGAAGTAGCTGATAAAGTACGTGTTCAATACGGTGGTTCAGTTAAACCTGAAAACGTTGCAGAATACATGGCTTGTCCAGACGTTGACGGAGCTCTTGTTGGTGGTGCATCACTTGATCCAGAAAGCTTCTTAGCATTACTTGACTTTGTAAAATAAGCTTCAAATATCTGAGACAGACAGTTCCCTCCCACGAGGTTAAGACTGCCTGTCTTCTTTTTAGTAAAAAGGCGTGCGAAAGCACGCTCTTTTCTGCATTTTGAATGAAAAAGAAAGGAGAATTATGCTTTATATTTGGTCTTATCTCAAACGTTATCCCAAGTGGTTAGTGTTAGACTTCTTCGGAGCTATTTTCTTTGTGATTGTCAATCTTGGGCTACCGACTGTTCTTGCGCGCATGATTGACCAGGGGATTAATCAAGGTAATGAAGAAAAGCTCTATTTTTGGGCTATCGTCATGTTGGTTATTATCGTCTTGGGGACATTTGGGCGGGTTGTTCTATCCTATGCTGCTAGTAAACTGACCACAAATATGGTTAAGGACATGCGGAATGATGTCTATGCTAAGCTGCAAGAGTATTCTCATCACGAATATGAACAAATTGGTGTTTCTTCATTGGTGACTCGTATTACCAGTGATGCCTTTGTCCTTATGCAGTTTGCAGAGCAGACGCTTAAGTTGGGTGTTATCACTCCCATGATGATGCTGTCGAGCATTCTCATGATTTTCTTGACTAGCCCTTCATTAGCTTGGATTGTCGCTTTTTCCGTTCCTTTTCTAGCTGTTGTAGTTTTTTATGTGGCAGTCAAAACGCGTCCTTTATCTGAAAAGCAACAGAAAACACTGGACAAGATTAACCAGTATGTTCGTGAAAATTTGATGGGTCTACGAGTGATTCGTGCCTTTGCTCGTGAAGATTTCCAAGAAAAACGTTTCGAAGAGAAAAATGCAATCTATGCGGATAATTCGAATCGCTTGTTCAAATTAACTGGTTTGACGGAACCACTTTTTGTGCAAATCATTATTGCCATGATTGTAGCTATCGTTTGGTTTGCCCTTGATCCACTGAAGCATGGAAGTTTGCAGATTGGGGATTTGGTGGCCTTTATCGAGTATAGTTTCCACGCTCTCTTGTCCTTCCTTTTCTTGTCAAACCTCTTTACCATGTATCCTAGAACGGCCGTATCCAGTGAACGCTTGAAGGAAATCATGGATATGCCGATTTCCATTGATCCAAATGAGGACGGAATTCAAGAAACAGAAACCCATGGTTATCTAGAATTTGATAATGTAACCTTTGCCTATCCTGGGGAAACAGAAAGCCCTGTTTTGCATAATATTTCCTTTACTGCTAAACCGGGAGAAACCATTGCTTTTATCGGTTCGACTGGGTCAGGTAAGTCTACTCTAGTTCAATTGATTCCTCGTTTCTACGATGTTACGCTAGGGAAAATTAAGGTCGATGGTGTTGATGTCCGAGATTACCGACTCAAATCACTCCGCCAAAAGATTGGATTTATTCCACAAAAAGCCTTGCTCTTTACAGGGACTATCGCAGATAATCTCCGTTACGGAAAAGAGGACGCCAGTCATGAGGACTTGCACCAAGCAGCTGATGTAGCCCAAGCCAAGGACTTTATCGAGAGTCGAGAAGAAGGTTTTGCAACTCATCTGGCTGAAGGGGGAAGCAATCTATCAGGTGGTCAAAAGCAACGCTTGTCGATTGCCCGCGCAGTCATCAAGGGGCCAGATATCTATATCTTTGATGATTCCTTCTCAGCCTTGGACTACCGTACAGATGCTATCTTGCGTCGTCGTCTCAAGGAAGTGACTCAAGATGCTACGGTATTGATTGTTGCGCAACGTGTTGGAACCATTATGGATGCGGACCAGATTATCGTCCTTGATAAGGGCGAAATCGTTGGTCGTGGACGTCATGAAGAATTGATGGAAACTAATGACATCTATCGAGAAATTGCTGAGTCGCAGTTGAAAAATGCGTCTCTGACAGAAGAATAGGAGGTAAAGGATGAAACAACAATCTAGTCTAGCTCGTCTATGGAGCTATTTAAAAGCCTACCGTTTCTCTGTTTTCTTTGCAGTCTTCTTGAAAATAGTCAGCGTCATTATGAGTGTTATCGAGCCTTTCATATTGGGGCTTGCCATCACAGAATTAACTAGCAATCTCCTTGCTATGGCAAATGGTGTTGCAGGAGCGGGTATCAATACCAGCTATATCGCAGCAATTCTAGTGTTCTATCTCTTGCGTGGTCTTCTCTATGAGTTGGGTTCTTACTACTCAAACTACTTTATGACCAATGCTGTGCAGTCTATGGTACAGGATTTGCGAAATGAAATGAGTGAAAAAATCAACCGCATCCCTGTGTCTTACTTTGACAAGCACCAGTTTGGAGATTTGTTAGGCCGTTTTACCAGTGATGTAGAGACTGTTTCAAATGCCCTTCAACAATCCTTCTTACAGATTGTCAATGCAGTCTTTACCATTCTTTTTGTTATGGGAATGGTGCTCTATCTAAATCTTCAGTTGGCTATCATTGTTATCTTGTCGATTCCGATAACTTATTTTGGGGCTAAAACGATTCTGAATCGTTCGCAACCATACTTTAAACAGCAAGCAGCCATTCTGGGACAAATGAATGGATTTGTACAGGAAAGCTTGACAGGTTTCAATGTTCTAAAACTTTTCGGACGTGAAGAAAACTCTCAAGAGAGATTTGAAAAGATTACGGATGAATTGCAACAAGTCGGATTCAAGGCTAGCTTTATTTCAGGATTGATGATGCCTGCCCTTCATATCGTGTCTGATTTAACTTACTTAATTGTTGCAGTATTAGGTGGATTGCAGGTTATCGCAGGCCGCTTAACCATTGGTAATATGCAGGCTTTTGTTCAGTATGTGTGGCAAGTCAGCCAACCAATCCAAAATATTACTCAATTAGCAGGACAAATGCAAAGTGCTAAGTCTTCGCTTGACCGTGTCTTTGAAGTTCTAGATGAACAGGAAGAAGTCCAAACCGCTGAACTGAAAGAACTAGCACCATTGACAGGTCAAGTTAGTTTCAAAAATGTCGATTTCCAATATGTGGAAAACAAACCATTGATTCGCAATTTTAATTTAGATGTTGAACCTGGAGAGATGGTAGCTATCGTTGGACCTACTGGAGCAGGGAAAACAACCTTGATTAACCTTCTCATGCGTTTTTACGATGTGACAGCTGGTGCCATTTTAGTGGATGGCCAAGATATTCGTGACTTGTCTCGTCAGGACTATCGTCGACAGTTTGGTATGGTCCTACAGGATGCCTGGCTCTATGAAGGCAGTATCAAGGAAAATCTTCGCTTTGGAAATCTTGAGGCAACAGATGACGAAATCGTTGAAGCAGCTAAGGCTGCCAATGTAGACCACTTTATCCGCACTCTTCCTGGCGGTTATAACATGGAAATGAACCAAGAATCAAGTAATATTTCTCTTGGTCAGAAACAGCTTTTAACCATTGCGCGTGCCCTCTTGGCAGATCCAAAAATTCTAATCCTTGATGAAGCGACATCATCAGTTGACACCCGTTTAGAACTCTTGATTCAAAAAGCTATGAAGCGTTTGATGAAGGGAAGAACAAGCTTTGTCATTGCACATCGACTTTCTACGATACAAGAAGCTGATAAGATATTGGTCCTTAAAGATGGGCAGATTATCGAACAAGGAAATCATGAAAGTCTTTTAAACGCAAAAGGTTTCTATTATGACCTTTATCAAAGCCAATTTTCGAATAAAAACGGAGAAAATAGCTAGGATAAATAGCCACTCATTTTCTTAAATTATCAGTCAATTACAACTTTTTTAATATGGGTTAATTTTCTTGCTTTTGTCTACTAGGTGTAGTATACTGAGGTAGTAATCAATAAATATGGTTACAAAAATAATATTATGAGGTGAGAAAAATGGTTGAATTGAAAAAAGATGCATTAAAAGATGTAACAACATTATCTAAGACAGCTCCTGAAGCGCTAGTAAAAACAAAGGAAGTCTTGAATCAAGCCGTGGCTGACTTGTACGTAGCGCATATCGCTCTTCATCAAGTTCACTGGTACATGCGTGGACGTGGTTTTATGGTATGGCATCCTAAGATGGATGAATACATGGATAGCCTTGATGGTTACCTTGATGAAATCAGCGAACGCTTGATCACTCTTGGTGGCAAACCTTACTCTACTTTGACAGAATTCCTTCAACACAGTGAAATCGAAGAAGGAGCTGGAGAGTTCCGTAACGTAGAAGAAAGTTTGGAACGTGTCCTTGAAATTTATCGTTACCTTATCACTCTTTTCCAAAAAGCATTGGATGTAACAGATGAAGAAGGTGATGATGTAACCAATGATATCTTCGTTGGTGCTAAAGCTGACCTTGAAAAAACAGTCTGGATGCTTGCAGCAGAATTAGGACAAACACCTGGTTTGTAAGATACTGTATTTTTCTAAAAAACCGTAGAAATTTTCTACGGTTTTTTTCTATTCAGGAGGGCATTCCAAAACAGTCTTTTTTGAAGATTTTTGATAAAATAGAACTATCAATGAAAAGGATGAAAGCATGACAAAGAAAATCGTAGCCATTTGGGCTCAAGATGAAAAGGGTGTAATCGGGAAAGAGGATCGTTTACCTTGGCATTTGCCAGCAGAGTTAAAACATTTTAAAGAAACAACCTTGAATCATGCCATTTTAATGGGTCGTGTAACCTTTGATGGGATGGGTCGACGATTGCTTCCAGGACGTGAAACCTTGATTTTGACGCGTAATCCCGAAGAAACAATCGATGGTGCTCTGGTCTTCCAAAATGTTGAGGATGTTTTAGACTGGTATCATCATCAGGATAAAAATCTATACATCCTTGGTGGCAAGCAAATTTTTCAGCTTTTTGAACCTTTCTTAGATGAGCTTATTGTGACACAAATTCATGCTCAAGTTGAAGGGGATACCTATTTCCCAGAAGATTTTGACTTGACTGCTTTTGAAACTATTACAAGTAAATCTTATAGCAAAGATGAAAAAAATGCCTATGATTTTACCATCGAATATAGAAAGAGAAAGGAAGTCTAATGGAGCGCAGTATTTTTGGATTTTTTACAGCTCTTTTGTGTGCTGTCTGTCTAGTAGCTGGAACACACGCTTTTCGTAAAAAGCGCTTTGGACTTGCTACTCTGCTTTGGCTTAATGCTTTTACAAACTTGGTGAATAGCATTCATGCTTTTTATATGACCTTATTTTAGATAGAAAGAATAGTTAGAACGGAAGGGAATCATGCCTACAAATAGGAAAAATGATATGATGGTTTATTGCTCATTTTGTGGCAAAAGCCAAGAAGAAGTTAAAAAAATAATTGCTGGGAACAATGCCTTTATCTGTAATGAATGTGTGGAGTTGGCCCAGGAAATTATTCGTGAGGAGTTGGCTGAGGAAGTTTTGGCGGACTTGTCTGAGGTACCAAAACCAATCGAACTCCTAAACATTTTGAACCACTATGTGATCGGTCAAGATCGTGCCAAACGGGCTCTGGCAGTGGCTGTATATAACCACTACAAACGCATCAATTTCCATGACACTCGTGAAGAGACTGAAGATGTGGATTTGCAAAAGTCAAACATTCTAATGATTGGCCCAACTGGATCAGGGAAGACCTTCCTTGCTCAGACTCTTGCTAGAAGTTTGAATGTACCTTTTGCTATTGCTGATGCAACGGCTCTTACTGAGGCTGGTTATGTAGGTGAGGACGTGGAAAACATTCTCCTCAAACTCTTGCAGACAGCTGACTTTAACATTGAACGTGCAGAACGTGGGATTATCTACGTCGATGAGATTGATAAGATTGCTAAGAAGAGCGAAAATGTTTCCATCACACGTGATGTTTCTGGTGAAGGTGTGCAACAAGCCCTCCTTAAGATTATCGAAGGTACAGTAGCAAGTGTTCCTCCTCAAGGTGGACGCAAACATCCACAACAAGAAATGATTCAAGTAGACACCAAGAATATCCTCTTCATCGTGGGTGGAGCCTTCGATGGCATCGAAGAGATTGTCAAACAGCGTCTTGGTGAAAAAGTTATCGGTTTCGGACAAAATAGCAAGGCTATTGACGAAAACAGTTCTTACATGCAAGAAATCATTGCAGAAGATATTCAGAAATTCGGTATTATTCCTGAATTAATTGGACGCTTGCCTGTCTTTGCAGCCTTGGAGCAGTTGACAGTGGATGACTTGGTTCGCATTTTGAAAGAGCCAAGAAATGCCTTGGTTAAACAATACCAGACCTTGCTTTCATATGACGATGTTGAGCTTGAATTTGACGATGAGGCTCTCCAAGAGATTGCTAACAAAGCTATTGAACGTAAAACGGGTGCTCGTGGTCTTCGCTCAATCATCGAAGAAACCATGCTAGATGTTATGTTTGAAGTTCCAAGTCAAGAAAATGTGAAAACAGTTCGTATCACAAAAGAAGCAGTTGATGGAACAGCTAAGCCAATCCTAGAGACAGCCTAGAGGTGACTATGGAAATCAATACACACAATGCTGAGATTTTATTGAGTGCTGCCAATAAGTCCCACTATCCGCAGGATGAACTCCCTGAAATTGCTCTTGCAGGACGCTCAAATGTTGGTAAATCGAGCTTTATCAATACCATGCTCAATCGTAAAAATCTAGCTCGTACCTCTGGAAAGCCAGGGAAAACACAACTACTTAATTTCTTTAATATTGATGATAAGATGCGTTTTGTAGATGTGCCTGGTTACGGTTATGCCCGTGTGTCCAAAAAGGAACGCGAAAAATGGGGACGCATGATTGAGGAGTACTTAACCACTCGAGAAAATCTTCGAGCAGTGGTTAGTCTCGTTGACCTTCGTCATGATCCGTCAGCAGATGATGTACAGATGTACGAATTTCTTAAATATTATGAGATTCCTGTCATCATTGTGGCGACCAAGGCAGACAAGATTCCGCGAGGTAAATGGAACAAGCACGAATCAGCCATTAAAAAGAAATTAAACTTTGATCCAAGTGATGATTTTGTCCTCTTTTCATCCGTAACAAAAGCAGGAATGGATCAAGCTTGGGATGCTATTTTAGAAAAATTGTGAGGAATACATATGGCAAAAACAATTCATACAGATAAAGCTCCAAAGGCAATTGGGCCTTACGTTCAAGGAAAGATCGTTGGGAACCTTTTGTTTGCTAGCGGTCAAGTTCCTTTATCTCCTGAAACTGGAGAAATCGTAGGAGAAACGATTCAAGAACAGACTGAACAAGTTTTGAAAAACATTGGAGCTATTTTAGCAGAAGCAGGTACAGATTTTGACCATGTTGTTAAAACAACTTGTTTCTTGAGTGATATGAACGACTTTGTACCTTTCAATGAGGTATACCAAACAGCCTTTAATAAGGAATTTCCAGCTCGTTCAGCTGTGGAAGTAGCTCGTCTTCCTCGCGATGTAAAAGTCGAAATTGAAGTCATCGCTGAGATTGGATAAGCGAGTTGAAGTTTGGTTCTTCCAAACTTCTTTTGATATAAGGAGACTATGATGACAATGAAACAACTTCACCTGGTGATTGTAACAGGGATGAGTGGTGCAGGGAAAACTGTAGCCATTCAATCCTTTGAAGATTTAGGATATTTTACTATTGATAATATGCCACCAGCTCTATTGCCAAAGTTTTTGCAGTTGGTAGAGACCAAGGATGACGACCACAAGTTAGCCCTAGTGGTGGATATGCGAAGCCGCTCTTTCTTCTCAGAGATTCAGGCTGTCTTGGATGAATTGGAAAATCAAGATGATTTGGACTTCAAAATTCTCTTTTTGGATGCTGCTGATAAGGAATTGGTGGCACGTTATAAGGAAACTAGAAGAAGTCACCCTCTTGCAGCAGATGGTCGTATCTTGGACGGTATCAAGCTGGAACGTGAACTCTTAGCTCCATTAAAAAATATGAGCCAAAATGTGGTTGACACAACAGAGTTAACTCCTCGTGAACTTCGCAAGACTATTGCAGAGCAATTTTCGGACCAGGAACAAACGCAGTCTTTCCGTATCGAGGTCATGTCATTTGGGTTTAAATACGGCATTCCAATTGATGCCGATTTGGTATTTGATGTTCGCTTTTTACCAAACCCTTACTATCTGTCAGAACTTCGCAATCAGACAGGTGAAGATCAGGCAGTTTATGACTATGTCATGAACCATGAGGAATCTGAAGATTTCTACCGTCATTTGTTAGCCTTGATTGAACCAATCCTACCAGGCTATAAAAAAGAAGGCAAATCAGTCTTAACTATTGCGATTGGTTGTACTGGTGGTCAACACCGAAGTGTTGCTTTTGCGAAACGATTAGCCAATGATTTAGCTAAAAAGTGGCCTGTAAACGAAAGTCATCGTGATAAAGATCGAAGAAAGGAAACGGTAAACCGTTCATGAGAAAACCCAAAATTACGGTGATCGGTGGAGGAACCGGAATCCCTGTTATTTTAAATAGTCTACGGGAAAAAGACGTCGAAATTGCAGCCATAGTAACCGTTGCGGATGATGGTGGTTCTTCAGGTGAATTGCGTAAGAATATTCAACAGTTGACACCTCCAGGGGATTTACGTAATGTCCTTGTAGCCATGTCAGATATGCCAAAATTCTATGAAAAGGTCTTTCAATACCGTTTTTCAGAGGATGCAGGTGCTTTTGCAGGTCATCCATTAGGAAACATTATCATAGCTGGATTATCTGAAATGCAGGGTTCGACCTATAATGCCATGCAATTGCTGAGTAAATTCTTCCATACTACAGGGAAAATTTTCCCATCAAGTGACCATCCTTTGACACTCCATGCTGTCTTTAAAGATGGTTCAGAAGTAGCTGGGGAAAGTCACATTGCAGATCATCCAGGTATGATTGACCATGTCTATGTGACAAACACTCTGGATGATGAAAAGCCACAGGCAAGTCGCCGAGTTGTCAATACTATTCTTGAGAGTGATATGATTGTTTTGGGACCGGGATCGCTCTTTACATCCATCTTACCAAATATTGTTATTGAAGAAATTGGACAGGCTCTTCTAGAGACTAAGGCAGAGGTTGCCTATGTCTGCAATATTATGACTCAACGTGGAGAAACGGAGCATTTCTCAGATAGTGATCACGTAGCAGTCTTGCATCGTCATTTGGGCCGTCCATTTATCGATACTGTCCTTGTTAACATCGAAAAGGTTCCGAGGGACTATATGGATACCAACCGTTTTGATGAGTATTTGGTGCAGGTTGAGCATGATTTTGAAGGTTTGCGTAAGCAAGTCCCACGTGTCATTTCATCCAACTTTCTACGCTTGGAAAATGGGGGAGCCTTTCACGATGGTGATTTAATCGTAGATGAGCTCATGCATATCATACAGGTGAGAAAATGAGTTTTACAGTAGCAGTAAAAGAAGAAATTTTAAGTCAGCATCACCTGAGTCGTCATGAATTGTCAGCTATTATCAAGATGTCCGGTAGTATTGGTTTATCTAGCTCTGGTTTGACCTTGTCCGTCATTACAGAAAATGCTAAGTTGGCCCGTCATCTCTATGAATCTTTCTTGCACTTTTACGGCATCAAGTCTGAGATTCGTCACCACCAGAGAAGTAATTTACGGAAAAATCGCGTCTATACTGTATTTACGGATGAGCGAGTCCAGGAACTTTTAGCAGATTTGCGTTTGGCCGATTCTTTCTTTGGTTTGGAAACAGGTATTGATCCAGATATTTTAGGAGATGAGGAAGCAGGTCGTGCCTATCTCTGTGGTGCCTTTTTGGCAAATGGGAGTATTCGGGATCCTGAGTCAGGCAAGTATCAGTTAGAAATAAGTTCTGTTTATCTGGACCACGCCCAAGGGATTGCTTCGCTCTTGCAGCAGTTCTTGCTAGATGCTAAAGTGATCGAACGAAAAAAGGGGGCAGTGACCTATCTTCAGCGAGCGGAAGATATTATGGATTTCCTGATTTTAGTGGGAGCCATGGAGGCGAGAGATACTTTTGAAGGCGTCAAGATTCTCCGAGAAACTCGCAATGATCTCAATCGTGCTAATAATGCAGAGACAGCAAATATTGCTCGTACGGTTTCTGCGAGCATGAAAACCATCAACAATATCAGTAAAATCATAGATACCGTTGGTCTAGATAGCCTACCAGTAGATTTGCAAGAAGTAGCACATTTGCGTATCCAACATCCGGACTACTCTATCCAGCAATTGGCAGACAGTTTGACAAATCCACTCACCAAAAGCGGTGTCAATCATAGATTACGAAAAATCAATAAAATTGCTGATGAACTATAAAACCACGAATCCTAGGATTCGTGGTTTTTTTCTTATAGACTTGTTGAGTGTTTTGGTTGCACTTTTTGTTGAGGGTCAATGTAGTTAATAGCATTGTTGACAGCAGTTGGTGCTTCACCAAGACCTGTTGCAATCAAGTCAATCTTACCTTCATAGTAGCAGCAGTCACCGATAGCGTAAATTCCAGCTTGGCTTGACTCTTGCTTGCTATTGACAATAATCTTATGGCGATTCAGTTCTAATCCCCAGTTTTTAAGATTACCAACTGATGATTTGAAGCCATAGTTGACAAAGAGGTGATCGAGTTCAATAGTTTCAGTCTCATCGGATTTGACTTTTGTGATTTCAAGCTTGTCAAGAGTTTTTCCATCTCCAAGAAGTTGACTTGGTACAAATGGTGTTTTGATGCTAACAGATGATTCTTGAAGGGCTTGGACACTATGTTCGAGAGCCCGGAAGTTATCTCGACGGTGAACAAGTGTAGTTGGAGCAATCTTTTCAAAAGCTAAGGCCCAGTCCACAGCAGAGTCTCCTCCACCCAGGATGGTTACTTTCTTGCCAGCATATTGTTGAATGTTAGAAACGTGGTAATGGATATTTTCATAACTATCAACACCTTCTAATTCAAGTGGACGTGGTTTAAAGGCACCTCCACCCATAGCGATAATGACAGCTTTACTACTATGAATACCTTTAGTAGTTGTTATCTTAAATACATCATTCTCTTTTTCAATGTCAAGAACAGTTTCATTGAGATGTGCTGGTGTATCAAAACCTTTTAGTTGTTCTAAGAGGCGATTAGTTAGTTCTTCACCAGTGAGATTTGGGAAACCTGGGACATCAAGAATTTGTTTTTCAGGATAAAGAATGGCAGGTTGGCCACCTAATTGAGGAAGAGAGTCAATGATTTGTACTTTAGCTTGACGTAAATTTGCATAAAAGGTTGCGAAAAGACCAACTGGGCCACCCCCTATGATGGTAATATCATATAATTCAGACATGGTTTCTCCTTATTTCATTTTTATCATTTTATTCTATCATATATTCTGCCAATTTAAAATGAGGTAGGGGGGAGAAAATTTCCATTAAAAATGGTATAATGAAGAGAAGCTTTTTTGGAGAGGGGACACAGGATGAATTTTCAGCAATTATCTAATCTTCAATACTGGTCTAGTTTGTTTTCCAGTCCTTGGAGTATTGCGATAAATGTGATTGATATTCTAATCGTCGCTTATATCTTATATCAATTTACAAAATCAATTGCAGGAACCAAGATTATGATTCTGGTTCGAGGCGTTTTAGTTTTTATCTTAGCTCAGATTGCGGCTAATTTTTTGGGCTTGACGACTATTTCCTGGTTGATTAACCAATTGATTACCTATGGAGTTATCGCAGCGGTTGTTATCTTTTCTCCAGAAATTCGGACAGGTTTGGAACGATTAGGTCGAGCTACGGACTTCTTTTCAAATACTCCTATGAGTTCAGAAGAGCAAATGGTCCAGGCTTTTGTAAAATCGGTTGAGTATATGAGCCCGCGAAAGATTGGAGCTTTAGTAGCTGTTCAACGTGTGAGAACCTTGCAGGAGTACATCGTTACAGGAATTCCTTTGGATGCTAAGATTTCTGCTGAGTTATTAATTAACATCTTTATCCCTAATACGCCTCTCCATGACGGTGCAGTCATTATCAGTGGAGATCGGATTGCAGTAACTTCTGCCTATTTACCACTGACTGAAAACACAGGTATTTCCAAAGAGTTCGGAACTCGTCACCGTGCAGCCATAGGTTTATCAGAAGTTTCAGATGCCCTTACTTTTATTGTATCTGAAGAAACTGGAGGTATATCCATCACCTATAACGGTGTCTTCAAACATGATCTAAGTTTGGAAGAATTCGAGGAAGAACTACGTCGTATTCTGATACCTAAGGATGAACAAGAACTAAGCTTAAAAGAACGTCTATTAGGAGGCTGGAATAATGAAAAGAAATAGTCTTTATATCATCTCCTCACTCCTCTTTGCATGTGTCCTGTTTATCTATGCAACATCAATCAATTATCAAAACAATACCAACGCAAGACAAACTAAAACTGAAACCTATACCAATACAGTAGTCAATGTACCGATTGATATTCAGTATGATAGTGAGCAATATTTTATCAGTGGTTTCAGCTCAGAAGTAACGGTATTTTTGACGGGTTCGAATCGAGTCACCTTGGCTAGTGAGATGCAAGAGAGCACTCGTAAATTTAAAGTGACTGCTGATTTGACGCAAGCTACAGAAGGAACGATTGAAGTTCCCTTGACCATTGAAAATCTTCCAAGTGGTTTGACAGCTGTAGCAACACCACAAAAGATCACAGTCAAGGTTGGTAAGAAAGTTACTCGAGATAATGTACCTGTTATACCTCAAATTGATTCTAGTCAAATTGATGAGAAGATTATAATCGAACGTGTGACTGTTTCTGATGAAAAAGTTTCAGTAACTAGTGATGCGGATACACTATCTAAGATTGATCGGATTGTTGCAGTTTTACCAACGAGTGAACAGATTACAGGGAACTATTCTGGATCAGTTCCTTTGCAAGCTGTTGATAAAAATGGAGCTGTCTTACCAACAGTGATTACACCTTTTGAAACTACTATGAAAGTAACGACCAAAGCTGTAAGAACAACAAGTAGCACAACCACAACAAGTAATACTTCATCTACTGAAAACTCTTCAACGACAGCAGCAGAGACGAAGTCAGAATCTTAAAATAAATATTATACTAGAAAAGGAATGATAAAATGGGTAAATATTTTGGAACGGACGGAGTTCGTGGAGAAGCAAACGTAGAATTAACGCCAGAATTGGCCTTTAAATTGGGTCGCTTTGGAGGATATGTCCTCAGTCAACATGCGACAGAAGCGCCTAAGGTTTTTGTTGGACGCGATACACGTATTTCAGGGGAAATGTTAGAAGCAGCCTTGATTGCTGGTCTTCTTTCTGTGGGAATTCACGTTTATAAACTTGGTGTACTTGCTACGCCTGCAGTAGCATATTTGGTGAAAACTGAAGGAGCGAGCGCAGGTGTCATGATTTCAGCTAGCCACAACCCAGCCCTTGATAACGGGATTAAATTCTTTGGTGGAGATGGCTTTAAGCTAGACGATGAAAAAGAAGCAGAAATCGAAGCCTTGCTTGACGCCAGTGAAGATACTCTCCCACGTCCAAGTGCTGAAGGATTAGGTACTGTTGTTGATTACCCAGAAGGATTACGCAAGTATGAAGCCTACCTGGTTTCAACTGGAACAGGTCTTGAAGGGATGAAGGTAGCCTTGGATACTGCAAATGGAGCAGCCTCTACAAGTGCTCGTCAAATTTTTGCAGATTTGGGTGCTCAAATCACTGTCATTGGAGAAACTCCAGACGGTTTGAACATTAACTTGAATGTTGGTTCGACTCATCCAGAAGCTTTGCAAGAACTTGTAAAAGAAAGTCAATCTGCCATTGGTTTAGCCTTTGATGGGGACAGCGATCGTTTGATTGCAGTAGATGAAAATGGTGAGATTGTCGACGGTGATAAGATTATGTATATCATCGGTAAATACCTTTCTGAAAAAGGTCAATTGGCACAAAATACAATTGTAACAACAGTTATGTCCAACCTTGGTTTCCATAAAGCCTTGGATCGTGAAGGCATTAATAAAGCTGTCACTGCTGTTGGAGACCGCTATGTAGTTGAAGAAATGAGAAAATCAGGCTACAATCTCGGTGGAGAACAGTCAGGTCACGTTATCTTGATGGACTATAATACAACTGGTGATGGTCAACTTTCAGCAGTTCAATTGACTAAGATCATGCAAGAAACAGGGAAGAGCTTATCTCAATTGGCTTCAGAAGTAACAATTTACCCACAAAAATTGGTTAATATCCGTGTGGAAAATGCCATGAAAGACAAGGCCATGGAAGTACCAGCTATCAAGGCTATTATCGATAAGATGGAAGAAGAGATGGCAGGGAACGGACGTATTCTTGTTCGCCCAAGTGGAACTGAGCCACTCTTGCGTGTCATGGCTGAAGCACCAACAACTGAAGAAGTAGATTACTATGTGGATACCATTGCTGAAGTTGTGAAAGCAGAAATCGGAATTTAGGAAAGTTAGCAGAAAATAAGAAAATATGTTACAATGTCAAAGTAAATTGTAACCATGGAGAATATGATGAATTTAAAACGTGAACAAGAATTTGTAAGTCAGTATCACTTTGATGCGCGTAATTTTGAATGGGAAAATGAGAACGGAATTCCTGAAACAAAGGTTGATGTGAACTTCCAACTACTTCAACATGACCAAGAAAATCAGGTGACTTCTCTCGTAGTTGTTTTGAGCTTTATGATTGTCTTTGATAAATTTGTAATCAGTGGTACTATTTCTCAAGTCAACCACGTTGAAGGTCGTATCGTAGATCAACCAAGTGACTTTAGTCAAGAAGAAGTTGAGACGCTTGCTCGTCCTTCTTTGGATATGCTAAACCGTTTGACTTATGAAGTAACGGAAATTGCACTAGACTTACCAGGAATTAATTTGGAGTTTTAAAAAAATGAAATTAGCGGTCATAACAGACTCATCTGCTTTTCTACAAGCGGAAACCTTGCGGAAAGAAGATTTATTTGTGCTTGACATTCCTGTGAATATCGACGGACAGGAGTATGTTGAAGGTGTAAATCTAACCGCTCAAGAATTTTATGAAAAAATGGCTCGTTCATCTGAACTACCTAAAACAAGTCAACCAAGTATTGCAAAGTTGGATGAAATTTTATCATCATTAAAAGAAAAAGGCTATACTCATGTTTTGGGTCTCTTCCTTTCTTCTGGAATCTCAGGATTTCACCAGAATATCCAGTATATGACGGATGAGTTCGAAAGTCTAACCATTGCTTTTCCTGATACTCGAATTACAAGTGCACCACTAGGATTCATGGTGGAAAGTGTGTTTCAATGGTCTGAGCAGGGAGATGATTTCCAGTCTATACTAGACAAGTTAATAGAACAGATTGAAAATACTTCTGCCTTTATCATGGTAGATGACCTTGATCATCTGGTTAAAGGTGGTCGTTTATCAAATGGCGCAGCCATTTTAGGAAACCTTCTTAGCATTAAACCAATTCTATATTTCAATGACCAAGGTGTTATCGAAGTTTATGAGAAGGTTCGTACAGAGAAGAAAGCAACAAAACGTTTGGTTGAAATTGTCAAAGAAGTAACAAGTGATGGAAATTATCAGATTACTGTCATTCATGGGAATGCTCCTCAAAAAGCAGCTGATTTGCGTCAGCTTTTGTTAGACGGCGGAGTAGCTACAGACATTTCAATTGCAACCTTCGGTAGTGTTATTGGGACTCACCTTGGTGAAGGTAGTATCGCTCTGAGTTACACTCCAATTGTATAGTCTCGTAATGTGGGCAGCTAACGTCCTTTGTATCTTAGAATTGAACACGCCTGGAACCCTGTGTGAAAAAGATAGTTCTTCCAAGGAGAAGAAACTCCTTGATCAGAACTCCTATTTTCACTTTGTGTTCTTACAGGCTTTGTATCTTAGATAGGAGTAAAGATGAGTATTCGAGTGATTATTGCTGGTTTTAAGGGAAGAATGGGCCAATCTGCTTGTCAGATGGTTTTGTCTGATCCTGAACTTGAACTAGTAGCTGTTTTGGATCCTTTTGAGTCTGCATCTGAATGGCAAGGAATTCCAGTATTCAATGATAAAAATGACTTAGCAGGCTTTGATGCCCATGTTTGGGTAGACTTTACTACACCAGCTGTCGCCTATGAGAATACACGCTTTGCTCTTGAAAATGGCTTTGCTCCAGTAGTAGGAACGACAGGTTTCACCAGTCAAGAAATCGAAGAATTAAAAGAATTTTCACGTTCAAAAGATTTGGGTGGCTTGATTGCTCCTAACTTTGCCTTGGGTGCTGTCTTACTCATGCAGTTTGCAGCACAAGCAGCTAAATATTTCCCAAATGTGGAGATTATTGAACTTCACCATGATAAGAAAAAAGATGCGCCGAGCGGGACAGCTATCAAAACAGCTGAGTTGATGGCTGAAGTCCGAGAGTCTATTCAGCAAGGTGCGCCTGATGAGGAAGAACTCATTGCGGGAGCACGTGGGGCTAACTTTGATGGTATGCGTATCCACTCAGTTCGCTTGCCAGGTTTGGTAGCTCATCAAGAGGTCATTTTTGGAAATCAAGGAGAGGGATTGACTCTGCGTCATGACTCCTATGATCGTAGCTCCTTCATGACAGGGGTGAATTTGGGAATCAAAGAAGTTGTCAAGCGTCATGAGCTTGTCTATGGATTAGAACACTTACTATGAAATTAACAAAAATGCCTTCTGAATTTCAGAAGGCTTTACCAGTATTAGAAAAAATTAAAGAAGCAGGATTTGAGGCTTATTTTGTGGGTGGCTCTGTTAGGGATGCCCTACTCAATCGTCCCATCCATGATGTGGATATCGCGACTTCATCTTATCCTGAAGAGACTAAGCAGATTTTTCCACGCACAGCTGATATCGGCATTGAGCATGGGACCGTTTTGGTTTTAGATGGAGATGAAGAGTACGAAGTAACTACTTTTCGAACAGAGGATGTCTATGTAGACTATCGGAGACCAAGTTCTGTTTCTTTTGTTCGTTCACTCGAAGAAGATCTTAAACGCCGAGATTTCACAGTCAATGCCTTTGCCTTGGATGAGACAGGGGAAATCGTCGATTTATTTGATGGTCTCAAAGATTTAGAAAATCAGGTCCTGCGTGCAGTTGGTGTAGCTAGTGAACGTTTCAATGAAGATGCGCTACGCATCATGCGTGGCTTTCGTTTCCAAGCTAGTCTTGGTTTTGAACTCGAGCAAGAAACGTTTGAAGCGATGAAGGCCTTGACGCCACTCTTAGATAAAATCTCTGTGGAGCGCACCTTTGTCGAGTTTGATAAGCTTTTACTGGCTCCCTATTGGCGAGTAGGTTTATCATCTATGATTGAGAGTCAAGCTTATGATTATCTTCCAGATATGGTAGGCAGTCAGGAGAAACTCCAGTCTTTGTTTGATTTAGAAAAAGATTTTACTTTTGAATCTTCTGAGCAAGCTTGGGCAGCACTTTTATGGGTTTTAGAAGTGGAAGATGCTCAACAATTTTTGAAACATTGGAAGACTTCACGCCAATTTGCTAAGCAGGTACAGGATTTGCTGTCTATTTTGGCTCTTCGAGAAGAAGGGGAACTAGGTAACCGTGATTGTTACCGTTTTAATTTGGACTTGCTTCTACAAGCTGAAAATCTTCGCAGAGCTCAAGGGAAGGAAGTCAATCCACAAGCGATCACAGAAACCTACGAGAGCTTGACTATTCATGATAAGAAAGAGATGCAAATTAATGGTGGCATTCTCATCAAGGAATATGGCTATCATCCAGGTCCAGAATTAGGAGATGTTTTAGAGGAAATTGAGTACGCTATTGTGGATGGTAATCTAGATAATGAAGTGGAAGCCATTCATGCATACTTAAGGGAGAGAAAATGAGTGATTTTATCGTTGAAAAACTAAGTAAATCAGTTGGTGACAAGACCGTTTTTAAGGATATTTCTTTTATCATCCACGACTTAGATCGTATAGGACTCATTGGTGTCAATGGAACAGGAAAGACAACCCTTCTAGATGTGCTTTCAGGTGTTTCAGGTTTTGATGGCGATATTAGCCCTTTTTCAGCAAAGAGTGATTACAAGATTGGCTACCTGACTCAAAATCCCGATTTTGATGACAGCAAGACTGTCTTGGATACTGTTTTATCAAGTGATTTGAAAGAAATCCAGTTGATTCGGGAGTATGAACTGCTTATGCTCAACTACAGTGAGGACAAGCAGGCGCGTCTAGAACGGGTCATGGCGGAGATGGATTCTCTCCAAGCATGGGAAATTGAAAGTCAGGTCAAGACTGTTCTCAGTAAACTAGGTATTCAAGAATTATCAACTCCTGTTGGAGCTTTGTCGGGTGGTCTTCGTAGACGGGTTCAATTGGCGCAAGTGCTTTTAGGGAATCATGATCTCTTGCTTCTTGATGAGCCTACCAACCACTTGGATATTGCGACCATCGAGTGGCTGACACTTTTCTTGAAGAATTCCAAGAAGACCGTCCTCTTCATCACCCACGATCGTTATTTCCTAGATGCTCTTTCTACGCGAATTTTTGAATTGGATAGAGGTGGATTAACAGAGTATCAGGGGAATTATCAAGATTATGTCCGTCTTAAGGCTGAACAGGATGAGCGTGACGCAGCTCTTCTTCACAAAAAGGAACAACTTTACAAACAAGAATTAGCTTGGATGAGACGGCAACCTCAAGCTCGTGCAACCAAGCAACAGGCTCGTATCAATCGATTCCATGACTTGAAAAAGGAAGTTTCAAATACTAGCGTTGAGACAGACTTGAGCATGAATTTTGAAACTAGCCGTATCGGTAAAAAAGTTATCGAGTTTAAGGATGTTTCCTTTGCCTATGACGATAAACCGATTCTGAAACATTTTAATCTTTTGGTACAAGCCAAAGACCGTATCGGAATCGTCGGGGACAATGGTGTTGGGAAGTCAACCCTTCTTAACCTTATTGCAGGAAGACTTGAAGCGACTGAAGGACAAGTTATCATCGGTGAAACAGTTCGTATCGCTTATTTCTCTCAACAAATCGAAGGTTTAGATGAAAGTAAGCGGGTTATCAATTACCTGCAAGAAGTGGCAGAAGAGGTTAAGACTAGCGGTGGTACCACGACATCCATTGCAGAATTATTAGAACAATTTCTTTTCCCTCGTTCAACGCACGGCACCTTGATTGAGAAGCTGTCAGGTGGAGAGAAGAAGCGTCTGTACCTCCTCAAACTACTCCTTGAAAAACCCAATGTGCTTTTATTAGATGAACCAACAAATGACCTTGATATTGCAACCTTAACAGTTCTAGAAAATTTCTTGCAAGGTTTTGCAGGACCAGTCTTGACAGTTAGTCACGACCGCTATTTCCTTGATAAGGTAGCAACTAAGATTCTTGCTTTTGAAGACGGGACCATCCGTCCTTTCTTTGGCCATTATACAGATTATCTAGATGAAAAGGCCTTTGAAGCAGAAGCAGTAACACAAAGTCAAAAAGTTGAGAAGGAAAAAGTCGTTAAAGTCCGTGAAGAAAAGAAACGGATGACCTACCAAGAAAAGCAGGAGTGGGCAAGTATTGAAGGTGACATCGAAGCCTTGGAAAACAGCATTTCTTCTATAGAGGAAGAAATGCTAGCAAATGGTTCTGACTTTGGGAAACTAGCTACCCTTCAAAAAGAGTTAGACGAGAAAAATGAAGACTTGCTGGAAAAATATGAACGCTATGAATATTTAAGTGAGTTAATATAATGGAAGAAACAATTATTAAATGGAGTAGTAAGAAAATCGTTTTGAGCCTTATTCTTTACCTACTAGAATTGGCTCTTCTACTTTGGATTTTTTCGTTTTTGCTGAGCTATCCCGAAGAACCACCTATGGGATTGGTGGCTTTCATTCTCTTTATTGGTTTCTTAATCATCATCGTTGGCTTCATTTTGTATCAACGTTTGCGACTGCTTTTTTCTGATAAAGAGTATTTGAAATGTACGGCTCAAGGATTTTTCTATAAACCATATCCAAAGAAAGACTGGCAGTTTTATTCCTGGGGACAGGTAGAACAGTTTGCTCTCACGAGAATTAAGGGTAGTAGAAATGCAAGGGATTTTTATATGATTGAGGTTCGGTTTTATGACAAGGAACTTTTAAAATCCAACTCTTTCTGGAATCGTCTTCGAAGTAGATTTACAAGTTCAAAACATTCTAACGTTTTGAAAATCCCAATCTATTTGCTGGATGTTGGCTTACCAAAGAGAGTATTTGAAACCATGTCTTACTTTGAGCGAGAGTGGCGCATCCAACAGAATCGTCAACGGAATCAAACTTCTAAAAGCAAAAAGAAGTAAAGATTTCATTGAGCGAGCGAATCTCCGAATTTTATGAAGGGCTGAGGGGCTTTGGAAGGATATTCCAAGGCTTCTTTCTATTTTGCTTTTCTAGGAATTATGGTATAATAGGGAGTAAAAACTTTAAAAGAAAGAAACGCTATGAACTTAAAAGATTACATTGCAAGTATTGAAAATTATCCACAAGAAGGAATTACATTCCGTGATATCAGCCCTTTGATGGCTAACGGCAATGCCTACAGCTACGCTGTTCGTGAAATTGTTCAATATGCTACTGACAAAAAGATCGATATGATCGTAGGGCCAGAAGCGCGTGGATTTATCGTTGGATGTCCAGTCGCTTTTGAGTTGGGAATTGGTTTTGCACCTGTTCGTAAACCAGGGAAATTGCCACGCGAAGTCATTTCAGCTGACTACGAAAAAGAATATGGTGTTGATACTTTGACCATGCACGCAGATGCTATCAAACCAGGTCAACGTGTTCTTATTGTAGATGATCTCTTGGCAACAGGTGGTACTGTTAAAGCGACAATCGAAATGATTGAGAAATTAGGTGGTGTCGTAGCTGGTTGTGCCTTCTTGATTGAGCTTGACGAGCTAAAAGGTCGTGAGGCAATCGGAGATTACGATTATAAAGTTTTGATGCATTATTAATGAAAAACAGTCCCTAGGGCTGTTTTCTCTTAATGATGATATAAAAAAAGGCTATATCTAGTTAGAGAAAAACTATAATTGAAAACTATATCTTCTTACAGTATAATAAAGGGAAGAAGTGTCATCAGCTGGATTATTCCATTTGATGACAGTCAGGTTACTTGAGTCCAGTATGATACAGTTAGGAGATTTCCATGCCGATTCGAATTGATAAAAAATTACCAGCAGTTGAGATTTTACAAACAGAAAATATTTTCGTCATGGATGATCAACGGGCGGCTCATCAGGATATCCGACCCTTGAAAATTCTTATTTTAAATCTAATGCCACAAAAAATTGTAACAGAGACTCAACTCTTAAGACATTTGGCCAATACTCCTCTGCAGTTAGATATTGATTTCTTATATATGGAAAGTCACCAATCAAAAACAACTCGTTCTGAGCATATGGAGACTTTTTATAAGACCTTCTCGGAAGTCAAAGACCAGTATTTTGATGGCTTGATTATCACAGGGGCTCCAGTTGAGCACCTTCCATTTGAGGAGGTTGACTATTGGCAAGAGTTTACCCAAGTTATCGATTGGTCTAAGACTCATGTCTTTTCGACCTTGCATATTTGTTGGGGAGCACAGGCAGGTCTATACTATCGCTATGGCGTAGATAAATACCAGATGGACCAGAAACTTTCTGGGATTTATCCTCAAGATGTTTTGAAAGAAGGTCATCTCCTATTGAGAGGTTTTGATGATTTATATGTATCCCCTCATTCTCGCCATACAGAAGTTCACAAAGAAGATATCCTGAACAAAACAAATCTAGAGATTTTAGCATCAGGAAAAGAGGTGGGAATCTCTATCCTTGCGAGTCGAGATTTGAGAGAAGTCTATAGTTTTGGGCATTTAGAGTATGATCGCGATACGCTTGCAAAGGAATATTTCAGAGATCTAGATGCTGGTTTAGATCCACATATACCAGAAAATTATTTCAAAAATGATGACATTCATGAACTCCCATGTATGCGTTGGAGTTCATCTGCAGCTCTCTTCTTTAGTAACTGGGTAAATTATGCAGTTTACCAAGAAACGCCTTTTGAGTGGAAAAGTGTGGAAGATGATGTGTCTCATTTTGGATATTTATAAGAGGAATTATGACATATTTAGATGCTTTCAAATCAGGAAACTTAGTGTTACCGAGTGACCTGCTCTTACATTACAATCAACTGTTCTCGTCAAGCGATGATTTCTTGGTTTGGCAATTCTTTTACCTACAGAATACAACGGCTTTAGGTGAATTGTCTCCAAGTCAGATTGCTGAAAAAATCGGCAAAAATGTCACTGAAGTCAATCAGGCTATTTCACGATTGACTGAGAAAGGGTTGCTTCAATACCGAACCATTGAACTTAATGGCGAAATAGAAGTAATCTTCGATGCAACTCTTGCCTTGGAGCGCTTAGACCAACTGTTTGAAAAACAAGCTCCAAACCAGGTGCAATCTGCTCCAAATGACTTAAAGAGCTTGGTAGATACTTTCCAACAGGAACTAGGTCGTCTATTGAGCCCATTTGAAATTGAAGACTTGGAAAAGAGTTTGAAAGAAGACGGAACTAGTGCGGATTTGATAAAAGAAGCCTTACGAGAAGCTGTTTTGAATGGTAAACCAAATTGGAAATATATCCAAGCTATCCTACGAAATTGGCGTCATGAAGGAATTAGGAGTGTAGCCCAGGTAGAAGCGAAACGTCAGGAGAGAGAAGCAACCAACCCTCAAAATGTTCAGGTTTCATCTGATTTTAAAAATGCTATGGATCTATGGAAAGACTAATAATGAATAACAAAAGAACTTGCCTGCTTGGCAAGTTCTTTTATTTTTAATTAGCAAGTCCCCAAACACTTACAGAACGTTCAGCAACTGGGAAATCACCATATCCTTCAGCATTAATAGTCACTTGGTCTGAATGGTTGTCAAGTAAATCAACAAAAGTATGATCAGCCCATTCTGGACCTACAAAAATGGTTTTGTAATTCTCTTGAGCGTTTGAGATAAGAATGGCAAGAGGCGATTGGTTGTCAGCTCCAGAACGAACCCAACCGATACAATTAGGGTCATCAAAGTAGTCCGTCTGCTCTCCATAAGCCAAATCTTTTCGGATAGCTAGTAGACGGTCAAGAACTTCTTTAAAATCTTGCTGAGCATATTGACCAGAGATACCATAGTAGTCTCCGTAAAATACACATGGAAGCCCTTCTTGACGTAGGAGAATAAGGGCATAGGCTGCTGGTTTGAACCATTCTTCAACAGTAGATTCTAAAGCTTGTCCTCGTTGAGTATCATGGTTTTCGACAAAGGTTACAGCCTTATCTGGTTTGATTTGAACCAGACTATCATTAAAGATGGTACGCAAATCGTAGTCTGCACCAGCTTGGCTTGCTTCAAAGAGATTCATATGGAGTCGGACATCGACAAGATCAAAGCGCTCTTCAATCTTTTCGAGATAGTCAAGGTTGGCATCCTTATCTGGATTCCAGAATTCTCCAAAGACATAGAAGTCTTGTCCATATTTTTCTTTCATATCGCGAATAAAATTGCGCATAAAGAAGGAGTCGATATGCTTGACTGCATCTAAACGAAAACCAGCTACGCCAGTCGTTTCCATGAACCAATCAGCCCAATCATAGATATTTTGTATGACTTCTGGATGCTTAAAATCTAAGTCCGCATACATGAGGTAGTCATAGTTACCATTTTCGTTATCGACTAATTCTTCGTGGGCCCACCCCTTATTATCTCCCTGGATAAGGTAAATACCAGACTTCCGTCTTTTGGCATCATAGTCAGTTCCAGTGAAATGGTACCAGTGCCAGTGGAAATCATTGTAGGTGTTTTGTCTTCCATCAAAAGTAAAGTTTGTCCAACCATTGATGGTAAAAGGTTCTCCAAGTTCAATTGTGCGATCTTCTGGGTCGACTTCAATAACCTGGAAGGATTCTAAACGGTCTGCAGCTGCCTTGTGGTTTAAGACGACGTCAGCCATAGGTTGAATCCCATGTGATTTAAGTGTTTGAATGGCTTGAAGATAGTCTTCTTTGAAACCGTACTTGGTACGCACAGTTCCTTTTTGGTCAAACTCACCGAGGTCAAAAAGGTCATAGACACCATAACCGACATCTTTTTCGTTGGTAGCTTTAAAGGCAGGTGGCATCCAGACGTGGCTAATTCCTAGATTTGCAAGATGCTCAGCATCATCGGTAAGTCGCGTCCAGTGTTGTCCATCGTGGGGAAGGTACCACTCAAAATACTGCATTAGGGTTTGATTTTTCATAGATAGTCCTCATACTTAACAATTTGAGAATCATTTTACCACAAAGCAAGCAAATGCGCAAACGTTTGCGCTGAAAAATAGACCTCAGGATGTGAATGTCTATTTTTACAGTAATAAAATGAAATTTCTCAACACAAATGACCATTCTCATTTAGAAATCAATCAAGCAGAAACGAAAAGTTTGGATAGTTCCTATGACATCAATGGAGAAATCACTTTCTATTTTGTGAATTTTCAACAAATTTGATATAATTGTAACTATGAATAAAGTATTCGTCAGTCGGCGTGTCGAAAAAAAGCTCCGCAAAGGTCAGGTTCTTCTGGAAGAAGTTGATTTTCCAGACTTATCTGAAACTGATCAAGAAGTTGAACTTTTCAGCCAAAGCAATGAGTTTTTAGGAAAGGCTTATTTATCCCGACAAAATAAGGGGATTGGTTGGTTTGTAACCAACCAGAACATTTCTTTTAAACAAACCTTCTTTGAAAGTTTGTTTAAGCAAGCCAAACTAAAACGTTCTTCCTACTATCAAGATGAGTTTACAACTGCCTTTCGTTTGTTTAATCAAGAAGGTGATGGATTTGGTGGAATGACGCTGGATCTCTATGGAGATTATGTTGTCTTTTCTTGGTATAACTCCTATATCTATGGAATTCGCCAAGAGATTATAGCAGCCTTCTCTCAGGTATTCCCGGAAGTCTTAGGTGCCTATGAAAAGATTCGCTTTAAAGGTCTAGACTATGAGTCTGCTCATATCTATGGTCAAGAAGCAGCTGAATATTTCACTGTTCTCGAGAATGGAGTCTTATACCAAGTCTTTATGAATGATGGTCTTATGACAGGGATTTTCTTGGATCAGCATGAAGTTCGTGGGAGCTTAGTTGATGGTTTAGCAATGGGGAAAACCTTGCTTAATATGTTTTCCTATGCAGCGGCCTTCTCAGTTGCTGCAGCTATGGGGGGAGCTAGTGAAACAACCTCTGTAGACCTAGCCAAACGTTCAAGAGAACTATCAGAAGCTCATTTTCATGCAAACGGTTTGAATCTAGACAATCATCGACTGCTTGTCATGGATGTCTTTGAATATTTTAAATATGCTAAAAGAAAAGGTTTAAGCTATGACGTGATTGTTCTGGATCCGCCTAGCTTTGCCCGAAATAAAAAACAAACATTCTCTGTAGCTAAGGATTATCACAAGTTGATTTCCCAAAGCCTAGAGATTTTAAATCCAGGTGGAATCATTATTGCTAGTACTAATGCTGCTAATGTTTCCCGTCAAAAATTCACAGAACAAATCGACAAAGGATTTGCAGGTAGAAAGTATCAGGTCCTTCATAAATATGGACTTCCAGCAGACTTTGTCTACAATGAAAAAGATGAAAGTAGTAATTACCTCAAAGTGATTACCATGAAGGTTAGTAAATGAAATTAATTGTTTCTGTCATGCCAAGAAGTATAGAAGAGGCTCAGGCTATTGATGTTATGCGGTATCATGATGCAGATATCATTGAGTGGAGAGCAGACTTCTTACCCAAGGAAGCTATCTTGCAGGTAGCGCCAGCTATTTTTGAAAAATTTGCAGGTCGTGAGCTTGTTTTCACTTTACGTACTCGCGCCGAGGGTGGTCAAATTGAGCTCTCTTCAGAAGAGTATGTTCAAATTATCAAGGAAGTGGCACAGCTTTATCAACCAGATTATATTGATTTTGAGTATTTTAGCTACAAGGATGTTTTTGATCAGATGTTGGACTTTCCAAATCTCGTCTTGAGCTACCATAACTTCCAAGAGACACCTGAAAATCTAATGGAAATATTGTCTGAGTTAACAAGTTTAAATCCTAAAGTTGTGAAAATAGCTGTTATGGCTAATACAGAACAAGATGTATTGGATCTGATGAACTTTACACGTGGCTTTAAAACACTGAATCCTGAACAAGAATATGTAACGATTTCTATGGGAAAAGTGGGCAAGGTCTCTCGTATTACTTCAGATGTGACTGGTTCTAGTTGGTCTTTTGCAAGTCTAGATGAAGCTAGTGCACCAGGACAAATTTCACTATCTAGTATGAAAAAAATTAGGGAGCTTCTAAATGAAGATTGATGGCTACACACGTTTAGCAGCTGTAGTCGCAAATCCTATCAAACACTCCATTTCTCCCTTTATTCACAATAGCGCTTTTGAAGCAACCAATACCAGTGGTGTTTATCTTGCTTGGGAAGTAGATGCTACTGAACTAGCAGAAACAGTTGCTAATATTCGTCGCTACCAGATGTATGGAATCAATCTTTCCATGCCTTACAAGGAACAAGTGATTCCTTATCTGGACCAGTTGAGCGAAGAGGGTTGTTTAATTGGTGCAGTTAATACAGTTGTGAATCGAGAAGGAACATTAATTGGATATAACACAGATGGCAAGGGATTCTTTAAGAGCTTGCCTTCTTTTAAAATATCAAGGAAAAGACTGGTTTTGTTAGGAGCAGGCGGTGCAGCCAAGGCAATTTTGGCACAGGCAATCTTGGATGGAGTGAGTCAGATTTCTATCTTTGTTCGTTCTTCATCCATGGAAAAAACAAGACCTTACTTAGAAAAAATACAGAATGCGACTGGATTTAGAGTAGATTTATTTGCATTAGAGGATGTTCAAGATCTTCAAGACAGCATCACTCAAGCCGACCTCTTGGTTAATGCTACTAGTGTGGGCATGGATGGATCTTCTCAGCCGATCCCGACCAGCATCGTTTTACCAGAGAAGCTTTTGGTGGCAGATGTGATTTATCAACCCTTTGAAACACCGTTTTTAAAATGGGCAAAAAACCAGGGAAATCAATCTATCAATGGCCTTGGCATGCTGCTTTACCAAGCTGCTGAAGCTTTTGAGTTATGGACAGGCAAGGAAATGCCAACAGATCAAATCTGGGAATTATTAAAACAAAAGTACCAATAAAGAAAAAGGAGACCTGCTATGAAAATTAGAATAGACCTTCCACATCATCCCTACGATATTCAGATTGAAAAAGGATGCTTGTCTCAAGCAGGAAAATGGTTGCGAGAACTTTGGCAACCACAAAAAATTGTTATCATAACGGATAACCGTGTGGCTTCACTCTATGCAGAAAAGGTTAAATTGAGCTTAGAGGATGCTGGTTTCCAAGTGGCAGTTTTTGACTTCCTAGAGGGTGAAGAGCGAAAAAATTTAACCACGGTTCAAAAGGCTTATGAATTCTTGGTCAAACAGGATTTGACTCGTAGCGATGGAATTGTGGCTCTAGGTGGCGGTGTAGTTGGTGATTTGGCAGGCTTCGTGGCCTCTACCTATATGCGCGGTATTCACTTTGTCCAAATTCCGACTAGTTTGACGGCCCAGGTGGATTCTTCAATCGGTGGTAAGACAGGTGTGAATACACCTTTTGCCAAGAATATGGTGGGAACTTTTGCTCAGCCGGATGGCGTTTTGATTGACCCAACTGTTCTTGAAAGCTTAGGAAAGCGAGAGTTGATTGAAGGAATGGGTGAAGTCATCAAGTATGGCTTGATCGAAGATCCTGAGCTCTGGGACCTATTATCTAATTTGGATGGTTCTGTGGAAAGCATTTTGGAACATTCAGAGAGTTTGATTGAGCATTCTTGCCAGGTCAAGCGCAAGATGGTAGTTGAAGATGAGTTGGATAATGGCATTCGTTTATATCTCAACTTTGGTCACACAATTGGCCATGCTATTGAAGCAACTGCTGGTTATGGAAAAGTCATGCACGGTGAGGCAGTAGCTATGGGAATGGTTCAGGTCTCTAAGGTAGCCGAAGGCAAAGGACTCATGCCAGCTGGAATAACTCGGTCTATCCGAGAGATGTGTCAGAAGTTTGGTCTTCCTGTTGATTATGAAAACTGGGATGTTGACAAGCTCTATCAGGCTTTGACTCATGACAAAAAAGCGCGTGGCAATACCATGAAGTTAGTCTTGGTACCAGAACTTGGTTCAGCGATGATTCACCCAGTTTCTCTCGAAGAAATGAAAGATTACTTAGTAAAATAAGGAGAATGTATGAGATATTTAACAGCAGGAGAATCACATGGTCCTCGTCTGACAGCAATTATTGAAGGAATTCCAGCGGGACTGCCTTTGACTGCAGAAGATATCAATGAGGATCTCAAACGTCGCCAAGGCGGTTACGGTCGTGGTGGACGAATGAAGATTGAGACTGATCAGGTTGTCTTTACTTCTGGAGTTCGTCACGGAAAGACGACAGGGGCTCCTATCACCATGGATGTCATTAACAAGGATCATCAAAAATGGCTAGATATCATGTCTACCGAGGATATTGAGGACAAACTTAAAAGCAAACGAAAAATCACTCATCCGCGCCCAGGTCACGCAGATTTAGTTGGCGGGATTAAATACCGCTTTGATGACTTGCGAAATTCTTTGGAACGTTCATCTGCCCGTGAAACGACCATGCGGGTTGCAGTTGGAGCAGTAGCCAAGAGGCTTTTAGCTGAGCTTGATATCGAAATTGCTAACCATGTTGTTGTCTTTGGTGGTAAGGAAATCAATGTTCCAGAAAACTTAACAGTCTCAGAGATTAAGAAACTGACTGCCCAGTCTGAAATTTCTATCGTCAACCAAGAACGTGAGCAGGAGATTAAGGACTATATTGACCAGATTAAGCGAGATGGGGATACCATCGGAGGTGTTGTAGAAACAGTTGTCGGAGGTGTTCCGGTTGGTCTTGGTTCTTATGTCCAATGGGATCGTAAACTAGATGCAAGGCTAGCTCAAGCTGTTGTTTCTATCAATGCCTTTAAGGGTGTGGAGTTTGGTCTTGGTTTTAAAGCAGGTTCTCTCAAGGGTAGCCAAGTCATGGATGAAATCCTCTGGTCATCAGAAGATGGCTATACTCGTCGGACTAACAACCTTGGAGGTTTCGAAGGTGGTATGACTAACGGCCAACCGATTATCGTTCGTGGAGTTATGAAGCCAATTCCGACTCTCTACAAGCCCTTGATGAGTGTCGATATCGAAACCCACGAGCCTTATAAAGCAACAGTAGAGAGAAGTGATCCTACTGCTCTTCCAGCGGCAGGTGTCGTTATGGAGGCAGTCGTAGCAACGGTTTTGGCCCAGGAAATCTTAGAGAAATTCTCATCTGATAATCTAGAAGAATTAAAAGAAGCTGTTGCGAAACATCGGGAGTATACAAAGAATTATTAAGGAGTTCTTATGGCAAAAACCATCTATATCGCAGGCCTTGGTTTGATTGGTGCTTCCATGGCACTCGGAATCAAGCGGGATCATCCTGATTATGAAATTTTAGGATACAATCGTAGTCAAGCGTCTAGAGATATTGCCTTGGAGCGAGGGATGATTGATCGTGCGACGGATGATTTTGCCAGTTTTGCTCCACTTGCAGACGTCATCATTCTTACCCTGCCAATCAAGCAAACTATTGCCTTTATTAAGGAATTGGCCAACTTGGGATTGAAAGAAGGTGTCATTATTTCTGATGCTGGATCGACCAAGTCAGCTATTGTAACTACAGCAGAGAAGTATTTTGCTGATAAGTCTGTTCGCTTTGTTGGAGCTCATCCTATGGCAGGGAGCCATAAGACAGGAGCTGCCTCTGCAGATGTTAACCTCTTTGAAAATGCCTATTATATCTTCACGCCATCTAGTCTGACAACTCCGAATACGCTCGAAGAAATGAGAGACTTGCTGTCGGGCCTTCATGCTCGTTTCATTGAAATCGATGCTGAAGAGCATGACCGAGTGACTTCTCAGATTAGCCATTTTCCGCATATCTTAGCATCAGGCCTAATGGAACAAACTGCAAGTTATGCTGAAGAGCATGAAATGGTGCGACGCTTTGCGGCCGGTGGATTTCGAGATATGACTCGGATTGCCGAAAGTGAGCCTAGTATGTGGACTTCTATCCTCTTATCCAATCGGGATACCATTATAGAACGCATCGAGGACTTCAAGGGTCGTTTGGACGAGATTGGACAAGCTATCAGTAAGGGTGACGAAAACCAAATCTGGAATTTTTTCAATCAAGCGCGTGAGCAACGTCAAGCTATGGAAATCCATAAACGCGGTGGAGTAGATAGCTCATTTGACCTTTATGTAGATGTTCCCGATGAAGAAGATGTGATTTTACGCATCTTGGAATTGCTACGCGGAACTTCTTTGGTCAATATCCATATCAATGAGGAGAACCGTGAGGATGTTCACGGGATTCTGCAAATTTCCTTTAAGAATGCTCAGGATTTAAAACGTGCTGAGCAAGTCATTACAGAAAATACTGACTACACAGTCGTTATTAAATAAGGAGGACAATTATGTCAAATATTTATGATAGTGCAAATGCACTAAGTCGTGGACTACGCGAATTGCCTGAATACAAGGCAGTTAAAGAAGCTAGAGATGCCATCCAAGCCGATGCAGAAGCAAGCAAAATTTTTGCAGATTATATTGCTTTTCAACATGAAATCCAAATCATGGCACAAACTGGTCAAATTCCAGATGCTTCTTTCCAAGAAAAAATGGAAAATTTTGGCAAGCAGATTCAAGGCAACTCTCTTCTGTCAGAATTCTTTGCCAAACAGCAACAACTTTCTATCTACCTTTCTGATATTGAAAAAATTGTCTTTGAACCAATATCAGAACTTTTAAAATAAGAATTTACCTCATAAAGTCAGGAATTTTTAAGAAATTTCTGACTTTTTATGATAAAATAAGAAAAAGTATTGTCAGTATGAGGTCTAGTATGAAGTTAAAAACAACTATTAGCCACTTGAACGGCTCTATTCGCGTACCAGGAGATAAGTCCATCAGTCATCGCTCTATTATTTTTGGAAGCTTGGCTGAGGGTGAAACGAAGGTTTATGATATCCTACGTGGAGAAGATGTCTTATCAACTATGCAAGTTTTTCGTGACCTCGGCGTAGAGATTGAGGACAAGGATGGTGTCGTTACCATTCAAGGTGTTGGGATGGATGGATTGAAAGCACCTCAGAAAGCCCTGGATATGGGGAATTCTGGGACATCTATTCGTTTAATTTCAGGTGTCCTTGCTGGTGCAGACTTTGAAGTAGAGATGTTTGGAGACGATAGTCTTTCCAAGCGCCCTATGGATCGTGTAACTCTTCCCTTGAAAAAAATGGGAGTTAGCATTTCTGGTCAGACAGAGCGAGACTTGCCACCGTTGCACTTAAAAGGAACGAAAAACTTAAGACCTATTCGATACGAATTGCCAATTGCCTCTGCTCAAGTCAAGTCAGCCTTGATTTTTGCGGCTTTGCAGGCTCAAGGACAGTCAGTCATTATCGAAAAGGAGTGCACTCGTAATCACACAGAAGATATGCTCCAACAATTCGGAGGTGATTTGAGTGTCGATGGTAAGAAAATCACTGTTCAAGGACCACAGAAACTTAGTGGACAAACGGTTGTCGTACCAGGAGATATTTCTAGTGCAGCTTTTTGGTTGGTAGCAGGTTTGATTGTGCCAAATTCTCGAGTGGTACTTAAGAATGTCGGTATTAATGAAACACGTACAGGTATTATCGATGTTATCCGAGCTATGGGCGGGAAATTAGAGATTACTGATATGGATCCAATTGCCAAATCTGCAACCTTGACTGTTGAAACTTCAGATTTGAAGGGAACAGAGATTGGTGGAGCCTTGATTCCACGTTTAATTGATGAATTGCCGATTATCGCGCTCCTTGCTACCCAAGCTCAAGGTCAAACAGTTATCAAAGATGCAGAAGAACTAAAGGTCAAAGAAACGGATCGCATTCAAGTTGTCGCAGATGCTTTAAATAGCATGGGAGCAACTATTACTCCTACAACAGACGGAATGATTATCAAAGGGAAATCTGCCCTCCATGGAGCCAAAGTCAACACCTTTGGAGACCACCGTATCGGTATGATGACAGCCATTGCATCTCTCTTAGTTGCAGATGGAGAAGTTGAATTGGATCGAGCTGAAGCTATTAATACTAGCTATCCTAGCTTCTTTGATGATTTGGAGACTTTGATTCATGGCTAAGGTTTTACTAGGTTTTATGGGTTCAGGAAAAACTACTATTGCTAGAAAGCTGGATTCTGACTTCGTAGATATGGATGCATTGCTGGAAGACCGACTGGGGATGTCGATTGCTCGTTTCTTTGAAGAAAAAGGAGAAGTAGCCTTTCGCCAGCTAGAAGAAGAAGTCCTAGCTGACTTGCTAAAGACAGATAAAGTTATCTCCACAGGAGGAGGAATAGTCATTTCTCCTCGAAATCGTGCCTTGCTTAAGCAAAATCCAGACAACATCTACCTTAAAGCAGATTTTGAGACACTTTACCAGCGAATTTCAGCTGATAAGGACAATCAACGTCCACTATTTTTAAAGAATAGCAAGGAAGGTTTAGCTGCGATTTTTAACGAAAGACAGGCCTGGTATCAGGAAGTAGCTAGTAAAGTTATCGATGTGTCCAAGCTAAGCCCAGAGGAAATTATAGAGGAATTGACATGAAAATTGCCTATCTAGGTCCTAAAGGATCTTTTTCGCACCATGTGGTGCAGACGGCCTTTCCTCATGAGGAACTAGAGCCTTTTTCAAATATTACGGACGTTATCAAGGCCTATGAACAAGGTTTGGTAGACTATTCAGTAGTGCCAGTTGAAAATTCTATAGAAGGTAGTGTTCATGAGACCTTAGACTATCTTTTTCATCAAGCTCGTATTCAAGCTGTGGCGGAGATTGTGCAGCCAATTCATCAACAGTTGATGGCAGTGCCAGGGCAAGTTAAAATTGAGAAAATCTTTTCTCACCCACAAGCTTTGGCGCAGGGAAAGAAATTTATCGATGAGCATTATCCAGACGCTCAACTGGAGGTCACTGCCAGTACAGCCTACGCTGCGCGCTATGTTTCCGAGCATCCAGATCAGCCTTTTGCGGCCATTGCCCCCAAAAGTTCGGCTGGAGAATATGGTTTGGAATTAATTGCTCAAGATATTCAAGAGATGGAAGCCAATTTCACTCGCTTTTGGGTGTTAGGTCCCAAGGCACCGCAAATGCCCTTGAATGCAAATGCTAAGAAAATGAGTCTAGCATTGACCTTGCCAGAAAATCTTCCAGGAGCTTTATATAAGGCGCTTTCTACCTTTTCTTGGCGCGGGATTGACCTAACTAAGATTGAGAGTCGCCCCCTAAAAACAGCACTAGGTGAGTACTTTTTTATCATTGATGTGGACTATACTGATAAAGAATTGGTCCATTTTGCTCAAAAAGAATTAGAAACGATTGGGATCCACTATAAAGTACTAGGAGCTTACCCTATCTATACTATACAGGATAAAGGGAAGGAGAAGGAATGACTAGAGAAAATCCTCTGACACACCATGAGAAACTACGTTACGACTATCTATTAAAAAACATCCACTATCTAAATGATAAAGAAAACAGAGAGTTTGCTTTTTTACAAGCTAAGCTGGATGGTCAACAAGAAGCTCGTTCAGTTGTCGTAGAAGAAGCAGAAAACCAAGACTATACGGAACCTAACACAGGTCTTCCGAGTTATACTAATCGAAGTCGTGCTAGTCGACGTAGTAGTCTACCGCAACCAAAAGCTAAAATTCCTAAGCAGAAGAAACCAAAGAAAAAAAGAGTCTTTCGCTTTAAACGCATACTTGCTTGGTTAGGAATGCTGTTGCTTTGTGCTGCAGTAGGAATGATTTTCATGTTCTTGAAAGGTTTCCAGTCAGCCAATCCGAATGGTTCAATCGGGTCGAAAGATGCCAAGGCTGCCCAAGTTGAAGTCTTTAATGGACAGGATACAAGAGATGGTGTCAATATTCTTATCTTAGGAACAGATGGCCGTATTGGGCAGAATAGTGCAGAAACACGGACAGATTCTATTATGGTTCTGAATGTAAGTGGTAAAGATAAAAAACTTAAGCTTGTAAGTTTTATGCGAGATAACCTAGTTTATATTGATGGTTATAGCCAAGTTATTAACGGACAAAAACAAACTGACCACAAGTTGAACTTAGCCTACGAATTAGGTGAACAAGAAGGAAAACAAGGTGCTGAAATGGTGCGTAAGGTCCTTAAAGATAATTTTGACCTAGATATCAAATACTATGCTCTTGTAGATTTCCAAGCCTTTGCGACTGCTATTGACACGCTTTTCCCTGACGGGGTGACCATTGATGCTCAATTTTCAACCCTAAATGGAGTTCCAGTTACAGAAGCTACAGTTGGTGATGACTTGCATGCAACAGAGACAGAATCACCAACACAGACTATTAAAGTTGGAACGCAACAAATGAATGGTTCAACTCTTCTCAACTATGCACGTTTCCGCGATGATGATGAAGGGGACTATGGACGTACTCGTAGACAGCAACAAGTCATGACTGCTGTTTTACAGCAAATCAAAGATCCTACAAAACTTTTCACAGGTTCAGAAGCACTTGGTAAAGTATTCGCCATGACATCTACAAACCTTCCGTATACCTTCTTATTGACCAACGGTTTATCCGTCCTCGAAGGAGGTCAGAACGGTATTGAAAGACTAACAGTACCGGAACTTGGAGACTGGGTAGATGACTATGATGTCTATGGAGGCCAAGCCCTTCGAGTGGATCAAAAAGCTTATCAGAATAAGCTAGCCCAAATGGGATTTAGATGATAAAAACATTAAAATCAAAGCTTGAAACACCTCATTAAATGGGTGTCTCGGGCTTTGATTTTTCACATGGTTAGATGGATTTTTTGACCATTTTTATGGTATAATGAAATGATATAATTCTATAGAAGAGGATGAGAATGAGATGAGTGATTTAAAGGCAATTCAAGCCCGTAGCTTAGAGATGGCTGAATATTTTGTCGCCTTTTGTAAAGAACATGACTTGCTCTGTTATTTGTGTGGTGGTGGAGCAATTGGAGCTTTACGAAATAAAGGTTTTATCCCTTGGGATGATGATTTGGACTTTTTTATGCCACGAAAGGACTATGAAAAACTAGCAGAGTTATGGCCTCTATATGCGGATAAGCGTTACTTCCTATCAAAGAGTTCTAAAGACTATGTAGACCGTAACCTCTTTATCACCATTCGTGATAAGGAGACGACTTGTATCAAGCCTTATCAACAAGATTTGGACCTTCCCCACGGCTTGGCTTTGGATGTTCTTCCCTTGGACTACTACCCTAAAAATCCAGCAGAGCGCAAGAAACAAGTCCGCTGGGCTTTGATTTATTCTCTATTTTGTGCACAAACCATTCCAGAAAAGCATGGAGCTCTCATGAAGTGGGGTAGTACCATTTTACTAGGATTAACTCCTAAATCGCTTCGCTATCGTATCTGGAAAAAGGCTGAGAAAGAAATGACCAAGTATGGGCCAGCCGAAAGTGATGGCATTACAGAATTATGTTCAGGGCCAGGATACATGAAGAAAAAGTATCCAATTCAGGCCTTTGAAGACAACGTTTTCCTACCATTCGAGGGAACAGAAATGCCTATTCCGGTTGGTTATGACGCTTATCTTAGCACAGCTTTTGGTGACTATATGACACCACCGCCTGCAGACAAGCAAGTACCTCACCACGATGCCATAATAGCAGATATGGATAAGAGCTATACAGAATATAAGGGAGAATACAATGCAAGAAAAAATTAGTATCATTGTTCCTGTATACAACGTAGAAAATTATCTTGAACGATGTGTTGAGTCGATTTTAAAGCAGACTTATACCAATTTTGAATTGCTTCTTATTAATGATGGTTCGACAGACCAGAGTGGTGACTTGTGTGATCAGCTGGCTTCTAAAAATGAGAATATCAAGGTTTTTCATCTTGAGAATGCTGGAGTCTCCAATGCTAGAAATGTAGGTATTCAAAACTCAACCGGAGAATGGATAACTTTTGTTGATAGTGATGATTTTATTACGCCAGATTATTTGGAAACTTTGATAAGTGCAGTAAGATCAGATATTTCTGTTGGTTTCTCAGTTGCTCGTTTGCATCATGTAAAAAATGGACAAGTGACAGATTTGCCTGGTTTTTCAGGTCAAGAGTCAGTATGGTCTGCTGAGCAAACCATGAAAGAACTTTTGATGACTACTCGAACTTCTTTTTTCCCTGTTGCAAAATTATTTAAAAAGGAATTAATTGAAGATTTTAAATTTAGTACAGATTATCATTTAGCAGAAGATGCTCTATTCTTAACAGAAGTTTTGCTTGAAACAAAATGTAATAGTGTATTTATAGATAAACCAATATACTATTATGATCATAGAGAAGGGAGCGCAACTACATCTGTTAATTATCATGTTTTTGATACTATAGAAGTATATAAAATCATTATTCCTAAAGTTTATCAATGTTTCCCTCAATTAAAACCCGAATTAGTAAATAGAGAATCTTGGTCCTATATTACAGTCTACGATAAAATAATCTTCACAGATTCGACAGAATATAAAAAAGAGAAAACTCAATTGAGAAAGTGGATATTTAGTCATACCTCACAAATATTGAGAGATCCTTATTTTACTAGTTTTCGGAAAATAGCCATTTTGTCACTAAGAATTTCTCCATGGATTTATAGACAAATTGTAGGCTTGAATAAATAATGTTATTAAAGGAGTTGAAGATGAATTTTTCAAAAACGAATGAATGCTTTGAAAAATCAAAACTGTGGATTTCTTATCTTTTTATTTTCATTTCGATTTTAAGTATGAGTTCGCTAATTTATAAAGTAACCAATCCGATTTATAAGGGACTTTCAGCAGTTGTTGTTCTGTCAATTTGTTTAACTTTATTTTTTAATTGGAAACGAATAGAGATAGATAAGAAGTTTCTTACCCTATTTGGTCTTTTAGTGGGCAGTCACTTTTTATCAGCGCTCATTAATAGATCTGGACACCTGCTCGGAAATATGGTTGAAATTTTCTTTATGCTGGCTTATGTTTTATTATTTACCATGGTAAAACCTAACCAGCTAAGGAAGTTGTTAGGTATGATTGCAGGAACCATACAGATTGTCTCATTTGCTTCGGCTATATTTGCTTTTGCTTTATTACTTTCAAGAGTTTTAATTCTATTTCAGATTGGAGAGAACTCTTATTATTACGGAGTAATGAATGGCCGATTATGGGGACTTGTTAACCCTAACGCCAGTGCGATTTTCTCATACATTAGTATAGTTTTTGCTATGTATTTAATACATAAGGGAAGCAAATACTCTGTTTATCTTAAAATTAATAATATCATTCAGTTAGTTTATTTTGCAGCTATGCAGAGTAGGGGCGCACTTTTATCAGTTCTTCTAATGCTAGTATTCTATTGTGTTTTTATCGCTAGGGGAAAATTTGCCAAAAAATGGCTAACTTTTCTAGTAGCTAGTATCTTATTAACAGGTAGCAATATTGGTATTAGTTATTTAACATCGGTATATATTTCAGCGGCCAAGGCAACTGTAATTGACTTAAATAAAGGTGAATCTTATTCTGAAACTGATTCGGATGTTGCTAAGAAAAATGGGGAGCTTCACTTGATTGAAACAACTCCAAGTGGACGTACATATATTTGGAAAAATGCAATCAAAATGGGACGTGCAAAACCTCTATTTGGTTATGGTGTTCGAAACGTATCAGATTATTACACAAAATATTTTAGTAAATTTGAAATTAAAAACTCACTTATTGGAGGTAATTTCCACAATATCTTTGTTACCATTTTTGTGAGTTCTGGATTCTTGGGCCTCTTTTCTTTCATACTTATCATTGTTTATGTAGGTTTCCGCTTTGTTTCTTACTTGATTAAATCCAAGAAAAATACTGAAAAACTGATTATGATTCTATTCTTTGGAATTTTATTTGGTCAGTTGTTTGAGAGCCAAATTATGTATTCGACCAACTTCATCAACATCATTTTTTGGTTAGTTGTAGGATATGGTCTAATGATTTGTGAGAAAGAAAAAAATATTCGTTACAAAGAAGTAACTGATATTTCTGAAATTCAACAAATGGAGTTAGGAATCATGGAGTATATCCATGAAGTGTGTCATAAAATTGGTGTCAAATACTTCTTGTCCTATGGTAGTTTAATTGGTGCAGTTCGTCATAAAGGCTTTATTCCTTGGGACGATGACATGGATATTTGTATGCTTCGTGATGATTATGAAAAGCTGCAAGATTATATGATTGCACATCCAGACGAGCGCTATGAATTAATGTCTTATAAAAATAATGTCAATTATGTCTATCCATTTATGAAAGTTCAAGACAATCACACCTATTTGGTTGAAGAAGATGTTCGAATTGATTCAGATATGGGGATTTATGTTGATATTTTCCCCGTAGATGGTTATGAAGATGATCAGGCATTTAAGGACAAGATGACCAAGATTATTAAAAAGCGTCAATTAAGTTGTTACACTTTTAAAGGAATTACCAATACTAAAAGTGTAGTAAATTCAATTATCCGCTATATTTCTGTTATTATCTTTTATTTCACTAACACAAATAAGTATGTTTCCCAGATTGATGAATTGGCTAAATCTAGAAAAGTAGAAGATTATGAATTGGTGGACTATGTTGTCTATAAAGATATGAATAAGCCCGTTTGGAAACGTGAGTGGTTAGAACAAGTTGAAGCTGGTAGCTTTGAAGGTAAGAAATTTATGATTCCAAAACATTATCATGAAGTTTTAACTTCAGATTATGGAAATTATATGCAGTTACCACCAGTTGAGCAACAAGTTTCGCATCATGACTTCAAATTGTGGAAGATTACTGAAAACCAATAGATTATTATTTAAACAAAGAAGTAGAGATTAGGAGCGATAAATAATGTCTGAAAAAATCTTAAGCCTTGAAGAAATCAAGCAAATTGAGCTTGGAATTCTAGAATACTTACACCAAGTTTGTGAAAAACATGATATCAAATATTTTATCGATTTTGGCACTTTATTAGGTGCAGTTCGTCATAAAGGTTTTATTCCTTGGGATGATGATACAGACATTTCTTTAGCTAGAGATGAATTTGAAAAGTTATATGCAGTTCTAAAAAATGATAACCACCCATACTATAAGCTGATTTCTTTTAGAGAAACCAAGGGATATCCATATAGTTATATGCGAGTTTACGATATTCGAACACGGAGAGATTCGAATCTTTTAGATTCAAGTGTTGTTCTTGGAACTTGTGTAGATGTCTTCCCGTATGATGGTCTTGTTACAGATGAACAAGATCGTAAGAAAATGAAGCTCTATAAGCAATTAATTCGTCTATCGTCGTTAAACTTTAAGGGAATTAAATATGAAAACGGAGGAATTAAAAATCTTCCTCGTTATATTGCATCAGCAATATTTAGATTTTCTTCTCCTCAATTATGGAATCAAAAACTTGAACAACTTGCATTAAAATATAGTGTTGATAATTCTACAGACTTAGTTTGTTCAACTTATGACTCTTACTATCCAGCTGGTATTAAAAAAGAATGGTTGTATGATACAATTGATATGACGTATGAAAATCTAATTTTAAAAGTACCAAGAAGATACCATGAGGTTCTTGTCTATGAGTTTGGTGAAGATTATATGACCCCACCCCCTGTTGACCAACAGACACCAGGGAATGAAAACAATTATTGGATTGATTAATGAAAGAGTATATAAAAAAGAGAAAGTTGAATGCCTTATGAAAACTATGAAAAAATCAATATTACTTAGTGCCTTGATCTTATCGGCATCAATAATTCAAGCACAAACAGTGAATGCAGATACTATTTCAACAGGTTCAGGGAATCGTATCCACTTTATCAATACAAAAGCTAACTCTGGAAGTGATGCTATTTTACTAGAAAGTAATGGCCACTATGCTTTGATTGATATGGGAGAGGATTATGATTTTCCGGATGGAACGGATACACGTTATCCAAATCGATGGGGAATTTCTATTAACAATTATCAAGTTTTGGAAGATCGGTTGATTCGCCACCTTGATCAATTAGGTGTCAAGAAATTAGATTTTATATTAGGAACTCATGTTCATAGCGACCATATAGGTGGAGCAGATGAAATTCTTAATCGCTATCAAGTCGATAAATTCTATTTGAAAAAATATTCGGATCAACGAATTACAAGTACTTGGGGATTGTGGGATAACCTCTTCAATTATGATAATGCTCTTCGTGCTGCACAGAATAAGGGAGTTACACTTATTCAAGACATAAAAGATGAAGATAGCAAGTTCAAATTTGGGGACATGGATATTCAGCTTTATAATTATAAAAATGAATATGATTCTGATGGGAACTTAAAAAGAGTTCTTGATGATAATTCCAATTCAATTGTTGCAGTAGTAACTGTAGCAGGAAAAAGAATTTATCTTGGTGGTGATTTGGATAATGCTGAGGGAGCTGAAGATAAATTAGGGCCTGTTATTGGAAAAGTAGATATGATGAAATGGAATCACCACTACGATGCCAAGGTTTCTAATACAATTGGTTTCATAGATCACCTTTCTCCTAGTATGATTATCCAAACAACTGGAGGAGATATTAACCTCGCTTCAACGAGAGACTATCTAAAAAATAAAAATATTCAAGTGATTCATGCATCAAGTAAAACTCAGGATGCAACTGTATTTGATATTAGTGATAAAGGTTTTACAAATGTTTCAGGAGATTTTCCGAATATTCCTACTGTTGATGAGAAATGGTATCAAGAAGATGGTTACTGGAAGTATCGTTTAAAAGATGGTCAGATGGCTATCGGTTGGCAAGATATTGCTGGTGCTACATATTTCTTTAACGGAAAAGGTCAAATGCAGAGTGGTCGTTGGCTCCGTATCACTGACGAATGGAATGGAGAACCAAAATTTAATGACTACTATCTAAACAATGATGGTAAAATGCAGACGGGTGGTTGGTTCTATCATGATAATACTTGGTACTACATCCAGTCAAACGGTGCAAGACGTTACAATGAACTAGCTGAAATAGGTGGCAAAAAGTACCTATTTGATAAAGATGGTAAAATGCTTACTGGCTCACAAGTCTTTAATGGTAAGAAAATGTTCTTTGCAAGTAGTGGGGCATTACAGTCAGATGAGACAGGCTCTGGATGGCAAAAAATTGAATCAAACTGGTACTACTTTGATGAAGATGGAAAACAAATAGTTGGTAAAAAGGAAATCAATGGAGTAAACTACTACTTTGATAATAAGGGAGTTATGCAAACCGGTTGGGTCTCGATTGAAGGACATTGGAGCTATTTTGCAAGTTCCGGAGCAATGAAAACAGGCTGGATCAAGGATAAAGATACTTGGTATTACTTAGATAAAGAAGGAATCATGCAAACAGGCCTTCAAAAAATAGAAGGTACTCACTATTATCTAAATGCAAGTGGAGCCATGCAAACAGGTTGGAAATGGTTCGATAATCATTATAGCTACTTTACAAGCAGTGGAGCGATGAAAACAGGTTGGCTCAAAGAAAATGGACTTTGGTACTATCTAGATAAAGAAGGTATCATGCAAACAGGCCTCCAAGAAATCGAAGGTACTCGCTATTATCTAAATGCAAGTGGAGCTATGCAAACAGGTTGGAAATGGTTCGATAATCATTATAGCTACTTTACAAGCAGTGGAGCGATGAAAACAGGCTGGCTCAAAGAAAATGGACTTTGGTACTATCTAGATAAAGAAGGTATCATGCAAACAGGCCTCCAAGAAATCGAAGGTACTCGCTATTATCTAAATGCAAGTGGAGCTATGCAAACGGGCTGGAAGTGGTTCGATGACTCATACAGATTCTTTACAAATAGTGGAGCGATGAAGACAGGCTGGCTCAAAGAAAATGGACTTTGGTACTATCTAGATAAGGATGGTATCATGCAAACAGGCCTTCAAGAGATAAATGGGGCACGCTATTACCTCAATGCAAGTGGTGCCATGGAAACTGGCTGGAAACAACTGAATGGTAACTGGTACTATTTCCAAACAAATGGTTCTCTCCTAAGAAATGGAACAAGTCCTGACGGGTACAAGCTCAATGCAGATGGAATTTGGACGACTGTTACAACCGAGGAAACAACTCAGGAACAAACTGTGGCAAGAAGTCAGGGGCATATTTTCGAAACAACAGAAGTTGAGAGAACTCAACAAACAGAAAGCTTATCTGTTACATCTGAGGAAAAAAATTAATCTACTGAACCTAAAACACAAGCGAGCTAAGAATAGAATTAAGTTTCTAACTGATTTTTAATTAATTTTTTCTACAATAAAAACACCTATAAAGCTTAAGCTTTATAGGTGTTTTGTTAACTTCGTTTGATTTTTGCACGAACTAGATCTAGTGCATAGTGAAGGGTTTTATCCTTAATTACAAAGAGAGCGAAAGCATAATAGATTGCACATCCGGCGATTGTTGATGCCACCATGCTGAGCATAGCCATATTCACTGTGTATGAATGAACTTGGAAGAGAATTTTACAGATATAGTAAATTGGAATAAAGCCTAGTGACACAATTGTGTAGCGAGTTAATGTTCCAAAAATTTCTTTCAAATCCAAGAGTTTATGCTTCTGAATAAAGCGGATTTCAAGTAGAACCACAATTGCCTCAGCAATAATCGTTGTCCCGATGTAGTAGGCAGGAGTAAAGATGTTGTTGAAAAGGAGTAGAGAGTTTAGGATGACATTGACACCGCCCCCCATAAAGTAGAAAGCTGTTAATCGGTTTTCATGGTCATTGATAAAGATAATTTGCTTTCCAAGGATTAATTCGATAGCCCAGATAATGGTTCGAAAGGCAAAGACGCTTGTTACAATTCCTGCTTCTATATATTTCTCAGAAGAGTAAATAACAGTCGCATAGGTTCCTAAAACCATGATTCCGATACTAGTCGGAATCATGAGGAAGAAAAAGAGAGATGCACCTTGGTTGACCAGATACTTATAAGAATGAAAATCTTTTTTTCCTAAGTAGTAACCAAGTCGAGGAATGCTGACATTGATAGCTCCACTCAGGACACTAGCAATCAGCATAACAATACTTGAAGCAATAGTGTAGTAGGAGATGTAATTCTCATCAGGTCCTTTGGTAATGAACATACGGTCTAGCAAGGTGTAGAGCATATTGGCATTTGCTAGAAGCAACATGGTTAGAAGAGGCTTAGATGCTTTGATGAGTTCAATAACTTCGATCTTGACAAAGGAAACTTCTCGTTTAATCCATAGGAAGCTGAGTAGATAGTTGATAATGGTTGTTGCACTCATGATTGTAGCATAAGGAACAATATCATCAGGTGTCCTAACGAAAGCGAAGATAGCGACTAACATTCCAATACGAATCACGAGTGTTTTATAAAGGATAAAAGAATAATTCTCATAGGCTTCATTCATCCATTCGATATTCAGAAATTGGAAGAGAGCTTGGATTCCAAGGATATAGTAAAGAATTTTTAGATTGACAATACTAGTATCAAAATAAATAAAGAGGAAATAGATAGCTGTTGTTACAACTGAAGTAATGAGCGAAATATAGAACAACTTAGAAAAGACATAATTAATCTTATTTTTGTCATCCTTTACTTTACTAATTGCTCGAATCCCATAATTGTAAATCCCAAAGGCAGCTAGTGGAATGACAAAGCTCGCCCAGGTGTTAGCTGTGTTAAAGTAGCCATAATTTGATTTACTAAGAATCCGCGTTAGATAGGGATTAGTAATCAGGGGAAAAACGATGTTTAAAATATTGACCAGCAAGCTGGCCAAAGCATTAACTTTTATATTTTTCATGGAACTTTCTTTCTTACATTCTAAAATAGATACTAGTATTATATCACATTCAAACGCCATTCTTTTGATAAAATCATTTAAATCTTGTATAATAGATAGAACTGAAAGTATGAGGTTACGAACTATGAAAATGAAACAAATCAGTGATACCACACTAAAAATCACCATGTCTTTAGAAGATTTGATGGATCGTGGAATGGAAATCGCAGACTTTCTCGTTCCACAAGAAAAAACAGAAGAGTTTTTCTATGCCATTCTGGATGAGTTAGAAATGCCAGATAGTTTCTTGGATACAGGTATGCTTAGCTTCCGAGTGACACCGAAGCCTGATAAGGTCGACGTCTTTGTAACCAAGTCTAAGATTGACCAAAATTTGGATTTTGAGGATTTGGCAGACCTTCCTGACATGGATGAACTAGCAAAAATGTCTCCAGATGAGTTCTTGAAAACATTGGAAAAGACCATGGCAGAGAAAACTAAAGAAGACATTGAAGCTATTCAATCTCTAGAGCAGGTTGAAAAAGAAGAGGAAGCAGCGATTGATGAAATTGCTGAGGTGGATGAAGGGAAAAGAGAACCTTATGTCTACTACATCCTACGCTTTGACGACTTAACTAGTTTGGTTTCTTTTGCGAAAACAGTTGATTACCAAATGGAGACTTCAGAACTTTACAAAATGAACGACCAATACTATCTAACAGTCTTGGTTGATGTAGAAGATCATCCAAGTATTTATCCAGCTTGGTTATTGGCTCGCATGCGTGAATTTGCAGATGATAGTGATATTAGCCGTTCAGTTCTCCAAGAATACGGTCAAATCATCATCAATCACGATGCCGTCCAAGGACTCCGAAAAGTTTGAAGTATTTGAAAAAAGACAGAGAAATAGAATTCTCTGTTTTTTCGTTTTAGATTTGAATTTGATTAGGTTTAGACTATACGATAATTTTTGTAAACTCAATTGAGGTGCTATAGATGAATACTTTCTATTACGTCACTTAGCTTGCTAAAATAATGAAAAAACGATATCATAGAAAGAAATAAGCGAGGTAAAGTATGGACCAAGGACATTTACAAAAAGAGGTAGAGGAAATCCTAGAAGATGTGTTGGCAAAGGCTTCTCTCCATGAGGGGGCTCTCTTTGTTTTGGGCTTATCTTCCAGTGAGGTGATAGGAGGACACATCGGGAAAGCCTCTAGTCAAGAAATTGGAGAATTAATTGTTAAAAGAATCTTAGAAATCTTATCAGCTAAAGGAATCCACCTAGCAGTTCAAGGGTGCGAACATGTTAATCGGGCCTTGGTAGTAGAACGAGAGGTTGCAATCAAATACAATCTTGAGATTGTTAGTGTTCTTCCGACACTGAACGCTGGAGGATCAGGGCAATTGGCGGCCTTTCGCTATATGAAAGACCCAGTTGAGGTCGAATTTATCAAAGCTGATGCAGGACTCGATATTGGAGATACGGCTATAGGGATGCATATAAAGCATGTGCAAGTGCCTATACGTCCAGTCTTGAAATCAATCGGCCATGCACATGTAACTGCCCTCGCTAGTCGTCCCAAGCTTATTGGAGGGGCGCGTGCCCAATACCCACAAGATGCTATTAGGAAATTGTAAAATGGAAAAGAAACATATTGAAAAGGTTATAAAATATTCTATTAGAAAGTTCTCTGTTGGAGTCGGTTCTGCTGTTATCGGAGCCGTACTTTTCGGTGCTAACAACCTCTTGCTTGATCCAGTAGTGGCTAATGAAGTTTGTGAGCCAAATCAGGTACACTATCGTTATTTAGCAGAGCAAGAGCTAACAGAAGCTGAAAAGGCCCTTATTCATAAGGAACTTCCTTCTGATTTAAAACAAGATGATGTTGTTTATCTTGTTTACCGAAGGAAAGCCACTATTTCTCAGGAATTACCAAAAACTGGAAGTAAAGAGCTAGGTCTCGTTGGTTTTGGCTTTGCGACAGCTGCATTAGCTGTACTAGTGTTCTCTAAGAAGCGACCTAATAAGATAGCAGGTATTCTTTTTATTGGTGCACTTGGAGGTAGCTACTTCATTCCTCAGACTATTCAAGCTTTTGAAAATCAAATTCTTTTATCTTATAACCAAACAATTTCTGCTTGTAGTCAAGAAGATTTAGCCAACGGAGTTATTCAAATTGATGGATATGACTACATTGGTTACTTCAAAGAAGCTGATTTGAAGGTTTCAATGCCTGAAAATAATCAAGGCAATAACTTGATTACAGATAAAGTGACACAAGAAGCTCGTGAAGGCGAATCACTTGTTCAACCAGAGCTTCCAACCTACAGCGAAGAGACTACAACTACAGCAACACAGGGAGAAACTCAAGGAAGCGAATCTCTCGTTCAGCCAGAACCTCCTGTTCATACAAGTGAAGAAACAACAGAGAGCACCCAAGAAGAAGCTCCTATTGGTGAATCCCCTGTCAAACCAGAGTCTCCAGCCCAACCAGAGAATAGTACAGCTAAGGGTACTCAAGAAGAAGGTCATGTAGGCGAATCTCCAATCCAACCGGAATTACCAGCCTATACAGGAGAAGTAACTGATAAAGGAACTCAAGAAGAAGGCCATGTAGGCGAATCTCCAATCCAACCGGAATTACCAGCCTATACAGGAGAAGTAACAGCCAAGGGTACTCAGGAAGAAGGTCATGTAGGCGAATCTCCAATCCAACCGGAATTACCAGCCTATACAGGAGAAGTAACAGCCAAGGGTACTCAGGAAGAAGGTCATGTAGGCGAATCTCTAATCCAACCGGAACTCCCAGCCTATACAGATGAAGTAACAGCTAAGGGCACTCAAGAAGAAGGACACGAAGGTGAACCTCTCATTCAACCGAGCTTGCCAGAATACAATGTGACTGAGTCAACTGTGACTGAAACAGAAACTGTTACAATTCCATATTCTACAGAATACCTATCGGATTCTAATCGCTATACAGACGAAGAAAGTGTTGTTCAAAAGGGTGAAGTTGGTAGTCAACTCATACATCGTGTCTATAAAACTGTAGATGGGGAGAAAGTTGGCGAAGCTATCACCACTAGTACGGAAGTTGTTAAAGCTCCTGTAGCTGAAAAAATCAGTCGCGGAACCAAAGCAATTGAAGGCCAAACCGAAGAAGTTTCTGTTGAAGAAGTTCCTTTTAAAACGATAACGGAACAAGATTCTAGTCTACTCAAGGGAACTGAAACAGTTGCTCAGGTTGGTAAGAATGGTAAGAAGAAAATTACTAAAGTCTACAAGACTATCAAGGGTGTGAAAACTGCAGATGCACCTACTGTTTCAGAAGAAGTTCTTGAACAGGCACAAGACCACATTATCAAAAAAGGTACTAAGGAATTAGAAAAACCTACTCTAACATTAACTAAAGTTGATACAGAAGAATTGAATCGAAGTGCAAATGCAACTTATAGCCTTAAAAAACCAGATGGAGTGACTATCAAATCTATTCAAGCAGTGTTGAAAAAAGGCGATCAAGTTATTAAGACATTTGCTATTTCAGAGTCTAATCTTGCGACAGCTTTAGCTGATTTAGATTATTACAAGGATTATACACTTGCAACGACCATGGTGTATGATCGTGGTAATGGTGACGAGGAAGAAGTTCTTAAGGAAGAACCATTGAGAATCGACCTTAAAAAAGTTGAAGTCAAAAATATTAAGGAAACAAGCTTAATCAGTGTGGATGACCAAGGTAATGAGACCGATAGTAGTCTCTTGTCCGAGAAACCATCGAATGTTAAGCCATACTACTTAAAAGTTACGACTTACGATAACAAGGTTACGAAACTAGCTGTTGATAAAATCGAAGAAGTTACTGTAGATGGAGATAAACTATACAAGGTAACTGCAAAAGCACCAGATTTGATTCAACGTACTGCAGAAAATCGTTTCACTGAAGAGTATGTACACTATTTGCCTAAACCAAAAGCTCATGAAGGTGATGTGTATTACGACTTTTATGAACTTGTAAAAGCTATGCAAGCAAATCCTACTGGTACCTTTAAGCTTGGTAGCAATATGAATGCTAATAATGTACCACCGGCTGGCAAATCTTATGTAACCAATGCCTTTAAAGGTTCATTAGGAAGTACTGATGGTAATAAATTTGCTATTCATAATATCACTAGACCATTATTTGGAAACATTGAAGGTGGTTCTGTTAAGGATCTCTTACTGGAAAATGTCAATATTGATATGCCTGGAGTTGATCGAGTAGCTCCAATCGCAGGTGTTATCAAAAACAATGCAACTATTGAAAATGTCAAAGTAACCGGAAGTGTTGTTGGTAACAATGATGTAGCTGGTATTATCAATAAAATTGATGGTAGTGGAAAAGTAAGTAATGTCGCCTTTATCGGTAAACTTCACGCTGCTGGCAATAGAGGAGGCTATTTAGCTGGTATTCTTGGTGAAAACTGGAAGGGTGTTGTTGAGAAAGCATACGTTGATGCTGAGATCACTGGTAATAAAGCAAAAGCTGCAGGACTAGTCTATTCATCTCAAAATGGTGCTAATAACTACACGGTCGGTACAGAAGGGGTCCTAAGAAATTCAGTTGCTAAAGGTTCTATCGAACTGAAAGAAGCCGTTCAGTCTGGTGGATTGCTGGGTACTAACTGGGCCTTAGGTACTATTGAAGACAACATCACTATGATGAAAGTCAAAACAGGTGAGATGGTGTTTGGTCACTCAGATATTGATGCTGACGACTACTTCACATATTCAAGAACCAAACGTAATTATAGTGTTGATGGCGTGAGTGAAGGTAAAAAATCCTTTAACAATTCACGTAAAATTCCAAGTATCTCACTGGCTGAGGCCGAGAAGAAAATTGAAGCAATGGGAATCACTGCTGATAAATTTACCAGCAGCAAACCTATTGAAGACAAGCTTAATAACAGTCTAAACAAAGACGATCAGTACAAAGCAATTGATAGTTATGATACGAATCGTGAGCTAGCTTACCGTAATATCGCAAAACTTCAACCTTTCTATAATAAGGAGTGGATTGTAGACCAAGGTAATAAATTAGCCGCAGGAAGTCCTCTCTTGACTAAAGAAGTATTGTCTGTAACTGCTATGAAAGGCAATACCTTTGTGACGGAATTAGCTGATGCTGATCATATTATGATCCACTATGCAGATAAGACAAAAGATATCTTTACCATTTCACCTAAAGATTCAAAAGTGAAACAAGTGAAAGAGTATGGTATTGCAGAACTTGGTGAAGTTGTTTATACTCCGAATATGGTTGACAAGGACCGTCGTGATCTCATCAATGCTATTGTTGAAAAATTAAGTCCTGTGGAATTACAATCTGATCCAATCTACACGCACCTTGGTAGAACTGGTCCAAATAAAGTTAATGCTATTAAGAACCTTTATCTTGAAGAAACCTTCAAAGAAGTTAAGGATAATCTTACTAAATTTGTGAAACAGTTAGTTGAAAATGAGGATCATCAATTAAACACAGATGAAGCTGCTAAACGTGCTTTGATCAAGAAAATTGATGATAACAAGGCAGCGGTTCTCCTTGGACTATCTTACCTTAACCGTTATTACGGAGTGAAGTTTGATGATTTCAATATCAAGCAACTCATGTTGTTCAAGCCAGACTTTTATGGTAAGAATGTAAGTGTATTAGACCGTTTGATTGAAATTGGTTCAAAAGAAGATTATGTCAAAGGAACTCGTACACACGATGCCTTCCGTGAAGTAGTTGCTAAAAATACTCTTTCTGGCAACCTAAATGACTTCCTGAAATATAACATGGAACTCTTCACAAAAGATACAGACTTGAATGATTGGTTTATAAAAGCAACTAAAGATAATGTCTATATCGTGGAACCAAAAACAACAAATCCTGATTTTGCTGATAAGAAACATAGAGCTTACGAAGGCTTAAATAACGATATGCATGGCAAGATGATTTTACCACTCTTGAACTTAAAAGATGCCCATATGTTCTTGATTTCAACATATAATACCATGGCCTACAGTTCATTTGAAAAGTATGGTAAGAACACTGAAGCAGAGCGTAATGCCTTCAAAGCTGAAATTGATAAGGTTGCTAAAGGACAACAGAATTACCTAGATTTCTGGTCACGTCTATCTCTAGATAAAGTACGTAATCAGCTCTTGAAGAGCAATAATATGGTTCCAACACCTGTACTGGACAACCAGAATTATAAAGGCATTAGTACTGACCGTTATGGCCATACAAACAGTGGTAAAGATGTGGCACCTATCCGTGAATTGTATGGACCTACAGACCGTTACCATGCGACTGATTGGCGTATGGGAGCTGTTGCTCGCGTTTATGCGAATCCATATAAGGATGATTCTGTCTTCTTTATGGTGACGGACATGATTAGTGATTTTGGGGTATCTGCCTTTACTCATGAAACAACTCACGTCAATGACCGAATGGTATACCTAGGTGGCTCAAGACACCGTGAAGGAACAGATCTTGAAGCATTTGCTCAAGGAATGTTACAAACTCCGTCAGTATCAAATCCAAATGGTGAGTACAAAGCCCTAGGTCTCAACATGGCTTATGAACGTCCAAACGATGGAAATCAATGGTATAACACTAATCCAAATGACCTTAAATCACGTGATGAAATTGATCGTTACATGAAGGGCTATAATGACACTCTCATGCTTCTAGATTATCTTGAAGGAGAAGCTGTCCTCAATAAAGCAAATCAAGATTTAAACAATGCTTGGTTCAAGAAAGTAGACAAACAGTACCGAGGAAACAACACCAAGAATCAATTCGATAAGGTTCGACCTTTAAGTGATGATGAAAAGACTATTCCTTTGCATACAGTAAATGATCTCATTACCAACAACTTTATGACCAATCGTGGTCCAGGTAATAGAGTTTATAATCCATCTGACTTTGATTCTGCTTATGTGAATGTTCCAATGATGACCGGTATCTATGGTGGTAATACCAGTGAAGGTGCTCCTGGAGCTATGTCATTCAAACATAATACTTTTAGAATCTGGGGTTACTATGGCTACGAAAAAGGCTTCCTAAACTATGCTTCTAACATGCTAAAAGCTGAATCTAAAAAAGCTGGTAAAGATACTCTAGGTGATGACTTCATCATTAACAAGATTTCTGAAGGAAAATTCAACAATCTCGAAGATTGGAAGAAAGCTTACTTCGAAGAAGTAGTGAATAACGCTAAAAATGGAATTCAATCTATTGAAATCGATGGTAAAACATACAATAGCTATGAAGACTTGAAGCGTGCATTTGCTGAAGCAGTTGATAAAGATAAGACCACTCTAAGTAATGGTTCTGTCAAATTTGACAACACCGTATCACTTAAAGAAAAACTCTTTAAGAAACTTCTTCAACAAACAGATAGCTTTAAAACTTCTATCTTTAAATAATCAATTGACTCTCACCTGCTTAGCAGGTGGGAGTTTTTTGTGCAAGAAAAGATGCCTTATTTTCCAAGCAGATTTCAAGTATTTTTAGTCCGCTAGTTATATAATAGAGATATAATACAATATCTATATTCATATGATGAACGAGAAAGGTGATGAAGATGAAAAAATGGCAAACATCTGTATTGGTCTGTGCTAGTTTGCTTTGTCTATCGGCTTGTAAAAATCAGTCAGCAAACCAGGCTGATAATCAGAGTGGAGACAAACAAGGGCAAGTTAGCTCTCAAATGGCAAAACAAGGGGAAGAAGTTCCAGACTTTGAGCTCACTGGAGTTGATGGTAAAACTTATCGTCTATCAGATTACAAAGGCAAAAAAGTCTATCTCAAATTTTGGGCATCTTGGTGCTCTATTTGTCTAGCCAGCCTCCCTGATACAGATGAGCTGGCTAAAGAAGAAAGTGATGACTATATCATCTTGACAGTGATTTCTCCTGGTCAAAAAGGGGAACAAGCAGAAGAAGCCTTCCAAAAATGGTATCAAGGATTGGACTATAAAAATCTCCCTGTCCTTCTAGACCCTTCGGGACAACTTTTAGCGAGTTACGGAGTTCGTTCTTATCCGACTCAGGCCTTTATTGATAAAGAAGGTAAACTAGTTAAGACCCAGCCAGGCTTTATGGACAAGGAAACTATTTTAGAGAATTTAAAGACTATGAATTAGAGGATTATTATGAATGATAAATTAAAAACAATACTCTTAATTGGAGTGATCATTTGCATCATCATCGGAATTTTGTTTCTTTTGGAAAGAAGAAGCGCTAGCTACACCGATACCTCTCAAATTGAGAAGGCAGCAGTTAGTCAAGGGCAAAAAGTCACGAAAAAAACTGAGCCAAGTAAAGATGCTGACTTACATGAAATCTATCTAGCGGGAGGCTGTTTCTGGGGAGTTGAAGAGTATTTTTCAAGAGTAGCAGGTGTGACAGATGCTGTTTCTGGCTATGCGAATGGCAGAGGAGAAACAACCCAGTATGAATTGATTGGCCAAACAGGCCATGCTGAGACTGTTCATGTGACCTACGATGCCAATCAAATTTCTCTAAAAGAAATCTTGCTCCATTATTTCCGCATTATCAATCCAATCAGTAAGAATAAGCAGGGAAATGATGTGGGAACTCAGTACAGAACAGGAGTCTACTATAAGGACGAGCAGGACCTAGAAGTCATCAATCAAGTCTTTGATCAAGTTTCTAAGAAATACGAGCAACCTCTAGCGGTTGAAAAGGAAGCCTTAAGTAATTTTATCGTGGCTGAAGACTACCACCAAGATTATCTCCAGAAAAATCCAAATGGATATTGCCATATCAATGTCAATCAAGCAGCCTATCCTGTTATTGATGCGAGTAAATATCCAAAACCGAGTGACGATGAATTGAAAAAACTCCTCTCTCCTGAGGAATATGCAGTGACTCAAAATAGTCAAACAGAACGGGCCTTTTCAAATCGTTACTGGGATAAATTTGAAGCAGGTATTTATGTGGATGTAGCAACAGGTGAACCTCTCTTTTCTTCGAAAGATAAATTTGAATCGGGCTGTGGTTGGCCAAGTTTTACCCAGCCTATCAGTCCAGATGTTGCGACCTACAAGGAAGACAAGTCTTATAATATGGTCAGAACAGAAGTCAGAAGCCGAACTGGTGATTCCCACTTAGGACATGTCTTTACAGACGGACCTCAGGACAAGGGAGGTCTACGCTATTGTATCAATAGTCTATCCATCCGCTTTATTCCGAAGGATCAAATGGAAGAAAAAGGTTATGGTTATTTGTTGGATTATGTTGAGTAAGTTTTCTCAACCATATTAGTTAAAAAGCCAGATCTCCTGTTTGGGGTCTGGCTTTTATGGTATACTTAGGATATGCATAGAAAAACAGTGATTGATTTTAGGGCTTTGGGCGAGAGATACACCTTTACCAAGCCTATCAAAGAGTTAAAAACCAGAGATTTAGCAGAAGTGACAGACTTACTGGCACAAGTGGAAAGCTACCAAGAACAGGGCTATTATGTGGTGGGTTATGTCAGCTATGAGGCTGCACCTGCTTTTGATGAGAAGTTAGTGGTTCACGAGGGTCCCTTGTTAGGAGAGTATCTCCTCTATTTCACTATTCATGATAGTGTAGAAAAATCCAGTATCCCTCTGACTTATGAGGAGGTGGATTTGCCATCAGACTGGCAGGAAGTAACATCTCCAGAGGCCTATGAAATGGCGATTACGCAAATTCACCATCATTTAAGACAAGGAGATACCTATCAGGTCAATTATACTGTCCAACTCAAGCAGGAGTTGTCTACAAATCCTTTTGCTATCTATAATCGTATGGTGGTGGAGCAGGAAGCGGGATATAATGCTTACGTAGAGCATGATGATATGGCAGTGATTTCCATGAGTCCAGAACTCTTTTTTGAGCAAAATGGTCGTGAGTTGACGACTCGTCCTATGAAGGGGACGACTAAACGTGGTCTGACTGACGATAAAGACTTGAAAGAGGCCACTTGGCTGGAACAGGATCCCAAAAATCGTTCAGAAAACATGATGATAGTAGACCTCTTGCGAAATGATATGAATCGTATTTCTGAGGTTGGTAGTGAGCATGTGGAGCATTTATGCCAAGTAGAGCAGTATTCTACAGTGTGGCAGATGACTTCGACTATCAAGAGTCAGTTACGACCGGATGTTGATCTAGTAGAAATCTTCCGTTCGCTCTTTCCATGTGGCTCCATCACAGGAGCTCCCAAGATAGCGACCATGGAAATTATCAAAAACTTGGAACCACAAGCTAGAGGAGTTTACTGTGGAACTGTTGGCCTCCTACTTCCCAATGGACGACGGATTTTCAATGTAGCTATTCGAACTATTCAACTGCATGGAGGGCAAGCTATCTATGGTGTCGGAGGTGGCATCACTTGGGATAGTACTTGGGAGTCAGAATACCGTGAAGTCCATCAAAAGGCAGCTGTTCTTTACCGAAAACAACCTCGTTTTAAATTGATTACGACAGGGAAAATCAGCCAGAAAAAATTGCTCTTTGAAAAGCAACATCTAGAAAGATTGAAAAAGGCTAGTCGTTATTTTGCCTTTCCATTTGACCAAGAAGTTTTGAAACAAAAAATAGAGAAGGAGTACCAGTCTTGTGGCGTCCATCAAGATTATCGGATACGAATCAGTCTCAGCAAATCTGGAGAGATTGAAATTGAACGACAAGTATTGACAACGCTTAGCTCTAGTTTTTGTCAGGCCAAGCTTTGTCAGCAAGAAGCTGATTTGGAGCAGGTCTTTACCTACTTTAAGACGACACACCGACCACATTTGACAGTGGGAGAGCAGGAAATCATCTATCACACTGCTGATGGAAAATTACTTGAAACCTCTATTGGGAATCTGGTCTTAAAAATGGATGGCAAGCTCTATACACCTCCTAGTCAGCTAGGTCTTTTACCAGGAATTTATCGCCAGCATTTACTTGAAATCGGGCAGCTGGAAGAGAGGGTCTTAACCATAGAAGATTTGAAGCAAGCAGAAGTCATCTATGGCTGTAATGCAGTGAGAGGCTTGTATGAGTTGTCAGTAAAGGAGGACTAAATGAAACTAATATTTTTACACGGTTTAGGACAGTCAGCATATAGTTGGAAAGAAGTTCAGGATTTTCTCGCAGATTATCCCTCTGAAGCCCTAGAGTTATTCCCTTCCGGAGTTGCTACCTACCAAGAAGCTAAGGAGCGCATTTATCAGCACTTGTCAGAGGAGACAGAACCTTTTGTCTTAATCGGTTTGTCCTTAGGGGCTGCACTTGCATTGGAGCTTTCAAGTTCTGATATATCAAATCTTCAGGCCTTGGTTTTGTCAGGCTGTCCACTGAAACTAGCGGGTAACATTCCTTTTTATATTCAGTTGCTGATATTTAAATTGCTTCCCAAAAGGATATTTGAGAAACAGGGAGCAGATAAGGCTCTTATGGTTGGAGTTTCTGAGGAATTAAAGACACTTGATTTAAGAGAGATTGCAAGGAATTGTCCCTATCCAAGCTTGTTAATTTGTGGTAGTCAGGATAAGCCTAATCTCAGTTCAATGAAAGCTATTCAAGAACTGATGCCAAATTCCCAGTTCCAGATTATCCCTGAGGGCCCTCATATCTTGAATAGGGCCAAACCAAAAGAGTTTGCAGAAATAACTAGAAGTTTTCTTGAATTGCTGAAATAAGTTTGATAAAATAATATCGAGATTAATATTATAATTTTAGGAGGAAATCATGAACAAACGTCATTTATTAAAACTTGGTCTAGCTTCTTTACCTGCTCTAGCTTTGTTTTTACATCCAGTTGTGGCAGATGAAAGTATCCATTTTTCAAGCTGTAAGGAAGCTTGGGAGAATGGTTATGCAGATATTCATAAGGGAGAACCAGGGTATTCTGCTACTTTAGATAAAGATCATGATGGGATTGCCTGTGAATCAAAGAATGCGCCTAAGGGTGTTTTAAAAGAGAAAAAGTCGAGTACATCTCAAACTAACGCCAATGTAGCACCTACCCCAAGTGTAGCAGCTGAAAGTGGCTGGGTTCGTCAAAATGGGTCTTGGTACTATTTTTCTGAAAATGGGAAAACAGTAACAAATACTTGGCAGGGTGCTTACTATCTCAAGTCAGATGGAAGAATGGCTGAGAATGAGTGGGTATACGATAACTATTACCAAGCCTGGTATTACCTTAAATCAGATGGATCTTATGCACGTAATGCTTGGCAGGGAAGTTACTATCTCAAATCAGATGGTAAGATGGCTCAGGGTGAATGGATTTATGATTCTTACTACCAAGCCTGGTATTACCTCAAATCAGATGGAGCTTATGCGCATAATACTTGGCAAGGTTCATATTACCTCAAGTCAAATGGGAAAATGGCTCAGAGTGAGTGGATCTATGATTCTTCTTACCAAGCCTGGTATTACTTGAAATCAGATGGATCTTATGCTCGCAATGCATGGCAAGGAAATTACTATTTGAAATCGGATGGTAAAATGGCTAAGAATGAGCGAGTGGATGGTGGACGCTATTATGTAGATGCTTCTGGTTTGTGGAAACCATAGAGTAGAAATAATCTGGAAAGGTAATGCAAAGCTTTGCACAAATCTAACGATTTTGTTATACTATGTCTGTAAGCATTTCCATTAATAAATATAAAGGAGAAAAAGATGAGTCAAAAGATTATTGGGATTGACCTTGGTGGAACTTCTGTCAAGTTTGCAATTTTAACTCAAGAAGGAGAAATCCAAGAAAAATGGTCTATTAAAACTAACATTTTGGATGAAGGAAGCCATATCGTAGACGATATGATTGAATCAATTCAACATCGTTTGAACTTGCTTGGATTGTCAGCTACGGATTTCCAAGGGATTGGTATGGGTTCACCTGGTGTGGTTGATCGTGAAAATGGAACTGTTATCGGAGCCTACAACCTCAACTGGAAAACTCTTCAACCAATCAAAGAAAAGATGGAAAAAGCCTTGGGTATTCCATTCTTTATTGACAATGACGCTAACGTAGCTGCTCTTGGTGAGCGTTGGATGGGGGCCGGTGAAAACCAACCAGACGTTGTCTTTATGACTCTGGGTACAGGTGTTGGTGGCGGTATCGTGGCAGAAGGCAAATTGCTCCACGGTGTTGCAGGTGCTGCAGGTGAACTTGGACACATCACTGTTGACTTTGACCAACCAATCCCATGTACTTGTGGTAAAAAAGGCTGTCTTGAGACAGTAGCTTCAGCAACAGGTATTGTCAACTTGACTCGTCGTTATGCAGATGAGTATGAAGGTGATGCAGCCTTAAAACGCTTGATTGATGACGGAGAAGAAGTAACTGCTAAAACCGTCTTTGATTTGGCAAAAGAAGGGGACGACCTCGCTTTGATCGTTTACCGTAACTTCTCACGTTACTTGGGTATTGCATGTGCCAACATCGGTTCTATCCTAAATCCATCAACAATCGTTATCGGTGGTGGAGTTTCAGCTGCTGGGGAATTCCTTCTCCAAGGTGTGCAAAAGGTTTATGATGAAAATACCTTCCCACAAGTTCGTACAACAACGAAATTAGCTCTTGCGACTCTAGGAAATGACGCTGGAGTTATCGGAGCAGCATCTCTTGTCTTGCAATAAGAAACAAAAGAAGGAGAAAATCACTATCTTGAAGCGAGTGATTTTCCTCCTTTCTTTTTTTATGCTATACTAGTTAAGAATAAACGTTGAGGAGAGAGTAAATGACAAAAGCAGATAAGATTTTTAAAGAAAATATTGAGCGAATTCTCAATGAAGGAGTCTTTTCAGAACAAGCTCGTCCCAAGTATAAGGATGGAACAGTTGCCAACTCCAAGTACATTACAGGTGCTTTTGCAGAGTATGATTTGTCTAAGGGTGAATTTCCAATTACAACCTTGCGTCCAATTGCTATCAAATCAGCCATTAAAGAAGTGCTCTGGATTTACCAAGATCAATCAAATAGCCTGGAAGTTCTCAATGATAAGTACAATGTTCACTACTGGAATGACTGGGAAGTAGGAGATACAGGGACAATCGGTGAGCGTTACGGGGCTGTTGTTAAGAAGCATGACATCATTAACAAGATTCTCAAACAGTTGGAAGCTAATCCTTGGAACCGTCGTAATATCATCTCTCTCTGGGACTACCAAGCCTTCGAAGAAACAGATGGCCTTCTTCCGTGTGCCTTCCAGACCATGTTTGATGTCCGTCGAGTAGATGGGGAAATTTACCTGGATGCAACCTTGACCCAGCGTTCTAACGATATGCTGGTTGCTCATCACATCAATGCCATGCAGTATGTAGCTCTTCAAATGATGATTGCCAAACACTTTGGTTGGAAAGTTGGAAAATTCTTCTATTTTATCAATAACCTTCATATCTATGACAATCAATTTGAACAAGCTCAGGAATTGCTCCGTCGTGAACCTTCAAATTGCCAACCACGTTTGGTCTTGAATGTACCAGACAAGACCAACTTCTTTGATATTAAAGCAGAAGATTTTGAGTTGGTTGACTATGATCCAGTGAAACCGCAATTGAAATTTGATTTGGCTATTTAAGAACAACAAAAGAAGTTGGAATTTCCAACTTCTTTTTGTTTATTAGCGTGATACGCGACGGCGAGCTGCTTTTTTACGGTTTTCTTCGATGAAAGCTGCTTTTTGTTCTTCTGGTTCAATCACTTTCTTTTTGAATGCGTATACTGCACCTGCAACAGCAGCCACAGTTCCTGCAACACCTGTTACGAGACCTTTAGCAAATCCTTTAGCCATGAGTCTTCCTCCTTTTATTTATAAATCAGACGGAAATAGCTTAAGAGATAGCATTTTTCTGCCTGTCCATTTTGTGATATAATAATAGTAACGAAAAAATGGGAATTTTTCAAGGAAAAACGATGAAAACAAAAATAATTGTGATTGTTGGTCCAACAGCTGTTGGAAAGACTGCACTAGCCATTGAAGTTGCTCAGCGATTTAATGGCGAAGTAGTCAGTGGAGATAGCCAACAAGTCTACCGAGGGCTAGATATTGGAACGGCCAAGGCTAGTCCAGAGGAGCAGGCAACTGTCCCTCATCACTTGATTGATGTGAGAGATGTAACCGAGTCTTACTCGGCTTTTGATTTTGTTTCAGAGGCCAAGACAGCTATTGAGGATATTCAAAGCCGAGGTAAGCTTGCAATTATTGCTGGTGGGACTGGACTTTATATCCAGAGTCTGCTAGAAGGCTATCATCTTGGTGGGGAGACACCCCATGAGGATATTTTAGCTTATCGTGCTAGTCTAGAACCTTTTTCAGATGAGGAGTTAGCACATCTGGTGGATCAAGCAGGCCTTGAAATTCCCCAATTTAATCGTCGCCGTGCTATGCGTGCCTTGGAAATTGCCCATTTTGCTCAAGATTTGGAAAATCAAGAGACTTTATATGAGCCACTGGTTATTTGTTTGGACGATGAGCGCAGTCAATTGTATGAACGGATTAACCATCGTGTGGATTTCATGTTTGAAGCTGGACTATTGGATGAGGCCAAGTGGTTGTTTGACCATTATCCAGATGTGCAGGCAGCCAAAGGTATTGGATACAAGGAACTTTTTCCTTATTTTAGAGGGGAGCAAAGTTTGGAGGAGGCTAGCGATAGTCTCAAGCAGGCGACTCGTCGATTTGCCAAGCGCCAGCTAACCTGGTTCCGCAATCGCATGCAGGTGACCTTTTATCAGATAGGAGAATCTGGTGTAAAAGAGCGTATTTTAAGCCAGATTGAGGAGTTTTTAAATGATTGAAACGGAGAAAAAAGAGGAGCGAGTCCTGCTGATTGGTGTTGAACTCCAGGGCATGGATAATTTTGATCTCTCCATGGAAGAACTGGCTAGTCTAGCTAAAACAGCAGGGGCAGTTGTAGTCGATAGTTACAGACAAAAACGTGAAAAATACGATTCCAAGACCTTCGTCGGATCTGGTAAGTTGGAAGAAATTGCTCAAATGGTGGACGCAGAAGAAATCACAACTGTCATCGTCAATAATCGCTTGACTCCACGGCAAAATGTCAATTTAGAGGAAGTCTTAGGTGTCAAGGTCATTGACCGTATGCAGTTGATTTTGGATATCTTTGCTATGAGAGCTCGAAGCCATGAAGGTAAGCTACAAGTTCATCTTGCACAACTCAAGTATCTCTTGCCTCGTTTGGTTGGTCAGGGGATTATGCTCAGCCGTCAGGCAGGGGGAATTGGTTCCCGTGGTCCAGGTGAGAGTCAGCTGGAGCTTAACCGTCGTAGCGTTCGAAATCAGATTACAGATATCGAACGTCAACTCAAGGTAGTTGAGAAAAATCGAGCGACAGTTCGAGAAAAACGCTTGGAGTCAAGTACCTTTAAGATTGGTTTGATTGGTTACACCAATGCTGGGAAGTCAACTATTATGAACACCTTGACCAGCAAGACCCAGTATGAAGCAGATGAATTATTTGCGACTTTGGATGCGACGACTAAGAGCATCCATCTGGGGGGCAATCTACAGGTAACCTTGACAGATACCGTTGGATTTATCCAAGACCTACCGACAGAGTTGGTGTCGAGTTTTAAATCAACCCTAGAAGAAAGCAAGCATGTAGATCTCCTGGTCCATGTCATCGATGCCAGCAATCCTTATCATGAGGAACATGAAAAAACAGTCCTCTCTATCATGAAAGACTTGGACATGGAGGATATTCCTCGCTTGACCCTTTATAATAAAGCAGATTTGGTGGAAGACTTTACGCCTACTCAAACGCCTTATGCCTTGATTTCGGCAAAGTCCAAGGATAGTCGAGAACAGTTGCAAGCTTTATTGCTAGATAAGATCAAGGAAATTTTTGAAGCATTTACCCTGCGCGTGCCTTTTTCTAAGTCTTATAAGATTCATGATTTGGAAAGTGTTGCGATTCTAGAAGAGCGTGACTACCAAGATGACTGTGAGGTCATCACTGGCTACATTGCAGATAGAAACAAATGGAGATTAGCGGAATTTTATGACTGATATCAAAACATTAGCTCTCAAGTATGGTGGCTATACAAGTCTAGACAAGGTCTATCTGGACCAACTTTTAGCTGGTAGGTCTGAAGAGGAGCAACTAGCTCTCATTACACCTCCACCTAGCGTAGTGAATGCCTACTTTGCCGAGCTCTACCAGAAAAAGAGCCCAGAGGCTGCGACCGATTATTTTGCAGAAGTCAGCCAAGAACTGAACCTCTACAATGCTGAGCCAAGTTTTACCATAGAGAATAAGCCTTTTATTCGCCTTAACCTATCTGGTAAATCCTTTGGATTTTGCTACGAGAGTGAAGGACTGGGGAGGATTTTCTCAGAGAACGAGGAAGCAATTACGGATGAATTACTCTTTGAGATAGCGCAAATTTTTCCCCATCAGTTAGTTTTTGTAGAGTCTGGTAAGATTTACATGAAGGCGATTGGTGAAGAGGAAGTAGTTAGCCTGGAAAATCTCACAGCTTTGACAGATTTGGAAAATTTAGCAGATGGAAGAAAGCTACTTAAGGGATATAGCCAAGAGGATTTACTGCAAGAAGCTAGAGCTTTTTCTGGCAAGTTTTATTATCGCTCAGAAAATCGCACTGCTATGTTATATATTGATTAATTAGAAAGTATCGAATGGATATTCAATTTTTAGGAACGGGGGCTGGTCAGCCCTCTAAAGCCCGCAACGTTTCAAGTCTTGCCCTGAAACTCTTGGACGAGATTAACGAAGTCTGGCTCTTTGACTGTGGAGAAGGAACGCAAAATCGCATTCTGGAAACTACGATTCGACCACGAAAGATCAGCAAAATCTTTATCACCCACTTACATGGAGACCATATCTTTGGATTGCCTGGTTTTCTCTCTAGTCGTGCCTTTCAAGCCAATGAAGAGCAAACAGATTTGGAAATCTATGGTCCCCAAGGCATCAAATCTTTTGTCTTGACCAGTCTACGAGTGTCAGGTTCACGCCTGCCCTATAAGATTCATTTCCATGAATTTGACCAAGCTTCTCTTGGGAAAATTCTTGAAACAGATAAATTTACAGTATATGCGGAAGAGTTGGATCACACTATTTTCTGCGTTGGTTATCGTGTTATGCAAAAGGACCTAGAAGGGACCTTGGATGCTGAAAAACTCAAAGCTGCCGGCGTACCATTTGGACCGCTTTTTGGTAAAATCAAAAACGGGCAGGATGTAGTCCTAGAAGACGGCACCGAGATCAAGGCTTCAGACTATATCTCAGCGCCACGTCCAGGTAAGATTATCACTATCCTGGGTGATACTCGAAAAACCAATGCCAGTGTGCGTTTGGCTGTCAATTCAGATGTCCTTGTACATGAATCCACTTATGGTAAAGGTGATGAGAAAATTGCCCGCAATCATGGCCACTCAACCAATATGCAGGCTGCGCAGGTGGCAACAGAAGCGGGAGCTAAACGCCTCTTACTCAACCATATCAGTGCTCGTTTTCTTTCAAAAGATATCAGCCAGCTTAAAAAGGATGCCTCTAGTATCTTTGAAAATGTCCATGTGGTCAAAGACTTGGAAGAAGTGGAAATCTAGAATCTTGAGAAAGGAAAAGTATGTCTACTATTCTCATTACAGGTGCTAGTGGTGGTCTAGCCCAAGAAATGGTCAAACTCTTGCCTCAAGACCAACTCATTTTGCTAGGTAGAGATAAGGAAAAACTAGCTCAACTATACGGAAATCATCCTCAGGCAGAATTGGTCGAGATTGACATTACTGATGCTCAAGCTTTAGAAGAACTAGTAACTGAACTTTATCAGCGTTATAGCAAGATTGATGTCTTGATTAACAACGCTGGATACGGAATTTTTGAAGATTTTGACAAAATTTCTGATCAAGACATTCACCAGATGTTTGAAGTCAATACTTTTGCCCTCATGAACCTTTCTCGTTTGGTTGCTTCTCGTATGAAGGAGATTCGAAAAGGCCATATCATCAATATCGTCAGCATGGCAGGTTTGATAGCAACTGGCAAGTCTAGTCTATACTCTGCGACTAAGTTTGCGGCTATCGGTTTTTCAAATGCTCTTCGCCTTGAGCTCATGCCCTATGGTGTCTATGTGACAACTGTTAATCCAGGACCTATCCGTACAGGATTTTTTGACCAGGCAGACCCAGATGGGACCTACCTCAAATCGGTCGACCGTTTTCTATTGGAACCAGATGCTGTCGCGCAAAAGATTGTTAAGACCATAGGCAAAAACAAACGTGAAATCAATCTTCCGCTCTTACTGAATCTAGCCCATAAGTTTTATACCCTCTTTCCCAAGTTAGCAGATAAGTTGGCTGGGGAAACCTTTAATTATAAGTGAAAAGGCTGTTCCCTTGAGGAATGGCTTTTTATTTTTTTCGGTTGCTAATTTGTAGAAAAATACCACATGATAAACAGGCAGTTTATAACGATTAAGCCCATTTAAGGTATAAATAGAGATAAAAAAGCAGAAAAGAGAGGATAAACTTCGAGTCTAACATAACTGAAAGTATATCTATAGCCGAAGCTTATGAAGTCAAGATAAAATAGGATTAAAAGAACTTGCCCTTTGTCAGATTGATTAGACTGTAAATTGGAGTTAGGAATATTCTTAGAATAGATGAAGAAAATAAAAAAAGTAAAAATGTTAAAATATCTTGACATTTTATCGATTTAGAGTATAATAAGAAATGTAAAGAGCTCTTGACATTATTACAAAAATTTGGAGGAACAAAGCCATGAAAAAGATGGATGAAATGGACAGAGATATTCAGTTGCGTTCTGAGGAGTGGGGCTATAAAACAGCGCTTTTGGGTTTATGTGCATGGACAGGATTTAATATCTATCAAGCACTTGTTGTTGGTGGCAAACTTGAAATGCTTCCTTGCTTAATTTTGATCTTATCTGTAAGTGTGCAAGGATTTGCTCAAACCGCAATAAAACGCAATATGATTGCTGGTGATGAAGAGTATAAAGAACCAAATAAACTTGTTCAAGGAGTCATTCTAGCAGTTGTCACTGTTATCGTAGTATTGGCTGTTGGCGTTTATTTTTTTCAGAAAGACTAATGCTGTATGAAAAATAACATCAAACAGTTAAGAAAGTCTGAGGGACTACGTCAGGAAGATATGGCAAGAATATTAGGCGTTAGTCGACAAACCATAATTGCTATAGAGAATGACAAGTACAATCCTACACTTGAACTAGCAATGAAAATTGCAAGGTTGCTACGACTACATGTTGAAGAAATTTTCATTTTAGAAGATTAAAGATATCAGATAGCTTTTATTTTAATCATCTGATTCGTAATGATGAGAGAGTTTTTCAGTTCATGGAAACTCTCTTTTTAAAGCTCAAAAAGAGTCTACTCAATTTTACCCTTGTCCATCTTATATATCTATCGTAAAACTGGTATAAAATTTGCAAATAAACAGCTAAAATAGTATACTAGTTCTGTTAATTATGAAAACGTTTGCGTTTTTGTTGATGATAGATTATTTAGGAGACAAATGATGGAATTAACAGCTATTTATCATAGACCAGAATCAGAGTATGCATATCTTTACAAGGAAGATCAGCTACATATCCGAATTAGAACCAAGATAAATGATGTCCAGAAGGTTATCTTACACTATGGAGATCCCTTTATTTTCATTGAGGATAAGTATGAAGCCAAGAAAGAAATGACCAAAGTAACCTCAGATGCCCTATTTGACTATTGGCAGGTTACAGTCTCGGTTGATTTTGCACGGATTCAGTATCTCTTTGAGCTCCTCGATGAGGAAGGTCATGGTGTCTACTATGGGGATAAGGGTTGTGTAGAACATACTCAAGAAAACTTGGATGCTGATGGAAACGGCTTTAAGCTTCCTTATATTCACGAAATAGACGGATGTCAGGTTCCTGACTGGGTTTCAAATACCGTTTGGTACCAGATTTTCCCAGAACGATTTGCTAATGGAAATCCTAATCTGACTCCAGATGGAGCTCGAGAGTGGGATGCTGCCATTGCACCTAATATTGATGATTTTTTTGGTGGAGATTTACAAGGGATTATTGACCACTTAGACTATCTTAAAGATTTGGGAATCACAGGACTTTACCTATGTCCGATTTTTGAAGCTACGACCAATCATAAGTACGACACGACGGATTATTTTGAAATTGACCGTCACTTTGGAGACAAGGAAGTCTTTGCTAATCTAGTCGAGGAAGCTCACAAACGGGGCATCAAGATTATGCTAGATGCTGTTTTCAATCATATCGGCTACCAGTCAGCCCAATGGCAGGATGTCTTAAAAAACGGAGAAAATTCTCCTTATAAAGATTGGTTCCATATCCAAGAATTTCCAATTACAGAAGATAAGCTTAAGAAAGCGAGAGAACTCCCTTATCATACCTTTGCCTTTGCTAGTTACATGCCTAAGTTAAATACAGCAAATCCGGAGGTAAGGGACTATCTCCTCAGCGTTGCAACTTACTGGATTGAGAATTTTGATATCGATGCTTGGCGCTTGGACGTTGCCAATGAAATTGACCATCAGTTCTGGAGAGATTTCAGAAAGGCAGTTCTAGCTAAAAAGCCTGATTTGTATATTTTAGGTGAAATCTGGCATACTTCTCAGCCTTGGCTACAAGGGGACGAGTTCCATGCGGTCATGAATTACCCACTCTCTGAAAGTATCAAGGATTATTTCTTGCGTCAGCGTAAAAAGACAGAGCAGTTTATTTCAGAAATCAACAGCCAGTCTATGTACTACAAGCAACAAATCTCAGAGGTGATGTTTAACCTTTTAGATTCTCATGATACAGAGCGTATCCTTACAACTGCCAAAGGAAATATCCAGCATGTCAAGGCTGCCCTAACTTTCCTCTATCTTCAAAAAGGAACCCCTTGTATCTATTACGGAACAGAGCTAGCACTAATTGGTGGACCAGACCCTGATTGCCGTCGTGTCATGCGTTGGGACCGTGTTTCTGAAGACAATGACATGCTGAATTTTATGAAGAAATTGATCCAAGTCCGTAAGGAAGTGGCAAGTATTATTCAGCATGGAAATTATCGCTTGGAAGAAGTGAAATCAGATGTCCTATCTTTGAAGTGGAACTACCAAGGGAAAGAAGTTCAAGCAATCTTTAATCAGTCTTCTGAGAAATATACTTTAGACAGAGATTCAGTTGACTTAGCGAGCCATTGCCAGTTTGAAGATGGTCAGCAAGTCATCTTGCCAGATGGATTTGTTGTTTATATGCTAGACTAGCATGGTTCATTGGGGTATTATGTCATATCAGTGAAAAATAATTTAGAAGGTTGTTTCTATAAAGGAGCAGTCTTTTATTTTGTATATGATTTAGTAATTCTACATAATGCCTCAATACAGTTTTTTATATCCAATATTTTCTACTAATTTTAGTAATCATAGTCTGAAGTATGCTTTTTTCGAGAAACTATTGATGTATCTATTATAATTGTATAAAATATGAATGAAGATGATGACTCATGAAAATAAAGAGCAAGGATGGGCGAACATATTGATTGATAGTCGAGTAAGAGAATTCAACCAAAACTGGCATTTCAAGCTCAATGCCAATGCTAAAGATGCGGTCAAGCCAGATGCCGATGTTTCTAGTTGGAAGAAATTAGACCTTCCTCATGACTGGAGTATCTATAATGACTTTGACCATGACTCACCTGCCCAAAACGAAGGTGGGCAACTCAATGGTGGTGATGCTTGGTATCGTAAGACCTTTAAACTCGATGAAGAAGACCTCAATAAAAATGTACGCATCACGTTTGATGGGGTTTACATGGATTCTCAAGTTTATGTAAATGGTCAGCTAGTTGGTCACTATCCAAATGGTTACAACCAATTCTCATATGACATCACTGACTATCTCCATAAAGACGGTCGCGAGAATGTCGTAGCAGTGCATGCTATCAACAAACAACCAAGTAGCCGTTGGTACTCAGGAAGCGGGATTTACCGTGATGTTACCCTTCAAGTCACAGATAAAGTCCATACTGAGAAAAACGGAACAACTATCTTAACTCCAGACCTTGAAAAACAACAAAATGGTAAGGTAGATACTCATGTAACAAGTAAGATCGTCAATACTGATGATAAAGATCATGAAATTCTTGCTGAGTATCAAATCATTGAACGTAATGGTCAAGCTGTAACTGATCTAGTTCGTACCGCTAGTCAAGTCTTGAAAGCTCATCAATCAACCAGCTTGAATGCTATTTTACAAGTTGACAAACCAAAACTTTGGACAGTTAATAGCGACAAGCCTGCCCTTTACGAATTGGTGACACGTGTCTATCGTGATGGTCAATTGGTCGATGCTAAGAAGGACTTGTTTGGTTATCGTTATTACAACTGGACACCAAATGAAGGCTTCTCTTTGAATGGTGAACGCATTAAATTCCATGGGGTTTCTCTTCACCATGACCATGGAGCTCTAGGGGCTGAAGAAAACTATAAGGCAGAATACCGTCGTCTGAAACAAATGAAGGATATGGGTGTAAACTCTATCCGTACAACTCACAACCCAGCTAGTGAGCAAACTTTACAGATTGCTGCTGAGCTTGGTTTATTGGTTCAAGAAGAAGCCTTCGATACTTGGTATGGTGGTAAGAAACCATATGACTACGGTTGCTTCTTTGACAAAGATGCCACTCACCCAGATGCTAAGAAAGGTGAAAAATGGTCTGATTTCGACCTTCGTACCATGGTTGAAAGAGGAAAAAATAACCCTGCTATCGTTATGTGGTCAATCGGTAATGAAATCGGTGAAGCAGACGGAAAACCTCGTTCTTTAGCAACAGTTAAACGCTTGGTTCAAGTTATCAAGGCTGTTGATAAGACACGCTATGTCACTATGGGAGCAGATAAGTTCCGTTTTGGTGATGGTAGTGGTGACCATGAAAAGATTGCCAATGAACTTGACGCGGTTGGATTTAACTATTCAGAAGACAACTATCATAAACTTCGTGCCAAACATCCAAATTGGTTGATTTACGGATCTGAAACGTCTTCAGCTACTCGTACACGTGGAAGTTACTATCGTCCAGAGAATGACTTAGTACATAGTAACCAAGACGATCGTAACTATGAACAATCAGACTATGGTAATGACCATGTTGCTTGGGGTAAAACATCTACTGCATCTTGGACTTTTGACCGTGACAATGCTGGTTATGCAGGTCAGTTCATCTGGACAGGTACTGACTATATCGGTGAACCAACTCCATGGCATAACCAAAACCACACTCCAGTTAAAAGCTCGTACTTTGGTATCGTAGATACAGCCGGCATTCCAAAGAATGACTACTACTTGTACCAAAGCCAATGGGTTTCTGCTCAGAAGAAACCAATGGTTCACTTGCTTCCTCACTGGAACTGGGAAAATCCTACTCTAAAAGCGAATGTAGCGGATGCAGATGGTAATATTCCAGTCCGTGCCTATTCTAATGCTGCAAGTGTAGAACTATATTTGAATGGTGAAACTCTAGGCAAGAAGACATTTACTAAAAAACAAACAAGTGATGGACGTACTTACCAAGAGGGTGCTAAACCGAATGAACTTTACCTTGAATGGAAGGTTGCTTTTGAAGTTGGTACTTTAGAAGCAGTAGCTCGTGACGAAGCTGGTAATATCGTTGCTCGTGATAAGATTGTGACTGCTGGAGAACCTGCAGGAGTTCGTTTGATCAAAGAAGAAAATGCTATCGCAGCTGACGGAAAAGACCTCACTTATATCTATTACGAAATTGTTGACAGTAAAGGTAACGTAGTTCCTACAGCCAATAATCTTGTTCGCTTCCAGTTGCATGGACAAGGTCAGATTGTCGGTGTGGATAACGGGGAACAAGCTAGCCGTGAACGTTACAAAGAACAAGCAGACGGTTCATGGATTCGCAAAGCCTTTAATGGTAAGGGTGTTGTGATTGTCAAATCAACTGAGCAAGCGGGTAAATTCACCTTGACTGCTCAATCTGATTTCTTGAAATCTGGTCAAACAACTATCTTCACAGGTAAGAAAGACCAAGAGGAAAAAACTGTTTTAGGTACAGAGGTTCCTAAAGTTCGTACAGTAATCGGTCAAGCAGCGAAAATGCCTTCAAAAGTAGGATTTATCTACAGTGATGGCAACCGTGCAAAACTTCCAGTAGAATGGTCCGCAGTTGATGTCAACCAACCTGGTATTTTTGCTGTTAAAGGTGTAGCAGAAGGAAGAGATGTAGAAGCGCGTGTTGAAGTCTTGGCACTCGAAGCAGAATTACCTGTAGTTAAGAGAATTGCACCGAGTACAGATCTGAGTACGGTTGATCCATCTGTTACCTATGTATTGTCAGATGGTACTCTAGGAAGCTATGACGTTGATAGGTGGGAAGTTGCAGCTGAAGATCAAGCTAAATTAACTATCCCAGGCTCTCGTATCCAAGCCAAAGGAATTTCAGGTGATGATGAAATCGCTGCAACCTTTGTAGTCGCCGAAGGTCAAGCGGCTTCACCAGTAGTACCGACTGTAACTGTTGCAGACCAGCCTGTAGAAGGACTCTCAACTGATCAACCAGTTCTATACCATAAACTTGCTTATGGAGCTACTTTGTCTGAAGTTAAAGCTTTAGCTGAAAACGCGCAAGTTACTGTTATTCAAGCTAACGAAGCAAATGGTATGCGTGCTAGTATTTATGTTCAACCAAATGATGGTGGAGCACTTCAGACTTATGCTATCCAATTCTTACAAGAAGCTCCTCAGATTGAACGTTTAAGCCTAGAAGTTGAAAATGCAGACGCACTGAAAGAAGACCAAACAGTTGGTATCAAAGTCTTGGCTCATTATCAAGATGGAACTCAGGCCGTATTAAAAGCTGACAAGGTAACCTTCTCAACATCAGGTGAAGGAGACGTAGCTGTTCGTAAGGGTATGCTTGAATTGCATAAACCTGGTCAAGTAACTTTGAAAGCTCAATTTGAAGGAGCTGAAGGTCAGATTGACTTGAACATTCAGGCAAATACTGAAAATAAAGTTGTCCAGGCCATTCGTCCAGTAAGTGTCGTGACAGGTTTGAACCAAGAACCAAGTCTACCTGATACAGTAACTGTAGAGTACGATAAAGGATTTCCAAAAGTTCACAAGGTAACTTGGCAAGCAGTTGCTAAGGAAGACCTTGCTAAATACCATAGCTTTGATGTTCTTGGTAAAGTAGAAGGAATTGAGAACGAAGCTCATGCTAAAGTTTCTGTAGAAAGTATCATTGCAGTCGAAGAAGTGACTACAACAACTCCGGTTTCAGAAGCTCCTCAATTACCAGAAAGCGTCCGTACTTACCACTCAAATGGCCAAGTATCTTCAGCTAAGGTAACTTGGGACGCAATTGACCCAAGCCAATATGCAAATGAAGGCAGCTTTACAGTGACAGGGCATGTTGAAGGTACTCATTTACCAACAAAACTTCATGTTCGTGTGTCTGCTCAGACAGAAACTGGTGCTAATATTTCTGACCAGTGGACAGGTTCAGAGTTGCCACTTGCCTTTGCATCAGACTCAAATCCAAGTGACTCAGTAGCCAATGTCAATGACAAACTAATCTCATTTAATGATCAACCGGCAAACCGCTGGACAAACTGGAAACGTACAAGTGAAGCATCGGTCGGAATCCTATTTGGTGATTCTGGTATCCTGTCTAAACGTTCGGTTGACAATCTCAATGTTGCCTTCCACGAAGACCACGGTGTTGGTGCACCTAAGTCTTATGTCATCGAATACTATGTAGGAAAAGATGTTCCAATAGTTCCTAAGAACCCAAGCTTTGTAGCTAGTGAAGACCACGTCTTTAACGATGACAATAACTGGAAACAAGTGACAAATCTTAAAGCTCCAGATCAAGTGAGAGCTGGAGAAATGAATCACTTTAGCTTTGATAAAGTCAATACCTATGCGGTTCGTATCCGTATGGTTAGACCAGATGGCAAATGGGGTACTTCCATTACAGAAATTCAAATCTTCTCTAAACAAGTAGCTGCAGCTAAGAAAGCTCAAGCTAAAATCCAAGTAGATGGAAAAGATTTGCCAAACTTCAACCCTGGCTTGACTGACTATTATCTAGAAGCTAAAGAAGACCAAGCAGCAACTGTAACGGCAAGTGTATCAGATAATGGTATTGCTACAGTGATTCCAAGCGTGCGTGAAGGGGATCCAGTTCGTGTTGTCGTTAAGGCTGAAAACGGAGATATTCTAGGTGAATACCATCTCCACTTCTGTTGAGCACACACGTGGAAGTAATGAGAAAAACTGAAGCAGAGAGGACCAAAGTGTCCTCTCTTTTCTATCTTATATTTGCTTTAATTCTCACTGCAAAAGAGTTATAATAAAGATGAAAATAGGGATAGAAGAGGAGGAGATAGGATGGCTTACATTGAAATGAAAAATAGCTATAAGAGATATCATACTGGAGAAACAGAAATTGTAGCCAATCGTGACGTCAACTTCGAGATTGAAAAGGGAGAACTGGTCATTATCCTTGGTTCATCTGGAGCAGGAAAGTCAACGGTCTTAAATATTCTAGGTGGAATGGATACCAATGATGAAGGACAAGTTTGGATTGACGGAATCAATATCTCGAATTTCACTTCTCATCAGAGAACCAACTATCGTAGAAATGACGTTGGTTTTGTCTTTCAGTTTTATAACTTGGTTGCTAACTTGACTGCTAAAGAAAATGTCGAGTTGGCATCAGAAATTGTCTTAGATGCCTTAGATCCTGAGCAAGTTCTAAAGGACGTAGGTCTAGGCCATCGTCTCAATAATTTTCCAGCTCAGCTATCAGGTGGTGAACAACAACGGGTAGCAATAGCTCGAGCTGTGGCTAAAAATCCCAAAATTCTCCTCTGTGATGAACCAACGGGAGCTTTGGACTACCAGACTGGTAAGCAGGTTTTAAAGATTCTTCAAGAAATGTCATGTAAGAAGGGCGCTACCGTTGTCATCGTGACCCACAATGCTTCCCTAGCTCCTATAGCTGATCGGGTGATTCAGATGCATGATGCCAGTGTCAAGAGCGTTGATATCAATCCTCAACCACAGGATATTGATGATTTGGAGTACTGATATGAAAAGGAAGATATATTGGAAAGACCTGCTCCAGTCTTTCACAGGTTCAAAAGGGCGATTTCTATCCATTCTAACTTTGATGATGTTAGGTTCTTTGGCCCTAGTCGGTCTCAAAGTGGCCAGTCCCAATATGGAGCGAACAGCTTGGACTTTTCTGAAAAATACCAATGCGGCAGATGTGACCGTCATAGGAGATTATGGGCTTGATCAGGCAGACCAGGCAGAATTGCAAACTCTATCAGGAGCAGATGTCGAGTTTGGTTATATGACAGATTTGATTCTGGCAAATAGTGAAGATGCCATACGAATCTTTTCAAATACTGATAAGATTTCAAAATTTCAAGTAACGGAAGGTCGTTTGCCTGAAAAAGAAGATGAATTGGCCTTGGCGGACTTTTGGAAAGATCAATATCAGATTGGTCAAGTCATTTATTTGAGTCAAAAAAAAGGCAGTAATTCTCAATTAAAGCGGGATAGTTATACCATTACAGGCTTTGTCCACTCTCCAGATATTTTTTCAAAATCAGATATGGGGAGTTCAGCCAGTGGTAATGGGAACTTAGTAGCATATGGTGTTGTAACTGAAGAAAATTTTAAGAGCTCTGTTTACACGATTGCCCGCCTGCGTTTTGCTAGCCTAACAGATGTCAATCCTTTCTCTAGTGATTACGAAAAGAAGCTAGAGGAAGAAGAGGAGACTTTAAAGGAACTAGTTGCTGATAATGGTCAAGCTCGACTTGAGAAAATGAAGAAAGACGCTCAAAAATCACTTGATGAAGGAAAGAAGCAACTGGACCAGGTAGAGACCAACCTGGTAGCTGGCAAGAAACGTCTACAAGAAATCGAGACTCAGCTTCAAGGACAAGAAGTACAGTTAAGCCAACTTCCAGAACCACAAAAGAGCCAAGTTTCGAGCCAGATAGAAGAAGCTAAAGAACAATTGAAACAAGAAAAGGAAAAACTAAGTCATGCTGAGTCAGATTTTGCTAGTGAGAAGGCTAAATGGCAGACTAGCCAGAATGAAGTCAATCTTCTCACAGAGCCAACCTATCATGTTTACAATCGAAAAAGCTCTCCTACTGGTCAAGGTTATCTCATGTATAGTAACTCAGCCATAAGTATTCGTGCCGTGGGAAATATCTTTCCAGTTGTTCTCTATGCCGTCGCAGCTATGGTTACCTTTACCACCATGACTCGATTTGTAGATGAGGAAAGAACAAATGCTGGGATTTTCAAAGCTCTAGGCTACCATAGCAAAGACATCATCGCTAAGTTTGTAATTTATGGTCTGTTTGCTGGCACTCTTGGAACTCTTCTAGGGATTCTGATTGGCCATTATGTCCTAGCACCCACAATCTCACATATCATCACCGAGCGAATGATTGTTGGAGAGAGTCAGCAGAATTTCTATTGGACCTATAGTTGCTTGGCTCTGGGACTAAGCTTAATAGCTAGCGTTTTACCTGCCTACCTTGTATCTCGCAGAGAATTGCATGAAGAAACAGCGCAATTATTACTACCTAAGCCACCAGTCAAGGGTTCTAAAATTCTCTTGGAGCGGATAACATTTATCTGGTCACGTTTGAGTTTTACTCAGAAGGTAACAGCCCGCAACATTTTCCGTTACAAACAACGCATGCTGATGACCATTTTTGGAGTTGCTGGTTCAGTAGCCCTCCTCTTTGCAGGACTTGGGATTCAATCCTCTGTTGTTGGAGTGGCCGACAGGCAGTTTAAGGATCTGCAACAATACCAAATGATTCTCTCTGTCAATTCTCGAGCTTCTGATTCTGACAAGGCCAAGCTAGAGGAAAAACTGAAAAGTGATGAAGTTGAAAACTATCGTTTAATTTCTTCCAAACAGATTGAGGAAGACTATGCTGGCAAGGCAGGTGTTCAAACCGTGACTATCATGGTGACGGATCAAGATGACCTGGCTCCCTTTGTCCTCTTGGAAAAAAATGGGGAAAAACTGAGCTTATCTAATGGAGTTGTCTTGACAGAAAAATTGGCCCAGTTGGCAGGAGTTTCTGTTGGTGACAATTTTACAATAGATGGGAAAACCTTTAAAGTAGGTGCTATTACCGAGCACTATGTGGGCCATTTTGTCTATATGAATCAGGCGACCTATGAGGAGATATACGGTCAAGCACCCAAGATGAATACCTATTTGGTCCAACTCAAGGATAAAAGTGAAGTCAATACCGAAAGAGTCGCAGGAGAATTTATGGACCAGGCGGCTGTCAGTGGCCTCGTTCAAAATGCTTCAACCATTCAGCTCTTTGAAAGTTTTGCCGATTCTTTGAATCAAACCATGGCGATTTTGGTGCTGGTATCGGTGCTACTAGCTATTGTGATTCTCTATAATCTGACCAATATCAATGTTGCTGAACGGATTCGGGAACTCTCAACCATTAAGGTTCTTGGTTTCCATAATAAAGAAGTCACTCTTTATATTTATCGAGAAACAATCATATTGTCACTAGTTGGAATGATTGTAGGCTTGTTTTCAGGTTTTTATCTCCATCAATTTCTCATTCAGATGATTGCACCAGGGACCTTCCGCTTTCAACCAAACGTAGGCTGGGAAGTTTATCTAATCCCAGTTCTAGCAGTTAGTGTCATTCTGACCATCCTAGGATTTTTTGTAAATCATTATCTCAGAAAGGTCGATATGCTAGAAGCCCTCAAGTCGGTAGAATAGGTTTTTTATAACAAAAAACAAATAAGAAAGCCCTTTGTGGCTTTTTTATTTTCATAAAAATGGTAAAATAGTAAGAGTAGAAATGGAGTTCTAGATATGAAACGAATTGATCAATTTGAAAATAAGAAAGTATTAGTCCTAGGTTTGGCCAAATCTGGTGAATCTGCAGCTCGTCTTTTGGACAAGCTAGGTGCCATTGTGACAGTGAATGATGGCAAGCCTTTTGAGGAAAATCCAGCTGCGCAAAGTCTCTTGGAAGAGGGCATCAAGGTTGTCACTGGCGGCCATCCTTTGGAATTATTGGATGAAGATTTTGCACTTATGGTAAAAAATCCAGGAATTCCTTATAGCAATCCGATGATTGAAAAAGCACTAGAAAAAGGGATTCCAGTATTGACTGAAGTTGAGTTGGCTTACTTGATTTCAGAAGCACCAATCATCGGTATAACTGGTTCAAATGGGAAGACAACGACGACAACCATGATTGGAGAAGTTCTGACTGCGGCTGGGCAAAATGGCCTCTTATCAGGGAACATCGGTTATCCTGCTAGTCAAGTGGCCCAAACTGCGACAGATAAGGATACCCTTGTCATGGAACTTTCTTCTTTCCAATTAATGGGAATCCAGGAATTCCATCCTGAAATTGCTGTTATCACCAACCTTATGCCAACACATATTGACTATCACGGTTCTTTTGAAGCTTATGTTGAAGCAAAGTGGAATATCCAAAGCAATATGACAGCAACTGATTACCTAGTATTGAACTTTAATCAGGAATTAGCCAAAGAACTTGCGACAAAGACAAATGCGACTGTAGTGCCATTCTCAACACTTGAAAAGGTCGACGGAGCTTATCTTGAAGATGGTCTTCTCTACTTCCGTGGTGAAAAAGTCATGGCAGCTGATGAAATCGGTGTTCCGGGTAGCCACAATGTGGAAAATGCTCTTGCAACCATTGCTGTTGCTAAACTTCGTGGTGTGGACAATGAAACCATCAAGGAAACCTTGTCAGCCTTTGGTGGTGTGAAGCACCGTCTCCAATTTGTAGACGAAATCAAGGGTGTGAAATTCTACAACGATAGTAAGTCAACTAATATCTTAGCAACTCAAAAAGCCTTGTCTGGATTTGACAATAGCAAGGTTGTTTTGATTGCCGGTGGTTTAGACCGTGGTAACGAATTTGACGAATTGGTGCCAGATATTACTGGACTTAAGAAAATGGTCATCCTCGGCCAGTCTGCAGAACGTGTCAAACGTGCAGCCGATAAGGCAGGTGTAACTTATGTCGATGCGACAGATATTGCAGATGCAACCCGCAAGGCTTATGAAATTGCGGAAGAAGGAGATGTGGTTCTCCTCAGCCCTGCTAATGCTAGCTGGGATATGTATGCTAACTTTGAAGTACGTGGAGATCTTTTCATCGACACTGTAGCGGAGTTAAAGGAATAATATGAAAAAAATAGTATTTACTGGTGGGGGAACGGTTGGACACGTTACCCTCAACCTTTTGTTAATGCCTAAGTTCATCGAAGATGGTTGGGAAGTCCATTATATTGGTGATAAAAACGGGATTGAGCATCATGAAATCCTCAAGTCAGGTTTGGACGTCACCTTCCATTCTATTGCTACAGGGAAATTACGTCGTTATTTCTCATGGCAAAATATGGTTGACGTCTTTAAAGTTGTGTTTGGAATTATTCAATCGCTCTTTATCATGCTTCGACTTCGTCCACAAGCTCTCTTTTCTAAGGGAGGATTTGTATCTGTGCCGCCTGTTATTGCAGCGCGAGTATGTAGAGTGCCAGTCTTTATCCATGAGTCTGACCTCTCTATGGGCTTGGCCAATAAAATCGCCTATAAGTTTGCGACCAAGATGTACTCTACTTTTGAACAAGCGTCTAGTCTGACTAAGGTAGAGCATGTAGGAGCTGTGACTAAGGTTTCTGGTCCTACGGTGGAAGAACCTGAAGAAATGGTAGACATTCGAACTTATTTCAACGACAAGTTACCAACCCTTCTTTTCGTCGGTGGTTCTGCTGGTGCGCGTGTCTTTAACCAATTAGTTACAGACCACAAGGAAGAACTGACTAGTCGCTATAATATCATCAACCTGACAGGAGATGCTAGTTTAAATGAACTCAGTCAAAATCTCTATCGTGTTGACTATGTGACTGACCTCTATCAACCGCTCATGAATCTGGCTGATGTGGTCATTACTCGTGGTGGCGCCAATACTATTTTTGAGCTCCTTGCCATGGCTAAATTGCATGTCATTGTCCCTCTAGGACGTGAAGCTAGCCGTGGGGACCAAATCGAAAATGCAGCCTATTTTGTGAAAAAAGGCTATGCAGAGGAATTGCAAGAGAGCGATTTGACCTTGTCTACTTTGGAGGAAAAAGTAAATCAACTTTTGACTAACAAAGAGATTTACCAAAACAAGATGAAGAATTCTCAGGAATTAAAATCTGTGGCAGATTTTTATGAGCTACTCAAAAAAGATTTATCATAAGGAAAATTGATGTCAAAGGATAAAAAGAATCAGCACACTCAAGGCAAGGAATTGTCAGAGTGGCAAAAACGAAATCAAGAATATCTTCAAAAAAAAGCTGAAGAAGAGGCGAAACGTGCCGAAGAAGAATCTCGTGAAAAAGAAGAACAAGTATCAGAGTCTTCTGAAAGTGCTCAAGAATTGTCAGAATGGCAAAAACAACACCACGAGTATTTGAGCAAAAGAATGGAAGAACAATCTACGAGTTCTGAAGAAGTGGACGAAGAATCCGAAAAATCTGAAGAGAAGGATTCGGATACTAGCGATGAGACTTCAAATGAAGAGAAAGATTCGGAGGAAACTCCTCAAGAAGACTCTAAGAGTCAGGATCAAGTAGAGAAAGAAAAAGCTGACGAAAAGGTTAAGAAACAGAAAAAGGTAAAAACCAAGAGTAAAGCTCCTAAACCTCCCATTCCTTCTGTACATATCTGGCGAGCAGTTACAATCCTCGTCCCAAGTTTTATAATCTTATTCTTGTCTATTTATCTTCTAAGTCCTCTAGCTACAATGAAACATATTGAGGTTACGGGTAACGTTCAGACAAGTGCAGACCAAGTCAAAGAAGCGTCTGGTATTCGTGACAGTGACTATACGATCAGCCTGCTCTTAAATAAAGATAAGCATGCGGAAATGGTCAAATCGAATCACTGGATTGAATCGGCTAAGATAGTTTATCAATTCCCAGTTCACTTCACCATTGAAGTGAGGGAATTTGAGATTGTAGCCTACTCTGTTTCTGGAGATAGCCATTATCCAATCTTATCTAGTGGAAGTATTGAATCAACAGCTGTTAATGCTGATAGTTTACCTGAGAAATATATATCTGTTTTATTTAACGATGAGGAACAGATTAAAACCTTAATTTCTCAGCTAAATGAAGTTAGTCCAGAAATTAAGCAAGAGATTGAGAAGATTGAACTTGCACCAAGTAAGGTAACAAGTGACCTTCTAAAGATTACCATGTATGATACAGACGAGATTTTGGTGCCATTATCAGAACTAGGGAAGAAATTACCTTACTATAGTAAGATAAAACCACAGTTGACAGTTCCTAGCGGTATTGACATGGAGGTCGGTATCTATAGCTATAGTCTAGTGGATAAGGCTCTGGATGACGAAAGAGTCAAAGCCAAAGAAGAGGAAAAGAAGAAGCAGGAAGAAGAGAAGAAAAAACAAGCTGATCAAGGAAATCAAGATCAAACAACACAGACGACTCAAACAACACAGAGTCGCTAAGTTTCAGATGATTTGTTCAGTTACTGGTTTTTACTTGACAAGTACCGCTTTAAATAATAGAATAGTAAAAAACCTTTAAAGCAGTCCAGAGAGGCAGCTAAGGTTAGACGGTGAAAGGGTGGAGACTACCCAATTTTCGTGGAACCTTGCTGCAGGCAGGTTCCTTTTTTCATGCTCTCTTGCTGACAAAGGTAAAAGGAGAAAAGTATGCGTGAAGCTCGTCCAGTTATTGCTCTTGATTTTCCAAGTTTTGAGGCAGTCAAGCTATTTTTAGCTCTTTTTCCAGCAGGAGAGAGCCTCTATCTAAAGGTAGGTATGGAACTCTATTATGCTACAGGTCCTGAGATTGTTTCTTATCTGAAAGATTTGGGACATAGTGTCTTTCTGGATCTTAAACTCCATGATATTCCAAATACGGTCAAATCAGCCATGAAGGTCTTGTCTCATCTGGGCGTTGATATGACCAATGTTCATGCAGCAGGTGGCGTTGAGATGATGAAGGCTGCGCGTGAAGGCCTTGGGAAAGAAGCCAAATTGATTGCTGTCACTCAGTTAACTTCAACCTCTGAGGAACAAATGAGAGACTTTCAAAATATCCAAACCAGTCTTCAAGAATCGGTTATTCATTATGCTAAGAAAACCGCTGAAGCGGGATTAGATGGTGTGGTTTGTTCAGCTCAGGAAGTGAAGCTCATCAAAGAAGCTACCAGTCCAGACTTTATTTGCCTGACACCCGGCATTCGTCCATCAGGCGCTGCAGTAGGAGATCAAAAACGAGTCATGACACCCGCAGATGCTTATCATATTGGTAGTGACTATATCGTTGTCGGACGCCCAATCACTCAAGCCACTGATCCAGTAGTAGCTTATCATGCTATCAAGGATGAATGGACACAAGACTGGAAATAAGAATATAGTTTAAAATACAAAGGAGAAACCCATGACACTTGCTAAAGACATTGCTAGCCATCTATTGAAAATTCAAGCTGTTTACCTCAAACCAGAAGAGCCCTTCACTTGGGCATCAGGTATCAAGTCACCAATTTATACGGACAACCGTGTGACGCTTGCCTACCCAGAAACTCGAACTTTGATTGAGAATGGTTTTGTGGAAGCCATCAAGGCAGAATTCCCAGAGGTAGAAGTGATTGCAGGAACAGCGACTGCGGGTATCCCACACGGTGCCATCATCGCTGACAAGATGAATCTGCCATTTGCTTATATCCGTAGCAAACCAAAAGATCATGGCGCTGGAAACCAAATTGAAGGCCGTGTAGCTCAAGGACAAAAGATGGTTGTTGTTGAAGACCTAATTTCAACTGGTGGGTCTGTTCTTGAAGCCGTAGCAGCTGCTAAACGTGAAGGAGCAGATGTGCTTGGTGTCGTGGCTATCTTCAGCTATCAATTACCAAAAGCAGATAAAAACTTTGCGGATGCTGGTGTCAAATTAGTGACTCTTTCAAACTACAGTGAGCTCATTCACCTAGCCCAAGAAGAAGGCTACATCACACCAGAAGGACTTGCTCTCCTCAAACGCTTTAAAGAAGACCAAGAAAATTGGCAAGGAGCCTAATAGATTGAAAATACAAAGGTTTAAACTCTAATTTGAACTGAAATATTATATCTAAAACAAAAAAACACATAAAATAAGATAATTCAAATCTATATTTTATGTGTTTTTTTCTAGAATAATTTAACCAAGAGTTGATTACAATTATTGGTTAAATAACTCTATATAGTTATTTAATTACATTAAATATTTTAACTAACCAAGATGGTATTATTGATTTTGATTATAGTCAGGAGTTTCTTCGATAAATTCTACGATATCATTTGGAAGACAATCTAAAATACAACATAGCTTTTCTAATGTCAGTAAAGTTATGTTTTTATTTTTCTTCAAACTATCTAGGGTTTTGTTATCAATCCCTGATTTTAATAATCTATATTGAGAAATTTCTTTTTTCTTCATTGTAGCCCAAAGTGGGTTAAAACTTATAATCGTTATCAACTCCTTCAACTTAATTATAAGTAAAAATAACTCTTCTTCATATTGTGTATATAACCACAATATGTTAAAATATGTGTGGAAGGAGAATTTTATATGAAAAGTATTTTTTCTCAAGAGGAGAAGGAGTTAGATTATTTTTTAGGTCTTGTTCCTGAAGATTTTAAATCAGCTAGTTTTAATGATTGGACAATTTGGGATGCATATGCGAGGGGTAGGCTACCAAATAAACGTTGGTCAGAGGTATTTGATAATGGGGAATACCATTCAATGGAAATCATTACTAAAGACGGTAAAACTTATAAATACTACCCAATTGCTAATCCACAACCATACCTGACGGTAATTCAAGAACATGTTTCAACTCTTGAAGAGCCTGAGCGAAGTAGAGAATTGCTCATCGATGCTGCAATTTGGTCAAAGCGTATTAAAGAAACGACAGATTATCTCTATAGTGTACATAGTAAATACGTTGATTTGATTCATCTAAAGCTAAGTGGATTTGGATGGGTTATTAGGCTATTAGGCTCTTTATTTTTGATATTATATATGCCTAGACTTGGTGAATTTAGCTCATCTGGCTTAGGTGTTTTTAGCAGACCTTTTGAATATTCTGTCTGGATAGGATTATGGCTGGCTCTTTGGTCCCCAATATATTTTGCTTTTCAACGAGTAAAGAAGGATAAGCCAAAAGCTGAACAGTTGATAAATCATAAGGATGAAATTATTGATGCTCGAAATTACTTTATAGAAAAATTTAATAGTCTTCCATTTGTTAATGCAAGACAACAAGCTGGCTTAGATGTTCATTTTAATGCTTTTATATACATGATTAATTTGATAGATCAAGGTAGAGCCCAAAATCTTGGTCAAGCTCAAAATTTATATGAAGAACTGAAAAGAAATGAGCAATTAAATCATCAGTTTCAAGAGTTACAAAGACAAGTTAGTTACAATAATAAATTGACAACGATCAATACATTTACAAACTTAATGAAATAATGGATGAAAAACTAAAGGAGAACTATTATGTCTAGAAAACCAAAATATCAACACGATTACGAAGAAACAATGGAAGGAATGTGGTGGGGAGTTGCAGTATTTATTGGTGCAATGTACTTCTTGGTTAAAGTAACTTATTACATCGCATTACCATTTTATGCCCTATTTACTCATTTGTTTGAAGAAAAAATTCAACAAAAAGAATATCTAAATTGGATGAGATTTTTACCTTTTACTTGGTTTATTACAGGAGAGACAAAGGAGATGAGACGTGCAGCTGTAAGTAGTGTATTACTCCCTATCGTTCTACCTCTATTTTTACTATTTAATCATCTATTTAATAGTAAAGCAATCGGTGATGGGTTTGCACTGTTTATTTTTATTTTATTTGGTCTTAGCATAGGGAGTATTATTGGTATGGTTCGAAATTACCAATTCTCGAAGAAATATATTGGATAAAATTGAAATATTACAAAACATACAACTAATAAGGCTATGCATATAATCTCTATGACTGGATTTACATATAACTGTAAAATTAAAACTCAGATAGGTATTGACTATCTGAGTTTATTTTATTTGTTCTAAACAAAGTATAAATTTCTAATTATCTTTTTATATTTTCTTAAATGCTCGTAAAGCCTTATTCTATGTGCTTTCGAGTATTTTTACTGTAGGAAGATACTTCACGTTTCTTTGCATATTTCCTCATGTCTTAGCTGTCAGAAGTGGTAAATAAGTAGTAAATTCATTTGTACTACTAAGCAACAAGACGCTCCTGTTGCTTCTCTTTATTCAAGCGTTTCATTTCTGCCATTGCAGAATCGAATGTTGCATGTGCGTAATAGTTCAGCGTCATGGCTATATTAGCATGTCCCATAATGTACTGTAATGCCTTTGGATTCATTCCTGCATTTGCATAGTTGGTACAGAATGTATGTCGCAAACTATGTGGAGTGATGTGTGGCAATTTATCCTCGTTATACTTATTGTATTTCTTAACAAGACCTTTCATCATGCCGTTGTAATCACTTGCCACTTTTGGATAGTTCTTTCTATTAAGAAAGAGGAAATCACTATATCCATCAATCTCAACACGCTTATCATTCTTTCGATTCGCTAACACTCGCTTAAATGCTTGATAGGCTTCTTCAACCATAGGAACTTGACGTTCGCCACTTTTGGTCTTTGGTGTTTCAATGTAGTACCCAATTTCAGTATCTCTCAATAGCTGATGGTCTATATTGACAAGACGATTCTCAAAATCTAAATCTGGAAGTGTCAAACCACCAAACTCTGAAATACGAAGACCTGTTTTTAAGAGTATCAGAATTTCATCATAATTTTTGCTGTAGGTTTTATCAGCTTTTGCAAAGGCTAACAGTTTTTCTTCCTGTTCTTCTGTTAGTACGGTCTTAGGGACAGTATCATCATCAAGAACTGCTTTCAGTTGAAAGTCAAATGGATTCTTCCGAACACAATCATCTTGTATAGCAATATAGAATGAAGCCTTTAAAGAACGTTTGTAGTTATTGATGGTTTGATAAGCATAACCATTTTCACTCATTCTAATAGCCCATTCTTTAGCGTCTGATGGCTTAATACTGTCAATACTTCTTACACCTAACTTGTCTTTCTTCAAAATATCCATAAGATATTTGCGTCCAGTTTCAGTGTTTTTTCTAACCTTTGGTCTTTGAGCGTTCTGTTTTGCGTAAAGCTGGCAGAGTGTCATTTTCTTTCCTACAACATCAATACCATCATGAATGTCTTTCTGTAACTCTGCGATTTTCTCCCTAAGTGAGATACAATCACGCTTTCCTGCTGGTACTCTGTCTGTAGCCACAAGTTTCCACGAGTAAACAAATTGCGGTTCTCCAAATGAATCTGTATATTTGTATAAGTATCTTCCGTCTTTTCGTTGGCTCTCTCCAGTCTTTAAAATTCGACCTTTATTGTCACGTCTTTTTTCTGACATGGCATTTGCTCCTTTCCATTATGGAAAGAGCCCTGATACGACTTAATACTATTTTATCATATACAAGACCCTTTGGCTACGCTAGATTGCGTTCAATGTATCTATAATTTTTTCAAATTGTTTTCGTTTAACCTGAATACGATTGCCATTCATAATCAGCCAGTTTGCATTTTTATTTTCTTCTGCCAAACGACGCAGCTTGTTTTCGCCAATACGAAAATATTTTGACGCTTCTTCAATGGTTAGGGTATAACGTTCCCAAATAGGAATGTCAGTCTGCTTCATAAAATCCTCCTTTCCAAATCACTTATTTGGATTTCATAAAAGTTGTTTTACCAGCAATCGAACAGCTTTAGCAAAGCTCACGGGAGTTCCACCCCTGCATGGTTCTCATGTAGCCATACTCATTGCCTGCGACGGTTTTATCACGCTCGGACTATTGACTGTATGGGAGTATCATTATCACGATAAGAATGTCGTTGCAGGCAATCCTGCTAAAGATTGCTTCTCGGATCACTAACATGAATCGCTCGCTATCTTTATAAGATAGGTCATGGCGGTTAGTTCCGTTGGCTCTTTTCTTATCGAAACGTATTCGATTACTTTTATTCAGTTTTCAAAGAACAATGGCTCGTTAGCCTATCAAAACACATTGAAAGCTCAATATGCTTTGGTGGAATAACAAACCTCCCTGTTCGGGAAGCGTGGAATGGTTTAGCACGCTTCCACGAAAGGAGAGAGGATATTACTTAATTTCAAATGACAAAATCTTTGTAATCAGTCTGGTTTCCATTCTTCCACGTAAGACTTCATCAACGACCATACTTTGATTGCCATATTCATCTTTCATAAGTCGTAGGGAACGCTTCGTTATGTACCCTCTGTAATGATGTAGAATCTGGTTAATCGCTTCGGTATCGCCATCTGTTGCCTTTACAATGAGAGGAAAGGGAATCATAGGATATTGTGTTTTCATTCTTCAAATTCCTCCATAAACTTTTTAATTAAGGCTAGTCCACTGGTTCTATGCCGATAGACAGTAGAACGGTTCAATTTCAACAGGTCTGCAATTTCTGAATCGCTCATGTCCATAAAGTAAAACAGCAGTAGAATTTCACGTTTCTTGTCTGGCAACTCACGTAATGCTTCACTCAACAAATCATTTTCAACGCCTACTGATAACCCATTGAGTGTAAAAATCTGAAAGTCAGTTGAATAGTTATCTGTTGTCGCAAACTGGCTAACAAGATAATCGCCAACATCCGAAAAGGACACCTCACGCTTTGCAATCCTTGAAAGATAAAGCATATAATTCTTTCGCTCGTCTTCCATAGCACGTTTACAGATATAGTCAAACTGATTTTCTATTGTGGTCTGAAAAGAAGATGGTTTCATGTTTCTCACCCCCTTTCTGTCTAGGAAAGGAAGTGAGCCTTGCTCGTTTATCTCCTTTCACTCTTAGTCCCAATGTGAAAGGGGGATTTGTTGCATTACTGATAAATAAACTTTGTAAAAAAGTTCTGAATAGCCAAAAAAGCATATAAACAGATTTATTTCTCTGTTTACATGCTTCTGTTATTCTATCTATATGATTTATAAAACCACATTGGTGGACGTACTTATCTATTGCAGATAGACGACTTTTTTTGACAAGAACCCAATGTAAGGAAATTTATTGTATATGATGTACTTCATGGCGACGTTGACCTCCAACAAACCGCCATTTGGAAGTAATATACAATATTTTAACAGCGTAAATAGCACTACCATATAACGGTTTTTTTTATTGGCGTTTAGTAGTGCTTTTTATTAAATATAAACCTATAAACCATATAACACGTTTTTCTATACCTGTTTTTAATTCAGTAGGAACAATAAAATGTATAGAGGTGGTCTACTATGCGTAAAAAAGAAGATAAATATGATTTTAGAGCCTTTGGTTTAGCCATTAAAGAAGCTCGATTGAAACGAGGTTTAACTCGTGAACAAGTGGGAGCATTGATTGAAATTGACCCACGGTACTTAACTAATATTGAAAATAAAGGGCAACACCCCAGCATACAAGTTCTTTATGACCTTGTATCGTTACTTCATGTTTCCGTTGATGAATTTTTCTTACCTGGGGTCCCGAGCGCTTAGTGGGAATTTGTATCGATAAGGGGTACAAATTCCCACTAAACCAATGTTTCAAGGCCTATTTATTTTTTATATTCAATTCTCTTAAGTGTTTAGGAATAGATAACAAGTCAAATTTATACTCTCCAAGAAAAGTGATATGCTCCCAATTAATAGGAGATACATGCTTCATATACTTAGTTACTTCGGGATCTATTTTGACGAGATAATTATAAGCTGCTTGTAAGTAGACGGCGTTCCATATACTTATTGCATTTATTAACACATTAAGCGCACTAGCACTTTGAAGTTGTCGGCGAATATCGCGCTCCATAAATTTTCCGCGTCGCCCAAAAAATAGTTCTCTAGCTAAAGCATTAATCGCTTCTGTCTTATTTAGTCCATGAGTGATCCTTCGCCGTAGCTCACTATCTGTAATATAATCTATCATAAAAATGCTCTTTTCAATGCGACCTAGTTCTCTCAGTGCAAGAGCTACTCTATTCTTACGTGCGTATGAGCCTAGCTTTCCTAATAGTAAAGAACTAGATACTTTTCCTGTTTGAATCGAATAGGCGATTCGTTTAATTTCATCATAGTTTTCTTCAATAATTTTTACATTGATTTTTCCGCTTATATCTTCTGATAAGTTAGGGTAGTAGGAAGGTGATTTGATAGAAAATAATTGTGATTTTTTTATATTTCTGATGCGAGGTTCAAAATCAAAGCCTAGTAATGCGGTCATTCCAAACACCTGATCAGAATACCCATTTGTATCAGTAAAATGTTCCTCAATATCTAGATCTGTTTCATGATAAAGTAGGCCATCAAGGGTATGAGTAGCTTCCCTTGTATTAGTTGAAGCAACCTCGATATGATGAGTCGTATGCCTATCATTTATTGATCGAATCATTGTAGCTCCTTTTTCCATACTTTTGTAATGTGGATTAACATCGGATTTTAGAGCTGAGACGCCCACTGGGACGCGCATTCCGTCTGAAGCAGTGGTTTTTCCTTCACCCCAAAAGTCTGCAACAGGAAGCTTTAACTGATAATTAACCAAAACAGATTGAGCACGAGTCAGAGCTTCTTTATAAAAGCGCCATTGTTTGGCATTGGCTAACTGAGAATAAGAAATTCCAGGAGTTGATTGGGCCATTTTTTCAAGACCAATATTCATCCCTAAACCCAGCAAAGCAGCAAAAATAATTTTTCTTTCTTGTTCACTCGGCGGTTTCCCTGTAGAATCATGACTAAATTCTTGTGAAAAGTTGGTCCAACTGTCCACCTCAATTAAAAGATCACTAAGCCTTATCTTAGGAATTATTGAATAAAGTTTTTTTCTATATATTTCTGCTTCGCTAGGTGTAACTTTTTCCAACTTTTTAAGGTTTGCTCTTGAAATTCTCTTATCAACTGTCGAATAAAATTGAAGCTGTAAATCTAAAATTATTTCCCGATCCTTTAAATAGTCCTCAAACGTGTCTGGAATAGTTTCTGAATCAATACAAGCAGATAAATCAACTAAGTAATCATCAATATTTCGATGGATCATACTTCCTTCAACTGAAATATCTCCTGATCGAATATTGTTCTTTAGCTCGGTGAAAGCTACTAACTCATAGTAAGACCGATCTATTTTCCCCTCTTCTGGCCGAACAAGGCTTTTCCATTTTTTACTCACAAAATCAGTAGAAGTATCTGCCGGTATTTTTCTTTTACCACTATTGTGTAAATCAGTTAGTTGAGTTAGGGCCATGAGGACTGGATTTGCTGCCGGAGTTGCTTTGAACGAAAGGGTCCTCAATAACATTGGCGTGTATCTTCGGAGGTAATTAGCTTTATTTCGAACCATTTCTAAATAGCCATGATTTTTATTACCTGTAATTTTTTTAGCTTCTTCTCCATCTTGTACTAAATCTTCCCAAGGCATGATTCGTTCAATTTCGTCAAAAGGATTACTATCATTATCTTTTGCAAAGTGAAGAGCATCAATTAAAGAAGCATAATGTTCCAATTTTTTAGTAGCCAATTTTCCTTTTTCTTTTAACTGTTCTTGTGAATCACGTGTCCCTTTGCGTTTAATACTTGCTAAAATGCGGTCATTAATCTCAATCAGTTGATCGATCAGATATTGATGATGATTGACTAAAAAAGCAATAAGTAAAGAGTATCTTTTTTCAAGCTCAAAACGGGAGAAGTCATATGCATCATAATTTTCCCCTAGTCTAGCTAGCTGAAGAAACCTGTTCCGATTAATATGGGAGACATTAATTGTCCCGAGTCCCATGGAAGCAATCACTTCCACTTTTTTACAAATACTCATAAAGCTTTCTGGATTTGCCTTACCTGGAATGTCTTTTAGCCAAGCGAGTTTAGTTATTTTCGTCTCTTCATAAATTTGAAACAAACTCTCTAGTTTTTCAATTTGTATATCTGTTAATGAACAGAGTAATATTGAAAATAAGTTGTTTTCTGCTTTATCTCGACAGCGGCTTATAATGTCTTCAAGTGTAGCTATAGATGGAAAAATAATTCTTTTTCGAGTTAAGAAATCAATTGTTTTTTTCATTAGATAGATAGAGTCATCATTTTCTAAAGCTAGTTCAATTAAATATTCTATTAACTGTTTTTGTGTATTAGCACTACCGAATCGATGATAGTTGAATACTTCTAAGATCTCGTTGAAGTGATTTGCACGTGTATTTCTATGATCATATGAATTTAAATCAATTGCATCAAGATGGAGCTGTCGACTCACATAAGAAGTTAGTCTGGTTGATTTAATCGGCCAATTACTTAAAGAACACCCAGGATACCGGGCCAAACAAAGTTGTATCGCAAATCCTAGTTTATTGACCTTTCCACGGTGTTGATTAATAACCTCCAGATCATAATCAGAAAAACTAAAATACGCTTTAAAATCCTCTTCTGATAAGTGGTCTACAGAAAGAAGTTGTTCACGCTGTGAAGTAGTTAAAATTCTTTTCATAGCCATATCTTAAGCATTCCTTTTATTGAGGTAACGGTAAAAGGTTGTTTTGCTTAATTTAGAGGCATCAAGAATTTGACGAATAGAATACTCTTTGCTGTCATACATTTTTAAAGCTAAATCAATTGATAGCTTACCTTTACTTGGACGGCCCCCTTTTTTTCCTCGGACTCTGGCTGCCTTAAGACCAGAGTTAGTTCGTTCAATAATAATATCCCGTTCCAGTTCTGCTAAACTAGCCATAACTCGGAAAAAGAATCTTCCCATAGACGTTGAAGTATCTACGTTATCTTGAATAGATATAAAATTGACACTAAGTTCTTCAAATAATTCAGAAAGTTCAATCAAATGTTTAGTTGATCGTGAAATTCGATCTAACTTGTAAATGACAACAGAATCTCCTTCACGTAGTAGGTTGATCATTTCTTCTAATTGCGGTCGGTCTTTTTTCGCACCAGTTACTTTTTCTTGAAATAATTTATCAATTCCATAATGAGTAAGTGCATCAATTTGTAAACTAAGATTTTGATCATCCGTACTCACTCGAGCATAGCCAAAAATCATAAAAAAACCTCCTTAATTTTATAATTTAAATGTACCATAACTCATTAAGTATAACTATATAGGAACTATGAAAAAGGAACGGATTTTGGTACTTGATTTACTTAAAAAACATTTAGAAAAAGCAGGAAAATGAAAAGGTACCATAAACGGTCGTTTATGGTACCATTCAAATTTATCCTTATTGTACAAAATAACAGCGAAATTTTTAAATCTATTCCTTATCGATACAAATTCCCCGTAGGCGCTAGGGACCTCTTTAGCTCCTTGGAAGCTGTCAGTAGTATACCTAATAATTTATCTACATTCCCTTTAGTAACGTGTAACTTTCCAAATTTACAAAAGCGACTCATAGAATTATTTCCTCCCGTTAAATAATAGATAACTATTAAAAATAGACAATACTTGCTCATAAGTAACGGTACTTAAATTGTTTACTTTGGCGTGTTTCATTGCTTGATGAAACTGATTTTTAGTAAACAGTTGACGATATTCTCGATTGACCCATTTTGAAACAAAGTACGTATATAGCTTCCAATATTTATCTGGAACATCTGTGGTATGGCGGGTAAGTTTTATTAAGACACTGTTTACTTTTGGTTTAGGATGAAAGCATTCCGCTGGCAGCTTAAGCAATTGCTGAATCGAGACTTGAGTGTGCAAGAGCAACCCTAGTGTTCGGTGAATATCCAAGGTACGCTTGTAGAATCCTTCTTCAACAATCAGATAGATGTCAGACGCACGGCTTTCAAAAACCACTTTTTTAATAATTTGTGTGCTTAAATGGTAAGGAATACTCCCAACAATTTTATACCTCTGTTTGTTAGGGAATTGAAACTGTAGAATATCTTGGTGAATTAAAGTGACACGAGTATTCAGTTTTAATTTTTCTGACGATAAGTTGAATAGATGACTGTCTAATTCAATAGACGTTACCTGTTTACTTATTTTAGCCAGTTTCGTCGTTAAATGCCCTTTACCTGTTCCAATTTCGTAAACGGTATCGGTTTCTTTTAAATTCAATTGTTTTATTATTTGGTTGAGTACTTTTTCACTCGTTAAAAAGTTTTGAGAATATTTTATATTTTTGTTCATGTAATCACTCCTGAAGTGATTACATCTATAAATAAATACAGAAGTTAAACGATTTGTTTGTAATTTTAGTTATCTGTTTAAAAAGTCATAAGATTAGTCACTGGTAGGAATTAATCTAACGTATTTATTTATCTGCGTAATCACTGTTTTTAGTCTGTTTCAAAACAGTAGATGTTTTATCTACATTACGCATTTGGAATACCAACATGACGAATCCCTCCTTCTTAATTACAAATTTTTAGCATCTAATTTAACTTCAATTCCTATTATACAAAATTTTAAGATAATGCACAATCAACACACTCTTAAGTTTGCTTCTAAGTCTTATTTCCATAACTTTAGGGTTAACCATACGCAAGACCAATCACTCTCGGACAATACTCATGATTTTAATGATAAAATCCATGTTAAACCCATAGATAAGAAATACACCTGCAATAACCGTTACCTGTTTGTGCCAATTTAAAAATGCACCACTTTTTTATAATTAAAACGGTTGAAAACTGTACCACTAATAACTCACAATAGAGAGATGTCACCGTCAAGTTAAATGTACAAAATAACAGCGAAATTTTTAAATCTATTTCTTATCGATACAAATTCCTCGTAGGCGCTCGGGACCCCTACCTGCTAATAACTTGGTAAAAAGCACCCGACGATTACAGATAGAGAAATACATGGATAGCTTTACAGACAAAGAACTATCCTTAATGGAATCTTTAGCCAGCGGTATCAACGAAGCAAGAAACATCGAAGACTAATTAAAAGAATCCATACATAACGGAAAGAGCCGATAAAATGAGATTGTATTAATCTCATTTTATCGGCTCTGCGTCTTTGCGTCTGGCTCTGTAATCACAGTTACTTTGAACTGCTTTATTTCAATTAAATTTTCTTGTCTGCATTTCGGACAATAGAGGGGGAATTTTTTTAATTCAGTATCTTCCCTTATCTTTAATCGTGTTTTATTTCCACATACAGGACACAATATCCACTTGTAGTTTATAATAACTATCTCCTCCTTTACACTTTAATTCAAATCTTTATTAAAAAATATTTCATCTTATTTAACAAGAAACCATATTTATATAACAACATAAAATACACTAAGTTATTTTATTGAACATATATCGTACTTTATCTATCCGACTATTTGGACGACGGGGCTGGCAAACAGGTTCACCGGTAGTAACATGGTACCCTTTTAACTCTGTTAAACAAACACTACGTCCATTTGTAAAGAAAGTTAAATCACTACGATATTCTTGAATACACCGAGCAGGGATTTCTCCACTAAGAATGACCTCATTATTTTTCAATTGAGTGTCTACGATGTTCGCACAATATTTAGGAGCATCGTTGTATGCTCGTGAAAGATATTCCTTTGGCGCATAAATTTTAAAACTAAGATATGGCTCTAACAATTCTGTTCCAGCTTTTTTTAAGACTTGTTCCAATACAATAGGAGCAAGCATCCGAAAATCTGCTGGGGTACTAACAGGGCTATAGTATAAGCCATACTTAAAACAGATTTTACAGTCCGTCACATTCCAACCATACAATCCTTGTTCACAGCCATAGCGTATCCCCTCCATAACTGCATTTTGAAACGATTGATTTAAGTATCCAAGAGAAACCGAGCTCTCATACTGCACTCCGCTCCCTAATGGAAGCGGTGATACAGATAAACCAATGGAAGCCCAGAAAGGATTTGGCGGCACTTCGATGTGAATGGTATATTCTGCATTTTTTAACGGTCTCTCCATATAAATGACTGTAGGCTCTTTTAGTTCTATCTCCACATGATACTTTTCTTGCAACAGTGCACTAATCACTTCCATTTGTACTTTCCCTAAGAAAGAAAGTATAATTTCATGTGTCGTAGAATCCACGTAATATCGTAGAAGCGGATCACTATCTGAGATTTCCAAAAGGGCATCAAGCAACATTTCCCTTTGTTGAGGTTTGCTCGGTTCAACAGTCGTTTGCAGCAGAGGGAGGGGATTTTCAATTCTCTCTCTCTGTGGCAATAGCTTTGTATCTCCAAGAACACTATTTAACTTCAAAAACTCATTCTGCAAAATAACAATTTCCCCGGAATAAGCCTTATCGATTTTACATAATTCACCATTTATTGAAGTATACATTTCTGTAATTTTTATTTTTTCCTTTTCCGATATTCTAACCGAATCTCGCAAATGCAGTACGCCACTATAAAGACGTATATATGCAAGACGTTGTCTTTTTTTTGTATATTCAATTTTGAAAACATTTCCGCAAAGTTCAGACTGACCTCGATGTGTTGATGAATAAAATTTATTCGTAATCACTTCTATAAGGTTATCAATCCCTATATTGTTTTTTGCACTTCCGTGATAAACAGGGAACAGGGAACAATTCTGAAATCTTATGCTTTCCTCTTGTTCGAGTTCCAATGCTTCTAATGATTTACCGGACATATATTTCTCTAAAAGGTCATCGTTTCCCTCTATTACCGTATCCCATTGTTCAGATTCGGTAAAGTTCGTCACACACATATTAGGATACAGTTCTACCTTCTGTTTGATTACAATTTCGGCAGAAAGTTTCTCTTTAATATCCTGATAAACCGTTGATAAATCAATTCCATTTTGGTCAATCTTATTGATAAAAAAGATTGTGGGAATCCCCATTTTCCTAAGTGCATGAAATAATATACGAGTTTGTGCTTGTACGCCATCTTTTGCAGAAATCAGTAGAATTGCCCCATCTAAAACTGATAATGAACGATATACTTCTGCTAAGAAATCCATATGTCCTGGCGTGTCTATGATGTTCACCTTCGTATTTTCCCACTGAAAAGAGGTTATTCCTGTCTGAATTGTAATTCCTCTCTGACGTTCTAAAAGCGTATTATCCGTCCTCGTTGTACCTTTGTCCACGCTTCCTAATTCTGTAATCGCTCCACTGTTATATAATAAGCTTTCTGTTAAGGTAGTTTTTCCCGCATCAACATGAGCTAAAACTCCAATATTAATAATTTTCATGTGATTTTCCTCCATTCAAAAGCCCAAAAGGGCATAAAAATCCCAGTGATAAATACTCTTATCACTGGGATTTTTATGCATAACCATAGGCATACAAAGCATACAGATATTCTCCGGATACTTTAGAATCACATGATAAAGGTATTCTTAAACTGGGTACAAAAAACTAAGCCCTCCTAAAAAAGGACATCCAATTATTTGTTCCCACTATCAAATTGACAGTTTATTTAAGAATACCTTGCCGCATATTTATTAACTCCTTTTAAATAGATACTTAAATAATAGCACGTAAGAGCATATTTGTAAAGGAATCTCCAATTTTTTATCAAAGAGAGTACGTGATTACAAAATAGCTGTAATAATGTACCAATATTTGTTATTCTATAATCTTCCAATTACTCCCGTTCTTTTCAAGTACCAAATCAAATTGAGATACCTGCGTTGCTTTGGTCTGCTGGTCGATATACTCCACTGTCAGCGATACCGTGACTTGATTATCCTTACGATTGTGAATAGGATTTACCAGTTCTTGAAAGATGTACTCTTTTCCGATTGGTTTTAATATCCCGTCATTCACATAGTAGGAAAGTTCACTGGCTGTCGCTGTAGGATAGAGCTTGAAGAACGTCGTTAAAAACTCATTGATTTCATTGGTTGTAATGGAATCAACCGTCCCCTCACTTTCAATGGCTTTTGGTTTATAACTTGATTTCTTAGGTATGTTGGTAATGGTCGGATTCTTAACCAGTACCATATTTCCAGAACCATCTACATAGACACTCACTATATAAGCAGAGTGGACGGTCTTTGTATTTTCTCCCTCTGTAATGAGCTGGTCTACACTGTAGGTTACATTAAACTCATTGTCGCCAGTTGGCTCTACCGTCCATATCTGAAATCCTCTTACAGAAGACGATACAGGAATATCTTTGCGTACTGTATCAACATTGAGAGCTTGAAGTTCATCTGTCAGATAGCCTTTTAGACTTTCCATTCGATTATCAATGGACTTATCGGATTGCTCCCATGAATAGTAGACTTTCGCAAAGTTCTCTACAAAATTTTCTACATGATGAGTATCAACGTATTCCTTTTCTATGATAGTTGTTTCGTGAATAGTATGAGTATCTATAGCTGTAAAGTGCTTGAATATCGCAAAGCTGAAACTAAGCCCTAAAAGTACCCACAAGGCAATCACAACCTTTTTATGAGGATTGACCTTATAGACACGAGGTTTCTTTTCCTTTGGTATCTGTTTTTCTTTATTCTGATTTTTTCTAAATTTCATCATTAAATCTTCCTTTCTCATTGTTTGATTCGTCCTGCTCCCACTAAATGCTGTTGCCAGTAGGGGCTTGTTAAGTCGGCATAACCGATTGGGTCGCCTGCATGAAACATACGGTTATTGCCAAGGTATATCCCAACATGAGTAATATAAGAGCCAGCGTTATAGGTAGAATGAAAGAAAACCAAATCGCCAGCTTGTGCTTCCGATAGTGGGATATGCTGGGTCACATCATATTGCTGTTGTGCGGTTCGTGGTAAGTTAATTCCAGCTTTTCCATACGTCCATTGTGTCAGTCCGCTACAATCAAAAGAAGTAGTCGGGGAAGCTCCACCGTAAACGTATCGCCAGCCCTCATATTTCAGTGCTTCGTCCATGATGGCTTGTACCGTATCATCATCAAACTCTGTTGTGACAAGATACTGCGTTACCAGTTGCACATAAAACATATTGCCATAGTTGTATCGCCAGCCCCCATTGATAGGTATGGCTATGGGATTGGGGTAAGACACTTTTTCGCCACCTGAATACTCTTTTGAGAAACTTTGAGCCAGTTCAAAGGTATATTTATTTCCACGATTAGCCACATACCCTAAGAAACCACCACCATAATTGTAGGACTGGATAACCGATTCTAAATCTACACTGAGCCTTTCGCTACTGGCTAATAATTCACTGAAATACTTCACACCTTGCTTAATGGATTCTTCTGTACTCAATGAATTAGGTGGAAGACCGAGGGATTCCGAGGACTGCATAACATCTTCCGCAGTACCGCCCGATTCCACCTGTATAATCGCAAGAAGTATGTTGACATATTCTTCAACGCCATATTCTTTGGCATATTTTTCTACCATAGGCTTATGAGCCAGCACTTCTGCGGAAACATTCACACCTCCATAATGAATATTGGAAATTCCGCTGTCCTGTTCATCTGAAAATAAAATGGCAACAAACAGAAGCAGTGAGAAGACCATCAAGAATAATCCAGAACCACCAATCACTAAAGTTTTCAACTTCATGGTTTCTTACCGACTTTCTTAATGGTGGCGGTTTTGATTGGTGGTCTACTTCTTGTATTTTGTAGTGGTACTCTTTGAACAGTAGACGGACGTTCTTTTGTGATTGGACGTTGTGAAGTTCTATCTGCTGTAGTGGTTGAAGTTGCTGGCTTTTGAACGGTTTTTTCTTGAACGGTATTGCCTTGGCGTTCCACTTTTGGACTTGAAAAATCGGACTTAACTGCTGGACGCTCTTGTTTGGCTTGTTGAGATTCCTTATATGAAGTCTGAATATTAGACTGTTTTGAGGTCTGTTCATCATGATATTGTTCTTGTCTTGTAGTCGGTCTTTCATGAACAGAAGAAGCAGGCTGTTTTTTCTGTTTGACCTGTTCCATTTCAGAGCGACGCTTCGCAATGGTTTTTCGCCTTTGTTCCTGCTGTTCCTTGCGTCCACTGGCTCTGTCCGCTTTGGTTTGAGAAATACTACTGGTTAAATCACGGACATTCTCTTTTACTTTGGATTTTCCTTGATATACTGCATATCTTGCATTGGTCGGCAAATCTTTAACCTGTTCTTTCAAACCACTAGCAGTGTCTACCATTCTGTCTTTGGTATCAGCTACTGTACCGATGGTTTGACCGATACGTTTTCCAAGTGTTGATTTTTCCTTTCCGTCTGGTCGGGAGTGATCTGCTTGTGTCCTTGCAGAACTCCCCGAACCCGACTGTCCTTTTTTACCTGTAACAATGGCAGACCCAGCCCCTAGAGTAGTCATGGAACGTCCAAGTTTCCGCTGTAGACGGTGCATGTGAGCGTGCATAAGCATACGAGGTTTTCTCATCACACGACTTCCCACACTTTGAGAATCGTTACTCTGTAGAGAAAACATACTCATTAAATCGCCCAGCTTGAAGTAGATTCCTGCAAAGGTCACAATCTGTAGAAAAGCAATCAAAAAGAACGGATAACCAGCCGATAAGGTATAGAGCATGGTTGAAATACTAAATGCTGTCGTAATAATCAATGTGATTCCAGCTCGTGTCAAAATGGTATTAAAGAGCTTTGTTATGGCTCGTTTTGACATACCATCAAATGATGGAATCATGCTTAAAATAAAGCTCACAGGCAGAAACATAGCATAGATGATAAAAAGTACCTGCGAGAAAATCATGATTCCTGTTAATAGGAATACAAATATGGAAATCCCAATATTGAAGACAAATAGGAAGAAGACTGTACCTAAACGGTTAATGGTCTTTGTAATGGTTAGATTGGTATTGCTTCTGTCTTCAATTTCTTCCGCAACAATTTTTTCTCTGTCTTCGCCATTGTTGGAATCTGGGCTGGTGGAGAGCAGGCTTTCCACACGGTCAATACCGATACTTTCAATGTCTGAACTGTTGTATTGAAGCAGTAGCCACGGTTGCTGAACCTGTATGGAAAACAGGCTATCTCTGATTAAGTCCACGCTGTCCTTGCCTTGACTATCGGAATGGGGCATGACAATCTTCGTGCCAAGTGATAAACTGGCATTACTGATGTCTGATGAAAAGTCATTGATTTTTTTAATGTAGTCGGGAGCGTAGGCAATAAAGGAAGCCGATAGGATAAACACCAGCACAAAATTCATAATGGCATGAATTGCCTTTGTGGTTTCTCTCTTTATCAGTCCCGTATAGGCAACATAAACCCCAAGAACCAAAATCAAGAGTAAGAGGAATCCAACATAGAAACCCTCTGTTGAAAATCCGTTTGCACTCACACCAGCTAAGGTCTGCATATTCTTACCAATGGAATCTGCTGTAGCGGAAATGAAGTCTAAGGAATAGGCTTCCTGTACTAAGTAACCTGTCGCATTGGAAACATACAAACTGATTGTCCAAATAAAATTGGTAATGGCATATAGTCCATACATGACCTGTTTTCCAATCCCGTCCGACCAGTTCCACGGAAGCCAGCCCCAGCTATTATCCACATAAAAATCCAGTTGATAGTTTTCAAGTGGGTATCGGCTGTATTCATTTGCCACATTGACCGTATCATCTACCAAGCCCGCAGCTTGAACCACCGTTCCCAGCATGACTAAAAGAAAAATGGCAATCACAAGTGTGAAAGCCACTGTCATTGCCACTTTACCTAGACGTTTCAGCGTCCAGTTTGATTTTATTCTGTTTACTATTGATGGTTTCACATTTACACCTCTTTTCGCACAGGTGGTCTGGTATCAAAGGCATGGAGCAGTTCTTCAAATACAGGGTGGAACTGTATCACACCGACACGACCATATAAATCACTGATAAGGCATTGCCCGTTTTCCAAATCACGCAATCGCTTCTGATTGTTTTCGTCCTCTGGGTCTACACCAAAAAAGGCTAAGGTCTTTTTAATCTCGTTAAGGTCAGTGGAACGAAATGCAAATTTTAAGCCGAGGTTATTTTTCAGTTTTTCATCTAAGAGGTCGTCTGTATTTTGGGTCACGAAATATACCCCAGCGTTCATAGCACGACCAGCCCGAACCAGCTTCATAGATAGTGTTTTTCCTTGTGCTACCTGTAAAAAGCTCCATGCTTCGTCTAAATCTACAATCTTGAAAATGCTTCGGTCTGTATGGATAAAGTCTAAAGCAAAGGTACTAATGACAATCAGCATAGCAACGGATAAAAGCTCCATAGTGGTATATTCCTCAAAGGAAGTTTCCTTGTCGGGAAGTACCAAGTCCGCAACCTGTATAATGTTCAGTTGTTTTTCTAAGCTGATAGACTGCTCCACATAACCATTACTGAATAATAAATGTGCAAAGTCATAGTCTGTAAAACTTTCGATATGGTCGGCTATACTGGTACTTAGTGGCGTATTCTCAACCCGTAATTCCTCAATCACTTTCATCAACCCTCGTACTTCACTATTGGTTACTGCACGAATGGCTTTTCTAAGGATTGGGAAGCGTTCCCCATCACGAGAGGAAATCCCCGTAAGGAATGTCAGAATATCAATAGCCAGTGATTCAGAATCTTTGGGATTTTTCATAATCACATAAGGGTCAAGTAAGCCTTTGTTTTTCTCATCAGAAGTCAGAGTGACGATATTGATTTCATGGGAAATCTCTGGCAAGGTTTCTTTCCATCTGCCACGTTCTGCTTTTGGGTCTACAATCACTGCTTGTGCCCCATAAAGCACCGCATAATAGACGATAAGGTTATTCGCAAAGGATTTACCACCACCCAGCGAACCAACAAAAGCCGACGCTAACGCATTGGTTACTGAACCCTTAACCCCTTGACTGGCAAGAGCAGGTTTCAGATAGACATTGCGTCCAGTATCTAAGCTGTAGCCAACATAAATCCCCTCATTTTCCCCCAGCATTTGAGTAGCACCAAAACCTAAACCAGCGAGGAAATCAGAGGTCACGTATTGAATATAATCATTCATATAACGCTTGCTGGCAGGTAAAAATTCTTCATGTAAGCCGAGCATATCCCCAAATGGTCGTACCAGTTTTACGCTTAAATCGTCATAAAAATCTTTCACTTCATTACAACGACGTTTGAGTTCGTCAAGATCATTTGCTGATACCCTTACCACATAAGACAGCTTGTACATAGATTCCTTGCTTTGGTCTAAATTGGTTTCCAGCTCATTCACACTTTCCAGAGCTTCCGCCACATTGGAGCTGGTTTCATTATCACTTTGCCAAGCGTGGTTATCCAAGTCTTTCAGTTCTTTCTTTTTATTGCGGACAGTAGATAGGGCTTTACGATTCGCTACAATTTCCACATTCATTGACGTATCAATCGGGAATGTAAATTGCTGTTGCTGGTAGTAGAAGATTTCAGAGGACGGGAAGTCCAGTTCTCCGACAATGCTGTTAATGGTAAAGTAAGCTACATAGACGGTTTCATCTTCCTGCTGGATTTTCAAATATCGCTGTTTTTCTTCCACCAAACAGCGAGTAGGCTTAATCAAGTCATAGTATTTAATCAGCGTTTCATTATCCAGCTTTTTCTTTGATAGATGGTACTCATACTCTTCATAGGCAGTGCCTGTCTGTCCGTAAAGGTGTTCAATCAGATAGCCGAAGTCGTCCTTATCTAACCTGCGGATTTTGAAACGACGAGAGATTTTATTTTCTAAGAGCTTTTCCATCTTCTGAAAACGCAGGATTTCATCATTACTCATACTAACAAAATCGCCCATCAGCTTATGGTTCACATCATAGACAAAATCAGACAAAGCATTTTTTGCTTCAACGGTAAGACTTTTCATAGAAAACTCCTGATCGTTGAGAAGCAACTTAAAGCCGATAAAGAAACGGTAGTTCACTTGATTTTCGCCAATCATGGATATTAAAGCGTCTGTCTGTTGGTCGATTTTGTCATAGGCAACCGCTTTGAGCTTGCCAGTGACTTCATTTTTGGAACGCTCTTGTGCAGAACGTATGCTGGATTCTGTACTGATTTGTAAAGCATGAATTTTGCCATCACGATTTTGTGCGATAAGCTGTCTGAAAGAATCATGCACTTGTATTTTCTGTTCTGGACTTAGAAATGAGTAATTGTAAGGAACAAGCTCATAGTAAGCATAACATTCCCCGTCTTTATTCCAGACGAGATTGTTTTCAATGTATTTAATTGGATATGCCATAAAATTCACTCCTAACTGCTGTAATGGCTTCTTGTGGCTGGTTTCTGCCAAGCGTTACTTTTTTTCCTGCATAGGTCAGCTTTGGTCGCAGTGCATAAGCAATGATAGACTTCAAAAATCCATAAGGCTTTTTACCATCAAAAGTTTTTGTAGACATAAACCATGTGAAAGCCACAGGAATCCCAAAGTATTTGAGAAATGCTCCCTCTATCATGGAAAGAGGGGGCAAGTTGCCAAGTATCATCACTGCAAAGAGTGACACGACAAACCATGTCATTTGCGTAAAGGTTATGGGAAACGGAAGTCTAAAATCATTGATAGAATACAGTACCTTTTCCACAGACCAGATACTGGTATAGCTTCGTATTTTCTTCATGTAATCAATCCTTTCATAAAAAATAGGGGTAGCTGATTGAGCCACCCCGTAAAATAGAAAATCTGCCAGTAGTAATGTACCGACAGATTTAATAGACGATTTCAAAAATCCCATGATTGGTTGAGATAAACGTTCCTGAAAGGTCTAAATCCCGACCATAGGCTTGATAATCAATATAGTTTTGAAGACTAGCTGGTACTTCGCCTAAAGCACCCGTTTCTTCAATGTAGTAGCGTGCCACGTCATACATATCATCACAATCGGAATGAATGATAATATCCTCTTGATGTTCGCTTAGTTCTTCAATGCTTGAAAAATGAGTGAGCAGAGCAGATAGCTCCGATTGTAATTCTTCGGGTAATTCCGATACCATTTCCCATAGTCGATTGAGTTCGCCAATGGAAGTGTATTCGTCAACCGTAAAGGGTAACTCGTAGTCATGAATGGCGTATTCCTCATATTCATCATTCAAGCCGATTTTCTCTTTGACTTCCTCAAAGTCAATGGGAAAGGTAAACCACGCACCGACCAATTCGCCCTCATTGTATTTGCCTAAATTCGCAATATAGACTTGCATATCGTCCATATATTCACGTCCTTTCTTTGTAGAGATTCAAAAATCCCTACCGCACTTCGTTTGGTGTACCATTCCTTTGCGGAACATAAGAAAACCACTTATATTCCACAAAAGAACGGTTTTATTTAAGCACCAATAATGCGATTGAATAGCTCTAGTAAAATGTCTTTTACTCCAGCAGCGTTGAAGACTAAGCCAACCGCAATAATCGCAATAATTAAAAAGCCAATCAGTTTGCTAAACTCACGCTTGAAGCCAAGATACAAGCCAATCACAACGATTGCTAAAAGCACCAGTGATTGAGCGTTTGATAGAAACCAGTTATAAAGGTTTTGTCCAAAATTCATAAAAATGTTCTCCTCTCTATATTCAATGAATTTGTATTTGAGTTATTTTTTTGTTGTTATCACGTCCTGTTCTTTTACTGACTGTTGCTTCAAAATCTGCTTGTGTCGGTCTGTCAGTTTCGCATGGTCGAGAATGTCTTTTACAACCTGCGTCTGGTTGATTTCATCAAGTTTAATCGCAACCTTTAAGGTCGGGGCAACTTGATGAGATAGCCAGTTCAGAGTCCTTTGGAAGGAGTAAGGCTCTGGTTTTGTGGTTAGTTTTAATCGTTCACGATTGTTCCCAATAAACCAAGCCCATTCTTCATTCAGTTTCCAATCAGAACGAGGTTTGGAATCGTCTTTATCTACAAAACGGATATACCGATTGATAATTTTAAAGGCGGTATGCTCTGGATTGTCATAGACGAGTAAATCACGGACTGCATAATAGGCACGCTCATTTTTCAATCGAATCTCAAAACGGTTTTTTACTTCTGCGTCTTCAATGGGAATATCATTTTTCTTGTACTGCTCGTAGTCCTTTTCATAGATACAGAAATAAACTTCACTTTGTAATGAACCGATATAGAGGGTGTTTCCCATACATTCCTTTTCCTCTTTGCGTACCAGTTCGCCACTGCGATAGCTTTTAAAACTGCGGAAGACGGAGATACATTCTTCCTGTTGGCACTTTTCAGTGAGTACAGGGATATTTAAAATCCCTGTCTTATCGTTAATGGCAAGGTCAAGGCGTTTCATCACACCGCCAGCCACCAAAAAGTCCATAAAGAACTCATACCAGCTTCTTTGTTGTGCCAGAAGATAGCTTTCAAATTGTCTGCACCCACGACCTTTCAATTCCACCAGAACTCCTTTGTCCAGTTCATGGGAGCAAAGGACGAATATGTCGCCTAAAGCATAATGCTCTGAATAAGAATAGAAACCATAGTCCTCATGAAGAAAATAGGACAGTTTCAGTTGTAAGATGTTTTCGACCACCTGCTGTACGTCTGTTGTCGGAAAGCGAATTCTTACATAATCAAACAGCATTTCAAGGGGAGCGTCGGGATTGAAGCGTTCCAGAGCTTCCCAAAGGGACTGCTGTAAATCCTCTGATGGCTTGACTTTTCCTGTTTCAATATCGCTTAGATACTGCCTTGTAATACCAGTCGCAACAGCTAAACGGTTTTGAGATAGTCCATAAGCCAAGCGTTTTTCTTTTAAATGCTGTAACCAAGTTTGTTCATTCAGTAAAAATCCCTCCAATCAAAAAGGCGTATGTCAACTTTTAAAGCCCATTTGACATACGCTGAAATTTTGTAAATCCCTTGTAACCAAAGGATTTTCTAATGTTTTTTTGACTGTTTCCTGTCGATTTGTACCCCCCTGTTAGATACGGGGGGTTAAGTGCTGGCGTGGCTATTGCCACACCAGCCAGCAAGATCAGTCCACACCTGCGACTTCCGCTTCGCACGTCGCCTGCGTGGACTGTCTGCTGTTGGATAACTTTTTAATTTCCTCCAAGAAATCATATCCTTTTGGTACAAGGGGAGTATAAAACTCTGATATGACACTTGTTCCTACATCAACATAGCCACGACCTTTGATTCGCTTTAAGAAGAAATCCTTTTGTACGTCACTGCCAAACATCATGCCATAGCCCATTTCAGACATACGACCTAAAGCCACTCTGAAATTAAACTGATCACGGATTCCGTCGCCTAAATATTTTGCGTCTGGACGTTGACAAGCCAGTATTAGAAAGAAGCCAGCTTGACGACCTAACATGACAATCTGTTTCAGCTTATTCATAACTGCGGTGTTTTCTTTTGTTCCCAGCATTTCCATGAAAGCGACGTATTCATCAAAGATTAAGAAGTGTGCCGGGAGACCTAAGTAAGCATAATTTTTGCCAGTCTTATAGTTCTTCATCTGCTTCATTTCCTCACTACGTTTCATCATTTCTTCATAGAATGTTTCAATGCAAGAAAGCAAGTCTTCTTTTCTATAGTAGACATTTGCCATCACAGAACCTAAGTCCGCAAGGTCAGCATTTTTCGGGTCAAGAATATACAGTTTTGAATCTGTATGAAGCAAGGCTTCAATCAGTGTCAGTATAAAGTAAGTTTTACCGCCACCTGTACCACCAGCAATCAACATATGAGGGAGCTTATCATATTCCCACCATACGTTTTTCATTAAGCGAAGTTTACCATCTTTAGCTTCTACTTCATCAATAGAAATACGACTGGCTATGGTGTCATAGAGCAAAGTATATTCCACATAGGAATCCTTTAACTCTTTATCCGTCAGCTCACAGTACAAGCCACTCTCTAATTTCTTTTCCAAGTGTAAGAGTTGGTCTTGATATTTTCCCAGCGTGATTTCCACCCGTATCTGTATCAAGCCATTTTTAAGTCGATAATACATTTTAGGGAAGTAGGTTATCTTTTCCTTTGTACGACCAGCACTATCTTTAAAGAAACCCTCTGTTTTGACCTGTTCAGATTCATACCACTTGTTTTCAAGTATCATCTTTGCCAGTTTTTGACGGTGGTAAAGTTGTTTAACCGTATCATAGCGAACCCGTTTGAATACAAACGCTACCAGCAAGCAGATAAGAATTGCGACACTGAAACTGATAATTAAATAGGGAATGTCAATCTTATCTGCTTGTGATAGGTTAAAATCCTGCCAGTTGATCTGCTGGATTGTCTTCACATGAAACAGTCCGACAACCAGCAGGAAAACAGGCAGGAGTGACGCTATCGTAAAATGAAAGACTAAATCTTTACCAGATGGGCGAATCCTTTTACCACGCTGTTTCATGCGAAAAAGTCTCCTTTCTACCTAGCGACTATTTGTCTTGTGTCGGTTCTTTCTTTGCTTGTGGTTGAGCTTTGAATGAACTAGAATCCTTTGTCAGCACAATATCGTCTGCCTTGATATACCAGTCAACATCTGCTCCTTGATAGGTGGCAGTAGCAACGGTGTCCGCAATGGGATTGATAAGTTCCACCCGTGCGTTATAATCAAACTCTTTCAAAGGCACGCTGGCAGGAATACTTACTTGAATCATGCGTCCTTGTCCTTTGGATTTTAAGTCATAGGTACGTTCCTTGATTTCATCTGAAACCGACCCGTCTTCATTTTGGATTCTCACTTCACGACGTAGAGCAGAGAATTTCAATTCTCCAAAAGTCGTGTCTTTATCTAATACAATGCCATTTGCTAATCTCATCATTTTTCCTCTCTTTCTTTATTCTTTTATCATGTCGTCAGCATGTAAAAGGTAATTTGTAAAACCACGAGTGCCGATTTTGTAGCCCTCTGCGGTAATACGTGGATTGACTAACTTCACACGTTCCTCAAAGCCGAAATGTTTTTCGCCAGCTTCAGCAGGAAGCACCACCACAATATCATCTGCTCTTTGAACATCAGAATAGAGATTATAGCTTCTTGATAAGACAGTTAGCCGTCCGTTGATTCTTCGCTGAACGACTTTATCCTCGCCAGCAAATTCTAAATTGCCGAATGTTTTTTCCATGTTGGGAATCACAAATTTAAGTTCCATATTTTTACCTATCCTTTCTTTTTTATTGGCTGAATGAATGTTTGATGGTCTTAAAGAGTGGGGAACGACCTTTTGATTCTTGATTTTTTGTTTTCATAAGTTCACTTCCTTTCAAAATCGGGTAAAAAAATAGACACCTCATTTTTTGAAGTGTCTACCTATTAAATATTCAAATTTTATTGGAAGTATCTTTATATCTTCACTTTTCAAGGATAAATCGTCGTATCAAAGCTCATTCATAAGTAGTAAATTAGTAGTAAATTGAGTGGTTTTGACCTTGATAAAGTGTGATAAGTCCAGTTTTTATGCGGATAACTAGATTTTTATGCTATTTTTATTTTAAAAAGAGTATTATTTTAATGATAATTGAATACAAATAATGATTATACTATCTTAGTAGTAGGAAGTTAAATAGTATCAAAAAATATTAAAATTTATTCATCTAGAAATGAAAAAAATTGTAGCTTTAAAAATCTCCTTTGAATAATATGTATTTTTTATCACAATGATAGACAAAATCTATTGGAAAGAGAAATTTTAAAATTTTTAGGAAATTTAGTTGACAAATGTAGATTTTAAGAGTATACTTGTATTTATAATTGACAAATGTAGATTTTGGAGGTGTGCTGATGCAGATTTCGGATGCAGAATGGCAGGTCATGAAAATTATCTGGATGCAAGGGAAACAGACTAGTACTGATCTCATAAAGGTATTAGAGAAAAGGTTCAGTTGGTCCAAATCCACGATCCAGACACTCTTGGCACGTTTGGTGGAGAAAGAATGTTTGACTCGAGAAAAGCAGGGCAAGTCCTTTGTCTATTCGGCCCTTTTAACTCTAGACGACAGTAGAGGTTTAATGGTTCAGGATATCAAAGACAAGCTTTGTTCTCGCAGAATAAAGCTCTTGCTAGCTGATTTGATTGAAGAATGTGACTTTACCCTAGCTGACTTGGAAGGCTTGGAAGAAGTGATTTCAAAGAAAAAAGCAAGTGCTGTAACAGAAGTAAAATGTAATTGTATGTAAAGGAGACGCTATGTTAAATCTATTTGTATCTATTGTTGTTTTAGGAATGATTGCTTTTATCCTCTTTTGGTTTTTCAAAAAACCGCAAGAAGATGCTAAGAGAGCCCAGCAAAAAAATGGCTATCAAGAAATTCGAGTGGAAGTCATGGGGGGATACACTCCAGGAACTATTATCCTCAAAAAATCGCAACCAGCTCGCATTATTTTTGATCGAAAAGATCCTTCACCTTGCTTGGATCAAATCGTTTTTCCAGACTTTGGAGTGCATGCAGATCTGCCTATGGGAGACCAATATGTAGTTGAAATCACTCCTGAAGAAGCAGGTGAGTATGGTTTCTCTTGTGGCATGAATATGATGCACGGTAAGATGATTGTAGAATAGGAGAATGATATGACTGATATTGTAAAAGCAAGTCTTGAAAATGGTGTTCAAAAAATCCGTATCACGGCAGACAAAGGCTACCATCCAGCCCACATTCAACTGCAAAAAGGGATTCCTGCTGAGATTACCTTTCATCGTGTGACACCTTCAAACTGTTATAAAGAGATTCTCTTCGAAGAAGAAGGGATTCTAGAACCAATCGCTCAAGACGAGGAAAAAGTCATTCGCTTTACGCCTCAAGACTTGGGCGAGCATGAATTTTCATGCGGCATGAAGATGCAAAAGGGGACCTACACCGTTGTTGAAAAAACTAAAAAGTCTCTCAGTCTTTTTCAGCGTTTTTGGATTACTAGTATCTTTACTGTGCCTCTTGTGATTCTCATGATTGGGATGTCTACAGGAGGAATTAGTCACCAAGTCATGCGTTGGGGCACCTTTTTAGCCACAACACCCATTATGCTGGTAGCTGGAGTTCCATATATCAGAAGCGCCTGGGCTAGTTTTAAAAAGCACAATTCCAACATGGATACCTTGGTTGCTCTGGGAACCCTAGTGGCCTATTTCTATAGCTTAGTTGCCCTCTTCACTGGTCTGCCCGTTTACTTTGAAAGTGCTGCATTTATCCTCTTCTTCATTCTTTTGGGAGCAGTTTTTGAGGAAAAAATGCGAAAAAATACTTCGCAGGCAGTCGAAAAATTATTAGACCTACAAGCAAAAACAGCAGAGGTTTTGCGTGATGATGTTTATGTTCAAATACCTCTAGAACAAGTCAAAGTTGGGGATCTCATTCGCGTTCGACCAGGTGAAAAAATTGCCGTTGATGGGACTGTGTTAGAAGGTGAAACGAGTATTGATGAATCAATGGTGACTGGGGAAAGTATTCCAGTCGATAAATCAGTTGGAGATGCTGTCATTGGTTCAACCATCAATAATAGTGGTACGATCATCTTTAGAGCTGAAAAAGTTGGTTCTGAGACTATGCTAGCTCAGATTGTGGACTTTGTGAAAAAAGCGCAAACGAGTCGTGCTCCTATTCAAGATTTGACAGACAAGATTTCTGGGATTTTTGTACCAGCAGTTGTCATTTTAGGACTTCTTACTTTTTGGGTCTGGTTTGTTTTACTTGGAGATAGCTTTGTGACGTCACTTCTCTACGGAGTTGCTGTTTTGATAATTGCCTGTCCTTGTGCACTAGGACTCGCGACACCGACAGCACTCATGGTTGGAACAGGACGAAGTGCCAAGATGGGGATTCTTCTCAAAAATGGTACAGTTCTACAGGAAATCCAAAAAGTCCAAACAATTGTTTTTGATAAGACAGGAACCTTGACCGAAGGGAAGCCAGTAGTGACAGATGTTATTGGTGATGAAAGAGATGTGCTAAGTTTGGCTGCTTCATTGGAAGATGTATCTCAACACCCGCTAGCTCAAGCTATTGTTAATCGTGCATCTGAACTAGGAATCAGTCTTTACCCAGTGGAAAACTTCCAAGCCTTGCATGGAAAAGGTGTGACTGGGATTATTAATGGTAAACAAGTCTTGCTGGGGAATGCTAAGCTCTTAGCTGACCTTGCTATTCCACATGATTATCAAGAACGATTTGATTTGCTTGAGAAAGAAGCAAAAACAGTTGTCTTCCTATCCGTAGATGGTGAACTAAAAGGCTTAATTGCCTTGCAGGATGTCCCTAAGGAAAATGCTCGAGAAGCTATTGCTAAATTGAAAAAACGTGGCCTTAGAACTGTTATGCTTACCGGAGATAATGCTGGAGTAGCGCATGCGATTGCAGAGCAAATTGGAATCGAAGAAGTGATCGCAAATGTCTTGCCAGAGGAAAAGGCACATGAAATTCACAAGCTTCAAAAGAATGGCAAATTGGCCTTTGTTGGAGATGGTATCAATGATGCGCCGGCCCTCAGTGTAGCGGATGTCGGAATTGCCATGGGCTCTGGTACAGATATTGCTATCGAATCAGCAGATCTTGTCCTTACAACCAACAATTTACTAGGATTGGCACGTGCTTTTGATATGAGTAAGAAGACCTTTAATCGTATTCTACTCAATCTTTTCTGGGCTTCTATCTATAACCTCATTGGTATTCCGATTGCAGCAGGAGTCTTTTCTGGTCTTGGTTTGGTACTCAATCCAGAACTTGCAGGATTGGCCATGGCCTTTAGTTCAGTATCTGTTTTAATCAGCTCTCTTATGCTTAATTTTACTAAAGTCGATTAATACTCTTCGAAAATCAAATTCAAACCACGTCAGCTTTATCTGCAACCTCAAAGCAGTGCTTTGAGCAACCTGCGGCTAGCTTCCTAGTTTGCTCTTTGATTTTCATTGAGTATAAAAAGGCGGTCTTAACCGCTTTTTTTGCTATTCTAAAACAGATTTTCAAAAACGCTTCCAAACTGTACTGTAATAGAGAATGGATTATTCTGAGCATATACTTAGAAATCTAAAATCAAATGTGATAAATTAGGATTGTAAATTTACTGAATCGTTTTCAAATAACATATAAAAGCGTTTTTTGTAAATATATGAAATTATTTTGAAGGAGAGTTATCATTATGACTCAAGGGAAAATTACTGCGTCTGCAGCAATGCTCAACGTATTGAAAACATGGGGCGTAGACACTATCTACGGTATCCCATCAGGAACACTCAGCTCATTGATGGACGCTTTGGCTGAAGACAAAGATATCCGTTTCTTGCAAGTTCGCCACGAAGAAACAGGTGCTCTTGCAGCGGTTATGCAAGCTAAATTTGGCGGATCTATCGGTGTTGCAGTTGGTTCAGGTGGACCTGGTGCAACTCACTTGATCAACGGTGTTTACGATGCAGCTATGGATAACACTCCATTCCTTGCTATCCTTGGATCACGTCCAGTTAACGAATTGAACATGGATGCCTTCCAAGAATTGAACCAAAACCCAATGTACAACGGTATCGCTGTTTACAACAAACGTGTAGCTTACGCAGAGCAATTGCCAAAAGTGATTGACGAAGCTTGCCGTGCTGCTGTTTCTAAAAAAGGTCCAGCCGTTGTTGAAATTCCAGTAAACTTTGGTTTCCAAGAAATCGACGAAAACTCATACTACGGTTCTGGTTCATACGAACGTTCATTCATCGCTCCTGCTTTGAACGAAGTTGAAATCGACAAAGCTGTTGAAATTTTGAACAACGCTGAACGTCCAGTTATCTACGCTGGTTACGGTGGTGTTAAAGCTGGTGAAGTAATCACTGAATTGTCACGTAAAATCAAAGCACCAATCATCACAACTGGTAAAAACTTCGAAGCTTTCGAATGGAACTACGAAGGTTTGACAGGTTCTGCTTACCGTGTTGGTTGGAAACCAGCCAACGAAGTGGTCTTTGAAGCAGACACAGTTCTTTTCCTTGGTTCAAACTTCCCATTTGCTGAAGTTTACGAAGCATTCAAGAACACTGAAAAATTCATCCAAGTGGATATTGACCCTTACAAACTTGGTAAACGTCACGCCCTTGACGCTTCAATCCTTGGTGATGCAGGTCAAGCAGCTAAAGCTATCCTCGACAAAGTGAACCCAGTTGAATCTACTCCATGGTGGCGTGCAAACGTGAAGAACAACCAAAACTGGCGTGATTACATGAACAAACTCGAAGGTAAAACTGAGGGTGAATTGCAATTGTATCAAGTTTACAATGCAATCAACAAACATGCTGATCAAGACGCTATCTACTCAATCGACGTAGGTGACACTACTCAAACATCTACTCGTCACCTTCACATGACACCTAAGAACATGTGGCGTACATCTCCACTCTTTGCGACAATGGGTATTGCCCTTCCTGGTGGTATCGCTGCTAAGAAAGACAATCCAGATCGCCAAGTATGGAACATCATGGGTGACGGTGCATTCAACATGTGCTACCCAGACGTGATTACAAACGTTCAATACGACCTTCCAGTTATCAACGTTGTCTTCTCAAATGGTAAATATGCCTTCATCAAGGACAAATACGAAGACACAAACAAACACTTGTTTGGTTGTGACTTCCCTAATGCTGACTATGCGAAAATCGCTGAAGCGCAAGGTGCTGTAGGGTTCACTGTAAACCGTATCGAAGACATCGATGCAGTTGTTGCAGAAGCTGTTAAATTGAACAAAGAAGGTAAAACTGTTGTTATCGATGCTCACATCACTCCACATCGTCCACTTCCAGTAGAAGTACTTGAGTTGGATCCAAAACAACACTCAGAAGAAGCAATCAAAGCCTTCAAGAAAAAATACGAAGCTGAAGAGCTTGTACCATTCCGCCTCTTCTTGGAAGAAGAAGGATTGCAATCACGCTCAATTAAATAATTCCTCTCGTGGAACTTAAAAAGATCGGAGCAATCCGGTCTTTTTGTGGAGGACAGTAAATGAATTTAAATCAATTAGATATTATCGTGTCAGATGTTCCCCAAGTCTGTGCTGAATTAGAGAGTATCTTGGATAAAAAGGCGGACTATGTTGATAACAGTTTTGCTCAGTTCACGATTGGCAGTCACTGTCTCATGTTATCCCAAAATCATTTGATTCCTTTGGAAAATTTTCAGTCAGGAATCATTCTACACATTGAGGTTGAGGATGTCGACCAGAACCAAAAGCGGTTAAAAGAGATAGGTGTCGATATTTTACACGGTCCTTGTGAAACGGATTGGGGAACAGAGTCCTTATTAGTTAAAGGCCCTGCTGGTCTAGTCATTGATTTTTATCGTATGAAATAGGATGCCTAGTCATTTGAAGTTAACCCTAATGATTCTTAAAACAGAATATGAGAATATGAACTATTGAAAGATCGGAGCAATCCGGTCTTTTTCTTTTTATGTATTTTCTGTTAAAATAGATGCATCATGATATTTTAAGGAGAAAAAAGATGCCAACAAGTTTCTTTCTATTATTTGGTTTAATGATGTTAGGCTTTGCTGCCTTCACCTATTTTATGTTCGACATTTTTATCTTTAGTAATTATAGAAATGCCAAGAGATGCACCGAAAGAACAGAAGGAGTTATTATCCGATATTCCTATGCTCTTTATAACGGAATTAGTCTCCCAGTGGTTGAGTACACTGTCGACGGGAACCAATACAAGGTTTTAGGACCGAAATTTCTATATGCGATTTCAAATACAATCAGTACTCCCTTGGGTTCGATCGTATCTGATGTCAAAATGGACAATTTTGAAGATGGGGAAATTCCTCAGGTTTTAAGATATAAAATTTATAGGAACAGTTTCATATCTTTAACCAAATCACCTTTAGAAGAGTATTTCCCAGTGGGTAGTAAGGTTGCTGTTTATTATGACCCTAAAAAACCAAAATATTCCTACGTAGAAAGACCTTTAAAACCAGGTCGTTATGCATGGCTGACTAAATGTTTAGTTTATTTCCTTGTTTTTCTGATGGTTGCTCTAGCTTTCTTTATAGTGTTCATTCTTCCAAATCTTGTGAACTAATAGTTTCTGGTAGATTTTTTAAAAGTATGAAATCCATATCGTTACTATTTTTATAAAATCTTCTCCCTACTTTATAAGATTGAAAAAAGAGTTCAATCAGAACTCTTTTTTTGCTATAATGAAGGGAGAAAAATCAGACAGGAGATTAAGATGTCAGAACCGTTATTTTTAAATTCTGTAATGCAAGAAAAAATCTGGGGTGGGACTAAACTACGTGATGAGTTTGGCTACGACATCCCAAATGAAAAGATTGGTGAGTATTGGGCAATCTCAGCTCACCCAAATGGTGTGTCTAAGGTAGCCAATGGTCGCTATGAAGGAACAGACCTCGCTACTTTGTATGCAGAACACCGTGAATTGTTTGGCAACCGTCCTGAGCCTGTATTTCCACTCTTGACTAAAATCTTAGATGCCAATGATTGGCTCAGTGTTCAAGTTCATCCAGACGATGCCTACGGGTTAGAGCATGAAGGCGAACTTGGAAAGACAGAGTGCTGGTATATCATCGCTGCAGATGAAGGCTCAGAGATTATTTACGGTCACAATGCTAAGTCTAAGGAAGAACTTCGCCAGCAAATCGAAGATAAAGACTGGGATGGTCTATTAACAAAAGTCCCTGTCAAGGCTGGAGATTTCTTCTATGTACCAAGTGGAACCATGCATGCTATCGGTGCAGGTATCTTAATCCTTGAAACGCAACAGTCTAGTGATACAACTTATCGTGTCTATGACTTTGACCGTAAGGATGATAATGGCAACTTGCGTGAACTTCATCTTGAAAAATCAATCGATGTTTTGAATATTGGCGAACCTGCAAACAGCCGTCCTGTGACTGTCAAAGCAGATGATTTGTGTTCAACTTTACTTGTCTCTAATGATTTCTTTGCAGTTTACAAGTGGGAAATCACAGGAAAAGTTGAATTTGAGAAGACGGCTGATTACAGCTTGTTGAGTGTCTTGGCTGGTCAAGGGAAACTAACTGTAGACGGAAAAGATTATCCAATTCAAAAAGGTAGCCACTTTATCTTGCCGAGTGATGTTGAAGCTTGGACCTTGGAAGGATCAGATTTAGAATTGATTGTTAGCCATCCATAAAAAGAAAAGACTTGAGAGATATTCTCAAGTCCTTTTTTGTATTTACATAAATTGGGCGATAAAGACCACGATGATGATAATTGGAATGATGAAACGAAGAAGGAAAAGCCAGACTTGGAAAAGTCCTTGTTTCCAAGGTGTTTCATCAAGATGAAGTTCCTCCATTGCCAGTGTTTTCTTGAAAATATAGCCTGTAAAAAGGGACAAGCAGAGAGCACCGAAAGGCATAAGGAGGTTGGAAACCAAGAAATCCATGGCGTCAAAGAAGGTCTTTCCAAAGATATGGACATCAGCCATAAGACCATAGGATAGGGCCGAAGGGATACCAAAGACAAAAGTTAATACCCCTAAAATCATACTCCACTTAGCACGCTTACGATTGTCTTGGTTGGTGATGTTACCAACATTGATTTCAAGCATAACGACTGAAGAAGTTATCGTCGCAAAGAGGAAAAGCAAGAGAAAGAGGATATAGAAAATAGTACCAAAAGGCATATTGTCAAAGAGTTGCGGCAACACGATAAAGAGGAGACTCGGTCCACCTTCAGATTGGATATTAAAGGCTGACATCGCAGGGAAAATCGCAAGTCCAGCCATGATAGAAACTGAGATGTTTAAGGCTACGATGGACATTCCTGATTGGACCAGCTTGGTCTTCTTGTCTAGGTAGGAAGCGTAAGTCAACATAGCTGTAACACCGAGAGATAAAGCAAAGAATGATTGCCCTAGAGCGTAGAGAAGTCCAGCACTTGTTAGTTTTGAAAAGTCAGGTTTGAGGAAGTAAACGACGCCTTCCATGGAATTTGGCAAGCTAAGAGAACGCCCGATAATAATGACAAAGATGATAAAAAGTAGGGGCATCATAACCTTAGATGCTCTTTCAATACCTTTTTGAACGCCGTGTGATACGATGAAAATATTGAGGAAGATAAAGGCTGCTTGGGCTCCTAAAGCAATAACTGGATTAGAAATGATGGAAGAGAATTGCTGGGCATAATCTCCATTTCCGATTAGGTGGAATAATCTTCCAATCTCGATACCAAGGTATACCAGAATCCAACCTCCAATGACACTATAAAATGAGAGAAGGATGAAAAGAGCAAAGGCACCAATCCAACCAATAAAGTTGTACTTTTGATTGTTTCCAAGTTTGCCAAAGGTTTTGATTGCTGACACGCTAGCGCTTCGACCAAGGGCAAACTCAGCCAGTAGAAGAGGGAAACCAATTAAAATTGTCGAGATAAGAAAGACCAGTAAAAATCCACCACCACCATTAGCAGCAGTCATGTAAGGGAACTTCCAAACAGCTCCAAGACCAATAGCAGAACCAGCAGATGCAAGGATGAAGCCCAGTTTTGAGCCCCATTGCGATTTTTCAGACATCGTTAAAACTCCAATCTATTTTTAAAATAAGAAAAGGCTACTTGAATTGTCAAATAGCCCTCTCTCAATTGCTCTTTAAGAGCCTTTTATTTGATTGATAGACTTGATTATCCTATCATGTTTTCTGAAGCCTGTCAAGAAAGCGATTTTCAAGTTTTCATAAAAAATATGATAAAATACTTGACTCTACCCTAAGGTAAGGGGATATACTATTCATGTGAGGAGGAAATCATGTACCATATCAAAGAAGCTGCGCAACTTTCAGGTGTCTCCGTCAAGACCCTCTACCATTATGATAAGATTGGACTCTTAGTTCCGTTAAAGTCAGAAAATGGCTATCGAACTTACAGTCAAGAGGATTTAGAACGACTTCAGGTTATCCTCTATTACAAGTATCTAGGCTTTTCTTTAGAAAAAATAGCAGAGTTATTGAAGGAAGATACGACAGATATATTGTCACATTTAACTAGACAGTTGGATTATTTAACCCAGGAGAGGCAACATCTGGATACCTTAATTTCAACCTTACAAAAAACCATTCAAGAACAAAAAGGAGAAAGAAAAATGACCATTGAGGAAAAATTCATGGGATTTAGCTATCAAGATCATCAAAAATACCATCAAAAGGCGGTAGAAGAGTATGGACAAGAAGTCATGGACCAAGCTCTTGAGCGCCAAAAAGGTCGCGAAGACGAGTCTACGGCCGCCTTTAACCAAGTCTTTCAAGCCTTGGCTCAAAATCTTCAATCTGGTTTAGCTGCAACAGCGGTCGAAAACCAAGAGCAAGCAGCCAAACTCTTGCAAGCCATTCGAACTTATGGATTTGACTGCTCTAATGAGGTATTCGGTCATATCGGTAAAGGCTACGTCTACAACCCAGAGTTCAAGGAAAACATTGACAAATTTGGACCTGGAACAGCTCAGTACACATCAGATGTCATTGCTCACTATGTTCGAGCTCAGACAAAATAAAAGTCGGCGGAGTGATCTCTGCCGATTTACTGTTATTTGAGTTGGTAAAACCAGTCTTCCCCATCCTTATAGTAAAAGAATTCACTGAGGTCCTCTTCGAGAAAAACACGAAGCATATCAGACATATCCTCAGTAGCTAGTTTGAGATGAGATAGATTTTCAAAATCCTCCCACCAGACTTTTCCTTCGTCTGAAGATTGGAGCTCACCAGTAAAGTGTTCTGTTTTGTAAAAGAGGACAACATAACGAAAGTCCTCGTCATCATACCAGTCTTTGATACCACAGAGTTGGGGTTTAGAAATGGTCAGACCAGTTTCTTCCTTCACTTCGCGAATGACAGCATCGACAAAGGATTCGCCACGTTCAACATGACCACCAGGAAAAGTAATGCCAGGCCAGTTAGGACTAAGTCGGTCTTGAACTAGGACCTTGTCCCCATTTTTAATCAAGCACATGTTGACAAATTCGACTGATTCTCTTCTGATCATATTATTTTTCCTATTTTGTTAGTAATTTTTCTACCACGTTTAACTTTCGCATGGTCAGATCAACGCCGAACAGCTTTTCAAGATAGTTGGTATTAAGTTTTTTTCGTTTTGCAGTTCTAGGGAGATAGAGGTAAAGACAATGGTTGCCGATACAAATTTCTTCTTCACCATATTCACTATCCAATTTTTCTAATGGTAGACTTTGGATATCATTTTGAAAAAGGATCACATGTATTCGGTCAAAAAGATAGTGTTTTCCAAATGGGTTTTCTTGGACAATTTTTGCAAAATCATTTTTGTTCTTGATTACCATTTTTAAATCAGCACCAATTTTTTCCTTTATTAGAGTGTGAACCTGTTCTCGTATTTCTTCCAGAGATAAGTCACTTTCAAGAATGATATTCCCACTTTGAATATAGGTTCGAACGTGTTGAAAATCAGCCTCTATCAAGATATCTACTAGATAAGACATTTTAGGGATAGCATTTTTTCCATTAGGAGTAACTCCCCTTAGTAAGATAATATGTTCCAAAGTAGTTCCTTTCTTATCTAACATCCTTAGATACTAAATCATTTATAGATTAAGTTTGAGCCTGCCACCCAGCCAGTACAGAGGGCAGAAGTGATGTTAAAGCCACCCGTGTGGGCATTGATATCTAGTACTTCGCCAGCAAAGTGGAGTCCAGGAACCAGTTTGCTTTCCAGCGTTTTAGGATTGATTTCCTTGAGACTAATACCTCCTTTGGTAACAAAGGATTTAGCAAGGGACATTTTGCCAGTTACGGGAATTTTAAGAACTTTGATAGACTGGACAAGTTGGTCCCGTTCTTTTTCAGTTAGCTGTTTAACTTTTTCAGGGTATCCTTGCACAAAGAATTCTGCTAAGCGTTCTGGCAACAAAGATTTCAAGGCATTTTTTAAGGATTTTTCACGATTTTCTTCTAGAAATGCCACCAAGTCGCTCTCAGAAAGCTGAGGCAAAGTGTCTAAGGAAAGTATCTCACCACCCTTGACAAAGCTTGACATACGCAGGGCAGCAGGGCCTGACAAACCAAAGTGGGTAAAGAGCAAATCATGAGTAATGACGTGCTTGCTATAACTGAGGGTTACATCATCTAGGGAAATTCCCTGCAAGGCCTTATGAGGAAAATCTGTCAATAAGGGACTTTCAGCAGCTTCAAGCTCTGTAATGGTGTGCTTAAAATGGCGAGCAATCTCGTGGCCAAAACCAGTCGAACCAGTCGAAGGATAAGACTTACCACCTGTTGTGACGATGAGTTTATCACAAGTGAAGGTCTGGTCTGCTGACTTAAGGACAAACTGGTCGTCTATCTTTTTAACAGAAACAATCTCTGTTTGAGTGGCAATTTGCCCACCAAGTTCAATGATTTTCTTTTCCAAGGCTTCGATAATGGTTCGCGATTTATCGCTAGCTGGGAAGACACGTCCGTGGTCTTCAACCTTGAGTTTAACACCATTTTCCGTGAAAAAGTTGATGATATCATGGTTATCAAACTGGGAGAAGACACTGTAAAGAAATCGCCCATTTCCAGGGATGCCAGCTAGTAGGTCGTCTAAAGTGCCGTTGTTAGTCACATTGCAACGACCACCGCCAGTTCCAGCTAATTTTTTTCCAAGTTTCCGATTTTTTTCAATGAGAAGGGTTTTCTGCCCGTAAAAGCTACTGGAAATCGTAGCCATCATACCAGCAGGGCCCCCTCCGATGACAATAGTATCAAAATGTTTCATAAGAGTATTGTACCATAAAAAAACAAGAGATGATTAGACATCTCTTGTCAGATTTATTAGTTGATTTCGTATCCCATGAGGAGCCCGCCTTCTTCCGCATAGAAACTGCAGAGTCCAGAAGTTGGGATGATTCTAATGTCAGCTTGTGGGTATTTTTCTCGTAAGAGCTCTGAGAGCTGTTGGCAGAATTTTTCATTGCTGCGGTGAGCCATGACGATACGCCCACCAGCATAGCCAGCTTTGATTAACTCTTCATAGGCGGCTTGAAGAGACTTTTTAGCACCACGAGCTTTTTGGAGGAGTTCTAAGGTTCCGGTTTCGCTTGCTTCCCCAACCATACGAATATTGAGGAGCCCGACAACTGTACCAATAAGCTTACTCAATCGACCGTTTTTAACCAAGTTATCCACTTTAGCAAGAACGAACAACAACTTCGTTTTTTCTTGGTAAGTAGTAATCACTTCAACGACTTCTTCAAAAGAAAGTCCTTGGTTGATCAAATCATTGATCTTTTCGACGATTAGGTCAACTTCCCCACCAGCTGATAAGCTATCGATGACATGAATCTGAGTATCAGGGTGTTCTTCGAGATAGATATTCTTAGCTAATTGAGCACTATTGTGGCTACCAGAGAGAGTTCCAGTGATAGTCACTACAAAAATATGTTTGGCACCTTCGAATGCTCGTAAGTAATCATCAGGACTAGGGCAGGCTGATTTTGAAGCTTCAGAAGTCGCATACATAGTTTCCATCATCTTATCGATATCCAGATTGGCATCATCGACAAAGACTTGATCTGCTACCTGAATCTTTAAGGGAACACTAACAAATTCAGTATCAAAAGCAAGGTTTTCCAGCTGGCGATAATCACAACCAGAGTCAGCTACAATCTTCCAAGTCATAGAAATTCTCCATCTTTATCACTTATACATTGACAAAGGTTCTGTCTTTTTTTACAATTATATCATGAAAGCCCTTGAAACAAAAGTAGTACCTCTCTGTTGTCACAAGTAGAAAGAAATTGTTATGTCTGAACGTAAAATATCTGAAAAATCGCTTGAAAACCTTAGAAAATCAAATCAAGAATCTAATTTGCTAACCAGAGAAGCGATTGAAACAGCTCTTTTGCAACTCTTGGAGAAAAAGGAGTTGGCTAAGATTAGCATTTCTGAGTTGGTCAAGCGTGCTGGCGTTTCTCGTGCAGCTTTTTATCGAAATTATGAATCCAAAGAAGAGATTTTAGAAAGTGTCTTTAAACGTAGCGTCCATAACATCATGGAGCAATTGAGTCATTACGATGTTAAAACAGACCTTTATCTTGTATGGGTTCACCTCTTTAGAGAAGCCAAGAAAGAAGCCAAAGTTATTCAGCTTGCACTAGACTATCACTTAGAAAAAATCTTTGTGCAAGCCATGCAAGAATTTTTAGAAAAATACTATGGAAAATCAAAAGGAGTCAGTTCTTACCTGCATTCTTTTTGGAGTTCGGCCATCGTATCGGTCTTGCTTAAATGGATCAAGGATGGGATGAAGGTTCCTGCTGAAAAAATCGCAGATCTACGCCTGCCATTTTTCAAAAAATAAATCAAGAGGAGAGAAGCTATGACAGAAAAAAGACTAGCTTGGGATGAGTATTTTGCTGCTCAAGCCCTATTGATTGCCAATCGCTCAACCTGTAAACGTGCCAAGGTAGGAGCTGTTTTAGTCAAGGATAACAAGGTTATTTCAACAGGCTATAATGGTTCTGTATCAGGAACAGAGCATTGTATCGATCATGACTGTCTGGTGATTGAAGGCCACTGTGTCCGCACTCTTCATGCAGAAGTAAATGCTATCTTACAAGGGTCAGAGCGTGGCGTTCCAAAAGGTTTCACAGCCTATGTCACTCATTTTCCATGCCTCAACTGTACAAAACAACTGCTTCAGGTAGGTTGTGAGCGTGTTGTTTATATCAACCAATACCGTATGGATGACTATGCCCAACACCTTTATCAAGAAAAGGGAACAGAATTAACTCACCTACCACTTGAAACAGTGCAGGCAGCTCTCCAAGAGGCTCACCTAATCTAGAAATTATAAAAAAATAAATGGTTTAGAAAGCTTTTTAAACCATTTTTTGATATAATAAGAAGAATAAATTGAAAGAAGGAATTCTGAAAATGGGAAAACTTGAAGTTATTAATCATCCACTGATTCAACACAAATTATCAATCTTGCGTCGCACTGACACTTCTACAAAAGCTTTTCGTGAACTAGTAGACGAGATTGCAATGTTGATGGGATATGAAGTGCTTCGTGATCTTCCACTTGAAGATGTAGAAATCGAAACACCGATTACAAAAACAGTTCAAAAACAGTTGGCTGGTAAAAAATTGGCGATTGTCCCAATCTTGCGTGCAGGTATTGGTATGGTTGATGGACTATTGAGTTTGGTTCCAGCAGCAAAAGTTGGTCACATTGGTATGTACCGTGACGAAGAAACCCTTCAACCAGTAGAATACTTGGTAAAATTGCCTGAAGATATTGACCAACGTCAAATTTTTGTAGTTGATCCTATGCTTGCAACAGGTGGATCAGCGATTTTGGCTGTTGACTCCCTCAAAAAACGTGGAGCTTCAAACATCAAGTTTGTCTGCCTTGTATCAGCTCCAGAAGGTGTGAAGGCACTTCAAGCAGCACACCCTGATGTAGAAATCTTTACAGCAGCTTTGGATGAACGTTTGAACGAACATGGTTACATCGTTCCAGGTCTTGGAGACGCTGGAGACCGCTTGTTCGGAACAAAATAAGATTCTAAAGTGATATTGAGACTATAGCCTAGTCTTAGCTTTGAAAGGAGGTTAAATTTTTGTATCTGTTATTAGGATAGAGCAAAAATTTGACCTTTTTTGACCAAGGATATATAATAATCCTATTAACAAAGAAATTAGAAATCAAAAGGAGAAATGAATGATTCCTGTAGTTATTGAACAAACAAGTCGTGGAGAACGCTCGTATGACATTTACTCACGTCTTCTTAAGGACCGCATTATCATGTTGACTGGACCAGTCGAAGACAATATGGCAAACTCAGTTATCGCCCAATTGCTTTTCTTGGATGCTCAAGATAGTACAAAAGATATTTACCTTTATGTAAACACTCCTGGAGGTTCTGTATCAGCTGGTTTGGCAATCGTTGATACTATGAACTTTATCAAGGCAGATGTCCAAACTATCGTTATGGGAATGGCAGCCTCAATGGGAACAATTATCGCTTCAAGTGGAGCAAAGGGTAAACGTTTCATGCTTCCAAATGCAGAATACATGATTCACCAACCAATGGGTGGTACAGGTGGTGGTACTCAGCAGACTGATATGGCCATCGCCGCTGAACACTTACTTAAAACTCGTAAGACTTTGGAGCAAATCCTAGCAGATAATTCTGGCAAATCTGTTGAGCAAATTCATAAAGATGCTGAACGTGATTACTGGATGAGCGCTCAAGAAACTCTTGACTACGGTTTTATTGACGAAATTATGGCTAATAATTCTTTGAATTAAACTACTAAAGCAAGCTCGACTGAGCTTGTTTTTTTTGATATAATAGAAGGAAGATTGTTAGAAGGAAGTTGAATTATGTTTCAAAAAGAGAATCGGTCTGGTCTGATTATCTATTTATACTATAATCGCGATGCTAAAAAACTCGCAAATTATGGTGATATTTGTTACCACTCAAAAAAACATCGTTACCTACAACTTTATGTTCCAACAGAGGAAGTAGAAGCGCTGGTAAATCGTTTAGGAAAAGAGAAATTTATCAAGAAAGTGAGAGTTTGTCATATTCAAGAATTGGAAACTCCTTTCGTTGGAAACCTATATAAAACAAGCGAAAACGTTATCATTTAAAAAAGTGAGAGAAACTTGTTGACAATTTTCTGATAATTCGGTATATTCTTAACATGTAATTTAAATTGAACATTAATAAGGAGACAAATATGAAGAAAAAATTTGCATTGTCACTTGTAGCTCTTGCAAGTACAGCTCTTTTAGCAGCTTGTGGGGAAGTGAAGTCAGGAGCTTCAAACACAGCTGGTAACCCAATCGATGAAAAAGTCGTAAAAATTGGTTTCAACTTCGAAGAAACTGGTGCTGTAGCATCTTACGGTACTTCTGAGCAAAAGGGTGCTCAACTTGCAGTTGATGAAATCAACGCAGCAGGTGGTATCGATGGAAAACAAATCGAAGTAGTCGACAAAGATAACAAATCTGAAACTGCTGAAGCTGCTTCTGTTTCAACAAACCTTGTGACTCAATCTAAGGTAGCAGCTATCGTAGGACCTGCGACTTCAGGTGCAACTGCAGCGGCAGTAGCAAATGCTACACAAGCTGGAGTTCCATTGATTTCTCCAAGTGCTACTCAAGATGGTTTGACAAAAGGTCAAGATTTTCTCTTCATCGGAACATTCCAAGATAGTTTCCAAGGAAAAATCATCTCAAACTACGTTTCAAACAAATTGAACGCTAAAAAAGTGGTCTTGTATACAGATAACTCAAGTGACTACGCTAAAGGTATTGCAAAATCTTTCCGTGATTCATTCACAGGTGAAATCGTAGCAGACGAAACATTTGTATCAGGTGATACAGACTTCCAAGCAGCTTTGACAAAAATCAAAGATAAAGACTTTGATGCAATCGTATTGCCAGGTTACTACACAGAAGCTGGTAAGATTGTAAACCAAGCTCGTGGTATGGGAATTGATAAGCCAATCATCGGTGGTGACGGATTTAACGGTGCAGAATTTGTTCAACAAGCAACTGCTGAACGCGCATCAAATATCTACTTCATCTCAGGATTCTCAACTACTGTTGATGTTTCAGATAAAGCAAAAGCCTTCCTTGAAGCTTACCGTACAAAATATAACGAAGATCCTTCAACATTTGCAGCTCTTGCTTATGACTCAGTTTACCTTGTAGCTAATGCAGCAAAAGGTGCAAAAACTTCAGTTGATATCAAGAACAATCTTGCTAAAACACAAAACTTCGAAGGTGTTACAGGTCAAACAAGCTTTGATGCAGATCATAACACTGTGAAAACAGCCTTCATGATGACCATGAATAATGGTAAAGTAGATGCGGCAGAAGTCGTAAAACCTTAATTTTATAGATATCGTAAATGGGGAATGAGCTTTTTACTCACTCCCTGTTTCGGTATTTTAGAAGCAATTTATATCCAAAAAATTATTATTAGAAAGAGTGAACTACATGCTCCAACAACTTGTCAATGGTTTAATCTTGGGTAGTGTCTATGCCTTGCTAGCCCTGGGTTATACTATGGTTTATGGAATTATCAAGCTTATTAACTTTGCCCATGGTGATATCTATATGATGGGTGCTTTCATGGGTTATTTCTTGATCAATGCCCTCCATTTAAATTTCTTTTTAGCCTTAATTTTGTCCATGATTGGTTCAGCTATTCTCGGCGTAATCATCGAGTTTCTAGCTTACCGTCCACTCCGTCATTCCACTCGTATCTCTGTATTGATTACTGCTATTGGGGTATCCTTCTTACTTGAGTATGGAATGGTCTATCTAGTAGGTGCCAATACACGCGCCTTCCCTCAAGCAATCCAAACAGTTCGTTATGACTTAGGTCCAATCAGTCTAACAAATATTCAATTGTTGATTTTGACAGTTTCGATTGTCTTGATGATTCTTTTGCAACTCATCGTGCAAAAAACAAAAATGGGGAAAGCTATGCGTGCCGTATCTGTAGATAGTGATGCAGCTCAATTGATGGGGATCAACGTAAACCGTACAATCAGTTTCACCTTTGCCTTAGGTTCAGCTCTGGCTGGTGCAGCAGGTGTCTTGATTGCCCTTTACTACAACTCTCTTGAACCATTGATGGGAATGACTCCGGGTATTAAATCATTCGTGGCTGCCGTTTTAGGTGGTATCGGTATTATTCCTGGTGCAGCTCTTGGGGGTTTTGTAATTGGACTACTGGAAACTTTTGCAACAGCCTTCGGAATGTCAGATTTCCGTGATGCTATCGTGTACGGAATCTTGCTATTGATCTTGATTGTTCGTCCAGCAGGTATCCTTGGCAAGAATGTGAAAGAGAAGGTGTAAACAATGAAAGAAAATTTAAAAGTTAATATTCTCTGGTTGCTCCTTTTGTTGCTTGGATATGGTGTGATTAGCTTATTAGTTTCGTTTGGTATTTTAAACCTTTTCCATATTCAGATTCTAGAACAAATCGGTATCAATATTATTCTTGCAGTAGGACTTAACCTTATCGTTGGTTTTTCTGGTCAATTTTCTCTTGGACATGCTGGGTTCATGGCTATCGGTGCCTATGCAGCAGCCATTATTGGTTCTAAATCTCCAACTTATGGTGCCTTCTTCGGAGCTATGTTGCTTGGTGCTATCATTGCTGGTTTGGTTGCTTTGGTCGTTGGAATTCCTACCCTTCGTTTGAAGGGGGATTACCTTGCAGTTGCGACACTTGGGGTTGCTGAAATTATCCGTATCCTAATCGTCAATGGTGGTGATTTAACAAACGGAGCTGCTGGTATCCTTGGTATTCCAAACTTTACTAATTGGCAAATGGTATACATTTTTGCCGTGATTACGACAATTGCAACGCTGAATTTCCTTCGTAGTCCAATCGGTCGTTTAACCTTGTCTGTTCGTGAAGATGAAATTGCAGCAGAGTCTGTCGGGGTCAATACAACAAAAATCAAAATTATCGCATTTGTATTTGGAGCTATGACTGCAAGTATTGCAGGTTCCCTTCAAGCAGGATTTATCGGTTCTGTTGTGCCTAAGGATTATAGCTTTATCAACTCTATCAACGTTTTAATTATCGTTGTATTTGGTGGTTTGGGATCAATTACAGGAGCAATTGTCGCTGCTATTGTTCTTGGTATTTTGAATATGTTCCTTCAAGATGTGGCTAGCGTTCGTATGATTATCTATGCTTTGGCCTTGGTACTTGTTATGATTTTCAGACCAGGTGGTCTTCTTGGAACATGGGAATTGAGCCTATCAAGACTCTTTAAAAAAGGTAAGAAGGAGGGACAAAACTAATGGCATTACTTGAAGTAAAACAGTTAACCAAGCATTTTGGTGGTCTGACTGCTGTTGGAGATGTAACTCTAGAATTGAACGAAGGTGAACTTGTTGGCTTGATTGGACCGAACGGAGCTGGGAAAACAACTCTCTTCAACTTGCTGACAGGAGTTTATGAACCAAGTGAAGGAACAGTAACCTTAGATGGTCACTTGTTAAATGGCAAGCAACCCTATAAAATTGCTGCTCTTGGTTTAGGGCGTACCTTCCAAAACATCCGCCTCTTTAAAGACTTGACAGTTTTGGATAACGTTCTTATTGCATTTAGTAACCATCATAAACAACATGTTTTTGCAAGTTTCTTGCGCTTACCAGCTTTTTATAAGAATGAAAAAGAATTAAAAGCCAAAGCATTAGAATTACTAAAAATCTTTGATTTAGAAGGTGATGCTGAAACCTTAGCTAAAAACTTAGCCTATGGCCAACAACGTCGTTTGGAAATTGTTCGTGCCCTTGCTACAGAACCTAAAATCCTCTTCTTAGATGAGCCTGCAGCAGGTATGAACCCCCAAGAAACTGCAGAATTGACTGAGTTGATCCGTCGCATCAAAGATGAATTCAAGATCACCATCATGCTGATTGAACATGATATGAACTTGGTCATGGAAGTCACTGAACGTATCTACGTACTTGAGTACGGTCGTTTGATTGCTCATGGGACACCAGATGAAATCAAGAACAATAAACGTGTTATCGAAGCTTATCTTGGAGGTGAAGCCTAATGTCTATGTTAAAAGTTGAAAACCTCTCAGTTCACTACGGTATGATTCAAGCTGTACGTGATGTGAGCTTTGAAGTTAATGAAGGAGAAGTTGTTTCACTTATCGGTGCCAACGGTGCTGGTAAAACTACTATTCTTCGGACATTATCAGGCCTTGTACGCCCAAGTGCGGGTCGAATTGAATTTCTTGGGCAAGAAATCCAAAAAATGCCTGCACAGAAGATTGTGGCATCAGGTCTTTCACAAGTTCCAGAAGGACGTCATGTTTTCTCTGGTTTGACTGTTATGGAAAACTTGGAGATGGGAGCCTTTCTTAAGAAAAATCGTGAAGAGAATCAAGCAAATTTGAAGAAAGTCTTCTCTCGTTTCCCTCGTTTGGAAGAACGTAAAAATCAAGATGCGGCTACTCTATCTGGTGGTGAACAGCAGATGCTTGCCATGGGACGTGCACTCATGTCAACGCCTAAACTACTTTTATTAGATGAACCATCAATGGGGCTTGCGCCAATCTTTATCCAAGAAATTTTTGATATCATCCAAGATATTCAAAAACAAGGAACAACAGTTCTCTTGATTGAGCAAAATGCTAATAAAGCACTAGCTATCGCTGACCGAGGATATGTTCTTGAGACAGGAAAGATTGTCCTATCAGGAACAGGAAAAGAACTCGCAGCATCAGACGAAGTCAGAAAAGCATATCTAGGTGGCTAAAAAGGTCCGGGGGACCTTTTTAGTCGGCGGATAAAGATTGCAAAGCAATCATACAATCTACATAAGTATAAGATTAAGGGCTCTAAGTTGAGCTCTTTTTCGTAAAGTCCTTCAGATTTTTCTGAATCTTGAAAAAGAAATGAAAGCGTTTGATAGCTTTCCGTAAAAAGTGTATAATAAAACTATAAACATAAAGGAGATTTCCTATGGCAGTTAAAGATTTTATGACACGCAAGGTCGTTTATATCAGTCCTGATACAACTGTTGCACACGCAGCAGATTTGATGCGCGAACAAGGCTTGCACCGTCTCCCTGTTATTGAGAATGATAAATTAGTAGGCTTGGTAACAGAAGGGACAATCGCTGAAGCTAGTCCTTCAAAAGCGACTAGTCTTTCAATCTTCGAGATGAATTATTTGCTTAATAAGACAAAAGTAAAAGACGTCATGATTCGAGATGTTGTAACTGTCTCAGGCTATGCAAGTTTAGAAGATGCAACTTATCTCATGCTTAAAAATAAGATTGGTATTTTGCCAGTTGTTGACAACGGACAATTGTATGGAGTCATTACAGATCGTGATGTATTCAGTGCCTTTCTTGAAATCGCTGGTTATGGTGAAGAGGGAATCCGTGTTCGTTTTATCACAGAAAATGAAGTTGGAGTTTTAGGTAAGATTGTTTCTTTAATCGTTGAGGAAAATCTTAATATCTCTCATACCGTTAATATTCCACGTAAGGATGGTAAAATTGTTATTGAAGTACAAATTGAGGGAAGCATTGATCTTTCTTCATTGAAAAAGAAATTCGAGGATGAAAATATTCTCGTAGATGAAATTACAAAAACTTCTGCAAAAAAACTCTAAAAAGAAAAATATAACTTACTTTAAGCTTGCGAAAAAAACTTTTTTCTAGTATAATAGTTTATTGTGAGCAAACCTCACTTACCCCTTGCAAAGGCTTGGGGTCATTAGACCAAAAGGAGGAACATATCAATGGCTAAATACGAAATTCTTTATATCATTCGTCCAAACATTGAAGAAGAAGCGAAAAACGCTTTGGTAGCACGTTTTGACTCTATCTTGACTGACAACGGTGCAACTGTTGTTGAATCAAAAGATTGGGAAAAACGTCGTCTTGCATACGAAATCCAAGATTTCCGTGAAGGACTTTACCACATCGTTAACGTTGAAGCAAACGATGACGCAGCTCTTAAAGAGTTTGACCGTCTTTCAAAAATCAACGCTGACATTCTTCGTCACATGATCGTCAAACTTGACGCGTAAGAAGGTAGATTATGATTAACAATGTTGTACTTGTAGGGCGTATGACACGTGACGCCGAGTTGCGTTATACCCCATCAAATGTAGCAGTTGCGACTTTTACTCTTGCAGTAAACCGTACATTCAAGAGTCAAAATGGCGAACGTGAGGCTGATTTTATCAATGTCGTTATGTGGCGCCAACAGGCTGAAAATCTTGCTAACTGGGCTAAAAAAGGCTCTCTTGTCGGGATTACAGGTCGTATTCAGACTCGTAGTTACGATAACCAGCAAGGACAACGTGTCTACGTGACAGAAGTCGTAGCTGAGAATTTCCAAATGTTGGAAAGCCGTAGTGCTCGTGAAGGACAAAGTGGTGGAGCTTATTCTGCACCAACTGCTAGTCATGCAGCACCTACAAATTCAGTACCTGACTTTTCACGTGATGAAAATCCATTTGGATCAACCAATCCTTTGGATATTTCAGATGATGATTTACCATTCTAATGGACAATTAATACTATAAAGGAGAAAAAACATGGCTCAACAACGTCGTGGCGGATTCAAACGCCGTAAAAAAGTTGATTACATCGCAGCAAACAAAATTGAATATGTTGATTACAAAGATACTGAGCTTCTTAGCCGTTTCGTTTCAGAACGTGGGAAAATCCTTCCACGTCGTGTAACTGGAACTTCAGCTAAAAACCAACGTAAAGTAACAACAGCTATCAAACGCGCTCGCGTAATGGCTTTGATGCCTTTCGTAAACGAAGATTAAAAAAGAGGTCCAGTGGACCTCTTTTTCATGAGCTTGAAAACAAGAGAGCGAGTAAGACCCTTACGGGTCTTTTTTTCACGAGCATTGAAATATGAGAGCGAGTTGGGGTCCGGTGGACCTCTTTTTCATGAGCTTAAAAACTAGAAAGCGAATTAAGATCCTTACGGGTCTTTTTTTCACGAGCATTGAAATGTGAGAGCGAGTTGAGGTCCGGTGGCCCTATTTTTCATGAGATAGTTTTTTTTGACCTTGGCGTGCTATAATGGTAATAGAAAGAGTAAAGGTGGGTAAGTCAAAGATGAATTGTACGATTGGAAATGAATGCAACTAGCCAAAATAATGATGATTTGGTTTTGTATCTAGTAAAGGAATTCGGATAAGAGACAAGGATTTTATTGGGGATGTGGGATTTCTCTACTTTATGGTATAATGGAAGGAGTGAATTGAAGGAGGTATTATAATGGATGTCAAGTTAAGATACAAGGCTAAGAAGATTAAGATTATCTTTTTTGATATAGATGATACTTTACGAAATTCAAAGACTGGCTTTATTCCAAGCACTATTCCAACAGCCTTTAAACAATTACGTGATAAAGGAATTTTGACAGGAATTGCGACTGGTCGAGGCATTTTTGGTGTCGTCCCAGAGATTAAAGCCCTCAAACCTGATTTCTTTGTAACCTTGAATGGTGCTTATATTGAGGACAAAAAGGGCAATGTCATTTATAGTAACAAAATTGCTAAAGATAAGGTTGAAGAGTATATTACTTGGACCAAAGAAGTTGGGATTGATTATGGTTTGGTGGGAAGCCAAGCTGCTAAACTATCAAGGCGAACAGAGATGATTAGCCAGGCGATAGACCCGATTTATCCTGATTTAGAGGTGGACCCTGATTTTTACCAAAAAGAAGATATTTATCAGATGTGGACCTTTGAGGAGCAGGGTGATGACCTTGTCTTGCCTGATACTTTGGCATCGACTTTACGTATGGTACGTTGGAATGAACATTCGTCAGATGTGGTGCCTATTTCTGGTTCTAAGGCAGCTGGAGTTGCCAAAGTGGTAGACCAATTAGGTCTTAAACCTGAAAATGTGATGGTTTTTGGGGACGGACTTAACGATTTAGAGCTCTTTGATTATGCAGGCATTAGTGTCGCTATGGGTGTTTCTCATGAAAAAATCAAAGAAAAAGCAGATTATATTACAAAAACATTAGAAGAAGATGGCATCTTTGATGCCTTAGAAGGATTTGGTATGGTAGAAAAAGAATTACATTTTCCACAAGTAGACATTGAAACAGTAGAAGGTCCAATTGCGACTATTAAGACAAATCATGGGGATATGCGTGTCAAACTTTTCCCTGATCACGCACCAAAAACAGTAGCCAACTTTATTGCTCTGTCAAAAGATGGTTACTATGACGGTGTGATTTTCCACCGTATTATTAAAGATTTTATGATTCAAGGTGGAGACCCAACTGGAACTGGTATGGGTGGTGAATCTATCTATGGTGAGTCATTTGAGGATGAGTTTTCAGAAGAACTTTACAATGTCCGCGGAGCCCTTTCTATGGCTAATGCTGGGCCAAATACAAATGGCAGCCAGTTCTTTATCGTGCAGAATCAACACTTGCCATATTCTAAGAAAGAAATTGCTCGTGGTGGTTGGCCAGAGCCAATTGCGGAGATTTATGCAGAACAAGGTGGAACTCCTCACCTAGACCGTCGTCATACTGTATTCGGTCAACTTGCGGATGAAGCTTCTTATGAAGTTCTGGATGCAATTGCAGGTGTCGAAACAGGTGCAATGGACAAGCCAGTTGAAGATGTCGTAATTGAAACTATTGAAATTGAGGACTAAAATGAAAATCGGTGATAAGCTAAATGGCCGTATTACTGGGATTCAGCCCTATGGAGCTTTTGTTGAGTTAGAAACAGGAGTGACAGGACTGATTCATATTTCGGAGATTCGGACAGGATTTATCGAGAATATTTACGAGGTTTTAAAAATCGGTGATGAAGTCCAGGTACAAGTAGTAGATTTTGACGAATACACAGGGAAGGCTAGTCTTTCCATTCGTACCTTGGAAGAAGAAAAACATCAACTTCCTAGACGGAGACGTTTTTCGAATGATCGCATCAAACATGGATTCGCGCCGCTTGGTCGCATGATGCCTGTTTGGACACGAGAAGCCTTGGAACATTTAAAGAAAAACAGTAATTGATATCCCCTAAAATCATTGTGATGTTATTATATTTTGCTATAATAGAAGTATGAACGAAGAACAATTATTAAAAACAGGAGAGCGCATTAACCAACTCTTCTCTACTGACATCAAAATTATTCAAAATAGTGAGGTTTTCAGCTATTCAGTGGATAGTGTACTTTTGTCACGCTTTCCTCGTTTTCCGAAAAATGGTTTGATAGTAGATTTCTGTGCGGGCAATGGAGCTGTTGGACTGTTTGCCAGTAGTCGGACCAAGGCTAAAATTCTATCTGTAGAAATTCAGGAACGTCTTGCTGATATGGCTGAACGCTCAGTGCGTTTAAATGGGCTGGACGGACAGATGCAGGTCATCTGTGATGATTTGAAGAATATGCCTAGTCACATTCAGGGGAGCAAGGTTGATTTGATTTTATGCAATCCGCCTTATTTTAAAGTGGATCCAAATTCTAATCTGAACGAAAGTGAGCATTACCTTTTAGCTCGGCATGAAATTACAACCAATCTTAAGGAAATCTGTCGTAGTGCCCAGAGTATTCTCAAATCAAATGGACGTTTGGCAATAGTTCATCGTCCTGATCGATTATTAGATATCTTGGATACGCTCCAACAGCATAATCTGGCTCCAAAACGTCTGCAATTTGTTTATCCTAAACGGGAGAAGGAAGCCAATATGCTTTTGATTGAAGCTATCAAGGACGGCTCCACTAGTGGCTTTAAGGTTTTGCCACCACTCATTGTTCATAATAGTGATGGTACTTATACACCAGAAATTCAAGAGATTTACTATGGATCATAAGGCTTATATGTATGTGGTAGAGTGCCGTGATGGTTCCTACTATACAGGCTATACAACAGATGTGAAGAAACGAATCGCCGTGCATAATAGCGGTAAAGGAGCCAAGTATACACGAGCTCGATTGCCGGTAAAACTCATCTTTGCAGAAGGTTTTGACAGCAAGGAAGAGGCCATGTCTGCTGAAGCTCTTTTCAAGCGCAAGACACGCATGCAAAAAGAACATTATCTCAAAGAGTGTCAAAATAAGAATTTAGTCGATGCTTTTGATATGTAATGAGGAGTCCTTTGGCTCCTCTTATTTTTGTCAAAAATTGAAAAAAATGCTACAATAAAGAGAATAAAGAAACGAGGTATTATCATGTCTAAGATTCTAGTATTTGGTCACCAAAATCCAGACTCAGATGCTATTGGTTCATCTGTAGCTTTTGCTTATCTTGCAAAAGAAGCTTACGGTTTGGATACAGAAGCGGTTGCTCTTGGAACTTCAAATGAAGAAACAGCTTTCGTCTTGAACTATTTTGGTGTAGACGCACCGCGCGTGATCACATCTGCTAAAGCAGAAGGTGCAGAACAAGTCATCTTAACAGACCACAATGAATTCCAACAATCTGTTTCAGATATCGCTGAAGTAGAAGTTTACGGTGTGGTGGACCACCACCGTGTGGCTAACTTTGAAACTGCAAGCCCACTTTACATGCGTTTGGAACCAGTTGGATCCGCATCATCTATCGTTTACCGCATGTTCAAAGAACATGGTGTAGCTGTACCAAAAGAAATCGCAGGTTTGATGCTATCAGGTTTGATTTCAGATACTCTTCTTTTGAAATCTCCAACCACTCACCCATCAGATAAAGTCATTGCTCCTGAATTGGCTGAATTGGCTGGTGTAAACTTGGAAGAATACGGTCTTGCCATGCTCAAGGCTGGTACAAACTTGGCAAGCAAATCTGCTGAAGAATTGATTGATATCGATGCTAAGACATTTGAACTTAATGGAAACAATGTTCGTGTGGCTCAAGTGAACACAGTTGATATTGCTGAAGTCTTGGAACGCCAAGCTGAAATCGAAGCAGCTATCCAAGCCGCAAATGCAGCTAATGGCTACTCTGACTTTGTCTTGATGATTACAGACATCGTCAACTCAAACTCAGAAATTTTGGCTCTTGGTGCCAACATGGACAAGGTGGAAGCAGCCTTCAACTTCAAACTTGAAAACAACCACGCTTTCCTTCCAGGTGCTGTTTCACGTAAGAAACAAGTGGTACCACAATTGACTGAAAGCTTTAATGCATAATCATAGATGGGAAAGCCCATTGTTAAAAAGGAGTTTCGGCTCCTTTTTTGCTAGGAGAGAAGTATGTTAGAAAATGGCGATTTGATTTTTGTGAAAGATGATTCGGATATAGGACAGGCCATCCAGGAATCTACTGGTCACTATAGCCATGTGGCCATCTTTTTGGACGGACGGGTCTATCATGCCACGGTAGAAGGTGGTGTTCTTGCTCAGTCTCCTGAGGAATTCTTTGAACACGGGAAAGTCTATGACCTTTATCACTATGAGCAGATTGATGGTACAGAGGTCAAAAAGCGAGCAGAGAGTTTTTTAGGGGCTGCCTACAATGCGTCCTTTTATCCAGATGGAGATGGTTTCTACTGTTCCCAGTTTGTAGCAGAAATCCTCCCTATTTATGAGACCATTCCCATGAAGTTTGGTGATGATACACAGGAAATCAGTGATTTCTGGAGAGAATATTATCGAGAGTTGGGGCTTCCTGTGCCTCTGAACCAGCCGGGGACCAATCCCAGTCAGTTGGCAGCATCTCCTCTTTTAGTTTGTAAAGAAAGGAATCTTCATGATTCAGATTTTTAATCCCTCTCGCATAACGCGCCAGCCATTTTTTATAGATTTGGTTGACTACCTTGATCAGCATGATGATGTTATTTTGCGGCAAATCAAGGCCCAATTTCCAACTCAGCCAGTTGATAAGTATTTAGAGGAATATATTAAAGCGGGATTGATTTTGAGAGAGAATAAACGCTATTATCTCAATCTCCCATTTCTAGAATCTACAGAATCTCTTGCACTAGACCAAGAAGTCTTTGTGAGGGATGATAGTCCTATCTATCAAGAAATCCTGGAGAAAGATTTTAAGACAGAATTGCGCAATCAAACAAATGCAGCTATCCTAGAAGAACACACCGATTTTGCAAGGGAAAAGATGACCTTGTCTAATTACTTCTACAAGGTCAAGTTCCAGTATCCACTGACGGAAGAACAGCAGAGACTGTATGAAATTTTAGGGGATGTCAATCCTGAGTATGCTCTCAAGTACATGACTACTTTTTTGCTCAAGTTTCTTAAGAAAGATCAACTCATGCAGAAACGACGGGATATCTTTGTTGATAGTCTAATTTTATTAGGTTACATCGTTCAAAATGAAGATGGGAAATATGAGTTGACTGTAGAATTTGATAAAGAACAATTCATCTTTATAAAAAAATAAGGCTAGGAAATTTCCTAGCCTTATTTAAATATACTATAGATAACGTTCTGCAACAGCAACATCACCTGGATAGTCTTCTTTCTTACCTTGGATGATTTGGTAGCAGTCAGCTCCTTTACCAGCGATAATGACAGCATCCAGTTCGTGACTTGTGACAGACATCGCAGCCTTAATGGCTTGTTCACGGTCAGCAATCTTTTCAACAGGACGATGGATGTAGCTACTAATTTCATCTGCAATGGCCATCGGATCTTCATAGTTTGGATCGTCAGCCGTAAGGAATACTTGAATTTCAGGATGTTTATCGAGGAGAAGTCCAAAGTCCTTGCGACGGCTTTCTCCCTTGTTTCCAGTAGAACCAAGAACTAAAGCAATCTTTCCAGTCTGATGTGTTTCAACGACTGAGATCAATTTCTTCAAGCTATCACCATTATGGGCGTAATCAATGAAAACTTTTGCTCCATTTTTCTGAGTGAGAACTTCCATACGGCCAGGGACACGAGTAGTAGCAATCCCTTTTTTAATGTCTTCAAGACTAGCACCTAAACGAAGGCAGGCAAGTCCAGCAGCGACAGCATTTTCTTGGTTGAAATGTCCAATCAACTGGATATCATAATCTCCAGCTAATTTACCAGTAGCTGAGAAGCTAAAGGCTTTGGAGTTTTCGATTTGGTTATCAGATTGGCTTCCGTAGAAGTCATGCTCTTGGTTCTCAACTTGTTCTTTTAGAACAGAGAAGTGGTCCATATCGCTATTAATGACAACTGCTCGGCTATTTTTCATCAAGAGACGCTTGTGGTAGAAGTAGTCTTCAAAGGTTGGATGCTCAATAGGACCAATATGGTCAGGGCTGATATTTAGGAACACACCTACATCAAAAGTGAGGCCGTAGACTCGCTTCACCAAGTAGGCTTGACTGGAAACTTCCATAATAAGGTGGGTTCTTCCATTATCAACTGCCTGCGCCATCATATCAAAGAGATCGATGCTTTCAGGTGTTGTCAGAGCAGACTTGAAGAAAGTTTTTCCGTCCAAAGTCGTATTCATGGTCGATAACATAGCTGGACGATGTTGCTGATTTAAGATATTGTAAGCGAAGTAAGCTGCCGTAGTTTTTCCTTTAGTACCAGTGAAAGCAAGTAATTTCAATTTCTCCTGAGGGTTGCCATAAAACTCCATGGCAATCAAACTCATAGCTTTTTTAATATCGCTAACAACGATGACAGGAATGCCTACTTCATAATCCTGCTCCGCTACATACCAACCGAGTCCTTGTGAGATTGCCGAAAGAAGAAATTCCTTCTTAAAAGCAGCTCCTTTTACAAAAAAGAGGCTATTATCTTTTGCTTTTCGGCTATCGTAGCAGATGCTATCAAAAGTTACATCATTAAAATGATAGTGGTAATGTCCTTGGTCGATAATCTCACGGAAGAGATTGTCTTTCTTTAAAATATCTAATACGGTTTCAATCTTTATCATACTTTCTATTGTAAACTGAAAGTCTGAATTTTACAAGTAACAAGGAAAAGTTTATAATGGAATATAAGGAACTTTTCCTAGTGATTAAAAATGAATGAGGAAGCTATGTCTAACGAAAATAATCATCAGCAAGCCCAGATGTTGCGAGGAACTGCTTGGCTAACGGCTAGTAATTTTATCAGCCGCCTGCTCGGGGCTATTTACATTATTCCATGGTATATTTGGATGGGGACATATGCCGCTAAGGCAAATGGACTCTTCACCATGGGTTATAATATTTATGCATGGTTCTTATTGATCTCGACTGCGGGTATTCCTGTTGCAGTCGCAAAGCAAGTCGCTAAGTATAATACCATGCATGAGGAAGAGCATAGTTTTGCCCTAATTCGTAGTTTCTTAGGCTTCATGACAGGATTAGGTGTTTTCTTTGCCCTAATCTTATATTTCATGGCTCCGTGGTTAGCAGACCTTTCAGGTGTTGGAAGTGAGTTAATCCCAATTATGCAGAGCCTATCTTGGGCGGTCTTGATTTTCCCGTCCATGAGTGTCATCCGTGGATTTTTCCAAGGGATGAATAATCTTAAACCTTATGCCATGAGTCAAATTGCTGAGCAGGTTATCCGTGTTATTTGGATGCTCTTAGCAACCTTTATCATCATGAAGCTCGGTTCAAAAGATTATCTATCAGCAGTTACTCAATCTACTTTTGCTGCTTTTGTGGGAATGGTAGCTAGTTTTGCAGTACTTCTATATTTCCTTTATAAGGAAGGATTGCTCCAAAAAGTTTTTGAAACACGAGATAAGATTGATAGTAAGAGTCTTTTGGTTGATACGATTAAGGAGGCAATACCTTTTATCTTGACTGGTTCGGCTATTCAGCTTTTCCAAATCTTGGACCAAAATACCTTTATCAATAGTATGAAGTGGTTTACCAACTATAGTAATGAAGACTTAATTGTCATGTTTTCTTATTTCTCTGCCAATCCGAATAAAATCACTATGATTTTGATTTCGGTTGGAGTTTCGATTGGTAGTGTTGGTCTGCCTCTTTTGACGGAGAACTATGTCAAGGGGGATTTACCAGCAGCTTCTCGTCTAGTTCAAGATAGTATCACCATGCTCTTCCTATTCCTCTTACCTGCAACGGTTGGAGTAGTCATGGTAGGTGAACCACTCTATACAGTCTTTTACGGTAAGCCAGATGGCTTGGCTATGGGCTTATTTATCTTTGCAGTCTTGCAATCAACAATTCTAGGCTTGTACATGGTCTTGTCACCAATGCTTCAGGCTATGTTCCGTAACCGCAAGGCAGTCTTGTATTTTGTTTATGGCTCAATTGCGAAGATTGTTCTACAATTACCATCGATAGCTATTTTCCATAGTTATGGTCCTCTCATTTCAACGACTATCGGTCTTATCATCCCGAATGTCTTGATGTATCGTGATATCTGTCAGGTTACAGGTGCGCGTCGAAAGATTATTCTGAAGAGAACAATCTTAGTTACTATTTTGACTCTGGTTATGTTTATTCTAGTAGGACTCTTGCAATGGATTATTGGATTTGTCTTCCAACCAACTGGACGTTTCTGGAGTTTCCTCTACGTCGCCTTAATTGGTACAATTGGTGGCGGGCTTTACGGAGTTATGTGTCTCTATACTCGTCTATTGGATAAGGTTATTGGACAGGAAAAAGCAAATCAGTTACGAGCACGATTAAAATTATCATAAAAATTTATAAATAAAATGAATAATTTGAACTTTTCTATCCGGAAAAGTTCAAATTATTCATTTTTTTATTTAAAAGATAGGATAAAATATAAAATTAGTAGAAAAAAATCTATAATTTGGTAAAATTTAGATAAAATCGCTTGACTAAAAAAAACAATAGCTGTATAATGATACAAATATTTAAATTTGGAGGTTCTGTTTATGAAAAAGTCTAAGGCAAAATATCTGACGCTAGCAGGCGTTGCCCTAAGTGCAGGTCTGCTATTGGCGGCTTGTAGCAACTCAGCTAGTTCAACTAAAACATACAACTATGTATATAGTAGCGATCCGTCTAGTTTGAACTATCTTGCAGAAAACCGTGCAACAACCAATGATATCGTTACCAATTTGGTAGATGGACTCATGGAAAATGACCAGTATGGAAACTATATTCCATCTTTGGCTGAGGATTGGACTGTTTCTCAAGACGGTTTGACATACACTTATAAACTTCGTAAAGATGCTAAGTGGTATACTGCAGATGGAGAAGAATATGCTCCTGTAACTGCCCAAGATTTTGTGACAGGTTTGAAATATGCGGCTGATAAAAAATCAGAAGCCTTGTACTTAGTGCAAGAATCCGTTGCTGGTTTAGATGACTATATCACTGGTAAAACAACAGACTTCTCAACTGTCGGAGTCAAGGCTCTTGATGACCAAACAGTTCAGTACACTTTGACACGACCAGAATCTTACTGGAACTCAAAAACAACGTCAACCATTCTCTTCCCAGTCAATGCAGATTTCTTGAAATCAAAAGGGGATGATTTTGGGCGGGTAGACCCATCTAGCATTTTGTATAATGGACCTTTCTTGATGAAATCCTTTGTTTCAAAATCTGTCATCGAATTCAAGAAAAATCCTAACTACTGGGATGCTAAAAATGTCTTTGTAGATGATGTCAAATTGGCCTATTATGATGGTAGTGATCAAGATGCACTGGCTCGTAACTATGTAGAGGGTGCCTATAGCTACGCTCGTCTTTATCCAAATAGTTCAAGTTTTGAAGGGATTAAAGAGAAGAATAAGGATAATATCATCTATAGCTTGCAAGATGCTACTTCTTACTTCTTAAACTTCAACTTAGATAGAAAATCATATAAATTCACTTCAAAAACAAGTGATGCTGAAAAGAAATCGACTCAGGAAGCGGTTCTTAATAAAAACTTCCGTCAAGCCATTAACTTTGCCTATGATCGTACAGCTTACGGGGCTCAATCTCAGGGAGAAGAGGGGGCAACTAAGATTTTGCGTAACTTGGTTGTTCCTCCAAACTTCGTAAGTATCAACGGAAAAGACTTTGGTGAAGTAGTGGCTTCTAAGATGGTGAATTATGGTAAAGAATGGCAAGGAATCAACTTTGCAGATGCCCAGGATCCATACTACAATCCAGAAAAAGCTAAGGCTAAATTTGCAGAAGCTAAGAAAGAACTCCAAGCCAAAGGAGTCCAATTCCCTATCCACTTGGATATGACAGTTGACCAAGCTGCTAAAAAGGGTGTCCAAGAGGCAAATTCTATGAAGCAATCTATTGAAGCAGCCTTAGGTGCAGAGAACGTTGTAATTGATATTCAACAACTCACTACTGAAGATTATGACAATACAAGCTATTTGGCTCAGACCGCAGCTCAGAAGGATTATGATCTTTACAACGGTGGTTGGGGTCCTGATTACCAAGATCCTTCAACCTACCTTGATGTCTTAAACATTAATTCTGGTGGTTTGTTGCAAAATCTAGGTTTAGAGCCAGGTGAAGCTAATGACAAGGCCAAGGCTGTTGGATTGGATGTCTACACTCAAATGTTGGAGGAAGCTAATAAGGAACAAGATCTTGTAAAACGCTATGAAAAGTATGCTGAGATCCAAGCGTGGTTGGTAGATAGCGCTTTAGCAATTCCAAATGTTTCTAAGGGCGGAACACCAACATTGAGAAAAATTATTCCTTTCTCAACACCATATTCATTGGCTGGTAATAAAGGGGTTGAATCATATAAATACCTCAAATTACAAGATAAGACAGTTACAAAAGACGAATATGAAAAAGCCAAAGAAAAATGGTTGAAAGAAAAAGAAGAATCTAATAAAAAAGCCCAAGAAGATTTTGCTAAACACGTTAAGTAATGACTCTAAATTTAAAAACGGTAACCTTTGATGAGGTTATCGTTTTTTATATAGTTTGAAACTATAACTAGCTCTTGAAAACAAGAAAACGAAGGATTCAAAATAAGTGGTACAATAGTTACTATAGATTTGGAGGTAAAGTATGAGCAAATCATTTCACATTAACACAATTTTAGCCCAAGCAGGTATTAAGTCTGATAAGGCAACAGGCGCTTTGGTTACACCTATTCACTTTTCAACGACCTATCAACATCCAGAATTTGGTCAATCAACTGGATTTGACTATACCCGCACCAAAAACCCAACTCGTAGCAAGGCAGAGGAAGTTTTGGCAGCTATTGAATCCGCCAAGTATGCTTTGGCGACTAGTTCAGGTATGTCTGCGATTGTGTTAGCCTTTAGCGTTTTTCCAGTAGGAAGCAAGGTTTTGGCTGTCCGTGACCTTTACGGTGGCTCTTTCCGCTGGTTCAATCAAGTGGAGCAGGAAGGACGTTTCCACTTTACCTATGCCAACACAGAAGAAGAGCTAATTGCCGAGCTAGAAAAGGATGTGGATGTACTTTATATCGAAACACCAACCAACCCTTTGATGTTGGAATTTGATATTGAAAAATTGTCAAAATTAGCTCATGCTAAGGGTGCTAAAGTTGTGGTGGATAATACCTTCTACAGTCCGATTTACCAACGTCCAATTGAAGACGGAGCAGATATTGTCCTTCATTCAGCGACAAAATACCTTGCAGGCCATAATGATGTTCTAGCTGGTGTAGTTGTGACAGATAATGCTGAATTGTACGAAAAACTCTTTTACAATCTCAACACGACTGGGGCTGTTTTATCACCATTTGATAGTTATCAATTGATTCGCGGACTTAAAACTTTGTCACTTCGTATGGAGCGCTCAACAGCTAATGCTCAAGAAATCGTAGCCTTTTTAGAACAATCACCTGCAGTCAAAGAAGTCTTGTATACAGGTCGCGGGGGAATGATTTCCTTTAAAGTAGCAGATGAGAAGCGTATCCCTCATATCTTAAACACTTTGAAAGTATTCTCTTTTGCTGAAAGTCTGGGTGGTGTTGAAAGTCTGATTACCTACCCAACCACTCAAACCCATGCAGACATTCCTGCAGAGGTTCGTCATTCTTATGGATTAACAGATGACCTTTTACGCTTGTCTATTGGTATTGAGGATGCAAGGGACTTGATTGAAGATTTGCATCAAGCTTTGGAAGGATAAGACTATGGGAAAATATGATTTTACGACTTTGCCCAATCGTTTTGGACATCATACCTACAAATGGAAAGAAGCAGAGACTGACCGTCAAGTATTGCCAGCCTGGATTGCTGATATGGACTTTGAAGTCTTACCTGAGATTCGTCAGACTGTCCATGACTACGCTGAGCAATTAGTTTATGGCTATACCTATGCTAGTGATGGATTGATTGAAGCCGTTCAAAACTGGGAGGAAAAACACCATAGTTATCGCTTTGAAAAGGATGCTCTAGTCTTTATCGAAGGGGTAGTGCCAGCTATTTCAACAACCATTCAAGCCTTTACCAAAGAAGGTGAAGCGGTTCTGATTAACACGCCAGTTTATCCTCCTTTTGCTCGCAGTATTAAGCTCAATAATCGTAGACTAATCACCAACTCTCTAGTAGAAAAAGACGGACTTTTTGAGATTGACTTTGATCAATTGGAGAAAGACTTTGTCGAAGAAGAAGTGAAACTCTACGTTCTCTGCAATCCTCATAATCCTGGTGGACGCATTTGGGAAAAGGAAGTCTTAGAGAAGATTGGACAACTGTGTCAAAAACATGGGGTCTTGCTAGTATCTGACGAGATTCACCAAGATTTAGCTCTATTTGGAAATAAGCACCAGTCATTCAACACGGTAAATGAAGATTTTAAAGAATTTTCACTAATTTTAAGCAGTGCTACCAAGACCTTTAACATTGCCGGAACGAAAAATTCTTACGCTATTATCGAAAATCCAAAGTTGAGACTTGCTTTCCAAAAGCGCCAGCTGGCTAATAATCAACATGAAATCTCAGGTTTGGGATATTTGGCAACAGAAACTGCCTATCGATATGGTGAAGATTGGTTGACAGAACTCAAAGAACTGATTGAGAAACACATCAATTATGTAGAGGATGTATTTGGCAAAGAAACTAAAATCAAGGTCATGAAACCTCAAGGTACCTATCTCATTTGGCTTGATTTTTCAGCCTATGATATTAGCGATGAAGAGCTAAGAAAGCTTTTACGAAACGAAGCCAAAGTTATCCTGAATAGAGGCTTGGACTTTGGTGAAGAAGGAGCTCTCCATGCTCGCTTAAATGTAGCTATGCCGACATCTGTCTTGGAAGAAGTTTGCCAACGAATCATTGCCACTTTTTCAAATTATTAAAAAACTAGCCTTTTAGGAGAAAGTACTCCTAGAAGGCTATTTTCATAGACAGAAATGTGGTATAATTAAGAGATAAAGTAAAGGGGACACTATGGCTAAATTGATTCCAGGAAAGCTTCGAATGGAGGGAGTGGAACTCTATGAAACTGGTCAGATTGAAATCATTAAAGAACAAGACCATCGCATCTATGCGCGTGTAGCAGATGAAGAGATTCGCTATAGTTTGGATGATGATTTGATTTTTTGTGCATGTGATTTTTTCAAAAAAAGAGGTTACTGTGTTCATTTGGCGGCATTGGAATATTATCTGAAAAATGACCAACTAGGGCAAGAAATCTTACTCAATCTAGAGGCTAATCAGGAAGAAAAGGAAACTGTTGAGACACAAGTGACTTTCGGAGGGAAATTCTTGGAGTCTATCCAAGCATCTAGTCAGTCTGACCTCTATCAGCTTTCTGCTCAAGGGCAGGTGGAAGCAGGAACCAATCGCATTATCTGGACTTTAAGAATTGGTCTTTCTCAGCAAGATAAGTTTTATGTGATTAGGGATATCCCTCTTTTCTTAAAAGTCATAGAGTTTTCCAAACCTTACATGATAGGAAAGCATTATGAGCCTTCATTAAGACTTGAACAATTTGATAAAGCTAGTCAAGAAGTCTTAAATTTCTTATTAGGTTTGGTTGAAGAGAAGATTGACTACAATATTTTTTTCCCAAATCAAGGACGACATCTCTATTTTCCTAAAACCTTTTTTGAGCAGGGGGCTAGTCTACTGATGGGATTAGTTGCCTTTCAATTTGACCATCAGCTTTCGACATATCATCATCTTCTCTTCCAAGACTTTGATGGCCAAGCAGGTTTGTTTTCATTTAGAATTGAAGAAAAATCCAACTATTTTGAAATGGAAGTCTTCGAACAGGCAGGGCTTAATTTCTTTTACAGGGGACAAGTATTATTCTACAAGGGGAATTTTTTCCTGATGACGAAAAAACAGGCTAGTTTATTAGATGCACTTAGAAAAGTTCCTTTAGACAATGGTGGCAGAAAGATCTTACAGTTTGATACTCGTGATCGAGACCTTTTAGCTTCGAACTTGTCGCAGTTTAAATGCCTAGGAAAAGTAGAAGCTCCTGATTCACTACAAATCCAATCCTTCCGTCCGTCTTTTTACATGGATCGTGAAGAGGATGGTTCTATTCGATTAGATATGCAATTTCAATATGAAACTTGCCTAGTAACCAATCGTAATGAACTAGAGAACCTCCCTTTTGCTAGTGATATTCAACTGGAAAAACAGATTTTTCAGTTGGCCTTATCTGCGGGGTTTGAAGCGGATTTTCGTTCATGGCGTCAAAGTTTGAAAGTTGAAGCAGTCCATACATTCTTTCAGGAAGTATTACCAGCCTTTGCAGCACTTGGAGAATTAAAGATTTCTGAGAGTTTGCAAGATCTTTATCAGGTTCAGAAACCTCAAATTCATATCTCATCCAAGGGAAGTCTTTTAGAAATTCAATTTGATTTTCAGGATATTGATCAAGAAGAAATCAATCGAGCAATGAAAGCTCTCGTTGCCAAGCAGGACTATTATATTAGCTCGTCTGATCAGGTCTATTATTTTGATGAACAGACAAAACGTATTCGACAAGATTTAGAGGAATTAGGAATTGATGAGATAGAGAGTACTGCTTTCCAGGCTCGCAAGTCTTTGGCTTATACCTTATCTCATCTGTTTAAGGACAAGGATCAAGTTACTTTTACTGATGAATTTCGTCATTTGGCGCATCATTTAACGCATCCTGAGGATTTTCCGATGAAGTCCCTAGATATTCGAGCCCAACTCAGGGATTATCAGAAAAAGGGGATTCAATGGCTTCAGATGTTAGACCATTATGGATTTGGTGGAATTTTAGCTGATGATATGGGACTTGGAAAAACCTTACAAGCCATCGCCTTTTTAAGTAGCCAACTTCAGGAGAATAGCCGTGTCTTGATTCTTGCTCCATCTGGCCTCATTTATAATTGGGCTGATGAATTTAAAAAATTTGCACCGAATTTGGATGTGGCTGTCGTACATGGATTGAAACCTTATCGCGAGACTATTTTAGCAGAAAAACATCAGGTCTATGTGACCAGTTATGCCACTTTCCGTCAGGATAGTGAAATCTATCGAAATTTATCTTTTGATTTTCTATTTCTAGATGAAGCCCAAGTGATGAAAAATGCCCAAACCAAAATTGCTAAGATTTTGAGAAAGTTTGTGGTTCCATCGGTTTTTGCTCTTTCCGGAACACCAATTGAAAATAGTTTAGGGGAATTATGGTCTATCTTTCAGATTGTATTGCCAGGACTTTTGCCAGCAAAAAAAGACTTTATGAAATTGCCTGCTGAGAGAGTGGCACAGTTTATCAAACCATTTGTCATGCGTCGAAAAAAAGAGGATGTTCTTACAGAGTTACCTGATCTGATAGAAGTCGTTTATAAAAATGAACTGGAGGACCAGCAAAAAGCTATCTATCTAGCTCAACTTCAACAGATGCAAGAGCGTTTGGGACAAGTGACCGATGCAGAATTTCAACGAAATCGAGTTGAAATTTTAACAGGACTCATGCGTCTTCGCCAGATTTGTGATACTCCAGCTCTATTTATGGAGGATTATAAGGGAGATAGCGGGAAGCTTGATAGTTTACGAGATCTGCTAAGTCAAATTGCTGAGGGAAATCATCGTGTACTCATCTTCTCTCAATTTAGGGGAATGCTTGATCGGATCGAAAAGGAGTTGCCTCAGCTTGGCTTAACTTCCTTTAAGATTACTGGCTCTACACCATCACAGGAGCGTCAAGAAATGACCAAGGCTTTTAACCAAGGTGAGCGCGATGTGTTTTTGATTTCTCTAAAAGCTGGTGGAGTTGGTCTCAATCTTACTGGTGCGGATACAGTTATTCTGGTAGATTTATGGTGGAATCCGGCAGTTGAATCGCAGGCTATTGGCCGGGCCCACCGTATGGGACAAGACCAAGCTGTTGAGGTTTATCGTCTGGTAACCAGAGGCACAATCGAGGAGAAGATTCAAGAGTTGCAGGAACAGAAAAGAAATCTGGTATCAGAAGTATTGGATGGAACAGAGTCTCGTGGAAGTCTCACACTTACTGAAATTCAAGAAATATTAGGAATTTCTGAAGCCAAGACTTGAAAAATCAAGACTTTACGCTATAATGGAGTATTGAAAGGAAATAAAAATGAAGCTAGAACGATTTCCAATAGTGTCAGATGATGAAATTATGCTGACAGAGATGCCATTTATGAATTTATATGATGAGTCGGATCTCATTAGTAATATTAAGGGAGACTACCAAGATAAAAACTACTTGGAATGGTCGCCAATTACTACTGAAAAAAAGTCATCGACTAAGGCGCCAGAGAAACTGACTGAAAATAAGGAAAAATCCTACGCTGAACTTGCTCGTGAGGAAGCTAGAGCTGATTTGAAACGAAAACGTTCAGCAAAGTATTTGACACAAGATGTTAGTTTTACGAAACGTTATAAATCTTCAAATAATGTAGTAAAACAGGCAAATCAGCCAACAGCTCCTTTCCAAAAGGAAAATCCTGGGGAACTAGCAAAATTTAGTGACAAACTAACTCAGAACCATTATATTTTGGCTGAAATGGTTCCTCAGATGCAACAGACAACTAAAGAAGAGCATCTTGGACCAAAGAAAAATAATTATGATTTTTTAAAGAAAAGCCAAATTTATAACAAAAAAGAAAATCAATCAGAAAAAGAACGTAAAATTGCTCAAGAGTTGAACTTGACAAATATGACAGAGTAAAGGGGAAAAAGATGGCAAAAACCTATCATTTTATCGGAATTAAAGGATCAGGAATGAGTGCCTTGGCCTTGATGTTGCACCAAATGGGGCATAAGGTCCAAGGATCTGATGTAGAGAAATACTACTTTACACAAAGAGGCTTAGAGCAAGCAGGTATCAAAATTTTGCCTTTTGATGAGAAGAATCTTCAAGGGGATTTAGAAATCATCGCTGGTAATGCCTTTCGTCCAGACAACAATGTTGAAATTGCTTATGCAGACAAGAATGGACTAAGCTATAAACGTTATCATGAATTTCTTGGTAGCTTTATGCGTGACTTTATCAGCATGGGTGTTGCCGGAGCACACGGTAAGACTTCAACAACAGGTATGCTTTCTCACGTTTTGTCCCACATCACTGATACTAGCTATCTAATTGGAGATGGTACAGGTCGTGGTTCTGAAAATGCCAAGTATTTTGTCTTCGAATCAGACGAGTACGAGCGTCATTTCATGCCATACCATCCAGAATACTCTATCATCACCAATATTGACTTTGACCATCCAGATTATTTCACAAGCTTAGAGGATGTCTTCAACGCCTTCAATGATTATGCTAAACAAATCACCAAAGGTTTGTTTGTCTACGGTGAAGATGCTGAGTTGCGTAAGATTACGGCAAATGCCCCAATCTATTATTACGGTTTTGAAGCGGACAACAATGACTTTGTAGCCAGTGATTTGCTTCGTTCTACTACAGGTTCAACTTTCACAGTTCACTTCCGTGGTCAAGAATTGGGTCAATTCCACATTCCAACTTTTGGTCGCCACAACATCATGAATGCAACAGCAGTAATTGGTTTGCTTTATACTGCTGGCTTTGACTTGGATTTGGTACGTGAACACTTGAATACTTTTGGAGGTGTTAAACGTCGCTTTACCGAAAAGATTGTTAACGATACAGTCATTATCGATGATTTTGCGCATCACCCAACTGAAATCATTGCAACTCTAGATGCTGCACGTCAAAAATACCCAAGCAAGGAAATCGTTGCTATTTTCCAACCGCATACTTTTACTCGTACAATTGCTTTGTTGGATGATTTTGCACAAGCTTTGAACCAGGCTGATGCAGTTTACTTAGCACAAATCTATGGATCTGCTCGCGAAGTTGACCATGGTGATGTTAAGGTTGAGGATTTAGCAGCTAAGATTGATAAAAAACATCAAGTTATCACTGTTGAAAATGTGTCTCCACTCTTAGACCATGACAATGCTGTATACGTCTTTATGGGAGCAGGTGACATTCAATCATATGAATACTCATTCGAACGTCTCTTGTCTAATTTGACAAGTAATGTTCAGTAAGGAACACCATGGAATTTCCAATAAAAATAAGGGAAGTTCAGCAATCTGATATCGAGCAGATTTGCTTGATACAGGAGAGTACTCAAAACTTCCAAGAAACATTTAATAGAGAAATAATAGAAGAACGTATCCGTAATTTTGCGGATACGTTTCTCTTAGCTAGTTTAGATGATCAGGTGATTGCTTATATTTTAGCGACAGATTTTGCTACGTCCTCAGTAAGTAGATGGATAGCAGAGATGGCAGATGGAGAAGCTATTAGTAATGGAAATCTTGTTATTGATGCTTTATCTGTTCATCCGAATTATCAAGGGCAAGGATTTGGAACCTTGTTGCTCGCAGCCATGAAACAAGTTGCTCTTCAGAAAAATAGTCCAGCTATTTATCTGGTCTGTAAAGATGAATTGCTGTCTTATTTTGAGATGAATGAATATATAGAGCAAGGAATAGTAGATCTGGGAGTCGGAAATGAAGTTAATTTTCTCATGTGCTGGAAGAATCCCTTTTATCAGGAGGAACTATGATTATTCGACAAGCTAGACTGAGTGATTTAGACCGTATTTTAGAGATTGAATTAGAGAATTTTTCTATTGAAGAAGCCATACCTCGATCTGTCTTTGAAGCACATTTAAAGGAAATAAAAACGAGCTTTCTAGTGGCTGAAAAAGAGGGGGAGATACTTGGTTATATCGAAGGTCCGGTAATCCCTCATCGTTATTTACAAGATCAGTCTTTCACTGAAGAAATAAAAGACCACAGTCATAAGGAAGGTGGTTATATATCTGTGACTTGTCTTTCGATAGCAAAAAAAGCTCAATCTCTAGGACTAGGGAAAAAACTCCTGACCGCATTGAAAGAAGTGGCTCTTAAGCACGAACGAGAGGGGATCAATCTGACCTGTCATGACTACCTTATTGAATACTATGAGAAGCATGGTTTTGTCAATGAAGGAAAGTCTAAGTCCCAATTTGCAGGAGAAGAATGGTATGATATGGTCTGGGAAAACAAGAATTAGTGAGTAGAAAGGCTTCTAAGGTTGCTTTTCTTTAGTTTTTAAGATATAATATTAAGGATTATCAACAAGGAGGTAAATACCTTTGAGCGAAAATTCAAATGAAGAAAAGTTGAGTTTTAAAGAGCAAATTTTGCGAGATTTAGAACGACTAAAAAAAGAGGCAAATGAAGTTGAACAAACGGATGATTTTTTTTCAACTTTAGCAAAATCTTCTGAAGCAACTTCAGAAAAAAAGGAACCAAGTATTTCGGAAGAGGAGTTGATTGCAAAATCAGTTGCAGCTGTTGATCAATTGATTGATAATGCCCCAACTGTTCCTGAGCGTCCTGTTCTTGTAGAAGAAGTTCCAGAAGAAGCTGCAGAGGAAGTACAAGAAGAAATTCCAGAAGCAGTACAAGAGGAAGTAGTTGAGTCATCTCAATCAATTCCGGAAAAAGAAGAAAATAATTCAATTCCAACTAGAGTTTCAGTTTCTTATCGTGCATTCGATACTGTTCCAGAAAAAGAAACAGTAAACCTTGCGTCACACAAGGAAGAATTGACAAGTCAAGAAGCTACTGAAGAAGCAGACCTTCCTAGAAGAAGTCGGAGAGAGTCTGCGAAACCAGCTAAGAAAAAGAAAAAATCCCACTTGAAAGGATTTTTAGTCACAGTATTGGTATTGCTGATCCTACTTGGTGCTGGTGGTTTCTTTGGACTTCGCTATGCTGAATCAGCCTTGCAACCAGTGGATCCAAGTTCTAAACAATATATGACTGTTCAGATTCCAGATGGATCTAATGCTCAAGAAATTGGTTCAACGTTGGAAAAATCTGGTGTCATTAAAAACGGTTTGATCTTTACACTTTATGTCAAGTATAAAAACTATAATGAATTAAAATCTGGTTATTATAATCTTCAAAAGAGTATGAGCGTTGAAGATATCATTAAAGAGTTGCAAAAAGGCGGTACACCTGAACCTCAAGAGGTTACACTTGCAAGCTTGACTATTCCAGAGGGATATACTTTAGAGCAAATTGCTCAAACTATTGGGCAACTTCAAGGTAACTTTAAGGAACCTTTGACAGCGGAAGCATTCTTGGCTAAAGTTCAAGATGAGACCTTTATTGCTCAAGAGGTTTCCAAATATCCAAACCTGCTTGCAAGCTTGCCAGCCAAAGATAGTGGTGTTCGTTACCGTTTAGAAGGTTATCTTTTCCCTGCGACTTTTACAATCAAAGAAAGTACAACTGTTGAAAGTTTAATTGATGAAATGCTAGCTGCAATGGATAAAAACCTATCTAGTCACTATGCTACAATCAAAGAAAAGAACTTAACAGTGAATGAACTCTTAACAATTGCCTCTCTTGTTGAGAAAGAAGGAGCAAAAACAGAGGACCGTAAGTTGATTGCTGGTGTATTCTATAATCGTTTGAACCAGGGTATGCCACTTCAAAGTAATATTGCCATCCTTTACGCAGAAGGTAAACTTGGTCAAAATATCAGTCTTGCTGATGATGCAGGTATTGATACAACAATCAATTCCCCATATAATGTTTATACAAACCTTGGCTTAATGCCTGGACCAGTTGACAGCCCTAGCTTGGATGCTATCGAATCAAGTATCAATCAAACAAAGAGTGACTATCTCTACTTTGTGGCCAATGTTCAAGATGGTAAGGTTTACTATTCAACAACACTGGAAGAACATGATCGAAATGTTCAAGAACATATTAATAGTAAACTAAACCAATCAAATAGCACAAACTAAAATTATGTGGTTTTCCACATAATTTTGCTTTAAGAAAGTAAATTATATTGAAACAATCAAAAGAAAGTTGAGAAAAATGGTAGAAAAAACTTATCCAATGACATTGGAAGAAAAGGAAAAACTCGAAAAAGAATTAGAAGAATTAAAATTAGTACGTCGTCCAGAAGTCGTAGAACGTATCAAGATTGCTCGTTCATACGGTGATTTGTCAGAAAATAGTGAGTATGAAGCAGCTAAGGATGAACAAGCCTTTGTTGAAGGACAAATATCAAGCTTGGAAACAAAAATCCGTTATGCAGAAATCGTTAATAGCGATGCAGTCGCTCAAGATGAAGTTGCCATTGGAAAAACTGTAACCATCCAAGAAGTTGGAGAAGACGAAGAGGAAGTATACATTATCGTTGGTTCAGCTGGTGCAGACGCTTTTGCAGGTAAAGTATCAAATGAAAGCCCAATTGGTCAAGCCTTGATTGGTAAGAAAACAGGTGATATTGCTACAATCGAAACACCTGCTGGAAGCTATGATGTTAAGATTTTAAAAGTTGAAAAAACAGTTTAATAGGATAGAGAAGAAGGAGTAGATATAGGGAAAATGCTTCCATCACTCCTTTTCTTCATTTTAAAAACTTGAGGAGACTAGATGAATTCAGAAAATAAACATAAAAAGAAAACTAAGATGGAGCGTGGATTAACAAACCGCCACGTTCAGGTTATGGCCATTGCGGGAACAATCGGGACTGGACTATTTTTGGGAGCTGGTCGGTCTATCAGTTTAACTGGACCTTCGATTGTCTTGGTATATATGATTACGGGTGGCTTTATGTATCTCATGATGCGTGCTATTGGAGAAATGTTGTACCAGGACCCAGAGCAACACACCTTTATCAATTTTATTACACGCTATCTTGGAAAGGGCTGGGGATATTTCTCGGTTTGGTCTTATTGGTTATCGGTAGTCTTTATTGGTATGGCTGAGATTACAGCAATCGCTCACTATGTTCAGTTTTGGTTTCCGTCTTGGCCATCTTGGTTGATTCAGGTTGTCTTTTTAACAATTTTAGGATTGGTCAATCTGATTGCAGTTAAAATATTTGGTGAAGTGGAATTTTGGTTTGCTATGATTAAAATTATAGCTATTCTTGCCATGATTGCGACGGGTATTTTTATGGTCTTGACCGGCTTTGAAACTCCTTATGGATCAGCAAGCCTTGTCAATATCAGTGAGCAATTCTCCCTTTTCCCAAATGGAGGAATGAACTTTGTCATGGCCTTTCAAATGGTTTTCTTTGCTTACTTGATGATTGAATTTATCGGTGTAACCACATCTGAAACTAAGGATCCTCGGAAAGTCTTGCCTAAGGCGGTTAAGGAAATTCCATTGCGAATTATCTTCTTCTATGGTGGGGCTTTGCTTGCAATCATGTCTATTATTCCTTGGCGTGAGCTTTCTGCGACGGATTCACCATTTGTAACGGTATTTGAACTTGTTGGTCTTAAGTGGGCGGCGGCCTTGATTAACTTTGTTGTCTTGACTTCTGCTGCGTCAGCCTTGAATTCAACCCTTTACTCAACAGGTCGTCACTTGTACCAAATTGCCCATGATTCACCAAATCGTTTCTTGAAAGCTATTAAGGCAGATACACTTTCACGCCACAATGTTCCTCAGAATGCTATCATTGCTTCTGCGGTATTGATTGGTTTTGCAGCCTTTATCAATGTACTTCCTGGCGTATCAGATGCCTTTGCTTTGATTACAGCTTCTTCATCAGGTGTTTATATCGCCATCTACATCTTGATCATGGTGGCCCATCTTAAGTATCGCAAGTCAAAGGACTTTATGGCAGATGGCTATCTCATGCCCCAATATCGCTTGCTAAATCCTCTGACTATGCTCTTCTTCATCTTTGTATTCGGAACTCTCTTTTTACAAGAATCAACTGTAATGGGAGCCAGAGGTTCAGCTATCTGGATTGTTGCTTTTGGTATTTATAGCCAATGGAAATTTAGAAAATAAGTTATAAGCTCATCAACTCTGGTTGATGAGCTTTCTAGTTTGACAGCTCTTGGTAATAAGACTATAATCAAGCTATAAGTATCTTCGAGGAGGTTTGGATGCAGGTAAGATTGGAAAATACAGAGTCTCAGAAATCGCAAATTATAGGAGACTTGATTCGCTCCTATAATCGTTCCAAAAGAGAAGTTGCTGAAAGTGAGCCACTAAACCTTTATGTCGAAGATGAATATGGTGAAATCATGGCTGGCTTAGTAGCAGAGACTTTCGGGAATTGGTTAGAAATTGAGTATTTGTTTGTGAAGGAGGACTTGCGAGGACAAGGAATCGGATCCCAACTATTGCACCAAGCAGAAAGTGAAGCTAAAAAGAGAAACTGTCGCTTTGCTTTTGTGAATACCTATCAGTTTCAAGCGCCAGCCTTTTATCAAAAGCAGGGCTACAAGGAAGTCTTTACCTTAAAAGACTATCCCTACACTGGACAAAGGCACTATTATCAAAAAGATTTGTAAACAGAGAACTCTCTATCATGTAAGTGGTAGAGAGTTTTTTGAAAAAAAAATCTCACAAAATGACAGATATATATTGCACAATGTAAAATATATGATATAATAAAGTTGAAAAAAGAAGCGCGACTTTTAAAATTAAGGAGGAGGTAACAAGTGGCTAAGAATTTAAAATTAAAGTTAGCTCGAGTGGAGCTTGATATGACACAAGGTGATTTGGCAGAAGCTGTGGGTGTCACTAGGCAGACTATCGGTTTGATAGAAGCTGGAAAGTACAATCCTTCGCTTTCACTTTGCCAATCCATTTGTAGATGCTTAGGGAAAACGTTGGATCAATTATTTTGGGAGGAAGAAGATGAAAAATAGATTTTTTTATTATCAATTACTAGACGAAAGAGAAGAACAACTGATGAATAAAGCTAGTGCAGAGAGTTTTTATATTTCTATCGGATTATTGTTTCTAACTTATTTCATAGCAGTGTTAGCACCAAGCCTTTTTAATCCAAGTATGCTTCTCGTTATTATTATCATAGGGACTTTTTACTTTATCAATCGTGCTAGAAGTCTAGGTGTGACTTACTATAGTCGTTTTCATTTTACAATTTTAGGATGTCTGTTATTAACTCTAGTGATTACAGCTACCTTGATGCTACAGAACTACCAGTTCAATATCGAAATATATCAGCATAACCCTCTACATCTTAAATACATTTTTGCTTGGGTATTTACCTATATCTTTTATCTTCCTTGGGTCTTTATTGGTAACTTAGGTTTGAAAAGTTATGGTGAATGGGCTCAGAAGAAGTATGAAAAAGATATGGATGAGCTCGAGAGCATGGAATAGCTTGTTAGCTTTTTCTCCATCTTGGTAAAATGTGTTATAATAGTACTAATTTATGAGAAAAGAAGAAATATTTTCTTCTTTTTACAAATAAGGAAGAAGGACAGTATATGTACCCAGATGACAGTTTAACATTGCACACAGATTTGTATCAGATTAACATGATGCAGGTTTACTTCGACCAAGGAATTCATAACAAGAAAGCAGTTTTTGAAGTTTATTTCCGCCAACAACCGTTTAAAAATGGTTATGCTGTTTTTGCAGGTTTGGAACGCATTGTGAACTACCTAGAAAACCTGCGCTTTTCTGATAGCGATATAGCTTATTTGGAGTCACTTGGTTATCATGGTGCCTTCCTGGAATATCTCCGTAATCTCAAGTTAGAGTTGACGGTGCGTTCTGCTCAAGAAGGGGACTTAGTATTTGCTAATGAACCGATTGTTCAAGTGGAAGGACCTTTAGCGCAGTGTCAATTGGTTGAAACAGCTCTTTTGAATATTGTTAATTTTCAAACCTTGATTGCGACCAAGGCTGCTCGTATTCGCTCGGTCATTGAAGATGAGCCTTTGATGGAGTTCGGTACACGTCGTGCGCAAGAGATGGATGCAGCTATCTGGGGAACTCGTGCCGCTGTCATTGGTGGTGCCAATGGAACTAGTAATGTACGTGCAGGTAAGCTCTTTGGAATTCCGGTTTTAGGGACTCACGCCCATGCCTTGGTTCAAGTCTATGGGAATGACTATCAGGCTTTCAAGGCTTATGCCTCAACTCACAAAAACTGTGTCTTCCTAGTGGATACCTATGACACCCTTCGCATCGGTGTTCCAGCAGCCATTCAGGTTGCGCGTGAACTCGGTGACAAGATTAATTTCCTTGGTGTTCGTATTGACTCTGGTGATATCGCCTATATTTCTAAAAAGGTTCGTCAACAACTGGACGAGGCAGGATTTACTGATGCTAAGATTTATGCATCCAATGACCTTGATGAAAATACCATCCTTAACCTCAAAATGCAAAAAGCTAAGATTGATGTTTGGGGTGTCGGGACTAAGCTCATTACAGCCTATGACCAACCAGCTCTAGGAGCAGTTTATAAGGTTGTTGCCATTGAAGATGAAAATGGTCAGATGCGCAATACTATCAAACTCTCTAGCAATGCTGAAAAAGTTTCAACTCCAGGTAAGAAACAAGTTTGGCGCATTACCAGTCGTGAAAAAGGAAAATCTGAAGGTGATTATATTACCTATGACGGCGTTGATGTGTCAAGTATGACTGAACTCAAGATGTTCCACCCAACCTATACTTACATCAAGAAAACTGTCCGCAATTTTGATGCCGTTCCTCTTTTGGTAGACATTTTTAAGGAAGGTAAGCTAGTCTATGATTTACCAAGTCTTCCTGAAATTCAGGCCTATGCTCGCAAGGAATTTGATAAGCTTTGGGATGAATACAAACGTGTTCTTAACCCACAACATTATCCAGTAGACTTAGCGCATGATATTTGGCAAGATAAGATGGACTTGATTGATAAGATGCGTAAGGAAGCTCTGGGCGAAGGAGAAGAAGAATGAGTTTGCAAGAGACCATTATCCAACAATTAGGGGTTAAACCTGTCATTGATGCCCGAGAAGAAATCCGTCGTTCCATTGACTTTTTGAAAAAATACCTTAAAAAACATCCTTTCCTTAAAAGTTTTGTATTAGGAATTTCTGGTGGTCAAGACTCGACTTTAGCTGGTCGCCTTGCCCAACTAGCCATGGAAGAAATGCGAGCTGAAACCGGTGATGATTCGTATAGATTTATAGCAGTTCGCCTGCCTTATGGAATTCAAGCAGATGAGGATGATGCCCAAAAAGCCCTAGCCTTTATCCAGCCAGATGTGAGTTTGGTGGTCAATATCAAGGATTCTGTAGATGCTATGGCAGCGGCAGTAGAGGCTACTGGTAGTCCAATGTCAGACTTTAATAAAGGGAATATCAAGGCTAGAAGCCGGATGATTGCCCAATATGCACTCGCAGGAGCTCATAGTGGAGCAGTTATTGGTACTGACCATGCTGCAGAAAATGTCACAGGTTTCTTTACCAAGTTTGGTGACGGCGGTGCAGATATTCTTCCTCTCTATCGCCTCAATAAACGTCAAGGAAAACAACTATTGAAGGAGCTGGGAGCTGATCCTGCTCTCTATGAAAAAGTACCGATTGCTGATCTAGAAGAAGAGAAACCAGGATTGGCAGATGAAGTTGCACTCGGTGTAACTTACGCAGAGATTGATGACTACCTGGAAGGTAAACAAATCAGCCAAGAAGCCCAAGCAACCATTGAAAAATGGTGGCACAAAGGCCAACACAAACGCCACCTACCAATCACAGTGTTTGATACGTTTTGGAAGTAAAAACCTCTGGGGGAGGTTTTTACCTTCTTGCCTTGAAATTAGAAAGCAAGAATTATCTCCGGGGGACTTTTTTTCCCCGAGCCTGAAAATACAATAGCGAATAAGGTCCGGAGGACCTTTTTCGCTTTATAACTTTAAATAGGAGACTGAGATAGGTTAATGTAAGTTTGAGCCCATCCATAAAATAGAAAGCGAGTTACGATTATGAAACCACTAGGTACACAAACTATAGAAACTGAACGATTGATCTTGAGGAGATTTGTGGAAGGTGATGCTGAAGCCATGTTTGATAATTGGGCTTCACGCTCAGAAAATCTGACTTATGTGACTTGGAATCCACACCTGAATGTCGAACAGACTCGAAACTCTATTGGCAATTGGGTAGCATCCTACGACAATCCTAACTATTACAAATGGGCCATTTGTCTCAAAGAAAATCCAAATTTTGTCATTGGAGATATTAGTCTGGTCAGTGTGGATGAAGAAAACTCTAGCTGTGAGATTGGATATATCTTAGGGATGGACTACTGGGGACGAGGACTCATGACAGAAGCCTTGAAGGCAGTTTTATCATACTGTCTAGATGAGATTGGATTTGAAGAGGTTGATGCTTGCTATGCAAGTTTAAACCCAGCATCTGGTCGTGTGATGGAAAAGGTGGGTATGACTTTTTGGAAGACGATTCCAAATGCGGTTGAACGAAAAGGTTATATCGCTGATAAAATTTATTATCAAATCAAAAAATAAGATGGAAAGTTAATCTTTTCCATCTTATTTTTTATAATATACTTTTTAATCAAAATAAAGCAAATCTTTGCTGGTGCTTGTAAACAGATTGAAACCATCTTTGGTAACAACACCGCAGTCTTCGATACGGACACCGACTTTACCAGGGATGTAGATACCAGGTTCAACTGAGAAACACATACCTTCTTCGATAACCATGTCGTTTCCTTCCATGATTGAAGGGAATTCGTGGACATCCATACCGATACCATGACCGAGACGGTGGTTGAAGTACTCACCGTAGCCAGCTTTTTCGATTACTTCACGAGCCGCACGGTCTACTTCATGAGCTGTCACACCAGGTTTGATAAAGTCAAGGGCAGCTTGTTGGGCTTCCAGAGTCAAGTTGTAAATATCTTTCTTGAACTGGTCAGGTTTACCAACAGCGACTGTACGAGTCATATCTGATGCATAACCATTAACCATCACACCGAGGTCAAAGAGGAGAAGGGCATCTTTTTCAACCTTGTTAGCTCCAGGGATACCATGTGGATTCGCAGCATTATCACCAGTCAAAACCATGGTGTCGAAGCTCATTTCATAGCCTTCACGTTTCATAGCAAAATCGATTTGCGCAATGATATCTGTTTCAGTATTGTCAAGAGAGATATTGTCAAAACCAACTTTGACAGATTTGTCGGCGTAAACACCTGCAACCATCATTTTTTGCACTTCATCTGCTGATTTGATTAAGCGCATGCGTTGGATCAATGGAGTCAAGTTCTCAAACTCAGCACTTTCAAAGACAGTTTTCAAACCGTGGTATTTAGTCAAGATGAGATTGTCAAACTCAACTGCTACACGTTTGAAATCAAGCTGTGGCAAGGCGTTTTGGATTTTCTTCCAAGGGTTTTCAGAGTCCACGTAGCCAACTACTGGGAATGAGACAGTGCTAGTTGCACGCTCAACCTCAAGGGCTGGAACGAAGAGAAGTGGTTCCTGATCTGCAAGGACAAAGAGGAACATTTGACGTTCGTGTGGATCACTGTAAAAGCCAGTGAGGTAATTAATTGTGACGGGGTCAGATACGACAGCGACGTCTAGCTTTTCTGATTCAAGATAAGTTAAAATTTGTTGTAATTTAGACATATGCTACCTTCTTTCTACCCCTCTATTTTTGCAAAAATTAGGAGAAAATGCAAGGGAGAAGGGGAAAAGAACTTAAAAAAATTCCAACAGCTAATAGCATGTTGGAATCTAAGTATTAGTTGAAGTCTGCCTTGCTTTTAACATCGCTGTATTCTTCAGCAACTTCTTGGCTAAGGATATCCTCATAAGCTGGAAGGTCGATGTCCTGACCATATTTTTTCTTAAGAGCAGTAGTGACCAAGCGATAGGCTAGGTTGGCGTTACGAGATAAAATAGGCCCGTGGAAATAAGAACCAAAGACATTTTTATAGTGAACACCTTCACCGATTTTCTCTTCATTATTTCCGTTTCCGTATACGACCTGCCCCAGTGGTTTTTGGTCATCTGAGAGGAAGGTGCGGCCTTGGTGATTTTCAAAACCATAGTAGGTTTCATCGAATTCTTCGTTATGAATTTTAATGTCACCAATGAATCGGTTATTGGTTTGGTTGAGTGTGTAATGTCCCATGACACCCAAGCCTTCAATGCGTCTTCCAGAAGCTTCAATATAATACTGACCCAATAGTTGGAAACCACCGCAGATAGCAAGGACAACACCGTCATTTTGGATAAAGTTATCGATACTTTCTTTTTTAGCAGGCAAATCACCAGCAATGATACTTTGTTCAAAGTCTTGGCCACCACCGAAAAAGGCAATATCGTAGTGATGTTCATCGAAATCATCATGAAGCGAAACGATATCAATTGTTACATGTGCACCCAGCTTTTCAGCGACGTACTTGAGCATGAGGATGTTTCCATTATCTCCGTAGGTGTTCATGAGATTCCCATAGAGGTGGGCGATATTTAATTGGTAAGGGTAATTGCCGTCTTTTGAGGAAAGTGAAGTATAAACCATTAGTTCATCTCCTTTCTAACAAGCTGACGATTGGCTAGTAATTCTCGGAATTCTAGCATAGCCGTATAAGTCGCAAGGATATAGGCATGCTTGCAGTCTTGAGCTTCGATCGTTTTGAGAACTTGTTCCAGGCTACTTATTTCAGTGATCTTGTCAGCTGGATAGCCAGTAACACGTAGACGACGAGCAATTTCAGAATGACGAACTCCACCCGCATTGATTTCAGGAATGTCCATATCCGTAATTTGCTCAAAGTCAGCATCCCAAATCCAGCTGGTATCAATCCCGTCTGCATAGTTGGCATTGAGGAGAACAGATAGACTAAATGGATAAGGAGCTAGTTTGATCATTTCGATGGCCTGGGTAGCACCAACAGGGTTTTTAATAAGAACCAGTGTGCATTCCTTGTCACCGATATGGAAGGTTTCTTGTCGTCCAAAGACAGCACGACTCTTGTCAAATCCTTGTTTAATCAGTTGAGAATCAGCGCCTAGGTAACGAGCGATAGCAACTGCAGCAAGAGCATTGTAGATGTTGTAGAGACCACCGATTTGAATACCATATTCCTGACCATCAATAACAAAACGAGAACGATTGTTAGTCAACTCAACCAATTCTGTCAGACGGTAGTCCAAGTCAGGACGCTTGCATCCACAATTTTCACAGATATAAGCTCCCAAGTTAGCATAAGTGTTGAGCTCGTATTTCAGAATACTTTGACATTCAGGGCAGAGAATACCTTCAGTATTGTAGTGAGCAAGTTGCGCTGGACCTTTTTCTAAATCAAAACCAAAATATTGAACAGGATTTGGAATTGCAGGCTTGTAGAAAAGCGGACTATCACCGTTTAGCAGAACAGTAGCAGTAGGAACTTTTCGAATAGCGTCCAAAATCATGTTATAGGTTGTATAAATCTCACCGTAGCGGTCCATTTGATCGCGGAAAATATTGGTGATAACGAAAAGACTAGGCTGGATGTAGTCACAGATATGTGAGAGACTAGCTTCGTCGATTTCAAGAACTGCAATATTTTTTCCAGTTTTTGAAGATTTTGCAGCCAAGAAAGTAGTCGTAATCCCTGTAATCATGTTGGCACCACTTGGATTGGTTAACACTTGACCATAAATTTCTTTTAGGATACCGACAGTGAGAGCGGTTGTTAAGGTTTTCCCATTGGTACCAGTTACCACAACAATCTCGTAGTTTTTTGCTAAATTTTGTAAAATATCTTTATCAAATTGAAGGGCAAGTTTTCCAGGGAGCGTACTTCCACGTCCAAGACGACTCAAAATAAAATGAGAAGAACGCCCAGCAAGAAGGCCCAAAGTAGTTTTTAATTTCATGTTTCTATTATATCATAAATGCTGGAAAAGACAGATTTGAGATTTTAGAAAAAGAAAAACAGCCCGCTATCGGACTGCTTTCTATAATTAAATCGCAAACAAGTCATTCAAGTTTTCAGCCAATGTTGGGTGAGTGAAGATTTGTTTTGTGAAGTAAGTGTAAGGGATCTTGTTGTCCATAGCAACAGTAATGATATTGATGATTTCTTGAGAACCTTCAGAGAAGATAGTTGCCCCGAGAATTTCTTTGGTTTCAGTGTTGACAACTGCTTTGAAAGCTCCACGAAGGTCTCCGTTTACGTGGCCACGAGGCATAGCAGCGACAGGGATTTCCTTAACAGCGTATGGAAGTTTCAATTCAGCAGCTTGGCTTTCAGTCAAACCAACTTGTGAAAGTGCAGGTGTGATAAACATGGTGTTTGGTACATTGAGACGGTCCTCAAGAGTGTAGCTGCCATCACCAGCAAGGTAGCTGTAGACAACACGGAAGTCATCGAGTGAAATGTAAGTGAATTGAAGTCCACCATTGACATCTCCAACTGCAAAGACACCAGGAACGTTTGTTTGGCAGTGTTTGTCGACCTTGATTGCACCACGCTCAGTTAGTTCAATGTCTGTGTTTTCAAGTTGAAGTGGTTCCACATTTGGTTTGCGTCCTGTTGCATAGAGAAGGGCATCGAAACGATAGGTTTCTTTTTCAGTTACGACAAGGACTTGGTCGCCATCATTTTTGATTTCAGTAGTATGGATGTTTTGAAGGAGTTCAATTCCGTCTTCTTCCATGTACTGTTTAGCAAGAGCAGCGATAGAAGGTTCAGCACGAGGCAAGAAAGTATCCAAAGCGTCTAAGACGGTTACCTTGCTTCCAAGTTTGTTGTAGAGACCAGCAAATTCAAGACCGATATTTCCACCACCGAGGATACCAAGTTTTTCTGGCAATTTGTCCAAGTTTTGGATGCCTGTTGAGTCAAAGACGTTCTTACTTGTAGTAAGACCTGGAATCGGCAATACATTTGAGACAGCACCAGTGTTGATTACGATTGTTTCAGCAGTCAGTTCTTGTTTTTCATCACCAGCTTGAATTTCGATGACTTTATTAGAAACAAAGTGAGCTTCAGCATCAATGATATCAACGCCTGTACCAGCAATAGTAGCATAGTTTTTACCATTGAGACGTGTAGTAACTGTATTTTTTGTAGCCATAACCTCGTCAAATGACAAGTCTTTTTCTGCAGCGACTAACAAGGTTTTAGTTGGGATACAACCGATGTTGATACAAGTTCCACCGTACATAGCCTTGTTGCGCTCGATAAGGGCAACTTTTTTACCAGCTGAAGCTAGTTTGGCAGCAAGCGTCTTACCTGCCTTACCAAATCCAATGACAATTAAATCGTATGTTAACATTTTTAAATCCTCCTGTTTGATTTTCATTCTAGCACAAGAAAAAAACTTTTGCACAAATCTGCTACGGGAAAAAATATCCAAACAAAATAGTCTCGAGAATGCTTTGATGAATCGAGTTCAAAAGATAGAAAAATCGTTTACATGATTTAATCAGGTGGTTAGACTATCTTTTGACCCTGTCTTATGTTATACTAGATAAGTTGCAAAAAAGCAGTACTTTTCTTTAGTGGAAAAGAAGCAACACGGTCTTTCATAAAAGGTATGAAAGTACGTCATGACAAGAAAAGTATAAACTAAGCGCTATAGGATGGCTTCGCACCATCTTTAGAAAGAAGAATAACGTGAAATTTAATGAATTTAATCTTTCTGCGGATTTGTTAGCAGAAATCGAAAAAGCAGGATTTGTAGAAGCAAGTCCTATCCAAGAGCAAACCATTCCTTTGGCTCTTGAAGGAAAAGATGTTATCGGACAAGCTCAAACAGGTACAGGGAAAACTGCAGCCTTTGGCTTGCCAACTCTTGAAAAAATTCGTACAGAAGAAGCAACCATTCAAGCTTTGGTCATTGCACCAACCCGTGAACTAGCTGTACAAAGTCAGGAAGAACTTTTCCGCTTTGGTAGAAGCAAGGGTGTAAAAGTCCGTTCTGTTTATGGTGGTTCAAGTATCGAAAAACAAATCAAGGCACTTAAGTCAGGTGCTCATATCGTAGTTGGAACGCCTGGTCGTCTCCTAGACTTGATCAAACGCAAGGCCTTGAAACTACAGGACATTGAAACTCTTATCCTTGACGAAGCAGATGAAATGCTGAACATGGGCTTCCTTGAAGACATCGAAGCAATCATCTCTCGTGTCCCAGAAAATCGTCAAACCTTACTCTTTTCAGCAACTATGCCAGATGCCATCAAACGTATTGGTGTTCAGTTCATGAAAGAACCTGAGCATGTGAAGATTGCTGCTAAGGAATTAACAACTGAATTGGTTGACCAATACTATATCCGAGTTAAAGAACAAGAAAAATTTGATACTATGACTCGTCTCATGGATGTTGATCAACCCGAGTTGTCTATTGTCTTCGGTCGTACCAAACGTCGTGTAGACGAGTTAACTCGTGGGCTTAAAATCCGTGGTTTCCGTGCAGAAGGGATTCATGGAGATTTGGACCAAAACAAACGTCTTCGTGTCCTTCGTGATTTTAAAAATGGCAACCTTGACGTCTTAGTTGCAACAGACGTGGCTGCTCGTGGTTTGGATATTTCAGGTGTGACTCATGTCTACAACTACGATATCCCACAAGACCCTGAGAGTTATGTTCACCGTATTGGTCGTACAGGACGTGCAGGTAAGTCAGGTCAGTCTATTACCTTCGTTTCACCTAATGAAATGGGTTATCTACAAATCATTGAGAACTTGACTAAGAAACGTATGAAAGGTCTCAAGCCGGCAAGTGCAGAAGAAGCCTTCCAAGCTAAGAAGCAGGTTGCACTTAAGAAGATTGAACGTGATTTTGCTGACGAAACCATTCGTGGAAACTTTGAGAAATTCGCAAAAGATGCTCGTAAATTGGCTGCAGAATTCAGCCCAGAAGAATTGGCCATGTATATCCTTAGCTTGACGGTTCAGGATCCTGACAGTCTTCCAGAAGTTGAAATTGCGCGTGAGAAACCATTACCATTTAAACCATCTGGTGGTGGATTTGGTGGTAAAGGTAAGGGTGGTCGAGGAGGCCGTCGTGGAGACGACCGTAGAGACAGTGAACGCCGTGGCAATGGACGTCGTGATGACTACCGAAAAGGTGGACGTTCAAAGGATCGATTTGATAAAGAGAAGCGTTACCGTAAGGATCATAAAAAACCACGCAATACTTCAAGTGAGAAGAAAACAGGCTTTGTTATTCGTAACAAAGGAGATAAATAACAAAAAAAGCGGTTCACTGAGGTGGATCGCTTTTATATATAAGGAGACCGAGAGTCATATGAAAAGTAATACGAGAAAATTATATTTATATATTTGTTATCTTGTAATATTATCTTATCAAAAATGTAGGAAGCTGTCAATAAGAAAATAATAAAAAATAGGAAAAATTTTCGAATACACTTGAATTGCAATTCAATAAACAATTTTCAGATAATTGTTGAAGTAGTCAGAATTTTGTGATATAATGAAAGCGATTATATGCGAGGTAAAAAATGGTACATTTATTAGAAAAAACAAGAAAAATTACATCGATCCTAAAGCGTTCTGAGGAGAAATTACAAGATGATCTTCCCTACAACGCAATCACGCGTCAATTGGCTGATATCATTGATTGCAATGCCTGCATTTTGAATAGTAAAGGGCGCCTCTTGGGATACTTTATGCGCTACAAGACCAATAATGACCGTGTAGAGCAATTTTTCCAATCAAAAATTTTCCCTGATGAATATATTCAAGCAGCAAACATGATTTATGATACAGAGTATAACCTTCCAGTAGAACATGATTTGACTATTTTTCCGACTGAAAGTCGTTCAGATTTTCCAGATGGTTTGACAACAATTGCTCCGATTCATGTTTCTGGTATCCGCTTGGGTTCTTTGATTATTTGGCGTAATGACAAGAAATTTGAAGAAGAGGACTTGATCCTTGTTGAGATTGCAAGCACTGTAGTTGGAATTCAATTGTTGAACTTCCAACGTGAAGAAGACGAGAAAAATATTCGTCGTCGTACAGCAGTCACTATGGCAGTTAATACCCTTTCTTATTCTGAATTGCGAGCAGTATCAGCTATTTTAGGAGAACTAAATGGTAATGAAGGTCAATTGACAGCTTCTATCATTGCAGATCGTATCGGTATTACACGTTCGGTGATTGTCAATGCTCTTCGTAAACTCGAATCAGCAGGGATTATTGAAAGTCGTTCTCTTGGTATGAAAGGAACTTATCTCAAAGTTCTAATCCCAGATATTTTTGAAGAAGTGAAAAAGAGGAACTATTAATGGTTAAGGCACTAATTTCTATTGATTATACAGAAGATTTTGTAGCGGATCATGGGAAACTTACTGCGGGTGCTCCAGCTCAAGCAATATCTGATGATATATATGGGGTGACCCAAAAGGCTTTTGAACGTGGAGATTATATCTTTTTTACAATCGATGCCCATGAAGAAAATGATGTTTTTCATCCTGAAAGTAAACTCTTCCCGTCACATAACATTATTGGGACTAGTGGACGAAATTTGTATGGCAAGTTAGCCGACTTCTATCAGGAACATGCTGATGATAGTCGTGTTTTCTGGATGGACAAGCGTCACTATTCAGCATTTTCTGGGACAGATTTGGATATCCGTCTCAGAGAGCGTAAAGTGGATACTGTCATTTTGACGGGAGTTCTTACAGATATTTGTGTCTTGCATACAGCCATTGATGCTTATAATCTTGGTTATAAGATAGAAGTTGTGAAACCGGCAGTAGCATCCATTTGGCCTGAGAATCATGCCTTTGCACTTGGACATTTTAAGAATACACTTGGTGCGAAATTGGTTGATGAAAATTTGCTTGAAATTACAGAATAATACATTTCAAGATGAAAAAATCTGGAAAAAGTCTTGACAATTTTTTTCAAAGTTGATATACTAGTAAAGTAATCGACGCGGGGATGGCGGAATTGGCAGACGCGCAGGACTAAGGATCCTGTGACCGCTTTAGGTCGTGAGGGTTCAAGTCCCTCTCTCCGCATAGGAAAAGAGTTAGCTTTGGCTAGCTCTTTATTTTTTTACCATTTGAGGGCAAATTTTATTTGCTCTTTTTTATTTCATAAACATTTCATATTTGAATATTATAATGGATTTACAAATATGGAGGTGCTATATGAATCCCACTCAAAGAGCTTGGGCTTATGTCAGCAGAAAACGACTGAGAAGTCTCATATTATTCTTGATTCTATTTGTTTTATTGGCAGGAATATCAGCTTGTTTGACGCTAATGAAGTCCAACAAAACAGTAGAAAATAATCTTTATCGCTCACTGAATACATCTTTTTCGATTAAAAGAATCGAAGCAGATCAGACTTTTCAACTGTCTCAACTAGATGAGCTTAAAAAGATAAAGGGCCTTGAGAAGATTTCACCTGAGCTAGAAACAATAGCCAAGTTAACTGACAAAGAAGTCGTTACTGGAGAACAAAGTATCCAAAGGGATGATTTGACAGAGGCTGAAAAAAATCTTATCAGTTTGATTGCTTTAGAAGATTCTTCTAAGGATGTCTCCTTTACAAGCTCTGCCTTTACTCTTAAAGAAGGAAGACATATCCAAAAAGGGGATAGCAAGAAAATCTTAATCCACGAAGATTTAGCTAAGAAAAACAATCTTAGAGTAGGAGATAAGATTAGCTTAAATCCTGGTCAAGTAGAAGGAAATAGTGGACAAAGGCTAGATTATGAAATCGTGGGTATTTTCACTGGTAAGAAGCAAGAGAAGTTTACCGGTCTATCATCTGACTTTAGTGAAAATATGGTCTATACAGACTACGAAAGTAGCCAAACTCTTCTTGGAAATAAGGAAGCTCAAGTTACTGCCGCTCGTTTCTATCTAGAAAATCCAAAAGATATGGATGACATCATTCAAGAGGTTGAAAAGTTATCTCTTGAAAATCAAGGCTTTCAAGTGGAAAAGGAAAATAAGGCCTTTGAACAAATCAAGGATTCAGTTTCGGCCTTCCAAACCTTCCTACAAATTTTCCTCTATGGTATTATGATTGCTGGTGTAGGAGCTCTGGTCTTGGTCTTGTCACTTTGGTTACGAGAGCGAGTCTACGAGGTTGGTATTTTATTGGCGCTAGGAAAAGGAAAAATAGCAATCTTTAGCCAATTCTGCCTGGAAGTTATCCTGGTTTCATTGGCAGCAATTTTACCAGCATTTGTAGCTGGAAATGCCATTACTTCCTATCTCTTGAAGACTGTATTAGCAAGTGGCGACCAAGCTGCCCTACAAGATACGCTAGCAAAAGCAACGAATCTTTCAACAAGTCTTCTATCATTTGGAGAATCTTATATCTTCCTACTTATAATCAGCTGCTTGTCAGTTGCACTTTGTTTCCTATTTTTATTTAGAAAATCACCGAAAGAAATTTTATCATCCATCAGTTAATAAAGGAGAAATCATGACTTTACTACAATTACAAGATCTTACTTATCGTTACAAGAACACTGCAGAAGCAGTATTATATAAAATCAATTACGATTTTGAACCTGGAAAATTCTATAGCATCATTGGAGAATCAGGAGCAGGGAAATCCACGCTCTTGTCCCTATTAGCAGGACTTGATAGCCCAGTAGAAGGTGCTATTAAGTTTGAGGGAAAGGACATTCGTGAACAAGGTTATTCTTACCACAGAATGCACCATATCTCGCTAGTTTTCCAAAATTATAACCTCATTGATTATCTTTCTCCATTAGAAAATATCCGCTTGGTTAATAAGAAGGCCAGCAAGGATACGCTACTTGAACTTGGTTTAGATGAAAGTCAGATCAAGCGAAATGTTCTTCAATTATCAGGTGGGCAGCAACAACGTGTTGCCATTGCTCGTAGCCTTGTATCTGAAGCACCCGTGATTTTAGCGGATGAACCAACCGGAAACCTAGATCCTAAGACAGCTGGGGATATCATCGAACTCCTCAAATTTCTTGCTGAGAAAACAGGCAAGTGTGTGATCGTTGTGACCCACAGTAAGGAAGTTGCTCAAGCGTCAGATATTACACTTGAATTGAAGGATAAGAAACTGACTGAAACAAGAAAAAATAGTAACTAAATCTTTTAAATATATAAGTGAAGTAAACCTAGAAAGGAATCTTATGTTACACAACGCATTTGCCTATGTCACAAGAAAATTTTTCAAGTCTCTTGTGATCTTTCTCATCATTCTCTTGATGGCTAGTTTGAGTTTGGTCGGCTTGTCTATCAAGGGTGCGACAGCCAAGGCTTCTCAAGAAACCTTTAAAAATATCACCAATAGTTTTTCGATGCAAATCAATCGTAGAGTCAACCAAGGAACTCCACGTGGTGCAGGGAATATCAAGGGTGAAGATATCAAAAAAATTACTGAGAATAAGGCCATTGAATCCTACATCAAACGGATTAATGCTATCGGTGATTTAACTGGTTATGAACTAATTGTGACACCTGAAACCAAGAAAAATCTAACGCCAGATCGAGCTCAACGTTTTGGAAGTAGTTTGATGATAACAGGTGTTAATGACTCTTCTAAGGAAGATAAGTTTGTATCAGGCTCTTACAAACTGGTCGAAGGTGAGCATTTAACAAACGATGACAAATATCAGATTCTCATGCATAAAGACCTGGCTGCTAAACACGGTTGGAAAGTAGGAGACAAGGTCAAACTCAACTCCAATATCTACGATGCAGATAATGAAAAAGGAGCCAAAGAAACAGTAGAAGTAACCATCAAAGGACTTTTTGATGGACATAACAAATCTGCTGTGACCTACTCACAGGAACTATATGAAAATACAGCAATCACAGATATTCACACAGCTGCCCAGCTCTATGGCTATACAGAAGATACCGCGATTTATGGAGATGCTACTTTCTTTGTAGCTGGAGATAAGAACCTAGATAGTGTCATGCAAGAAATAGGCTCTATCAACGGTATCAACTGGAAGATGTATAGCTTGATTAAGAGTTCATCAAACTATCCTGCTCTTGAACAATCTATCTCAGGCATGTACAAGATGGCTAATCTCCTCTTCTGGGGTAGCTTGAGCTTCTCGGTTCTCCTGCTTGCTCTCTTACTCACGCTATGGATTAATGCTCGTCGTAAAGAAGTTGGAATTCTTCTTTCCATTGGTCTTAAACAAGTAAGTATTCTGGGTCAATTTATCACAGAAGCAGTTATGATTGCTATTCCAGCTCTTATTTCAGCCTACTTCCTAGCCAACTATACAGCGCGTGCTATTGGAAATACAGTTCTTGCCAATGTCACATCAGATGTGGCCAAGCAAGCTAGTAAGGCAGCACAAGCTTCCAATCTCGGTGGTGGAGCAGAAGTGGACGGCTTTAGCAAGACTCTTTCAAGTTTAGATATATCCATTCAACCATCAGACTTTGCTATCGTTTTTGTACTTGGATTAGTTCTAGTGGTACTAGTTATGGCACTTGCTTCAAGTAATCTCCTATTTAAACAACCAAAAGAACTCTTGTTGGATAGTGAATAAAAAAACTTGCTACCTATTCTCACTCAAATGAGATATAATATAGGTAGCATTTTTGATAGAAAAGGATTTATATGAAAATTCTAATTGTAGAAGATGAAGACATGATTCGTGAGGGAATTAGTGATTACTTGGCGGATTGTGGCTATGAAACCATTCAGGCTGCAGATGGTCAAGAAGCCTTAGAACAATTTTCTCATCACCAAGTAGCTCTGGTTCTCTTAGATATTCAAATGCCTAAACTCAATGGTTTAGAGGTTTTGTCAGAAATCCGAAAAAGTAGTCAAGTTCCTGTCCTCATGTTAACAGCCTTTCAGGACGAAGAATATAAGATGAGTGCCTTTGCTGCATTAGCAGATGGTTATTTGGAAAAGCCTTTTTCTCTATCTTTGTTAAAAGTACGAGTGGATGCCATCTTTAAACGTTATTATGATACTGGTCGTATTTTTACCTATAGAGACACCGAGGTAGACTTTGACAGTTATAGCGCTAAAGTAGCTGGTCAAGAAGTTGCAGTGAATGCAAAAGAACTGGAAATTTTAGACTATCTGGTTAAAAATGAAGGTCGAGCCTTAACACGGTCGCAGATTATCGATGCTGTATGGAAGATGACAGATGAGGTTCCCTTTGACAGAGTGATCGATGTCTATATCAAGGAACTACGGAAAAAATTGGATTTAGACTGTATTCTTACCGTGCGCAATGTTGGTTATAAATTGGAGAGAAAATGAGACGTTCAGGTTTATTTAAAAAAATTTTTATCTATACCTTCTCGGTATTTTCTACCTTGGTCATTTGTTTGCATTTGGCCATCTATTTCCTCTTTCCTCCGACCTATCTCAGTCATCGTCAGGAGAGCATAGGGCAAAAGGCTACAGAAATTGCCCAGTCTCTCCAAGGCAAAGATAGTCAAGCTATTCAGGAAGTCCTTGAACTTTATTCTAAAAGCAGTGATATTAAGGGAGCTGTTAAGGGAGAGATGACTCAGGATAAGTTGGAAGTCAATGATAATCTTCCCGTTGATAAACAACGACAAACGGCCTCCTTGGTTATTGAGGAAAGAGAAGTTCAAACTAAGGATGGTCAGACGATGACCTTGCAGTTTTTAGCTTCTATGGATTTGCAGAAAGAAGCAGAAGACATCAGTCTTCAATTTCTGCCTTATACTTTATTAGCGTCTTTCATCATTTCGCTCCTCATCGCCTTTATCTATGCTAGAACCATTGTTGCTCCTATTTTGGAAATCAAACGAGTGACTCGACGGATGATGGATTTGGATGCAGAAGTGAGGTTGCGCGTGGATTCTAAGGATGAAATTGGCGATCTTAAAGAACAAATCAACAGCCTTTATCAGCATCTCTTGACGGTCATTGCAGACTTGCATGAAAAGAACGAGGCCATCCTCCAGCTGGAAAAGATGAAGGTTGAGTTTTTGCGAGGTGCTTCCCATGAACTGAAAACACCTCTAGCTAGTCTAAAGATTCTTCTGGAGAATATGAAAGCCAATATTGGACGCTATAAGGATCGGGACCATTATCTGGGAGTTTCTTTGGGTATCGTGGATGATTTGACTCACCATGTCCAGCAAATCTTATCCCTTTCTTCAGTGCAAGAATTGCGAGATAAGAAAGAAAAAATCAACCTTCTTGAAATGACAGATTTTCTCTTAAAGGATTATGATTTATTAGCCAAAGAGAGGGAAATTTCAGTTGTGAATCAACTGACTGACCAACAAACTTATCTAAATCCTTCGGTACTAAAGCTGATTCTTTCCAATCTTATCAGTAATGCTGTGAAACACTCTGTTCAAGGAGGTTATTTAAAAATTGGGACAGAAGATGGCTGGGTTTTCATTGAGAACGCCTGTACTCCTGAGGAGCAAGATAAATTTGAACAATCCTTTACGGTTTCTAGTCGACAAAGTAAGGGAGCTGGTTTGGGACTTTTCGTAGTGAAAAGTTTATTGGAAAACGAAGAAATTGACTATCGATTTGAACGCTATGAAGACCACTTAGCCTTTTATATGAACCTACCCAAAGACCTGTAAGATTAGGACTTTGAGGAGAGTTCCATATTTTTAGATAGAAGAAATTCAATCTAAACTACAGGAAAAACTAGATTTTTTTGTCAAAAAGTGATAAAATGAACAATGTAAATGGGATATCCCATAAAAATATACAGGAGGCCTGATAAAATGGCAATCGTTTCAGCAGAAAAATTTGTCCAAGCAGCTCGTGACAACGGTTATGCAGTTGGTGGATTTAACACAAACAACCTTGAGTGGACTCAAGCTATCTTGCGCGCAGCAGAAGCTAAAAAAGCTCCAGTTTTGATCCAAACTTCAATGGGTGCTGCTAAATACATGGGTGGTTACAAAGTTGCTCGCAACTTGATCGCTAACCTTGTAGAATCAATGGGTATCACTGTACCAGTAGCTATCCACCTTGACCACGGTCACTACGAAGATGCACTTGAGTGTATCGAAGTTGGTTACACTTCAATCATGTTTGACGGTTCACACCTTCCAGTTGAAGAAAACCTTAAATTGGCTAAAGACGTAGTTGAAAAAGCACACGCTAAAGGTATCTCAGTAGAAGCTGAAGTTGGTACTATTGGTGGTGAAGAAGACGGAATCATCGGTAAAGGTGAATTGGCTCCAATCGAAGACGCTAAAGCAATGGTTGCAACTGGTATTGACTTCTTGGCAGCTGGTATTGGTAACATCCACGGTCCTTACCCTGCAAACTGGGAAGGTCTTGACCTTGACCACTTGCAAAAATTGACAGAAGCTCTTCCAGGCTTCCCAATCGTATTGCACGGTGGATCAGGTATTCCTGATGACCAAATCCAAGCAGCTATCAAACTTGGTGTTGCTAAAGTTAACGTTAACACTGAATGCCAAATCGCATTCGCTAACGCAACTCGTAAATTTGCTCGTGACTACGAAGCAAACGAAGCAGAATACGACAAGAAGAAACTCTTCGACCCACGTAAATTCTTGGCTGACGGTGTCAAAGCTATCCAAGCATCAGTTGAAGAACGTATCGACGTATTCGGTTCAGAAGGTAAAGCTTAATCTAGTTTTACAATAAAAAATCAAACCCGCCTGTGAAGGTGGGTTTTTTGTTTCTGGATATAGACAGATTATACTGGAAAATTCTTATACTTAAGTTGCTAAAAGAGTCTAATTTTTGTACAATAATGCTATGAAAAAACTGAAAAAATGGTGTCTAGGGCTTCTTAGTTTCATTCTTTTGTTTTTAGTAGGGACATTTATCTTTCATCGTGTCAGCTTAGAAAAGGAACAAGCCTCTCTAACTCCTATGGGTAAAACTGTTCTCGTTAATGGGCACAAAATTAATGTCTACGTTGAGGGGGATGGTCCAGAGACAATAGTAGTTCTATCAGGTGCTGGAATTGCTTCACCTATATTAGACTTTAAGAATCTAACAGATTCCTTATCAAAAAAATATAAGGTAGTCGTAGTCGAGAGAGCTGGCTATGGTTATAGCGAGGATAGTAATCAGTCCAGAGATGTGATGGAAGTTTTGTCTGAGACACGTCAAGCTCTATCACAAGCAAATATATCAGGACCTTTTATCATTCTGTCTCATTCCATGGCTAGTCTTGAAAGTCTGGCTTGGCAGGAAAAGTATCCTGATGAAGTGAAAGCCTTGGTTGGTCTGGATTGGGCATTACCAGCAAGTTATGAGGATTTAAAGGATAATCAGACCTTGCTTACTGTGGCTTATTGGAGCAGTAAGATTGGTTTATTACGCTATTTCCCTGAGTCCTTTTATATAAAAAATCCAACTCTGACTGAAACTGAACGACAACAATATAAATTACTAGCATATAAGCAGTTGATGTCACAAACCATGCTTCATGAATCCCGTTTGGTAAAGGAAAATGCCAAGAAAGTTCCATCTAGTATTAATCCGAAAATTCCAGCCTTACTCCTGGTTTCTAACGGTGAAGGCACGACCTTTAGCCAATCAGAATGGCAACATTATGCAGAGAAATTTGCAAGCGACCAGTCTAATGTTCAGGTCATCTATATGGATGCGCCTCACGAACTTTATCATTATCAAAGTCATGAACTTATTTCTCGCATTAAAGAATTTTTAGAGAATAATTGAGGGCTTAAAAATCCATTGAGACTGATGACAATAATTGAAAGGTAATGACTTATGAATAATTCTTATATTTTACTTAGACATGCTCATTCAAAATTTTCAAGTGATGATTTTAATAGAACTTTGTCAGAAAAAGGATTTTCATCTCTTGACCAGTTAGAGTTTTTGAATTCTTTTAATATTGATCATTATTTTTCTAGTCCTTATAAACGAGCATTTGAAACGATTAATAGCTCGCCAATTCAATTTGATAAAATAGTTCTTGATAATCGGTTACGAGAGCGAAAATTATCTTCAACCTTTATAAAAGATTCTGAGTTTGAAGACAGTATTAAATATTTATGGCAAAATCCCAGTGAATCTCTTTCAGGAGGGGAATCAAATCAAGATGCACTAGCTAGAGTACTAAATTTTTTAATGGAATTGGAAGAGAGATACTCAGAAAAAACGATTTTACTTAGTTCACACGGGAATCTGATAGGAATACTACTACATCACTTTGATTCCAGTTTTGATTATGAAAAATGGGAGCAGATGACCTTTCCAGATTGTTTTCTAATTGATAGAAATGGGATTGTGAAAAGAATTATGAAAGATTAGTTCTTTGATTAAATAGTGATTCATATTGATCAAAATAGTTTGCTTTTTTACAATTCGTAGCCTGCCCCTAATGGCAGGTTTTTTGGTGTTTTAAGGAAACTATTAAACCAGAATTTCTGACTCAAAAGCATTATTTTAAGAGAGAAATCTCTAATTTCAAAATCAATAAGCAAACGCTTGCATTCCTTTTTTTATTGGATTATAATAGGTTGGTATAAATCCTTCTGTAATAATATTGAAAAGGTGTAGAAAGTAAGGATTTAGAATATTTGTAGTCAAAAATACAATGTTGTTTCTTACGATAAGGAGATAGATATGGCAATGATAGAAGTGCAACATCTTCAGAAAAATTTTGTGAAGACTGTTAAGGAACCGGGCTTGAAGGGAGCTTTGCGCTCCTTTATTCATCCTGAAAAGCAGACATTTGAAGCGGTCAAGGATTTAACCTTTGAAGTTCCAAAAGGGCAGATTTTAGGATTTATAGGGGCAAATGGTGCTGGGAAGTCAACCACCATCAAAATGCTGACAGGGATTTTAAAACCGACATCTGGTTTTTGTCGGATTAACGGCAAGATTCCCCAGGATAATCGACAAGATTATGTCAAGGATATTGGAGTCGTTTTCGGACAACGTACCCAGCTATGGTGGGATTTGGCACTGCAAGAGACCTACACAGTTTTGAAAGAGATCTATGATGTACCGGACTCGCTTTTCCATAAGCGCATGGACTTTTTGAATGAAGTTTTGGATTTGAAGGAATTTATCAAGGATCCTGTGCGGACTCTTTCACTGGGTCAACGGATGCGGGCGGATATTGCGGCTTCCTTGCTTCACAATCCCAAGGTTCTCTTTTTAGATGAGCCGACTATTGGTTTGGATGTGTCGGTCAAGGATAACATTCGCCGGGCTATTACTCAAATCAATCAAGAGGAAGAAACTACTATTCTCCTGACCACTCACGACTTGAGCGACATTGAGCAACTCTGTGATCGGATTTTTATGATTGACAAGGGGCAAGAGATTTTTGATGGAACGGTTAGCCAGCTCAAGGAGACCTTTGGCAAGATGAAGACTCTTTCCTTTGAACTGACGCCAGGTCAAAGTCATCCCATCTCTCATTATGAGGGCTTGCCTGATATATCCATTGATAGACAAGGAAATACTCTCAATATTGAATTCGATAGTTCCCGCTACCAATCAGCTGATATTATCAAACAAACCCTGTCTGATTTTGAAGTCCGTGATTTGAAGATGGTAGATACGGATATTGAGGATATTATCCGTCGCTTCTATCGAAAGGAGCTCTAAGATGGTCAAATTGTGGAGACGTTATAAACCCTTTATCAATGCAGGGGTTCAGGAGTTGATTACCTATCGAGTCAATTTTATTCTCTATCGGATTGGTGATGTCATGGGGGCTTTTGTGGCCTTTTATCTCTGGAAGGCAGTCTTTGACTCCTCGCAGGAGTCTTTGATTCAGGGCTTTAGTATGGCAGATATCACCCTCTACATCATCATGAGTTTTGTGACCAATCTGTTGACCAGGTCTGATAGCTCCTTTATGATAGGTGATGAGGTCAAGGATGGCTCCATTATCATGCGCTTGCTGAGACCAGTGCATTTTGCGGCCTCTTATCTTTTCACAGAACTTGGTTCCAAGTGGTTGATTTTTATCTCTGTTGGCCTGCCATTTCTAAGTGTGATTGTCTTGATGAAAATCTTATCTGGGCAAGGTATTGTAGAAGTGCTGGGATTAACTGTCCTTTATCTCTTTAGCTTAACTCTGGCTTATCTGATTAACTTTTTCTTTAATATCTGCTTTGGTTTTTCAGCTTTTGTGTTTAAAAATCTATGGGGTTCCAACCTACTCAAGACTTCAATAGTGTCCTTTATGTCTGGAAGTTTAATTCCCTTGGCTTTCTTTCCGAAAATCGTTTCAGATATTCTGTCCTTCTTGCCATTTTCATCCTTAATTTACACTCCGGTCATGATTATTGTTGGGAAATACGATGCCAGTCAGATTCTTCAAGCACTTTTGCTTCAGTTTTTCTGGCTTATAGTGATGGTGGGCTTGTCTCAGTTGATTTGGAAACGAGTCCAGTCATTTATCACCATTCAGGGAGGTTAGGATGAAAAAATATCAACGCATGCATCTGATTTTTATTAGACAATACATCAAGCAAATCATGGAATACAAGGTGGATTTTGTGGTTGGTGTGTTGGGAGTCTTTCTGACTCAAGGCCTGAACCTCTTGTTTCTTAATGTACTCTTTCAACACATCCCCTCGCTAGAAGGTTGGACTTTTCAAGAAATTGCCTTTATCTATGGATTTTCCTTAATTCCAAAGGGACTAGATCATCTCTTTTTTGACAATCTCTGGGCTTTAGGTCAACGACTAGTTCGAAAAGGGGAGTTTGACAAGTATCTGACTCGTCCTATCAATCCTCTCTTTCACATCCTCGTTGAGACCTTTCAGATTGATGCCTTGGGTGAACTTTTGGTCGGTGGAATCTTACTAGCGACAACGGCGACTAGCATTGCTTGGACTCTTCCAAAATTCCTGATTTTTCTAGTTTGTATTCCTTTTGCGACCTTGATTTATACTTCCTTGAAAATTGCGACAGCTAGCATCGCTTTTTGGACCAAACAGTCAGGTGCCATGATTTATATTTTCTATATGTTTAATGATTTTGCCAAGTACCCGATTTCCATTTACAATTCGCTCCTTCGTTGGTTAATTAGCTTTATTGTGCCTTTCGCCTTTACGGCCTACTATCCTGCCAGCTATTTCTTGCAGGACAAGGATGGACTATTTAATATTGGTGGTTTGATTCTGATTTCCCTTGTTTTCTTTGTTATTTCCCTTAAACTTTGGGACAGGGGATTGGATGCCTACGAAAGTGCTGGTTCTTAAAAATAAATAAAGCCTTGTCTTAGGACAGGCTTCTTTTTTCCTTTCTTATAAAATTCTGACCACATAGTCTATCATGACTACCACATAGGCAAAACCTATTGTTTGCGATTTTTATTTCTGTTATAGTAGTAATTGTCAAGGGGAGATAAAGCTTCCTAACAAAATAGAAAATGAGGTTATATCATGAAAAAAGTAGTAGGTATCGGATTTTTAGTCGTTGCAGCAGCAGTTTTGTATTTTGGTTTAGTTGGATGGCCAAGTTTGGATGTTAACATCTGGGCACTATTCCCAGTAGGTTTATTCCTATTCTTTACTCTTGAGAATTTGGTTAAAAAAGATTATAAGGCCAGTCTCATGAGCTTGATTATTGCCTTTATCATTGCAAATGCTATTTTTGATATCTTGCCACTTTCAAGTGGGTTGGTAATCGGTGCTGGAGTGTTGGCTTGCGTGGGGATTGGTTTCCTCTTTCCAGAAAAAAATATTAAAGCAAGGTAATTTAACCTGAATATGAAAAAATAATATCACTAAAGTAAAAGCCAAAATTATGAAAAAGTTGAACATTTTTCAAAAAAAGAAAAAGGAGAAAACCAACTTGGTTTTCTCCTATATTTATTTAACTTATTTAAAAGTTAAATAAAATTGATAAATTCCTTAGATTATTTTGAAAAACCTGCACCAAAGCGAGTGTTATCTCCAAGTTCACGAGTTGAATCATTCAAAGGTTTACCATCTGTTCCTTCAATTGGAGCAGATGTATTATAAGTTTCAGCACCTGATACACTGTAAGCATCTTTATATTGTGGTGAAACAGCATAACCAAAACGGTTGTTGTGGTTGTTAGCAGCATTTGCTTCAGTAACAATTTCTGTAGTTGGACGTGTTACACCTGGAATTGCTTTTGGATCTGGCTTAGCTGGAGTAGCTGGAGTAGCTGGCTTAGCTGGAGTAGCTGGAGTAGCTGGCTTAGCTGGAGTAGCTGGCTTAGCTGGAGTAGTTGGAGTAGCTGGCTTAGCTGGAGTAGTTGGAGTAGCTGGCTTAGCTGGAGTAGCTGGCTTAGCTGGCTTAGCTGGAGTAGCTGGAGTAGTTGGAGTAGCTGATTTAGTAGCGTTAAAACCTGCACCAAAGCGAGTGTTGTGTCCAAACTCACGAGTTGAATCATTCAAAGGTTTACCGTCTGTTCCTGGATATGGCTTAGCTGGATAAGTCTTAGCACCTGCAAAACTGAAAGCTTTCTTGTTTAATGGAGAAACAGCGAAACCAAAACGGTTGTTATGGTTATTAGCAGCATTTGCCTTTGTAACTGTTCCAGCAGTTGAAGCGGTTACTCCTGGGATAGAAGGAACTTCAGTAGCTGCATAAGAAACGCTAGCGATTGCTGATAATGCTAATGCACTTGTTAATAAAACTTTTTTCATTGTTTTATCTCCTCTTTAATTTTTCATTATATTTCTAAGGCGAACCTTATTGTCTTTATTGTATCATATATGTATATATTGTCAAGTATTTATAATTTTTAAAAAAATATTTTCATTCAGAATTCTTATACACAAAAAGCCTCGAGATTTCTCGAGGCTTTTACTTTATTTACCTGCGTAATATTTTTGAATACCTTTGACAATCCCTGCTACCAATCTATTTTGGTAAGCATCACTACGAACTTGTTGGTTTTCATTGAAATTGTCAATATATCCCAATTCCAATAGAACGGCTGGTTTATCAGTTTCTCGAAGGACCGCAAAACTACTTTGTAGGAGTCCTGCATCTTTAGCACCAGTTTCAGCTAATAGGGAAGAGTGGATATCTGCAGCTAGGCGATTGCTTTCACTGATACGGTCGGGATGGTTATGCCAGTATGGATTAATCTTAGAAGGATAACCAGCAGCTTCTTCGTAAGAATAGGTCTGAATACCAGAACGGTTAGAAGCAGGGCTGCCACTAGCATTGAAGTGAATACTAATAAAGATATCTGAATCAGTCTTATTAACCATTCTTGAACGTTCGGTGACAAAGTCTACAAAGACATCACTGTCTCTTGAAGAAAGAACAGTATAGCCAAGTCCTTCAAGTTCCTTGCGTAGCTTTTGGTAAACTTGCATATTCAGTTCTTTTTCAGTGATGTTATAATAAGATGCACCAGGATCTTTACCACCATGGCCAGGATCTAGGAAGATAATATTGTTATATTTCCCTTTTTCAAAACCACGACTCACAGAAGTTTCACCAATCCACTTCCCATTGCTTTGGAATTGATGAGTTTGCCCATTGATTTTATGGGTCCCTGTAACATAGACTCCATTTTCATCTACATAGTAGCGGGCTTTATAGTAGTTGTCGTCAATCCATTCGCTCTTAGCCATGTAGCCACCTGCCTTGAGGTAGTAGGAGCCAATCCATTCACGTGCTGCGTAAGCACCACCAGATTTTAAGTAGAACCAGCTATCATAATTTTTATCGAAAATCCATTCTTTTTCAGCCATGGCCCCGCTAGCTTTTAGGTAGTAGCTACCTTGCCATTGGTTACTTGCCATAGTAGCATCTTTGTTAAAGTAGTACCAGGTACCACTAATTTTATCCCACTTGTTTTTGATTACTTTACCAGAAGAAAGGGCATAGTACCATTGTCCATCTTGTTTTACCCAAGAATTCTCAGCCATGGCGCCACTATTGGTAAAGAGATAACCGTCAAAAATGGTGTTGCTGAGCATGACTCCGTCTTGATCAAAATAGTACCAGACACCACCGATTTTATCCCATTTTTGTTGAGAAATTTTTCCATAAGCGTTAGCGTAATACCATTTATCTTGGAGTTTACTCCAACCAGAATCGACCATAGCCCCGCTACTAGTCAGGATATATCCGTCAAAAATAGTATCGCTCAGCATGATGCCATCTTTGTTGAAGTAGTACCATTTTCCTTGAATTTTTTTCCAGTTAAGAACAGGGGCATTGTTTTCATAGAAACTCCAGTGGTTTTCCTCTAATACCCAACTTTCTTTTTTGACTTCTGGAGCCTTGTCTTCCTCTTTCTTAGCTGGAGTTTCACTTGGATTTGTTGTAGAAGTTGTTGGTACGCTTGAACCTGCTTCAGTAGAAGGAACTGCTTCCTTCGTTTCAACCTTGTTAGCCGTTGTAGGCTGTTGCGTTGTTTCTGCTGAAGTAGTTTGTACTTTACTTTCTTCAGCTAAAGCTGGGTTTGTTGTTATTCCTAGATAAGTAAGCGTGATGGCACTTGCCAAGAGCGTTTTTTTCACTTGTTTGATCTCCTATTTTTTTAATAATCTCTTTTTAAAATGTCATTAGAAAAGCACCTCATGTGGAAGAACTAGTCGCCAACTGTTGAGGTGCTGGCATGATTTATTTTTATTTCATCATGAAGATTTGAACAATCATAACGATGTAGATGAGCAATGTGAGTAGAAATCCAGCTCTCCAAAAGAATTTAAGGAATTTTGGATAATAAAAGCTGCGTTTTTTGCTCAGGAAGAAAAAAGCCAAAATAATAGCTAGCAAAGATAGGGCTGCCCCCAAAATGGGAAGTTGATTATGGGTAAAAACCTTTGCACTGATTAAATAGTATTCAAAAATCAGAAAAGGAAAAGCCAAATCTGCAAAGTTAATCCCCTTTTTCTTTAACTTAAAAAATCTACTAAAGATAATAGCCAAAGCCAAGGTTAGTACCAAAAGCAAGACGGAAGCGAGTTTCATTAAAATCATAACAATATTGTATCATAAAATTTGAATAAAAGGAAAGCATATTCCTTGATTTAACAGTGTTTTTCTAAAAATTTTTGTTTAGAAACTGATTTTTTATACTATATCAAACATCAATGTGATTTACTTTGTAAAGTTGGAGTAGTTTGAACCTTCATTATAAATCTTTTTTATGGTGACAATAAAAAATATATATTAGTCAGGAGAGAAGAATAGTAGTAGAATGAGTAGCAAATAAAACAAAGGAGTTTCTTATGAAATTAGTTACTTTATGGTCAAAACTCTCACTAGGTATTCAATTATTGGTGGCTTTGGTCTTGGGTGTTATCGCTGCCCTTATCTGGCCACAATTTGCAGGCTTTTATCAATTTTTAGGTCAAGCCTTTATTAAATTGATCAATATGGTTATCATTCCGCTAATCTTCCCAACCATCGTTGTTGCAGTAGCTGGAGTAATCGGAAAAAAATCTTTCGGAAAAATCTTGACCAAGAGTTTGGTTTACTTTTTTGCCGTAACAACTGCCATTACTCTTTTGTTTGTATTTGCTAGTTACTATTTAGGATTTGGTCAAGGAGTGAATATCGGTCAAACTGGTGGAAACCTTGATGGGATTGCTAACAATGTCAAGTTCAGCGAATTTTTGCTTGGTTTCATTCCATCAAATATCGTTAAATCTCTTTCAGATGGCGCTCTATTGCCAATTATCGTTTTTGCCATCTTTCTTGGTTACGGAATTGGGAATCTTAAGTCTGATAAATCTCAGAAAATTATCGAAGGTTTCCAAATCTGGATTGAAGCCATTTACAAGATTGTTGCAGTAATTATCAAACTATCACCGATTGGAATTTTTGGATTTATCGCTAAAGATGTTGCAACTACTGGTGTTGACAAGTTGATTGGGCTTGGTCAGTTTGTCATTGGAACTTATCTGGCTTATGCTGTATTGGTTCTCCTTATTTTCCCTTTGATTGCTTTCTTCTTTAAAGTACCGTATTTATCAGCCTTTCGTGAAAATTGGAGTCTCTTGACTCTGGCTTTTGTTACTGGAAGTTCTAGTGTGGTCTTGCCATCACTTCTTAAAGATTTGAAAAAACAGGGGCATGACGAGCATACAATTGATTTAGTTGTTCCTTTAGGATATACTTTTAACTTAGAAGGAGCAGCAGTTTATTTCTCAGTAGCGACAATTTTTATCGCCCACGCCTATGGTATTCAATTTTCTTTATCAAGTCTCTTGTTTACTGTTTTATTGTTGACCTTGATTGGAAAAACTGCGGCAACCGTACCATCAGGAGCTATTGTGGTTTTACTTGCTGCAGCACCTCAATTGGGCTTACCAGTTGAAGGAGTGGCCTTGATTTTTGCAGTTGATTTCTTTGTCAATGCCGGCCGTACCATGATCAATGTTTTGGGTCAAATCTTAACAGTTAGCGTTATTGAAAAAACAGAAGGATATATTTTAGAAGAAGAAAAGGAAAGCCAATTATCAGTCAGCTTTTCTTAAGGAGTTTTTAAGTAATGAGTGAAGAAAAAGTTTATGTGATTCATGAGAATCTAGAATGGACTCAACATTTAGTGAAATGGTTGGAAGAATTAGAAGTCCCTTATGAACTATGGGATTTGTCTAGTGGGATTTTAGATTTGCAAAGCCCACCGCCGCAAGGTATCTTTTACAATCGTATGTCTGCCTCTTCTCACACAAGAGGACATCGTTATGCGCCAGAATTTACAGAGCAAGTGATTACTTGGTTAGAAGCACACGGACGCAAAGTTGTGAATGGAACAGGGGCTATCAACCTTGAAATCAGTAAAGTCAAACAATATTTGAAGTTAAACGAATCTGGTATCGAGACTCCTGCAACAGTTGCAGTTTTAGGGCAAGAGAACATTATTGAAGCAGCAAGAAAATTGAATATCTATCCTTTGATTACTAAGCACAATCGAGCAGGTAAGGGATTAGGCGTTCAACTCTTCCAAAATGAAGAGGAACTGGCAGCTTATGTCAATAGCCCTCTCTTTGAACCATCAGTGGACGGGATTACCTTGTTACAAGCCTACATCAAGCCAAGTGATGGACGTATCCGTCGTTCAGAGTTTATCAATCAAAAGTTTCTCTATACTGTTTCGATTGATTCTTCAGATGGATTCCAACTGTGTCCAGCAGATGGTTGCCAAATCGGCAAGAGACCAGAGCAACTAGAAACGTCTGAAAAATTCCAGATTACAGAACCTCTACCAGATGACCGGAGAGAAGCTTATGAGAATTTCTTGAAAAATGCTCAGATTGAAGTTGCGGCGATTGAATGGGTTCAATCAGAGAGTGGAGACATTTATGTCTATGATGTAAATACCAATACCAACTACAATCCTACCGCAGAAAAGAATGCCAATATTTTTGCCCACCAACATTTGGCTCAGTATCTAAAAACAGAATTGCAAGCCCTGACTAGTGGACAATAAAGTAGGAAATTCAAAAATCCCCCAGTATCAAATGACTGGGGGATTGATTTGTTTATACTCTTCGAAAATCTCTTCAAACCACGTCAGCTTCGCCTTGCCGTACTCAAGTATAGCCTGCGGCTCGCTTCCTAGTTTGCTCTTTGATTTTCATTGAGTATTAATCGATAAAAAATTATTGATTTGCTTTAAAGTCTGGATCCTTCAAACTTTGAACGCTAGCATTGAGGACAGCACCGATAATCAATATCTTGGCAATGATAATGAACCAGAACATCATGACAACGACGACGATCGAACTGAAAAATCTGACGTCAACGAGATAATTGACATAATTGTTGAAATAAGCTGCAAAGATGTTTAATAAAGCAATCGTCGTAGCTAGTACAAAGAGACTTCCAGGTATGACGTATCGAATCCGACTTACTTTAACATTTGGTAGGAAATAATAGAGCATAATCACGGTAGCAAAAAGAAAGGCATAGATCAGCGGTCCTGTAAAATCTTGTAGATAAGAAAACAGAGCACTCTCGGATTTCCAGTAGTTTTTAAGCAAGTCCAATAACATATGGCCGAACATACTGAGGAATAAGGCAAGGGCAAAGAGAATTTGAAGGCCAAAGCTAACCAAGAGACTCATCAGCTGGTGTGAGATAATTCCTCTATTTTTTGCAACTCCATAGGCTTTATTAAAGGCCTTCTGAAGAAAATCCATGGATTTGGAGAAAGTCCAAAGAGCTGATAAGATAGCAAAACTTAGTAAACCTGTTGATGGTTGAGTCAGAACTTCTCTGACAATTTTTGCAACAACTTCATAGATTGTATCTGGTAAAAATTCCTTGATTGTTAATAGAAAGTTTGAGACGGGAATTTGAAAGTAGGGTAAGATATTGACCACTATCATGAGTAAAGGGAAGATTGAAATCAACCAATAGTAGGCCACAGCAACGCTAGTTAACTCACTATCGGAGGCTTGATAGTAGTGCAAAAAAACTTTTAATAAGGGTCTATCAGTCAGCTGTTTCCACAACTTTTTCATGTTACAATCCTCCAGTTTTTCTCTTTTTTCTATAGACTTTAATTTCTTCGAACTAATTCCATCATATCATAAGGTAAGGTATTAGCAGATTCTTTTAAGGAATAAGTTTCTAAATTATTGACATTTTGGCGTAGCTTTTTAGCATACTGAGCTGAGATGAGTTTTTGAGCCTCGTATTCAAAGATACATTTACGCTCAAGGTAGTATCCTCTAAGCATTTCATCAATGTTATTGGGTTTGATACGATTGATAACCCGTTCCACAAAGGCACCACTCGTAATATGACTGGTTTCGCGAAGACGAGATTCCTGCATAAAGCTGATCAAAGAACTCTTATAAATCCCTTTGAGGTTTTCCAAACTCTCGATAATAATTTCAGTGTTGGCTAGGTAGAGTTCAGCAATCTGGTCATAATCAATGGCAAGAAGTCTCTGTTTTTCCTTGTCTTTCCATGAACGGAATGTTTTCCCAAATGTGAGCAATTCATGAAGTAGAAAACGAAGAATGCGTATGGAGACAAGGAAGTAGTAGGTTAGTCGAGAAGCAAAGTTTCGCTTAATATTTTTCTCCATGTTTTTCAAGTAGCGTTGGTAGACACGATAAGCACGATCTCCAATCTTTCCTTCTTCATAGGCTTGTTCCAAGCCATCGCTTTCAACACTGAGAATCAAGAGCTTAAGAGCTTCCCAGTCCTCTTGAATTTCTTTGTTTTCTTGACTAAGAATAAGATTTTCAATACGTCCATGATAATTGTCAATAGCCGCATAGAGTGGAACCTTGTTTTTTGTGTTCTCTAAATCCTTCTCTAATTCCATGGCGACATCGTTTAAGATAGCGATGTGCATGAGCTGATCCTTAGATGGTTCTTTCTCTTCAGAAAGGTGTGGGAGTACTAGTAAACCCGTCAGGAAACTTACCAAGGTTACGCCAGCTACGAGGAAGAGAAGAAGAGGGTATTCTTGTTCCAGATTAGACGGTATCAAAAGTATAGTGGCAATGGATACAGTTCCCTTCACACCAGAAAAGGTAAGGAGGAGCATGTCTTTGACATATTTGTCTAAACTTTTATGAAGCTTCTTAATCCGAAATGCGTAAAATCCATAGATCATGACAAAGCGGATAGCAAAAAGCAGGAAGGTCAAGAGGAAAACGCTGAGTAAGAGAAGAACTTTGTTGTAGAAAGCACTCTTAAGAATTGGTTCCGCGATCATTTCCAGTTCCATCCCAAGAATGACAAAGACTGAACCATTGAGCATAAAGGTTACAGTCTGCCAAACAGTCTCAGTAACTGTATCAACTTGCGCTTCAAGCAGATTTATTTTCTTGAAACGACTGGCTTTCAGAATCCCAGCAACAACAACGGCAATGATGCCTGAAACATGAATTTCTTCGGCTATGAAAAAAGTCAAGAGAGGTAAACTAAGTTCCAATAAGAGCTCACTTGCGATATCTGTTGCACGGACGCTGAGTAGAAAGGTATGAAGGAAGCGATTGATTAGGGCTGTTATAAAGCCGACTGCAAATCCTCCAACGATAGAAATGGCTAATGAAGTTCCGGCTTGGGTAAGGGAGAATGTTCCTGTTGTCCAAGCGATGAGAGCCATACGAAAGGCTACAAGTCCGGAAGCATCATTCAGAAGACCTTCCCCTTTTAGGATATTAGAAACCCGCTTTGGGAAGGAAAAGCGTTGAGAAAGGGATGCGAAGGCGACTAGGTCAGTAGGACCTAAAGCAGCACCAACTGCTACGCAGGCAGCCAATGGAAGGCTAGCCCAAAGGACATGAGCGAGTCCCCCCATGCTCAGAGCTGAGATAAAGATAACTGGAAAAATCAAGTAGAGGACAATCCGCCAGTGTTTTAGGATAGAAGTAATGTCTGCTTCTTGAGCCTCTCGGAATAGTAGCGGACCAATGACTAAAGCTAGAAACAACTCCGTATCTAAGTGATATTGGTTGTTGGGTAAGCATAGCCCAATTCCAATCCCTAACAAAATTTGAATCAGAGGCATGGGTAAAAAGGGCAGAAGCTTATTGGTCGTACTAGAAACAATAAGAACTAGTAAAAATACCAAGAGATAAAAAAGTAAATTCATTTTCCACCTCCCTATTTTTGTTTACGACAATTTTCAAAAAGTTCCTTTTGTTCTTGGATTTTTTGATCAATCTTTGAGCAGTCCTTATGTTCTATTTTTTTCTGACAACGCTCCATTTCAAGTGAAATCATTTTCTTCTTGATTTTTAGCATTTTTTTACTCATATGTGCTTCATCCAAAATACCAACTGCACGTTCATGTTGGGTTGACTCGACAAAGTTGTGACGAAGAGCTTCGATTTTATCTTTTAGGTATTGTTTATCCATGTCGATACCTTTCTAATTTTTCAATCATAACTAAAAATGGTGGATTGTTAATTTGGTTGAGGGTGCGATAGATAGTAGCAGTATATTCTTGTTGCGGTAACTGACTAACATAATCCATAACTGCATCCCGTTCTATATCTCCGCCTTCATGCCCGTAATAAATCATGATGGCTATTCGTCCGCCTTTAACGAGCATCTGACAGAGTTTTTCAAGTGACTCAATGGTTGTGTGAGGTTTAGTAATGATAGACTTATCGGCAGAAGGAAGATAACCTAGATTAAAGATGGCTGCTTTCACTTCAGTTACAAACTGATCTACGTTTTCATGACCTTGTAGAAGTAACTCGACATTGGTCAAACCGGCTTTTTGTAGACGTTGACTTGTTTTTTGAAGAGCTAGTTCTTGTATATCAAAAGCGTAGACTTGTTTAGCCAATTTGGCAAGGAAAAGTGTATCATTTCCATTTCCCATTGTTGCATCTACAACAACATCATCTTTTGTGATGACTTGGGCAAGAAAATCATGCGCCATTTCAAGTGGTTTTTTCATTCATAAACTCCTGTTTTACAGCCTTGCATCCTTGGACACTACCTCGACGTCTCATTTCAGCTTCTATGCTATTTAGAACTTCCCATTTATTGAGACTCCACATAGGACCAATCAGCATATCTCTAGGCGCATCACCCGTAATCCTATGGATGACTATATGTTTGGGAATAATTTCTAGTTGGTCACAGATAACTTTCACATAGTCATCTTGACTCATAAGCTGCAGTCTACCCTCGTGATAATCACGTTGCATCCGAGTATTTGTCATAAGGTGAAGTAGGTGAAGTTTAATCCCTTGAATATCATTATCAGTCACACAGCGACGAACATTTTCCACCATCATGTCATGAGTTTCACCTGGCAAGCCGTTAATCAAATGGGCAACAATCTCAATCTTTGGATATTTTCTCAAGCGTTTAACTGTCTCCACATAAAGTTCATAGGAGTGGGCACGGTTAATCAATTCAGAAGTTTCTTCATAGGTTGTTTGTAAACCTAACTCTACAGTAACATGCATTCGTTCTGACAGTTCTGCCAAGTATTCGATAGTCTCATCAGGCAGGCAATCTGGTCGTGTACCGATATTGATTCCAACAACACCGAGTTCATTAATAGCTTGTTCATAGCGTTCACGAATGACTTCGAGCTTTTCATGAGTATTAGTAAAGTTTTGGAAATAGACTAGATATTTTTTTACATCTGGCCATTTACGGTGCATAAAGTCAATTTCTTTATAAAATTGCTCACGAATAGGAGCGTCAGGTGCAACAATAGCATCTCCAGATCCAGAAACAGTACAGAAAGTACAACCTCCATGAGCTACCGTACCATCACGATTGGGACAATCAAATCCGGCATCGATAGGAACTTTGAAAGTTTTTTCTCCGAATAAATTTCGATAATAATCATTCAAGGTATTATAGGATTTCATAGCTAATATTATATCAGAAAACCCCAGTAAACTCAAAGTTAGTAAACAATTGAAGAGAAGTAAGAAATTTTTAAAATCAAAAAATCTTATATAAATCCTTTACAAAAAAAATTAAAGTGGTATAATAGAGGTGTTGACGGTGCAAACGTTTTCGTAAATCGTTTGCACTAAAATAAAATAAGGAGATTTGAATGATGAAAGCTACATTCAAAAATGTTTTGTCTTTCGAGTTTTGGCAAAAATTCGGTAAGGCTCTAATGGTGGTTATCGCTGTTATGCCAGCGGCTGGATTGATGATTTCAATCGGTAAGACACTTGCAATGATTAACCCTAACTTTGCGCCACTTGTTGTTACAGGTGGAATCCTTGAGCAAATTGGTTGGGGAGTTATCGGTAACCTACATATCTTGTTTGCTCTTGCTATTGGTGGTAGCTGGGCAAAAGAACGTGCAGGTGGTGCCTTTGCAGCAGGACTTGCCTTTATCTTGATTAACCGTATCACTGGTGCTATCTTTAGTGTTAGTGGTGATATGTTGAAAGATCCTAATGCTATGGTTTCAACAATCTTTGGTAACTCTATCAAAGTTTCTGATTACTTTATCAGCGTGTTTGAAGCTCCAGCACTTAACATGGGTGTGTTTGTAGGGATTATTTCTGGTTTTGTAGGGGCAACTGCCTTTAACAAATACTACAATTTCCGTAAACTTCCTGATGCACTTTCTTTCTTTAACGGAAAACGATTTGTACCATTTGTTGTTATCCTTCGTTCAGCAATCGCTGCAATCCTTCTTTCAATTTTTTGGCCACTTGTTCAAACAGGTATCAACAACTTCGGTATCTGGATTGCCAACTCACAAGAAACAGCTCCAGTTCTAGCACCATTCTTGTATGGTACTTTGGAACGCTTACTCTTGCCATTTGGACTTCACCATATGTTGACTATCCCAATGAACTATACAGCTCTTGGTGGTACTTATGATGTCATGACTGGTGCAGCAAAAGGTACTCAAGTATTTGGTCAAGATCCACTCTGGCTTGCATGGGTAACTGACCTTGTAAACCTTAAAGGTACTGACGCAGGTCAATACCAACACTTGTTAGATACAGTACATCCAGCTCGTTTTAAAGTTGGACAAATGATTGGTTCGTTTGGTATCTTGATGGGTATCATTGTGGCTATCTACCGTAACGTTGATCCAGATAAGAAACACCAATACAAAGGTATGATGATCGCAACTGCTCTTGCAACATTCTTGACAGGGGTAACTGAACCAATTGAGTACATGTTCATGTTCATCGCAACACCTCTTTACCTTGTTTACGCTGTGGTTCAAGGTGCTGCATTTGCAATGGCTGATATTGTGAACCTTCGTGTGCACTCATTCGGTTCAATCGAATTCTTGACTCGTACTCCACTAGCTATCAATGCTGGTCTTGGTATGGATATCATTAACTTTATCTGGGTTACAGTACTCTTTGGATTTATCATGTACTTCATCGCTAACTTCATGATTAAGAAATTCAACTATGCAACTCCAGGACGTAACGGTAACTATGAAAATGCAGATGGTTCTTCTGAATCTTCATCTGCTGGAGAAACTAAAGTTGCAGAAGCTTCTCAAGCTGTTAACATCATCAACCTTCTTGGTGGACGTGCGAACATCGTTGATGTCGACGCATGTATGACTCGTCTTCGTGTAACTGTACAAGATGCTGAAAAAGTTGGAACAGAAGAACAATGGAAAGCTGAAGGAGCTATGGGACTTGTCATGAAAGGACAAGGTGTCCAAGCTATCTACGGACCTAAAGCTGACGTTTTGAAATCAGATATCCAAGATATTCTTGATTCAGGTGAAGTGATTCCTGAAACTCTTCCAAGTCAAATGGCAGCATCTCAAAAAGACGTTGTTGTATACAAAGGTGTGACTGAAGAAGTGTACTCAGTTGCTGATGGTCAAGTGATTGAATTGGAACAAGTTAAGGATCCAGTATTCTCACAAAAAATGATGGGTGATGGATTTGCAGTAGAACCAGCAAACGGAAACATTGTATCTCCAGTTTCTGGTACTGTATCAAGTGTATTCCCAACTAAACATGCTCTTGGTCTTGTAACTGAAGCAGGTCTTGAAGTTCTTGTTCATATTGGTCTTGATACTGTAAGTCTTGAAGGAAAACCATTTGAAGTGGTAGTTTCAGAAGGTCAAACAGTAGCTGCTGGTGATCTCTTGGTCAAAGCTGACCTCGGAGCTATTCAGGCTGCTGAGCGTGAAACTACAACTGTAGTAGTCTTTACAAATGGAGATGCCATCAAGTCAGTTAAATTAGAAAAAACCGGTTCTCTTGCAGCTAAAACAGCAGTTGCAAAAGTAGAATTGTAATACACTAAGGGGTTGGAAGCTGTTTTCCAACCTCTTGTTTATAGGAGAAAAACATGAAGTTTTTAACACTCAATACTCATAGTTGGATGGAAAAAAATCCTGAAGAAAAATTTCAGCTCTTGTTTCAAGATATACTTGAAAACAGTTATGATTTGATTTGTTTTCAAGAAATCAACCAAGAAATTACATCACCTCAAGTAGAGTCTGGACCACTTTACAATCCGTTACCTTCAGCAGAACCCATTCACCAAGACCACTATGTTCGTCTTTTGGTAGAGAAGTTGTCTGAAAAAGGACTGGACTATTATTGGACATGGGCTTATAATCATATCGGATATGACCGTTATCATGAGGGAGTTTCAATTCTATCTAAAACACCGATTGAGGCGCGTGAGATTTTGGTTTCAGATGTAGATGATCCAACTGATTATCACACTCGTCGAGTTGCACTAGTAGAAACAGTAGTAGAAGGTAAAGAGCTTGCGGTTGCGAGTGTGCATCTCTCTTGGTGGGATAAAGGATTCCAAGAGGAATGGGCAAGATTTGAAGCAGTTTTAAAAGAGTTGAATAAACCTCTGTTACTAGCAGGAGATTTTAACAACCCTGCAGGACAGGAAGGATATCAAGCTATCCTAACTAGTCCGCTAGGCTTACAGGATGCCTATGAAGTTGCAAAAGAGAGAAGTGGAAGCTACACTGTTCCTCCAGAAATTGATGGTTGGAAGGGAAATACAGAACCGCTTCGAATTGATTACGTCTTTACGACAAAAGATTTTAAGGTAGAAAAGTTACAGGTAGTTTTTGATGGCCAAGCAAGTCCGCAGGTCAGTGATCACTACGGTCTTCAAGCAGAACTTTCTTGGAAGAACTAACAAAGAATTTTACTAAAATAAAACGAGTCCCCCTTCGGATATGCGAAGGGGGTTCCTTATTCAAGGGGTTAATATAGTTAAAGTTTTTAGTTGAATAACTTGTAAAATGAAATAAAATCCTTTAAAATAAAATGTGTTGGAGGAATTTATGAATGTAAATCAAATTGTGCGTATGATCCCGACGCTAAAGATAAATAATAGAAGATTAAATGAATTGTTTTATATCCAAACCTTGGGTATGAAACCCTTGCTTGAAGAGTCGGCTTTCTTATCGCTAGGAGACCAGTCAGGCATTGAAAAATTGGTTTTAGAAGAATCACCAAGTATGAGAAGCCGTAAGGTTGAAGGGATCAAAAAATTAGCTAGATTGATTGTAAAAGTAGCGAATCCATCCGAGGTTGAAGCACTACTAGGTAGAATGGAAAAACTTCCTCAACTCTATAAAGGAAACAAGGGATATGCTTTTGAAATCCTTTCACCAGAAGGGGATCTTGTCCTAATCCATTCAGAAGATGACATCAAAGATTTGAAAAAGTTTGATGAAACTGTTACTTTCCCAAAAGATGAGAAAGTGCAATATTTAACAGCATTTGATATTTCAGCAGAAATTAACTTGCCTGCTGAAACGACGAGCCTGCTTGAAAAAGAGGAAATCGAAACTAGCATAACTTTTAAACAAGCTCAAGGTAGTGATTTGCTTGTTGAAAATAATGTAACTTGGGATTTGTCTATGTTGAAATTCCAAGTAAAAGAACTTGAATTGGCTAGTCTGCGTCAACGTTTTGAAACTGCAGGCTACTTTATTCCTAAGTCTGAGAAGTTTTTCCTAACCAAGGATGCCAACAATATCGAATTGTGGTTTGAAGAAGTATGAAACAAGAAATCATTCAAAAAATAGAGCAACAAATTGAGGCAGGGATTTATCCTGGTGCCTCTTTTGCGTATTATCGGGATGGTGAATGGTTTGATTGCTACCTCGGAGAAGCAAATCCAGAAATTGGAGAGCAGACTTGTCAAGGTTTAGTCTATGATTTGGCAAGTGTGAGCAAGGTCGTCGGAGTTGGGACTGTCTTAACTTTTTTGTGGAAGCAAGGCAAGATTGAGCTCGATCAATCCATAAAGACCTATCTTCCAGAGGCGGATTATCCAGATATCACCATTCGTCAACTCCTCACACATTCTACGGACTTGGACCCGTTTATTATCAATAGAGACCAGTTGAATGCAGAAGAATTGAAAGAAGCTATGTTTCATTTGAATCGCCGAGAGAAGAGAGCCTTTCTCTACTCGGATGTGCACTTTCTCTTGCTCGGTTTTCTCCTAGAGAACTACTTTGAAAAAGATTTAGAACAGATTTTACAAGAGCAAGTTTTCGATCCATGGAAGATGAAGGAAACTCAGTTTGGACCAGTTAGCAGTGCTGTTCCAACTGTTCGGGGACAGAAAGCAGGAGTGGTGCATGATCCTAAGGCACGTTTACTAGGTAAACATGCTGGAAGTGCAGGCTTGTTTTCAACTGTGAAGGATTTAAAAATCTTCCTTGAGCATTATTTACAGGATGATTTTGCTGACGGATTAAGCCAGAATTTTTCAGATTTGAGTGATAAGGAACGCTCCTTGGCCTGGAATCTTGAAGGTGATTGGCTAGACCATACAGGCTATACTGGAACCTTTATCATGTGGAATCGTAAGAAGCAGGAAGCTGCGATTTTCTTGTCCAATAGAACCTACGAAAAAGACGAGCGTGCGCAGTGGATCATAGACCGTAATCAGGTCATGGACCTAATTCGTGAAGCAGACTAGGGAGGAAGTATGTCAAAAGCTCTTAAAGGAACTCTTTTTACAGTAATTGCTGGTATTGCTTGGGGCTTGTCTGGGACCAGTGGTCAGTACCTAATGGCTCATGGGGTATCGGCTCTAGTCCTAACCAATATTCGTTTAATTGTTGCAGGTTTGCTCTTAGTTCTCTTGTCCTATACAAAGTCTAAGGAACAATTTTTGGCTTTTCTAAAAGATAAATCAAGTCTCTTTTCTCTCTTACTATTTTCTTTATTTGGCCTCTTTCTGAATCAATTGGCTTATTTATCGGCTATTCAGGAGACAAATGCAGGTACAGCGACGGTGCTTCAGTATGTCTGTCCTGTTGGAATCTTGGCTTACACATGTATAAAGGATAAGGTAGCACCTACTATAGCCGAAATCCTTTCTATGATTTTAGCAATAGGTGGAACCTTTTTAATTGCGACTCATGGTCAGTTGGATCAGCTCTCTATGACACCAGCAGGTCTCTTTTGGGGCTTGTTCTCTGCTTTAACCTATGCTCTTTATATCATTTCACCCATTAAACTCATTCAAAAATGGGGGAGCATTCTGGTTATTGGTGTTGGTATGACCATCTCAGGTTTTGTAGCAGTGCCATTTACTGGGTTTATCGGTGCTAGTCTACCTATGTCTTTTGATATTTTCTTAGCATTTGCTGGAATTATTCTCATCGGGACTGTTTTTGCCTACACGGCCTTTCTTAAGGGAGCAAGTATGGTTGGACCAGTCAAATCTAGTCTCTTGGCCTCTATTGAGCCAATATCTGCGGTATTCTTTGCTTTCATGATTATGGGAGATATCTTTTATCCTGTAGATTTTCTTGGTATGGCAATGATTTTATTGGCTGTGACTATTATTTCTTTAAAGGATTTAATGCTAGAAAAGAGAAAGAAATCAGCGTAGATGTTATGTTACCTTATCAAAAAGTTAGTATTGAATATAAAAAATCCACTCAAGAGAGTGGATTTTATTTTTTTTACATTAGTCTTTATTTTCGTATGGCAAGATCAAGTTCAAAAGGATACCTGTCATTGCTGATAGGGCAGTACCTGAAAGTGTAACTGGACCAAGTTTAAGGATTGCTCCACCAAGTCCAAGCACGAGCATTGCACTTGCGATGATAAGATTACGCATTTGACCAAAGTCTACACGTTCCTTGATCAAAACCTTCAAACCGTTGCTGGCGATAACCCCATAAAGAAGGATAGACATACCACCAAGTACGGCGCTAGGGATTGTAGAAATCAAAGCAGTGAATTTACCAAGGAAGCTAAGGGCAATTGCGATAAAGGCTGCGTTACGGATGACTGAGACAGAAGCGATACGAGTCATACCGATCACCCCTGTATTTTCACCGTAGGTTGTATTAGCAGGACCACCAAGGAAGGCAGATACAGATGTTGCGATACCGTCACCAAGAAGGGTACGGTGAAGACCTGGTTCTTTCAAGAATTGACGGCCACAAATTTGGCTCAATACTGTATGGTCACCAATGTGTTCTGAGATTGTTACGATCGCGATTGGTAAGATTGCGATTGTCTCTGGGCCGAAGTAAAGGTTGTATTCTTTGAAGGCACCACCTGTGCTAAATGGTAGGTAGAAGCCTGGAATTTCGAACCAGTTAGCTTGAAGAACAGGTGTGAAGTCTACTAAACCAAGAAAGACTGCAAAAATATATCCACCGATAATGGCAAACAAGAAAGGAATGATACGAAGGAATCCTTTTCCTTTTGTATTGATAAAGGCAGCGATGAGGAAGGTAACTACAGCTACAAGAGCATTTTTCCAGTTGCCATCAGCAACAAGACCAGCATTTGTTACAGCTGAACCTGCAAGACCAAGACCGATAACGATAATCATTGGTCCGATAACAATTGGTGGTAAAAGTTTATCAATCCATTTTGTACCAGCAAAGCGGATGCTAGTTGAAACAAGAACGTAGATTAAACCAGTTAAGATAACCCCTGTTTGAGCAGCAGAAACATCGCCACCCATTTCCTTCATAGCAAGAGACATTGCAGTGATGAAGGCAAAAGAAGAACCGAGATAGACCGGAACTTTAAAGCCAGTAGATACCATGTAAATCAGTGTTCCGACACCTGATGCAAACAGGGCAACAGATACAGGCATTCCCAAAATCAGTGGCACCAAGATGGTAGCACCAAACATGGCAAACACGTGCTGGAAGCTGAGTAGAATTCCCTTACCAAAAGAAGGACGTTGGTCAACGTCGAGTAACAAATCAACAGTTGATTCTTGTTTCATAAATACCTCACTTTTTGGGCATCAAAAAAGAGCCCATTATTTTACAGCAATAGGCTCTCAGAGTAAGACATCTTTAAAACATGGTTATCCCAATATTTAAAAATTTTCATATATATCTGCGTCTTCGTCACCTCACGGGATGACATTAAAAACCTTTGCTTGTGATAGTATAGCAGAAAAAAATGATTTTGTAAATCATTTTTTCCCGAGCCTTGAAACAAGAGAGTGAGGCATGATTTTGTAAATCATTTTTTCCCGAGCAAGGAAATAAAGACGCGAGGTATAATCTTGTGAGTATCAATTTAAAATATCCTAAAGCGGGCGTTTATTTGGCATACCAGCCTTACGTGGATATTTGTTTGGAGTTTCCTTTTTCTTTTCTACAATGGTGATGTAGCGAGGGTCTCCATTAGGAAGTGTGTAGCTAAGGTTGTCCTCAACCTTGCTAAAGAGAAGGTTGAGAGCATTTTTGGCTTCTGTCAATTCCTCAGGGGCATTACTGGCTTTAAGTGCCAAAAGTTTTCCACCAACTTTAAGGTAGGGAATGGTTAACTCTGAGAGAACTTGCATGCGTGCAACTGCACGAGCTGTCACAATGTCGAATTGGGCACGGAAGTTCTTTTCTTGGGCAAAGTCTTCGGCGCGTCCATGGTAGAAATGAATCCCTTCTAAATCAAGCTCCTCAGCCAGAAGCTGAAGGAAGTTAATGCGCTTGTTCAGAGAATCAATGATGGTCACATCTAGCTGCGGGTAGAGAATCTTCATAGGAAGACTTGGGAATCCTGCACCAGCGCCAATATCCAGTAACTTAATTTCTTGGTTTTCTATCAACCCTTGTAGGATAGGAGCGATAGAATCATAAAAGTGCTTAAGATAAACCTCTTCCTTTTCTGTAATTGCAGTCAGGTTGATTTTTTGGTTCCATTCAACTAAGAGTTCGAAATAGCGCTCAAATTGAAATTTTTGCTGATCAGTAAGATTAATATTCTGTTGGTCAAGTAATGAGTAAAAAGTTTCTGGTTTCATAGTTATATCCTTCTTATATATCATCTTATTTTACCACAAAAACATGGAAATTTGATATACTTGTACTAATCTAAAAGCAGAAAGGAATAAGATTATGACTTGGATTATTCTTGGAGTTTTGGCTCTGATTGTTATTTTTGTGATTGTTAGCTATAACGGTTTGGTGAAAAATCGTATGCAGACCAAGGAGGCTTGGAGCCAAATCGATGTTCAGTTGAAGCGTCGAAATGATCTCTTACCAAATTTAATTGAAACAGTTAAAGGTTACGCTAAATACGAAAGTTCTACTCTTGAAAAGGTGACTGAACTCCGTAGACAAGTAGCTACAGCAACAACACCTGCAGAAGCCATGAAGGCCAGTGATGCACTGACACGTCAGATATCTGGTATCTTTGCGGTTGCAGAGAACTATCCTGACTTGAAGGCTAGTGGCAACTTTGCTCACTTACAAGAAGAACTGACTAACACAGAAAACAAAATATCATATTCTCGCCAACTTTATAACAGTGTCGTTAGCAACTACAATGTTAAATTAGAAACTTTTCCAAGTAATCTGGTTGCGGCTATCTTTGGCTTTAAGGCGGCGGATTTCCTTCAGACTCCAGAAGAAGAAAAGGCTGTTCCTAGAGTTGATTTTAGTGGTTTAGGTGACTAAGATGCTGTACAAACAAATCGCTAGTAATAAACGTAAAACTTGGGTTTTATTAATTGTTTTCTTTCTTTTGTTAGCTATTGTAGGTTATGCAGTTGGATATCTTTTCATGAACTCAGGTATCTGGGGCGTGACCGTAGCCATGATTCTTGGCTTTATCTATGCCTTGACCATGATTTTTCAATCTACAGAGATTGTCATGAGCATGAATGGTGCGCGTGAAGTTGATAGGAATGAAGAACCAGTTCTCTATCATGTTGTTGAGGATATGGCAATGGTGGCACAAATTCCTATGCCACGAGTTTATGTAATTGATGACCAGGGTTTGAATGCTTTCGCCACAGGTTCGAATCCTCAAAATGCTGCTGTAGCAGCGACATCAGGACTTCTAGAGATCATGAATCGTGAGGAATTAGAATCTGTAATCGGGCATGAAGTTAGTCATATTCGCAACTTAGATATTCGGATTTCTACGATTGCGGTTGCCCTTGCCAGTGCCATTACACTGTTATCAAGTATGGCTGGTCGTATGATGTGGTGGGGTGGAGCATCACGTAGTAGAAGAAATAGTGACCGTGACAGTGGAGGACTTGAAGTGATTATGTTAGTCATTTCTCTCCTAGCCATAGTTTTGGCACCTCTTGCAGCAACTTTGGTACAGTTAGCCATTTCTCGCCAACGAGAATTTTTAGCGGATGCTTCAAGTGTGGAATTAACACGCAATCCGCAAGGGATGATCAATGCTTTACAAAAATTAGAAAATAGTCAACCCATGAGTCATCATGTGGATGATGCTAGTAGTGCACTTTATATTAACGATCCTCAAAAACCAGGTTTCTTGAAAAAACTATTTTATACGCATCCACCTATTTCAGAACGAATTGAGCGTTTGAAACATATGTAAAAAACATCCAGGGGTTTTCCTCTGGATGTTTTATTTTAAAAAGTTAAAGATCTTGTAAATCAACTACTTCTAAACCATTTTTTGTCAAACGATAGATACTCCTACAGACTTCTTTTAAAAAACGCCTGTCATGCGAAACAGTGATGAGGCCACAAGGATAATTGGCAAAGAGTTTTCTGATTTCTGGTTGAGAAGTTGGAGAAAAATTTCGTGTGGGTTCATCCAGAAGGAGAAAGTTTGGTTTTCGCAGAACTAAATTCAAAAGAAGGAGTTTCCCCTGTTGACCTCCAGATAAGGAGTGGATTTGGTGGTGCATCTCTGGATAGCTGAAATTAAGACTGGCTAAGTGAGATTGGATTTTCTGTATTTCCTCTTTGTGTCCAGTTTGGCTGAGAAATTCTACTGGGGATAGATCCAATTGCAGTGTTTCTTGGTAATCTTGTGGCATAAATCCAAGTGAGATTTCTCTTTTATCACTTAGTAGTTGATGTATCTTTGCTAAAAGTGTGGATTTGCCAATGCCATTGGAACCGATGATGCCGATTTTGTCTTGGCCGCGGACAGTCAGTTGTAGCTCCTGAGCCAAAACTCGCTGGTCAACGGATAAAGTCTCCTTTTCCATTCGAAGTAAGACTTTAGAAGCTGCTAATGGCTCTATATCTGAAAAGAAAAGTTGGATTTGTTCCTCTTCAAGTGGCTTTTGGGTCATGGACTGAGCTGCTTTTTCGTAACGTTTTTCTTGAGAAAGAACATTTTTCATCTTTTTAGCTAATAGGCGACCGGCAGTACTGTCTTTGGTAGCTCGAAGTGCAGTTTCTACATTTTGCTTGACGCGACGATGCTTCTCCATGGTTTTGTCATAGGCTCTCTGGTCGTTAGCAGCTTGCTGGCTTTGTCTGGCAAAATTAGCCTTTCTCTGCTCACTATAGCGATCGTAGTCTAAATGCTCTACTAGCGTTTCCGCTTCTTTCCGGTGCTTGATCAGTCGCAAGTGGATAATGGTGTCTGCTGTTTGAGAGAGAAAGTCTTCATCATGAGAAATGAAAATAACGGTTTGCCTCATTTTTTGAATCTGATTTTTTAGCCAATCAACCATCTCTATATCCAGGTCATTTGAAGGTTCATCTAAAAATAAAATCTCAAAGGGTTTGGCCAATTCATGGATGAGCTGAATTTTCAAAGCTTCACCACCCGAGAGACTACCAATTTCTTGATCACTTGCAAAACGACTGCTGTCAAAGTGTAATTCATCAGACAAGCGATAGAGAATGCTGTAGTCCAAATCTGTAGACTCTAAAAAGAAGTAGTCATGTAAAGTTTTCTTTTTCAGGTCTTCAGGAAGATGTTGGGGAATATAGGCCAGGGACTGAAGGTCAGATTGGATTTCTCCCCTGATAGAGAAATCAGTTAATCTTTCTCCCATTAAAGTTCGAAGTAAGGTTGATTTTCCATTTCCTTCTTCGCCTATAATAGCGATCTTTTCTCCGTCTTGGATGGTAATGTTTAAATCGGAAACAAGGTCTCTTAAATCTTTGTTTTGTGTGATGGTCAGATGACTGATTTTTATCATATTATTTCCCTTTCTAGAATGTCCATATTGCATAACAAAAAGCTCTACTTTACCTAGTAGAGCCAATCGTCTATGTCAAAAAACTCTTTTAAAAGGGCTGAAAATCCAGTAGAAAAAAGAGCATACAAAAAAGAGACAGAAACAAGATCTACTAAATAAAGGTTCTTTATTTGATAGACTTAGTTGTTCATGTCTCCCTTACCTCCGAGTATTGTTGCAATCATCATACTCTTTTTGAGAAAATTTGTCAAGATTAAGCCAGAAAATCCTCTATTTTTAAAACCCAAAAACAGGTCCATAGAGTGTCAAAACGTGCTTAACTTGAGCGTAGTGGAACTTGTCATAGTTTCTCCAAGCAGTGCGGGCTTGGTCATTTAATTTCAGTGAACCAAGTCCAATCAAAAGACTAGTCCGTTGGTAAAAAGATTCCAGTTCAATTAAGATGGCGTTGTCTACTTTCTCAGCTTTTTTAAGTGCTCTGAGAATTTCGTCTATATTTTGCTGTAAGCGTAGATCATCTGGTAATCCCTGTTTACAGTTTTGTATAGTTTGATTTAATTCTGAAACGAGTTGATAGGCTTCAGCTAAAAGAACTTTGTCTTCCATATGAGCGTCCTCCTTTGCTCATGTATTGATGCCTATAGTATAGCACAAAAAATAAATTTGTCATAATAAATATATCAAAAAATAATAATTCTCTAGATAGCATAATTAAAGTCTAGAAATATTTTGAAGCAGAGGTAAAAAATTCTTAAAAATATTTGACATTTATCCGTTGACAGAGGATAATGAGTTGAAAAAAAATATTGTTATTTCTTATGATTCAACTAATTATTAGCGCCTTTTAATGGAGAAATTTTTGTTAGCCTTCTAGATAGTAGTATATAATGATAGGATGTTTACGATTAAGTTTACGAAAGTGAGTAAAGATGATTAAGATATCAATTAGTTTGTTGCTAGACGCAATTGAAGATAATGTCGATTATGAAATCATTCAATCTATTGAACTTGAAACAGATATTAGAAAAATCACTAGACAATTTCAAGGAGAAAACGGGGAATTCTTAGTTAAAGAGGAAGTATTTCAAGAGTTACCTTTTGATATCAAAACAAGGAATGAAATTATTAAACAAATAAAACAAAACAGTCAGAAAGTGGATAGAGATGACTTTGATACATTGTTACAGTTATATTATTGAGAACCTAGGGCAATGTAATTACTTTTTGAGGTCGTAACCCTATAAAGCTTACGCGTTCTATGGTACAATATATCTATACTACATAGTATAATCAAGGAAGTAAATTTTTATGGAGGAAGTATGAAATTAAATATTCAAGAAGTTCGTAAGCAGCCTGAAGGTTTGTATTTTGAGCAAACTCTAGACATGTCAGCTGACTTACGTGAGCGTAACCAAGAAATTTTAGACGTAAAAGATATTGTCGCAGTTGGGAAGGTTCAGTATGAAGACCGTATGTTTTTCCTAGATTATCAACTGTCTTATACCATCGTACTTGCTTCTAGTCGTAGTATGGAACCTGTTGAGTTAGCAGAGTCTTATCCGGTGACAGAAGTCTTCATGGAGGGAGCAACCAATCAACTAGACCAAGAAGTTCTAGATGATGACTTGGTTTTACCTATCGAAAATGGGGAAATCGACCTTGCTGAAAGTGTTTCGGACAATATCTTGCTAAATATTCCAATCAAGGTCTTAACGGCAGAAGAAGAAGCAGGTCAGGGATTTGTGTCTGGAAATGACTGGCAAATCATGACTGAGGAAGAATATCAAGCTCAACAAGCAGTCAAAAAAGAAGAAAATAGTCCTTTTGCAGGTTTACAAGGGCTGTTTGATGGAGACGAATAGATGGTTTTATCCAAGAAACGTGCCCGTCATGTCATTGAGGAAATCATAGCTCTTTTTCCAGATGCAAAACCTAGTCTAGATTTTCGCAATCATTTTGAACTCTTAGTTGCAGTTATGTTGTCTGCTCAGACGACAGATGCGGCAGTAAACAAGGCGACTCCAGCTCTTTTTGAAGCCTTCCCTACACCACAAGCCATGGCAGACGCTAGTGAGAAGGACATTGCAAAACATATTTCTCGTTTAGGTCTGTATCGAAATAAAGCAAAATTTCTTAAAAAATGTGCGCAACAGTTATTAGAAGATTTTGATGGTCAAGTTCCTCAGACTAGAGAAGAATTAGAAAGTTTGGCGGGAGTTGGGCGTAAAACAGCTAATGTAGTCATGAGTGTGGGCTTTGGAATTCCAGCTTTTGCGGTAGATACTCATGTGGAGCGCATTTGCAAACACCATGATATTGTTAAAAAATCAGCTACACCATTAGAAGTTGAAAAACGTGTCATGGATGTCTTGCCACCAGAAAAGTGGTTGGCGGCGCATCAGGCCATGATTTATTTTGGTCGTGCTATCTGTCATCCGAAAAATCCAGAATGCGAACACTATCCACAATTGTATGATTTTAGTTCATTATAAGGTCAAACATTGAATGTTTTTACTTGCTTTGAACTGGGCTTTGTGATATAGTAAGAACAATAAAATATTCCTTTAAACCTGTCCCGTGAGGCAGGCAAGGAGCTCGATAAAGTAGAAGAGTAAGTCTATGCTGTTTCCAGTATGGCTCGCTTAATGATACATTCTCAAGTCTCCTTGTTTAAGGAGACTTTTCTTTTTGGAGGTTTGTCATGAAGACAAAAGAAGTTGTAGACGAATTAACCGTCAAGCGAGCAATTACGCGTATCACTTATGAAATTATCGAACGCAACAAAGATTTGAACAAAATCATTTTAGCGGGAATTAAAACACGTGGTGTCTTTATCGCCCACCGCATCCAAGAGCGCTTGGAACAATTGGAAAACATCTCTGTTCCCGTTGTAGAATTAGATACCAAACCTTACCGTGACGATGTCAAAAGTGGTGAAGATACTTCCTTGATTTCTGTTGATGTGACAGACCGCGAAGTTATCTTGGTGGATGATGTTCTTTACACAGGTCGTACAATTCGTGCCGCTATCGATAACATTGTCGGACATGGTCGCCCTGCCCGTGTGAGTCTAGCAGTATTAGTGGACCGTGGGCACAGAGAATTGCCAATTCGTCCAGATTACGTTGGGAAAAATATTCCAACTAGTCGTTCTGAAGAAATCATCGTTGAGATGACGGAACTTGATGGCCAAGATAGAGTTTTGATTACTGAAGAAGCTTAAAAGCTAAAGGAGTAGCCATGTCAGAAAATCAACAAGCACTCAAACATGTGGTGTCCATGGAAGATCTTACTGTAGATCAGGTTATAAAATTGATTAAACGAGGGATCGAGTTTAAAAATGGAGCCCAGTTGCCCTACGAAGACCATCCCATTGTTTCCAACCTTTTCTTTGAAAATTCGACAAGAACGCATAAATCCTTCGAAGTTGCAGAGATTAAACTGGGATTGGAACGACTTGACTTTGATGTGAATACAAGCTCTGTAAACAAGGGTGAGACACTCTATGATACAATCTTGACCCTGTCTGCACTTGGTGTAGATATCTGTGTTATTCGGCACCCAGAGGTTGATTATTACAGGGAATTGATTGCGAGCCCAACCATTATGACATCGATTATCAATGGTGGTGATGGCTCAGGGCAACATCCTAGTCAGAGTCTGCTTGATTTGATGACAATTTACGAAGAATTTGGCCGTTTTGAAGGACTTAAGGTTGCCATTGCTGGTGACTTGGACCATTCACGTGTTGCCAAGTCCAATATGCAGATTTTGAAACGTTTAGGTGCTGAAATTTACTTTGCAGGACCTGAGGAATGGAGAAGTCAAGAGTTTGCAGATTATGGTCAATTTGTAACTATTGACGAGATTGTTGACCAGGTGGATGTTCTGATGTTGCTTCGAGTTCAACATGAACGCCACGAAAGTGGAGCAGTCTTCTCAAAAGAAGAGTATCACGCTCAACATGGCTTGAACCAAGAACGCTATAATCGTTTAAAAGAAGAAGCAATCATTATGCATCCGGCTCCTGTGAATCGGGATGTGGAAATTGCCGATCATCTTGTTGAAGCAACAAAATCACGCATTGTCCAACAAATGACCAATGGAGTATTTGTTCGAATGGCAATCTTAGAATCCGTATTGGCAAGTAGAAAAGCCAAATAATACACAAAACGTTAAAAGACGCCAGTGAGCGTCCACGAGAGGTGATAATATGACAAAACGACTTCTAGTTTTAGAAGATGGCACAGTTTTTGAAGGTAAGGCCTTCGGTGCAGATATTGATGTAACAGGGGAAATAGTCTTTAACACTGGAATGACAGGATATCAAGAATCCATTACAGACCAATCTTATAATGGACAAATCTTGACCTTCACATATCCACTAGTAGGGAATTATGGAGTTAACCGTGACGACTACGAGTCTATCAGTCCTACTTGTAAGGGAGTTGTGGTTTTCGAAGAGGCTCGTAGAGCCAGCAACTGGCGTAACCAAATGACGCTGGACGAATTCTTGAAGGCTAAGAAAATTCCTGGAATTTCAGGCATTGACACTCGAGCTCTTACAAAGATTATTCGTAAACATGGTACCATGAGAGCGACTCTAACACATGCTGGCGATAGTATGGATCACATTGCAGATCAACTTCAAGCAACTGTCTTACCGACTGATAATATCAGACAAGTTTCTACAAAGACTGCTTATCCGGCTCCAGGAGTTGGTTTGAGCGTTGTTTTAGTAGACTTCGGTCTTAAACACTCTATTTTACGAGAGCTATCTAAACGTGATTGTAACGTGACTGTAGTTCCATACACAACTACGGCTGAGGAAATCTTGCATTTAAACCCTGACGGAGTTATGTTGTCAAATGGTCCTGGAAATCCAGAAGATGTACCAGAAGCTCTTGAGATGATCCGTGGTATTCTCGGGAAAATTCCAATCTTTGGTATCTGTATGGGGCACCAGCTCTTTGCGATGGCAAATGGTGCTAAGACCTATAAAATGAAGTTTGGTCACCGTGGCTTTAACCATGCTGTTCGTGAAATTGCAACTGGGCGCGTGGACTTCACAAGTCAAAATCATGGTTATGCAGTTAGCCGTGAAGATTTACCAGAGCACTTAATCATCACCCACGAAGAAATCAATGACAAGTCAGTTGAAGGCGTACGTCACAGATATCTACCAGGTTTCTCTGTGCAATTCCACCCAGACGCAGCTCCTGGTCCACATGATGCAAGTTATCTATTTGATGAGTTCATTGAGATGATGGAAGCTTTCAAACAAGCAAACTAAAGACGAGTGAGAAATCGTCGGAGAATTTATTTAATGGCAATCAGAGAGTTGCCGAATAGAAAGGAGAAGATACATTGTTCGCGGAAGTGAACACGCCCTAAGAACTTTGTGAAAAAGATAAACATTGATTTGACGCTGAAGGCGTCTGCACCAAGTTTCCTATTTTCACTGTGTTCTTGACGGGCTTTGTATCATAAACTATGCCTAAACGTACTGATATTCAAAAAATTATGGTGATTGGTTCTGGTCCGATTATTATTGGTCAGGCTGCTGAGTTTGACTATGCTGGAACCCAGGCCTGCTTGTCTTTGAAAGAAGAGGGGTATGAGGTTGTCTTGGTTAACTCAAATCCTGCAACCATCATGACGGATAAAGAGATTGCAGACAAGGTCTACATCGAACCGATTACACTTGAATTTGTGACTCGTATTCTCCGTAAGGAACGTCCAGATGCCTTGCTTCCAACACTTGGAGGTCAAACGGGGCTTAATATGGCCATGGAATTGTCAAAAAATGGTATCTTGGATGAGCTTGGAGTAGAACTTCTCGGGACTAAACTGTCTGCCATCGACCAAGCGGAGGACCGAGATCTCTTTAAACAATTGATGGAAGAACTCAAGCAACCAATTCCAGAATCAGAAATTGTCAACACAGTTGAGGGAGCAGTTTCCTTTGCAGCAACTATTGGCTACCCAGTTATCGTCCGTCCAGCCTTTACTCTAGGTGGTACTGGTGGTGGTATGTGTGCTAATGAGGAAGAATTGCGTGAAATTGCTGAAAATGGTTTGAAGTTGTCACCTGTTACCCAGTGTTTGATTGAACGTTCCATTGCTGGCTTCAAGGAAATTGAGTATGAGGTCATGCGTGACTCAGCTGATAATGCCCTTGTTGTTTGTAACATGGAAAACTTTGACCCTGTCGGGATTCACACAGGGGACTCCATCGTATTTGCCCCTGCGCAAACCATGTCCGACTATGAAAACCAAATGCTTCGTGATGCTAGTTTGAGCATTATCCGCGCTCTCAAGATTGAAGGCGGATGTAACGTTCAGCTTGCGCTTGATCCACACAGTTTTAAGTACTATGTCATCGAAGTAAATCCTCGTGTATCTCGTTCTTCAGCCCTTGCTTCTAAGGCAACTGGTTACCCAATCGCCAAATTGGCTGCGAAGATTGCGGTAGGGTTGACCTTGGATGAAGTTATTAACCCAGTTACAGGTTCAACCTATGCTATGTTTGAACCAGCCCTTGACTATGTGGTAGCTAAGATTCCACGTTTCCCATTTGACAAGTTTGAAAAAGGGGAACGTCGTCTTGGTACCCAGATGAAGGCAACTGGAGAAGTTATGGCCATCGGCCGGAATATCGAGGAATCTCTCCTTAAAGCTTGTCGCTCTCTAGAAATTGGTGTCCATCATAATGAAATGCCTGAGCTTTCAGATGTTTCTGATGATGCCTTGATTGAAAAAGTTGTTAAGGCACAAGATGACCGTCTCTTCTACGTATCAGAAGCTATTCGTCGTGGTTATACACCAGAAGAGATTGCTGACTTAACTAAGATTGATATTTTCTACCTTGATAAACTCTTGCATATCTTTGAAATTGAGCAAGAATTAGGTTCTCATCCACAAGATCTAGTAGCTCTAAAAACAGCAAAACTCAATGGTTTCTCAGATTGTAAAATCGCTGAACTCTGGAACACTACATCTGATCAAGTTCGCCAACTTCGTTTAGAAAACAAGATTGTCCCGGTTTACAAGATGGTAGATACTTGTGCCGCAGAATTTGAATCAGAAACTCCGTACTTCTACTCAACGTATGGATGGGAAAATGAGTCTATCAAGTCTGATAAGGAATCTGTACTTGTCCTAGGTTCTGGTCCAATCCGTATCGGACAAGGGGTTGAGTTTGACTACGCGACTGTTCACTCGGTTAAGGCTATCCAGGCAGCTGGCTATGAAGCCATCATCATGAACTCAAACCCAGAGACAGTTTCAACAGACTTCTCTGTATCAGATAAACTCTACTTTGAACCATTGACTTTTGAAGATGTGATGAATGTCATCGATTTGGAGCAACCAAAAGGTGTTATTGTTCAGTTCGGTGGTCAAACAGCTATCAACCTAGCTGAGCCATTAGCAAAAGCTGGTGTGACTATCCTTGGTACTCAAGTTGCGGACTTGGATCGTGCGGAAGACCGTGACCTCTTCGAACAAGCCCTCAAAGACTTGGATATTCCACAACCTCCTGGACAGACTGCAACCAATGAAGAAGAAGCAGTACTTGCTGCACGTAAAATTGGTTTCCCAGTTCTCGTTCGCCCTTCATATGTCTTGGGTGGACGTGCTATGGAAATCGTTGAGAATGAAGATGATCTTCGTTCTTACATGCGTACTGCGGTTAAGGCAAGTCCAGACCACCCTGTTCTTGTTGACTCTTATATCGTCGGACAAGAGTGTGAAGTCGATGCCATTTCAGACGGACAAAATGTCCTCATCCCAGGTATCATGGAGCATATCGAACGCGCTGGTGTCCACTCAGGTGACTCCATGGCGGTTTATCCTCCTCAAACCTTGTCGCAAAAAGTGCAAGAAACGATCGCAGACTACACCAAACGCCTTGCAATCGGCCTCAACTGTCTTGGGATGATGAACATTCAGTTTGTTATCAAGGATGAGAAAGTCTACGTCATTGAAGTAAACCCTCGTGCCAGTCGTACTGTTCCATTCCTTTCTAAAGTAACCAATATCCCTATGGCACAGGTAGCGACTAAGTTGATTCTTGGTCAAAGTCTTGAAGAACTTGGTTACCAAGATGGACTTTATCCAGAAAGTAGTCGCGTTCATATCAAGGCACCAGTCTTCTCCTTTACCAAGCTAGCTAAGGTAGACAGCCTGCTTGGACCTGAAATGAAGTCAACAGGGGAAGTCATGGGTTCTGATACCACTCTTGAAAAAGCTCTCTACAAGGCCTTTGAAGCTTCTTATCTTCACTTACCAACCTTTGGTAATGTTGTCTTCACTATCGCAGATGATGCAAAAGAAGAAGCACTAGATTTGGCTCGTCGTTTCCAAAATATTGGCTACGGAATCCTTGCTACTGAAGGAACTGCAGAGTTCTTTGCAAGTCATGGATTGCAGGCACAAGTCGTTGGAAAGATTGGTGATGATGAACACGATATTCCAAGCTACGTCCGCAAAGGAAAAATTCAAGCAATCATCAATACAGTTGGTACCAAACGGACAGCTGATGAAGATGGTGAGCAAATCAGACGTTCAGCAATTGAACATGGAGTTCCTCTCTTTACAGCTTTGGATACAGCAGATGCAATGTTAAAAGTACTAGAAAGCAGAAGTTTTGTTACAGAAGCGATTTAATAAAAAAAGATTCTCATTTGAGAATCTTTTTTATTATGAAAGCGTTGCTATCATTTTTCACAAATAATTAAATGCAAAACCTGAACCTAAGTAAATATATAAAAATAGTATAATTTTAAATTAATTAATTTTAAAAGATAGACATAATATAGGATAGTGCACATTTACATATAATTATATATAACAAATCACAGGGTGTTAAAATGGCCTAAAATATAATAAAGTAAACGATTTCAGGAGCACATAATTATTTGAAGTTAGGTCAGACTTATGGTATGATATAAGGGCTAAAGTTAGAGAAAAATATTGTATTCTAGATTCAAATATAGTATAATTCCTCTGCTGATAGTGAAATAATATAAAAGGAGAACTTATCAAAATGATAAGAAAGGAACAACAACGTTTTTCTTTGAGGAAATATAAGGTAGGTGTTGCATCCGTATTTTTGGGAACAACTCTTAGTTTTATGTTAACAAATGGAGGTGCGGTAAAAGCTTCTGAACTTCCTACACAACCAAGTTCTGAAGAAAAAACAGAGTTGGTAAAAAAGGATAGTAGCGAGGATTCCTCTAAAAAGGAACAGAATGTTGTAGAAAATGTTGCAACAACTGAGCTTGCTGAGACAAATAAGCTTGAAGAAGTAAAAGCAGCTTCTGAGGTTAAAACAGAAGAAGCTAAATCTGAACCAGTGTCTTCAGAAAAAGCAGAAAAAGTAAAACCTGCTTCAACTGAGACTGAGGTTGCAAATAAGGAAACTGCTAAGCCGGTTGAAAAAGCAGAAGAAGCAAAACCAGCAGCAACTGAAGTAAAACCAGCTACAGACGAATCAAACAAACCAAGAGTACGTAATCGTCGTGCTACAACGGAAGATGCAGTTACTGGAGATCACAACACTAAACCAGTAAGTGTTAGTACATATCTAAAAGATGGTGAAACAGTTGATCCAACTATACAAAATCCAAATGGAGCTACGGTTGGGTCTCAAACTGTACCAGCTGGATATGCAAGAAAAGAAGGTGATTACTATACATATAGTATCGTAGACCTTACTCGCTTCAACGAACGTTACAACACAAAATATTACTCTCGTGCTTATAAGAGATTTGATGATTCTACAGATACAGTTGTTGAATTGATTGATAAAACGACTGGTAATGTAGTAGAAACTAGAACGATTACTGCATCAAGTGGTATTCAAAAATTTACAACTACTGCGACTGCATCGAGGGGAGAGTTAACTTATCAAGTAGATTATGATAAAGGGACACCTGCTAGTAAAGCTGAACCAGCTCAACCATTCCTGCAATACGGTTATGAAGTTGGCGCAAGTATCCAAGCTTTAGTCGCTTCTGGTCACAACCTTACTCCAGATGAGCAAAAATTATACGATGCTGTATATGCTGCTCGTACATCAACAGACATTATTAACGTTGTAGAACCAGCTTATAATGGTCGTACAATTACGGATACTAATAGTAAGATCCCACGTTTTGTTAATAAAACAACTTACTATCGAGTAGTTGACAAAAACAATGCGACATTTAACGCCAATAAAACAGATAAAACTGTTCAAGACTACGTTCCAAATGGCAATGAAGAAGATTTGGCTAGATATACCACTAAAGCCATGGAAGGACAAAACTTCACAGCATCTGGTGAGCGTCAATTTGACGGCTACAAATTGTATCAAACGGCAGATCCAGATTCAACATCTGGTTATGTAAGCCGCCCTTATACTGTTGGTACCAAATTCATGGACGCTGAGCGTGCAGGAATTAAACGGATTAAAGAAATTGTAGACGAAGACGGATCAGTAGTCGTTCGTGTTTATCTTCTAGATCCAAAACAACAAAGCAAACGTTCTGACGGTAGCTTGAGCACTGATGGCTACATGTTGCTAGCAGAAACGAAACCGATTAAACCTGGTGATTATAACAAACAAGAATTGAATGTTAAGAAATCACCTCTTAACACCATTCCTTTCACAGATAGTAAAGGTGTAAACTATGCAAATGGTAAGGAAATTCCATTTGACTTCCAAAAAGCTGCAGGATATACACCGTATAAGACTGTCTTTGTTCCATTCTTGGGAGATAACATTGGTCACCTTTCTCCTAATGAACAATTGGTTCGTGGAGTAAATGGTATCGGTACAAACGTTGACTTGCTCAATTCATTGACACCGTACAAACAACCTATTTACTATTACGTGAAACAAGAACCAGCTGAAGTAATTCCTGAAGTTGAAAAACAATTGGACGGACGTGTCTTGACAGACGGCGAGTTTACTTTCAAATTAACAGAAGAGAAAAGTACTCCTGATAAGCACGAAGAGACTGTTACCAACAAGGATGGAAAAGCTACATTCAGCAAACTTACCTTTAACAAAGCTGGTACTTATAAATACAAGATCACTGAACAAAAGGGTTCTGATACAGACGTTGATTACGACGCAATGACTGTTACCATGACCGTTACTGTAACTGAGAATTCTAAAGGTGACCTAGGAGCTACAGTTAAATACAGTGCTGAAGGTGGATTCAAATCAAGTGATGATGATAAAATCTTCAACAACTATGTTGTAGCACCAGTAAAAGTTAAATTTGACTTCACGAAAAAATTGGCTGGACGCGATCTTAAAGATGGAGAATTCAACTTCGTTCTTAAAAATTCTGATGGTCAAGAAGTTGAGACTGTAGCCAACAAAAAGGATGGAACTGTAACATTCACAGAAATAGCGTTTGACAACTCTAAAGTTGGCACACATACCTATACTGTAGAAGAAGTTGTACCTGCAGCTAAAGAAGCTGGAATGGTTTACGATTCTATGAAGGCTACGATTACTGTAGAAGTTTCTAAAAAAGGTCACACATTAACAACAGTAACTAACGTAGTTTCTGCTGGCGGTGTGGACGATAATGGAGCATCAACTGATGGTAGTGAAGATAAAGTATTCAACAACAAGATTACTCCTCCAGAAACGCCTGTATTCCAACCAGAAAAATTTGTACTTAACAAAGAAAAGTATGACATCACTGGTACTAAATTAGTCGATGATGACAACGAATTGACTAATGAGTATACAGAAACCAATGCTGATCCGTACGCTGATAAAACTACTAATAACGAAGCAGAAAACATCAATACTAAGACAGTTGAACGTGGCGATAAATTAGTTTACCAAGTATGGTTAGATACTAGAAACTTCTCAGATAAGAACAATATCCAATCTGTTGGTATTTCTGATACATATGATGCTGAAAAAGTAACAGTTAACGCTGCTGACATCAAAGCTTATGACAGTGTAACTGGCCAAGATGTAACTGATAAGTTTGACATTAAGGTTGAAAATGCTGTAATCACAGCAACTTCCAAGTCTTCTATGAACAAGTCTTTAGGTGATGCGGATAATACTCAAGTTATCGACACAACTAAATTCGAGTTTGGTCGCTACTATAAATTCGATATCCCAGCCACTGTTAAAGACACAGTTAAGGCAGGAGCTGATATTGAAAATAAAGCCAACCAAATCGTTCATGTTTACAACCCAGTAAGTAAATCTGTAGAAACACCTGAAAAACCAACTCAAAAACGTGTGAATAGTGTACCAATTACTGCAGAATTCAACTTCACAAAACGTTTGGAAGGTCGTGAGCTTAAAACTGGCGAATTTACATTTGAGTTGAAAGACAGCGACGATGTTGTGATTGCGACTGCAACCAACGATGCAGATGGTAAGATTAAATTCTCTCCAGTAGAGTACACAAATAAAGCTGGTGAAAAAGTCACTGCCCTTAAATACAAGAAGGGTCAAGAAGGTACTTATACTTACTCTGTAACAGAGGTGAAAGGTACAGACGCAACTGTCACTTACGATACTATGAAGGCAGAAGTAACTGTAACAGTATCACACGATGGAACAGCAAAAGCATTGATTGCTAACGTAACTGAACCAACTGACAAAGAGTTCAACAATACAGTAACTCCTCCAACAGAACCTAAGTTCCAACCAGAGAAGTATGTATTGAATGAAGCAAAATACTCAATCACTGATAACAAACTTCTTGATGATGATTCTGAGTTGACTGATAAATATGGTGAAACAAATACTGATCCATATGTTGATGGAACTTCAAACAACGAAGCAGCAAACATCAATACCAAGACTGTTAACCGCGGAGATAAGATCTACTATCAAGTATGGTTGGATACAACTAAATTCTCAGCAACTAACAAAGAAAACGTTCAATCAGTAGGAATCACTGATGACTTCGATGAAACGAAGGTTGATGTCGTTGCTTCTAAAATTAAAGCTTACGATTCAGTAACTGGTGACGATGTAACAAACAAATTCGACATCAAGGTTGAAAATGGTGTGATGACCGCAACTCTTAAAGCTGGCTTCACGAAGTCATTGGGTGATGCAGAAAAAACTCAAATCATTGACACAACAAAATTTGCATTTGAACGTTACTACAAATTTGATATCCCAGCAACTGTTAAAGCAGACGTTGCAGGTGGAGTAGACATCGAAAATACTGCGGCTCAAGTAGTGAACTACTACAACCCATCTACGAAGAAAGTTGAAAAACCAAGCAAACCAACTGAAAAACGTGTAAACTCAGTTCCAATTGAAGTCGAATTCAACTTCACTAAGAAATTGGAAGGCCGTGAATTGAAAGCTGGTGAGTTCAGCTTCGTATTGAAAGACTCTAAAGGTACTGAAATCGAAACGGTTCAGAACGATAAAGATGGCAAGGTGAAATTCGCTAAACTTGAATTCACTAAAGCCCAAGTTGGAACTCATAAGTACACTGTAGAAGAAGTTAAAGGATCTGATGCGACAGTCACTTACGACTCTATGAAGGCTGAAATCACAGTAGAAGTTAAATACGATGGTACAGCTAAAGCACTTGTGAAGACACTAACTGATGCTCCAGATAAAGAGTTCAATAACACTGTGACTCCTCCAGAAACTCCTGAGTTTAACCCAGAAAAATATATTCTTAACGAAGAGAAATTTGACATTACTGGAACTAAACTTCTGGATGATGATAAAGAGTTAACTGATAAAGTAGCTGATACCAACAAAGATCCATATGCGGACAAAGTTGATAATAATGAAGCGCAAAATATCAATACTCAAACACTCCATAAAGGTGATAAGGTTGTTTACCAAGTATGGCTTGATACAACTAAATTTACAGAAGCTCACAATATTCAATCTGTTGGAATTACAGATAAATATGACAGTGAAAACTTGGATGTTAATGTAGCTAATATTAAAGCTTACGATTCAGTAACTGGTGAAGATGTAACAGCTAAGTTTGATATCTCAATTGTGGATGGTGTCATTACTGCTACATCTAAGGCTGACTTGACTATGTCTCTTGGAGATGCAGAAAATACTCAAGTAATCGACACTGCTAAATTAGCATTTGGACGTTACTACAAGTTTGATATTCTAGCACGTATCAAGGGAACTGCTAAAGAAGGTGTAGATATTGAAAATACAGCTTCTCAAATTGTTCACCAATATGATCCAACTAAGAAATCAGTTGAAAAACCAGAAAAACCAACTGAAAAACGTGTTGTTAATATTCCAGTGAAAGTTGAATTCAACTTCACGAAGAAATTAGAAGGTCGTGCGTTGAAAGCTAGTGAATTCAACTTCGTATTGAAGGACAAAGATGGTAACGTGATTGAAACCGTAAGCAATGATGCTGAAGGTAAGATCAAGTTCTCAGCTCTTGAATTCAAACGTGGTCAAGAAGGTACTTATATTTATCATGTAGAAGAAGTGAAAGGTACAGAGGCTGGAGTTGAGTACGATAAGATGGTAGCGACTGTTGGAGTTACTGTGACGAAGGACGGTAAAGTATTAACTCTTACTTCACAAATGCCTGAAGATACTGAGTTTAACAACAAGGTAACACCGCCAACACCGCCAACACCGCCAACACCACCAACACCGCCAACACCACCAACACCACCAACACCACCAACACCACCAACACCACCAACACCACCAACACCACCAACACCACCAACACCACCAACACCACCAACACCACCAACACCACCAACACCACCAACACCAC
>NZ_CAKAKN010000001.1:0-1035285 GCF_916700545.1 Streptococcus sp. Marseille-Q4154 | reverse complement strand
AAAAGAATAGACAGCAGCTGAGAATGTACATGAGGAGAGAGGCACTGGTAAAGTAACAGAGTAGAAAAAGGCAAAAGACACAGAAGCCACCAAACACACAGAACACGCCAGCACACCACCAACACCGCCAACACCACCAACACCACCAACACCACCAACACCACCAACACCGCCAACACCGCCAACACCACCAACACCGCCAACACCACCAACACCAGTAACACCACTAACACCAGAAAAACCTAAAGGTCGTGAGTTGCCAAATACTGGTGAGCAATCTACAGTTGGAGTAGTTGCTCTAGGTGCAGCCCTTGGTCTAGTAGGACTTGGTTTAATTGCAAAACCAAAAAGACGTGAAGACTAAGATTGTGATGATATCAATATTTTGGTGTTGAAATAACAATTTTAGCTCTAAAATGAAGAGGCCTTGCTCTTACGAGCAAGGCCTCTTTGTTATTTTCTTATAAAAAAACCCGAGGAATTATTCCTTGGGTTTTTAAAATTATAGTAGTTTAATCTTGTTTCTTTTTATAACCGACAAGACCTGCAAATCCAGTGAGAAAAGCAAATCCAAGATATGCTAATTGGGAATTTTGCTCTCCTGTTGCAGGTAGCTGACTACCAGGTTTAATCAAAGTTTTTTCTGATTGTATTGACTCTTTTTGGCGTTCAGAACCTTGAACTTGAGTTTGAGGTTGAACTTGAGTTTGAGTTTGAGGCTGAGGTTGAGGTTGAGGTTGAGGTTTAGGTTTAGGTTTAGGCTGAGGTTGAGGTTGAGGTTTAGGCTGAGGTTGAGGTTGAGGTTGAGGTTGAGGTTGAGGTTGAGGTTGAGGTTGAGGTTGAGGAGTTGGTAATTCTTTGACTTTGTATTCAAAAATCAGATCTGTAGTTCCTACTCCGACTTGGCCTGATTGTTGTGCACTGCTAATACGTTCGTATGTTTGACCATTATAAGAAATTTCGTCCGGTGCAACAGCAATGTAGGCAGAACCGTTATCTGCATTTGAAGCAATAACGATAGCTGGTTGCAATTCAGTTGTGGTGTTTTGAAGGACAAATCGTGCTATTACATTTCCTAAAGCAAGTTTGTAGTCATAAATTACTGTTTTATTTCCCTTAGATACTGTTCCTGAAACATCAGCAGAACCCTCACGATGACCAACTAAATTATAGACTAGACCGTCTTTTGTAATTACTTTTGGTGCATCTGTAGTATAGTTCGTACCAAAGTCTGCGTTTTCAGAAACTGTTTGAGAGTCTTGTAATTCGGTATCACTGCCTATAATGAGGAATTGTACCGTCACTGATCCTTGAGAAATTGTATAAGTAATTGATGTATCATTAGTAGCAGAAGTTGCAGTTGGAAGAAGGTATCCCTTTGTTTCATCAAGTGGATCTACAAAGGTTAAGATTTTTCCAGTTGCATCTTTTGGTTCTAACCCTTCAATATATGGTAAAGTTGCAGTTGGCGCTGAAATAGCAGTTGGATTAGAAGAATTATTTAAATATGGAATCTCTTTAATAGCATTTGATGGTTCTTTTCCTGATGCATAACTAATTGTATAAACACCGACTGGTCGGTAGACAACAATATCAGAAATGTCATCAGATTCAGCTAGGATTCCAGTATGACCTCCAGATTTATTAAGATCAGGAGAGATTGTTGCATTTGATTCTTTAGATACGACAACATATCCATTTTTGACTGGATTTTCATAATCTGCGAAAGTAGTACCGTCTTTAGACACCCAATCTTCAAGTGTTGTTTCTCCAGTTACCAAATTGATAGTTCCTTTTCGGCTAAAGTTTAAACTATCTGTTTTTGAAACGATGTCAGCTTCTTGACGATTGTTACCATTCTTATCTTCAGTAACATAGGTGATAGTACGAGTTACTTTTTCTGATAAATGATTGAGATCACTAATAGATTTTCCATTTGGAGCTTTAGGAGTTGGATAGATGCTACCATCGATATCTCCTGGAACAACTTGGCCAACTTGAATTGGTTGTGTTTCAGAAAAATCTACAATTTTTGGTGTAAAGCGAACAATGAATTCCTGTACGCCATCACCATTAATGTTTGAAGCATCTCGGTCGAATTTTGCTAGTCCATTTTTATCGAATTCGTTCTCAACTAGTTTATAACCTTGTTTTAGGTATTTAGCAATCGTATCTTTTGTTGAGTAGTCAATCTTTTCACCAGTATGTCCAACAAAGTCGCTTGAACGTTCCAGTTCCTTGCCATTTTCATCTTGATAAAGAACACGGGCAACTTCATTAAGTTTGACATAGAGCATATCCCATACATCCAGGCTAGGAACATCAATTGCAGCCATCCATTGACCGGCCCCGCTGTCATAATATACATTGGCAGAAGTTTCACGAAGTTGAATATTATATTTTCCTTCTACAGCATCTGGTGTAGCCCAATAGATATTAGCATGTTCAGCCTGATCTTTAGAAATTCTACCGAGTGGTACAAAAGCTTGGATGTTACTCAGTTTCGTAGTGGAATTAACAGCACTATTCCATTTGTTTTCAGTAATTCCAACTAAATTAATCAAATGAGCAATTCGGTCACCAGTATTAGTTTCTTTTGTGATGGTATAAACGGTACCTGGTTGAACACCGTCTGAATTATCAAGATTAGAGCCGATAAAGTTACCATCTACAAGAACATTTGTATTGTCTCCAATACGGCGAGTATCATGTGCTAAGGTTTCGCGTCCACGAAGGAGTTCTTGGTAGGCAACGATAAATTCTTGGTAGTTAAATTCTGCATTTGCAAAATCAGCATTGACTGGTAAGTTTTGATTGAGGTACCATTCAGCCTGAATAACACCAAAACCTTTTTCATCTTGAGATGTATTGAGAGCAGCTGTTGTTATATGATAACCACCACTTGCTGCAATAATTGCATCTGTTAGCAATTCATTATCTTTACTGAGTTTTGTTGCATTTTTTTCACGGTGTGTATAAGCAGCGATAATTGGAGATTTTCCGTTGTATAAATCTCGCATACGCTCAGTCAAGCGTGTTAAGGCTTGGTAGGTAGAATCATAGGCGATGCTATCTCCCCAAACTTCCGCGTATGGTGCAGAGACATTTGTTTTTCCTAATCGATCAGCATCTCCAGTAGAGATATCGTTGATCATGAAATCATAGCCTTCTTTTTTGAGGGCCTCTGTTGCAGCTGCAGCTAGTTTTGGATAGTTATCGCTTAAGGAGAAAGCTTTTCCAGGTTCGTTTACTTTTTCAACCAAGTTGGTCCCCATAGTGTCCCCTTGCCAACCATCGAAGCCGCCTTCTTTCATGGCTTTTAACATCACATTGATGATAAAGTTTTGCCAGTTTGGATCTCCTGGATCTAGAAATTGTTGGATGTCAGTCGCTGTAACATCACCAGTCTTTCCAAAGTTGAAGTGATCTTGCAAGTTGCGTACGATCGCACTTTTTACTTGGTCTGGGATTTTTTCATCAAGAGATACAGCGTAAATCATATTATAAAGCATAGCTTTAGCACCAGTTGAATGAACATGAGAAACCAATTCTTTTACAGCTTCTGTGTCAATAACCGGTAAGTATGTTTTACGTTTTTCGGGATCTGTTTCATCTTTCGGAATCAAGAAAGTAGCCCAATCTTGAGTGAATCGTTCAACATTAGCTGGGAATGGATTACCAGGAGTATTGTAAACGTCGTAGAAGAAGTAGTTATTGACGTGCATGTTGGCCAATTGGTCAATACTATTTTTATATCCTTCCACTTGATCTTTTGTGATTGAATTGTGATTGTCTTTTGAACCTGCTACAACACCATAACGTGGATATACAGTCCAATCATCTTCGACTGATAGACCAGCTACTTTGTGAAGTTCTTGTTTTCCATCAGCATTCTTTCCGATGATGTCAATGAGATAACCAGAATTTGGAGAGAAAACAGAGTTTGGAATGACAAGTGAATTTCCTGGAGCATTCTTCAACTCATAAATGACTTTGTCTAAATGAGATACTGTCAAATCAGATGAAGTTACGTTTGGATTATTGATTGAGATGCTAACATCCTCACCACTTTTATATGTAGCCTTGTTAAATGTTACATCGTTTTGGATTTTTGGAGTGTTATAAGTACTTGTTGTAGATGAAGTACTAGCCGTTGTGGGTTCAGTTATACTTGAAGTTTGAGGCAAAGTTGATGTCTCTTCGCTTGAAGAAGTCTTTGGGGTTTCCTCACTAGTTGTTGTAGTAGGTTGTTCACTAGTTGTTGTAGTAGGTTGCTCACTAGTGGTCTCAGTACTAGTGGCTGGTTGACTTGATGTAGTAACATTTGTAGATAAAGTTGTAGTTGAAGCAACTTCATCTGCCATAGCAACAGAACTTAACATTAAAGAACCAAAGACCGTAATCATAGATACAAGTACTTTATTCCGCTTACGGAAATAGCCGTGACCTTTTTCTTGAGAAAAGTTATTTGAAGATTTCATTATATCCCCCAATCATTAAATTTTGTTAGTTGAAATTATACGACATATCATAGGAAAATGTCAACAAAAGCGTAAATTTTTTGAAATCAAAATGAAAAACTCCTGAAAACAAAGTGAAAAAAGTTTGAAAAAACATATAAAAATACTTGACTTTTTAAATTATTTTTGTTACGATTTTTCTGACTTCGAAGAACAAAAATTCTTTTTGCTTGAGAAGCATAAATAAAAAACATTTAAAAAGGAGTTTGTCATGTCATCGTTAAAGAATAATAAAACGATTAAGTATGCCTTGAGAAAAACCTCAGTTGCTTTTGGTTCTGTTGCGGTCGCAACAGTGATTGCTGCTGCAGGTATTGCGACTGTATCTGCCGATGAAACTTCATCAGCAACTACACCGGTTACTTCAATTACAACAGTAGCTGGAGAAGAAACAAAAGAAGTTGCAGTTCCAGAGAAGTTGGAAGAAGCTAAAACTGCTGCCACAAATGAAGGTCTTGAAGTTAAAGAAACTGAGACTAAAAAGCAAGATTCAGAGGAGGCCGCTGCTAAAGATTACGAAAAACAAGTTACTGATATTAATAAAACTGTAGCTGATTATAAAGCTGAAGTAACAGCAAATCAAGAAGCTTTCGAAAAAGAAAAAGCTGAAGTTGATGCTAAAAATGCTGCTGCACAAGCAAACTACGATAAAGAGCTTGCGGCTTACAACGCAAAACTTACTGCTTACGAAAAAGAATTGACTGAAAAAACAGCAGAAAAAACAGCAGTAGAACAGAGTAATGAAGAAGCACGTGTTGCTTATGAAAAAGCTCTTGAAGAATATAACACAGCACTTGCAGCATACAATGCATCTGTAACAGCAAATCAAGAAGCTACTGAAAGTAATAAATTAGCTCAAGCAGGATATGAAGCTAAATTAGCTGACTACAAGACTAAAAAAGCTGCTTATGATGAAGCACAAGCTGCTTACTTGATTGAGCTCGAAATTTACAACAAGAAAAAAGCACAATACGATGATGCTAAAGATGCCTTCAATAAGATGGTTGCAGAGCGTGGTGGAAATCCTGAGAAATACAAACAAGATTTGACATTCCTCTCTGAAGAACTTGCTGATGGCGAAACAACTAAAATCACACACCAAACAACTGGATTAACAACTTACTTGACAAAAGAAGGTCAATCTCGTATGTACGGTGATGGTAAAGCTACTAAAATGTATGAAACAAAGAATCTACAAGATTCTGATTTGACAACTACAAACCCATATGCTAATAATGAAATTGAGTGGGGAGTTGTAAAAGTCGGAGATAAATTTGATGTGACATACACAGGACTTACTCAAGCTAAAATTGTAAAAGGTAGCGAAGAAAAACGTATTGCAAAAGTTGTTTATAAATACGATGTGAAGAGCCTTCCATCATCAGATGGAAAAGGAATCGTTCAAATTTATAACGATCCAGCGGTTACAATGACAATTGGTAGCTCAACTGATACTGAAAACCCAGTTACAGTTGGTGTTGACATTGAGTTTTATGATGAAAATGACCAATTGATTGATTTGTCACAACACAATGCAATCCTTGCCCTTAACTCACTTAACCACTGGAATGGTGCATCTTATGTTGAAAATGACAAACCTCGTCCTCTAGTTGTTGAAGCTAAAGATAGCGAAGGCAATACAGTTCGTGGAACTTGGGATCCATATTCAGATGGAAGTGAACCAAAACTTGATGGTGCAGACGTTGTTGTGAAAAGCGGTAAGGCTGACTTCGGTAGTGCAGAAGTTGATATCAATGCTGATAATCCTTTGAAAATTGTTGCTCAAAAAGCAACATGGGTTGATGATGCCTTCAAAGTAACTGGAGAAACAGCAGTTGATGCTACAACAGTGAACGCATCTGGTGGCGGAAATGGTCACTCAGTTGGTACTGAAGATTACACATTCGGTGATAAATCAGACGTTATCGGTTCTTACACTGTAGACGCTACATCAGGTGTTTTGAGATACACACCAAAAATGAAACACCAAGATACTCCTCACGTTGAGTCTGTAAACATTGGTGACAAAGAGTTTATTAAACTTCCAAATTCAAGTGTAGACCAAGATTCATCGACAAAAGAAGTATCTGCTAAAGAACAAAACCAATACATGGATCAAGGTGCTACATTTAATGCAGACTCTTCAAGTGAAACTAAGGGGTGGGATGATCCTAAGAGCCCTTACCTTTACTATGGTGGTGCTGCTGTTATTTTGAAAGATGGTCATCTTGAATTTACAGCAAAAGGTGCTAACGCAACAGGCGAAGCAACTCTCTATTGGTTCTCTATCAACTCAAACGTTGGCTTCCCTCAAGATCCAGGTGAAGAGCCAGTTAAACCAACAGAACCAACACCTCCAGTTAAACCTGAAAAACCAGAATTGACAGAAGTACCAACTGTTAAAGAAAAACCAGTTCCACCGACAGAACCAGAATATAAAACTGTACCTGTCTTACCAAGTGAACCGGTTAAACCAGAAGCACCTGAGTTGGTGAAGGATCCTGTTAAGAAAGAAACAGAAAAACCAGTTGTTGAATGGAATAAAAATGTTGTGCTTATCAAGGAAAATGAAAAACCACAACCTAAGCCAGAACCAAAACCAGAGCCTAAGCCAGAACCAAAACCAGAGCCTAAGCCAGAACCAAAACCAGAGCCTAAGCCAGAACCAAAACCAGAGCCTAAGCCAGAACCAAAACCAGAGCCTAAGCCAGAACCAAAACCAGAGCCTAAGCCAGAACCAAAACCAGAGCCTAAGCCAGAGCCTAAGCCAGAACCAAAACCAGAGCCTAAACCAGAATCAAAACCAGAGCCTAAGCCAGAATCAAAACCAGAATCATCTAAGAAATCATTGCCAAATACTGGTTCAGTTGAACAATCATTCATGACTTATTCAGCACTTATTGGTTTAGCTACTGCCGGTTATGCTTTGTCAAGAAAGAAAAAAGAAGACTAATTCATTCTGACAGTTTAAAAAGAGAAGACTAGTTTAGTCTTCTTTTTTTTACTTAACTTTATCCTATAAAATTTAAAATATTAAACCGTTTACACTTGACAAAAATTGGTCTATACCATATAATGAAATAAAGAAATATGGAGGAACAATTATGAAAGTTATTCAAGTAAAAAATCCTGAAGAAGGTGGAAAAGTAGCTTTTGAAATTTTAAAAGAAAAGCTAGCAAACGGTGCTCAAACATTAGGACTTGCGACAGGTAGCAGTCCGCTTGAATTTTATGGAGAAATCGTTAAGAGTGATCTTGATTTTTCAAATCTTACTAGTGTTAACTTGGACGAATATGTAGGACTTAATGGAGAGAACCCTCAATCTTATCGTTACTTTATGCAAGAAAATCTATTCAATAAAAAGCCATTTAAAGAAAGCTTTTTACCTCGTGGTGTCAAAGATAATGCAGAGGAAGAAGTAGAACGCTATAATCAAATTCTTGCTGACCATCCAGTTGATTTGCAAATTCTTGGAATTGGTCGAAACGGTCACATTGGCTTTAATGAACCGGGAACTCCATTTGATAGTCAAACGCATCTTGTAGATCTTGATCAGTCCACTATTGAAGCAAATGCTCGCTTCTTTGATAAGATTGAAGATGTACCAACACAAGCTATCTCAATGGGTATTAAAAATATTCTTGATGCTAAATCAATTTTGCTCTTTGCTTATGGTGAATCTAAGGCAAAAGCTATCGCAGGTACTGTTGAAGGTCCAGTAACTGAAAACCTTCCAGCAAGTAGCTTGCAAAACCATCCAGATGTAACTATTATTGCGGATGCTGGAGCACTTAGTTTATTAAAGAAATAGTTCTCATAAAAATGAAAACCATTCGAAAATTTTCGAATGGTTTATAAATTTACACTATCAAAGATTTGAATTATCGCTCTTTTTATGTTTCGTAATTTCAAAAAAAATGTATGCTATAAAAGGAAAAATTCTAAAAATTTCAAAAATTTAAGATTTTAGCAAAAGCATGTTAAATTAAGGGGGGTTCGCCCTCGATTTCTTTGACTTTAAGACTGAATTATAGTACTATAATGTTGAGTTAGTTAATAATTCAATATATTTAAAAAATAAGGAAAGAAGGAAACATATAATGGTGAAAAAGTTAAAGAAAAAGCCGTCTTTAATATTTTTTGTATCAGTTCTGACCTTCTTGAGCGCGTTATTCTTATCAACCAATGTCGCTTATGCAGATGGGAAAGAATTAACGAGTGTAGTAACTGATATAAGTGTCCTCAACATGTCGGATTCCAAATTGGAACCGAATGCAGACGGTACTTATCAGATTATTACCAATCGATCAAATCAGTTCTTTGTTCAATTTGACCTCAAGCAATATGATGGTAAATTGGCCAATGGCGATTACTTTGATGTAGATATTCCTACACCGGTAACTGTCTATAATGGAACGACTGAATTGTTCGATAAGGGAACAAAAGTTAATATCGGTACAGTAGTTGTTACTGCTAATGGTGATAACCAAGGTGGAAAGGCACGTGTTACTTTGAAGAACCTTGATGAGTTCCAAGCTAAAACAGGCGGGGATATCGTTAAAGGCGTAAAAGGAAATTATGCAATTACTTTCTTGTTCAAGAGTGACCAAACAGCAACACCACTAACTTTTGAAAACAAGGGTGTTGGTAAAACAATTACACATACCTTTACATCTAAAACAGTTGACAGTAAGCAAGAAGGTTTCGAAAACTATGCTAAGGTTGGTAACGATGTAGTAAGTAAAGAATGGACTTCAGCAAAGTTAGCAGCAATTGGTTCAGTAGGTAAAGGAGATATCTATTCTCCATGGAGAATTCGTGTCAACACCGGAAGACAAGACTATGGTAAGAACTTAGTATTAAACGACTTCCTTCCAAATACAGCTGAGTTTTCGGCTATCCAATACATTCCAGAATCATTGGTAGTTTATTCTTCTGCTACATTGAACGATGGTACTTCTCAAGTTCCATCTGATGCTAAGAAGATGGTAGAAGATACTGACTATACTGTAGCTTGGAATGAGAACTATACTCAGTTCAAGCTTATCTTTGCAGATGGTTCTAAATCATACTGGGTTGAATATCATACAACTACACCTGGTGACGGTAGCAAAGTTCAAAACGTTATCCAGTTGACTACAGCAGATGGTACTGCAATTACTCAACGTAGTAATCGTACAAATTTGGATTTCAAAGCTGAACGTGTATCTCTTGTAAAAGGACAAATCGAAGCTTCTACAGCTTTCAAGATTAAGATCAACAAGACAAATGCCTTCACATTGGTTCCAGTTGCAGGTGCGGTTTACACAGTTAAGTCAGAAGATGGGACTATCTCTACAGAATTGACTACAAATGAAAAAGGTGTGGCAATCTCTGATGAGTTTGATCAGAAATATGTCGGTAAGACATTCATCATCAAAGAGAAAACAGCTCCTACTGGATATACTCTTGATGAAAAAGAATATAAGGTAGTTCTTGGAGCCGAAGGTTCTAAGATTAACCTTCAAGACGAACCAATCGCAGCAGATTTCTCAATTACTGCTAAGAAAGTAATTGCTGGAAATCGTCCAGTAGCCTTGAAAGATGGTGAGTTCAAGTTTGATTTGTACAATGCAAACAACTTGACTACTCCAATTGCTTCAACAACAAACAAAGCAGATGGAAGCATCACATTTGAAGGTTTGAAAGCTAAAGGTCCTGGTACCTACAACTATGTCATCAAAGAAAATACTGAAACAAAAGTTCCTGGTATCACATTTGATGAAAACTCATACGAAGTAACAGTTGTTGTCAAAGCTGAAGGTGGAACACTTAAAGCTGAGGTTACAACTCAAACACCTACTTTAACAAATACATATGAGCCATCACCTGCTCGTGCTACATTCAAAGCAACTAAAGAATTAGTTGGTAAAGAACTTGCTAAAGAACAATTTGAGTTTGAATTGAGCGAAGGTGGAAAAGTCATTGCAACATCATCAAACGGTAAGACAGTTAATGGTGTTGAAGCAGCAACAGATGAAGTAGTCTTCTCAGTTCTCTATACTGAAGCTGGAGATCATGAATATACAATTACAGAAAAAGCTGGTGAAGCAGAAGGAGTTACATACTCTAAAGAAAGCTATACAGTTCATGTTAAAGTTGTAGATAACGGTGAAGGTAAACTCGTAGCTACTGTTACAGAAGCAGACGAAGCTCGTAAGTTTACAAACACATATAAAGCAACTCCAGCAGAAGCTGTAATCAAAGCAACTAAAGAATTAGTTGGTAAAGAACTTGCTAAAGAACAATTTGAGTTTGAATTGAGCGAAGGCGGAAATGTCATCGCAACATCATCAAATGGTAAAGAAGTTGAGGGTGTTGAAGTTGCAACAAACGAAGTAGCCTTCAAACTTTCATACACTGAAGCAGGCGAGCACGAGTACGTGTTGACAGAAAAAGCTGGTTCAGCAGCAGGAGTCACATACTCTAAAGAAAGCTACACAATCCATGTCTCAGTAGTAGATAATGGAGAAGGTAAACTAGTTGCTACTGTAACAGAAGAAGATTCAACTCGTAAGTTTACAAATACTTATAAAGTATCACCAACAGAAGCAGTTATCAAAGCAACTAAAGAATTAGTTGGTAAAGAACTTGCTAAAGAACAATTTGAGTTTGAATTGAGTGAAGGCGGAAACGTCATCGCAACATCATCAAATGGTAAACAAGTTGAGGGTGTTGAAGTTGCAACAAACGAAGTAGCCTTCAAACTTTCATACACTGAAGCAGGCGAGCACGAATACGTGTTGACAGAAAAAGCCGGATCAGTAGCAGGAGTCACATACTCTAAAGAAAGCTACACAATCCATGTCTCAGTAGTAGATAATGGAGAAGGTAAACTAGTTGCTACTGTAACAGAAGAAGATTCAACTCGTAAGTTTACAAACAAATATAAAGTATCACCAACAGAAGCAGTTATCAAAGCAACTAAAGAATTAGTTGGTAAAGAACTTGCTAAAGAACAATTTGAGTTTGAATTGAGCGAAGGCGGAAATGTCATCGCAACATCATCAAACGGTAAAGAAGTTGAGGGTGTTGAAGTTGCAACAAACGAAGTAGCCTTCAAACTTTCATACACTGAAGCAGGCGAGCACGAATACGTGTTGACAGAAAAAGCTGGTTCAGAAGAAGGAGTTACATACTCAACTGAAAGTTATACAATCCATGTCTTAGTAGTAGATAATGGCGAAGGTAAACTAGTTGCAACTGTTAAAGAAGCAGATTCAACTCGTAAGTTCACAAACACTTACACTACAACAACTGAAGCTCCAACAACAACTGAAGCTCCAACAACGACTGAAGCTCCAACAACGACTGAAGCTCCAACAACGACTGAAGCTCCAACAACGACTGAAGCTCCAACAACGACTGAAGCTCCAACAACGACTGAAGCTCCAACAACAACTGAAGCTCCAACAACTGAGGCTCCAACAATAACTGAAGCTCCAACAACAACTGAGGCTCCAACAACAACTGAAGCCCCAACACCAACTACAACAACTACGACAATCCCATATTACCCAGGAAACGGTGGTGGTAACGGCGGCACTACAACAACTACAACAACAACGACTAATGAAGAACCAGGTCGTCCTACTACAACACCAGAACCAAGTCGTTCAACTACGACTCCAGAACCAGCTCGTTCTACAACAACAGAAGACAAACCAGGTCTTCCATTTACTGGTGAAGCTACAAGCCTAGTACTTGTATTGGCTGGTGTGGTAATCATGTCAGGAACTGTAGTTATGAAACGTAAATTTTCTAAATAATATTAGATAAGTTTCTTTAGAGAGGAGAGAGCATTGCTCTCTCCTTTTTATTTACAAACAATGATTATCTATTTTAAATGAAAAGGTTGTAAGAAACGATTCTCAATAATAGATTTATATTATTATTAGATTTAAAAGACATATTTAATATCTAAAAGTAATCTTGATAATTTTTTTTGGTTTATTTTAGTTATAAAAGTAGACATAGAATGTAAATATTGGTATACTGTACTAGTTTTAATAAACTAATAATTTAAAGGAGACATGAAAATGAATAAGAAAAAACTATCGTTTATCTTTTTCATTGTTTGTATATTAACTGTATTTGTTTCACTAAGCTTAACAAAAGCTGCTGCTGAAACATCGGCTACTACGTCTAATAGTAAGACTGTTGACACAATTACTTCACTCAATATTACGAATGAAAAAGGTGGTAATCTTGATAAAGATTTGCAGCAGTGGGTTACATTTAAGCTAAATGCAAATTATGACTTAACAGATAAAAATGTTAAAGCTGGCGATACAACTACAGTTGATTTATCAGATTTTCTATATATAGAATCCCAAAACTTTGAAATTCGTGATGAGAAAACAAATGAAATTATCGCAAATGCTCAGATTGATGAAACAAAAAAACATATCGTCTTAACCTATACTGATTATGTTGAAAAACACTCTGATACCAAAGGTTCTTTCTATGTTTATACTCGAGTAGATTTCCAAAAACACCCTGAAGAAGGAGAAATCCCTGTCGAGGTAACGATTAATGGGAAAGCACAAGTAGTTGGAAAAGTTAACTTCACCGGTGTTGGAGATGGAAACCCTGTGTTGTTTTCTAAAACAGGATGGGTAAGTAGTGAAGATCAAAAGACACTCTCTTATACCATTTCAATCAACCGTACTAAGGAAAGTCTTCAAGATGCTACAGTAGAAGACACATTGAAGTTTTCGAATGCATCTTATATTAAAGATAGTATTCGTATTATCAAAGGTAAGTTTGACTATGTCAATGGTCTTTGGGAATTTACTGATAGAACAGATGTGACAGACCAACATACTGTTACAGTAAGTGAAGATGGCCAATCATTTGTTGTACAACTTGGTGACATCACAGAGTCAGATCAATATCGAATTGAATATAAAGTTCAAGCCAATTATTCACCAGCAGACGGAGAAAAATTAAATAATGATGCTGTGTTAAAAGGTAAAGGGAAGGCTGTTAAATATGTTGAGCAATCCACTGTCGTTCAAGTAGCAGGTGGTTCAGGGGTTGGTTACGTATTTACAATTAATATTCATAAAGTTGATGATGAAAATCAACCAGTAGCTGGTGTTAAGTTTAAAGTCGTACGACAAGCTAATAATCAAGTTATTGGAGAATACGTTACAGATGCTGAAGGAAAAATTACAGTAACTGGTCTTTTAAAAGATAAGTATATTCTCACAGAGGTTGAAGCTCCAAAAGGTTATGTTATGAATGCTGCAGATACAGAAGTAAATGCAACAGATTTTGGAGCAGATAAGTCAGTTACCAAAACAATTGTCAATCCAAAAGAACAAACCACAACAACAACTGAAGCTCCAACAACAACAGAGGCTCCAACAACAACAGAGGCTCCAACAACAACAGAGGCTCCAACAACAACTGAAGCTCCAACAACAACTGAAGCTCCAACAACAACTGAAGCTCCAACAACAACTGAAGCTCCAACAACAACTGAAGCTCCAACAACAACAGAGGCTCCAACAACAACTGAGGCTCCAACAACAACTGAAGCTCCAACAACAACTGAAGCTCCAACGACAACTGAAGCTCCAACAACGACTGAAGCTCCAACGACAACTGAAGCTCCAACAACAACAGAGGCTCCAACAACAACTGAAGCTCCAACAACAACTGAAGCTCCAACAACGACTGAAGCTCCAACAACAACTGAAGCTCCAACAACAGAGGCTCCAACAACAACTGAAGCCCCAACACCAACTACAACAACTACAACAATCCCATATTACCCAGGAAACGGTGGCGGAAACGGTACTCCTGTTCCTGACCCAACAACTACAACAACGACAACAGAAGAACCAGGTCATCCTGCTACAACACTAGAGCCAGGTCGTTCAACTACGACTCCAGAACCAGCTCGTTCTACAACAACCGAAGACAAACCAGGTCTTCCATTTACCGGTGAAGCTACAAGCCTAGTACTTGTATTGGCTGGTGTAGTAATCATGTCAGGAACAGTTGTTATGAAACGTAAATTTACTAAATAATAATTTTTAGAAAATCTACACTATCTTAAAGAGAGCCGAAAGGCTCTCTTTTCAATTTAATGAGTGTATATAAATCTTCCTACTTAATAAATTATTTTTTATAAAAAAGTGATAATATCAAGTTTGAAATTAATAGTGGAAATTCATGGAATAAAGCATTTTAGTCTTGACAAATAGCTCTTATCCATGTAAAATAGAATAGATCTTGAACTTGAAGGGAGTGAAAAAAATGTCTAAAACAGTAGTACGTAAGAATGAATCTCTTGACGATGCACTTCGTCGTTTCAAACGTGCGGTTACTAAAGCTGGTACTCTTCAAGAAACACGCAAACGTGAATTCTATGAAAAACCTTCTGTAAAACGTAAACGTAAATCAGAAGCAGCTCGTAAACGTAAAAAATTCTAATTTAAAATGAAAGGCTAGACTTGTCTAGTCTTTTTTGTATTCTTAAGACCCGAATAATTTTACATGTTTCAATGATTATTTATGAATTGGAAAAAGTTCAAACTTAATAGTAAAAAATCTTTTTATTTTAGTTATAAAACAAATTATGTATTTTAGTTGAATTAAATAGACAAATATAGTAAAATCATATTAAAATGGTGTAATTTTACACGGAGGTAAATGGGGATGAAAAACCAGAAAAGGTTTGGAAAATTATTGATCACTTTGTTGTCTACTGGAGTGCTTTTGGCTGCACTTCAAAGTCAAGAAATTATTACTGCTGAAGAAGCAACGACAGCTGAGCAAATTTCTACAACAAGTGCTGAAGCAACAACAAGTGCTGAAGCTGTAACAACTACAGAAACTCCTGCACGTGAAGCTAGAGAAGTAGCTGCAGAAGTGACTGGTACTATTAAAAATCATGACATTAAATATTATGAATACTATACAGATGTAGACCTTTCTTTTTCAATTACAGAAGATGATGTGAAAGAAGGCGACTATGTTACAGTTACATTAGAAAACGTCGCTATCTTAAATCAATTAAATGGTAAGGATGTCACTTACGAAGGTAAGACAATTGGTAAAATTTCAATTGTTTCGTTTGAAAACGTCAATAAAGCACGTCAAGGTTCTAACGACAAAGCTCAAATGGAACAAGCTCAATTAGAATCAACACGTGCTACACTAAAAGTTACATTTACGAAAGCTATTGAAGCTGAAAAACCAGATGTATTGAAACAAGTCAAGTTCCAAATTACATCAGATAACGCTTATAATGGAGCTGTAATCGCAAATAAAGACTACACTTTAAACCAAGTGATTAAAGTGGGATCTTCTTCTGTGACAAGTACAGTAGATATTCCGAAAGTAGAACAATTTGCTACTGAGACAAATTCAATTAACTTTACACCTTCTGGAAATACAATTAAGTTCAATGCAGATGGTTCATATGAAACATATACAGAATTCCAAGTTCGTGGAAGTGAAGGTATGAAAGTTGGTTCAACTGTTGAGTTAGAACTCAATGATGCTTCAGGTATCGAGTGGAAAACAAGTGGTGATACTGCACTCAAAGTAGGAGATACATTTACTTCAAGATTTATCTTGCCTGTATATAGTACATATGAAGTCAATGAATATGGCGCATATGTATTCCCGACAGGTGTTGAGCCAACATTCAAAGTCACTTCTATTACAGATAAGAAAATCACGTTTGAAATGATTTCAGGAGATGTTCCAAAAGAATTAGGTGTATTCTTCGGTGTTGGTCAAAACCGTATTAATATCATCGATAAATCTAAGATTGATCTTGAAAAAATGCAATATGATGTTTCGAAAGTAGCTACGGCAACTATTGATGGGAAAAATTCAAAGGGTATCTATATTTACCGTATCATTAATGACTCTGCAGGTGCACAATTAGTTCTTGATACGCTTGTCACAGACTACAAAGATATCGATACAAAAGAAAGTCTTAAACCACAGGATAAGGGTTGGAAAGATCCAGCTACTATTGATGGATATGAGTTTGTAAAAACAGAAAAAGACCGTGAAGGAAATCGTATCCACTGGTATAAAAAAGTAGAACAAACTACGACAACAACAACTAGTACTACGACTACTTCAACAACGACCACAGAAGAGCCAACGACTACTTCAACAACCACAACAACAGAAGAGCCAACGACTACTTCAACAACGACAACAACAGAAGAGCCAACGACTACTTCAACAACGACAATGACAGAAGAGCCAACGACTACTTCAACAACTACAACAACAGAAAAATCAACTACCACTACTACAACAGTTGAGACAACTCCAGGTAAATCAAGTGAAGAAACTCCTTCAGGTAAAACAACTGAAGAAACAAGACCTGAAACTACGTCTACAACATCTGAATCTAAAAAGGAATTGCCAAATACTGGTTCTAAGGAATCATTGTTTGCAACAGGAGTAGCACTCTTGGTAGCTGGTCTTGGAGTCTTGGGCTTAAAGAAACAAGATAACTAAAGTACACTATCTATTATGAAATAATAGTCAGAAGGATTAGACAACAATTTGTTGTTTAATCCTTTTTTGTATCGTTCAAATATTATCAGATAAATTAATAGTGTAAACACGGTAAAAAACACAAACTTCTTCCTACAATCTGATATAATAGTAAGAGAACTCAATTGAAGGAGGAATATATGTCGGTTTCAGTAAAAGAAGTAATTGAGAAGCTTAGATTAGACATTGTCTATGGGGAGCCTGAATTACTTGAAAAGGAAATTAATACTGCAGATATAACGCGACCTGGTCTTGAAATGACAGGCTATTTTGATTACTATACTCCAGAGCGTATTCAATTGTTGGGGATGAAGGAATGGTCTTATCTAGTCTCTATGCCTTCTCAAAATCGTTACACTGTTTTGAAAAAAATGTTCCTACCAGAAACACCAGCAGTTATTGTTGCGCGTGGTTTGGTAGTTCCAGAGGAAATGTTGAAGGCAGCCAGAGAATGTAAAATTGCGATTTTAACTAGTCGTACAGCAACCAGTCGTTTGTCTGGAGAACTTTCTAGCTATCTTGATTCTCGTCTAGCAGAACGTACTAGTGTACACGGTGTCCTAATGGATATCTATGGTATGGGTGTTTTGATTCAAGGTGATAGTGGAATTGGTAAGAGTGAGACAGGTTTAGAACTAGTTAAACGTGGTCACCGCTTGGTGGCAGACGATCGAGTAGATATCTATTCTAAGGATGAAATGACTCTCTGGGGTGAACCTGCTGAAATTTTGAAACATTTGTTAGAAATTCGTGGAGTAGGGATCATTGATGTCATGAGTCTATACGGTGCTAGTGCAGTTAAGGATTCTTCACAAGTTCAGCTAGCTGTTTATTTGGAAAATTACGATACACATAAGACCTTTGACCGCTTAGGAAATAATGCTGAAGAGTTGGAAATTTCAGGTGTTTCTATTCCGCGTATTCGGATTCCTGTAAAAACAGGTCGCAATATTTCTGTGGTCATTGAAGCTGCTGCCATGAACTATCGTGCTAAGGAAATGGGCTTTGATGCGACACGTCTCTTTGAAGAAAGATTGACGAAATTAATTGAAAAGAACGAGGTGCAAAATGATTGATCCAGTTGCTTTTCAAATAGGTCCATTTGCCATTAGATGGTATGCACTTTGTATCGTTTCAGGCCTTATCTTAGCGGTATATTTGGCAAGTAAAGAAGCTCCTAAAAAGAAAATCTTATCAGAAGATATTCTGGACTTTATCTTAGTGGCATTTCCTTTGTCAATCATCGGCGCGAGACTTTACTATGTTATTTTTAAATTTGACTATTATAGCCAACATTTAGGGGAGATATTTGCTGTCTGGAATGGTGGTCTTGCGATTTACGGCGGTCTAATTACCGGAGCGATTGTACTTTATATTTTCGCAGACCGTAAATTAATCAATACCTGGGATTTCTTGGATATTGCAGCTCCGAGTGTAATGATTGCTCAGAGTCTAGGACGTTGGGGGAACTTCTTTAACCAAGAAGCTTACGGAGCAGTTGTAGAAAACCTTGATTATTTACCTGGTTTTATTAAGAATCAGATGTATATTGATGGTTCTTATCGTCAACCAACCTTCTTATACGAATCTATCTGGAATCTGATTGGGTTTGCTTTAATTGTTATTTTTAGACGCCGATTAAATGGCATTCGTCGTGGTCATATCACAGCCTTTTACTTAATTTGGTATGGTTTTGGACGTATGATTATTGAGGGCATGCGTACAGATAGTCTCATGTTCTTTGGACTTCGAGTATCTCAGTGGTTGTCTGTTCTATTAATTGGACTTGGTATTTATATTATCGTTTATCAAAATCGGAAAAAAGCACCATTTTATAATGTAAAAAAGGAGAATTAAAATGTTAGAAGTTGCTTATATTATTGTGGCTATTGCCTTGACTGTATTTATTGTTTATTTGATTATTACCCTTCAAAAAGTTGGACGTGTAATTGATGAAACAGAAAATACTGTTAAAACGCTAACTTCAGATGTAAATGTTACTCTACATCACACAAACGAACTTCTTGCCAAGGTCAATGTTCTTGCGGATGATATCAATATCAAAGTTGCAACCATTGATCCACTCTTTACAGCAGTTGCAGACCTTTCTGTTTCTGTTTCTGATTTAAATGAGCAGGCTCGTGTCTTGAGTAAAAAAGCATCATCTGCAGGTTCAAAAACATTAAAGACTAGCGCAGGCTTATCAGCTATTCGTGTCGCAAGTAAGTTTTTCAAAAAATAAAAAGGAGATAACTCATGGGTAAATTATCATCAATCCTTTTAGGAACTGTTTCAGGTGTAGCTGTTGCTTTGTTTCTAACAAGTGAAAAAGGGAAACGTGTTACTAGTCAAGCACAAGACTTTATTGAAGATCTGAGAGAAGATCCAGAATATGCTAAGGAACAAGCTCTTGAAAAATTGACAGAAGTCAAAGAACAAACCAGAGATTTTGTTCTAAAGACAAAAGAACAAGTAGAATCAGGCAAAATTACTTTGGATTCAGTTCTTGAAAAATCTAAATCTTTAGCTCAACAAGCGACTGAAGCTTCAAAAGAGACCTTGAACAATCTCAAGGAACAATTGGAAGAAAAAGTAGTTGTTGAAGACCCAGAAGACGGTCAAGAAATCATCATCGAAATCGAAGAAGATTAAAATAGAAATCACCATTTTTGATTCCCTTAGAGTCGGAGATGGTGATTTTTTTATTGAGGGAAGTCTTTGTGGTATAATAAATACTATGCAGAAGAAACCAACATCAGCTTATGTGCACATTCCATTTTGCACACAAATCTGTTATTATTGTGACTTTTCTAAGGTCTTTATTAAAAATCAACCAGTAGACAGCTATCTAGAACATCTACTGCAAGAATTTCATTCTTATGACATTCAGAAGTTGCGTACTCTCTATATTGGGGGAGGTACACCGACAGCCTTGTCTGCGCCACAGTTAGAGGTGCTTCTGGATGGATTGACTAAAAACTTAGATTTGTCAGTCTTAGAAGAATTAACCATTGAGGCTAATCCTGGTGATTTGGATGAGGATAAGATTGCAGTTTTGAAAAATTCAGCAGTCAACCGTGTTTCATTGGGCGTCCAAACCTTTGATGATAAAATGCTGAAAAAAATTGGTCGTAGTCATTTAGAGAAAGATATCTATGAAAATATAGATCGTCTCAAGTTAGCAGGGTTTGATAATATTTCCATTGACTTGATCTACGCTCTTCCTGGTCAGACTATGGACCAGGTCAAGGACAATGTTGCCAAGGCCATCGCTCTTGATATACCTCATATGAGCCTTTATAGTTTGATTCTAGAAAACCATACGGTCTTTATGAATCGTATGCGTCGTGGGAAATTACCACTTCCTAAAGAAGAAGTAGAAGCTGAAATGTTCGAATATATCATTGCTGAATTAGAGCGTGCTGGTTTTGAGCATTACGAAATTTCAAATTTTTCAAAACCTGGCTTTGAAAGTCGTCACAATCTTATGTACTGGGATAATGCTGAGTATTATGGTATAGGTGCAGGTGCGTCTGGCTATGTAAACGGTGTTCGCTATAAAAACCATGGCCCTATCCGCCATTATCTAAAGGCAGTAGAAGAAGGCAATGCTCGCATCAATGAGGAACACCTGAGTCTAAGGGAACAAATGGAAGAAGAGATGTTTCTTGGACTTCGCAAGAAGACAGGAGTTTCAAAAGCAAGATTCGAAGAAAAATTTGGCACATCTTTTGAAAATTTATATGGTCAAGTTGTAAGAGATTTATGTCATCAAGGTCTTTTACAAGTAGAAGGTCAACAAATACGAATGACAAAAAAAGGTCTCTTTTTAGGAGATACAGTAGCAGAACGATTTATATTGGAGTAGAATTATGGGCTTAACTTATCAAATGAAGATGAAAATTCCTTTTGATATGGCTGATATGAATGGCCATATCAAGTTGCCAGATGTTATTTTGTTGTCCCTGCAAGTATCAGGAATGCAATCAATTAATCTAGGAGTGAGTGACAAGGATGTTTTAGAACAGTATAATCTAGTCTGGATTATCACTGATTATGATATCGATGTTGTACGTTTACCTCAATTTGATGAGGAAATCACAATTGAAACGGAAGCCTTGACTTACAATCGTCTATTTTGCTACCGCCGATTTACTATTTATGATGAAGATGGTCAAGAAATCATTCGCATGGTAGCTACCTTTGTTCTTATGGATCGTGATAGTCGGAAGGTTCATCCTGTAGTTCCAGAAATTGTCGCCCCTTATCAGTCTGAGTTTTCTAAGAAACTAGTCCGTGGACCAAAATACACAGAGTTAGAAAACGCGATTAACAAGGACTACCATGTTCGTTTTTATGACTTGGATATGAATGGTCACGTCAATAACAGCAAATATCTGGACTGGATTTTTGAGGTTATGGGGGCAGATTTCCTAACCAATCATATTCCTAAAAAAATCAACCTCAAGTATGTCAAGGAAGTTAGACCAGGTGGTATGATTACTTCTAGTTACGAATTGAATCAACTAGAAAGCAATCACCAAGTCACAAGTGATGGCGATATTAATGCTCAGGCAAAGATAATTTGGCAAGAAATTAACACAGATTAGAAAGTAATATATGACTTATAAAGGCTATTTAATTGATTTAGACGGTACAATTTATAAAGGAAAAGATAGGATCCCAGCTGGTGAAGCATTTGTTCACGAGTTACAAAAGAGAGAGATTCCCTATCTTTTTGTAACAAACAACACTACTCGTACACCTGAAAGTGTCCAAGAGATGTTGGCAAATCAGTTTAATATTGATACGCCTGTATCGACAATCTATACTGCAACCTTAGCGACCATTGATTACATGAATGACCTGGGGGTTGAAAAGACCGTTTATGTGATTGGAGAAGCAGGGCTCAAGGAAGCTATTCAAGCAGCTGGTTATGTTGAAGATAAAGAAAATCCAGCCTATGTGGTTGTAGGTTTGGACTGGCAAGTTGACTATGAAAAATTTGCTACTGCAACCCTAGCTATCCATAAAGGTGCTCATTTTATCGGCACCAATCCAGATTTAAATATTCCAACAGAACGTGGACTTTTACCTGGTGCTGGTTCACTGATTACTCTTCTTGAAGCAGCAACTCGCGTAAAACCAGTTTATATTGGAAAACCAAACGCGATTATTATGGATAAGGCTGTTGAACACCTAGGACTTGAACGCCAAGAAATTGTCATGGTGGGGGATAATTATCTTACTGATATTCGCGCTGGTATTGACAATGGGATCCCTAGCCTTTTGGTGACGACAGGATTTACAAAACCTGAAGAAGTAGCGGATTTACCAATCGCCCCAACCCATGTCCTCTCAAGTCTATCGGAGTGGAATTTCGATGAAAACTAAATTTACTTTTGTAGGAAGTATTCTCTTTCTCCTCTCGCTTGCTATTTTATTGACCATCTACCTGTCTTGGTTGGTATACCCTCTGGAGATTTCTTGGTTAAACTTGACTAGTCGTGTTCATGTCCAACCTCAGACCATCCAACATAACTTTAATGTTTTGATGGATTATTTGACCAATCCATTGAGTCAAGTATTAGCAATGCCAGATTTTCCTTCGTCTGCTTCTGGAATTCACCACTTTGTGGTTGTAAAGGGACTCTTTCACCTAGCGCAAGGAGTAGCAATCGTAACTCTACCGATTTTCTACCTTTTTTGGAAGCAAGTCATTCAGAAAGGTTTTCTGTCTCTATATCGCAGGGGTCTCTTGATTATGCTGTCTTTACCTTTGGTTCTTGGTTTAGTTGGCGTCTTCATTGGTTTTGAACAATTCTTTACCTTGTTTCATCAGATTCTATTTGTAGGTGATGATACCTGGCTTTTTGATCCCGCTAAAGATTCGGTCATTCTTATTTTACCAGAGGATTTTTTCCTGCATGCCTTTCTCCTATTTTTCTGCTTGTATGAGTTAATTTTTGGATTCGTTTATCTACTAAGTTGGAAAAAATTACCGAAAAGAGAATAAATGCATAAAAATGTTTTAAAAATTTTACGAAAAACTTATTTTTCTTTAAAAAGTAGGTTTTTTTACGGAAATAACTAGTCAAGCGCTTTATTTTTTTGTATAATAGAGTTAGAAAAGTATGCAAAGTAGAGAATAGCATGATTACACTATTTTTATCACCGAGTTGTACATCATGTCGTAAGGCAAAGGCCTGGCTTGATAATCATAAAGTGCCTTTCCAAGAGCACAACATTATGACCAGTCCTTTATCAAGAAAAGAATTGCAACACATTCTTTCCTTGACCGAAAACGGTACCGATGACATCATTTCAACTCGTTCAAAAATTTTCCAAAAGTTAAATATCGATGTGGAAAGTATCTCGGTGACAGAGTTGCTTAATTTAATTGAGCAATATCCTAGTCTTTTGCGTCGTCCAATCATCATTGATGATAAACGTATGCAGATTGGCTTTAATGAAGATGAGATTCGTGCATTTCTTCCTCGTAGTTATCGTAAGCAAGAATTGAAAGAAGCTACATTAAGAGCTGGTATTAATTAGATGAATAAACAGTATAGTTACCCACTAGATTTGTCGTGGAGCACTGAAGAACTTGCTTCAGTGCTTTCTTTTTTTAATGATGTTGAAGCTGCCTATGAGACACAGGTAGATGCTAAGAAACTATTAGATTCCTACAAGGTATTCAAGTCAGTTGTGCCTAGCAAGAGCGAAGAAAAACGTTTGGGACGTGAGTTTGAATCAGTTAGTGGATACTCTTTCTACCGTGCAGTCCAGTTGGCCAAAGAAAAAGGAGAAGGGAAGATTTCACTTGGAAAATAAATTTACATTTGCCAAAGAAATTGTCAGGGAAGCTGGGGAATACATTCTCCAGCATATGAAAGAAGATCTCCATGTTGAGAAAAAGTCTTCCCCTACAGATTTGGTAACTAAGTTAGATAAAGAAGTTCAAGACTTACTTATTAAAAGAATCCGTTCTCGCTATCCAGATGATCTATTTTGTGCAGAAGAAGGCTGCGTGCGTGCAGCAGTAGGACAAGGTTCTGTATGGATTATTGATCCTATTGATGGAACCAACAACTTCGTAGCACAAGGTGAAGATTTTGCTGTTATGCTGGCCTATTTTGAGGATGGTGTTGGTAAGTTTGGTATTATTTATGATGTTATGAAGGGTGATTGTTACCATGGTGGAGGAGACTTCCCGCCCTGTCGCAATGACGAACTTTTACCACTCTTTAAAAAGAAACCCTTGAGAGAATTTTTGGTAGCTGGTAATTCTGGAATGTTAGCGACTAACGAATGGGGCTTAGCGGATTTGGGAAATGCTGCACTTGGGACACGAGTTTATGGCAGCGCCGCTATTAGTTTTGCTAAGGTGCTGTCAGGTCGACTTTTAACTTATATCACTTATTTACAACCTTGGGATTATGCGGCTGCAAGTATTCTAGGTGAGAGTTTGGGTTATAAGGTTTTTACGATTGCTGGCGAGGAAGTCGATTTTCAAACACGACAGGCCGTTATGATGGTGCCAGTCGAGATGAAAGATGAGATTCAATCCTATATCTATGAAAGGAAATAAACCTACATGCAATTTCCGGATGGATTTGTAAAAAAATACGAAACAATATTGGGAGATGAGGCAAGAGCTTTTCTTGCCTCTTTTGATGATGAGGCTGTTTCTGCTTTTCGTATCAACCCTTTAAAAGAAAGACAGCTTTCTTTTTCAGATGCTATTCCCAATACACCCTGGGGCTACTATGGGAAGGTTTCAGGGAAATCACCAGAACATGTAACTGGCTTGGTCTATTCACAAGAACCTGCCGCACAAATGGTCGCTCAAGTAGCCCAGCCAAAGCCAGGTATGAAGGTCTTAGACTTGGCAGCGGCTCCCGGTGGGAAATCCACTCAACTGGCCTCCTATCTTGCAGGAGACGGTCTTCTTGTTTCAAATGAGATTTCAAGCAAACGGTCAAAGATTTTAGTTGAAAATATGGAACGCTTCGGTGCGACTAATGTCGTTGTGACCAATGAATCTGCAGACCGTTTAGCCAAGGTTTTTAAAGGCTATTTTGACCTGATCGTTTTAGATGCACCTTGCTCAGGTGAAGGGATGTTTCGTAAACAACCTGACGCTATGGATTATTGGAGTGTCGATTATCCTAGCCAGTGCGCTAGTTTACAACGTGAAATTTTAGCAGATGCTGTTACCATGTTGGCTGATGGTGGTCGACTAGTCTATTCAACCTGTACCTGGGCGCCAGAAGAAAACGAAGAAATCGTCCAATGGTTACTGGATAGCTATCATTTTGAATTAGTTCCAATCCAACATATCAATGGAATGGTACCTGGGATTGATTTACCTGAAACAGCTAGAATGTACCCTCATCACTTTAAGGGAGAAGGTCAGTTCGTGGCTCATCTTCAGTTTAAAGGTCAAAACAAGACTGGGAAGTTCAAACCTTCTAAATCCAACCTATCTCGTGAACAGATTTCCTTATGGCAGGATTTTGAGAAAAAACACCTTAAAGAAAAACTGACCGGTGTCCTACAAGTTTTTGGAGACCAGCTTTATCTCTTGCCAGAAGTCCTACCTGATATAGGAAAACTCAAGATAGCTCGTAATGGTCTTCATCTTGGAACTTTTAAGAAAAAACGTTTTGAACCAAGCTTTGCTCTTGGCCTAGCCCTAAAACCAAGTCAAGTCAAGCAAGGAATCGAAATTCGTCAAGAAGACTTTGTCAAATATGTGGCTGGTGAAACGGTCCAATTAGCTGAAACTCTTCCAAATGGTTGGTACCAAGTTTTGGTTGGTGGAAATGGTCTAGGTTTTGCAAAAGTAACCGGAAATACCTTGAAGAATTATTTTCCCAAGGGATTGAGGTTTCAGGTGAAAAACTAGTCAAAAACTGTATTCTATGTTATAGTTGAAATATGGATTTTCCCTGAAAACAATAGAAAATAAGGGCGAAAATTCAAGCTATTCATCATTATTTTCAAGGAGACAAATAGTGAAAAAATTAAAAAAACTCACCATCTCTCTTGCAACTCTTTTACTTGCTGGTTCGCTAGCAGGATGTGCAAGTTGGATTGATCGTGGGGAGTCTATGACGGCTGTCGGTTCAACTGCCCTTCAACCTTTAGTCGAGGCGGCAGCAGATGAGTTTGCGTCAGCTCACATCGGTAAAACAGTCAATGTTCAAGGTGGTGGATCTGGTACTGGACTATCTCAAGTTCAGTCTGGTGCAGTTGATGTTGGAAACTCTGATGTGTTCGCTGAAGAAAAAGACGGAATCGATGAATCCGCGCTAGTTGACCATAAGGTTGCTGTTGCTGGATTAGCTGTCATTATTAATAAAGAAGTAGATGTCGATAATCTGACGACAGACCAGCTCCGACAAATCTTTACAGGAGAAATTACCAACTGGAAGGAAGTCGGCGGTAAGGATTTAGCTATCTCTATTATTAACCGAGCTGCTAGCTCAGGTTCTCGTGCTACCTTTGACAGTGTGATTATGGATGGAAAATCTGCAATACAAAGTCAGGAGCAAGATTCAAACGGTATGGTGAAGTCCATCGTTTCCCAAACCCCTGGAGCTATTTCCTACCTTGCCTTTGCTTATGTTGATGATTCGGTTGGGACCATCAAGCTCAATGGTTATGAGCCAATTTCAGAAAACGTTACAACGAATAACTGGCCTTTGTGGTCTTATGAACATATGTATACACTTGGTGAGCCAAATGAATTGGTTGCCGAATTCCTAAACTTTGTCCTTTCAGACGAAGCTCAGAATGGAATCGTTAAAGGAATGGGCTATATTTCTGTTAAGGAAATGAAGGTTGAAAAAGATGCTGCAGGTACTGTGACAGCGCTAGAAGGGAGCCAATAATGAATCAAGAAGAATTATCAAAAAAATTGCTCTCTCCTTCAAAAAACTCTCGTCTTGAGAAATTAGGAAAAGGGCTAACCTTTGCCTGCCTATCTTTGATTGTTATCATTGTTGCTATGATTTTGATCTTTGTAGCCCAAAAAGGCTTGTCAACCTTCTTTGTTAATGGTGTGAATATCTTTGATTTTCTTTTTGGTGCAACTTGGAATCCGTCAGGTAAACAATTTGGTGCCCTTCCAATGATTTTAGGTTCCTTTATTGTTACCATCCTGTCAGCTCTTATTGCAACACCATTTGCCATTGGTGCAGCAGTATTTATGACAGAGGTGTCTCCAAAAGGAGCTAAGATTTTGCAACCTGCTATTGAACTCTTAGTTGGGATTCCTTCAGTAGTTTATGGATTTATCGGTTTGCAGGTCGTGGTACCATTTGTACGTACTGTCTTTGGTGGAACAGGTTTCGGTATTTTATCAGGAATTTTCGTTCTCTTTGTTATGATTTTGCCGACTGTAACCTTCATGACAACAGATAGCCTACGTGCGGTTCCTCGTCACTACCGTGAAGCAAGTTTAGCCATGGGGGCGACTCGTTGGCAAACCATCTGGCGTGTAACCTTGAAGGCTGCTCGTTCAGGTATTTTTACGGCAGTAGTCTTCGGAATGGCGCGTGCCTTTGGTGAAGCCCTGGCTATTCAGATGGTTGTTGGTAACTCAGCAGTTGTTCCAACTTCATTGACGACACCAGCAGCGACTCTGACATCTGTTTTGACCATGGGAATCGGTAATACCGTTATGGGAACTGTTGATAACAATGTTCTTTGGTCACTGGCCTTAGTATTGCTCTTGATGAGCTTGGCCTTTAACAGTGTGATTAAATTGATTACGAAAGAAAGAGGAAAGAAAAACTATGCACGCTAAGAAATTAGATAAACTTGCAACAGCTGTCCTCTACACCATCGCAGGAATCATTGTGACCATTCTAACTTCCTTGATTCTTTATATCTTGGTTCGAGGCTTGCCTCATGTTTCTTGGTCTTTCTTGACTGGAAAATCATCTTCTTACCAAGCAGGTGGTGGTATTGGGATTCAGCTCTATAATTCCTTTTTCCTTTTGGTGATTACCTTATTTATCTCAGTCCCTTTATCCATGGGAGCTGGGATTTACTTGGCTGAATATGCTAAAAAAGGTCGTATTACCAATTTCGTTCGTACCTGTATTGAAATCTTGTCTTCTCTACCATCCGTTGTTGTAGGTCTCTTTGGTTATCTCATCTTTGTAGTTCAGTTTGAGTATGGATTTTCTATTATTTCAGGTGCCTTGGCTTTAACAGTCTTTAATCTTCCACAGATGACTCGTAATGTTGAAGATAGTTTGAAACACGTTCACCATACGCAACGTGAAGCTGGTTTAGCACTTGGAATCTCTCGTTGGGAAACTGTCCTTCATGTCGTTATTCCTGAAGCCCTACCTGGTATTGTAACGGGAATCGTGCTTGCTTCAGGTCGTATCTTTGGTGAGGCTGCAGCCCTTATCTACACAGCGGGTCAATCTGCGCCAGCTCTTGACTGGTCTAACTGGAATGTTCTCAGCGTAAGTAGTCCAATCTCAATCTTCCGTCAAGCAGAAACCTTGGCTGTCCATATCTGGAAAGTCAACAGTGAAGGAACTATTCCTGATGGAACACTTGTTTCAGCAGGTTCTGCAGCGGTGCTCCTCATCTTTATCTTGATCTTTAACTTTGGAGCACGTAAACTCGGAAGCTATCTACATAAGAAATTAACCGCAGCCTAAAGGAGAAGCCATGTCAAAATATAATTGGGATGAAAGGCATATCATTACTTTTCCAGAAGAAAAAGTGGCACTCTCTACGAAGGATTTACATGTTTACTACGGTAAAAATGAATCCATCAAGGGCGTGGATATGCAATTCGAAAAAAATAAAATTACGGCCTTGATTGGACCGTCAGGTTCTGGGAAATCAACCTACCTACGCAGTCTCAACCGTATGAATGATACCATTGATATTGCTAAGGTTACAGGACAAATTCTCTATCAAGGAATTGACGTTAACCGTCCTGAAATCAATGTTTATGAAATGCGTAAACACATCGGAATGGTTTTCCAACGTCCAAACCCATTTGCTAAATCAATCTACCGCAACATTACCTTTGCACATGAACGTGCAGGAGTTAAGGACAAGAAAGTTCTTGATGAAATTGTAGAAACCTCACTTCGCCAGGCTGCCCTCTGGGACCAGGTCAAAGATGATCTTCACAAGTCAGCCTTGATGCTTTCAGGTGGTCAACAGCAACGTCTCTGTATCGCTCGTGCTATTTCTGTAAAACCAGACATTCTCTTAATGGATGAGCCGGCATCAGCCTTGGATCCGATTGCGACAGCTCAGCTCGAGGAAACTATGTTGGAGTTGAAGAAGGACTTCACCATTATCATCGTGACCCACAGTATGCAGCAGGCTGCGCGTGCAAGTGATTACACTGGATTTTTCTACTTGGGTGATTTAATTGAGTACGATAAAACGTCAAACATTTTCCAAAATGCCAAGCTACAATCTACCAATGACTATGTAACTGGACACTTTGGTTAGAAAGGAAACAGTATGACAGAACCGATTTTACAGGTTAAAGACCTGTCTGTTTATTACAACAAAAAGAAGGCCTTGAATAGTGTTTCCTTATCATTCCTACCCAAGGAAATTACAGCACTTATAGGACCGTCAGGGTCTGGGAAATCAACACTTCTTAAGGCTATTAACCGAATGGGTGACCTTAATCCTGAAGTGACGACAACTGGATCAGTGGTTTATAATGGGCACAATATCTATAGTCCGCGTACCGACACGGTTGAATTACGTAAGGAAATCGGGATGGTTTTCCAACAACCCAATCCATTCCCAATGTCTATCTACGAAAATGTTGTTTATGGACTAAGAATTAATGGAGAGAAAGACAAGCAAGTCTTGGATGAAGCTGTGGAGAAAGCTCTACAGCGTGCTTCAATCTGGGATGAGGTCAAGGATCGCTTGCATGATTCAGCAATTGGTCTATCAGGTGGACAACAACAACGTGTTTGTGTAGCCCGTGTTTTGGCAACTAGTCCAAAGATCATCCTTTTGGATGAGCCAACCTCAGCCTTAGACCCTATCTCGGCTGGAAAAATCGAAGAAACCCTATATAGTCTCAAGGACAAGTACACCATGCTATTGGTTACTCGTTCCATGCAGCAAGCATCTCGAATCTCTGATAAAACAGGCTTTTTCCTCAATGGAGATTTGATTGAATTTAACGATACCAAGGAAATGTTCCTCTATCCACAACATAAGGAAACAGAAGATTACATTTCAGGTAAATTTGGATAAGGAGAAAAAGATGTTACGATCTCAATTTGAAGAAGATTTAGAGAAATTGCATAACCAATTCTACGCCATGGGACAAGAAGTTCTTTCCCAAATCAATCGTACTGTACGTGCTTTTGTTACCCATGACCGTGACTTGGCTAAAGAAGTCATCGAGCAAGACGCAGAAGTCAATGAATACGAATTGAAACTTGAAAAGAAATCATTTGAAATCATTGCCCTCCAACAACCAGTATCACAAGACTTACGTACAGTTCTAACAGTTCTAAAGGCTGTTTCAGACTTGGAACGTATGGGAGACCATGCTGTATCCATTGCTGAGGCAACCATTCGTATGAAGGGGGAGCAACGCATCCCAGCAGTCGAAGAAGAAATCAAAAAGATGGGACGCGATGTGAAAGATTTCGTGGAAACAACCCTCGAACTTTACCTGAACGGATCTGTTGATAAGGCCTATGAAGTTGCAACCATGGATGAAAAAATCAACCATTATTTTGAAAATATTCGTGATTTGGCAACTGAAGAAATCAGAAAGAATCCAGATGCTATTGTCACAGGTCGTGATTACTTCCAAGTGATTTCATACTTGGAGCGCATCGGTGACTATGCAAAGAATATCTGTGAATGGGTTGTTTATTTTGAAACAGGTAAAATTGTAGAATTGTAAAATTGATTAAATATACAGAAAAAGGAGCTGAATAATGAATAAAAGCTTCTTTTTTTGTTTAAGAAAATGAAAAAATAAATAAATATTAAATTCACACTTGACAAACGAGGTTTGCCGAGTTATAATTATACAAAATTGACAGAGAGGTTGTTTATTTATGAAATTTAAAAAATGGATATTTGTCTTATGTAGTTTTCTTGCAAGTTTCTTTTTAGTTGCTTGCCAATCATCTAGCTCAAGCTCACAGTCTGCAGTAGAGGCAATCAAACAAAAAGGTAAATTAGTGGTCGCAACTAGCCCAGACTATGCACCATTTGAGTTTCAAGCACTTGTGGATGGCAAGAACCAAGTCGTCGGTGCTGATATTGATATGGCACAAGCTATCGCTGACGAACTTGGAGTGAAATTGGAAGTTTCAAGCATGAGTTTTGATAATGTCTTGACCAGCCTTCAAACAGGGAAAGCAGATCTGGCCATTGCGGGAATCAGTGCAACTGAAGAAAGAAAAGAAGTCTTTGATTTCTCAATTCCTTACTATGAAAACAAGATTAGCTTCCTAATCAGAAAAACTGATCTTGAAAAATACAAAGATTTAGATTCTCTAGCAAGTGCAAATATTGCAGCTCAAAAAGGAACTGTCCCTGAATCTATGGTAAAAGAGCAACTTCCTAAAGCGCAGTTGACTTCATTGACAAATATGGGTGAAGCTGTTAATGAACTTCAATCAGGTAAGGTTGATGCTGTTCATATGGATGAGCCAGTAGCCCTCAGCTATGCAACAAAAAATGCTGACTTGGCTGTTGCAACAGTAAGCTTGACTATGAAAGAAGGCGAAGAAAATGCAGTAGCTATCAAGAAAGGCAACTCAGATTTGAAGGAAGTAGTTGATAAGGTTATTCAAAAACTAAAAGATGACGGTACTTATCAAACATATCTTGAAAAAGCTGCTAAGCTAACAGAAGTAGAGCAATAAAAAATAACAGAGGCTGGGACAAAAGTCCTAGCCTCTCAATTGTCATTGGATTATCAAGCAAGACGCAGTGGTTGAGTGGGCTCTACTACGCTGATTTCATCAGCTTTTACAGCCTTACTCAACTGTGCGGAGGTGGGACGACGAAATCGAATTCTAACGAATTACCGATTTCTGTCCCACTCTCTGTTTTTAAGTAATTTAATGTTGTTTCAAGACTTTCTAAAGGAACCTTAGCAAATTGATAAGGGCAAGTCTCAATGTAGGACGATTCGAAAAAGTCTAGATTTAAAGAGCTATGTTTGAGGCTTGCAATCTTAGGATAGTTCCTGAGATCAAGCAAAAGTCCATCATGGAGAGGATAGTTTGGTAGGGAAAGGGGATAAGATTTTAATAGCTTATGAATGAAGTCTTGACTTTTCTCTTGCAGTGCCAATCTTGCTACTCTATTTTTTTCAAAGAGTTGACTATCAATATAGAGTGATAGAGCCTTTTGCATAATGAGGTTGTTATCATAGTCCAGAATGTTTTTATAAGAGACAAAAGCTTCTTTCATAACATTTGGAAGTATGAGAGCAGTGATTCGAAGTGCAGGGAAAATACTTGTTGAAAAAGACTTGATGTAGATGACCAAATCATTTTGGTCCAAATAATGAAAGGTTTGTCCCATTTTAGGATCTAGGTCTCCCAGATAATCATCTTCAACGATATAAATTTGATATTTGGCTGCTAGATCAAGGATAGCACGTTTCTCCTCTTCAGAATATGAATGCCCCAGCGGATAGTGGAATCGAGGAATGGTGTAGAAAAATTTAATGTTACCACTTTTAAAATGTTTCTCAAGTTCTTTAAGGTCAATGCCATCCACGCGACGTTCAATGGTTTGATAGGGAATATTTTGAGCCAGCAGAAGTTGGTTCATTCGGTGATAGGTTGGTTGTTCGACCAGTATTTCTTGGCCCTTACTCGGAAAGTCAATTTGAGAAAGAATAAACAGTGCTTGTTGGGTTCCAGTTGTCATGACTAATTGATCGGGTTTACTATAGATAGCTTGGTCAAACAGTAGTTTCTGAACAGACTTTCGTAATTCTTCTAAACCCTCTTGGTGTTCATAGTAGTTGTAGAGATAATTTTCTCGACCAATCAAGCTTTCATTGACACAAAGACGAAAATCATCATAGGCAGCAGCATGTTCGTCATTGACCGAGATAACGAGGTCTTCGTGGCTAGCTTGTTGTTCTAAAACATAATAGCCACTTTGAGGTTTGGAGTAAATGTATTTCTCGTATCGGAGTTCCAAAAGTGCACGCTGCACAGTATCTTTACTGCAGTGGAAGTCTTGACTGAGTTTTCGGATAGAAGGCAGACGACTTCCTGTTTGAAGTTTTCCTGATTCAATTTCTTCTTTTAGATAGTGAACAACTTGTTCGTACTTACTTTTTTGCTTCATTCCAGACCTCTCTTGATTTTGTTACATTGTACCCTTTTTTTAGATGTTTGGCAATGTTAAAAGGTAGTCTAGCATTCAATTCTAATCAGAAATGTGATATACTTAGTAAGTAAATTTTCAAAGAAGAGTGAGATGATAAAGGTGCAAGAACCAGTTAAATTATTCCAATATAATACTTTGGGAGCCTTGATGGCAGGACTTTACGGCGGGACTATGACAGTTGGTGAGTTACTCGAACATGGAGATTTAGGGCTAGGAACCTTGGACTCTATTGATGGGGAGTTAATTGTCTTAGATGGTAAAGCCTATCAAGCTAAGGGGTCAGGTGATAAACCTGAAATCGTTGAAGTGTCGCCAGATGCTCTGATTCCTTATGCGGCAGTTGTACCTCACCAGGCAGAAGTTATTTTCCGCCAGCGTTTTGAAATGACTGATCAGGAACTAGAAAAACGTATTGAGTCCTACTATGATGGAGAAAATCTTTTCCGTTCGATTAAGATTCATGGTGATTTTAAACACATGCATGTTCGCATGATTCCAAAATCGACAAGCGAAACGAAATTTGCTGAGGTTGCGACTCATCAGCCTGAATATAGTTGCGAAAATGTATCTGGGACTATCGTTGGATTCTGGACACCTGAAATTTTCCATGGTGTCAGTGTCGCAGGCTATCATTTGCACTTTATTTCAGATGACCTAACCTTTGGAGGTCATGTCATGGACTTTGTCATCAAGGAAGGAATCGTAGAGGTTGGAGCTGTTGATCAGTTGGATCAACGTTTCCCTGTCCAGGATCGTCAGTATCTCTTTGCTAAGTTTAATGTTGATGAGATGAAAAAAGATATCGATCAAGCTGAATAAAAGGAGAAAAGTATGAAAATTCATGTAATAATCACAATGATAGCTTTATTTGTATTTCTCATAGCTGCCATTTGGTTCTCAAAAAAGAAGTACAAGATTAACCTTTCAGTTTTAGGACTTGGGGCAGTTGCATTTTTTGTCTCATCTCAAGTACTGGAGAAAATTGTTCACCTTATAGTTCTTCATCCACAAAAGGATGGGACAGTTCCACTCATGACGGAAAATCCCCTTCTCTATGTGATTTACGGGATCTGTATGGCTGCTTTGTTTGAAGAAACGGCCCGACTTGTCTTCTTTAAATGGTTAGAGAAGAAGAGAGCTTTGGAAGATTCGGATGCCCTCGCCTATGGACTTGGTCATGGTGGCTTGGAATTGCTCTACCTCGGAATGGGAAGCTTGATTAGTCTTTTGATCCTCTTTTCGTTATTAGAGTCTTCAAATCCAGATTTGGCAACTCTCCTTCCCAAAAATACACTTGAAACAGTACAATCTCTATCTGTATGGCAGGTTTATTTACTCGGAGTTGAGCGTGTGCTTGCTCTTGTTATGCAAATTGGTCTCTCTTTCTGGGTTTATCAAGCAGTCCGTCAAAAGAATTGGATTTATCTAGTAACTGCTTATGGTCTACATGCCCTCTTTGATCTGGCTCCAAGTCTATCTCAGGTTGGTTGGATTTCTAATCCACTAATAGTGGAAGGATTACTAGCCGTGGAAGTTGTCTTATTTGTATACTTTACAAAGTCAATTTTTTATAAAAAACAATAAACGAAAAGAGGCCTAGCCTCTTTTTAATATTGTCAGAGAAAAAGCTTAGAAAATCATCGAAAAAAATCGCTAAAAATGGTATAATGGAATGGATTTTATAAAAGGATAAGAAAAATGACTGTATTAGATAAATTAAAAGAAACCTTAGAAGGAATTGACATTCGATTCGATGAGCCATTAAAAACTTATACCTACACAAAAGTTGGAGGGAAGGCAGATTACTTAGTTTTTCCTCGTAATCGCTACGAGATGGCTCGTGTCGTTAAATTTGCCAATCAAGAAAATATCCCATGGATGGTTCTTGGAAATGCAAGTAATATTATCGTCCGAGAAGGCGGAATTCGTGGCTTTGTCATTATGTGTGACAAGCTCAATAATGTTTCAGTCGATGGTTACACCATTGAAGCAGAAGCGGGAGCTAACTTGATTGAAACCACTCGAATCGCTCTTCGTCATAGTTTGACAGGATTTGAGTTTGCCTGTGGAATTCCAGGAAGCGTCGGTGGAGCTGTCTTTATGAACGCTGGTGCTTATGGAGGTGAGATTGCTCATATTTTGCAGTCTTGCAAAGTATTGACCAAGGATGGAGAAATCGAGACTTTATCAGCCAAGGACTTAGCCTTTGGTTACCGTCATTCAGCTATTCAAGATTCTGGAGCAGTAGTCTTATCAGCTAAATTTGCACTATCTCCAGGTAATTATGAGACTATTAATCAAGAAATGGAACGTTTGACCCACCTTCGAGAACTCAAACAACCATTGGAATATCCTTCTTGTGGTTCTGTCTTTAAACGTCCAGTTGGGCATTTTGCAGGACAATTGATTTCAGAAGCTGGTTTGAAGGGCTACCGTATCGGTGGTGTCAAAGTCTCAGAAAAACATGCAGGCTTTATGATTAATGTAGCCGATGGGACAGCTCGAGATTATGAAGACTTAATTGAGTCTGTCATTGAAAAAGTTAAAGAACATTCTGGTGTTACCCTTGAGCGAGAGGTTCGTATCTTGGGTGAACACGAATAACATTATTATTAAACATTATACAAAGATTGGGATTTTATCGCTAGATATGGTTTGGGTCAATTCCTTACAGTCATTGCTAGCATTTTACAAGGTCCCAATCTGTTAATTTACGAAGAAAAAGGAATTTAGAGGAATTGAAAAAACCAATTATCGAATTCAGAAACGTTTCTAAAGTTTTTGAAGATAGTGACACTAAGGTTCTCAAGGATATTAACTTTGAGTTGGAAGAAGGAAAATTTTATACACTGCTAGGAGCTTCTGGTTCAGGAAAATCAACCATCCTAAATATCATTGCAGGTTTGCTAGACGCAACGACGGGTGATATTTTGCTGGATGGCGTAAGAATCAATGATATCCCTACCAATAAGCGCGATGTTCACACGGTCTTCCAATCTTACGCCTTGTTCCCGCACATGAATGTCTTTGAAAATGTTGCCTTTCCATTGCGATTGCGAAAGGTCGATAAAAAAGAAATCGAACAACGTGTCTTAGAAGTTCTCAAGATGGTACAGCTTGAAGGCTACGAAAAACGTTCTATCCGTAGGTTATCTGGAGGCCAACGCCAGCGTGTAGCTATTGCGCGTGCGATCATCAACCAACCTCGATTGGTCCTATTAGACGAACCTTTATCAGCCTTGGACTTAAAGTTGCGAACAGACATGCAGTACGAACTACGTGAACTGCAACAACGCTTGGGCATCACCTTTGTTTTTGTTACCCATGATCAGGAAGAAGCCTTGGCCATGAGCGACTGGATTTTTGTTATGAATGACGGTGAAATCGTTCAGTCTGGTACACCAGTTGATATCTATGATGAGCCCATTAACCACTTTGTTGCAACCTTCATCGGTGAATCAAATATCTTGCCAGGAACCATGATTGAGGACTACTTGGTCGAGTTCAATGGCAAACGATTTGAAGCGGTTGACGGTGGGATGAAGCCAAATGAACCGGTCGAAGTCGTCATTCGTCCAGAGGACTTGCGCATTACTCTGCCAGAAGAAGGAAAACTTCAAGTGAAGGTCGATACGCAGCTCTTCCGTGGGGTTCACTATGAGATTATCGCCTATGACGAACTCGGTAACGAATGGATGATTCACTCGACTCGTAAGGCCATCGTTGGTGAGGAAATCGGTCTGGACTTTGAGCCAGAAGATATCCACATCATGCGTCTCAATGAAACAGAAGAAGAGTTCGATGCTCGTATCGAAGAGTACGTAGAAATCGAAGAGCATGAAGCAGGTTTAATTAACGCTATCGAGGAGGAGAGAGATGAAGAAAACAACCTCTAAACTCTTTGTAGTGCCCTACATGCTTTGGATTGCACTCTTTGTATTGGCACCCTTGGTCTTGATTTTTGGACAATCCTTTTTCAACATTGAAGGCCAGTTTAGTTTAGAAAACTATAAATCCTATTTTGCGTCACAAAATTTGACCTATCTGAAAATGAGTTTTAACTCAGTGCTCTATGCAGGAATTGTAACTCTAGTGACGCTTCTCATCAGCTATCCAACAGCCCTCTTTTTGACCCGTCTCAAACACCGTCAACTCTGGCTCATGCTGATTATTCTGCCAACCTGGATAAACCTACTGCTCAAGGCCTATGCCTTTATCGGGATTTTTGGTCAAAATGGCTCTATTAACCAGTTTCTAGAATTTATCGGAATCGGTTCTCAGCAGTTGCTCTTTACAGATTTCTCATTTATCTTTGTCGCAAGCTATATCGAGCTTCCATTTATGATTTTGCCCATCTTCAATGTTTTGGATGATATGGATAACAATCTCGTTAATGCCAGCTATGACCTCGGTGCAACTAAGTGGGAAACCTTCCGCCATGTCATCTTCCCTCTGTCTATGAACGGGGTGCGAAGCGGAGTTCAATCTGTCTTTATCCCAAGTTTGAGCCTTTTCATGTTGACCCGTTTAATTGGGGGGAACCGAGTGATTACCTTGGGGACTGCCATCGAGCAGAACTTCTTGACCAATGACAACTACGGTATGGGTTCAACTATCGGTGTTGTTCTTATCCTGACTATGTTTATCACTATGTGGGTGACTAAGGAAAGGAGAGAACGATGAAAAAATTATCAAATCTTTATCTAGCCTTTGTCTTTATCGTCCTTTATTTACCAATCTTTTACCTGATCGGATATGCCTTCAATGCCGGGGATGATATGAACAGCTTTACAGGCTTTAGTTTGTCTCACTTTGAAACCATGTTTGGAGATGGAAGACTCATGCTCATCTTGGTTCAGACCTTTTTACTAGCCTTCCTATCAGCCCTGATTGCGACTGTTATTGGTACCTTTGGTGCTATCTACATCTATCAATCACGTAAAAAGTACCAAGAAGCCTTTCTATCTCTCAATAACATTTTGATGGTTGCACCAGACGTTATGATTGGTGCCAGTTTCTTGATTCTCTTTACCCAACTCAAGTTTTCACTTGGCTTTCTGACGGTACTTTCCAGTCATGTAGCCTTCTCGATTCCAATCGTAGTGCTCATGGTCTTGCCACGGTTGAAAGAGATGAATGGAGATATGATCCATGCGGCTTATGACCTTGGAGCTAGCCAGTTCCAGATGTTTAAGGAAATTATGCTTCCTTACTTAACGCCGTCTATCATTGCAGGCTACTTTATGGCCTTCACCTATTCGTTGGATGACTTTGCCGTGACCTTCTTTGTAACAGGGAATGGATTTTCAACCCTCTCAGTAGAGATTTATTCTCGGGCTCGTAAGGGAATTTCGCTTGAAATCAATGCTCTTTCAGCCTTGGTCTTTCTCTTTAGTATTATCCTGGTTGTTGGATATTACTTCATTTCACGTGAGAAGGAGGAGCAAGCATGAAACGACTCTATTCATTTTTAACTGGAATTTTAGCAATTATCCTTGTCTTGTGGGGAATTTCCTATCATCTTGATAGTAAAATCAATAGTCGGGATAGTCAAAAACTGGTTATCTACAACTGGGGAGACTATATCGACCCTGAACTTCTAGAGAAATTTACAGAAGAAACAGGAATCCAAGTCCAGTACGAAACCTTTGACTCTAACGAAGCCATGTACACGAAAATCAAGCAGGGTGGGACAACCTATGATATTGCCATCCCAAGTGAGTACATGATCAACAAGATGAAGGACGAAGACCTCTTAGTTCCATTAGATTATAGTAAGATTGAGGGAATTGAGAATATTGGTCCAGAATTTCTCAACCAGTCCTTTGACCCAAACAATCAGTACTCCATCCCATACTTCTGGGGAACTTTGGGTATTGTCTACAATGAAACCATGGTGGAAGAAGCGCCTGAACATTGGGACGACCTCTGGAAACCAGAATACAAGGATTCTATCATGCTCTTTGATGGGGCGCGTGAAGTGCTTGGTTTAGGTCTTAACTCACTAGGCTATAGCCTCAACTCAAAAGATCCTCAACAACTGTCACAAACGGTTGATAAACTGTATGAGCTAACTCCTAATATCAAGGCAATTGTAGCCGATGAGATGAAGGGTTACATGATTCAGAACAATGCTGCTATTGGTGTGACCTTCTCAGGGGAAGCTAGCCAGATGTTGGAAAAGAATCCTAACCTCAAATATGTTGTGCCGACAGAAGCAAGTAACCTCTGGTTTGACAACATGGTTATTCCTAAAACTGTCAAGAACCAAGATGCAGCCTATACCTTCATTAATTTTATGTTGAAGCCTGAAAATGCTCTAAAAAATGCTGAGTATGTTGGCTACTCAACACCAAACAATGCTGCTAAGGAAATGCTCCCCGAGGAGACAAAAGAGGACAAGTCCTTCTATCCAGATGCAGATACTATGAAACACCTCGAAGTTTATGAGAAGTTTGACCATAAATGGACAGGAATCTACAGTGACCTCTTTCTACAGTTTAAGATGTATCGGAAGTAGAAGTATATAAAATAAAAACGAATCAGTAAATCTGGTTCGTTTTTTGAATAGATCGTAATTTGTATAACTGTTTATTTTTACTATCCTATTTGCTTATTTTATTTCCTAGTAGTATACTAATCTTATCATAATAGAAAGCGGTAACAAATCATGAAAATGTCTACTTTTTTCAAAAAAAGTTACTGGCCAACCTTTTTGATTGTTGACCAAACAATTATACTATTCCATTTAAAGGATGGCTTGGATCGGCAATATCTAACAACTGATTCCATACATTTGGTGATAGGGTTCTTTATATTTGCAAATATTTTCGTAGCTATCTTTAGCAATTCGAAAATGTGGGATAAAAGTTGGGATAAAAAGAGTGATAGCAGTAAGAAAAAATATATCCTGAAAAAGTCATCAGGGATATAGGGAGTTGGTTATTTAAATGAGGATTATTTCCAGTTGACGCAAGCTTAAAAAAACGTTATAATAAGAGAGTTGAGAATTGATTTTCTCTCCATCTTAGACCAGAGAAATGGCGGTGCTGCGAGCCATCTAAGATAGAAAATCATGCTACTCAATCTAACAATTGCATAAGAACGAAAGAATGACAAGTTCATTGAATGAAGGTGGTACCGCGGTTTTTCGCCCTTCGTGATATGGATTTGTCTTTTATTTTTGGAGGTGTTTATGAGAACATTTCTTGTCAAACAGAAATTTCGCCTAGGTGGTGAACGTTTTGATATCAAGGATGAGTTGGGCAATGTCGCCTATCAGGTTGAAGGTTCATTTTTTAAGATTCCTAAAACTTTTACCATCTATGATGTTGCTGGTGAACAGGTCAGTGAGATTAGTAAGGAAGTCTTAACTTTCCTACCTCGTTTTGAAATTCAACTGAGTAACGGCGATAGTTTTTATATCCGGAAGAAGTTGACGTTCTTTAGAGATAAGTATGAATTTGACAATCTCGGTCTTCGTATCGAAGGAAATGTCTGGGATTTGAATTTTAAATTGCTGGACGATCGTGACCAAGTAATTGCGGAGATTGCTAAGGAACTGTTCCATTTAACCTCGACTTATACCGTGACCGTCTACGACGAATCTTATGCAGACCTAGTCATTTCCCTCTGTGTCGCTATCGACTATGTAGAGATGCTAGAAAGCCAATCAGATTAAAAAAGGAGATACAAATGAAACAATTATCTAGTGCACAAGTCCGCCAAATGTGGCTTGATTTCTGGGCCAGTAAAGGCCACTCTGTAGAACCATCAGTTAGCTTGGTTCCCGTCAACGACCCAACACTTTTGTGGATCAACTCAGGGGTTGCTACCCTTAAGAAATACTTTGATGGAACCATTATTCCTGAAAACCCACGGATTACCAATGCGCAAAAAGCCATCCGTACCAACGATATCGAAAACGTAGGGAAAACTGCGCGTCACCATACCATGTTTGAAATGTTGGGGAACTTCTCTATCGGTGATTACTTCCGTGACGAAGCCATTACTTGGGCTTATGAGCTTTTGACAAGCCCTGAATGGTTTGACTTCCCAGCTGAAAAACTTTACATGACTTACTACCCAGCTGATACGGATTCTTACAACCGCTGGATTGAAGTGGGAGTAGATCCAAGTCATTTGATCCCAATCGAAGACAACTTCTGGGAAATCGGTGCCGGACCTTCTGGACCAGATACAGAAATCTTCTTCGACCGTGGTGAAGCATTTGACCCAGAAAATATCGGTATTCGACTTCTCGCAGAAGATATCGAAAACGATCGTTATATCGAGATCTGGAACATCGTTTTGTCACAATTTAATGCAGATCCAGCTGTACCTCGTAGCGAATACAAGGAATTGCCACACAAGAACATTGATACGGGCGCTGGTTTGGAGCGTTTGGTAGCCGTTATCCAAGGCGCTAAGACCAACTTTGAAACAGACCTATTTATGCCTATTATCCGCGAAGTTGAGAAGTTATCTGGTAAGGTTTATGACCAAGATGGCGACAACATGAGCTTCAAGGTCATCGCTGACCACATCCGTTCTCTTTCATTTGCTATTGGCGATGGTGCTCTCCCTGGAAATGAAGGCCGTGGTTATGTCCTTCGTCGTTTGCTCCGTCGTGCCTCTATGCATGGTCAAAAATTGGGTATCAATGAGCCTTTCCTTTACAAACTCGTTCCAACTGTTGGTAAGATCATGGAAAGCTACTACCCAGAAGTGCTCGAAAAACGTGACTTTATCGAAAAAATTGTCAAGAGCGAGGAAGAGTCATTTGCCCGCACTCTTCACTCAGGTCAACACTTTGCCCAAAGCATCGTTGCAGACTTGAAAGAAAAAGGTCAATCTGTCATTGCTGGTTCAGATGTCTTCAAGCTTTATGACACTTATGGATTCCCAGTTGAATTGACAGAAGAAATCGCTGAAGAAGCTGGAATGACAGTAGACCGTGAAGGTTTTGAAGCAGCCATGAAAGAGCAGCAAGAACGTGCGCGTGCGTCAGCTGTCAAAGGCGGCTCCATGGGTATGCAAAACGAAACCCTTCAAAATATCACTGTTGAGAGTGTCTTCAACTACAATGCTAGCCAATTGCCTTCAAAATTAGTAGCTATCGTTGCAGATAACGCTGAAGTAGAAGCTGTTTCAGAAGGAACTGCATCTCTGATCTTTGCAGAAACTCCATTCTACGCTGAAATGGGTGGACAGGTTGCGGACCATGGTCAAATCTTGGATGCTGCAGGAAACCTTGTAGCGACCGTAACGGATGTTCAAAAGGCACCGAATGGACAAGCTCTTCATACTGTTGAAGTCCTTGCACCGCTTGCTTTGAACCAAGAATACACTTTGGCCATCGATAGCAATCGTCGTCACCGTGTCATGAAGAACCACACAGCAACTCACTTGCTCCATGCGGCCCTTCACAATATCCTTGGCCACCATGCAACTCAAGCAGGCTCACTCAACGAAGTAGAATTTCTCCGCTTTGACTTCACCCACTTCCAAGCTGTGACTCCAGAAGAATTGCGTGCTATTGAGCAACAAGTCAATGAGAAGATCTGGGAAGCCATCGCAGTCAAGACTGTTGAGACAGACATTGACACAGCCAAAGAAATGGGTGCTATGGCCCTCTTTGGTGAGAAATACGGTAAAGAAGTCCGCGTTGTGACCATTGGTGACTACTCAGTGGAACTCTGTGGTGGTACTCACGTTGGCAATACTTCTGAAATCGGTCTCTTCAAGATTGTCAAGGAAGAAGGGATCGGATCAGGAACTCGTCGTATCTTGGCAGTGACTGGTAAGGAAGCCTTTGAAGCCTATCGTGAACAAGAAGATGCACTGAAAGCAGTCGCAGCAACCTTGAAAGCTCCTCAACTCAAAGAAGTACCTCACAAAGTCGAAGGACTTCAAGAACAACTCCGTCAATTGCAAAAAGAAAATGCAGAATTGAAGGAAAAAGCGGCAGCAGCAGCGGCAGGTGATGTCTTCAAGAATGTTCAAGAAGCAAACGGCCACCGTTACATTGCCAGCCAAGTATCTGTATCAGATGCAGGTGCCCTTCGTACCTTTGCGGATAACTGGAAACAAAAAGACTACTCTGATGTCCTTGTTCTTGTCGCAGCTATCGGTGACAAGGTCAATGTCCTTGTAGCTAGCAAGACAAAAGAGGTGCATGCTGGTAATGTGATTAAAGAATTAGCTCCAATCGTCGATGGACGTGGTGGTGGTAAACCAGATATGGCCATGGCAGGAGGAAGCAACCAAGCGAAAATCCAAGAATTGTTGGATGCAGTAGCAGGTAAATTGTAATCAAAAATACCTATCCATTTGGATAGGTATTTTTACATATAAAGCTCATATTAAGTCTCAATTTGCTTGATATAACCTTTAATAATTTGAGTTGCCTTTTTAATAACGAGATTATATAATATAAATATAAGTATAAGTAAGAAAATATGATTTGATTGATTATAATTTTTGGAAACTATAAAAGGAGAAACCATGGCTTTAAAAATGTTTGATGTTATTCGGTACGAAGGAGAAAATACCAGAAATATACTTGCTTGGAGACATCCTAAAACGGATATTAAATCTGGTTCAACATTAATTGTTAACCCTGGACAATGTGCAATATTATTTTCAAATGGGAAAGAATTAGCTAGATTTAATGCAGGAAAGCATAAGATTGAAATCTCTGATACACAGTTATTGGATGAATTTAAAACCTTTGTCAGTGGTGGTGTTTTACAGAATTCATCAAATCTATGGTTCGTAAATTTGTATGATTTACAACCCATTGGTTGGGGAACTCCTTCAGCTATTTTAGTACGAGATCCAGAGACTGATATTCCTGTCGAATTGAAATTACATGGAAATTTTGTTCCTCGAATTGTAAACTTGGAAGCATTTTTATTGGAATTTATGCCAAGTCAGCCTGATCTTATTACAGTAGATATTTTTCAAAAACGCTTTAGGCAAGCTACCATTGGACTAATTAGTTCAGCTATTTCAAAAGTTGTCTATAGTAATCAGATTGCTGTTATTGATATTGAAATGCACAGCAATGAAATTGGTTCTGAACTATCTAAGATTTTAGAGAATCAGTTCGATAAGTATGGTATTCGTATTGAAGAATTTAAGATTGAATCTCTAAAAGTTAATCAAGGATGTCAGGGATATAAAGATATTTTCAAATTCCATAAACAAATTGTAGATGCTAAAATTAAGACTACAAGTCGAGATATCGAAGGATTTAACTATCAGGAGGAGCGAAAATTTGATATTCTAGAAGAAGCAGCGAAAAATGAAAATTCTGATGGAAAACTAATGGGTGTAGGTATGGAAGTTGCTATGGGTCTTGGAATAGGAGCCAAACTTAACAACCTTGTAGGAAATATCGAAGGACTTAACCAAGCTAATAATAGTTCCGAACAGAATCAATTCGATTCAAGTAAAGAGGATGCTTTAGCTAAGTTCTGTAGTCAGTGTGGGGCTGAATTTTCTGAAGAAGCTAAGTTTTGTTCTAATTGCGGTCAACCTAGATAAAGTTTAAATTTTAAAATAAAATGTGGGATGAAATATACATATGTCTTAAAAATCTTTATAATATTTTGATTCTATCAAGTTTCTAATCCCAATCATTAGCTTATTTTGGGAGTTCTGTTTCTTTCAGAGTTCCCATTTTTTATACTGATACATATGTATTCTTTGTTTGAACATTAAATTTATGAAATTGTATCAATGTAGAAGGAAAATTAGAAAAACTAGACAGTTAAACAGTTAGGAAATTTATTATAGGAGGATATTGTGAATGTATCAAGTATTTCGTTTATTAAGTATACTTTTTATGGGATTAACAAGTGCAACATTTTTTATTTCACTATTGATTGCAACTCTATTTCTAGGATATGGTAAGCCGATTTTCTCAATAGTGACACCTATTATTTTTTCTTTATCAGGTTTCTTTTTGTCTTCCTTTGCATTTTATAGCTTTGGTGTTTTAGAAAATATAAAAATTAAAGTCAAAGCTTTGGATGAGATATATAATGGGAAAGCTCTTTATAGAGAATATATAGCAACTAGAGGAGAAGATAGGTGAAACAGTATATTAAGAATAATTGGAAAGAAGTCTTTCATTGGTTAATTTCAAATATAGTAATACTCTGTTTTGTAGTTCTATCACTAGCTATCTTTGCTCTCGAAGATGAACCAACTAATGTTATTTTAAAAAATCTTGATTTTATACTCTTGGGGAAGGCTATCGGGATTCCTATTGTTATAAGTTTAGTGTTTTTAGCATTCCAAAATATTTCTTATGTCGTTATTGCCTTAATTATTTTATTCTTATTCCGAAAAACAATTAAAGATTCCTTTTCCTTGAAAAAGTTGAAACAAAAGAATCTACTTCAAATGCTTGTTTTAATTACTTTTTCATCACTTTTTGAACTAGTAAAATCCAGGGAATGGTCTATCCGATTTTTATTTCTTTTAATTCCTTGGTATTTGCTTAATTTGATTGTGATATTGATCCTAACTTACCGAGAATCAAAGAGAGAAGAGGAAATTAAGACACAAAAACAGATACAAGCATTATTCACCTTATTTGAAAAGCATAAGATTCATAAAAACACCTATCCTGTTATTTGTCCATCATGCAGTGGGGAGAATTTGCTTGACTTAGGTCAGGGTAAATCATGTGATTATTGTGGTGCATGGTTATCTAGAAAGGAAGTATAAATGAGACGCTATCGTTTAATGATATCAAAATTTGTTTATCCGCTAGTATCTTTCATTTGTATTGTCTCGGGATTGAAATTTTATCAGTCCATAGATAAGGAAATAAGATGGTTATTAGGAAAAAAAGAAGGATTACTTCACGATTTCTACTTTATGTGGCTTTTGATAGTTACAATTTTATTCATATTATTTTTCTTATTTATTGTCATATCATTTATTTTATTTTTAATACAACCAAGGATGAAACAATATAATAAAAGTTTGATGACAGTTCTTGAATTTGAAGAACTTGAAGAAGATGTTATAGAAACAAAGGGAAAAGTATTACAAGATCAATTATCTTATAGATTGTCAGCAAAACGGGCCTACTGTCCTAATTGTCATACATCAACAGATGGAGTAATTGGAACTAACTTAACTTGTGAAAACTGTGGTGAAACATTTATCGTTTCTTAATAAGAGTTTGATATACTTTATTTGAATATGATAAAAAGCAACAACTTAATAAGTTGTTGCTTTTTTGATAATGATCTTTATTTTTAAACAATACCTTGGGCAATCATAGCATTTGCTACGTTTTCAAAGGCTGCAATATTTGCACCTGCAAGGTAATCAGTACCAAGATCGTAAGTTTCTGCAGTTGTTTTAGCAGTATTGAAGATATTTGTCATGATACCTTGAAGACGAGTATCCACTTCTTCGCGAGTCCATGAAAGACGGAGACTGTTTTGGCTCATTTCAAGGGCAGATACAGCAACACCACCAGCATTGGCAGCTTTTGCAGGTCCGTAAAGGACACCATTTTCTTTGTAAACATGGATAGCTTCCAAGTTACTTGGCATGTTTGCTCCTTCAGAGACAACTTTCACACCTTGAGCTACCAAACGTTTTGCAGCATCACCGTCAATTTCATTTTGAGTCGCACATGGGAGGGCGATGTCGTAGTTGCCTGAGTAGGTCCATACAGAACCTTCATGGTAAGTAGCAGTTGGTTTTTCTGCAGCGTATTCAGTCAAACGAGCACGACGGTTGTTTTTCACATCTGTAAGAAGGTCAAAGTCGATTCCGTTTTCATCAATCACATAACCATTTGAGTCAGATACTGAGATCACAGTTGCACCAAGTTCAGTTGCTTTTTGGACTGCATATTGAGCAACGTTACCAGAACCAGAAATAACCACTTTCTTACCTGCAAAACTGTTTCCGTTTGCTTTGAGCATTTCTTCAGTGTAGTAAACCAAACCGTAACCAGTTGCTTCTGGACGAATCAAGCTACCACCAAATCCAAGAGGTTTACCAGTCAAGACACCAGCATCAAATTGATTGAGGCGTTTGTATTGTCCGTAAAGGTAACCAATTTCACGTCCGCCGACACCGATATCACCAGCAGGTACGTCAAGAGAAGGTCCGATGTATTTTTGCAATTCAGTCATGAAGCTTTGGCAGAAGCGCATCACTTCAGCATCAGTTTTGCCTTTAGGATCGAAGTCGGATCCACCTTTACCTCCACCGATTGGAAGTCCAGTCAAAACGTTTTTAAAGATTTGTTCGAAGCCGAGGAATTTCAAGATCCCTTGGTTTACAGTTGGGTGGAAACGAAGTCCGCCTTTATATGGTCCAACAGCAGAGTTAAATTGAACACGGTAACCACGGTTAACTTGAACTTTTCCATCACGGTCAACCCAAGGAACACGGAAAGAAATTACGCGCTCAGGTTCAGTGATACGTGCCAAGATGTTTTCTTCAATATACTCAGGGTGTTTTTCAAAAACAGGTTCCAAAGTGCTGAAGAATTCTTCAACCGCCTGGAGAAATTCAGCCTCATGCCCGTTACGAGCTTTTACAGTTTCAAACACGCTTTGGATATATTCTTTAGCAGATGTCATATCGTTCTCCTTTTTTTGTTGTCATATTTTATTACATGAGACATTATAGCAGAAAAAATTTTCAGTGTAAAGAAAAAAACATAAATTTTCTAAAAATTCTTTCAATTTGAATAAGCTAGTTTTATTAGTTGAATTAGAAACCTTTTTATAGGGTTAGTTTTATTAAAAGGCTCCTGCCAAAGTATGGTATAATAATAAAGAAATAATGGATTTTGGAGGAATAGAATCATGGTATCAACGAAAACACAGATTGCTGGTTTTGAGTTTGATAATTGCTTGATGAATGCGGCAGGTGTTGCTTGTATGACAATTGAGGAATTGGAAGGTGTCAAAAATTCAGCAGCAGGAACCTTTGTCACCAAGACTGCAACCTTGGAATTTCGTCAGGGAAATCCTGAACCACGCTATCAAGATGTTCCACTTGGTTCTATTAACTCTATGGGGCTCCCAAATAATGGTTTAGACTATTACTTGAACTACCTTTTGGAATTGCAAGAAAAGGAACCAAATCGTACCTTCTTTCTCTCTTTAGTTGGGATGTCTCCAGAGGAAACTCATACCATCTTGAGGAAGGTTCAAGAAAGTGATTTTCGTGGTTTAACCGAACTCAATCTCTCATGCCCAAATGTTCCAGGTAAGCCTCAGATTGCCTATGATTTTGAAACAACAGACCGTATCTTGTCAGAAGTCTTTGCCTACTTTACAAAACCTCTTGGAATTAAGCTTCCACCTTATTTTGATATTGTTCACTTTGACCAGGCAGCAGAAATTTTCAACAAATATCCACTCAAATTCGTCAACTGTGTCAACTCTATTGGAAATGGTCTTTATATAGAAGATGAGTCTGTCGTGATTCGTCCTAAGAACGGCTTTGGTGGAATTGGTGGAGAATACATTAAACCAACTGCACTTGCCAATGTCCATGCCTTTTATCAACGCTTAAATCCTCAAATTCAAATCATCGGAACTGGTGGAGTGCTCACAGGGCGTGATGCCTTTGAACATATCCTATGTGGTGCCAGCATGGTACAAGTAGGAACTACTCTTCATAAAGAAGGTGTAGGTGCTTTTGAACGTATTACAAAGGAACTCAAAGAAATTATGACGGAAAAAGGATACCAAAGCCTAGAGGATTTCCGTGGAAAATTGAATTATATGGATTAAACAGAAGCTAAATTAAAAAGAAAGGAGAATAAATGCTAGCCATAGAAGAAAGTCGAAAGCTATCCTTAGCAAACCTTCCTAGTTTGACCCTGTTTACAGGGGCAGATCAAGGCCAGTATGACGTCATGAAAGCACAAGTTCTTAAGCAAATCGGGTACGACCCTGCAGATTTGAATTTTGCTTATTTTGACATGAAAGAAGTAGACTACAATAGCTTGGAACTTGAGCTGGTCAGTCTTCCTTTCTTTGCGGATGAAAAAATTGTGATCCTAGATCACTTTGTGGATATTACAACTGCTAAAAAACGCTATCTAACTGATGATGAGCTCAAGGCCTTTGAAGACTATCTGGAAAATCCTGTACCCTCAAGTAAATTAGTAATCTTTGCGGAAGGCAAGTTAGATAGCAAGAGACGCTTGGTCAAATTACTCAAGAGAGATGCAACTGTGTTTGAGGCTCTTGAACCTAAAGAGCAAGAGTTGCGAGCCTATTTTCAAAAGTGGACTCAGGAACAAGGACTTACTTTTGATGGAAATTCCTTTGAACAGTTGCTTATCAAATCTAGTTTTCAATTCAGTGAAATTCAGAAAAACCTGCTCTTCTTACTGTCTTATAAGGATAGTGGTTTGATAACAGAAGAAGATATTGTTGAAGCCATTCCAAAGACTTTGCAGGATAATATTTTTGATTTGACCCAATTAATATTAACTAAGAAAATTGATCAGGCACGAGATTTAGTTAAAGATTTGACCTTACAGGGTGAAGATGAGATTAAACTGATTGCCATTATGCTGGGGCAGTTTAGACTCTATACACAGGTAAAAATATTGCAAGAGTCTGGTCAGACAGAATCACAGATGGTCAGCGGTTTGGGGCACTATCTTGGTCGCAATCCGAATCCCTATCAAATCAAATTTGCCCTTCGTGACACGCGAGGATTGTCCCTGAATTTCCTACAAGATTCTATTCGTTATCTCATCCAGGCAGATTATCAAATTAAGACTGGTGTTTACGAAAAAGGGTACTTGTTTGAGAAAGCTTTATTGCAGATTGCGAGCCAGTCAAATTGAGCAAATAACTTGAAAAAAAAGGTTGTTTGCGTTATCATTTTTATATAGAAAGAAAAAGAGGTATTACAGATGGCTATTATCTTACCAGATCTTCCATACGCTTACGACGCCTTGGAACCATATATTGATGCTGAAACAATGCATTTACACCATGACAAACATCACCAAGCATATGTAAATAACGCAAATGCAGCTCTTGAAAAACACCCTGAAATCGGTGAAGACCTTGAAGCTTTGCTTGTAGATGTTGAATCTATCCCTGCAGATATTCGTCAAGCTCTTATCAATAATGGTGGTGGCCACTTGAACCATGCTCTTTTCTGGGAATTGATGACCCCTGAAAAAACAGCTCCTTCAGCAGAACTTGCAGCAGCAATCGATGAAGCTTTTGGTTCATTCGAAGAATTCCAAGCAGCTTTCACTGCAGCAGCAACAACTCGTTTCGGTTCTGGATGGGCATGGTTGGTTGTTAACAAAGAAGGTAAGCTTGAAGTGACTTCAACAGCAAACCAAGACACACCAATCTCAGAAGGTAAGAAACCAATCTTGGGCTTGGACGTTTGGGAACATGCCTACTACGTGAAATACCGCAATGTTCGTCCTGACTACATCAAAGCTTTCTTCTCAGTGATTAACTGGAACAAAGTAGACGAGCTTTACGCAGCAGCTAAATAATCGCATTTGATAACACCCCTTTTTAGTTGGATTTTGGGTCTAGCTTTAAAGGTGTTTTTTTGTTTCCTTTTTTAGAAGTAACTGTCTCATGATTTTCCTTTGTTGGATAGGCTTTATTTATGGTATAATGATAAGATAGAAAACGAAGGAGAAATCATGAATATTCAACAATTACGCTACGTTGTTGCTATTGCAAATAGTGGTACTTTTCGTGAAGCGGCTGAGAAAATGTACGTTAGCCAACCCAGTCTATCTATTTCTGTAAGAGACCTGGAGAAAGAGCTAGGATTCAAGATTTTCCGTAGAACTAGTTCAGGGACATTTCTTACTCGCCGTGGAATGGAATTTTATGAAAAGGCACAAGAGTTGGTTAAAGGATTTGATATTTTCCAGAACCAGTATGCCAATCCTGAAGAGGAAAAGGATGAGTTTTCAATAGCCAGCCAGCACTATGATTTCTTGCCACCGACTATCACAACTTTTTCTCAACGGTACCCAGACTATAAAAATTTCCGTATTTTTGAATCTACAACTGTTCAGATTTTGGATGAAGTAGCCCAAGGTCATAGTGAGATTGGGATTATTTACCTCAACAATCAAAACCAAAAGGGGATCATGCAACGGGTTGAAAAGTTAGGTCTTGAAGTGATTGAGTTGATTCCTTTCCAGACGCATATCTATCTGCGTGAAGGACATCCCTTAGCTAGGAAAAAAGAGTTGGTTATGGAGGATTTGGCAGATTTACCAACAGTTCGATTCACGCAAGAAAAGGATGAATATCTCTATTACTCAGAAAACTTTGTGGATACAAGTGCCAGCTCTCAGATGTTTAACGTAACAGACCGTGCTACTTTAAATGGAATTCTTGAAAGAACTAATGCTTATGCGACTGGTTCTGGATTCTTAGATAGCGATAGCGTTAACGGAATCACCGTTATTCCACTAAATGATAATCTCAATAATCGCATGGTTTATGTTAAACGTGAAGAAGTAGACTTGAGTCAAGCAGGGACTTTATTTGTAGAGGTCATGCAAGAGTATTTTGATCAGAAGAGGAAAGCATGAAAAAAAGAGGAATAGTAGCAGGGATTATAGCAGCCTTAATCGTGTTAGATCAATTGGTAAAAGCTTATGTCGTTCAGAATATTGCTCTAGGTGAAGTTAAATCATGGATCCCAAATCTAGTTAGTTTAACCTATCTGCAAAATAGGGGAGCAGCTTTTTCTATGCTTCAAGATCAACAGTGGTTTTTTGCGGTGATTACTCTAGTAGTTATGGCAGGCGCTATCTGGTATTTGCACAAGCATATAGAAGATTCCGTCTGGACAGTCTTTGGATTGGTTCTGATTATTGCAGGTGGTCTTGGAAACTTCATTGATCGCATTAGCCAAGGATTTGTCGTGGATATGTTTCACTTAGACTTTATCAATTTTGCGATTTTCAATGTGGCTGATAGTTATCTGACAGTAGGGGTCGTTGTGTTATTGCTTGCAATGCTAAAAGAGGAAATGAATGGAAATTAAAATTGAAAGAGGCGGGATACGCCTAGATAAGGCTTTGTCAGATTTGACAGAATTGTCTCGTAGTCTCGCCAATGAACAAATCAAGTCTGGTAAAGTCTTGGTCAACGGCCAGGTCAAGAAAGCCAAATATACAGTCCAAGAAGGAGATATGATCACTTATCAAATTCCCGAACCAGAGGTTTTGGAGTATGTTGCTGAAGATATTCCTTTAGAAATCATTTATCAAGATGAAGATGTAGCAGTAGTCAACAAACCTCAAGGCATGGTTGTTCATCCAAGTGCTGGTCATACCAGTGGTACCTTGGTGAATGCCCTTATGTATCATATCAAAGACTTATCAGGAATCAATGGTGTGCTGCGCCCAGGAATTGTCCACCGTATTGATAAGGATACATCTGGGCTTCTCATGATTGCTAAAAATGATGAAGCTCACATGGCCCTGGCTCAAGAATTGAAAGACAAGAAATCTCTCCGAAAATATTGGGCTATCGTTCATGGGAATCTTCCAAATGACCGTGGTGTCATTGAGGCACCGATTGGTCGTAGCGAAAAAGACCGTAAGAAACAAGCTGTGACTGCCAAAGGGAAACCAGCAGTGACACGTTTCCATGTCTTGGAACGCTTTGGTGATTATTCTTTATTAGAGTTGCAACTGGAAACAGGGCGAACTCATCAAATCCGTGTGCACATGGCTTATATCGGTCATCCTGTCGCTGGTGATGAGGTATACGGTCCTCGTAAAACACTAAAGGGACATGGGCAATTTCTCCATGCTAAAACGCTAGGATTTACCCATCCAAGAACGGGTGAAACACTGGAATTTACTGCTGATATTCCAGAAATATTCAAGCAAACCTTGGAGAAACTTAGAAATGAACAATAAAAAAGGACTCAATTGAGTCCTTTTTTATTTGCGTTTTTTCTTAGCTTTTTTCATTTTGTTGGCCATACGTTTCATGGATTGCTTCATAGCAAATTCACCGATTTTACCCTTGAGACCTCCACCAAGCATCTGGCTCATATCCGGCATTCCGGCTCCTCCAAGAGCAGACATATCCGGCATACCACCTTGTCCCATCATTCCTTCAAGAGCTGACATATCCATGCCACCAGGCATATTTTTAGGAAGGTTGTTAGGGTTGATGCCCATTTGCTTCATCATCTTGTTCATATCACCAGACATAACACCTTGCATGAGTTGTTTAGCTTGGTTAAAGTCTTTGATGAACTTGTTGACATCGATAAAGGTATTACCAGAACCAGCTGCAATACGACGACGACGGCTTGGAGTGAGCAAATCTGGATTTTCACGTTCTTCAGGAGTCATAGATGAGACGATGGCACGTTTGCGAGCAATTTGTTTTTCATCCACCTTCATATTTTGAAGGGCAGGATTGTTGGCCATACCAGGAATCATCTTGAGCAAATCTTCCATTGGCCCCATGTTTTGCACCTGATCCAACTGATCGATGAAATCATTGAAATCAAAGGTGTTTTCCCGCATCTTTTCAGCCATTTCAAGGGCTTTTTGCTCATCGTATTCTTGGGAAGCTTTCTCAATCAGAGTCAGCATATCTCCCATACCAAGAATACGGCTTGCCATACGGTCAGGGTGGAAGGTTTCAATGTCGGTAATCTTTTCACCAGTACCAGTGAACTTGATTGGTTTTCCTGTGATATGACGAACAGAAAGGGCCGCACCACCACGAGTGTCCCCGTCAATCTTGGTAAGGATGACACCGGTAACTTCTAATTGAGCGTTAAATTCTCGCGCAACGTTAGCAGCTTCTTGACCAATCATGGCATCGATGACGAGAAGGATTTCATTTGGTTGAGCAAGAGCTTTAACATCACGAAGCTCATTCATGAGAAGTTCGTCGATTTGTAAACGACCGGCTGTATCAATCAAGACATAGTCGTTATGGTTGGCTTTAGCTTGCTCCAAACCTTGGCGAACAATCTCCACTGCAGGAACTTGAGTTCCAAGAGCAAAGACAGGAACATCAATTTGTTGTCCCAGTGTTTTCAATTGGTCGATAGCAGCAGGACGATAGATGTCGGCCGCAATCATTAAAGGACGAGCATCCTCTTCTTTTTTGAGTTTGTTGGCAAGTTTACCTGCAAAAGTTGTTTTACCAGCACCCTGCAAACCAACCATCATGATAATAGTTGGGATTTTTGGAGACTTGATAATCTCAGCTGTATCAGAACCAAGAACTGCCGTCAACTCTTCATTAACAATCTTGATGATTTGTTGAGCTGGATTGAGGGTGTCAATGACTTCATGCCCAATGGCACGTTCACGAACTTTCTTTATAAAGTCCTTAACCACTGGCAAAGCAACGTCGGCTTCTAAAAGAGCCAGACGAATTTCCTTGGTTGCTTCTTGGATATCACTCTCTGTGATTTTTCCTTTTTTACGTAGATTTTTAAAGACGTTCTGCAAACGTTCTGTTAAATTTTCAAATGCCATATTTATTCCTCTTATTCTCTATTATCAATACTTGTTAAAATCTCAACTTGCTCTTGGAGAAAAGGATCTTCTGGATAGCGCTCAATGATCTGATCAAAAATCTGACTGCGAACAATGTAGTCAGAGTACATATGAAGTTTCATCTCATAATCTTCCAGAATCTTTTCCGTTCGTTTGATATTATCATAAACAGCCTGACGACTGACACCGAACTCTTCTGCAATTTCAGCTAAACTATAGTCGTCTGCATAGTAGAGCTCGATATAGTTCATCTGCTTATCAGTCAAAAGGGCTGCATAAAATTCAAACAGAGCATTCATTCGATTGGTTTTTTCAATTTCCATATGATTTATTATACCAAAAAATAGCCTGAACTGCTAGTAATGGATTGATTTTAAACACAAGTCAGAAAAAGGACTTTTAACGGTTATTTTCTGACTATGATTCTATTTTTTGGTATAATGGAGTGTATTATAATGTTTTAGAAAGAGGTTCTTATGAGAGAATTAGAAACCGTGTTAGAGCAACGTTTTGGGCTTGTTTTTTCAGATAAACAATTACTTGAAACAGCTTTTACTCACACTAGTTACGCCAATGAGCACCGCCTCTTAAAAATTTCACACAATGAACGCTTGGAATTTTTAGGAGACGCTGTTCTGCAATTATTGATTTCAGAATATCTGTACCAAAAATATCCTAAAAAACCAGAAGGTGACCTGTCTAAACTCCGTGCCATGATTGTACGTGAAGAGAGTTTGGCTGGTTTTGCCCGTGATTGCCAGTTTGACCAGTTTATCAAGCTAGGAAAGGGAGAGGAAAAATCTGGAGGCCGTAATCGAGATACCATCTTGGGAGATGCTTTCGAAGCCTTTTTGGGTGCCCTGCTTTTAGATAAGGATCTACTTACAGTAAAAGAGTTTATCTACCAGGTCATGATACCGAAGGTTGAGGCTGGTGATTTTGAGATGATTAAAGACTACAAGACTCATCTCCAAGAATTACTCCAAGTCAATGGTGATGTTGATATTCGTTATCAGGTCATTTCAGAGATCGGACCTGCCCACGATAAGATGTTTGAGGTTGAAGTTCTTGTCGAAGGTCAAAGTTTAGGTAGGGGTCAAGGACGATCTAAAAAATTGGCCGAACAAGAAGCCGCTAAAAATGCAGTTGAGGAAGGACTGGATTCATGTATTTAAAAGAAATTGAGATTCAGGGATTTAAGTCCTTTGCTGATAAGACCAAGGTTGTTTTTGACCAAGGAGTAACAGCGGTTGTAGGACCCAATGGCTCTGGAAAATCTAACATCACAGAAAGTTTACGCTGGGCTCTTGGGGAATCCAGTGTCAAAAGTCTTCGTGGTGGGAAGATGCCTGATGTTATCTTTGCAGGGACAGAAAGTAGAAAACCATTAAACTATGCTTCTGTAGTCGTTACTCTAGATAATCAGGACGGTTTCATCAAGGATGCAGGACAGGAAATCAAGGTGGAGCGTCATATCTATCGTACTGGGGATAGTGAATACAAGATTGATGGGAAAAAAGTCCGTCTTCGTGATATTCATGATCTTTTCTTAGATACCGGACTTGGGCGCGACTCCTTCTCTATTATTTCTCAAGGGAAGGTCGAAGAAATCTTTAACTCCAAACCTGAGGAACGTCGCGCTATTTTTGAAGAAGCGGCGGGAGTTTTAAAATATAAAACTCGTCGCAAAGAGACGGAAAGTAAACTGCAACAAACTCAAGACAATTTAGACCGCTTGGAAGATATCATCTATGAGTTAGACAATCAAATCAAGCCCTTAGAAAAGCAAGCAGCAACAGCTCGTAAATTTATGGACTTGGACAGTCAGCGTAAAGGTATTTACTTGGATGTTCTGGTTGCACAAATTCAAGCCAATAAGGCTGAATTGGATCTAACAGAAGAAGAATTAAACCAAGTCCAAGAACTGTTGACTAGTTATTATCAAAAACGCGAGTCACTAGAACTTGAAAATCAATCTCTTAAGAAGCAGAGACAAGATTTACAAGCAGAGATGGCTAAAGATCAAACTAGTTTGATGGATTTGACTGCTCTAATCAGTGATTTAGAACGGAAATTGGCCTTGTCTAAACTGGAGACAGAGCAGGTTGCTCTCAATCAACAAGAGGCTCAAGCTCGTTTAGCTAGTTTGGATGAAAAGAGAAATGCTCTTATTCAAGAGAAGGAAGAAAAAGAAGCAAATCTCAGTCAGTTAGAAGCAAATCTAGCAGTCAATACCAAGGAGCTCAATCGTTTAGAAGCTGAGTTGTTAGCTTTTTCTGATGATCCTGATCAGATGATTGAGCAACTGCGTGAGCGCTTTGTTGCTTTCTTGCAGGAAGAAGCAGATGTCTCTAACCAGTTGACACGGATTGAAAATGATCTTGAAAATAGTCGCCAACAGACTCAAAAGCAAGAAGAACAATTGGAGTCCTTGAAGGAACAATTAGCTTCTGCTAAGTCTAAGGCTAGTGAGCAAGAAACTGCTCTTAAATCAGCAAAAGAAAAAGTACAGACCTTACTTGCAGACTATCAGACGCATGCTAAACAGGAAGAAGAACAAAAGCAGGCTTATCAAAGTCAGCAAAATCAACTCTTTGACCGTTTGGATAGTCTGAAAAACAAACAGGCCAAGGCGCAAAGTCTGGAAAACATTCTTAAAAACCACAGTAATTTCTATGCGGGTGTTAAGAGTGTTCTACAAGAAAAAAATCGCCTGGGTGGCATTGTCGGAGCGGTCAGTGAACATTTAACTTTTGATGTTCGTTATCAGACAGCCCTCGAAATTGCCCTCGGAGCAAGTAGCCAACATATCATCGTTGAAGACGAACAGGCAGCGACTAAGGCTATCGACTTCCTTAAGCGAAACCGAGCTGGTCGCGCGACCTTCCTGCCTTTAACAACTATTAAGGCTCGTAGCATTTCTAGTCAGAACCAAGAGATGATTGCTGCAAGTCCAGGTTTTCTTGGCATGGCTGATGAATTGGTTACTTTTGATGCTAAGCTTGAAGCTATTTTTAAAAATTTGCTAGCTACAACAGCTATCTTTGATACAGTTGAGCATGCGCGTGATGCAGCTCGCAAGGTACGTTATCAGGTTCGAATGGTAACCCTCGATGGTACAGAATTGCGAACAGGTGGTTCTTATGCTGGTGGTGCCAATCGTCAAAATAACAGTATTTTCATCAAGCCTGAATTGGAGCAATTGCAAAAAGAGATTGCTCAAGAAGAAAAGCTCCTTGGTCAGGAAGAAGAAAATCTGAAATCTGTTCAAGTAGCCTTGAATGAACTTAGTCAAACTTTGGAAACTATTAAATTCCAGGGAGAGCAAGCTCGTATTCAGGAACAAGGTTTGTACCTTGCTTATCAACAAACTTACCAACAAGTCGAAGAACTCGAAACACTTTTAGAACTTCAGGAAAAAGAATTAAACAATCTCAGAGGTGGAGATTGGCAAACTGAAAAAGAAAAATGCCAAGAACGTCTTGCAGTTATTTCAACTGAAAAGCAAAAGCTGGAGTCTGAGATTGAAGAAATCAAGTCCAATAAAAATGCTATCCAGGAACGTTACCAAAGCTTGCAGGATAAAATTTCTCAAGAACGTCTTCTCAAAACAGAAATGATAGGGCGAAAACGTTACGAAGTTGCAGATATTGAACGGATTAACAAAGAGCTTGAATACCTTGATATGGAGCAAGATGAAATCGAACGCCTTCTCCAAGAAAAGGTAGACAATCTTGAAAAGGTTGATACGGAACTTTTGACCAAGCAGGAAGCAGAAGCTAAGAGTCAGAAGGAAGAAATTCAACAAGGGCTTATTCGTAAGCAGTTTGAGCTGGATGATATTGAAGGTCAATTGGATGATATTGCTAGTCATTTAGAACAAGCTCGTCAGCAAAATGAAGAATGGATTCGTAAGCAAACACGTGCAGAAGCAACCAAAGAGAAGATTACGGACCGCCTTCGCTATCTTCAAGGTCAACTGACTGAAGAATACCAGATTAGTTATACGGAAGCTTTAGAACAAGCCAATCCGTTAGAAGATTTGGCTGTCGCTGAACAAGAGGTCAAGGATTTAGAAAAATCTATCCGCTCACTTGGTCCAGTCAATTTGGATGCTATTGAACAGTTTGACGAAGTTCACGAACGCTTGGAATTCTTAAATAGTCAGCGTGATGACATTCTTTCTGCCAAAAATCTTCTTCTTGAAACTATTACAGAGATGAACGATGAAGTGAAGGAACGGTTTAAATCAACCTTTGAAGCTATTCGTGAATCCTTCAAGGTGACCTTCAAGCAGATGTTTGGTGGTGGTCAAGCGGACCTAATCCTTACCGAGGGGGATTTATTGACAGCAGGTGTTGAAATCTCTGTGCAACCACCGGGCAAGAAAATCCAATCTCTCAACCTCATGAGTGGTGGAGAGAAGGCCTTGTCAGCTTTGGCTCTGCTTTTCTCAATTATTCGTGTCAAGACCATTCCATTTGTTATTTTGGATGAAGTAGAGGCTGCACTTGATGAAGCTAACGTTAAACGCTTTGGAGATTATCTCAATCGATTTGACAAGGATAGCCAGTTTATCGTTGTTACCCACCGTAAGGGAACCATGGCAGCCGCAGACTCTATTTATGGAGTAACTATGCAAGAATCTGGTGTTTCTAAGATTGTCTCTGTTAAACTAAAAGATTTAGAAAATATGGATGCTTAGTTTGTTTTCAATATAACATTTCAAGCTAGAGCATGTAGAATGACCTTCAAGAAGTCGGAAAGGTTACAAAAATAAATTGAGGAGCTTACATGGATTTTGACCTATTCCTAATGATTTGTAATTATATTGGGACTATAGCCTTTGCGGCGTCAGGAGCCATCAAAGGATTTGGTAAACGTTTAGATATTTTTGGAATTAGTTTATTGGCAATTGTAACGGCAGTAGGCGGGGGTATTTTAAGAGATTCTATTATCAGTCGTTTTCCATCCGCTCTCGCAGATCCTGGACCGATTTATGTCTCTATTCTTGTAGCTGTTATTATGTATGCCTTTGTGACATCAAAACAAGCCAACGCTAGTCAAGAAAAAAAATTCTATAAGTGGCTGAGAGAAGCTTATCTTATCTTTGATTCGATTGGTTTAATCATCTTTTCCTTGATTGGAGCTACCGCCTTAGCTGATAGTAAAATGAACTTGATGTCTGCAGGGATTTTGGCCTGTTTAACAGGTGCTGGCGGAGGTATCATCCGAGATCTCTTGATTAATGAAGTCCCAAGTGTTCTAAAAGAGGACATCTATGCCCTTCTATCTTTTGTAATTGGCGTTATTTATTACTGGTTGGCCTTTGTCCTTCACTTTCCAAGAATCACTGCTTTTATCATTCTCTCAATTGTCGGTTTTGTGATTCGACTCTGTATTATTAAGTTTAAGCTCTCTTTGCCAAATATGGATAAAAAGACTTGGAATTGATTGATGGTAGGAATGTTCAATCACTCGATTGATAAATATTTGATAAATTACAAGTTTAATCAGGCGTCTAATCTCATATGGATTAGGCGCTATTTTATTTTTGCAAATACGGGAAATATTTGATGAAATTAATATTTTTTGGTATTATATCTAAAATTTTAAATAAGATAGGAGCTACAATGAGTAATTTAAAGAATTCAGTCGATTTTATTAAAGAAATAGAGAAGTTAAAGTCAGTAACAAGATTTAATAGAACTCTTGATGGAAGATTTGAAAATAGTGCCGAGCATTCTTGGCAAGGTGCTATAGCTGCTATAGTTCTTCAAGATTATTATCCTGAAAAGTTAAAAATGGAAAAAGTTATTTCTATGTTATTGATTCATGATTTAGGTGAGATTTATGCCGGAGATACTTGGGTTTTTGATGATAAAAAAAAGGTTCATTCTCATGATAGAGAGTTAGAATCTATAGAAAAAACAATGAGCCTCCTTCCAGAAGAGAAATATTTGAATATGAAAAATTTGTGGTTGGAATTTGAAAAAGGACAGAGTGCTGAATCAAGATATGCAAGAGTAATCGATGCATTGGTACCACTGATAAATCACTTAGAAGTGTCAGAATTAAATTATAACCCTGATAATATCACTGCAGACATGGTATTAGAAAAGAAAAAGTTCATAAAAAGTGAATCAGAAGAATTATGGAAACTGACGGAAGATTTGATTCAGAAAAGTGTGGAAAGGGGTTTATATTTATAATAACAATTGGCCCTACGGATAGATTTATAGAATACAAGGACGTGTCAATTCAGCACGTCTTTTTTTACTTTTTCTATGGTATAATAGAAGATAGATTTACAACTGGAGAATAGAAGGAATTATGATTAAACTAGTCGCAACTGATATGGACGGGACTTTTCTAGATGAAGCTGGCCAATTTGATATGGAGCGTTTAAAAGCTCTCCTCTCATCATACAAAGAGAGAGGTATCTATTTTGCTGTAGCTTCTGGTCGAGGCCTTTTGTCTTTAGAGAAACATTTTGCGGATGTTAAAGATGAAATTATTTTTATTGCTGAAAATGGGAGTCTGGTTCGTTTTCATGGACAAGACCTTTATGAAGCGACCATGCCTAGAGATTTTTACCTATCAACTTTTGAAAAGCTAAAGACTTCACCTTTTTTCGATGAGAAGAAGATGCTATTGACTGGTAAGAAAGCTTGCTATGTTTTAGATATTGTAGATGAAACCTATCTTATGTTTAGCCATCATTATAATGAAAATATCAAAAAAGTAGCCAGTCTCGAAGATATTACCGATGAGATTTTCAAATTCACAACCAACTTTACTGAAGAGACAGTAGAAGCCGGGGAAGCTTGGGTTAATGAACATGTTCCTGGTGTTAAGGCTATGACGACAGGATTTGAATCTATCGACATTGTCCTTGATTATGTGGACAAGGGAGTTGCGATTGTCGAATTGGCTAAGAAGTTAAATCTGGATATGGACCAAGTGATGGCCTTCGGTGACAATCTCAATGATCTTCACATGATGCAAGTTGTAGGGCACCCAGTCGCACCTGAAAATGCTCGCCCAGAAATTCTAGAACTTGCAGAAACAGTTATTGGTCATCATAAAGATCAATCAGTTATCGCTTATATGGAGGGGTTATAATGGCAGATATTAAATTAATTGCCCTAGACTTGGATGGAACCTTGCTGACGACAGACAAGAAATTAACTGATCGTACCAAGGCGACTTTAAAGGCTGCGCGTGAACAGGGTGTCAAAGTAGTCCTAACAACTGGACGTCCTCTCAAGGCTATGGATTTCTTCCTTAAAGAGCTTGGAACAGACGGCCATGATGACGAGTATACTATCACATTCAACGGTGGATTGGTTCAGAAAAATACAGGTGAGATTCTTGATAAGACAGTCTTTTCAATTGATGATGTGACACGTATTTACGAGGAAACTGATAAACTAGGCATTCCTTTAGATGCAATTTCAGAAGGAACAGTTTACCAAATTCAGTCTGACCAAGAAAGTTTATATGCTCAGTTTAACCCAGCTCTAACTTTTGTTCCAACTACTTTTGAAGATTTGTCTAGTCAGGTAACATACAATAAATGTGTGACTGCCTTTCCTCAGGAGCCTTTGGATGCAGCTATTCAGAAGATTTCACCAGAATTATACGATCAATATGAAATTTTTAAATCACGTGAACTCTTGCTAGAATGGTCACCAAAGAATGTTCATAAGGCGACAGGATTATCTAAACTGATTGAACACCTGGGAATTGACCGAAGTCAGGTTATGGCTTGCGGAGATGAAGCTAATGACCTTTCGATGATTGAGTGGGCCGGTCTCGGTATCGCTATGCAAAATGCTGTTCCGGCAGTTAAAGCTGTGGCAAATGTGGTAACACCAATGACTAATGACGAAGAAGCTGTCGCCTGGGCAATTGAAAAATATGTACTGAAGGAGAACTAAAGAATGGGATTATTTGACCGTTTATTTGGAAAAATAGAAGAACCTAAAATCGAAGATGTTGTCAAAGAAGCTCTAGAAAACATTGATTTATCGGATGATAGCGAGCAAACTGAGACGCTAGAATCCGAAAATATTGAAGTCAAAGAGCAAGATGGGACTGTCGTAGTCGAAGAAAATGATGAAGGCTTATTTGAAGCAGAGGTTGACGAAGAAACTATTGTCGAATCAGTTGACGAAGTGAAGGTTTCTCAAGAAGAGTTAAATCAAGTCCAAGAGGCAGATAGTCCTCAAGAGGAATCGACTCATGTTGAAGAGATTCCTTCAAATGATAGTGACGACGAAGAAATTGTTCAGCCTCAATCAGACGAAGCAGAAACAGAGTTTTTTGAAGAAGAGGAAGCAAACCAAGCAATCGAAGAAACTCCTCAAGTGCAAGAGACTGAACAAGATAAATATGACCGTAGTCTTAAGAAAACGCGTACTGGATTCGGTGCCCGTTTGAATGCTTTCTTTGCAAATTTCCGCTCAGTCGATGAAGATTTCTTTGAGGAACTAGAAGAGCTACTTATCATGAGTGACGTTGGTGTGCAGGTGGCTTCAAATCTTACGGAAGAATTGCGTTATGAAGCCAAGCTTGAGAATGCTAAGAAACCTGATGCCCTTCGTCGTGTTATCATCGAAAAATTGGTGGAGCTATATGAAAAGGACGGCATTTATAATGAAAATATTAACTTCCAAGATGGATTAACGGTTATGCTTTTTGTTGGAGTTAATGGGGTCGGGAAAACAACTTCAATTGGTAAATTAGCTAATCGATACAAACAAGCTGGTAAAAAGGTTATGCTTGTTGCTGCTGATACCTTCCGTGCGGGTGCGGTTGCTCAGTTAGCAGAATGGGGACGTCGTGTAGATGTTCCTGTCGTTACTGGTCCTGAGAAGGCAGATCCAGCTAGTGTTGTCTTTGATGGAATGGAACGAGCAGTAGCAGAAGGCATTGATATTCTCATGATTGATACGGCTGGTCGTCTGCAAAACAAAGAAAACTTAATGGCAGAATTGGAAAAGATTGGTCGTATCATCAAACGCGTAGTGCCAGAAGCACCTCATGAAACCTTCCTAGCTCTTGACGCATCAACTGGTCAAAATGCTCTTGTACAAGCTAAAGAATTCTCAAAAATTACTCCTGTTACAGGGATTGTCTTAACCAAGATTGATGGAACTGCCCGAGGTGGGGTTGTTCTTGCTATCCGTGAGGAACTCAATATCCCTGTTAAGCTAATTGGTTTTGGTGAAAAAATCGATGATATCGGTGAGTTCAACTCAGAAAACTTTATGAAGGGCCTTCTAGAAGGTTTGATATAAAAGAAAATCCTGCAAGAATTCTTGCAGGATTGTTTTTGATTATTCTAAACGACCATCTTTACGATAGGCGATATCTGGTTGCCATGTCCATTTGGCACCATATTTTTCAAGGAGATCAAAACTAGCCTGAGGTCCCATTGTACCAGCCTTGTAGTCATGAAGTGGAGCACCGTTTTCAGCCCAAAGCTTCTCGATACGGTCAATCAATTTCCATGATGCACTCACTTCATCCCAGTGGCTAAAGTTTGTTGAGTTATTGTTCAAAACATCATAGATCAGTTTTTCATATGGGTCTGGTGAAGCACCTGTTGCAGTCGCATCTGTTCGATAGTCAAGCGAATTTGGTGCGAGGCTAAACTCTTCCCCTACCTTTTTACCGTTAAGGCTGAGAGAGAATCCTTCAGTCGGTTGGATATAGATGGTAAGCACATTCGGTGCTAGGGGTTCTCCAAAAATAGAATCCATTTGTTTGAAGACAATATTTACGTGTGTTCCTTTTTCAGTTAGGCGTTTACCTGTACGGAAGAAGAAAGGTACATCACGGAATCGATCAGTATCGACAAAAAAGGCACCTGAAGCAAATGTTTCTGTCATAGATTCAGGGTTGACATTTGGTTCGCTACGATAAGAAATATATTTCATGCCATCTACTTTACCAGAACGATATTGACCACGGATGAAGTGCTCTTTAAGTTCCTCGTCTGTAGGGTGGTAAAGGTTCTTGAAGACCTTGATTTTCTCTGCGCGAATGTCATCCTTTGTAAAGCTTGCAGGTTTGTCCATAGCAAGGAGTGACAGAAGCTGAAGTGTGTGGTTTTGAACCATATCACGAAGGGCACCAGACTCATCATAGTAGCTACCACGTTCCTCAACACCGAGACGCTCTGCAAAGGTTATCTGAACGTTATCAATGTGCTCACGATTCCAAACATTTTCAAAAATCATATTGGCAAATCGAATGGCAAAAATGCTTTGAATCATTTCTTTACCAAGATAGTGGTCGATACGATAGATTTGATCTTCGTTAAAAGTAGCAAGGAGTTCTTCGTTTAGTTTGCTTGCAGTCTCATAATCTGTACCGAAAGGTTTTTCAACAATCAAACGTTCAAAGCCTTTACCGTCAACGATTTGCTCTGACTTGAGATGTTTAGCAATAGTTCCAAAGAACTGAGGTGCCATTGAGAGGAAGAAGAGCTTGTTGTGTTCAGTTTGATACTTTTCATTTAACTCAGCCTGAAGCTTGCGCAATTCGATATAGTGCTCAGTGTCATTAACATCGTGACTTTGGTAGTAAAAATGACTAGCAAATGCTTGAGCCTCTTCTGCGCTATCTGCCAAGTCTAAGATAGATTCGACAACAACAGATTCGAAGTACTCTTTACTCCATGGTCTACGAGCAGTTCCAATAACAGCAAAATGATCAGATAGATTACCTGATTTGTAAAGTCTAAAAAGTGAAGGGTAGAGCTTGCGTTTAGCCAAATCTCCACTAGCACCGAAAATTGTTACAATAACTTTAGATGACATCTAGCTACCTAATTTCTATTTTGTTTCCTAGTCCAGCTAGGCATGGGAAAACCCCATTTTCATACCCTTTATTTTATCATAATTTTCTAAAAAATCCAAAATTCCAATACAAGTGAGAAAAAAACTGCAAGGGAAACCTTGCAGTTTTTTAAGCGTTGAGGACCTTGTCCAAAAATTCTTTTAGACGAGGGTGTTGTGGGTTATCAAAGATTTGGTCAGGAGTACCATCTTCTAGGAATTCACCGTCTGCAGTAAAGATAACACGATTGGCAACCTTACGGGCAAATCCCATCTCGTGAGTTACGATGATCATGGTCATACCTTGTTCAGCCAATTCCTTCATAACGTTAAGTACGTCTCCGACCATCTCAGGGTCGAGGGCAGAAGTTGGTTCGTCAAAGAGCATGATATCAGGGTTCATGGCTAGACCGCGAGCGATAGCCACACGTTGTTTTTGTCCACCAGACAAACTATCAGGGTTAGCATTGGCCTTGTCAGCAAGTCCAACCTTTTCAAGAAGTTCCATGCCTAATTTTTCGGCTTCAGCCTTTGTCAACAACTTATGCTCAATAGGAGCGAAAGTGATATTTTCCAAAACTGTCTTATGTGGAAAGAGATTGAAGTGCTGGAACACCATTCCGACATTTTCACGAACATGGTCCACGTTGGTTGCTTTGTCAGTCAAATCATAACCATTAACTGTGATATGACCTTTTGTCCCCTCTTCGAGGAGATTCAAGCTACGCAAGAAAGTTGACTTACCTGACCCAGAAGGACCGATGATACAAACAACATCACCTTCGTAGAATTTTACAGAGATTCCTTTTAGAACCTTGTTTTTTCCATATTGTTTATGTAAATTATCGACATCGATTTTTAATTTAGCCATTATTGAATCCTCTTTTCTAAGCGTTTTGCAAGTCTAGTAAGAAGAGTGATAATCACAAGATAGAAGACTGCGAGAATTGCATACATTTTGAAACTTTGGTAGTTACGAGCAATGATAATCTTACCAGTCTGGAAGAGTTCTACAAGACCGATCGCAGATACGATCGTTGTATCTTTCAATGCGATAACAAATTGGTTAACGAAGTTTGGAAGCATGAGTTTGGTTGCTTGAGGCAAGACAATCTTACGCATGGTTTTACTGTATGAGATACCAAGGCTTCGACTAGCTTCCATTTGCCCAACAGGAACGGCCTTGATACCACCACGAACAATTTCAGCGATGTAGGCTGCTGAGTTTAGGGAGAGGGCAATTGTACCAGCGACAAAGTCATTGATTGGACTTTGTTGACCTGTAAGAGATTCGATAAAGTTAGGAATGCCCCAGAAAATGAAGGCTGCAAGAATCATCAAAGGAATTCCACGGATAACGTCAACAAAAATCTCTGAAATCAAACGGAGTGATTTATATGGACTAACGCTAAACATACCAAAGATAATTCCGATAAAAATCGCAATTATAAATGAGATAAGTGCTAATGAGAGAGTAATTCCAAGTCCGCTGAGAAGTTGTTTGTAGTTGTTTTTCAACAAGCCCCAAATAGTTGTTTCATCAGCAGTTGAAGTTGTCGTAGTAGAATCACTAGCTAGATACTTATCAAGAATCTTTTGGAATTCTCCATTTGCCTTAAGGTTTGCGAGTCCCTTGTTAAACTTCTCTAGCAATTCTGGATTGCTTCCTTTTTTTACTGCAAAGGCAGTTTCACCAATTGGTGTACCTGCGATTGGTGTTTTTAATTTTTTTCCTTGACTGATAGAATATTTAATAACAGGTTCGTCATCCATAACGGCATCTATTGAACCAGTATTTAAACTATCATACATAGATGCAGCATCGGAAAAAGTTTTGATTTTGTAACTGTATTTGCTTTGGTTCTCGTTTAAGAAGGTTTGTGAAGCAGTACCGTTTTTCACACCTACAGTCTTACCATTCAAATCTTCGTAAGAAGAAATAGTACTTGATTCTTTAACACCAAGAATAGTATTTGCAGTATAGTAAGAATCAGAGAAATCAAAAGTTTCCTTACGAGCATCAGTCACTGACATACCTGCAATGATACCGTCTGCTTGTCCAGATTGGACTGCGTTAATAGCAGCATCAAAACCTGGATTGGTAATCTCGATTTCAAAACCTTGGTCTTCAGCGATAGCCTTGATTAGATCCATATCGATACCAGTGTATTGGTTGCTTGAGTCCTGGAAAACAAATGGCGCAAAAGATGAGTCACTGGCAATGACATACTTGGTTTTTTCTGTATCCGCTTTTGCTAATCCTAGTGAAAAAATAGGAAATAAAATTAGCAGACATGCTAGTATTTTTTTCTTCATGTTATGTCTCCTTTCAGGGTATTTTCAAATTATAGCAGAAAAAATTGAATCCGGCAAATATTTTATATTTTTATGTTAGAAGATATAACATAAAGTTTATTGTGATACTGATTTTTTGATGTAAAAATTAAAAGAAGCCGAACACATATTGATGAGTTCGGCTTGTTCTATATAATGGGAATGATTAGCTTGACTTGTGCACCATGATTACTATTTTCTAAGTGCATAGTTCCATGATGAAGTTTCATGACGCGTTTGACGAAAGATAAACCAAGTCCATAGTGGCTTTCTTGAGAGGGGGTTCTTGCTTGGTCATCTTTATAGAAAAGATTTCCAGCATTTTGTAATATATTTTTTGAAAAACTAGATTGGTTATTCCATATAGTTAGAACTAATTGACTATTTACTTGTGAAATTGTTAGGTGGATTTGTGCATCATCTTCTTTTTGATGTTGTATAGCATTGTTAATAATATTTGTGATTGCTCGGAAAAATAGATTGGAATGAATTGCAATTTGTGTCGATGGAGTTACTGTGTTAGTAAAAATAAAGTGTGTATTTTTAGGAACTAAAGGTGTGATATGTTCCTTTAATTGACGAGTTAATTGTTGAATTGATATCTTTTCAAGTTGAATATCTTGATCATAAAAAGTTTTGGAGTATTGGATGAAGTGATTAAAATAATCGTTTAACTGAATACTTGCTTGCTCCAGATCTTTTAGACATTCCATTACTTGGGGTGTTTGTTTGGTAGATTGTAGGAATTCAGCATTTCCTCTTATGACAGTTAGAGGAGTTCGAAGATCATGGGCAGCGCTAGATACTTGAAACATGAGTTCTTTTTTTTGTTCTTTTTCATTTTCAATCCTATTTTTTATATCGGATTGCATTTTTTCTATTAGATCATTTGTTTCAATAAATTCCTTAATCTGCAAATGGTGATTTTCATTTTTGTTGAAATATAGACCACTATGATAAACCATGTTCATTTCTTTTTGAATCTTGGTTAATAATTGTCGAATATTTGTTACAATGATAAGAATTAAAATGATGCAAAGATAAATCCAAGAACTGACGCTAAAAAATAAAGCAAAGAGATTGGCATTTTTCTCATTGATTCCAGATACAGAAGATAGAAGAGCTGGGACTATGTAAAAAAGTAAAAGACAAAAAAGAAATTGCCAAATGATTTTAAGGTAGGTATTCTGAATGAGTTGTTTGATTGTCATTTCCTTTGCCATTTGTATCCTCCTCCCCAAACCGTTTTGATAGGATCAATTTGATGAGCCTTGAATTTTTGTCTGATTTGATAGATGTATTCAGTGATGGAACGTAGCTGTACATCAGAGCTTATAGGATAGAGGTAATCGTAAAGTTCCTCTGCGCTAAATATTCGGTTCTCATTTTTAGCTAAAAGATAAAGTAGATCAAATTCTCGCTTAGTTAGAGAAATGCTCTTTGATTGATAATAAACTTCTTGACTATCTCGATAAAAAGTTATATCTGAAATCAATTCTTCTTTAGAGGTTTGGAACAATCTTTCCTCTCTACGAAGATGCATTTGAATTCTTGCAATCAATTCCTTAATGCTAAATGGTTTTGTGATGTAATCATCTGCTCCAGCTTGTATCCCCTTTAGTAAATCTTCTTCAATATCTTTAGCGGTTAGAAACAGGATTGGAGTAGTAATTTGTGAACGAATGGAGCGACAGATCTCTAAACCTGAAAAAGGCATCATGACATCAAGTAATATCAGATCGAATCCAGTAAAGTCACAAATATCGATCTCTTCTATATTTGACCGAGTTTCTACGTTAAAGTTGTTTGCTTCTAATGTATTTCTTATTAATCGTAAGATTTTTTCATCGTCGTCAATTGCTAAAATTTTATACTTCATAGTTCCTCCAATTACTTGTGTATATTATAGCAAACATAGAAAGTAATTTGTTAGAAATGAAAAAATAATTATAAAAATTTTTATTCTGATTTTTTTCTGATATTCTCCTGATATACTTGCTCCAAGTGAAGGTGAAATTTCACAAAAAGTTAGAAGGGAAAAGAAGGAATGATAACAATTCAAAAACTACATAAGGAATATAATAATAAAATTGTCCTGAAAAATGTGTCTTTCAAAGCTAAGAAAGGTGAGGTCACTGGATTGATTGGACCAAATGGTTCTGGGAAATCGACTTTAATCAGAATTTTACTCGGTTTAGAAAATAGTCAAAAAGGAATAGCATTGATCAATGGCAAAAAATACTCTCAATTGGGAGTTAATCCTTTTTGTGTTGTTGGATCATTCCTCGACAGTTGCCAACCTTATCCAACGAGAACAGGATTTCAGCATCTTCGCTGGATTGGCTTGGCTTGTGGTGTTGACAGAAATAGGTGCAACGAATGTTTAGACTTGGTGGGGTTAAGTGATGCTAAAAATAAAAAAGTAAAAGACTATTCATTAGGAATGAAACAACGTCTTGGATTAGCAACAGCCTTATTAGCAAGTCCTGATATCTTAATTTTAGATGAACCAATCAATGGACTAGATCCAGAGGGTATACGCTGGATACGCAATTTTTTACAATCTTTTGTCAGTGAAGGTAAAACTGTATTAATGACAAGTCATTATATGAGTGAGTTAGAACTAACTGTAGATCATCTGGTTGGGATTTCTAATGGGAAGATTGTTATTGATGCTCCTACCAAAGACATTTTGAAACAGTTTGGCTCTTTTGAGGAAGCATACTTTAAAGCACTCGAAGGGAAAGAAGGTGAATAATATGTTGAAGCGTTCCTTTTTTAGTGACCTTTATAAATATAGTAGTTTACCTACTTTTAAATTTACTTTTTTTCTTATTTTGGGAGTCAGCATATTTTTTACACTTCAAAATATTCAGGTGATAAACGCTTTAGTAGAAGGAAATGGACAGGCGGTTAACCTTGACCCATCTATGTTATCATCGAATCCAGTCTATACAGTCAGGGATGCTCTCTTATCTTCACCCTACCAAGCAAGTGTTATTTTCTTGCCAATTCTGGTTTCACTTGTTTATTCAACCCATTATCAATTTGGTGATGATTATTTTACTCAGTTAATAATTCCTAACTGGAAAGTTCGACTTACTGCTTTTATTGCTAGTTCGATTGTCTTATCACTACTTTCAACTGTAATATTTTCGATAGTAAATGCTGTTGTTTTACTCATTTTTCTAGATTCTACTTTAAAGAACTATTTAGAATTTACTTTGTTTTTAGATGTTACGGTAAGAGTTATGATATTTGCGATCGTTCTTACTGTATTAGCTTTACTGTTCGTAATCGTAACGAAAAGATCAATGACTGCATTAATTGCAGACGCTTTATTATTGGTAATCAGCTTATCAGGTATTCTAAGAGGAATTTCCTCTAAAATAGAAAATCTATTGCCTTTGATTGGAGCAAAGTCATTTGCTTTTGGTCGAATTGAAGGGACTCAAACGAGCCAATTGTATGGATTTACTCTTTTAGTAGTGGAAGGAGTCGTATTCTTGGTATTGATAATTGTTGTAGAAATGATTCGAATGAGGAGGAAGAATGGCAAGAATATTTATCAGTCTTATCGTCAAAAAATATAGCTTAAAACTCGTAAAGTACCAGATAGCTATACAGTCAATTTTGGTAGGATTTGTGTGCCTACTAAGTGTGTTACCAGTTGCAATCAATGGTAGAATTGTAGAATTATCTTTAAAGCAAGCTCTTGTTTTTGCATCAATGTTCTCTGCTGCTATTGGGTGTGTTAATGCATTTGTAGAGTTACAATCACACGAAACAAAGCTAGTTTACTTAGTAAGTGGAAAAAGGATCTTAAGTTCAATTAGGATCCTGTTCATAGAGTTATTTGATGTACTACTACAATCAACCTTATATTACCTTGTACTGCTTACATGGTTTCATTTTTTTAGGAGTGAAAATGGTGTCAGTATAGAAATTTTCTGTTTCTTTTTGTTTGGCTCCATCCAATACTTTTTGATTTCTTACTTTTTAAGTTATTTTTTTAAAAGTCCAATGGGAAGTTTAGCTATTTTGTTACTATTTCCTATTTTAGTACAACCTTTCATAGAGAGAGTAGCGGAACCAATGACAAATTTTCTATTTTATAATATTATTGCGAATACAATACTAGGAGAAGTTTCCAATTTGCAACTATGTGTTTATGTCATTGAGTTTGTATTTTCATTTGGAGCAACTCTCTACCTCTTGGTAAAGAATCAAGAACTTAAGTAGTAAAGTGATTTCGCAAAAATCAAACTGATGAGTAAGCTTTGTTAATTTGTAAGTCATTTACAATGAAATTTATTGCATATTGCATTGTTTTAGAATAAAAGACAAGACTTTCGAAGTAATTTCGAGAGTCTTATTTAGCTTTCATGATAATACGTGTCCAATTTATTATATTTTAAATTAAACATGTACTGAATTAATGGATTATTTTATTACATCTTGTATCTCCCTTTTATTCCCTATCTCAGAGAATTTTGGTGATTTATGGTAAAATAAGGTCTATATATGTGAGGATAAAGAGATGATTAATAGAATTACAGACAACAAATTTAAACTTGTATCCAAATACCAACCGTCTGGGGATCAACCGCAGGCCATCGAACAGTTGGTGGATAACATCGAGGGTGGTGAGAAGGCGCAAATCTTGATGGGGGCGACTGGTACGGGGAAGACCTATACCATGAGCCAGGTCATCGCCCAAGTTAATAAGCCAACCCTGGTCATCGCCCACAATAAAACTCTTGCAGGGCAACTATATGGGGAGTTCAAAGAATTTTTCCCAGAAAATGCGGTCGAATATTTCGTATCTTACTATGATTATTACCAGCCAGAAGCCTATGTGCCTTCAAGCGATACTTATATAGAAAAAGACAGTTCAGTCAACGATGAGATTGATAAACTTCGTCATTCAGCAACATCAGCACTCTTGGAGCGCAATGACGTCATTGTAGTTGCATCTGTTTCTTGTATCTATGGATTGGGTTCCCCTAAAGAATACGCTGATAGCGTCGTAAGTCTGCGACCAGGCCTTGAGATTTCTCGAGATAAACTGCTCAATGATTTGGTGGATATTCAGTTTGAGCGCAATGACATTGACTTCCAACGTGGAAGATTCCGAGTCCGTGGGGATGTGGTGGAGATTTTCCCAGCCTCTCGTGACGAGCATGCCTTTCGTGTTGAGTTCTTCGGAGATGAAATTGATCGTATTCGTGAAGTCGAAGCTCTAACTGGTCAAGTTCTGGGCGAAGTGGATCATTTGGCGATTTTCCCAGCCACTCACTTTGTGACCAATGACGACCACATGGAAGTAGCTATTGCTAAGATTGAGGCTGAGTTGGAAGAGCAGTTAGCTATCTTTGAGAAGGAAGGTAAGCTCCTCGAAGCGCAACGCTTGAAACAACGAACAGAATACGATATGGAGATGCTTCGTGAGATGGGTTATACAAACGGGGTTGAAAACTACTCACGCCACATGGATGGACGAAGCGAAGGAGAGCCACCGTACACCCTTCTTGATTTCTTCCCAGATGATTTTTTGATTATGATTGATGAGAGCCACATGACCATGGGACAAATCAAGGGAATGTACAATGGTGACCGTTCTCGTAAGGAAATGTTGGTGAATTATGGTTTCCGTTTGCCATCTGCCTTGGATAATCGTCCTCTCCGTCGTGAAGAGTTTGAAAGTCATGTTCACCAGATCGTCTATGTTTCAGCGACACCTGGTGATTATGAACACGAGCAGACTGATACCGTTATTGAGCAAATCATTCGTCCAACTGGTCTTTTGGATCCAGAAGTAGAAGTGCGCCCAACTATGGGACAAATTGATGATCTTTTGGGTGAAATCAATGCCCGTGTTGAAAAGAACGAACGTACCTTTATTACAACCTTGACCAAGAAAATGGCTGAAGACTTGACTGATTACTTCAAAGAAATGGGTATCAAGGTTAAATACATGCACTCGGATATCAAAACCTTGGAGCGAACGGAGATTATCCGTGACCTGCGTTTGGGTGTATTTGATGTCTTGGTCGGAATCAATCTGCTCCGTGAAGGGATTGATGTGCCAGAAGTTAGTCTAGTTGCTATTCTCGATGCCGACAAGGAAGGTTTCCTTCGTAATGAGCGTGGACTTATTCAGACCATCGGTCGTGCAGCTCGTAATAGTGAGGGGCATGTCATCATGTATGCTGATACTATGACTCAATCTATGCAAAAAGCCATCGATGAAACAGCTCGTCGTCGGAAAATCCAGATGGCCTATAACGAAGAACACGGTATCGTGCCACAAACGATTAAGAAAGAAATCCGTGACTTAATCTCTGTAACCAAGGTAGTTGCCAAGGAAGAGGAGAAGGAAGTCGATATCAATAGCCTTAACAAACAAGAACGCAAGGAACTTGTTAAGAAACTGGAAAAACAAATGCAAGAAGCCGTCGAAGTGCTTGACTTTGAACTAGCAGCTCAGATTCGTGATATGATGCTGGAAGTCAAGGCCTTGGATTAGATAGGAGAGAACTTTTGAAAATTCTAGTCATCAATGGACACCCTGATAAGAAAAGTTACTGTCAGGCTATTTTTCAAACCATTGTAGAAAATCTTGACTCAGATCGCCATGAACTTGAAGTCATCAACCTTAATGAAGAGGACTTTGATCCGGTTTTACGTTATGGCTATCGAAAACGTATGGAAGAAGATTCTTTTATCCTTCGTTCTCAAGAATTAATCCAGTGGGCGGATCACCTGATCTTTGTTTATCCCATCTGGTGGAGTAGTATGCCGAGCCTTATGAAGGGCTGGATCGACCGGGTCTTTACACCGGGAATTGCATACTCTGCTAATGATCAGGGGAGTTTTATCTGGAATTACCTTAGAGGCAAGCAGTTTAAAAAGTTATTAAAAGGGAAAACAGCCAGTATTTACGCAACCTCCATGGCGCCTACTTGGTGGTACAAAATCTTTTCGGGCCCTATCAACATTCCAGATAGCTATGGCATCTCTGTTTTGAAAAATGCGGTCTTGAATCACTGTGGAATTAAAACTAAGCGCGTCTGCATCTTAGGAGAAGTCGGCCGGGATGTGAATACCGCTAGTATGCGGGAACAGCATCTCCAAAAAGTAGCAGAAGAAGTTAAAAAACTATCATGAAACAAGATAATAAAAAATCAAAAAAACACTATATGCCAAATCGAAAAATGAGCTGGCTAGATAAAGTAAAATTGTGGTTGTTACAACATTCAAAAATAGCTTTTCTATTAGATAGTAGTATATTTTTTTTATCAGCTTTTGGGGTATTCTATTTGTTGTTTGGAACAACTCTTATTCCAAAACCCTATCAAAACTTCAATTATGTCTTTCCGCTCTTTCTGAATCTTATATTCTTTGTGAACATGCTTTATCAAGGTGTTTTTAGAGATAATTTCGATGGAATGCTGACAATACAAGATTTTGCAGATCCATTCTTGTACCTAAATGGAGTAGGTTTGTTGTTTCACTCATTTTTCGGAATAATGGGTCGAAATGGAAAGTCTATTCCTCCCTTGCTAATCTTAGATTCCAGTTACATCTGGTTTCCAATCGTGACCTATTTAACCTTTTTCCTAGTGCCTGCTTTAATCATTTTAATTTCCAAGTATATTGAAAAGAAAAAGGGAAAAGAAGAAAATAGGGAAAATTCACTCAAATGAAAAAGAATAAAAGAAATTCAAATACAAAAAAGAATCTCTCAATGAAAGAAAGTTTTCATCTTTGGCTAGATTCTCATAAATTTTTAGGATTCTTCTTGACCCTCGGTCTTATCCTAGCAATAGGACTAAGTTTGAATCTAATTTTTGAAAGCCTTCCTATTCCTTCGCCATACAGAGATATCAACTATAGTTTTCCGCTATATATAAATCTTTTTTGTCTGGTATATCGATTATTTGACTATTGGTTCTTAGACTTGTCTGGGGTAAGGATGACAATAAAAAGATTTGCAGATTTATTTATTTATCTTAATAGTATCGGTTTAATAGTCCATCTCTTTATTGGAATTAGCGGAAAAAACAGTAAAGGGATTTTACCTTCTCTCTTATCCCTAGATCACCGCTATATTTGGTTTCCTATAGCAACCTATCTGGTCTTTTTTACTGTAGCTGCTTTAACGATTTTGTTTATGAAATTTATTGAAAATAAGAGGAGTTAATTATGAGAAAACATCTAACTATATTTAGGATTCTTTACCTACTGTTCTTGGTATTTGCCCTAATTCATTTTGTCCTAGGCTTATTTGGTTTAGCTTTTACGCCAGTCTTGTGGAATATCTGGTTTTTTGGTCTCTGCTTAACCCTATTTATCCATCCATGGACCATCTTTTATAAAACAAGAATCTTTCAATGGCATCATTTGATTTTTCAAGCTCTTAGCGGATTCTTTGCTCTCATAATCTGGTTTATGATATTTTTCTTTTTCTCCATGGTTCCAGATTCATCTATGCCAATCAATATAGACTACTATGTTAATAAAGAAAATAATGAAATTAGAATCATCAGAGGATCCTTGCTCCATGAAATTCATGAATATCATGACTTAGTTAATCCTTTGATTATGAAATCTAAAGTTAAGTATAAGATAGAAAATTAAACATTAGAAAGTGGGTCCTATGTCTCGAGCACAGTTAACCATTCTAACCAATATTTGTATGATTGAAGATCGAGAAAAGAAGCGCGTGGTTATGCAGTATCGATCACCTGAAACCAATCACTGGTCTGGCTACGCTTTTCCAGGAGGTCATGTTGAAAATGGAGAGGCTTTTGCAGAGTCAGTTATCCGAGAAATCTATGAAGAAACAGGTCTGACAATTCGAAATCCTCAACTTGTCGGCATAAAAAATTGGCCACTAGATACAGGTGAGCGTTACATTGTCTTTTGTTATAAGGCGACTGAGTTTACTGGTACTCTCCGTTCTTCAGAAGAAGGAGAAGTTTCCTGGGTACAAAAAGACCAGATTCCAAATTTGGAACTGGCCTATGATATGTTACCTTTGATGGAGATGATGGAATCTCCAGACAAGTCTGAATTTTTTTATCGTCACCGTACAGAAGACGGATGGGAAAAGGAAATATTCTAATCTTTGACTAAATAACCTAGCTGATCCAAGGCCTTCTCGATATAGAGGAGGTCTTGTTTGCTTTCAGCCTCAACCAAATGGTAGTGTATTCCATCTGTTAATTCTGATAGGGGACGAAAATCTGAAGATTCAGCTTGGTTTAAAAAGTGTTCTACATCTCGTCTACAACTCAACTTAAGAAGGGTTTCGATTTCACCGTAGACAGGATGGTCGATAAGAATGTTTTGCACCCGACCGCCGTTATCAACGATAGCAAGTAGTTCTTGCTCCATATCTTCCTCTTTGTGTTTAACCTTAAAGAGTTTGTGAACAAAAGGATTGGCTTTATTTTCTTTATAAATATAGCCACGATTAGTAGATAGAATAGGAGCTCCATCTGCGCGAAGCACAGCTATATCCTGAACAATAATCTGCCGAGTTACGTGAAAATGTTCTGCTAAACTTTGGCCATTCATTGGCTTTTGAGCTTCTTTTAAGAGTTGAATAAGCGCTTCTTTTCGGTCTTTAGTCATGATTTACTTTCTTAATGGCGTTTTTTTAGTGCTTTATAAACAGCTAATGCTAAGTAATAGTCTATCATACTATGAACAATAGTTCCAAAACCAACTAATACAAAGAGAACATAGAACATATTTTTTAGATCTGTTCCTGTACTAGCATAGAAGATGATACAAGCAAAGACTTCGGCGATAGCGTGTACTAAACCAAGTACAAAGTTAAAAATCAAGGAAGATTTTTTGTTGTCCAAGGTTTGAGGATGTTTTTGAAGGTAGAAAGCTCCCAGGGTTCCAAAGAAGATATGAGAAAAAGCTCGAAGTACGATAACAATCGGATAACCGGCTAGTAAGAATCCAATACTAGAAGCAACAATGACAAAAATAGCCATCCATGGAGAGAGAAACATAGCAATGAAGATGGCCACGTGGCTTCCAAGAGTGTAGGAAGCGGGAGGAATAACGATTTTAAATGGCATCACTAAAGGAATCAAAATAGCGATAGCGGTTAGCAATGCAGTTAAAGTCATGAATTGGGTTTTCTTTTGTGTATTCATAATAACTCCTTTTATCTGTATATACAGTTGTATAGTACACTAAATATTTTTTCTCGTCAAGAGAGAAATTGAATTTTGAAGGAAAAATAGTTAAAATAAAGTAAAGTATCTTAGAAAGGGTAGAGAGTCAAGATGATAGATATTATTTATCCAATTTTTATCATTCATTATATATCTAAGCAGAAAAAAACAGGATTAAAAGTATCGAAATATACAACATTTACAGCTTATATCTTCTTGATAATTTCTTTAATTCGAATTGCCTTTGGAGCCTTAGGACTATTCCTTTTCTCGATTCCCATATTCGGTTTCCTCTATTTTGCAGTTATAGGTGAAATTCTTTTTCATATTAGCATCATTTACGGAATCATTTTACTTTTCTTGTCATTGTCATTTTTCTTAGACAGTCAAAAATCTGGCCAATATATTCAAATCACGCAATCCACACCATTTTTATTTCATGTCCTAATGTTAGCATTTCATGCGCTCTTAATCTATACTACCTTGCTACCAATCTTTTCCATTCAATGATAAAATCTAATTATTTTCTTCCATAAACATCAGTAGAAGCAGGACAAAAAATAATCAATTTTTTTTTACAAAAAGACTTGCTTTGAAGTAACAAATGTGATATACTTATAAACGGTTTGAAAAAACTGCCTAAGACAGTAGGGGAGCTAGACTCATAAATATCCTACCGAGGACAAAACGTATCATGTAAAAAGAAGCGTATTGTACTTTCGTGTCTAGGTTTGGGCGCGTTTTTCTTTTGGAAAAATTCCCCAAGCAAAATAATTACGGAGGTGAACACACTAATGAGTGAAGCAATTATTGCTAAAAAAGCGGAACTAGTTGACGTAGTAGCTGAAAAAATGAAAGCTGCTGCATCAATCGTCGTTGTTGACGCTCGTGGTTTGACAGTTGAACAAGATACAGTTCTTCGTCGTGAGCTTCGTGGAAGCGAAGTTGAGTATAAAGTTATTAAAAACTCAATCTTACGTCGTGCAGCTGAAAAAGCTGGTCTTGAAGATCTTGCATCTGTTTTTGTTGGACCATCTGCAGTAGCATTTTCTAACGAAGATGTTATCGCACCAGCGAAAATCTTGAACGACTTTGCTAAAAACGCTGAAGCACTTGAAATCAAAGGTGGTGCAATCGAAGGCGCTGTCGCATCTAAAGAAGAGATTATTGCTCTTGCAACTCTTCCAAACCGCGAAGGACTTCTTTCTATGCTCCTTTCTGTACTTCAAGCACCAGTGCGCAACGTTGCTCTTGCAGTCAAAGCGGTTGCAGACAACAAAGAAGACGCAGCTTAATTATAAGCTACGCATCGTAGCCTAGCTACAAAAAAATAACAAAATTAAATTTAAATTTATTTGGAGGAAATAACAATGGCATTGAACATTGAAAACATTATTGCTGAAATTAAAGAAGCTTCAATCCTTGAATTGAACGACCTTGTAAAAGCTATCGAAGAAGAATTTGGTGTAACTGCAGCTGCTCCTGTAGCTGTTGCTGCAGCTGGTGCTGCTGACGCTGGTGCTGCTAAAGATTCATTCGACGTTGAATTGACATCTGCAGGCGACAAGAAAGTCGGCGTTATCAAAGTTGTACGTGAAATCACTGGTCTTGGTCTTAAAGAAGCTAAAGAACTTGTTGATGGTGCACCAGGTGTCATCAAAGAAGGCGTTGCAGCTGCTGAAGCTGAAGAACTTAAAGCTAAATTGGAAGAAGCTGGAGCTTCAGTTACTCTTAAATAATCAATTATCGATTGTTTAAGGCTGAAAGCCGAGTTTAAAAGCCTTTAGTTATTAATAAAGGTGATATAATAGGAGATGTTTCTTTTGAAACTTTCCCACAAACACCCCCACAATTTTTTGTGGGGGTGTTTATTTTTTCTTGTGCTATAATGATTGTTAGAATGTAATATGAAAACGATTTTATACTGTTTTTAAGAATATTGTCTAATAAAAAAATCATTTGGAGGAATCAATATGGAGTTAAGTTACCAAGGTAGTGGTTCAGTTGAATTACAAGGGAAAATAAGACAGTGTCACCTATATTTGAATAAAGAAGAAGGAGGAATATTACTTGAGATAGATGTTAATGATGGTTTTGCGAGTATATTGGAACTTCCAGATCGTATTCATGAATTAAAGGTAAAATTATCAAATGGAGCAAAATTTATATTATTTGATGCATTTCGTTCAAAAGGGGTTTCAAGTAATATTTCGGCGGGTATCTCTGTTTTTTCTTTCGGCGCTGAATACCTTGTAAGTGGATTTGGATCTTTAGAAAAATTTAACAACAAATTTAAAAGTGTTTCTTTTGAAATTAGTGGTGTAATGAAATGGGGAGGAAAAACTGCTTACTTGATCCAAGATAATTATAGTTTACATTATAATTCTGACAGTAGTACTTTAATTTATAAAGATGAAAATACGACAATTAAATATCAAGTATTTGGGTCTATGCTTCCTGTTCATGAATCTCATTTATTTAAAGATAAAATAGAACTTAATCAAAGAACATTGATTGAAATTGAATTTATCGAAGAGGCCCCTTTAGAAGACTATTTTGATTTATTTGAAAAAATTAAGAGATTAATTGAGTTGACACTAGTTGAAGAAGTTAAAGTTCATAAAATCCAAGGGTTATCTGACTTAGAATTCGATGTATATGATAATGGTTGCAAGATACCTCGAACATTAGATATTATTAGTCCAATTATAAGAAAGGATAGATTTCAGGGAAGTTATTATGGCAGATATATATTGAAAACATTTTCTTTAGTTGATTTGATAGAGAATAATAGTTTTAAATATTACTTCGAGTCTTATTCTAAATTAAAACCAGTCTTAGATCTCTATATAGAATTACTGTATACAAAAGGGATATCACCAGTTAGACTATTTTTAAATGTGGTTCAAGCTCTAGAAACATATCATTCAAGGTTTAAAGCTGGTTCAATCGAAGAATTTAAAAACAGAGTTAAGTACCTTACAGATGACCGTACAGATGGGATGGAAAGTTTCCTTTTAGGAAAATCTAAAAAATTTATAACGCTTGAAAGCAGACTTTCAGACTTACTTATTGCTGAGTATCAGGTTTATTTTATTACAGGGGATATTAAAAGGATCGATTTTCCAAAGGTATTAGCAAACACTAGGAATTACTATATTCATTATGATGAGAATATTAAGAATAATGGAAGAGTTCTAACAGAGGAAGAGTTATCAATTTATAATAATTGCTTATTAAAAATTTTAGACTACTATATTTATTCGGAGTTAGGATTTTTAAACCATCAAGATTTAATGAATAAATTAGCTGAAAGATGGGGGGACATTCGAACTAAATTAGTTTTTAAAAAAGCTTTTGAAGAAAAGTATGAATAAAATAAATCCACCCTAATTGATAATAGTTAAAAATTACTTTCTAAAGATTTAAGAGTATTTAAATTTAATAAAAATTATCTTTTATGGTATAATATCTATATTTATAGATGTTAATATATCAAAAAGGAGTAGAGAATGAAAAATAAAAATTATACTAAAAAGATTGTTAGTGATTATTGTGTGATTGATGTAGAAACCACAGGGCTTTCTATTTATTTTGATGAGATTATTGAAATTGCCTTGATTAAAGTTCGTAATGATAAAATTGTTGACGAATATTCTCAACTAATTAAACCCAAAAATAGAATTGATACTTTTATAACAGAGTTAACAGGAATTAGCAATGAGATGGTAGAAAATATGCCAGTCATAGAGGAGGTTAGCGGTGATGTTTTAAGTTTTATTGGAAATGATATCATTATAGGACATAATACTTCTTTTGATATCAACTTTTTAAAGGCGGGTTGTAAAAAAGAAATAGATAATAAATATATGGATACACTACAATTTTCAAGAAAACTCTATCCAGAATTGAAGCATCATCGTTTGAAAGACTTAAGTGATTATTTAAGAATTAGCAAAAATAAACATCGTGCAATGGCTGATTGTATAACAACAAAAGAGTTGTATGACCAGATAAAACTAAAAATGAATATAGAAAATATTGAAATAGATAATTTATGGTCAAAGAAGATTACAAATAAAGATTTTAAACCAAGCGATGATAATATAGATCAAGATGGATTTTTTTATGGAAAACATGTTGTATTTACAGGGACGTTAGAAAGAATGCCTAGATCATCTGCAAAACAAAAGGTAGTCGATTTAGGTGCTATTTTAGATAATAGTGTTGTAAAAGCAACAAATATACTAATTCTAGGGAGTACGGAATACAATACAATTTTAAGAGGTGAAAAATCATCGAAACAAATAAAGGCTGAAAAATTGAAACTTGGTGGTCAGGATATAGACATTATTGATGAATATACTTTCTACGATTTATTAGATGAAGCTCGTTAGGAGATAAAATGGATTTAAAATTTAATTTAGAAGAAGTACTCGTAGATTCAATTTCAGAACGATGTTTGAGATTACGAAAAGAAAAAGGGCTAAAGCAAAGCGATATTGCCAGTAGTGGACCGAGCTATATTGAAGGGAAAAAATGGCAATCAGGAAATTTTATTTCTAGAGAATTATTAAATTGTTACTGTATATCACTAAATGTATCGGAAACTGAAATTATTTTTGGAAATGATAAAGAAATAGAAAAACTTATTTACTGTCTTTTTGTTAAGATGTTCCATACTTATACTGTTAAAGATATTTTTTCTAGTGAGAATGAATTATCTTCTGAGTTTGGTGAAAAATTTTATATTACTTTACAAAAATCTATAATTGAATTAGCTTCATGTTTCGCTCAATTCAATAAGGATAGATATGAGTTTATTAAATCAAATGATCCAAAATTTAGTAACAAATTTTTTGAAACAGAAAATTTTTATAAATTGTGGTTAATATTAAAAGATAGTTTAATTAGTTCATTTAAAAATTTTATTGAAATTGATAGACTTTTTGAGAACTTTGAGTATAGAAATTTAAATCAATTTATAAGAAAATGGATTGAATTAGAAGTTATAAATAATATTTTTACTAGAGCTCAAAATAAATTAGGTACTAATAAATTGTTCAAAATTGGATATATGGTTAATGATTTAATTAACAACTTTCTTGATACCGATTTACCATTATCATTTCAAGAAACAGTTCCATTAAGATTGTATAAAGATGAAGAAATTAAATTTAGTTTTTCTCTAGATTCATCTGATGATGTAAATTTGAATTTTTTAATTGAAAAACGTAGTCTGGAAAAAGAAATTATGAAAATAGTAAAGACAACAGGTTTTGATAATGTACCTAAGGAAATGATAGAAAAACTAGAAAATGAATATTATACAACTATTTTGAGATTAGAAAAAAAAGATAAATATATTGAGGGAAAAATTGATACTATTTTAAATAATGCATTATTGTTAAGTAATCAAAATTTATACAGTAACGATGCAATTACAATTTTAGCATCACCTACATTTTGTTGTCCTGATAATAAATCTTTAGAAGAAATTGATCAATTAATGGATGATAATTTGGATATTCTTCTAGGTGATTCTGTCAAAATACCTGGAATGACTTCGAATAATTCACAAATATTAAATGAACTGCAAAAGAAAGTGAATCAAGATGTTCAGAATAGTATTGATACGTTGGTTAGACTTCAAAATTATCTGTTATCACTTCTAGAATATGATGAATTTAAAATGTTATTAAAATGAAAAGTGGGGAAAAACCACTTTTTTTATTTTTGTAAAACAAAAAATATTAAAGTTAAAGTCAAGTTAAAAATAAGGAAGAGGAGATTAGAATTATTGAGTAATTTACCTATTTTGAAATAAATTAATAAATCACTCAATAATTTTAGTTGTTGAAAATATATTAGAATTAATTTATCAAAGAAATAGAGATTTCTTTGATACTAGCTAGTAAAAATATAAATTGCAATTTTAGTTTACGAGAAAAACTGAAGGAGAAATAATGATACAAGGTTTTTTACTTACATCAGATTATAACTTAAGAAATTCGAATATTATTATAAAACCAAACGATTACTGTTGGGTAGTTGATGAAAATAATAATACAAAATTCGTACTGTTAAAATTCGATGACAAAGCGGAATATGGTCTAAGTATCTATGAGATAACTTACACTGATAAATACTATAAAGAAGAAAAAATTGAAAATTTTATTGAAAAAATTAATAAAGGTTATCTTAAATTTGTATGTTCAGATACAAATGATAATAATTTTGACTATAGTTCTAAAAGAGAAAAATGGAAAAATGGAAAACTCTCAAAATCTAAACTATTATTTATTGACAGAAAAGTAAATAATTTAAGAGATATTTTAAAAATCTTAAATAGTGCCCAGGAAATTTTATTTTGTAAAAAAAGGGCAACAGAAACGTTAAGTGATATTGATATTACAGATGCAATTAACTTAGCGATCTATGAGTTTGAAAATAAATAAAGCAGTTTATAACTTATAAACTATGTTTAAGGAAAACTAATTTGATTTTCTTTTATAAGAATAAAGTTAAACTGACTACATAATGAAAGAAGGATAAAAATGACATTAAAAAATTTAAGAAACTTTTTAAAGTTTGATAATTTATTTTTTGATAATAAAGAACTTGTTTATTTGGCTTCTAAACTTACACAAGATAATAAATTAAAAGTGAGCTTGCTTATTGTTAAAGATACCACAGAATATCAGAATGGCCAGACCAATCTGGGAGAGCAAGTAGTCGTTACTGTAAATAATAAAGGAATTGATGAATATTCAAAATTTATTCCAATGAAAACAATTTGTAGAATTGAGAATATTACTAAAGCGGTTGTTTACGGTGAGTTCCAAAATCAATTGTCAATTACGGCAGATGTAATTATAGATCCACAAGGTAATAAACAGCATGAAAAGGGTTAATATACATTGGTTTTATCCATTTTGGGGAAGTATTTCAATATGTATAATTTCAATTGTATTTTTCATAGTATTTGATTTTTATGTACTTCCAATTAAGTTTTTAAAATTAGGAACTGAGACGTATGAAGTAGTTTTTGTAATTCAGTTCTTTCTATCCTTATTATTTATTTACGGTTTAAGTGTTAGAGATATCTATCTTAAACGACAGAAACTTTTTAAGTTTATTAAGAAAAATCAATTGTATATAACAAAATCTAATAAGAACGGAGAGGAAACAGTAATTGAAACAATAGAAATGGAATGGATAGAAAAAAAGAATGAGGATACATTTACTGTAAGAGTATATAACGAAGGAGGATTAGTAAGTTCTAGAATTGAAGATTTAGGTCCTAAACTACAGGCCTTCTTGGGGAAGGAATTAGTGACGCAACATAATCAAATAACATTTACTGACTATGTATTTGAGAAATATCCTGATAAAAGGCTCGTTATGTCAAACTTAGTTGATAACAATACCAATAATAAATATAGTATAAAATTAACTCAAAAGATATCATATGATATTAGAAAAGTCTCACATGGATTAACAGTCGGGGCAACAGGTTCAGGAAAAACAATGTTTATTAATGCAAAGATTCTTGAATTTGTACATTTAGGTGCCGAAATTTTAATTTGTGATCCCAAAAATGCTGATTTAAGTCTTTTACAATTTGTTGAAGGTTTTCCAAAAGAAAATGTTGCGGTTAATTCAAATCAGATTTGTAAAATCTTAAGATTATTAAACTCAAAAATGCTTGAAAGATACAACAAATATTTCTCTGAACCTTCGGCATTTGGAAAAAATTATTCAGATTTTGACTTACAACCTATTGTCTTATTTTTTGATGAAGTCACGGCATTTGTAAAAGTATCCGATAAAAAAATCGTAGAAGAAGCATTCTCATACTTATTTAACATTATTATGATGGGAAGGCAGGTCGGTGTAACGATTGAGTTTATATTACAAAGGCCTGATACATCTATACTAGATGGAGGTATCCGAGATCAGCTAGGATGCCGTGTTGCATTAGGAAATTTATCAAAAGATGGTTATAAAATGATATTTGGCAGTAATTTTAATGATTACAAAAATATTCAAGTTATCGGGGGAGGGTATGTTCAAATTTTTGGGCAAATGGAAAAACCTAAATATTTTGAAACCCCATTCTTTGATAAAAATTTTGACTTTCTAAAAGAATTGGAGGAATATTATTCATAGAGCACTTTCGAAAGTAAAGAATAGGGGTGCTCAGCTCAGAGAGCTAGAGCAAGTGGAACGTCCCTCTTTCTTTACTTTAAGAAATGTGCCCAGCAATAGAAGCTTGCTTCTATTGCTTTTAACTTGATAAACGTCAAACATTAGAACAATAATGAAAGTGAGGAGTAAAAATAAATAATCCAAAAGTAAATTCAGAAAGTATCGTTAAATCTTATAGATATGGTAATACACTTGAATTAACAACTTCGAATGGATTACATAAACAAACTATAAAAGTACTTCCGAATAGAAAATATGTCGTTTTAGATACTGGAGAAATATTTGATATGAATACAAGCGGTGTTACACGAAGTGATAATATCAAATCTACTCGTATAACGATGAGAAAATTAAGGAGGCTTATTGCTCATAATTTTAGGGGAGAGAAGAATGAGCTTTGGATAACATTGACTTACGCTAAGTACACTAATGAAATAGAAAATGTATATAGAGATTTTAAATTATTTATAAGAGATTTAAGAAAACAATATTCAGGTTTAGAGTATATCAATGTTATTGAACCGCAAGCTAGTGGGAGTTGGCATTGTCATCTGCTTATAAAAGCACCTAAAAGGAGTTTTCTTTATATCCCAAATAAAATTATTGAAGAATGCTGGAAAAAAGGCTTTACCAAAACTAAAAGACTTAAAAATAGTGATAAAGTTGGTAATTACGTTATTGCGTATTTAACTAATTTGGAGATAGATGATAATCAGAATTCAAAAAAATACATTAAAGGTGCACGCCTATATTTATATCCAAAAGGTGTCAGGATTTATAGGTGTTCTAGAGGAATAAAAAAACCAATTGAAATAACAGCTACTAAAGGAGAAGTAATGACTATAAATGGGCTAGATATTGATTTAGAAGCTAATTATTTAAAAAAAACTAATCATATTATTAGTACAGGAGATGAAATTAGTTATATTACTGAGTTCTACAATATAGGAGATAAAAATGAAGACAGTTAATCATAGAGATATTATGAAGCTTGGTTTTTCAAAAACAGCTTCAAAAGAAATAATTAAGCAAGCTAAAAAGATTGCTATAAATCAATTTGATGAATCTTTGAATTCTTCAAATAAAATGGTAAAATTAAGTAAATCGCCTTTCGATAACAAAAGACTTGATCTTGCACCTAGTTTTATTGTGGAAGAATTACTCGGCTTTCAATTTTCTTAATGAAAGGAATTGAAAGCAATGTCAAAGAAATATAAAGGAGTATTTAGAGATAGTAAAGGAAGAATTTACTGTCAGACAGAATTCAAAGCATCAGCTACAGGTAAACGTCAAAGATTTAAAAGATATCGAAATATATGGGGAAAATCTTTTTCAACTGAAAAAGAGGCATATGATGAGTTATGTCGAGCAAGAGTTGAATTTTACGATAAATTTGATTATAGTGATTATAATCTAAATTTTGAACAGTATATGTTGGAGGTTTTTTTACCTTACTACAAACAAACGGTACAAGATAGCACATATAGAACCGCGATCACTCAATTTGATACATTTATTGAGAGATTTGGAAAAATGAAATTACGAGACATTAAACCTCGTGACTGTGAAAAATTTCGTTTAGAACTTATAAATAAGTATTCCGCGAATTATGCAAAATGTGTTTGGATTCGTTTTAAACAATGTTTAGGCTATGCTGAGAGAATGGAATATATCAAAACATTCCCTTGTAAAAGTCTAGATAATCCAAAAGGTAAAAGACCAGATACAAAATTCTGGACTTTTGAAGAGTTTAAGAAAGTTATCTCTACTTTTGATTTAACTGATTATGAAGATCTTCACCGTTTTACAACCACTTGGTTGTACTATATGACTGGTGTACGTGTTAGTGAAGGTTTTGCATTACTTTGGTCAGATTTTGATAAAGAGAATAAACGTATCTTTGTTCACTCAACATTAGAAGCTTTAAAGGGTGGAGTCTATAAACGTAAAGAGCAGACAAAAACCGAAGCAGGTATAAGATATATAGACTTAGATGATGAAACAATAAAAGTACTTGAACGTTGGCGCTCAATTCAGATTTCTAATTCTAATCAGGATTATATTCTATCTAAGTTTGGTGAACCAATGGTAAAAAGTACTTTGACAAGAATGTTAAAGCGTCATGCAAAGTTGGCTGGAGTTCCAGAAATAACTGGCAAGGGATTGCGTCATTCACACGATTCATTTATGATTAATGTTCTGAAAAAGGATGTTTTAGAAGTATCTCAGCGTTCTGGAAGAATTGATAAAGCTACAACATTAAACACCTATAGTCATTACTATAATGCAAACAATGCAACTCTTGGAACTGAAATAACTCAACTTCTTAAACAAGAAGGAGTTGGAGCGACACCCCCATATACACCCCTACAAAAATAAAGTAATAAAAAACAAGCTTTACACTTAGTCTTTTGAGTATCACGCTCAAATTACTCTTAAATAATAGAGCGACTACATTTGTAGCTTAAAAACATGATTAAACCGCTATTCTTAGGAGTAGCGGTTTTTCTTTTTGTTCTAGAAGGGGCATGTAAGGGAATGACTTTAGATTAGTAATTCTATTTTAGGTGAATTATTGGAGATTCCTTATGAAAATAATTTTACTTTTTAATTGCATTTTGTTATAATAGACGCAAGAAAGAATATCTTATCGGTAAATCCTAAGCGAGCCTGAGATAGTGAGAGTCAGGTGATTGAGAGATAAGTGTGGCGCTTTTGGTATTTTAATAAAGATAATGAAGTAATAAATTAGGGTGGAACCGCGTTTTTGACGCCCCTAGGTCACTTGACTTAGGAGCAAAGGCACGGTTTTTTTTTGTTTTCTGAGTTGAGCGCATAAAAAATATAAAGGAGTAAAATATGTCTAAAAAACTAACTTTCCAGGAAATTATCCTTACTTTACAACAATACTGGAATGATCAGGGTTGTATGCTGATGCAGGCTTATGATAATGAAAAGGGTGCGGGAACCATGAGTCCTTATACTTTCCTTCGTGCCATTGGTCCTGAACCATGGAACGCAGCCTATGTAGAACCATCTCGTCGTCCTGCAGACGGTCGTTACGGAGAAAACCCAAACCGTCTCTACCAACACCATCAATTCCAAGTGGTCATGAAACCATCTCCATCAAATATCCAAGAGCTCTACCTTGAGTCTTTGGAAAAATTAGGTATCAATCCTTTGGAACACGATATCCGTTTCGTTGAAGATAACTGGGAAAACCCATCAACTGGTTCAGCTGGTCTTGGATGGGAAGTGTGGCTTGATGGTATGGAAATCACTCAGTTCACTTACTTCCAACAAGTCGGTGGTTTAGCAACAGGTCCCGTTACCGCCGAGGTCACTTATGGATTGGAACGTTTGGCTTCTTACATCCAAGAAGTAGACTCAGTTTACGATATTGAGTGGGCTCCAGGTGTTAAATACGGAGAAATCTTCCTTCAACCAGAATATGAGCATTCAAAATACAGCTTTGAAGTTTCTGATCAAGATATGCTTCTTGAAAACTTCGAAAAATTTGAAAAAGAAGCTGGACGTGCTTTGGAATTAGGTCTTGTGCACCCAGCTTATGACTACGTTTTGAAATGTTCACATACTTTTAACTTGCTAGATGCTCGTGGAGCGGTATCCGTTACAGAACGTGCAGGTTACATTGCCCGCATCCGTAACTTGGCCCGTGTAGTAGCTAAAACTTTCGTTGCAGAACGTAAGAAACTCGGTTACCCACTGCTAGACGAAGCCACACGCGCGAAACTCCTAGCAGAAGAGGAAGAATAGACAGAATTACAGGAATAAATGACTGAAAGTCGACCGTAGGTCGCTAAATAAAACAAGACCGCTGTAGTGAAAGTCGGATAAGAAGTTTCTTATCCGATTGGGGAACTGACGAGACTTAAGGCTTGGCAGTTAGCAATGAAACCGAAGGTTTGCTTGCGTCCCCCACTACTAAAGGTCTTGTTGAAGAACATTAATTGTGTAAAGGAAAAAACATGACAAAAAACTTATTAGTAGAACTAGGACTTGAAGAGTTACCAGCCTACGTTGTCACACCAAGTGAAAAACAACTCGGGGAAAAAATGGCAGCCTTCTTGGATGACAACCGCCTTTCATATGAAGGGATTCAAACCTTCTCAACTCCCCGTCGTTTAGCTGTTCGTGTACTTGGTTTAGCAGACCAACAAACAGATTTGACTGAAGATTTTAAAGGACCTTCTAAGAAAATTGCTTTGGATGCAGAAGGAAATTTCTCTAAAGCTGCCCAAGGATTTGTCCGTGGAAAAGGCTTGACTGTAGATGACATTGAATTTCGTGAAATCAAAGGTGAAGAATACGTCTATGTAACTAAGCATGAAGCTGGAAAACCAGCGGAAGAAGTTCTGACTGGAATTCCAGAAGTCTTGGCTAGCTTAAGTTTCCCTGTTAGCATGCGTTGGGCAAACAATACCTTTGAATACATCCGTCCAGTCCACACTTTGACAGTGCTTTTGGATGATGAAGCTCTTGAACTAGATTTCTTAGATATTCATTCAGGCAGAGTCAGCCGCGGACACCGTTTCCTTGGACATGAAGTTGAAATCCGTCATGCTGATAGTTACGAAGAAGACTTACGCAAAGTCTATGTCATTGCTGATAGTATTGAACGTGAAAATATGATTCGTGAACAAATTAAGGAAATTGAAGCAGAACAAGGCGTTCAAGTACAGATTGATGAAGGACTTTTAAACGAAGTCTTAAACTTGGTCGAATATCCAACCGCTTTTATGGGTAATTTTGATCCTAAATACCTAGAAGTTCCAGAAGAAGTTTTGGTTACTTCAATGGAAACTCATCAACGTTATTTTGTTGTCCGTGATCTTGATGGAAACCTAAGACCAAACTTCATTTCAGTTCGTAACGGAAATGCTGAACACTTGGAAAATGTCATTCGAGGAAATGAGAAAGTTTTGGTTGCCCGCTTGGAAGATGGAGAATTCTTCTGGCGTGAAGACCAAAAACTCAAGATTGAAGATTTAATTGCTAAACTTTCACACGTTACCTTCCATGAAAAGATTGGTTCACTTCGTGAACACATGATTCGTACAGGGCAAATTGCTATCCTGCTAGCAGAAAAAGCTGGTCTATCAGTTGATGAATCTATTGATCTTGCTCGTGCTGCAGCCATTTATAAATTTGACCTCTTAACCGGTATGGTTGGTGAATTTGATGAGCTTCAAGGGATCATGGGTGAGAAGTATGCGCTTCTTGCAGGTGAAAATGCTGCAGTGGCACAAGCAATCCGTGAACACTACCTTCCAGACTCAGCAGACGGAGCTCTTCCTGAATCTAAAGTTGGAGCAATACTTGCACTAGCCGATAAATTAGATACTCTCTTATCTTTCTTCTCTGTTGGTTTGATTCCATCTGGTTCAAACGACCCTTATGCCCTTCGTCGTGCAACACAAGGGATTGTTCGAGTCTTAGAAGACTTTGGATGGAATATTCCAATGGACGAGTTGATTGCCAGTCTTTATGCTTTATCGTTTGATAGTTTAACTTACGATAACCAAGAAGAAGTGCTTAACTTCATCAAAGCTCGTGTTGATAAGATGATGGGTTCTACTGCAAAAGATATTAAAGAGGCTGTTCTCGCAAGTTCAAACTTTGTTGTCTCTGATATGATTGAAGCAGCAGAAGCTCTTTCAGAAGCTGCGAAAACTGAAGATTACAAATCATCAGTTGAGTCATTATCTCGTGCATTTAATCTAGCAGAAAAGGCAGAAGGTTCAGTCAAAGTTGATGCAAGTCTCTTTGAAAATGAACAGGAAAAAGAACTAGCTCAAGCGGTAGAAAACCTAGAATTGAAAGGTTCAGCAAGCGATAAATTAACACAACTATTTGCTCTTAGTCCAGTTATTGATGCATTCTTTGACAATACCATGGTTATGGCAGACGATATTGATATTAAGAATAATCGTTTGGCTATTCTAGCTGAACTTGTCAATAAAGCAAAAACAGTAGCTGCTTTTAATCTTCTTAATACAAAATAAAATTAAAAAATAGATTGGAGGTCCAATATGATACCAGAAAAAATCGCTCGTATTAATGAACTTGCTAAAAAGAAAAAAACAGAAGGCTTGACTGCGGAAGAAAAAGTAGAACAAGCCAAACTTCGTGAGGAATATATCGAAGGCTATCGTCGTTCAGTACGTCACCACATTGAAGGAATCAAAATCGTCGATGAAGATGGTAATGATGTGACTCCTGAAAAACTTCGTCAAGTGCAACGAGAAAAAGGTTTACACGGCCGTAGTCTTGATGATCCGAATTCATAAATAAAAAAATTCTCGGTTTGTGTGTGAACCGAGATTTTTTTATTGAAAAAAGGAACCGAATGGTTCCTTTAGGTTATTTTTTAGTTACTTGCACCAGAAGTAGCATCAGCAGCTCCGTGGCCACCATCACCATGTCCTCCAGCGTCAGATGCACCAGAAGTAGCATCGGCATCTCCGTGACCTCCAGCAGCAGGAGCAAAAGGTCCGCTACCGCCTACCAAACGTTGACCAGTTTCTTTCAAGTACCAGTCAAGCCATGGTTGGAAGTTAAAGACAATTTCATTGATACCAGCATATGATCCATCAGGATAGTACATAGCTTGGTAGTTGTGAGTATTAATAACACCTGCAGGTGAACCAGGAACAATTGTACGTACGTATTCTTGGTTGCCATTGCGAAGCGTACCAATAACCCACTCAACGTTTTTCATACGTGCAGGTGGAAGTGATCCGTGAACTGTTGACATACGGCTACCAGATTGAGGTGGTACACGTTTCGCAAACATTGTTTCTGGATCTTGGTGAGCATTGTTGTAGTAGAGGAATTGGTTGTTGTCATCAGCATATGTCAATTCAAAAGGCATAGCTTTCAAGAACATATCGATTTGGTTAACTGTAAGGATACCATGGTCAAGTTTAACGTATGTATCACCAGATACAGCTCCTGTGATTTCTGCAACTTTTTCTACCCATTCTGGATCATCAGGGTCAACTTCTGTAATAGTTGTGGCAATTGGTTTTCCACAATCCAAGTCTTCTGGTTCAATTGGTTTTGGTTTTTTCAAATTAGATACGACTCCTACGTATTTGACAAAGTTATCTAAGCAAGTTTCAAGGAATTTAACAGTTCCTTCGTTAATAATATTTCCTTTTGCATCAAAAGCTTCTTTGGCTTTTCCAAGAAGGAACTCATTACCTGGTAATGTGTAAGCATTTACTCCTGGTGCATCAAGAATTTTACGAAGGTGAACTTGAGCACGTGAAGTTCCTTGATCGTAGTATGAAGCACCCACAATCATAACTGGTTTGTTTTCAAATGGATGAACTTCGTATGAAAGCCATTCAAGGACTGACTTAAGTGAAGCAGAAATAGTGTGGTTGTGCTCTGGAGTAGCAATAATCACACCATCAGCTCGAGTAATTTTGTTGTAAAGAAGGCGCAACTGGAAGCTCTCGTCCCATTTTTCGTCTTGGTTAAACATTGGAACTTCATCGATTTCCAAAACTTCTAGTTCAAATTTAAATTTAAACTGACGGCGGATGAACTCCAAGAGTTTGCGGTTATATGATTGATCGTAGTTTGATCCAACAAGTCCAACAAATTTCATTCTTTCGATCTCCTATCTTACAAATTTTCCCAATCAAAATCTTCAGCATCTTTGCGAAGAAGTTCTTGTGCGTTACGCAATTTCTCGGTAACTTTAACAAAGATACGGAAGTCATCAAAGATGGCATCCAATTTCTTGATGACATCAAGATCTACCAAGTCTCCATTTTGATCAAATGCTTGAAGAGAATGTGAAAGCAAGAATTCATCTGGGAGAACATTTGCTTTGATTTCAGGAGCATTAAGAATTTGACGAAGTTGCAATTGAGCACGTGATGAACCGAGTGTACCATATGAAGCACCTGTAATCATGACAGGTTTGTTCAAAAGCGGGAATACACCATATGAAATCCAAGCAAGAGCGCTCATAAGAACAGCTGGGATTGAGTGGTCGTATTCTGGAGTACCGATAATAACTCCATCAGCAGCTTCGATTTTAGCAGCGATTTCCGTAGCTTCAGCTGGGATTTGTTTGTCAGCTGGTTTGTTAAATACAGGTAGATCTTTAATTTCTACCAATTCGATTTCTGCTTTATCAGCAAAGTGTTTCTGCATATATTGAAGCAGTTGGCGGTTTGTGGAACGTTTTGAGTTAGTTCCTACAATAGCAATAAGTTTAAGCATGGGCTTTCCTTTCTCTTTTTGCATTATTAATGATTTATCGTTGGATACCAGATGAACAAGCTAAGCGTCCATCTTTGTCAATGAGGATGGCTTCGATACCATCAATATTTTCGACTTGCCACATAATAGAGGCGCTACGTTCGCCAAATAATCGTGTGGTCCATATCTCGCCGTCAACAGAGCGTTCAGATATAATGGTTAAACTAGCTAAATCCGTTTCAATAGGATAGCCTGTTTCACTATCGAAAATGTGATGATAATCCTTGCCATTGATTGCAAGATGCCGTTCATAAATCCCAGATGTAACCACTGATTTATCAGTAATAGATAAGGTCATCAGGTGATTACCGCGTGGATTATTTGGATCTTGAATGCCAATTTGCCACGGACGTCCATCTTTTGATTGGTTGTTCCCAATTGTGAGGATGTTTCCTCCAAGATTGATAAGAGCAGAAGTGACGCCGTTTTCTTTTAAGAAAGCTGCAACCTTATCTGCACTGTACCCCTTTGCTAAACACCCTAAGTCAATTTTCATTCCCTTTTTTTCTAGGAAAACTGTAGAATTGACTGAATCGAGTTTAATAAAATGAGGGTCTATTAGTGCTAAGGCTGAAGCAATTTCTTCAGGGCTTGCAACCTTTGCATCGGAAAAACCAATACGCCAGGTTTGAACCAAAGGCCCTATACTAATATTGAGATGACTTTTAGGAGCTAGACTGTGTTCTAGACCTAATGAAATCAGCTCAAACAAATCAGGGTGGACTTTAACTGGGGCAATACCTGCCTGATAGTTAATTTCCATTAATTCAGATTCAGTACTGTTAGCATTGAAGCGGAATTCAAGTTCCTTGAGCAAATCAAAAGCTTGACGGAGAAGATTATCGGCTTGTTCATGTACTAAGGAAATAGTAATCGTAGTTCCCATTAATCGCTCAGATGATGAACTAAGAGACAAAGAATCAACTCCCTTCGAATCACTGGGAAATAGCTACAAATCTTGAATGAATAAGAAATTTAAAATTTATAATCTATTTCCATATAAATAGAATATCATAAAGTCAGCGTTTTCACAAATCATTTTTTACAAAAAGTCAAGAAATATGCTTAAAAAATTAAAAACAGCTCCAAATCAATAAGAACTCTTTGAAAACAAATTGATATATCTTTCAAAAACTTTCTTAAATAACATCAAACGGGTCAAAAGTCTTGAAAACGTTAACAGATAATGGTATACTTGAGAGGTAAATAAAAAAATAAAGGTAGGATTTATCTTATGAGTAAAATCGTAGTCGTGGGTGCTAACCACGCTGGAACTGCATGTATCAACACTATGTTGGACAACTTTGGAAACGAAAACGAAATCGTTGTATTTGACCAAAACTCAAACATTTCATTCCTTGGATGTGGAATGGCTCTTTGGATTGGTGAACAAATCGACGGAGCTGAAGGATTGTTCTACTCTGATAAAGAAAAATTGGAAGCAAAAGGTGCTAAAGTTTACATGAACTCACCTGTTCTTTCAATCGACTATGACAATAAAGTTGTGACAGCAGAAGTTGAAGGTCAAGAACACAAAGAGTCTTATGACAAATTGATCTTTGCGACTGGTTCAACTCCAATCTTGCCACCGATCGAAGGCGTTGAAATCGTTAAAGGTAACCGTGAGTTCAAAGCAACTCTTGAAAACGTACAATTCGTTAAATTGTACCAAAACGCAGAAGAAGTTATCGAAAAACTTGCTGACAATAGCAAACACCTTGAGCGTATCGCTGTTGTAGGTGGTGGTTACATCGGTGTTGAGCTTGCTGAAGCTTTCGAACGTCTTGGAAAAGAAGTTGTCCTTGTTGATATCGTTGACACTGTATTGAACGGATACTATGACAAAGACTTCACACAAATGATGGCTAAAAACTTGGAAGACCACAACATCCGTTTGGCACTTGGTCAAACTGTTAAAGCTATCGAAGGTGAAGGAAAAGTTGAACGCTTGATCACTGACAAAGAAACATTTGACGTGGATATGGTTGTTCTTGCAGTTGGTTTCCGTCCAAACACTGCACTTGCTGATGGTAAGATCGAACTCTTCCGTAACGGTGCTTTCCTTGTTGACAAGAAACAAGAAACATCTATCCCAGGTGTATATGCTGTTGGTGACTGTGCGACTGTTTATGACAACGCTCGTAAAGACACTAGCTACATCGCTCTTGCATCAAACGCTGTTCGTACTGGTATCGTAGGTGCTTACAATGCTTGTGGACATGAGCTTGAAGGAATCGGTGTTCAAGGATCAAACGGTATCTCAATCTATGGTCTTAACATGGTTTCAACTGGTTTGACACTTGAAAAAGCAAAAGCTGCTGGTTACAACGCAACTGAAACTGGATTTAACGACCTTCAAAAACCAGAATTTATGAAGCATGACAACTATGAAGTAGCTATCAAAATCGTCTTTGATAAAGACAGCCGTGAAATCCTTGGTGCTCAAATGGTATCTCGTGATTCAGCAATTAGCATGGGAATTCACATGTTCTCACTTGCAATTCAAGAACACGTTACAATTGATAAATTAGCATTGACAGACCTATTCTTCTTGCCACACTTCAATAAACCATACAACTACATCACAATGGCTGCACTTACAGCAGAAAAATAATTGATGATATGACAAAAAAAGTAACTTCAACTATTGAAGTTACTTTTTTATTTTAAGGTTAAGAAACCTCGTCTCTTGCTGGGAAAGTAAACCCTTCTCCAAGGATTTCGTGAGCTTCCGTGATAGTGATAAAGGCCATCGGATCAACTGTATGAATCATTTCTTTCATCTTCACGATTTCATTTCTTGCGACAATACAGTAAATAATCTTTAAGTCCTTTTGGCTATAGTAGCCTTGTCCTGAGATAAAGGTAACACCACGACCGAGTTCTTCGTTAATTTTATCGGCTAATTCCATCGGTTTTTGAGTGATAATCATAAATCCTTTTCCAGCATATCCACCCTCACCGATTAAGTCAATAACTCTTGAAACGATGAAGTCAAATAAGAGAGTATAGGTTACAAGACGTAGGTCTTGGAAGATGATTAAAATCAACATTAGAATCAGAAAATCAAGTCCAAAAAGCAATTTTCCAACAGAGATATTGGTGTATTTATTAAGGATACGAGCGACGATATCAGTACCACCAGTTGTTCCACCTGCGTTGAAAATAACACCGAGTCCAACACCTAGGAGGACACCAGCTACTAAAGCAACCACAACGAGATCTCCTTCAAGGTTAAACTGGAGAGGAATTTTTTCAAAGATAGCTAACCAGACGGAAACGGCAATGGTTCCAAGTAGACTGGAATACAATGATCTTAGTCCAAATATTTTCCAAGCTAGTAGGAAGAGAGGGATATTAATTAAGATATTCATCAGCGAAATAGGGATATTAAAGAGATAGTAGGTAATCAAGGTTATCCCTGTTGCTCCACCTTCGAACAAGTGATGTGGAACAACAAAATAAGTAAGTCCGAAGGCGAAGATAGCAGCTCCGAATATAATAGTTATAGTTGATTTAATATGCCGTAGCATTGAGCTCCCCTCCTATTTTTGTGTAAAAGTGAAGTAAAAATATTTTTAAAATAAGACTGATATTACAACTTCATGGATTCAATTTTCTCGGAATCAGGTGTAACACGAAGAGTTTTTTGACCGGTATAGGTAACAAAACCAGGTTTTCCACCAGTCGGTTTATTGAGTTTTTTAACCTCAATCATATCCACTTGAACAAGATTAGAAAGACGGCCTTTCGAATAGTAGGCTGCGAGTTCTGCAGCATCCGTCTTGACTTCGTCAGAAGGATTGAGGTTTCCTGAGATGACCACGTGGCTTCCTGGGATATCCTTAGCATGAAACCAAAGTTCCTCTTTGCGTGCAATCTTAAAGGTTAATTCCTCGTTTTGAAGATTGTTTCGTCCAACGAGAATAATGGTTTTCCCATCGCTAGCCAGATATTTCTCTGGCTTTTTACGCTTTTGAATTTTTTCGCGTTGGCGTCTTCTAATAAAGCCTGTTTGAATTAATTCTTCACGAATTTCAGCAATTTCATCTAAACCAGCTTGGCTAAGAACGGTTTCTACACTTTCCAGATAAAGAATGGTAGCCTTGGTTTCTTCAATTAGATCAGTCAGGTATTTGACAGCCTCTTTTAACTTCTGATAACGTTTGAAGTATTTTTGAGCATTTTGATTTGGTGTTAAAGCCTTATCAAGTGCGATTGTAATTGGCTGATTGGTGTAGTAGTTATCTAAGACGACTTGGTCTTGGTCATTTGGAACTTGATGAAGAAAAGTCGTTAGTAATTCACCTTTTTGTCGAAATTCCTCAGCGTTTTCAGTAGCCTGAAGTTCTTTTTCTTGCTTCTTAAGCTTTTGACGATTTTTTTGTAGTTCATTTTCAACACGACGAATGAGTTCACTAGCCTGTTGTTTGACGCGATCACGTTCTGCCTTATCTTTGTAAAAAACATCAAGAAGTTGAGATAAGCTTGAAAAATGTCCTTCGATTTTAGTTGAAAAAGGGACACAAGAAAAAGACTTATCAGTTAAGCATGGGTTGGTTTCTTGCTTAAAAAAGCCACGAAAATTGGAAAGCCTATCATCAGTTAATAAATTCTCTAATTCAATTGCCGTATCACGGCCTAAACCTTGAAAGAGGCTTTGAAGGTTTTTAGCTGTCAATTCCTGTGTTTGTAGGATTTCAAAAAGTTTTTCATCCTTAATGGTAAAAGGATTTAGGGCCTCTGTACTTGGTGGGGCTATGTAAGTTGCACCAGGTAGGAGTGTACGGTAACTATTTTGAGAGAAACCAATGTGCTTGATCACCTCAAGAACTTTGTTGCTAGACTTATCTACGAGGAGGATATTACTATGTTTACCCATAATCTCAATGATGAGGGTGGCTTGAATATCGTCTCCAATCTCATTCTTGTTAGAAACAGTGATTTCAACGATTCGATCGTTTTCAATCTGCTCGATAGACTCGATAACAGCACCCTGTAAATATTTCCTTAAAACCATGATAAAGGTAGAAGGTTGAGCAGGGTTTTCAAAGGTCGTTTCTGTCAACTGGATGCGCCCAAAAACAGGATGAGCAGAAAGGAGCAGACGATGACTTTGGCGATTGCTACGGATTTGTAAGACCAATTCTTGATCAAAGGGTTGATTAATTTTTTGAATGCGACCGTTTAGTAGTTCAGCTCGCAATTCCTCAACCATGTGGTGTAAAAAAAATCCATCAAATGACATGGTTCTCTCCTTATGAATGTATTCCATAGTATTATATCAAAAAGGTAGAATAAAATCATAGAAATATGGTATAATAAAGCCAAGTAAAGAGAATCGAGAAACGCATGTATATTGAAATGGTAGATGAAACTGGTCAGGTTTCTAAAGAAATTTTAAAGCAAACTCAAGAAATTTTGGAATTTGCTGCTAAAAAGATTGGAAAAGAAGACAAGGAGATGGCAGTCACTTTTGTGACCAATGAACGCAGTCATGAACTCAATTTAGAGTTTCGTGCTACTGACCGTCCAACAGATGTTATTAGCCTTGAATACAAACCTGAATTAGAGATTACCTTTGATGAAGAGGATTTGGCAGAAGATCCTGACTTAGCAGAAATGATGTCAGAATTTGATTCTTATATCGGCGAGTTATTCATTTCAATTGATAAAGCGCTTGAGCAAGCTGAAGAGTACGGTCATAGTTTCGAACGTGAAATGGGCTTTTTAGCTGTGCACGGTTTTTTACACATAAACGGTTATGATCACTACACTCCGGAAGAAGAAGCGGAGATGTTCGGTTTACAAGAAGAAATTTTAACAGCCTATGGACTCACAAGACAATAAACGAAAATGGAAGAATCGCGATTTGCTCTCAAGTTTAGATTTTGCCCTGACAGGTATTTTTACTGCCATAAAAGAAGAGCGTAATATGAGAAAGCATGCAGTGACTTCTCTCTTAGTTCTACTTGCAGGCATTGTTTTTCAAGTTTCCAGAATTGAATGGCTCTTTCTCTTATTAAGCATTTTTTTAGTAATTGCTTTTGAGATTTTGAATTCTGCTATTGAAAATGTAGTGGATTTGGCTAGCCATTATCACTTCGATATGCTTGCAAAGAAAGCTAAAGACATGGCTGCAGGTGCAGTTCTTGTAGTGTCTTTATTTGCTGCAGTGACTGGACTTATCATTTTCATCCCTAGGATTTGGGATTTGCTATTTTAAACATTATAGAGGTAACTATGACATTTAAATCAGGCTTCGTAGCCATTTTAGGACGTCCTAACGTCGGGAAATCAACTTTTTTGAATCATGTCATGGGGCAAAAGATTGCCATCATGAGTGATAAGGCGCAAACAACGCGCAACAAGATTATGGGAATCTACACGACCGATAAGGAACAAATCGTCTTTATCGATACACCAGGGATTCACAAGCCAAAGACAGCCCTTGGAGACTTCATGGTAGAGTCTGCCTACAGTACCCTTCGAGAAGTCGATACGGTTCTCTTTATGGTGCCAGCAGATGAACCACGTGGGAAGGGTGATGATATGATTATCGAACGCCTCAAGGCAGCTAAAGTACCAGTCATTCTCGTCGTAAATAAGATTGATAAGGTGCACCCAGACCAACTCTTGGCGCAAATCGATGACTTCCGTAGTCAAATGGACTTTAAAGAAATTGTACCGATTTCAGCCCTGCAAGGAAATAATGTTTCGCGTTTGATTGATATTTTGAGCGAAAACTTAGAAGAAGGTTTCCAATATTTCCCAGCCGATCAAATCACAGACCACCCAGAGCGCTTCCTAGTATCAGAGATGATTCGTGAGAAAGTTTTACACTTAACTCGTGAAGAAATTCCACACTCAGTTGCGGTAGTGGTAGACTCTATGAAACGTGATAAGGAGACAGACAAGGTTCATATCCGAGCAACCATCATGGTTGAGCGTGACAGCCAAAAGGGAATCATCATCGGTAAAGGCGGTGCCATGCTCAAGAAAATTGGAACCATGGCTCGTAAAGATATCGAACTCATGTTAGGAGACAAGGTCTTCCTAGAAACATGGGTCAAGGTTAAGAAAAATTGGCGCGATAAGAAATTAGATCTTGCCGATTTTGGTTACAACGAAAAAGAATATTAAGAAGAGGTGGGCTGTAGCCTGCTTCTTGTTTTTAGAGAAGGAGGAGCTATGCCTGAATTACCAGAAGTTGAAACTGTCCGACGAGGATTGGAAAAATTGATTCTTGGCAAGAAGATTTCAACTATTGATATTCGTTATCCCAAGATGATTAAGACAGATTTGGATCAATTTCGGAAGGAATTGCCTGGTCAAGTCATTCAGGCCATGGGGCGCCGTGGGAAATATTTGCTTTTTTATCTGACAGACAAGGTCTTGATTTCACATCTGAGAATGGAAGGGAAATATTTTTATTATCCTGATGAAGTTCCCGAACGTAAGCATGCCCATGTTTTGATTCATTTTGAAGATGGTGGGACTTTAGTCTATGAGGATGTCCGTAAATTTGGGACTATGGAGTTGCTAGCTCCTGAACTTTTAGAAACTTACTTTTTGTCCAAGAAACTTGGTCCGGAACCCACTGAGAAGGATTTTGATTTAGGAAGTTTTAAACTAGCTTTGAAAAAATCTAAAAAGCCCATTAAATCTCATTTACTGGACCAGACTCTCGTTGCAGGATTGGGAAATATCTATGTTGATGAAGTTCTTTGGAGAGCAAAAGTTCATCCTTCTAGAACCTCTAATAGTTTAACACCGCAAGAGGTCAGAAAAGTCCATGATGAAACAATCAATGTTTTAGGGCAGGCTGTTGAAAAGGGTGGTTCAACCATTCGCACTTATACCAATGCATTTGGAGAAGATGGGACCATGCAGGAATCGCATCAAGTATATGACAAGGCAGGTCAATCTTGTTCGCGTTGTGGAACCATCATCGAAAAGATTCAGCTTGGTGGTCGTGGAACTCACTTTTGTCCAAAATGTCAAAGGAGGAAGTGATGGGAAAAATAATTGGTATCACTGGGGGTATAGCGTCAGGTAAGTCCACTGTCACAGAATTTTTAAGACAAAAAGGGTTTCAAGTTGTAGATGCGGATGCAGTCGTCCACCAACTACAAAAACCTAGTGGACGACTCTATCAGGTTTTAGTGGAGCATTTTGGGGAGAAAATCCTTCTTGAAAATGGTGAACTGAATCGCCCCTTACTTGCTAGCATTATTTTTTCAAATCCTGAAGAGCAAGAATGGTCTAAGAGAACCCAAGGTGAGATTATTCGTGAGGAGTTAGCTGCATTACGAAATCAGTTTGCTCAGACAGAAGCTATCTTTTTCATGGATATTCCACTGCTTTTCGAGCAGGACTATGCTTCATGGTTTGACGAAACTTGGCTAGTCTATGTAAATCGTGATGTTCAATTGGAGCGATTAATGAAACGGGACCAAATTTCAAAAGAAGCAGCTGAATCCCGTTTAAATTCTCAATGGCCTTTAGAAAGAAAAATTAGTCTGGCTAGTCACAGTCTAGACAATAATGGAAATCAGGAACAGTTGATAGCTCAAGTAGTTCAGTTGTTTGAAGAAATGTGTCTATAAATTAACATTGTTAGGAAGGAGAATTTTGGTATTGTTTGTTCAAATCATCTTAGATTGAAATAGTATCAAATACAGAAAATCTAGTGCGTGTAAAAATAAATCTAAAATGCTCCTCTTGTGGCAGCATGAATTATCTAACCAGTAAGAATTCCAAAACACATCCAGATAAGATTGAAGTCTTAAAGTATTGTCCCAAAGAAAGAAAAGTGACTCTACATCTTGAATCTAAGTAGAAATTATGGTAGAATAATAGGGATTTTAAGGAGTTTGATATGTATAACCTATTATTAACCATTTTATTAGTATTATCTGTTGTGATTGTGATTGCAATTTTTATGCAACCAACTAAAAATCAATCTAGCAATGTATTTGATGCCAGCTCAGGTGATTTGTTTGAACGTAGCAAAGCGCGTGGTTTTGAAGCCGTAATGCAACGTTTGACAGGAATCTTAGTCTTTTTCTGGCTAGCCATTGCCTTAGCATTGACGGTATTATCAAGTAGATAAGAAAATAATGGGCGAGACTAGGTCTTTGCCTATTTTTATTTTTATACTCTTCAAAAATCTCTTCAAACCACGTCAGCTTCCATCTGCAACCTCAAAACAGTGTTTTGAGCAACCTGCGTCTAGCTTTCTAGTTTGCTCTTTGATTTTTATTGAGTATTAAATGATGTTTGAGAAGGTTTTACACCAAAAAAATTTAACAATCTAGAAAGAAAACATGAAAGATAGAATAAAAGAATATTTAAAAGAAAAGGGACGAGTCACTGTAAATGACTTGGCTCAAGCTCTTGGAAAGGATGGTTCTAAGGACTTTCGAGAGCTCATTAAAACCTTGTCCCTGATGGAGAGAAAGCACCAAATTCGCTTTGAAGAAGATGGTAGTCTCACCTTGGACCAAAAGAAGAAACACGAGATTACCCTTAAAGGAATTTTTCACGCTCATAAAAATGGCTTCGGCTTTGTTAGTCTTGAAGGCGAGGAAGACGATCTTTTTGTAGGAAAAAATGATGTTAACTATGCCATTGATGGCGATACTGTTGAAATTGTAATCAAGAAGGTTGCGGATCGTCAAAAAGGAACTGCAGCTGAAGCAAAGATTATCGATATTTTAGAACACAGTTTGACGACAGTTGTTGGTCAAATCGTTCTTGATGAGGAAAAACCCAAGTATGCAGGTTACATCCGTTCAAAAAATCAAAAGATTAGTCAACCAATCTACGTTAAGAAGCCAGCTATTCAATTAGACGGTACAGAAGTTCTCAAGGTCTTTATCGATAAATACCCAAGTAAGAAACACGATTTCTTTGTCGCTAGTGTCCTAGATGTGGTTGGACATTCTACAGATGCAGGGATTGATGTCCTCGAGGTCTTGGAGTCAATGGACATTGTATCTGAGTTTCCAGAGGCTGTTCTTAAAGAAGCGGAGAGTGTTCCGGATGCACCATCAGAGAAGGATCTGGAAGGTCGTCTGGACTTAAGAGATGAAATTACCTTTACCATTGATGGAGCTGACGCAAAAGATTTGGACGATGCTGTTCATATCAAACCATTGAAAAATGGAAATATTGAACTAGGTGTTCACATTGCTGATGTCTCCTACTATGTGACAGAGGGTTCTGCTCTTGACAAGGAAGCCCTTAATCGTGCGACCTCTGTCTATGTGACAGACCGTGTAGTTCCAATGCTTCCAGAACGCCTTTCAAACGGAATCTGTTCTCTTAACCCTCAAGTGGACCGCTTGACTCAATCTGCTATTATGGAGATTGATAAAAATGGTCGTGTTCGTAATTATACGATTACACAGACTGTTATCAAGACAAGTTTCCGTATGACCTATAGCGATGTCAATGACATCCTAGCAGGTGACGAGGAGAAGAGACAAGACTATAAGAAAATTGTTCCTAGTATCGAACTTATGGCCAAACTCCATGAGACTTTGGAAAGTATGCGAATCAAGCGTGGTGCTTTAAATTTTGATACCAATGAAGCTAAGATTTTAGTCGATAAAAAAGGCAAGCCAGTTGATATTGTCCTTCGTCATCGTGGTGTTGCTGAACGTATGATTGAGTCCTTTATGTTGATTGCTAACGAAACAGTTGCCGAGCACTTTAGCAAGCTGGACCTACCTTTTATCTATCGTATCCATGAGGAACCTAAAGCTGTGAAAGTTCAGAAGTTTATTGATTACGCTTCAAGTTTTGGATTGCGTATCTATGGGACTGCTAGTGAGATAAGTCAGGAAGTCCTTCAAGACATCATGAGTGCTGTTGAAGGCGAGCCATATGCGGATGTATTGTCTATGATGCTTCTGCGTTCGATGCAGCAGGCTCGTTATTCTGAGCATAATCACGGTCACTATGGATTAGCTGCAGACTACTACACTCACTTTACCAGCCCAATCCGTCGTTATCCTGACCTTCTTGTTCATCGGGTGATTCGTGACTATGGACGTTCTAAGGATGTAGCAGATCATTTTGAACAAGTCATTCCAGAGATTGCTACCCAGTCTTCCAATCGTGAGCGCCGTGCCATCGAGGCAGAGCGTGAAGTAGAAGCCATGAAAAAAGCTGAATACATGGAAGAGTACGTTGGTGAAGAGTATGATGCAGTTGTTTCAAGTATCGTTAAATTTGGTCTTTTTGTTGAATTGCCAAATACAGTTGAGGGATTGATTCACATTACCAATCTACCTGAATTTTACCACTTTAATGAACGCGATCTGACCCTCCGTGGGGAGAAATCAGGAATTACTTTCCGAGTGGGACAACAGATCCGTATTCGTGTCGAAAGAGCAGATAAGATGACTGGCGAGATTGATTTCTCCTTTATTCCAAGTGAATTTGATGTCATCGAGAAAGGTCTGAAAGGCTCTGGTCGTAAGGATAGAGGGCGTCGTTCAGATAAGAAAGAAGATAAGAGAAAAGCTGGTCGCTTAGGTGATAAGCGCAAGCATTCTCCAAAAGACAAGAAGAAAAAAAGCAAGAACCCTTTTTATAAGGAAGTAGCAAAGAAAGGAGCCAAGCATGGCAAAGGGCGAGGGAAAGGTCGTCGCGCAAAATAAAAAAGCGCACCACGACTATACAATCGTAGATACGCTAGAAGCAGGAATGGTCCTGACAGGAACTGAGATTAAGAGTGTTCGAGCAGCCCGCATCAATCTGAAAGATGGGTTTGCCCAGGTTAAGAATGGGGAAGTATGGCTGAGTAATGTCCATATCGCTCCGTATGAAGAGGGCAATATCTGGAATCAGGAACCCGAACGTCGTCGTAAACTTCTCCTTCATAAAAAACAAATCCAGAAATTAGAACAAGAAACCAAAGGGACAGGGATGACCTTAGTTCCTCTTAAAGTTTATATCAAAGATGGCTATGCCAAGTTACTTTTAGGACTTGCAAAAGGGAAACATGATTACGATAAACGTGAGTCTATCAAACGCCGCGAGCAAGATCGTGATATTGCGCGTGTCATGAAAGCTGTTAACCACCGATAGAAAGAGTGAAGAATATGGAAAAACTAGTTGCCTACAAACGCATGCCTGTCTGGAATAAAGACACCATGCCAGAAGCTGTTCAAAGAAAACACAATACTAAGGTCGGAACCTGGGGCAAGATTACCGTATTAAAAGGGACTCTTAATTTTATTGAGTTGACTGAAGACGGGGAAGTTATAGCTGAGCATCTCTTTGAAGCAGGTGCTGATAATCCTATGGCTCAACCGCAAGCCTGGCACCGAGTAGAGGCCGCAACAGACGATGTGGAATGGTACTTGGAATTTTATTGTAAAGCAGAGGATTATTTCCCCAAGAAATACAATACTAATCCAGTTCATTCGGAAGTTTTAGAAGCTATGGATACAGTAAAACCATGTAAGGCACTAGACCTAGGATGTGGTCAAGGAAGAAATGCACTCTTTCTAGCTCAACATGGCTTTGATGTCACAGCTGTAGATCAAAATGAGCTATCTCTTGAAATCTTGCAAAGCATTGTGGAACAAGAAGACTTAGAAATGCCTGTAGGTCTCTACGATATCAATTCAGCTAGCATTGGACAAACTTACGATTTTATCGTATCGACTGTTGTTCTCATGTTTTTACAAGCAGATCGCATTCCAGCTATTATTCAAAACATGCAAGAACAAACCTCAATTGGAGGTTACAATTTGATTGTGTGTGCTATGGATACAGAGGATTATCCTTGCTCAGTCAACTTCCCATTTACCTTCAAAGAGGGTGAGTTGGCAAATTACTACAAGGACTGGGAATTGATCAAGTACAATGAAAATCCAGGTCATTTGCACCGTCGTGATGAGAATGGCAATCGTATCCAACTACGTTTTGCGACCATGTTGGCTAAAAAAGTAAAATAAATGAATAAAAGGGATAGAGAGCAGTCGTTTTCTATTCCTTATTTGTTACCCTAATAAGAAAGGGAAATCTCAATTTATGCTATACTAGAAGTAGGAGAAGTCGATGAAATTAATCAGAATTGTGATAGTTTTAAAACGATTCTGATCGCCCACTATTCTTTCAGACTTTTTTGTCTAGGAGGTCTTAAGATGACTAGTCTTTTAATTGAACTATACGACCGTCATACCATTGAAAAAAATGTCTACCAAGCTTTTGTCAGTGATTGTGATGAGATTTTATACCTTTCTACTAGAAAAATTACTGAGGAAGATAAGCTATCCTTGAAGCATTTTCTAATGGAACAAGTTCCACACTTAAAACAAGTACATTTTCGACAATTCCACCTAGAAAATATCTGCCAGGAATTAGACGTATTTATCAATGATTTTGAGTCAGTGACCATCGATGTTTTTGGTGGAGATAATCTATTAGCAATAGTTCTATATCAGTATGGTTTGGAGAAAGGTATTCCCATTATTGCTATGGATGTTGAACAAGGAAGGCAGTATTCCTGGGATAGGGGTAACATAAAGGATAAAGATTTAGCTATCCCAAGTTTATCCATTGAACAATTGATAGCTTTACGTGGTGGAAAAGTCCTTAAATCAAGAAGACCTCAGCATTCTAATAAGCAAGTGCTAGCTATAAAAAAATTGGCCAAATATGCAATCGAAAATCCTGAAAAATGGTATCAGATTACCCAATTCTTTGCACTGGCAAAAACAAATGATTTTCACGCTGAAACAGCAAAAGTTTTGGAGAGTAATGGAAAAATTTATTCTTACCCCAGTAGCTTGATCCCTTTGTTCACAAAAGCTAATTTATTGAAAGTAGAAGAGGAAACAACAGATACTGTTACTTATATATTCCCAACACCAGAAGCACATCTGTTATGTCGGACAAAAGGGCATATTTTAGAATTGTATATCTATTTACTAGCCCTCGAATCGGAGTATTTTGATGAATGTATGATTGGTATTGAGATTGACTGGAATGGGATTTTCCCTGAGGCTGACAATGTTCAAAATGAGATTGATGTTATTCTTCGTAAAGGTCACTCTGTAGTTTTCATTTCTTGTAAAATGACGGATCTAGCAGTTGAAGCTATTAACGAACTTGAAGTTTATGCCAATCATTTTGCAGGTGATAATTGTTTGAAAATGATTGTTTGCTCTGGAAAAATCAATCCTGTTTATAGTCATCGTTGTCAGGAATATGGTGTAATGGTGATAAAGCAGGATCAAATACAGAATCTTATTCCCATGTTGCGGAAATATATGAAGAACAAACGTAAATGATACTAGATGTTATAGTGAAGAAAGGCTGATTTTATTGGCCTTTTTCTTATCCTTTTCGAATAATGTAGAAAAGGGGGATATATGTTTTTAGCTAGAGATAAAAAAGGTCATTTAATCAACGCGTTAGAGAATGAGGTAAAGAAACAAGCTTATTATTGTCCAGCTTGCGGAACGAGTGTTCGCTTGAAAAAAGGAAAAAATGTAAGAACTCATTTTGCGCATGAAAGTTTAAAAAGTTGTGATTTTTATCATGAGAATGAAGGACCAGAACATTTGGAGAATAAGGTGGCACTTTTAAATTGGGCTAAGAAAGATGCTGAAGTAGAGATGGAATATTCCATACCTGAACTGAAGCAAATCGCAGATATCCTCATCAACAAGCAATTAGCACTGGAAGTTCAGTGTAGTCCTATTTCTTGCGAACTTTTACGGGAGAGAAGCAATGGTTATCGAAGTTTGGGAATTCAAGTTCTTTGGCTACTGGGAGAAAAGCTCTGGCTAAAAGAGAGACTAACTAAACTTCAAAGAGATTTTCTTTATTTTAGTCATAATATGGGATTTCATCTTTGGGAGTTAGACCATAAAAGACAAGTTTTGAGACTCAAGTACCTTCTTCACCAAGATTTGAAAGGAAAACTCCATTATCAGGTCAAGGAATTTTCTTATGGCAAAGGAAATCTTCTAGAAATTTTACGTAGTCCTTATCAGCAACAAACTCTTAGTACTTTTTCAGTTGAGCAAGATAGAGATATTTGTCATTACATTCAAAAACAGCTCTACTATCAAAACCCCTATTGGATGAAACAACAAGCCCAAGCTTACTTAAGAGGAGAAAATCTTTTAAATCTAAAAAAACAGGACTGGTATCCCCAAGTAAGGCCGATAGAACGTGGTCATTTTTGTCAGATAAGTCAAAATCTATATGATTATTACCGCAACTTTCAGGCTTATTATGAACTGAATCCACAAAATCAGCAACAAAAGCTCTATCCACCTGCTTTTTATCAGCATTATTTCTCGAAAAATATGGTAAAATAGAAAGGATGGAGGAAATTTATGGTATTACAACGAAATGAAATCAATGAAAAAGATACATGGGATCTATCAACGATCTTTGAAACAGACCAAAAATGGGAAGAAGAATTAGCCCTATTAACTGAGGATACAAAAGAAGCAGCTAGTCTTGAGGGACATCTTTTGGATAGCGCAAAAAGCCTTCTTAATATTACAGAGCGTTATTTGGATTTGAGTCGTCGTCTTGAAAAACTCTATGTCTACGCTCATATGAAAAACGACCAGGATACACGTGTTGCTAAATATCAAGAATACTATGCAAAGGCAATGACTCTATACAGTCAACTCGACCAGGTGTTCTCTTTCTATGAGCCAGAATTTATGGCTATAACAGAAGAGCAGTATCAAAACTTTTTAGCAGAAGAACCAAAACTTCAACCTTATAAACACTTCTTTGATAAACTCTTACAAAATAAGGAACATGTTCTTTCACAACGTGAAGAAGAGTTGTTAGCAGGTGCTGGTGAAATCTTTGGTGCTGCTAGTGAAACCTTTGCTATCTTAGATAATGCAGATATCGTCTTTCCATTTGTTAAAGATGAAGATGGAAATGAAGTGCAGTTGTCACATGGTGTCTATATGCGCTTAGTAGAATCTAAGAACCGTGACGTTCGTCGTGGTGCATATGAAGCACTATACTCTACCTATGAGCAATACCAGCACACTTACGCTAAAACCTTGCAGACAAATGTAAAAGTACAAAACTACCGTGCAAAAGTTCGGAACTACAAGAGTGCGCGTGAAGCTGCTCTTGCGGCCAACTTTGTTCCAGAAAGTGTCTATGACAACTTAGTATCTGCTGTTCGTAAGCATTTGCCATTATTGCATCGTTATCTCTCACTTCGTTCAAAAATCTTGGGTATTCCAGACCTTAAAATGTACGATGTCTATACACCATTGTCTTCAGTAGAATACAGCTTTACTTATGAGGAAGCCTTGAAGAAGGCAGAGGAAGCTTTAGCTGTTCTTGGTGAGGATTACTTGAGTCGTGTTAAACGCGCCTTTAGCGAACGTTGGATTGATGTGTATGAAAACCAAGGCAAGCGTTCAGGTGCATACTCTGGTGGTTCCTACGATACTAACGCCTTCATGCTTCTTAACTGGCAGGATAATCTCGATAATCTCTTTACTCTCGTACATGAGACAGGTCATAGTATGCATTCTAGCTACACGCGTGAAACACAACCTTATGTATACGGAGATTATTCAATCTTCTTGGCCGAAATTGCTTCAACAACCAATGAAAATATCTTAACTGAAAAATTATTGCAAGAAGTTCAAGATGACGCAACACGCTTCGCTATTCTAAACAACTTCTTGGATGGTTTCCGTGGAACAGTCTTCCGCCAAACTCAATTTGCTGAATTTGAACATGCTATTCACCAAGCCGATCAAAATGGTGAAGTCTTGACAAGCGAGTTCCTAAATGAACTTTATGCTGACTTGAATGAAACATATTATGGTTTGAAAAAAGAAGACAACCCTGAAATTCAATATGAATGGGCTCGTATTCCTCATTTCTACTATAACTATTATGTTTATCAATATTCAACAGGTTTTGCTGCTGCTTCAGCCCTAGCTGAAAAGATTGTTCATGGTAGTCAAGAAGATCGTGACCGCTATATTGATTACCTCAAGGCTGGTAAGTCTGATTATCCACTCAATGTTATGAGAAAAGCTGGCGTTGATATGGAGAAAGAAGACTACCTCAATGATGCTTTTGCAGTCTTTGAACGTCGCTTAAATGAGTTTGAAGCACTTGTAGAAAAATTAGGATTGGCATAAGATCCATGGTAGAATCTTACAGTAAAAATGCCAATCACAACATGCGTAGACCTGTTGTTAAGGATGAGATTGTGGAATTTATGCGCCACAGACAAGAGCAGGTGACTGGTTCTTTAAAAGAATTAGAAAACTTTGCTCGCAAGGAGAATATTCCTATCATTCCTCATGAAACAGTCGCTTATTTCCGTTTCCTAATGGAAACAATTCAACCAAAAAATATTTTAGAAATTGGAACGGCAATCGGATTTTCAGCTCTTTTAATGGCGAATCATGCTCCAAACGCAAAAATAACAACCATTGATAGGAATCCTGAAATGATTGGTTTTGCCAAGGAAAATTTCGCCAAGTTTGATAATCGCCATCAAATCACTCTTTTGGAAGGCGATGCGGTAGACGTTTTGTCAACATTGACAGAGACCTATGATTTTGTTTTTATGGATTCTGCAAAATCCAAATACATCGTATTTTTGCCAGAAATCCTAAAACACCTTGAGGTTGGTGGAGTAGTTGTCTTGGATGATATTTTCCAAGGTGGAGACATTGCTAAGGATATTATGGAAGTCCGACGCGGGCAACGAACTATTTATCGTGGTTTGCAAAGACTATTTGACGCAACTCTAAACAATCCGGGATTAACAGCTAGTCTAGTTCCTCTTGGAGATGGAATCTTGATGCTAAGAAAGAATCAAGCAGAAATAGAACTGCCTGATGTTGATTAATTTCAGATATTTTTAAGACAATTTAGTAAAATAGATAAGGTAAACATTTATCTAGTGTATAAAAAGGAGTAAACATGAAGAAAAAATTATTGGCTGGTGCCATCACTTTGTTATCAGTAGCTACTTTGGCTGCTTGTTCAAATAGCTCTCAAGGAGCTGACCTCATCAGTATGAAGGGTGATGTCATCACTGAGCACCAATTTTATGAAGAAGTGAAAAACAACCCAACTGCTCAACAAATTTTGCTCAATATGACAATCCAAAAAGTTTTTGAAAAACAATATGGATCTGAAGTAAGTGACAAAGAAGTAGAAGATGCGGTAGCAGAAGAGCAAAAAAGATATGGTGATAGCTATCAAATCGTTCTTTCTCGTGCTGGTATGACAGCAGAAAGCCGTAAAGCTCAAATTCGTACAAGTAAACTAGTTGAATACGCTGTTAAGAAAGCTGCAGAAGCTGAATTGACAGATGAGAACTACAAAAAAGCATACGATGAGTACACACCAGAAGTAACTGCTCAAGTTATTAAACTTGACAGTGAAGATAAGGCTAAGGAAGTACTTGCTAAAGCACAAGAATCTGGATCTGACTTTGCACAATTGGCTAAGGATAATTCAACTGACGAAAAGACAAAAGCAAATGGTGGAGAAATCACTTTTGACTCTGCATCAACAGAATTGCCAGACGTTGTTAAAAAAGCAGCCTTTGCCCTTAATGTTGATGGAATCTCAGATGTGATCACAGCTCCAGGTACACAAGCTTATTCAAACAGTTTCTATATTGTGAAATTGATCAAGAAAACAGAAAAATCTTCTAACTGGGAAGATTATAAAGAAAAATTGAAGACAGTTATCTTGACTCAAAAACAAAATGATGCTACTTTTGTTCAAGGTGTAATTAGTAAAGAGTTGCAGGCGGCAAATATCAAGGTTAAAGATCAAGCCTTCCAAAATATCTTTACTCAGTACATTCAAAGTGATACAACAACTCAAACAACAACTACATCAGCAGCAACTGAAACGACAACAACTGCAGCTGAAACGACAACAACATCTTCAAACTAAAGATGAAAACTCTATCTTTCTACTCTTGAAAGGTAGAGTTTTTTTGAATATAAGCTAAAATATAAATAAATGTTTGTGAATTCTAAAAGCTTAAATTCAGTGCATTAACGGATAAGAGTTTTTTTCTAGTCTAAAAAGTGGTATAATAGCATGTAAAACTAGAATGAATAGAAAATTAAAAATTTAGTAGATGGTGAAATATGAAAATTAGTAAAAGGCACCTGTTGAATTACTCTATTTTAGTGCCCTATATTCTCTTATCCGTTCTGGGATTAATAGTGGTATATTCGACAACGAGTGCATCCTTGATTCAGGAGGGTAAGAGCGCCTTTCAATTAGTTCGAAATCAGGGCTTGTTTTGGATCGTTAGTTTGTTGCTTATTGCAGTAATCTATAAGCTGAAACTTGGTTTTCTTCGAAACGAACGTTTGTTATTTATCGTTATGTTTGCTGAGTTAGTGTTACTAGCTTTAGCTCGTTTGATTGGGATTCCCATCAATGGTGCATACGGTTGGATCAAAGTAGGACCTATTACTGTTCAGCCTGCGGAATACTTGAAAATTATCATCATTTGGTACTTGGCTCAACGTTTTTCAAAACAACAAGAAGAAATTGCCGTTTATGATTTCCAAGTTTTAACTCAAAACCAATGGTTTCCTAGAGCGTTTAACGATTGGCGATTTGTACTTTTAGTCATGATTGGTAGTTTGGCTATTTTCCCTGACCTTGGAAATGCTACAATTCTCTTTTTGGTAGCATTGTTGATGTACTCAATTAGTGGGATAGCTCACCGATGGTTTGCAACTATTCTTGGAGTATTGACCAGTTTATCCTTTGTTTCTCTAACAACCATTAAGCTTGTTGGTGTTGATAAGTTTTCTAAGATTCCAGTATTTGGATACGTAGCTAAACGATTCAGTGCTTTCTTTAATCCATTTGATGATGTCGCTGGTGCAGGACACCAGTTGGCAAATTCATACTATGCTATGGTAAATGGAGGATGGTTTGGGCTAGGATTAGGAAACTCTATCGAAAAACGAGGCTATCTACCTGAGGCACACACGGACTTTGTTTTCTCTATTGTAATTGAAGAGTTTGGATTTGTTGGTGCCAGTCTTATTTTAGCTCTATTATTCTTCCTAATTCTTCGTATTATTTTAGTGGGGGTACGAGCAAAAAATCCATTTAATTCTATGGTAGCAATCGGTATTGGTGGAATGATTTTAATTCAGGTATTCGTTAATATTGGAGGGATTTCAGGATTGATCCCTTCAACGGGTGTAACTTTCCCATTCCTTTCACAAGGGGGGAATAGTCTCCTGGTTCTATCAGTAGCTATCGCCTTTGTGTTAAATATCGATGCTAGTGAAAAGCGTGCAAAACTCTACCGCGAATATGAAGCACAGCTCTAAGAAAATGTGACAAGGAGAAGAATATGTCTCTTCAAAAACTAGAAAATAACAGAAACAAAACTGTAGTCCAAGAAGAAGTTCAAATCTTGACAGATTTACTTGAAGATATCACGAAAAATATGCTTCCTGCTGAGACTTTTGACAAGATTATGCAGTTGAAGAAGCTATCATCAAATCTAGACTATCAAGGACTAGATAAGGTAGTGAGAAGCCTTTCAAATGATGAAATGGTCTACATCTCTAGATATTTCTCTATTTTACCACTATTAATCAATATTTCTGAAGACGTTGACTTGGCTTACGAAATTAACCATCTAAACAATATTGATCAGGATTATCTTGGTAAATTGTCAACAACCATTGAAATGGTTGCTGAAAAAGAAAATGCGGCTGAAATTCTTGAACATCTGAACGTGGTGCCAGTATTAACAGCCCATCCAACTCAGGTCCAACGTAAGAGTATGCTGGACTTGACTAATCATATCCATACTCTCTTGCGTAAATACCGTGACGTGAGAATGGGACTTATTAACAAAGAAAAATGGCATAATGATCTTCGTCGATATATTGAGATTATTATGCAGACGGATATGATTCGGGAGAAGAAACTAAAAGTAACCAATGAAATCACTAACGTGATGGAATACTACAATAGTTCCTTCCTTCAGGCTGTTCCAAATTTGATGTTAGAATATAAACGTCTAGCGAAAGAACAAGGAATTGACCTAAAACAAGCAAAACCAATTACTATGGGAATGTGGATTGGTGGTGACCGAGATGGGAACCCATTTGTAACTGCTGAGACACTCATGCGCTCTGCAACCATTCAAAGTGAAGTCATCTTCAACTACTATATCAGCAAGATTTCTAGTCTCTATCGCACATTCTCTCTTTCTACTAATCTATCCAAGACAAGCAAGGCTGTTGAAGAAATGGCTGCTCAATCTAGTGATACATCTGTCTTTCGTGAGAAAGAACCTTATCGTCGGGCTTTTCACTTTATTCAATCGAAATTAATTCAAACTCTTTTAAATTTGAAAGAGTGGGCTCTTGTCGGCTCATCGGCAGATGAACGTCATCATATTGAGCGACTTTTTGGTGCTCAAGGACATCAACAAGGAGTGGTTACTGACTATATTAGTAATCGTCTCTCAGGAGCCATTCAAGAATTGGCTGAAGATCGTCCTCCTTACTACGAAACAATTGAAGAATTTAAACAAGACTTAGCTATCATTAAAGATTCATTGCTTGAAAATAAGGCAGAAGCCTTGCTTACTGGAGAGTTTGCCGAGCTTTTGGAGGCTGTTGAAGTCTTTGGCTTCTTCTTGGCATCTATCGATATGCGCCAAGACTCAAGTGTCCATGAAGCCTGTGTTGCTGAATTGTTAGCATCTGCTGGAATTAATGACCATTATAGCGATCTTTCAGAAGATGAGAAGTGCGAGATGCTTTTACATGAACTATTAGAAGACCCTCGAATCTTGTCAGCTACTCATGCTGAAAAGTCTGAACTTCTTGAAAAAGAATTAGCCATTTTCCAAACTGCACGTGAATTAAAAGATCGTTTAGGAGAAGACGTCATTCGTCAAACGATTATTTCTCATGCAACCAGCGTGTCTGATATGTTAGAATTGGCGATTATGCTGAAAGAAGTTGGTCTTGTGGATGCTGAAAAAGCACGTGTTCAAATCGTGCCTCTCTTTGAAACAATTGAGGATTTGGATCATTCCGAAGAGACTATGAGAAAGTATTTCTCTTTACCGCTTGCTAAGAAGTGGATTGCTTCAAAAGATAATTATCAAGAAATCATGCTAGGTTACTCTGATAGTAATAAGGATGGTGGTTATCTATCATCTTGTTGGACTCTATACAAAGCTCAACAACAATTAACCGCTATCGGTGATGAATTTGGAGTCAAAGTAACCTTCTTCCACGGTCGTGGTGGTACTGTTGGTCGTGGTGGTGGCCCTACTTATGACGCCATTGCTTCTCAACCGCTCAAATCAATCAAGGACCGTATTCGATTAACTGAACAAGGTGAAGTTATCGGAAATAAATACGGAAACAAGGATGCAGCTTACTATAACTTGGAAATGTTGGTATCAGCGGCTATTAACCGTATGATTACACAGAAGAAGAGTGATACTAATACATCAAATCGCTATGAGGCGATCATGGACCAAGTAGTCAGTCGTAGCTATGATATCTACCGTGAACTAGTATTTGGAAATGATCATTTCTACGATTATTTCTTTGAATCTAGTCCAATCAAGAATATCTCAAGCTTTAATATTGGTTCTCGTCCAGCAGCACGTAAAACAATCACTGAAATTGGTGGTCTACGTGCCATTCCTTGGGTATTCTCATGGTCACAAAGTCGTGTCATGTTCCCAGGTTGGTATGGTGTTGGATCAAGCTTCAAGGAATTTATTGATCAAGATCCAAAAAATATTGAATACCTTCGTGACATGTATCAGAACTGGCCTTTCTTCCAGTCACTCCTATCTAACGTTGACATGGTTCTATCAAAATCAAATATGAATATTGCTTTTGAATATGCTAAACTTTGTGAAAGTGAAGAAGTACAAGCAATCTACTATACTATTTTGGATGAATGGCAATTGACTAAGAATGTTATCCTGGCTATCGAAGGTCATGAAGAACTCTTGGCAGAAAACACTTATTTGAAAGATAGTCTAAATTACCGCATGCCTTATTTCAATGTTCTTAACTATATTCAGTTAGAGTTGATTAAGCGTCAACGTCGCGGAGAGTTGTCCTCACATGAGGAAAGATTGATTCATACGACTATTAACGGAATTGCTACAGGATTACGTAATTCAGGTTAACACTAGAAATATTTTCCAAAAACTGTAGGAATTTTCATAATTTTTTAAAATAATTCATGAAAATCCTTGACAAGTTTTAGTAAAATGATATAATTTAAGCATTCAGAAAGTAATCATCGAATTTTTTTAGCGAGTCTGTGGTTGGTGGAAACAGATAGAAGAAGATGATGAAATTGGGCTGGATGTTATTAAGAATTTGAAATCATAAGAATTCGGTGAGCACACCTTATAGTGCAACTCGTGAAGCGAGTAAGAGTGATAGGAATAATTCCTATAATTGAGGTGGCACCGCGCATCGACGTCCTCACACAAGTTTTTTGTGTGAGGACTTTTTCTATGGGGAGGAAAAAATTATGGAAATCAAACGATGGCGACGCTTGGTAAAGTTATATTGAAAGTGTAATGAACATTACTAAGTTTAAGTGAAATAAGGAGAAATAGATATGAATAAACGTTTAATTGGTATTATTGCAGCACTAGCACTTGTAGTTGGAGGAAGCTTGATCTACTCTAACTTAACGAAACAAGATACTAAAACCGAGACAGCTAACAAAACTGCTAAGGTTGGTGTTCTACAGTTCGTCAGTCACCCATCGCTCGACTTGATTTACCAAGGTATCCAAGATGGACTTGCTGAAGAAGGCTATAAAGGCGACCAAGTTAAAATCGACTTTATGAATTCAGAAGGTGACCAAAGTAAGGTTGCCACAATGAGTAAACAATTGGTGTCAAATGGAAATGATGTTGTTGTCGGAATTGCGACACCTGCAGCTCAGGGTCTAGCAAGTGCAACAAAAGACCTTCCTGTTATCATGGCAGCTATTACAGACCCAGTTGGAGCTAACCTTGTACAAAACTTGGAAAAACCAGGTGGAAACATCACAGGGGTATCTGACCACAACCCTGCTGAACAACAGGTTGAATTGATTAAAACATTGACTCCTGACGTTAAAACAATCGGAGCTCTCTACTCAAGTAGTGAAGATAACTCTAAATCACAAGTTGAAGAGTTCAAAGCTTACGCTGAAAAAGCTGGTTTGAAAGTCGAAACCTTTGCAGTTCCATCAACTAACGAAATTGCTTCAACAGTTAATGTTATGACTGGTAAAGTAGATGCAATCTGGGTTCCAATTGACAACACAATCGCATCTGCGTTCTCAACTGTAGTATCAAGTAATCAAACAGCTAAAAAACCAATCTACCCAAGTGCGACTGCCATGGTAGAAGCAGGTGGTTTGGCATCAGTCGTTGTGGACCAACACGATCTTGGTGTGGCTACTGGTAAGATGATTGCCAAAGTCTTGAAGGGTGAAAAACCTTCAGATACACCAGTTAATGTCTTCTCAACTGGTAAATCAGTTATCAATAAAAAAGTGGCTCAAGAACTTGGAATCACTATACCTGAATCAGTTCTTAAAGAAGCTGGTCAAGTAATCGAATAAGAATGAAGGAGGAGTTGGAGACATCTCCTCCAATTTTTAAAAGAAGGAAATGAATGTAACATGATAGTATCGATTATTTCACAAGGATTTGTCTGGGCTATTCTAGGTTTGGGAATCTTTATGACCTTTCGAATCCTCAACTTTCCAGATATGACAACCGAGGGTTCCTTCCCGCTTGGAGGAGCGGTAGCAGTAACTCTAATTACACAAGGTGTCAATCCTTTTCTTGCTACCTTAGTAGCTGTTGGAGCAGGCTGTCTTGCTGGTTTAGCGACTGGTCTTCTTTACACGAAAGGAAAGATTCCAACACTCTTGTCTGGTATTTTGGTGATGACTTCTTGCCATTCTATCATGCTCATGATTATGGGACGGGCAAACCTTGGGCTCTTAGGAACTAAACAAATCCAGGACGTTCTTCCTTTCTCATCTGAGGTTAATCAATTATTTACAGGTTTGATTTTTGTGACTTTGGTTATCCTTCTTATGCTTTTCTTCCTAGATACTAAATTGGGCCAAGCTTATATCGCAACAGGAGATAATCCAGATATGGCTCGTAGTTTTGGTATCAATACTGGACGTATGGAGTTGATGGGCTTGGTCTTGTCAAATGGTGTGATCGCACTTGCTGGCGCTCTTATCGCTCAACAAGAAGGTTACGCAGATGTTTCTCGTGGTATCGGGGTTATCGTAGTTGGTCTTGCAAGCTTAATTATCGGTGAAGTACTCTTTAAGAGTCTTACATTAGCAGAACGTCTGGTTACTATTGTTGTTGGTTCTATTAGCTACCAATTCCTAGTATGGGGAGTCATTGCTCTTGGCTTTAATACTAGCTACCTCCGTCTATACAGTGCTCTTATCCTAGCAACTTGTCTAGTTATTCCAACCCTTAAGGATAAATACTTGAAAGGAGTCAAGTTAAGCAAATGACAGCGATTGTAGAATTAAAAAATGCCACAAAAATTGTGAAAAATGGATTTGATGAAGAAAAGATTATTCTAAACGATGTTTCGCTTGATATTTATGAACACGACTTCATCACAATCTTGGGTGGAAATGGTGCAGGAAAATCAACACTCTTTAATAGCATTGCAGGAACTTTGCCCTTGACAAGTGGTAGCATTCGCATCATGGGTGAGGATGTGACTCAATTTAGCCCTGAAAAGCGTGCCAAGTATCTCTCTCGTGTCTTCCAAGATCCTAAGATGGGGACAGCTCCACGTATGACAGTTGCAGAAAATCTCTTGATTGCTAAGTTTCGTGGTGAAAAACGTGGACTTTTTCCGAGAAGACTCTCAGCTTACAAGGAAGAATTTCAAGCAACCATTGAGAAAGTCGGAAATGGTCTAGAAAAACACTTGGATACACCGATTGAATTCTTGTCAGGTGGACAAAGACAGGCCTTGAGCCTCTTGATGGCAACCTTGAAACGTCCTGAACTCCTTTTGTTGGATGAACATACGGCGGCCCTTGACCCTAAAACAAGTGTAGCCTTGATGGAATTGACAGATGACTTTGTCAACAAGGACCATCTAACAGCATTGATGATTACCCACCATATGGAAGATGCTCTCAAGTATGGAAATCGTCTCATTGTTATGAAGGAAGGACGAATCATCCAAGATTTAAGCAAGGATGAAAAAGCTAAGATGAAGATTTCAGATTACTATAAACTGTTTGAATAAGATTTCTCATTTACAAAAAACTTAGAGGTAAAATTTTATCTCTAAGTTTTTTTGTTGAAGCAAATAGAGATATTTTCATTTATTTATTTTTTCAATTTTAAGTAAATGTGTAATTTCCTAAAATTTTACTCTCGAAAATGCCTTTTTTCTATGAAATAGAAGCATGTAAAAGGTATGAAATGGTTTACTTTTTTTCAGAAATAAGCTATACTATATAAAGTAAACTGTGATAAAATGGAGGTATTGTCTATGGTTGACAAGAGAGTCATCGAAGAAATCAAAAGCAATACCAATATTGTCGAAATCATAGGAGAAGTGATTTCTTTACAAAAATCTGGACGGAACTTTTTGGGGCTCTGTCCTTTTCATGGTGAAAAGACCCCTTCCTTTAACGTGGTCGAAGATAAGCAATTTTACCACTGTTTTGGTTGTGGTCGTTCTGGAGACGTCTTTAAGTTTATAGAGGAGTATCAACAAGTAACTTTTGCGGATGCAGTAAGGATGTTGGGCGAACGTCTCGGAATGCACCTTGAAACTCCTGCACATAACCCTGTCCCACATACGTCACCCCATCAAAATCTCTACGATATGCATGACAAGGCTGCACGCTTTTATCATGCAATCCTCATGACGACTAAAATGGGTGAGGAGGCGAGAAACTATCTCTATAAACGGGGCTTGACTGATGATGTCATTAAACACTTTATGATTGGTCTAGCTCCAGCAGAACGCTCTTATCTTTATCAGCATTTAGCAGACGATTATAGTGAGAAGGACTTGCTGGATTCAGGTCTATTTTATCTATCTGAGAGTAACCAATTTTTTGATACTTTTCATAACCGGATTATATTTCCACTCTCAAACGACCAAGGAAAGGTAATTGCTTTCTCTGGACGGATTTGGCAAGAGACAGATTCTCAAACTGCCAAGTATAAAAATAGTCGAGCGACGGCGATTTTTAACAAGAGTTACGAATTATATCATTTGGATAGGGTAAAAAAAGGCTCAGGTAAAGCTCCTGAAATTTATCTGATGGAAGGTTTTATGGATGTTATTGCAGCCTACCGTGCTGGTATTGAAAATGCAGTAGCTTCCATGGGAACGGCCTTGACTGCTGAACACGTCGAACATCTCAAACGCTTTACAAAAAAAGTGATTATCACTTATGACGGTGATAAGGCAGGACAAGCTGCAACTGCTAAAGCTTTGGACGAGCTTAAGGATTTACCTGTTCAAGTAGTCCAGATTCCTGATGCAATGGATCCTGATGAGTATTTACAAAAGAATTCTCCAGAGGATTTGGCTTATCTTTTATCCAATACTCGAATCAGTACGATTGAGTTTTATATCCATCATTACAAACCTAGTAATAGTGAAAATCTCCAAGCACAGATTGAGTTCATTGAGAAAATTGCACCTCTTATCGTCAGAGAACCTTCTATCACAGCCCAGAACACCTATATTCATTTGTTGACGGATCATTTGCCATCTTTTGATTATCAACAAGTTGAGCACATTATCAACGAAAGTCGTGTCAGACAAAGACAAGAAAAAGTGAAGCAGGTTGTTAATCCGACACCAATTACTATGTCGGTTTCTAAACAATTGACGGCAGTCATGAGAGCTGAAGCACATATTCTTTATCGTATGATGGAGCACCCCCTTGTGTTGAATGATTATCGTTTGAGAGATGATTTTGTATTTGAAACTCCAGAGTTTCAGACCTTGTATGTACTCTTGATTGATAATGGTTCGATTTCTTCTGAAGACTTGGCAAATCAGACTAGAGAAGTGGAAAATGCTTGGTACCAGGTGTTAGCTTTGGATCTACCTTCTGAGATGTCTCCGGAAGAATTAAAGGAAGTGGAGGAGTCTCGTAATCGTGCTCTTTTGAATCAACAAAACTTGCAAATTAAAAAGAAAGTTCAGGAAGCTAGTCATGTAGGCGACACAGATGCTGCTTTAGAAGAGCTTGAACGCTTAATTGCCCAAAAAAGAAGAATGGAGTAAGAATGGCAAAAAAACAAAAAGAAGTAACAACTTTTGATGTCCAAGTTGCAGAATTTATTCGTAACCATAAGAAAACTGGTACTGCGACAGATGATGAAATTAACAATGTCCTTGTAATTCCTTTTGCTCTTGATGTAGAAGGCATTGAGAACCTTTTGCAACGGATTCAAGATGCAGGTATTGCAATCACTGATAACGAAGGAAATCCGAGTGAACGTGTCTTAAGTACAGAGGAAGAACCAGAACTTAGCGATGAAGACTTAATTGGTTCAACATCTGCCAAAGTCAATGACCCTGTTCGTATGTACTTGAAGGAAATTGGTGTCGTACCTCTTCTTACTAACGAAGAAGAAAAAGAATTAGCTCTTGCCGTTGAAGCAGGAGATGTTGAAGCGAAACAACGTCTAGCAGAGGCTAACCTACGTTTGGTAGTTTCTATCGCGAAACGCTATGTTGGACGTGGTATGCAATTCCTTGACTTGATTCAAGAAGGAAATATGGGATTAATGAAGGCCGTTGATAAGTTTGATTATTCAAAAGGATTCAAATTCTCAACTTATGCCACTTGGTGGATTCGTCAGGCTATTACGCGTGCTATTGCTGACCAAGCTCGTACCATCCGTATTCCAGTTCACATGGTAGAAACAATCAACAAACTTGTTCGTGAGCAGCGTAACCTTCTTCAAGAGTTGGGACAAGATCCTACTCCTGAGCAAATCGCTGAACGTATGGATATGACTCCTGACAAGGTTCGTGAAATTTTAAAGATTGCGCAAGAACCAGTTTCTCTTGAAACACCTATTGGTGAAGAGGATGATAGCCACCTTGGTGACTTTATCGAAGATGAAGTGATTGAAAATCCAGTGGACTACACCACTCGTATCGTCTTGCGTGAGCAGTTGGATGAAGTTCTGGATACTTTGACTGATAGAGAAGAAAATGTATTGCGTCTTCGTTTCGGTCTTGATGATGGTAAAATGCGTACTCTAGAAGATGTTGGTAAAGTCTTCAACGTTACTCGTGAGCGTATTCGTCAGATTGAGGCAAAAGCATTGAGAAAACTTCGCCAGCCTAGTCGTAGTAAACCACTTCGTGACTTTATCGAAGATTAAAATTGGAGGATTACACATGGCTTATACAGAAGAGCAAATTGAAAACATCAAAACTCGCATTTTGACGGCTTTAGAAGAGGTTATCGACCCAGAATTAGGAATCGATATCGTCAACCTAGGTCTGATTTATGAAATTCGATTTGATGGTGATACAGGTGATACTGAGATTGATATGACCTTAACAACTATGGGTTGTCCATTAGCAGACCTCTTGACCGATCAAATTTATGATGCTATGACAGATGTTCCAGAAGTTACTAACGTTGAAGTGAAATTAGTTTGGTATCCAGCTTGGACGGTTGAAAAAATGAGTCGCTATGCACGTATCGCTTTAGGTATTAAATAAAATCATATAAAAAGAGAAATAGTATAAGTGTTAGGAAATTCCCTAGCTTTTATGCTATCTCTCTTTTAATTTGCTGATTTTCTTTCAATAAAATGATATAATGGATAGTATGGAAAAAGAGAAATTACGCATCAACATGCTAAGTTCGAGTGAAAAGGTGGCAGGACAAGGAGTTTCTGGAGCTTACCGTGAACTTGTGCAACTTTTGAAACGTGATGCGAAAGACCAACTAATTGTAACGGAAAATCTTCCTGTAGAAGCTGATGTTACTCATTTTCATACAATCGACCTTCCTTATTATCTGTCAACTTTTCAAAAGAAGCGTTCAGGTCGTAGGATTGGTTATGTCCATTTCTTGCCTGACACCTTAGAAGGTAGTTTGAAGATTCCATTCTTTCTAAAAGGGATTGTTAAGCGCTATGTGTTTTCTTTTTATGACCGTATGGAACACTTGGTTGTGGTTAATCCTTCTTTTATCGAAGATTTGGTTGCAGCTGGTATTCCCCGTGAAAAGGTGACCTATATTCCTAACTTTGTTAACAAAGAAAAATGGCACCCACTTTCTGCAGAAAAAGTAAGGCAACTTCGACAAGATATGGGATTGAACGAAAATCAATTTGTAGTAGTAGGAGCTGGGCAGGTTCAGAAGCGTAAGGGAATCGATGATTTCATTACTCTTGCTGAGGAGCTACCGGACATCACCTTTATTTGGGCGGGAGGCTTCTCATTTGGTGGGATTACAGATGGTTATGAACGCTATAAAAAAATCATGGATAATCCTCCAGAGAATCTGATTTTCCCTGGAATTGTTGAGCCAGAACGGATGAGAGAACTGTATTCTTTGGCAGATCTTTTCTTGCTTCCTAGTTATAACGAGCTCTTTCCAATGACCATTCTAGAAGCTGCAAGTTGTGAAGCACCCATTATGCTTCGTGATCTAGATCTTTACAAGGTCATTCTTGAAGGAAATTACAGACCAACAAGTGATGTAGAAGAGATGAAAGAAGCTATCTTGGAATATGGAGAGCATCCAGAAGCGTTGAAAGCATTGAAAGAAAAGGCTAAGGCCATTTCAAGAGAATATTCAGAAGAGCATCTTCTTGAAATCTGGCTAAAATTCTATCGGGAGCAAGCGGCTTTAGGAAAAAAATGAGGTAGTATATGCGAATTGGATTATTTACAGATACTTATTTCCCACAGGTTTCGGGTGTTGCAACCAGTATTCGAACCTTAAAAACAGAGCTTGAGAAACAAGGGCATGCAGTCTTTATCTTCACGACAACCGATAAGGATGTCAATCGTTATGAAGACTGGCAGATTATTCGTATTCCTAGTGTTCCTTTCTTTGCCTTTAAAGACCGTCGTTTCGCTTACCGTGGATTTACGAAAGCTCTTGAGATTGCTAAACAATACAAACTCGATATTATTCATACCCAAACTGAGTTTTCTCTTGGTTTATTGGGAATTTGGATTGCTCGAGAATTGAAAATCCCAGTTATTCATACATATCATACCCAGTACGAGGATTATGTTCACTATATTGCTAAGGGGATGTTGATTCGCCCAAGTATGGTCAAATATCTTGTTCGAGGATTTTTGCATGACGTTGATGGAGTCATTTGTCCGAGTGAAATTGTGCGCGACCTTTTATCTGACTATAAGGTAAAAGTTGAAAAGCGTGTTATTCCTACTGGAATTGAACTTGCTAAATTTGAACGCCCTGAGATTGGTCCTGAACACATTAGTGACTTAAGGGATAAACTAGGGATCAAACAAGACGAAAAGATGCTTCTAAGTCTTTCTCGAGTTTCTTACGAGAAGAATATTCAAGCAGTTCTTAAAGCTTTACCAGATGTCCTAAAAGAAGAACCAAATGTTAAACTGGTTGTAGCTGGAGATGGACCTTATTTAGACAATCTTAAGGAGCAAGCAGAAGATTTAAAAATTCAAGATTCTGTTATCTTTACAGGTATGATTCCGCCAAATGAGACGGCACTCTATTATAAGGCAGCTGATTTCTTCATATCGGCTTCTACAAGTGAGACTCAGGGATTGACTTATCTGGAAAGTTTAGCTAGTAAGACACCTGTTATTGCCCATGGTAATCCTTATTTGGATAATCTCATCAATGATAAAATGTTCGGAACTCTTTATTATGAGGAAAGAGACTTGGCAGGAGCGATTCTTGAGGCTTTACTTGCTACACCGTCAATGGATGAAAAACACTTGGCTGAAAAATTATATGAAATTTCTGCTGAGAATTTTGGTAGAAGAGTCCATGAATTTTATCTAGACGTCATTATTTCAAATAACTTTGCCAAAGAAACAGGGGCTGACGAACCTGTTACAAAACGTATTTTAAAGACAGTCTTCTATATTCCGCAACAGGCTGTTACTATGCCAGTTAAAGGTTCGAAGCATATGCTTAAGGCGTCTAGAAAACAATTAAGAAATTTAAGAAAATACTTGAATGATTAGATTCTTTCGATGAAAGGAAAAAACAATGAAAAAGAAATTGATGAGAAGTGGTCGAGACCAAAAACTTGGTGGAGTCTGTGCAGGAGTAGCACATTATTTTGATATTGACCCTACAATTGTTCGTGTTATTTGGGGAGTTTTAGCTTTCTGTTATGGGGCAGGCATTGTTGCTTACTTAATTTTGTGGGCAATTGCTCCTGTATCAAATGAATTTTAAGAATAGAGTAATAGAGTAAAGGAGAAAACATGGCATTCGGTGATAATGGTAAACGTAAAAAAACATTCTTTGAAAAACTTACAATGTTTGTCGTATTAATCATGTTGTTTGTTACTTTAGGCGGTATTTTTGCGACTGCAATTGGTGTATTCAGCAGATTTTAAAATACTAGTTAGAGGATCAAATTGTATTAGTTGGTGACTGGGATTTTCCCAGCCCTTTTTAAAGTGAGAAAAGAATATGAGTATGTTTTTAGACACAGCCAAGATTAAAGTGAAGGCTGGTAATGGTGGCGATGGCATGGTTGCATTTCGTCGTGAAAAATATGTCCCTAACGGAGGACCTTGGGGTGGTGATGGAGGACGTGGTGGTAACGTTATTTTCGTTGTAGACGAAGGCTTACGTACCCTTATGGACTTCCGTTACAATCGTCATTTCAAGGCCCAATCAGGTGAAAAAGGGATGACAAAAGGAATGCATGGCCGAGGGGCAGAAGACTTGATTGTCCATGTACCTCAAGGGACAACCGTGCGTGATGCGGAGACTGGGAAAGTTCTCACTGATTTGATAGAGAACGGACAAGAGTTCATCGTGGCTCATGGAGGTCGTGGTGGTCGCGGAAATATCCGTTTTGCAACTCCTAAAAATCCTGCGCCAGAAATCTCAGAAAACGGAGAACCTGGTCAAGAACGTGAATTACAGTTAGAACTTAAAATCCTTGCGGATGTTGGTTTAGTTGGTTTCCCGTCTGTCGGTAAATCAACACTTCTTAGCGTGATTACCTCTGCTAAGCCAAAAATTGGTGCCTACCACTTTACAACAATTGTTCCAAATCTTGGTATGGTTCGTACCCAGTCCGGTGAATCCTTTGCCGTTGCAGACCTTCCTGGATTGATTGAAGGTGCTAGCCAAGGTGTTGGCTTAGGGACCCAGTTCCTTCGCCATATCGAGCGTACTCGCGTTATCCTTCATATCATTGACATGTCAGCTAGTGAAGGACGTAATCCTTATGAGGACTATTTAGCAATCAATAAGGAGCTTGAATCTTATAACCTTCGTCTTATGGAGCGTCCACAGATTATTGTTGCCAATAAAATGGATATGCCTGAGAGTCAAGAAAACCTTGAAGAGTTCAAGAAAAAATTGGCTGCTAATTATGATGAATTTGAAGAATTACCACCAATCTTCCCAATTTCAGGTTTGACTAAGCAAGGTCTTGCACCTCTATTAGATGCAACAGCTGAGCTTCTTGATAAAACGCCAGAATTCCTTCTTTATGATGAGTCAGAGATGGAAGAAGAAGTTTACTATGGCTTTGATGAAGAAGAAAAACCATTTGAGATTGGTCGTGATGATGATGCAACTTGGGTTCTTTCAGGTGAAAAACTCATGAAACTCTTTAATATGACTAACTTTGACCGTGATGAGTCTGTCATGAAATTTGCGCGTCAGTTGCGTGGTATGGGAGTTGATGAAGCTCTTCGTGCTCGTGGTGCTAAGGACGGCGACCTTGTCCGTATTGGAAAATTTGAGTTTGAGTTTGTAGACTAGGAGATAGCTATGGGTGATAAACCAATATCTTTCCGAGATGCTGATGGAAATTTTGTTTCTGCAGCAGACGTCTGGAATGAAAAGAAATTAGAAGAACTTTTTAATCGCCTCAATCCCAATAGAGCTTTGAGACTTGCGAGAATGAAGAAACAAGCCGAAGAAAAAAAATAAGAATAAAAGAACCCGTGATATTTTTATCACGGGTTTTCTGGTATACTAACTATTTTTGATCTGGGATTTCAAGACTAGATTTCGCAAGGTCTACTGTTAATTGATAATCAGTATTGTCACGGACAGTAATTTCAAAGTCAGTAGTATAAAGAACGAGACGGAGAGTATCGCCTTCTTTTAGTTTATAAATAGTTGGTTGGAGTTCAAATTGGAATTCCATCCATTCATCTGGTTTAACTTCTTCAATTTTTAATAAATCATGACGATTTTGGAGGTTGAGGTAGCCTTTGGTGATAACACGTTGGGCATTTGGGCTAAATGGTAGCTCGCAAAGGTTTTCCAGCATATGGTAACGACCATTATCAATAGTACGAGCAGCCAAGACTCCCGGATAAGGTTGAAGGTATTTCTTTTGACCAAGTTCAAGAAGTTGAGCAGAGAGAAGACCTTTATTGGTACTTGACTTGAGACGAAGGTTTAGTTTAACACGACCATTGATATGAAGATCTTCAGTCACTGGAAGATCAATGGTAATCTGATTCACCTTACCTTGATACAATTCATTATTAAAGGTTTGGTAAGTCTTTCCAAATCGTTCGAAGTCAGAATCTTGGTAATGATTATCAATGACAGCTTCCTCAGTACCTAAAGAGAAAGTTTTATGGTCAGTTTGATTTCCAAAATCTTCAAGTGACAGCCAAGTTTGAGGAGCAGTATTGTCTTGCCAAACGACTCTTGGAAGTTGGTAGTCAGTTTCTTGCCCCAATAATTTCTGTGTCAAAAGGACATTCATAGATTCACGGAAATCAATAGACTGCCAGTTGTTGATGTATACATGGGCACCATTATGATAGAAGAGGTGTTTCTTAATGCTACTTGGAAGTGCATTGAACATTTGATAGACATGAAGTGGTTTTACATTCCAGTCTTGTGAACCGTGAGTAAAGACAACTTCAGCCTTAACCTTTTTAGCATTAAGAAGGTAGTTTCTGTCATGCCAAAATTGGTTATAATCTCCAGTTTTACGGTCTAGATTTTTCTTAAGTTCTTCTATGGAAGCTTTATGAGCATCGTTCCCACGAATATAGTCACCAGCTAAGAGATTGCGAGAATAAGTTAATTCATCTAATGAATCGAAGTCCTCACCAGGATAGCCACCTGGGCTTGTCACAAGACCATTTTCACGGTAATAGTTGTACCAGGAAGAAATACCTGCTTCAGCAATAATGACTTCTAAACCATCAACTCCTGTAGTAGCAAGCCCATTAGACATTGTTCCTAGATAAGAAAGTCCTGTAGTTGCCACTTTACCGTTTGACCAATCAGCTTTTACATGACGTTTACGACTATGATCCGTAAAAGCACGACAACGACCATTTAGCCAATCGATAACATTCTTATAAGCTTCAACTTGGCGGTAATCTCCGTTGGTCATCTGACCTTGTGAATCTTTGGTACCAATACCTGATACGTAGATATTGGCAAATCCTCTTGGAAGGAAGTAGTCGTTAAGTGTGTAACTGCTATTGATATGAGTGAGTTTTTCTTCAGCTTCAGAAACAAGTTCAGCATCCCCAACAGGTTCAACCAAGTCCAGGGTTGGATTTTCTAACGTAATTTCATGTGGTTCCTTGACTTCTAGTTCAGCTTCCATCTTATAGAGAGCCTTATCGCTTGCTTTGTCATTGGTTCCTTGATGGTATGGACTTGCTGTCATGACAGCTGGAATCTTTCCATTGTATGCTGGACGAATGATATTTACCTTGATGAGGTCAGGTAGACCATCTTTATCAGAATCAACACGAGTCTCTACATAAACTACTTCACGAATGACATTGTTAGTATTGAAGGTTGCCAAACTCTTGCCATTGAAGTAGTGATAGTTATTGTCCTCAGGAATAAGACCATCACTAACTAACTGATCGATAAGGGTGTTCCCTTTTTTAGTGCGTGTATTTAAAAGCTGGTAGAGATTGTCGATTAAATCTCCGTAAACGATCGGAAACGCTGTTTCTTTGTGAAAAGCAATACCATCTTCAAAGTCTACTAAGTAACTGAATCCAAGTAGTTGAAAGGCAACAGTATAGAAAATTTCTGCTGTCAATTCAAGGTCTGAATTAAAGAAAGTAAGTAAATCTGTTTCTTTATCAACTGCTAAAGTAGTGAGGGGATAATCCGTATTTTTAAAATTGAAAAAACAAGTTCTAACAAAAGCTTCAAACTGTTCTTTATGTGAAGTTGAAAGATCAAGCTTGAATCCAAGCTCAGATAATTCTTGTAAAGCTTGTTGGTTTGTAACGGGATAATAACTAAATTGATTAAAACGCATTGATATCTCCTTTAAAGATTCATTTAAAATTCATTATATCAAAAAAAGATAGAAAATAACAGAAATAGTAGAGTATGTCTGATAGTCAGGCATGATAAGAGAGTCGATACTAAAACAAGGACAATTTTCATTTTTTGAGTATCCTATAAGGATATGCTATACTAGATATATGTTAGATTTGGAGAAATATGGCGTGTCCATGTGGGAAGAGGAGAGGATTCTCTCTTTTCGAAAAAAGTTATTGGCTTGGTATGACGAAAATAAGCGTGACCTACCTTGGAGAAGGACTAAAAATCCTTATCATATCTGGGTGTCTGAAATTATGTTGCAGCAAACAAGAGTTGATACTGTCATTCCCTATTACGAACGTTTCCTGGAATGGTTTCCGACTGTAGAGAGTTTAGCAAATGCACCAGAAGAACGCTTGTTAAAGGCTTGGGAAGGACTTGGTTATTATTCTCGTGTTCGCAATATGCAAACAGCAGCTCAACAGATTATGAATAAGTTTAATGGAGAATTTCCATCCACTTATGAAGGAATTTCAAGTCTGAAGGGGATTGGTCCCTATACAGCTGGAGCTATTTCAAGCATTGCTTTTAATCTTCCACAACCAGCAGTTGATGGAAATGTTATGCGTGTTTTGGCACGTCTATTTGAAGTCAATCATGATATTGGAAATCCTAGTAATCGCAAGATATTTCAAGCTATGATGGAAATTTTGATTGACCCAGATCGTCCAGGTGATTTTAACCAAGCTTTGATGGATTTGGGTTCAGATATTGAGGCACCCGTTAATCCGAGGCCAGAAGATAGTCCAGTTAAAGATTTTAGTGCTGCCTATCAAAATGGAACAATGGATCGCTATCCTATTAAAGCGCCAAAGAAAAAACCAGTTCCTATATTTTTAAATGCTTTAGTGGTACAAAATAGTAAAGGACAGTTTTTACTAGAAAAGAATGAAAGCGAAAAGTTACTTGCTGGATTTTGGCATTTCCCCTTGATTGAGGTAGATGAATTTTCAAAAGATGAAGAACTAAATCTCTTTAATCAGGTTGCCGAATCATCTATGCAATTTGGACCATCACCTCAAGAAAGTTTTGAGCAGGATTATGATTTAGAAGTTGACTGGCAGGATAGTGATTTCGAAGAAGTGAAGCATATATTTAGCCATCGAAAGTGGCATGTACGAATTCTAGCGGGGCAAGTAGTTGATAGTAAAGAATATAGTGATAAAGAAGTAGTTTGGTTGACTCCTGAAGAGTTTGACCTCTATCCGCTAGCAAAACCTCAACAAAAAATTTGGCAAGCATATTTAAAAAGATAGGATAATACCAGTCTTTCGTGTCTTCTTTGCAATTTTTTGGTATAATTGATACAAGGAAAAAGGTGACTATATGAAAAAAATATTGATTGTAGATGATGAAAAACCAATCTCAGATATTATTAAGTTTAATATGACCAAGGAAGGCTATGAAGTTGTTACAGCCTTTAATGGACGTGAAGCGATTGAATTGTTTGAGGCTGAGAAACCAGATATTATTATCTTGGATTTGATGCTTCCAGAAATTGATGGTCTTGAAGTGGCTAAAACAATTCGCAAGACAAGTAGTGTTCCAATTATCATGCTTTCAGCAAAAGATAGTGAGTTTGACAAGGTTATTGGTCTTGAACTTGGTGCAGATGATTATGTGACCAAGCCATTTTCAAACCGTGAGCTACAAGCGCGTGTTAAGGCTCTTCTTCGTCGTACGGAGTTAGTTGCAGTTGACAACCAAGAGGAAGATACTAAATTGCAAAGTCTTCAAATTAGAGATTTAGAGATTCTTCCAGATGCTTATGTAGCCAAAAAATATGGAGAAGAATTGGACTTAACTCACAGAGAGTTTGAGTTGTTGCATCACTTAGCTTCTCATCTTGGTCAAGTTATTACTCGTGAACATCTCCTTGAGACTGTTTGGGGTTATGATTATTTTGGTGATGTTCGTACTGTCGATGTTACCATTAGACGTCTACGTGAGAAGATTGAAGACACACCAAGTAGACCTGAATATATCTTAACTCGTCGTGGTGTGGGTTATTATATGAGAAATAATGATTGATATAATTAAACAAACAATTTTAACCAGAGATTTCGTCTTTGTACTCATATTACTTGGTTTCATCATGCTTGTTAGCTTTCTCTTGCTTGAAGGCCGTAGAGATAATATTCGACTCAAACAGTTAAATCAAAAGATTAAAGATTTAATTGCTGGTGATTATTCTCAGGTATTAGATATGCAGGGGAATACTGAAATCACTAACATTACGAATAACTTAAATGATTTGTCTGAAGTTATTCGTCTAACTCAAGAAAACCTTGAGCAGGAAAGTAAAAGATTGCATAGTATCCTATCATACATGACTGATGGGGTTCTTGCAACCAATCGTCGTGGTCAAATCACTATGATTAACGATATGGCTAAAAGACAACTTGGGGTTGAAAGTGATGACGCGCTCAATCAAAACATTTTAGAGTTGCTCAAGATTGAAGATGAGTATGAACTCAGAGACTTGATTACTCAAAGTCCTGAAATGATGATTTATTCCCAAAATGTAAATGGGGAGTATATTAGTTTGCGTGTGCGTTTTGCCTTGATTCGTAGAGAATCTGGCTTTATCTCTGGTTTGGTAGCAGTTCTACATGATACGACTGAACAAGAGAAGGAAGAGCGCGAGAGAAGGCTTTTCGTTTCCAACGTTAGTCATGAATTGCGAACTCCATTGACCAGTGTCAAATCTTACCTAGAGGCCTTGGATGAGGGTGCATTATATGAACCTGTTGCTCCTGATTTCATCAAAGTATCTCTAAATGAGACCAACCGTATGATGCGAATGGTAACGGACCTCTTGCATCTATCACGCATTGATAATGCAACTAGTCATTTAGATGTTGAATTGATTAACTTTACAGCTTTCATTACGTTTATCCTAAACCGTTTCGATAAGATACGAGCCCAGGATCAAGAAAAAAAATATGAGTTGGTTCGAGATTATCCGATTACATCGGTCTGGATTGAAATTGATACAGACAAGATGACTCAGGTAATCGATAATATTCTTAACAATGCCATCAAGTATTCGCCTGATGGTGGAAAAATTACGGTTAGTATGAAAACCACTGATGACCAGATGATTTTATCTATTTCGGATCAAGGACTTGGAATTCCTAAAGAAGATTTACCGAAGATTTTTGACCGTTTCTACAGGGTTGATAAGGCTAGAAGCCGTGCCCAAGGTGGGACTGGTTTAGGTCTTGCGATAGCAAAAGAAATTATCAAGCAACACAATGGATTTATCTGGGCTAAGAGTGAATACGGTAAGGGTTCTACCTTTACCATTGTTCTTCCTTATGATAATGATGCTGTAAAAGAAGAAGTATGGGAGGATGAAGTAGAAGACTAGAATGAGTGAAACAGGCTTTAAATATAGTATTTTAGCATCGGGTTCTAGTGGAAATTCCTTCTATCTAGAAACCCCCCAAAAAAAGATTTTAGTGGATGCCGGTTTATCTGGTAAAAAAATTACAAGCTTATTGGGTGAAATCAATCGTAAGCCAGAAGATTTGGATGCTATTTTGATTACGCATGAGCATGCTGACCATATACATGGTGTTGGAGTTTTAGCCCGTAAGTATGGCATGGATCTTTACGCCAATGAAAAAACATGGCAAGCTATGGAAAATAGTAAGTATCTAGGTAAAGTTGACTCTTCACAAAAGCATATCTTTGAAATGGGAAAAACAAAAACATTTGGAGATATCGACATTGAGAGTTTTGGAGTTAGCCATGATGCAGTTGCTCCCCAATTCTACCGTTTTATGAAGGATGACAAGAGCTTTGTTATGCTGACGGATACAGGTTATGTTAGTGACCGTATGGCTGGCATTGTCGAGAATGCAGATGGTTACTTGATTGAGTCTAATCATGATGTTGAGATCTTGAGAGCAGGATCATATGCTTGGCGACTCAAGCAACGGATTCTGTCTGATCTTGGCCACCTCTCAAATGAAGATGGAGCAGACGCCATGATTCGCACACTAGGTAATCGTACCAAGAAGATTTACCTAGGACATCTATCTAAAGAGAATAATATCAAGGAGCTAGCTCATATGACTATGGTTAATCAGCTTGCCCAAGCAGACTTGGGAGTAGGAGTTGATTTTCAAGTTTACGATACGTCTCCAGACACTGCAACTCCACTAACTGATATATAAAAAAAGAAGGCCTCACCTTCTTTTTTTTTATGCTTTTTACAAACCAGCAAAATCTTTGATTTCTTGTGCTGTCATAGAAGAGTCACAACGAACCTTGATTTCTCCATTTTCAACATGAACAAAACCTGGTACAGTTGGGATTTCGTAACGTGATCGGAAGTCTTGCAATGCATCTAGTTGACTTGGTTCTTCACTATTGATGAAATAGATGTGTGCTTTTGTTTCAGCTACCACACCAGCCAAAGTGCCAGCAAATTTACGGCAGTAAGGGCAAGTCTTGCGTCCAATAAAGAAGGTTGCTGTTTCTTTTTTGTCGATGGCTTCTTGTGCTCGCGCAACAGTTGTAACTTCAAGATCTTTAATATTATCTAAAAATTGTTCCATGAGTTTTCCTCGCTTTCTTTTAAATCTAGTATGCCATAAAGTCTTTAAAAATGCTCAGATTTGATACGGAAAAAAGATGAGACAATCTTATCTCATCTTTTAATATCTTATTTTACAAAGGAATTGATCTCAGCTTCGATATTAGCAATCTTAGATTGTGAATCTTCGTTGCTTTCTCCAACAACGGCAATGTAGAACTTGATTTTTGGTTCAGTACCGGAAGGACGAACTGCAATCCATGAACCATCAGCAAGTGTGTATTTCAAGACATCACTTGGAGGAGTAGTCAAGGTTGTTACAGTACCATCAGCGGCAGTGGATGTTTGTGCTTTAAAGTCTTCTACGACTGTGATTTCTGTTGCGTTCCATTCTTTTGGAGCATTGTTGCGGAATTTAGCCATAATAGCCTTAATTTGTTCAGCACCGTCAACACCTGAAAGAGTTACAGAAATAGTCTTTTCAGCATAGTAGCCATACTCTTTGTAGATTTCTTCTATACCGTCAGCAAGTGTCAAACCGCGTGAACGGTAGTAGGCAGCAAGTTCAGCAACGACAAGAACGGCTTGGATAGCATCTTTATCACGTACGAATGGCTTAATCAAGTAACCGAAGCTTTCTTCAAATCCCATCATATAAGTGTGATTGTGTTTTTCTTCGAATTCTTGAATTTTTTCAGCGATAAATTTGAAACCAGTCAAGACGTTGAACATAGTTGCGCCGTAGCTTTCAGCAATCTTCGTTACCAAGTCAGTTGAAACGATAGACTTGCAGAGAGCTGCGTTTTCTGGAAGAGTTCCAGCATTTTTGTGGGCTTCCAAGATGTACTTAGCCATGATAGCACCGATTTGGTTACCTGAAAGGTTGAGGTAGCTACCATCTTTTTGAAGAACTTCAACACCAACACGGTCAGCATCGGGGTCAGTCGCCACAAGAACATCAGCTCCAACTTGACGACCTAGTTCTTCAGCAAGAGCAAAGGCTGCTTGACTTTCTGGGTTTGGTGATTTAACAGTAGAGAAGTCTGGATCTGGAGTTGCTTGAGCTTCCACGACTTGAACTGAATCAAATCCTGCTTGTGCAAGAGCACGGCGAGCCAACATTTCACCAGTACCGTGAAGAGGAGTGTAGACAATCTTCATGTCTTTACCAAATTCTTCAATCAAGGCTGGGTTGATGTTTACATCTTTAACTTCTTTGAGGTATTCTGCATCGACTGCTTCACCAATAACTTCGATTAAACCTGAAGCTTTTTCGGTTTCCACATCAGCAACTTCAACTGCAAATGGATTTTCAATAGCACGAATATAAGTTGTCAAAGCGTCCGCATCATGTGGAGGCATTTGACCACCATCTTCTCCGTAAACCTTGTAACCATTGAATGGAGCAGGGTTGTGGCTAGCCGTAATCATGATACCTGCAAAGCAGTTGAGGTGACGAACAGCAAATGAAAGTTCTGGAGTTGGACGGAGACTTTCAAAGACATATGATTTAATACCGTGTTTAGCAAGAACTGCTGCTGATTCAAAGGCAAATTCTGGAGAGAAGTGACGGCTATCATAAGCGATGGCAACACCACGTTCTTTTTCGTTTCCACCTTTTGATTCGATCAAACGAGCCAACCCCTCTGTTGCTTGACGAACAACATAGATGTTAATACGGTTTGTACCCGCACCAATTAGTCCGCGCATACCTGCAGTACCAAATTCAAGATTTGTGTAGAAGGCATCTTCTTTAGTTTTTTCATCCATGTTTTCCAAATCACGACGAAGGTAATCTGGTAGGTCAGCGAAATCAACCCATTTTTGGTAGTTTTCTTGGTAAGTCATAAGATATCTCCTTTAATATATAATCTAATCGCCTTCATTATACCACGATTTAAAGTTTTAGTAAAACGTTAGCGTGGCTCAGTTCTTTGAATTTAAGTTTCATTTTAATCATAGAATGAGTAGATATTTATTATATTTAAAAATTTACAATATTTTTAAAAGCGATTTCCTGTTTCTGGTTTGAAAATTTTTGACTGTATGGTACAATATAATAAATAAAAAAAGGAGATTTTCTATTATGAAAAAAGTTCTTAAGCATTCTGCTTTAGTTTTGACTGCTTTAGCATTGGTAGCTTGTGGAAATAGTAAGAAAGCAAGTGATAATGGTACTGCATCTAACTCAAACTTTGAAGTTTCTGTTAAAGACGGTATGTATGTCCTTCCTAAAGATGAAGATTCAAATTCACACTATCTTGCTCTTCAAGTTGAGATTAAAAACAATCGTGATAAACAGTTTAGCTTTACTAGCCAAGATATTGCACTTTATAACGAAAAAGACGAAAAAGTTGAACCGATTCAAATTTATGAGTCAGACAGTAAAACAAAATTTATGTCATACGGAGATAGTCTCTCTAAAGGCAAGAGTGTTGCTGGTTATGTAGTTTATGAAGTTAATAAAGATTCTAAATATGAACTTCACTTTGCACCGAGCTTTTACGATGATGTAAAAGAAAATAAAAAAGGTAAAAATGACGTAGCTATCAAGGTTGATCCAAGTCAATACGAAGATACTATTGATGAAGCTAAAGAAGCTATGAAAAATTATGTTGATGCTGTTTACCTAGATGGTGAAAACACTGGTGGTGCATCAAACGTAAGCTTTACTAATGATAAAACTCAAATCGTTGCACTTGAAGATAAAAAGTCAGATGATAAGAAATCAGACGATAAGAAATCTGACGACAAGAAGTCAGATGATAAAAAATCTTCAAGCTCTTCTGACCTTATTACAAACGATGTGAAGGCTGACAGAGAAGAATTTATCAAGAAATTTATTGAGTCATTCGGTAAAGGATTCTACAACTACAAACCATCTGATTCTGAACTTCGTACATTTGCAGAAGCATATATCAAAGCAAATGCAAAACGAGCAAAAGTTGATTACAAAGTTAAAACTTACTTGCCAGACTATGCAGTTATCTATGTAAGACCTGAAACAATCGACTTGGATAACTTGAATGTCCATGAATTGAGCCGTAAATTCTACGACGAAAACAAAGGTAAATACAGCAGCTACTCAGAAGCTATGAAAGCTGGTGAGAAGTACATTTTAGAAAATGCACCAAGTCAATTTGATTCAACTCCTCTTGATACTAGCGATAATATGCAAAAAGAAGGTTACGAAATCAAGATGACTAAGAAAGACGGTAAATGGACAATCGACACATCTTCTAAGAACTATAACTTAAAAGATATGGCACGTACATTCCGTGGTGGTATTGGTTATTAATATCTAAAAGTTCGAGTTTAAAGCTCGAACTTTTTTTATTTGAATTGTTAAAAACAGAAAAAGATAGTAAAATAGTTACATGATTATTTTACAAGCTAATAAAATCGAACGTTCTTTTGCGGGCGATGTTCTATTTGAAAATATTAATCTACAAGTAGATGAAAGAGATCGTATTGCTCTCGTTGGTAAAAATGGAGCAGGTAAGTCGACACTATTAAAGATATTAGTCGGGGAAGAAGAGCCAACTTCTGGTGAGATTAATAAGAAAAAAGATATTTCCCTTTCTTACTTAGCACAGGATAGTCGATTTGAATCCGAAAATACTATCTATGACGAGATGCTTCACGTCTTTGATGACTTACGTACTACTGAAAGACAACTTCGCCAAATGGAGCTAGAGATGGGGGAAAAGACAGGTGCAGAACTCGATAAGCTCATGTCAGACTACGATCGTCTATCTGAAGAATTCCGTCAGGCTGGAGGATTTACCTATGAAGCTGATATTCGCGCCATTTTAAATGGTTTTAAGTTTGATGAGTCTATGTGGCAGATGAAAATTGCTGAGCTTTCTGGAGGTCAAAATACAAGATTAGCCCTAGCCAAAATGCTCCTTGAAAAGCCAAATCTCTTGGTTTTGGATGAGCCGACCAACCACCTGGATATTGAAACCATTGCCTGGTTAGAAAACTATCTGGTTAATTACAGTGGTGCCTTGATAATTGTTAGTCACGACCGTTATTTCCTCGATAAGGTAGCAACCATAACGCTCGACTTAACCAAACATTCTTTAGATAGATATGTAGGAAACTACTCAAGCTTTGTGGAGCAGAAAGAGCAGAAGTTACTGACTGAAGCTAAGAACTACGAAAAGCAACAGAAGGAAATTGCTGCTTTAGAAGACTTTGTTAACCGAAATCTCGTTCGAGCTTCAACTACCAAACGTGCTCAATCTAGACGTAAACAACTGGAAAAGATGGAGCGTTTAGATAAGCCTGAAGCTGGGAATAAATCAGCCAATATGACCTTTCACTCTGATAAAACATCTGGTAATATTGTGCTGACAGTTGAGAATGCTGCTATTGGATATGATGGAGAAATATTATCAGAGCCTATCAACCTCGACCTTCGTAAGATGAATGCCGTAGCAGTTGTAGGTCCGAATGGGATTGGAAAGACAACCTTTATCAAGTCTATTGTTGATCAGATCCCTTTTATAAAGGGTGAGAAGCGTTTCGGCGCGAATGTTGAAGTTGGCTACTATGACCAAACTCAAAGTAAGTTGACACCAAGTAATACAGTTTTAGATGAACTTTGGAATGATTTTAGATTGACGCCAGAAGTGGAAATCCGAAATCGTTTAGGCGCCTTCCTTTTTTCAGGTGATGATGTAAAGAAATCAGTTGGCATGCTTTCAGGTGGAGAGAAAGCTCGCTTGTTACTGGCTAAACTATCAATGGAAAATAATAACTTCCTGATTCTTGACGAGCCGACCAACCATTTGGATATTGATAGTAAGGAAGTTCTGGAAAATGCACTAATTGACTTTGATGGAACTCTTCTATTTGTCAGCCATGACCGTTATTTTATCAATCGTGTTGCTACACATGTTCTGGAATTGTCCGAAAATGGTTCGACCGTCTATTTGGGTGATTATGACTATTATGTTGAAAAAAAAGCAGAGTTGGCAGCTAGTCAAGAGGAAGAAGCGTCAACTTATAGCCAAGAAAAAGAGGCTTCTCCAGTTAATGACTACCAAGCTCAAAAGGAAAGTCAAAAAGAACTTCGTAAATTGATGAGACAAATCGAAAGTCTTGAGACAGAAATCGAAGAGCTGGAAACTCAAGCCCAAGTTATCTCTGAACAAATGCATACCACCAATGATGCAGATGAACTCATGCAATTACAAGCAGAACTGGATAAGATTAGTCAGCGTCATGAAGAAGCTATGCTGGAGTGGGAAGAACTATCGGAGCAGGTATAGATATAAATAAAAAAGCAGTGATAATACACTGCTTTTTCAATTATTAATAATATTTTATCTATAATCCACCCTGAGGGAATCGAACCCCCATTTCAAGAACCGGAATCTTACGTGATATCCATTACACTAAGGGTGGAAACTTCCCTCATTATATCAAAAAATATGGTGTAACTCAAGAGTCATCTAAAAGATGAAATATAACAATAAAAAAGGATTTAGACAATACCTAAATCCTTTTAAATGTTTATTTTTTTTCAAGAAGTGCTTTGATTTCTTGAAGAACTTCCAATTCAGTTGGAGCTGCTGGAGCTTCTTCAACAACTTCTTCTTTCTTACGAAGGTTTTGAGCTTTTTCAATAGCTTTAATCATGAAGAAGAGAACAGTACCAATTACAACGAAGTTGATAACAGCGCTCAAGAATTTACCATATGTAACACCATTCCAAGCAAGCTCAGCAATGTTTTGTACATTTGCAGCTTCCAAGGCTGGGTTCAATAGAAGTGGAGTGATGATATCATTAACAAATGAATTGATGATAGCACCAAAAGCAGTGGCGATGATCACACCGACAGCAAGGTCAACGACGTTGCCACGGAGCAAGAAATCTTTAAGATCCTTTAACATAATCTTTTTCCTTTCGAAATTTTTCAGTCTAGATTATATCGTAAATTTATATTAAATGCAAGAAAAGTGCTTATTTTTTTTTAAATACGAAAAGCTTACTAAAAACGTAGTTGAGAACCACCATCGTAACTTGTGCAATGAAGATTTCAACTGTATTAATTGTATTAATATCATTTCCAACAAAGTAACCAATAATTTGTGGGAAGCATGTTACAAAAATAAAAGTTAGTAGAAGATCTAATAAAAAGGTGATAAGTCTTGCAGAGGTAAATTTAATTAATCGATTAAACCAGTTTTTTCTTTCTTGCTTAAATACAAATGTGTCATTTGTAAAGAAAGCAAATAGGATTCCAGCAATATTTCCCAAGGCAGTCGCAACTAACTCTTGTTGAGTAAGATAAAAGATGACGATGCGGACAAATATTGATACTACGGTAGTAGCAACGCCGAAAAATAAATAAGATAAAATTTCGTTATCGAAGAATTTTTTAATATATCTTTTCATAAGATTAGTATAGCATAAAGCTGATAAATGTGCTATACTTGTAAAGTTGACTTGCTCAACCCTTGGTGCTTAGCTTCTTTCACCAAGCATATTACACGTGGCAAAGCCGCTAAAGGAGAAAATATGAAAAAACTTACTGTCCGTGATTTGGCAGATATTGCCATTGTCGCAGCTATTTATGTGGTGTTGACAATCACACCACCACTGAATGCCATCAGTTATGGCGCCTATCAGTTCCGCATTTCTGAAATGATGAACTTCCTAGCTTTTTATAATCCTAAGTACATTATCGGTGTTACTCTTGGATGTATGATTGCTAATTTCTTCAGTTTTGGACTCATTGATGTCGCTGTAGGTGGAGGCTCAACTCTTGTCTTCCTAAGCTTAGGAGTTTGGTTGTTCAGTAAATATAGTAAAGACTATCTTTTTAATGGATTGATTCGAAAGGATCATTTCTTCTTTTCAATTCTATTTTCAATTTCAATGATCACTATTGCTGCTGAATTGAACATTGTAGCAGAAGCACCATTCTTCTTTACATGGTTCACTACTGGTATCGGAGAATTTGCTTCACTAATTGTTGGTGCAATTATCATTGGTAAAATTGGTCAACGTATTGATTTGACTAGATAAAGATATCTTATCAACCATTCGTAAAAAGGGCTGAACTTTGTTCAGCCTTTTTCTTATTTTTCTATAGGCCCAGACTCTCAACAAAAGTGGTATAATAAAGAAAAAAGGGATTATTTTAATATGTATAGTTATCGTATTTCAGTTTTTGAAGTCCTTTGGAAAAATCAGGTCATTAGATTTTTGTTAATTTTTTTAGCACTATTTTATTTCTATCTTTTTTTCCAAAGAGTTAAGACATCCTTAAAAAGTGGTGGGAGTATGTTGGATCCTTTTCATATTGCAAAGGGAAGATTATACATTCACACGATTATTCTTTTTAGAAAAAGGATTGTTCCTCTAGCTGAAATTAAACAGATTGATATTGATTACGTTCGAGGGAGAAGAATGAATGGGGACAGGTATCATCTGTACTTTACAAGGAAAGATGGAAAATCTTTTACTTTTCATTTTGGAAAAAGCAAAAGAAACGAGGAGTTATTGAAAAATCTTGCCAATGTGGCCAAGAAGTGCCATATTAAAATCTATTATTATTATTAAGAGTCGATTGCTAAAATTGAATTGTTGTCATTTGTGACAATTGTCAAATCCAGGAGAGTAGCTAATATGCTTCAACTACAAGTAATAAGAGAAGATAATCAACTGAGAAACTTATTGATGAAAGAATGCGATATTCTCTTTTATGACCAGTTGAAAGAGGTTGAATTTTCTCAGAACAATGAAGTTTATTCTCTTTCGCCCATAGCCTTTGCTAAAGACGGTAGTGGGGGAGAATATGTAATTCTTGAGGATGAGAGTATCGGCTTTATAGGGAGTGAAGGCCAAGTTGGTCGGGTAGCAGAAAGTCTTGACGACTTGCTTACTTTCTTACTCCATGCTAGTTCTATCAGTGATTTTTCTTGTCGTTTACTCTATCAAAACAAGGATTTGTTGGTAAAATTCTGTCAAGGATTTCTCAATAAAGCACGAGAAAACTACCAGTCAAAAGGCGAAGAGTGGGATAAAGTGAGAGCTGGACTTGTACAAGAGTTGGGACTCGAATTTCAGCCAGAGAAACTGCAAGAGTTAGCGTTCAATTTTTATCATTCAGCGATAAGAACCCCTCTATTCACTTGTAAATATGGTCATGGTGAGAATGAATATGTCAGCGATTCTGTTTTATCAGATATTGTCGGCTTGTGGGTTTCAGAGCTTGTAGGATTGACTGCAGAAGAAATTGAAGCTTTTGCTAACATTCAAATGTAAAGAACAAGAATGTATTCCACTTCTTCAGCATTTTCACATCTGACCCATGATAGTTTTTTACCAAAACTTATAGCTAAGAAGTTGGCTCGTCCGAACGAATTAGTTTTACTTGAAGGTATTCTTGCTAATGTATTTGTTAATATCGCCATTCTAACTTCAATCTTAGTCAAGGATGCGTCTGCAAAACTTTGGATTATATTGTCAGCAATTTCTATGTTTGTATTTTTATCAAACGAGCACATTGCTGCAAATTTTGCGTCATTTAGTATTGTTAAATTTAGCATTGTTTCTAATTAAGTTCAGCATTTCGAAATCGCAAATATTCTCCGTCATTGGGGTGTCACCTTTGTTGCTAACTTAATAGGTGGTGGTTTCTTGATTGGATTACCATATGCCTTTTTAAATAAAAATGAAGAGACTTATGTAGACTAAAAATTATCAATTGAAGTGGGGAGAAATGCTAGGTTTCTCTCTTTTATTTTAGTTAAAAATATATTAATTATAATAAATAGTTCTAGAAGTTCAGGAATTGTTTTCAGTGATATTAGAAGTCTAAAACCTTAAAACTACAAGAGTGTAAACGATTCCGATAATTTTAAAAAATATTAGTGATTGATTTAGGAAAGCCTTCCCATTATATCGATTTTATGTTATAATATTCACAAATAAAAGTTTTAGGAGTTTATATGGTCTCATCAGAATTTATTTCAAAAATCGAATTTGCTTGTAAGAAAAAGGAAAGTCTTTACAGTCAAAGTAAATTCAAATATGCAATTCGTTCAATGTTTGCAGGTGCTTTCCTTACCTTCAGTACAGCAGCAGGAGCTGTAGGTGCTGATTTGATCAATAAGATTGCACCAGGTAGTGGACGCTTCCTTTTCCCGTTTGTTTTTGCTTGGGGACTGGCTTATATTGTCTTCTTGAATGCTGAATTGGTAACATCTAACATGATGTTCTTGACAGCGGGGAGTTTTTTGAAAAAAATTAGCTGGAGAAAAACAGCTGAAATTCTTCTATATTGTACTTTCTTTAACTTAATTGGTGCGCTTATCGCTGGTTGGGGATTTGCTCATTCAGCAGCTTACGCTAATCTAACACATGATAGCTTTATTTCTGGAGTTGTAGAAATGAAGTTGGGTCGCTCTAATGAACTAGTTTTACTTGAAGGTATTCTAGCTAATATCTTTGTAAACATCGCCATTCTTTCATTTGTTTTAGTTAAGGATGGTGGAGCAAAACTTTGGTTGGTTCTATCAGCCATTTACATGTTTGTATTCTTAACAAATGAGCACATCGCCGCAAACTTTGCATCCTTTGCTATTGTGAAGTTCAGTGTTGCTGCTGATTCAATCGCAAACTTCGGTATTGGAAATATTCTTCGTCACTGGGGTGTAACCTTTATTGGTAACTTTATAGGAGGTGGTCTACTGATGGGATTGCCTTATGCCTTCTTAAACAAGAACGAAGATACATACGTAGATTAAAAGTTGGATTGATTCCAACTTTTTCTTTTTGTTTTTCCATGCTATAATGAATGTAGTAATGTTAAATACAGAGGAAAATCATGAACGAAATTAAATGTCCAAATTGTGGGGAAGTTTTTACAGTTAATGAAAGCCAATATGCAGAGCTGATTTCTCAAGTTCGAACTGTAGAGTTTGATAAGGAATTGCATGAACGTATGAAGCAAGAGCTGGCCTTGGCAGAGCAAAAAGCCATGAATGAACAGCAGACAAAACTAGCGCAAAAAGACCAAGAAATTGCCCAGCTTCAAAGTCAAATTCAGAACTTTGATACCGAAAAAGAATTGGCCAAAAAAGAAGTTGAGCAAAGTGCTAGTCAAAGCTTGTTGGCGAAAGAAAAAGAAGTGCAAGCACTGGAGAATCAGCTGGCTACCTTGCGCTTGGAACATGAGAACCAACTGCAAAAGACACTGTCTGATCTAGAGAAAGAAAGAGATCAGGTTAAAAATCAGCTCCTTTTACAAGAAAAAGAAAACGAGCTTTCTCTTGCTTCGGTGAAACAAAACTATGAAGCCCAGCTCAAGGCAGCTAGTGAGCAAGTTGAGTTTTACAAGAATTTCAAGGCCCAACAGTCAACCAAGGAAATCGGTGAAAGTTTAGAGAGATATGCGGAAAATGAGTTTAACAAGATTCGTAGCTTAGCTTTTCCAAATGCCTATTTCGAAAAGGACAACAAGGTTTCTGAACGTGGCTCTAAAGGTGACTTTATTTTCCGTGATTTTGATGAAAATGGCCTAGAATTTATTTCCATCATGTTTGAGATGAAAAATGAAGCTGATGGCACAAAAAGTAAACACAAGAATTCCGATTTCTACAAGGAGTTGGATAAGGACAGACGAGAAAAGAAATGTGAGTATGCGGTTTTGGTAAGTATGCTTGAAGCTGATGCTGACTCCTTTAATACAGGGATTGTCGATGTTAGTCACGAATATGAGAAAATGTATGTCATTCGTCCTCAGTTCTTTATCCAGTTGATTGGTCTCTTACGTAATGCGGCTCTTAACTCTCTTAAATACAAGCAAGAACTAGCACTTATCCGTGAGCAAAATATTGACATCACCCACTTTGAAGAAGACCTAGACGCCTTCAAGGTTGCCTTTGCTAAAAACTACAATTCAGCATCTGTCAACTTCGGTAAGGCTATTGACGAAATCGACAAGGCCATCAAACGCATGGAAGAGATCAAGAAATTCTTGACCACTTCAGAAAATCAACTCCGCCTCGCAAACAATAAGTTGGATGATGTTTCTGTAAAAAAATTGACTCGGAAGAATCCAACTATGAAAGCGAAATTTGAAGCACTAAGGGGAGAATAGGAGGATCCTATGCAGATACGAAAAGCAACCATGAAAGATGCTGAAGCCCTACTGTCTTTATACGAAGACTTGGGCTATCCAACGTCCGCTTCTAAGCTGTCTCGACGTTTAGCAATGATTCTTTCTCAACCACATTATGGCTGTATTCTAGCTGAAAGAAACGGAGAAATTTTAGGTTTCTTAGGTTATGTAAAGCTCTTCTTTTTTGAAGCAGATGGATCTTACTATCGTATTTTAGCTTTGTCAGTTGCAAAAGAAACAAGACGGCAAGGAATTGCTAGTAGGCTAATCTCTGAACTGAAAAAACAAGCGGTAAAAGAAGGAGTTGAGGCACTGGCTTTAAATAGTGGGTTAACCGCTGAACGAAATGCTGCACATCAGTTTTATCAGGCAGTTGGATTTGAAAAAGTGACTGCTGGCTTTGCCATGCATTTAAAAACTCAACATAAATAAATCATGAAAAAATAGTAGAGGGAACGAAGTAATGTCTTCAACAAAAGGTAAAACCTTATATTTTAACGGTAAGAGCATGGATTATGTAACCTTTGGTAAAGGAAAGAAGCCTCTCGTTATCATACCAGGCTTGGGGGATGGGTTGCAGACAGTTAAAGGTATGGCTATGCCTTTTTCAATCACATACCGTAAACTTGCCGAACGTTATAAAATTTATGTTTTTTCTCGAATCAATGAGTTGAGGCAGGGATATACGACACGGGATATGGCAGCAGATGTAGCAGAAGCAATGGAGACACTAAACCTAGATGCCGCCTATGTTATGGGGATTTCACAAGGTGGAATGATTGCTCAATGGCTAGCTGTAGATTTTCCAGAAAGGGTTCAAAGGCTCATCCTAGCTGTGACAACAGGGAAACCTAGTCAACTTGCTAGAGAACGAATTGAGAATTGGCAAAAACTCAGTCAATCTGGAAATTTTAAGCATCTCATGCTGGATATTGCAAAGCACTCCTACACGCAAAAGAGCTATCAAAAGTGGCGGTTACTTTATAATGTTATGGGAATCTTTGGTCGTATTAAAGATAAACAACGTATTGATATTCAGTCTGTATCTTGTTTGAAACATGATAGTCTAGATTTTTTGGAAAAAATCAACTGTCCTACGTTAATCATTGGAGCAGAAAAAGATGATGTTCTTGGCGTAGATGGTTCGCTTGGATTGCATCAGCATATCAAAGATAGCCAGCTCACCATTTTGCCAGAGTGTGGGCATGCACTCTATGAACAGAATAAGGATTTCCAAAAGAGAGTTTTAGTATTTTTAGAAAGTTAATAAATGAACGGTATTATCAACTTAAAAAAAGAAGCGGGAATGACCTCGCATGATGCGGTTTTTAAGCTGCGTAAGATTTTAGGAACTAAAAAAATCGGTCATGGTGGGACCTTGGATCCTGATGTGGTGGGTGTTTTGCCTATTGCAGTTGGTAAAGCTACGCGTATTGTCGAGTTCATGCAGGATGAGGGCAAGATCTATGAGGGGGAAATCACTCTGGGATATTCTACAACGACCGAGGATGCTAGTGGGGAAGTTGCCGCAGAGACTCCTGTTTTGTCTCCAATGGATGAAAAGCTTGTCGATGAAGCCATTACCAGTCTGACAGGGTCTATCACTCAAATCCCACCAATGTACTCAGCTGTTAAGGTCAATGGTCGCAAGCTCTATGAGTATGCGCGTGCTGGTCAGGAAGTCGAGCGTCCAGAACGTCAGGTGACCATTTATAGTTTTGAAAGAACCAGTCCGATTTGCTACGAGGATAAACTTGCGCGTTTTACTTTCAGAGTAAAATGTAGTAAGGGAACCTATATTCGTACCTTATCGGTTGACTTGGGAGAGAAGCTTGGTTATGCAGCTCATATGTCTCATCTTACACGGACTAGTGCAGCAGGTTTAAAATTGGAAGATGGTTTGACCTTGGATGAAATTACTCAAAAAGTAGAGGCTGGAAAACTGGACTTTCTCCATCCACTCGAGATTGGGACAGGGGATTTAGTAAAAGTAAACTTGACTCCTGAGCAGGCAGATGAAGTCCGTTATGGTCGTTTTATTGAGTTAGAGTGTAGCGAGAAAGAAGTTGCCGCTTTCGAAGGTGAGAAGTTACTTGCTATTATGGAGAAACGTGATCATCTCTACAAACCAAGAAAGGTTTTCTCTTAAAATTATACTGAATAAACGATTTTTATCTACTAGTCTAAAGATGAGATGCTCTCATCTTTTTAAAATATTAGCCAATAAATAGTTTTTACATTTTATGTCTTAAAAAACCATTGAAAATACAGTGTTATTTGACAGTTTTGCTTACTTATGATAAGATTTAATTTAAGAAAAGCTAGAGAAAAATAGAGGATATTATGAGTATTGAAATGACTGTCAGTGAGATTGCTGAGGTCTTGGGACTATCCCGACAAGCAATCAATAATCGTGTCAAAGAATTACCAGAAGAAGATATTACAAAAAACGACAAGGGTGTTACTGTTGTTACTCGCAGTGGATTGATCAAACTTGAAGAAATCTACAAAAAGACTATCTTTGAAGATGAGCCGGTTAGTGATGAAGTTAAGCAACGAGAACTCATGGAAATTCTTGTTGACGAAAAGAACGCTGAAATCATTCGTCTTTATGAGCAATTGAAAGCTAAAGATAAGCAACTGGCTGAAAAAGATGAACAGATGCGAGTCAAAGACCGCCAAATCGCTGAAAAAGATAAGCAATTGGATCAACAACAACAGTTAACCCTTCAAGCTATGAAGGATCAAGAAACACTTCAGTTGGAGTTAGATCAAGCTAAGCAAGAAGTTCAGGCATCGAAGAAAGGCTTCTTTGCTCGCTTATTTGGAAAATAAGAAAAAACTGCTTGGTTTCTAGAACTAGACCAGGTGGTTTCTTTTTACAAATCAATAAGGATTGATAAGATGGAAACATTAAGAGAATATATCTCATTTGATTTAGAATTCAATAAACACCAGGATAAGACTCATTTGATTCAAGTATCAGCAGTGCATTTTAAAGAAGGTGAAGAAGTAGGAGCATTTGACTCTTATGTCTACACTGATGTTCCTTTGAAGAGTTTTATTAATGGTTTGACGGGGATTACTTCAGAGACATTGAAAGGCGCACCAAAGGTAGAAGAAGTCCTGCAAAAATTTCAAGTTTTTGTTGGTAACTTGCCTCTTATTGGTTATAATGCAGCAAAAAGTGATTTACCAATTCTACTAGAGTATGGATTTGACTATAGTCATCAATATCTAGTTGATCTCTATAACGAAGCACTGGAGCGACGTAGTTCTGATCTTCATGGAATTGCTAATCTAAAATTACAAACTGTGGCTAATTTTCTAGGTTTTAAAGGGCAATCTCATAATAGTTTAGAGGATGCTCGTATGACTGCTCGAGTGTATGAAGCTTTTCTGGAGTCAGATGAGAGTAGACTGTTACTCAATTCTCAAAGTAGTCTCAATTCGAACCCATTTGGTGCTTTGGATTTATCAAAACTTTTTGATTAGGAGTTTTTATGAAACCTGAAAAACCGAAAAAATTGGGTTTTAAAAAGATTTACCTTAATCTAGATAAAATCCTCTTTCTATTCTTTCTAATTTTTATGTTGGTTGACTATATCTGGTTGCCACTTAACTCAGTGATAGCTGGATTTTTACTAAGTCAGACTGGATATTTGTTTATTTCCTACAACAATATTTTTGAGATAATAAAAAATGCTCCCATAGTCAGTCTTGGTTTTGTAATTTTAATTGCCATCAATCTACTTGTAGCCTATTTTCAACTTAGTATTCTCTTTATTGGAGCTCGCCACCTCCTATATCACGAAAAAAGGACTCTTATAGAATATAGTCGAAAAGTATTTCGTGAAAGCCTTGCTTTTATGAAGAAAATGACTATTTCAAAAGCTATGTTTATCTTTTTGTTTGTAGCAATGCTATTTCCTTTTATCAGGAAGATATTTAAGATTTATTATTTCAATAAAATCGTTATACCAGAGTTTATTCAAACCTACATGGAAGAGAACTACTGGATGTGGTGGGTAGCCATTATTATCTTATCACTCTTATTCTTCTATGTTTCTGTTCGCTTGATGTTCACTCTACCTAAGGTCTTTTATGAAAAGATGACGGTCAAGGAAGCGATCATTTATAGTTTGGATAAAACTAGAAATTATTTTTGGTTTTATGCCTGGCATTTATTCTTAATTATTGTAAAAACCAATCTATTCTTCTATCTTCCTCTCATTCCTTTACTATTAACCCAGTATATAGTGGATAGCCTTACTCAGAGAGAATCTCTGGTCCTTGCTATTTGCAACTTCGTTCTTATCAAGAATTTCCACTATATGGCACTGACCTATTTCCTTGTGAAATTTACGTCCTTCTTAACAGGAGAAGAACTTGATATTATGCCAAGACGCGAGAAGGACCATATCATGAGATGGGGGGTCATGGTTTGTGCAAGTATTTTCTTTGCGATTGAAGGATATAATTATCTGGAAGCTCCTGTAGTCAATCCACCGCTTGTGATTTCACACCGTGGCGTATCGAATGGAAATGGTGTCCAAAATACAGTAGAATCCTTAGAAAAGACAGCGCAGTTAAAACCAGATTTAATCGAGATGGATATTCAGGAGACTAAAGATGGTCAATTTGTTATGATGCATGATGCTAATCTTAAAGGCTTAGCTGGTATTAATAAAACACCACAGGATTTGACTTTAGAAGAGTTAAAGCAGATTGACATTCATGAGAATGGTTATGAGACAAAGATTTCAAGTTTTGATGATTATCTGAATCGTGCAAATGAACTGCATCAGAAACTTCTCATTGAGATTAAGACCAGCCACAAAGATAGCCCGCAGATGATGGAACATTTTCTAGACAAATACGGTGCAAAAATTAAGGTTTATGGTCATCAAATACAATCCTTGGATTATAAGGTTGTTGAAAAAGTGATAGAGTATGACACAGATATTCCTGTATACTTTATTCTTCCCTATAATTCTGTATTTCCTAGAACGGTTGCTACAGGCTACACAATGGAGTATTCTACTTTAGATGAATACTTTGTGACGAAACTATGGAATACTGATCAAAAACTCTATGTATGGACAATCAATAGTTCGGAATCATTTAATAAGTCTTTTCATCTAGGTGTTGATGGAATGATTACAGATGACTTGGAAAGAACAAAAGAAGAACTAGTAACGGCTCAGGAAGACCCTGAATATAGTGACTTATTGCTAAATAAAGCAACTGAGTTCTTTGCTTATTAACATAAATTTAAAGAGGCTGTAAACCAGCCTCTTTTTGAGAATATAATTAAAATGGTAACTTACCAGCAAATGCTCCAAGTTTCTTTTTAGTAGTTTCATCAATTTGTTCAAGAGCAGCATTGAGCGCTTGAACAGTCATATCTGAAAGTGTTTCAATATCTTCAGCATCCACAACTGCAGGTTCAAAATCAATTTTTACGACTTTTTTATCACCTGTTAAGGTAGCAGTTACGAGGTTTTGAGCAGAAGTCCCAACAAATTCTGTGGCAGCCAATTCAGCTTGGCTTTGCTCCATTTGTTTTTGAAGTTTTTGAGCTTGACGCATCATGTTTTGCATATTCATCATGGCGGTAGTTAGCTTCCTTTTCTTTTATTTTCCATTTTATTTTAACAATTTTAAATGGAAAAGTCTAATTAAAATTTCAGGATCACTATACATATCAACCAATGATTTAAGTTTTCTTTAAGCTTTCTATATTATTCTGAAGAACTCTATATTAACCGAGAGTTAATAATACAAGGATTCATTTTTTTTATGTTCAAAGCCTAAAGTGCTCTTGCCATCAGTTTCTAACTGGAGAGAACTAGTATTTCTTTCAAGATAGTGCTAGATTATGATATAATAGTAAAGAATGAGTTTTTAGAACAAACTAAAGGAGAATCGATATGATTTACGCTGGAATTTTAGCAGGTGGAACCGGCACGCGCATGGGTATTAGTAACCTACCTAAACAATTTCTTGAGTTGGGAGATCGCCCAATCTTGATTCATACAATTGAAAAATTTGTCTTAGAGCCAAGTATCGAAAAGATTGTGGTTGGAGTTCACGGAGACTGGGTGACTCATGCAGAAGATTTAGTTGAAAAATTCCTTCCACTCCACAAGGACCGTATCATCATCACAAAAGGTGGGGCGGATCGTAATTCTAGTATTGAAAAGATTATTGAAGCTATCGATGCTTATCGTACAATCACTGAAGATGATATCGTGGTCACACATGACTCAGTTCGTCCTTTTATCACACTTCGAATGATTCAAGATAACATTGCTCTCGCGCAAAATCATGATGCTGTTGATACAGTAGTTGAAGCCGTAGATACCATTGTTGAAAGTACAAACGGTCAGTTTATCACAGATATTCCAAATCGCGCTCATCTATACCAAGGACAGACTCCACAAACCTTCCGTTGTAAAGACTTTATTGATTTGTATGGTTCTTTATCAGCAGAGGAAAAAGAAATTTTAACAGATGCATGTAAAATTTTTGTCATTAAGGGTAAAGATGTAGCCTTAGCAAAAGGTGAATATTCAAACCTTAAAATTACAACAGTTACAGACTTGAAGATTGCTAAAAGCATGATTGAGAAAGACTAGAGACATGATTAATCAAATTTATCAACTGACAAAACCAAAATTTATCAATATTAAATATCAGGAAGAAGAGATTGACCAAGAGAATCATATCCTCATTCGACCAAATTATATGGCGGTTTGTCATGCGGATCAACGCTATTACCAAGGAAAGCGTGATCCCAAAATATTATCTAAAAAGCTTCCAATGGCTATGATTCATGAGTCTTGTGGAACTGTTATTTCTGATCCAACAGGTACCTATAAGGTTGGTCAGAAGGTTGTTATGATTCCAAATCAACCACCTATGCAAAGTGACGAGGAGTTCTATGAAAACTACATGACAGGTACCTACTTCTTGTCAAGTGGTTATGATGGATTCATGCGTGAGTTTGTTTCTCTTCCAAAAGATCGTGTAGTAGCTTATGCTGACATCGAAGATACGGTAGCTGCTATCACTGAATTTGTCAGTGTTGGTATGCATGCCATGAATCGTTTTTTGACAGTTTCTCATAGCAGAAGACAGAGAATAGCTGTCATTGGTGATGGTAGTCTAGCCTTTGTCATGGCAAATATTATCAACTATACCTTGCCTGAAGCTGAAATTATCGTAATTGGTCGTCACTGGGAAAAGTTGGAACTCTTCTCTTTTGCTAAAGAGCTTTACATCACTGATAGTATCCCAGAGGATCTTAGTTTTGACCATGGTTTTGAATGCTGTGGTGGTGATGGATGCGGACCTGCTATTAATGACTTGATCCGTTACATCAAACCACAAGGGACCATTTTGATGATGGGTGTTAGTGAGTATAAGGTCAACATCAACACTCGGGATTCATTGGAAAAAGGCTTGTTACTAGTCGGCTCTTCACGTTCAGGAAGAATTGACTTTGAAAATGCTATCCAAATGATGGAAATTAAAAAATTTGCCAATCGTTTGAAGAATATCATTTATCTAGAAGAACCAGTCAGAGAAATTAAAGATATTCACCGAGTTTTTGCAACTGACTTAAATACCGCATTTAAGACAGTCTTTAAGTGGGAAGTATAATGGAGGATTATTGTGAAGGAAATCGTTAAAGCAAAGATTGCTTCCTTATTGTCAGCTGACGAAGAAATTCAGAGCGTTGAACAATTGGGGGGGATGACCAATCAAAACTATTTGGTTAAAACAACCTCAAACCAGTACATCGTTAAGTTTTTTGGTAAAGGTACTGATAAATTAATCGACCGCCAGAATGAAAAGTACAATCTTGAGTTGTTGAAAGATTTAAAATTAGATGTAGAAAATTATCTTTTTGATATCGAAGCAGGTATCAAGGTTAATCAGTACATCGAAAATGCTGAGACACTTAATTTTAATACCATTAAAACTAAATTTGAAAAGATAGCTCCAATTTTACAAACGATTCATGCTTCTGCTAAAGAATTGAAAGGAGAGTTTGCTCCTTTTGAGGAAATTAAAAAATATGAATCATTGATTCAAGGGGAGATTTCTTATCCTAATTATGAAGCTGTCAGAAAGGCTGTATTTTCTCTGAAAGAAGAGCTTGAACAAATTGGAATTGACAAGAAATCATGTCATATTGATTTGGTTCCAGAAAACTTTATTGAAGGTCCAGACGGACATCTTTATCTAATTGATTGGGAATATTCTTCTATGAATGATCCTATGTGGGATTTGGCAGCCCTCTTCCTAGAATCTGAATTTACAAGTGCAGAAGAAGAAGACTTTTTAAGTCATTACGAGAGTGACAAGACTCCAGTTTCAAGGGAGAAAATTCGTATTTACAAAATCTTGCAAGATATCATTTGGAGTCTTTGGACTATTTACAAAGAAGAAAATGGTGCAGATTTCGGAGATTACGGAATCTCTCGTTACAATAGAGCAGTAAAAGAATTAGAGTCTGAAGGAGATTTAAATGAAAACTAAAAATGGAGTTTCTTTTGGGCTACTATCAGGTGTGTTCTGGGGATTAGGATTAACTATTAGTGCTTATATCTTTTCAATATTCACGGATTTATCGCCCTTCGTAGTAGCAGCAGCACACGATTTCCTAAGTATTTTTATCTTGCTAGGATATCTTCTAGTTAAGGAAGGCAGAGTTCGTTTTTCAATCTTCTTGAACATTCGAAATGTCAGTGTTATCATCGGAGCTTTACTAGCCGGTCCGATTGGTATGCAGGCCAATCTCTATGCGGTTAAGTATATTGGAAGTTCATTAGCTTCGTCAGTCTCAGCTATTTATCCGGCAGTCTCAGTCTTGCTTGCCTTCTTCTTTTTGAAGCACAAGATTTCCAAAAATACAATTTTTGGTATCTTTCTAATCATTGCTGGGATTATTGCTCAGACCTATAAAGCAGAGCAGGTTAATTCTTTCTATATAGGTATTCTATGTGCTTTGATTTGTGCTTTTGCTTGGGGAAGTGAAAGTGTTCTGAGCTCCTTTGCTATGGAAAGTGACCTCAGCGAAATTGAAGCTCTCTTGATTCGTCAAGTTACATCCTTCTTGTCTTATCTTGTTATTGTGCTTTTCTCGCATCACTCATTTGCAGAAGTGGCAAATGGGCAATTGTTTGGTTTATTGATAGTCTTTGCAGCATTTAATATGATCTCTTATCTCGCCTACTATATGGCTATCAATCGATTGCAGCCAGCAAAAGCTACTGGATTAAATGTGAGTTATGTAGTATGGACTGTTTTATTTGCAGCAATTTTCTTGGGTTCACCCCTTAATTTGCTAACCATCATTACTTCACTTATCGTAATGGCTGGTGTTTACATTATTATTAAAGAATAAAGGAGAAAACGCGTGAAAGCGATTATCTTAGCAGCTGGATTGGGAACTCGTTTGAGACCCATGACAGAAAATACTCCCAAAGCCTTGGTTAAAGTCAATCAAAAACCCTTAGTTGAATATCAAATTGAATTTTTAAAAGAACGTGGAATTGATGACATTATCATCGTTGTTGGTTATTTGAAAGAACAATTCGACTATCTTAAAGAAAAGTACGGAGTTCGTTTGGTCTTCAACGATAAGTATGCTGATTACAATAACTTTTACTCTCTATACTTGGTAAAAGAAGAGTTGGCCAACAGCTATGTTATCGATGCGGATAACTATCTTTTCAAAAATATGTTCCGTAATGATATCCAACGTTCAACCTACTTCAGTGTTTATCGTGAAGATTGTGATAATGAGTGGTTCCTAGTTTATGGAGATGATTACAAAGTTCAGGATATCATTGTCGATAGCAAAAATGGACGTATCTTGAGTGGTGTGTCATTCTGGGACGCTCCAACAGCTGAAAAGATTGTTGGTTTTATCGATGAAGCCTATGCAAGCGGCGAGTTTGTTGACCTCTACTGGGATAACATGGTCAAAGATAACATCAAAAAACTAGATGTATATGTAGAAGAGTTGGAAGAAAACTCTATCTATGAAATCGACAGTGTTAAAGATTATCAAAAATTAGAAAAGATTCTTTCTTCACAAAAATAAGCAACTTTTATGAACTGATACCTTACCTATTTTTACTTGACTTTTTAGGTTTGATACAGTATACTAGTGAAAATTTAACCTTTAAGGGCAGTCCAGAGAGACTCACAAGGTGTCAGAGAAAAGAAGCTACAATGGAAACAAGTAAGCAAGTGCTTATTTGCTACTTTTGTGTAAATATCTTAACTGAAACCTTGCAAGTGCAAGGTTTTTCTTTATCTGATCCCCTTAAAATTTAAGGAGGAAAAGTTATGAATCCAAATTGTAAAAAACGAATGGGTGCCATTCGCTTAGATGTTATGAGAGTAGTATCTCAGGAGGAAATCGCGCCAGCAATCTTTGAGCTTGTACTTGAAGGAGAAATGGTGGAAGCTATGAAAGCGGGCCAATTTCTTCATTTGCGTGTACCTGATGATGCCCATCTCTTACGTCGTCCAATTTCGATTTCATCAATAGATAAGGCGTCTAAGCAATGCAGACTTATCTATCGAGTTGAAGGAGCAGGAACAGCAATCTTTTCAAGATTAAAAACAGGTGATAGCATAGATGTTATGGGACCTCAAGGAAATGGCTTTGATTTATCTGATTTAGACAAGAAGAATCGTGTTCTTATAGTTGGTGGTGGAATCGGAGTGCCGCCCTTACTTGAAGTAGCTAAACAACTGCATGATCGTGGTGTTGAAATAACAACTGTTTTAGGATTCGCTACTAAAGATGCTGTTATTTTGGAAGATGAATTATCCAGATTTAGTCAGGTCTTTGTAACGACTGATGATGGATCTTATGGTATTAAAGGAAACGTATCGGTAGTGATTAATGAATTTGACACAGAATTTGATGCCATCTACTCTTGCGGTGCACCTGGTATGATGAAATATATCAATCAAACCTTCTATGACCATCCAAGAGCTTATCTATCTCTAGAATCTCGTATGGCCTGTGGCATGGGGGCTTGCTACGCTTGTGTCCTGAAAGTGCCAGATAGTGAAACAGTTAGTCAACGTGTGTGTGAAGATGGGCCTGTATTTAAAACAGGAACTGTTGTTTTATAAGGAGAGTGTCATGACTACAAATCGATTACAAGTTTCTCTACCAGGCTTAGAATTAAAGAATCCTATCATTCCTGCTTCAGGCTGTTTTGGTTTCGGACAAGAGTATGCCAAATACTATGATTTGAATCTCTTGGGCTCTATCATGATTAAAGCTACAACCCTTGAACCACGTTTTGGTAATCCAACTCCTCGAGTGGCTGAAACACCTGCTGGTATGCTGAATGCCATTGGTCTACAAAATCCAGGACTAGATGCCGTTCTCTCTGAAAAGTTACCTTGGTTGCAAAGAGAGTATCCCAATCTTCCAATCATTGCCAATGTTGCTGGATTCTCAAAGCAAGAATACGCAGCAGTTTCTAGTGGTATTTCCAAGGCACCTAACGTGAAAGCCATTGAGCTCAATATTTCTTGTCCAAACGTCGATCATGGGAATCACGGACTTTTGATTGGGCAAGACCCAGATTTAGCTTATGATGTGGTAAAAGCAGCCGTAGGGGCATCATCAGTTCCTGTCTATGTAAAATTAACGCCTAGTGTGACGGATATCGTGACTATTGCAAAAGCAGTAGAAGATGCTGGTGCTAGTGGTCTCACTATGATCAATACCCTTGTTGGTATGCGCTTTGATCTCAAAACTAGAAAACCAATCATTGCCAATGGTACTGGTGGAATGTCTGGTCCTGCAGTCTTTCCGGTAGCTCTTAAACTAATACGTCAAGTAGCTCAAACAACTAATCTTCCAATCATTGGTATGGGAGGAGTTGATTCAGCTGAATCCGCTATAGAAATGTATTTGGCGGGTGCGTCAGCAATAGGAGTCGGTACAGCAAACTTTACCAATCCTTATGCCTGTCCTGATATCATTGATAACCTACCAAAAGTCATGGACAAATATAATATCGAAACTCTGGAGCAATTGAGAAAAGAAGTAAAAAGTAGCTTATAGTTTTTTAAATTCGTAATATTTTGAATGCCTTCTTCTTTTTGGTATAATATGACTATGATTGTAACAATACCTATAAAAACTGAAAAAGACATTGCAACACCAGGACCAACAGTCCTTGTTTTAGGATATTTTGATGGTATCCACCTTGGACATCAAAAATTATTTAGTATTGCTGGTGAAATTGCTGCTAAGAAGAGATTAAGCGTTGCTTTAATTACATTTCATGAATCACCAAAATTAACCTTAAAACCCTATTCACCAGAAAATTTACTTCATATCTTGAATGCAGAAGAACGTGAACGTAAGTTTAAACGTGCTGGTGTTGAAAATCTTTATTTAATGGACTTCTCAAGTCGTATCGCTAATATGACAGCTCAAGAGTTTGTAGATACCTTTGTCAAAGAAGTTAAAGCAGATACCATTGTAGTTGGATTTGACTATAGTTTAGGTTCTGATAGAAAATCAGCTGAAGATTTAAAAGAAATCTTTGATGGAGAAGTAGTTGTAGTACCTCCTGTAGATGATGAAAAAGGAAAGATTAGCTCTACTCGTATTCGTCAAGCTATCCTTGAAGGGAATGTGAAAGAAGCAGGTCAGCTGCTTGGGAATCCACTTCCTACAAGAGGAATAGTCGTACATGGTAATGCTCGTGGTCGAACAATTGGTTATCCAACTGCCAATCTCGTGCTCTTGGATCGTACTTATATGCCGGCAGATGGTGTCTATACCGTTGATATCGAAATCAAGAGAAAACTCTATCGAGGAATGGCCAGTGTCGGTAAGAACGTAACCTTTGATGGAGAAGAAGAGCGTTTTGAAGTGAATATCTTTGATTTTGATGAAGATATTTATGGCGAAACAGTGACCGTCTATTGGTTAGATCGTATCCGAGATATGGTGAAATTTGACGGCATTGAACAACTGGTCAAACAACTCGAAGAAGATGAAAAAGCTGCAAGAAAATAAAAATGAAGTTCGAATGAAAATTCGAGCTTTTTGTTTTTCAAAAGTAGTCGATTAAGAGTCTTAGATTTATTTTTTCTATTGGTAAAATTTTGGGAAAAATTAAATTTCTAGCTTGACATCTTAAATTATAAGGAGTAGAATATTTACTAGTTAATTAAATGGTTAAATACTAGTTAAGGAGTTCTAGTGAAAAAGATAATACTAATATGTATGCTATCTTCTGTACTTGCCTTATTTTTAGGAGCTTGTAGTCAAGATAAGCAAAATGATGTCAAAGAATATCATGGAATGAAAATAGTTACCAGTTTTTATCCTGTATATGCTATGGTAAAAGCAGTTTCGGGTGAACTTAATGATGTAAGAATGATTCAGTCTAGTTCAGGCATTCATTCTTATGAACCGACAGCAAATGATATTGCAGCTATCTACGATGCGGATGTATTTGTTTATCATTCTCATACCTTAGAGTCTTGGGCGGGTAGTCTAGACCCAAGTCTACAAAAGTCCAAGGTTAAGGTCCTAGAAGCATCTGATGGTATGACCTTGGATAGAGTATCTGGCTTAGAAGATATAGAAGTAGGAGAAGGTGTGGATGAGAAAAGTCTTTATGATCCTCATACTTGGTTAGACCCTGAAAAGGTAGCTGAGGAAGCACAAATTATTGCTGATAAATTATCAGAATTAGATAGTGAGAATAAAGAAATATATCAGTCGAATGCGAAGAAGTTTATTGATCAAGCTCATGAGTTAACAAATAAATATAAACCTATCTTCGATAAAGTGGAGCAAAGAACGTTTGTGACACAACACACTGCTTTTTCTTATTTAGCTAAGAGATTTGACTTGAATCAACTTGGTATTGCTGGTATTTCTCCTGATCAAGAACCAAGCCCAAAACAACTGACTGAAATCCAAGAATTTGTTAAGACCTATAAAGTTAAAACTATTTTTACAGAGAGCAATGCTTCGTCTAAAGTAGCTGAAACGCTTATCAAGTCAACAGGTGTGAGTCTTAAAACTCTCAATCCTTTAGAGGCAGACCCACAAAATGATAAGTCTTATTTAGATAATTTAGAAGAGGATATTGCAATACTAGCAGAAGAATTGAAATGAGGAAATTATGAATAAAACAAAGAAATACTTAGCTGGATCAGCAGTAGTTATTGCGCTTAGTGTTTGTGCATATGTTTTAAATCAGCACCAAGAAGCAGAGAAGAAGGAAGATAATCGTGTATCTTATGTTGATGGGAAAAAGAATGAATCTAAAAAGAACGAAAATTTGACTCCTGATCAAGTTAGCAAAAAGGAAGGCATTGAGGCCGAACAAATTGTTGTGAAAATTACTGATCAGGGATATGTGACTTCTCACGGAGATCATTTCCATTACTATAATGGTAAAGTTCCTTTCGATGCGATTTTTAGTGAAGAACTAGTCATGAAAGATTCAAGTTATCAATTGCGCGATGAACACATCATTAACGAAATTAAAGGTGGTTACATCATCAAAGTTGATGGAAAATATTATGTCTACCTAAAAAATGCTAGCCAAGCTGAAAATATTCGTACCAAAGAACAAATTGAAAAACAAAAACAAGAGCATACATCTGACCAAAAAAATGATTCTAAGGAAGTTGTGGCAGCTAGAGCTCAAGGACGTTATACAACTGATGACGGTTATGTCTTTAACGCTTCTGATATCATTGAAGATACAGGAGATGCTTATATCGTTCCCCACGGAGGACACTTCCATTATATTCCTAAGAGTGATCTGTCAGCGAGTGAATTAGCTGCCGCAAAGGCTTATTTATCTGGCAATAGTTCAGCTCTCAGTCAACCCTTGTCACTGACACCGAATAATGGTGTTTCTGCAGCAGATGATGGTTATGTCTTTAACCCTAATGATATTGTCAGAGATACTGGCGATGCTTATATCGTACGACATGGGGACCACTATCACTATATCCCTAAATCATCTCTTAACAATCATCAAGCACAATCTAACACTCCAAGCTTAGAAAGTCCTTCTAATTCCACACCAAATAATCCGTTACCACATGTTCACCATGAAGAAGAGGAACACGATCATGGTTTTGATTCAAATAGAATTATAAGTGAAGATTCAGAAGGTTTTGTTATGAGCCATGGCGATCACAATCATTACTTCTTTAAAAAAGATTTATCACCTGATCAAATTAAGGCCGCACAAGATCACTTGTACGGCAATAAACATTCAGAAACTATCCCAGATAATCATAGCAGTCATAAACCAGAAGAACACCATCATGATAACCATGGAAACCATCATGAGGAAGAACACGATCATGGCTTTGCAGCAGATCGAGTGATAAGTGAAGATGATAAAGGATTTGTCGTTTCTCATGGAGATCACAATCATTACTTCTTTAAAAAAGATTTATCCCCTGATCAAATCAAGGCCGCGCAGGATCACTTGTACGGAAATAAACAATCAGAAACTAGCCCAGATAACCACAGTAGTAAACCAGAAGAACACCATCATGAGGAAGAGCACGATCATGGATTTGCAGCAGATCGAGTGATTAGTGAGGACGACCAAGGTTTTGTCGTTTCACATGGAGACCATGCCCATTATTTCTTTAAGAAAGATTTATCAGCGGAGCAGATTAAAGCTGCACAAGACCATCTTCATAGCCATCAGCAGACAGAACCTGTTAAACCACTTGCAAAAGATGTAGATGCTTTTTCAAGAGACGCCAGTGATGAAGAAAAGATAGCTTACATCTCAAAAACTTATGGTGTTCCACTTGAGGCTATCAGAATTTCAAATGGATTCTTTGTATTTGGTAATCCAGACCAGGCTTATGACCCAACTCACATTCACCCTTACGCTGTTCGTAAGGAACACGTTCGTATTCCACTTCAGACTGGTGATGCGGAGCTTGATTTCCTAAATGAACTCTACACAACCGCTCTTCGCGATGGAGTCTCTCCTTATAGTTTGCAAGTTGAAAATGGTAGTTTCGTCATTCCTCATGGAGACCATAACCACTACATCAAAGTTCAAACTAAAGGTTATGAAGTCGCTTTGAAAAACAAAATTCCTGCATTACAGTCAGCTTACCAACCTGGTGCTTTTGATGAAAAAGCAGTACAGTATAAGGTTGATCAACTTCTCGCAGAAAGTCGTGAACTTTATAAAGATAAGCCAAGTCTGCAAAGACAGATTGAACTCGCTTTGGGGCAATTCTCTGAAAATATGAAGAAGCTATCAACCAATTCAACTGCAGGATATTTGGCTGCTTTGGATTTGTTTGACAAACAGTATATCCATATTGACTCTAGTGTCAAACCAACAGAAATCAGTCCTTTAGACAAGAAATATCAAGCTTTAGTAGATAAGATTAGTACCTTGGATACAGATGCTTATGGACTTCCTAAAAAGGATCTCTTGACTCAGCTCCAAGAAAATAAACTGGCGCAAGATGAAGCTGGTTTAGATGCAGTTGAAGCTAAGTTACAAGCTCTGCAAGACTTTAATGACCGTACGGGTGTTACAACAGTCGAATACATCAAGTATTTCTACCAACATCTATCTGATGGACGCTTAAATGACAATCTCCGCAGTAAAGTTGCCAACTTAACTTGGACACTTTATCAGTCCCAATCCTTCCTTAAGGCAACCGACTTGAACAAACTCTTCCCAGAAATCTACCAAACAAAACTGGAAGTTGAAGAAGCACTGAAAAATGAGCCGGTTGCAAGCAAGACTTCTGAAACAATCTTAGATACAGAAAAAGTTGATGGTCATAGTGCTAAAACTGCTGTTTATGAGTTCTTGAAAGGTTTGTATGACGATATCAAACCTGAGGAACAAAGTAATCATGTCTTAAAAGGGCAAGTAGAAGAGTTACTAACAAAAGCTGAAGAATTAGTGAATCAAGTCAATGAGGAGGGGGTTAAAGCTTCACTCTCTGACGAAGTGAAAAATCTGAAGGTTGCTTTGGAGAAAGAAGACGCAGACCTTGATGAATTAAATACACAAGTCCAAGATCTTCTGAAACGCATTTCACAGACTATTCAGAATGAACGTGAAAATGCCAAACAAGATCCAGAGGTCGTGGCTCTCTATCAACAACTATACAACGGAGTCATTGCCCTTCATACTTATTTGGAATTGAATAATGGTTCAGATGCTGACTTTGAAAAAGTAGATGCTCTGTTTGATAAACTAGCAGCAGCAAGTAAGGATAAGCAGGCTCTTCTAGCAGTTGCCCAAGAAATAGTCTTGTTAAATCAAGAGCTTAGATCTAAAGTAACGCCAAGTCAAGAAACACCTGTTGAAACAAAACAAGAAACACCAGGTCAAGCTAGCACCGAAGTAACAAGTGAAGAATCAAGTTCACATTCAACTACTACAAGTCCTGAAACAAGTGACAAAGAAGTAAATTAAAAAGAAGTAGCATTGCTACTTCTTTTTTAGTCTTTATAAGCTACAATTCCAATAATAGTATCAACTGCACGTTCCATGGTTTGTAGGCTAACGTATTCAAAACGGCCATGCATGTTTTCACCACCAGCGAAGATATTCGGAGTTGGAATTCCCATAAACGAAATCTTAGAACCATCTGTACCACCACGAATTGGTTCGATAATTGGTGTAATATCAAGACTTTCCATAACCGCTTTGGCAATGGTTACTGGAGTCATATCCTTTTCGATGACTTCTTTCATGTTGTAGTACTGGTCAATCAATGTTAAAGTGACACGATCACTACCAAGTTCTTGGTTCATCTTATCAGCGATAGCTTGCATAGCAGATTTACGCGCTTCAAAGTTTTCTTTTTCGAAATCACGAATGATATAGCTAGCACGCGCTTCCTCAACACTACCAGATACATCCATGAGGTGGTAGAAACCTTGATAGCCCTCAGTCAATTCTGGGCGGTCACCAGCTGGGAGTTGATTGTGGAAGTCAATCGCTAATTGAAGGGCGTTAACCATTTGTCCTTTAGCTGTTCCTGGGTGAACATTACGACCTTGGAAGTGAAGTTCTGCACCTGCCGCGGAGAAGGTTTCGTATTGAAGTTCACCAAGAGGCCCACCGTCAACTGTATAAGCAAAGTCGACATTGAAATCTTCTGCATCAAATTTGTTGGCACCAACACCGATTTCTTCATCAGGTCCAAAGCCGACACGAATTTCGCAGTGCTTAATTTCAGGATGAGCAGTCAAGTATTCGATGGCTGTCATGATTTCGGCGATACCAGATTTATCATCAGCACCTAGAAGGGTAGTCCCATCAGTAGTAATCAAGGTTTGTCCAGGATATTTCTCTAAGCTCTTAAAATCTGCAGGATCAAGTTTGAAACCAGAATTCCCAAGCTCGATAACTCCCCCATCGTAGTTTTCAATAACTTGCGGGTTAACACCTTCAGCATTAAAATCAGCCGTATCCATGTGGGAGATAAAACCAATCTTGCGAGTTAAACTTGGATCGTTAGCTGGAAGTGTACCGATAGCAAAACCGTTTGGCAAATAATAGACATTTTGCAAACCGACACGTTTCATTTCTGGGATGAGGACATTAGTCGCAAAGTCTACTTGACTCTGAGTGCTTGGTGTAGTAGTAGAATTTTCGTCTGAACGTGTGTTAACCTTAACATAAGTTAAAAAACGCTCTAGTAATGTTGGATATTTCATCGTAACTCCTTTTTTCCTTCTTTTAAAACCATTGTATCATAGAAAGAAGAGAAAAACAAAAGTCAAAAGGAAGATAAAATCCTTATGTTAGCGTTTACTTATGGCTTCTTTAATGATACAATAAGAAAGATAAAAATATCACAAGGATGCAGAGATGAAAAGAGCAATTTTAATGATGACATTTGGTTCACCAGAAGAGATTACCTTTGAAGGAGTAGCCGACTTTTTTACCAACATTCGTCGAGGAGTTAGACCTCAAGACCACGAAATTCAAACCCTTTATGATAATTATGTTCGAATTGGAGGAACTCCACTTCAAAAAATTACCCGTGAAGAAGTTGCCTTGGTAGAAGCTAGGTTAGGTAATGAATATAGTGTCTATTTTGCCAATAAATTTTCAACCCCTTTTATTCCAGATATAATTCGGCAAATGGAAGTAGATGGAATTGAAAAGTGTATTTGCTTAATTTTGGAGCCACACTATTCTTTTTACTCTGTCATGGGGTACGAAAAGTTTCTTGAAAGTAAACAAATTCAGTTTTTAGTTATTAAGGACTGGTATCAAGAAGAAACACTATTGAACTATTGGACAGCTGAAATTGCTAAAATTTTAAAAGAAAAGGTGAAACAGGATAGCTTTAAAGTCGTCTTTTCTGCCCACAGTGTGCCTATTTTTGCCTTGGATTTTGGTGATCCCTATATCGACCAGATTTTCGAAAATAGCAAGTTAATTGCTGAGAATTTAGGCTTGAAACCAGAGCAATATACCAACACTTGGCAGAGCGAAAGTGATATTGGTATTCCTTGGATTAAACCAGATGTATTAGAGTATCTTAGAGAACAGGAAGAACATCCAGAGCATTATATTTTTGTGCCTATTAGTTTTATCAGTGAGCATATTGAAGTCTTGTTTGACAACGATGTGGAATGTCATGACTTGTGTCAGGAATTGGAGGTAAACTACCATCGTCCACCAATGCCAAATACAGATTCTCGTTTGATTGATGCCTTGGTCAATATTATCCGAGCTAATGAACATAAAGAATTTAGAGAATTCCTCCCAGAAGAAGAAACCTTTGATGAATTAGTCCCTTCGGAGGAAACTAAGAATATTCTAGATGAATCACAAGACTTACAAATGCCAGAATTTGTTAAAAAATTAATTGAGAAAAAAGGTCGTGAAAATGTCAAGATGCCCTATTTAATCAAAAAAATGCTTGAAAAAGCTGGCAAATTACCTAAAGACTAAGTGAAAATAGAAAAGAACTGGTAAATTTTGTTTCAAATATTTGCTAAGGCAGGATATAACTTAGAACGTGAAAGAAAAGGCGGTGGGACAGAAATCAATAGACAAAGTCTTGATTTCGTAGTCTCAGCCCCGCGAGGATGATTAGGAGCTTTTTGGAGTCTAAAAGACGAACAAAAAGTTCAATCAGCTACCGCGTCAAATTATGATTGATAATAAAAATTGAGGTCGGGATCTTTTTGTCCCAACCTCTTTTTAGGTGACTAGTATTTTTTTGACCTAGTTTTTATGTTATTTACCTAAACAGAATTGACTAAACAACTGGGTAATCAGCTCATCTGGCGCAGCATCACCAGTGATTTCTCCGAGGATTTCCCAAGTACGAGTCAAATCAACTTGAAGCAGATCAACTGGCATACCCAGTTCAAGACCTTCGTTAACTGCTTGTAAGCTTTCAACAGCTTTTTCGATTAATGAAATATGACGGGCGTTGGATAGATAAGTAGCATCTTGTTCGACCAAGCCAGCATTTTCAAAGAAGAGGTTATTGATGCGTTCTTCAATCTTATCAATGTTTTGATTTTTAAGGACTGAAATACGAATGACATCATCTGGAAGCTCAGTAGTTTCAATCGCTTCTGGCAGGTCAGTTTTGTTGAGAAGAATGATTCGATTAGTATCTTGACTAATTTCAAGAAGTTGTCGGTCTTGGGCAGTTAGAGGTTCGCTAGCGTTTAGGACTAGTAGTACCAAGTCAGCTTCCTTAAGGGCTTTTTTGGAGCGTTCAACCCCGATCTGTTCCACGACATCATCTGTTTCACGAATACCAGCAGTATCAATCAACTTCAGTGGAACACCGTTGATATTGACGTATTCTTCAATGACATCTCGAGTAGTCCCTGCAATATCCGTTACAATGGCTTTATCTTCACGAAGGAGGTTGTTGAGGAGACTTGATTTCCCAACGTTGGGACGACCAATGATGGCTGTTGAAATTCCCTCGCGGAGGATTTTCCCACGACGTGCAGTTTTTAGGAGATTGGTCAAGAGTTGTTCAAACTCCATAGTTTTTTCGCGGACAACAGCAGTAGTTGCTTCTTCCACATCGTCATACTCAGGGTAATCGATATTAACCTCAACCTGGGCCAGAGTATTGAGAATTTCCTGACGAGTATTGTTAATGAGGTCAGACAGGGATCCATCAAGTTGTTTGACTGCTATATTCATAGCCTTGTCAGTCTTAGCACGGATGATATCCATAACAGCTTCAGCCTGAGTCAAGTCTACACGACCATTAAGGAAGGCACGCTTGGTAAATTCACCAGGTTCTGCCATGCGAGCCCCTTCACGGATAGCCAATTGCAGGATTTCATTGGTTACGGCGATTCCACCGTGAGTGTTAATCTCGATAATATCTTCACGAGTAAAGGTCTTCGGAGACTTCATAGCCCCAACCATGACCTCGTCCATAACCTTACCAGTCAAAGGGTCAACAATGTGGCCGTAATTAAGTGTGTGGCTAGCAACCTGACTCAAGTCTTTGCCTTTAAAAATCTTTTGCGCTATGGCAAAACTGTCTGTTCCGCTCAAGCGGACAATACCAATGGCTCCTTCTCCGAGAGGTGTGGAGATTGCTGCAATGGTATCAAATTCACGTGTAATCATGTTAATTCCTTTTTAAAAATTGAATCCTTTTATTTACTAATATATCTTAAAATTGTAACAAATTAAAGTTATTTATTCAACGAATGCCACTTATAAAGAAAAGCCTAAGCAGATCGCTTAAGCTTTACTTAGTGCGCATCTCCCCTTGCGGGAAGTAAGTTCCTTCAGGCATATCGTTGATGATGACATGAACAGCAGATTGTGGTGCACCAGTGTTACGAACCACAGCTTCAGTTACTTCTTTTGCTAGGGCTTTCTTTTGCTCGAGCGTGCGCCCTTCAAATAAATCGATGCGTACAAATGGCATAATAGCTTCCTCCACTAGTTTTTGATTTCTTCTATTTTACCACATTTTGCCGTTTAAAGCTTTGAGAAAATATGGTATACTAGAATGTAGCAAAAATTTAGAAATGGACGTGAAATAGAAGCATGGCACAGTTGTATTATCGTTATGGGACTATGAACTCTGGCAAAACGATTGAGATTCTTAAGGTAGCCTATAACTATGAGGAGCAAGGAAAAGGAGTTGTGATTATGACTTCAGCTCTGGATACACGTGACGGTGTTGGTTATGTCTCTAGTCGCATTGGAATGAAAAGACCAGCAATTGCTATTGACGAAGCGACAGATATCTTTGGGTTTATCCGAGATTTGCCTGAAAAGCCTTATTGTGTGCTTGTTGATGAAGCTCAATTTCTAAAAAGTCATCATGTTTACGATTTAGCCCGTGTTGTCGATGAGTTAGACATACCTGTTATGGCTTTCGGTTTGAAGAATGACTTTCGCAATGAGCTGTTTGAAGGTTCTAAACACCTCTTGCTTTTAGCAGATAAGATTGATGAGATAAAGACCATCTGTCAGTATTGCAAGAAAAAAGCGACCATGGTGTTGCGCACGCAGGACGGTCTGCCAGTCTATGATGGTGAACAAATCCAGATAGGTGGTAATGAAACCTATATCTCGGTTTGCCGTAAACATTATTTTGCCCCTGAAATCAATAAGGAGAATCAATAAAAATGAACATCTATGATCAACTACAAGCTGTAGAAGACCGTTATGAAGAGTTGGGAGAATTGCTGAGCGACCCTGATGTGGTCTCTGATACTAAGCGTTTCATGGAGCTTTCAAAAGAGGAAGCTTCAACTCGTGACACCGTAACCGCCTACCGTGAATACAAACAAGTCCTCCAAAACATCGTTGATGCTGAAGAAATGATCAAAGAGTCTGGCGGAGATGCGGACTTGGAAGAAATGGCCAAGCAAGAACTCAAGGATGCTAAAGCAGAAAAAGAAGAGTATGAAGAAAAATTGAAAATATTGCTCCTTCCAAAAGATCCAAACGATGACAAGAACATCATCCTTGAAATCCGTGGAGCTGCTGGTGGAGATGAGGCAGCACTTTTTGCTGGTGACCTTCTAACAATGTACCAAAAGTATGCTGAAGCCCAAGGCTGGCGCTTTGAAGTTATGGAAGCATCTATGAACGGTGTCGGTGGTTTCAAAGAAGTGGTTGCCATGGTTTCAGGTCAGTCAGTATACTCTAAGCTTAAGTACGAGTCAGGTGCCCACCGTGTGCAACGTGTCCCTGTGACAGAAAGCCAAGGTCGTGTTCATACCTCGACAGCAACTGTCCTTGTCATGCCTGAGGTAGAAGAAGTAGAGTACGATATTGATCCCAAAGACCTTCGTGTGGATATCTACCATGCATCTGGTGCTGGTGGACAGAACGTCAATAAGGTTGCAACTGCCGTTCGTATCGTTCACTTGCCAACCAATATCAAGGTGGAGATGCAGGAAGAACGTACCCAGCAGAAAAACCGTGAGAAGGCCATGAAGATTATTCGTGCGCGTGTGGCAGACCACTTTGCTCAGATTGCCCAAGATGAGCAAGATGCTGAGCGTAAGTCTACAATCGGTACTGGTGATCGTTCAGAGCGTATCCGTACTTATAACTTCCCACAAAACCGTGTCACAGACCACCGTATCGGCTTGACTCTACAAAAACTTGATACAATTCTAGCTGGTAAATTGGATGAAGTTGTAGATGCCTTGGTTCTTTATGACCAAACACAAAAATTGGAAGAATTAAACAAATAATGAAACTAGCTCAAATTTTTAAAGATTTTGAGGAAAAGTTAATAGCACAAGGAGAGGAAGCAGAAAGCCTCTCCTTTGTCTATCGTAGCCTAAAAAATCTATCTTTTACAGATTTCGTCTTTACCCTTCAGCAAGAAGTAACAGAGGAAGAGAAGCAATTTGTGGAGGAAATTTTCAAGAAATTGGCAAATCATATACCCGCCCAGTACATTATTGGACATGCTGAATTTTTTGGGATGCAGTTAAAAGTAGATGAGCGAGTTTTGATTCCTCGCCCAGAGACAGAAGAGTTGGTGGAGCTCATCCTAGCCGAGAATCTAAAGGACAATCTCAAAGTTCTGGATATTGGAACAGGGAGTGGAGCAATAGCCCTTGCTTTAGCGAAAAATAGGCCAGATTGGTCGGTTACGGCAGCGGATATTTCACAGGATGCATTAGAGCTTGCAACAGAGAATGCTAACGCTCAAAATCTAAATCTCTCTTTTATCAAATCTGACTGTTTCTTCGAAATTTCTTCAAAATATGATATAATTGTATCCAATCCACCATACATTTCTCTAGCAGATGAGGTAGAAGTCGGCTTGAATGTTTTGCATTCAGAACCACATTTGGCACTTTTTGCTGACGAGGATGGCCTAGCTATCTACCGTAGAATCGCGGAAGACTCCAAGGACTATCTAAATGATGGTGGTAAGATTTATCTTGAAATTGGCTATAAACAAGGTCAAAGTGTACCGGCTCTCTTTATGAAAAATCTTCCAGAGAAACGAGTTCGAACGCTCAAAGACCAATTTAGCCAAGATAGGATGGTAGTCATTGATGATGGAGAAAATTAAGCAAGAATTGGAAAAGGGTGGAGCAGTAGTTTTGCCGACCGAAACAGTCTATGGTCTCTTTGCGAAAGCTTTGGATGAGGAGGCTGTTGACCATGTCTACCAGCTAAAACGTCGTCCAAGAGATAAGGCACTCAATCTCAATGTTGCTAGTTTAGATGATATCTTGAACTTTTCAAAGAATCAGCCACCTTATTTACAAAAACTTTGTGATAGTTTTCTTCCTGGTCCATTAACCATTATCCTAGAAGCTAATGACAAGGTCCCTTACTGGGTCAATTCAGACTTAACGACTGTTGGATTTCGGATGCCCAGTCACCCTATAACTCTAGAATTGATTTGTGAGTTTGGTCCCTTAATCGGCCCGTCTGCAAATATTTCAGGACATACAAGCGGTGTTAGCTTTAAAGAAATTTTAAAAGACTTGGACAAAGAGGTTCTGGGAATAGAAGATGATGCTTTTTTAACAGGTCAAGATTCGACTATTTTAGACTTATCTAGCGACAAGGTTAAGATACTACGCCAAGGTTCGATAACTCGAGAAGATATCCTTGCCAAGATACCTGAAATTCCTTTTGAGGAGGTATGATATGCTACGTGCTTTGAAAGCAACAGATGTTGCATCGATTTATGAGATTAACAAAGAAGCTTTAGGTTATGATTTTAGCCCTGAGGAAACGGCTAGTCAACTAGCAAAGTTGTCTCAAGACCCCCATCACTACCTACTTGGTTATGAGGGTGATACTAGTCATGAACTAGTTGGTTATATTCACGCTGAGGTTTATGAATCCCTTTATTCAAAACCAGGTTTTAACATCCTAGCTTTAGCTGTTTTGCCTCAAACACAAGGTAAAGGAATCGGTAAAACTTTGCTCCAAGGATTAGAACAGGAAGCAGAAAAACGTGGCTACAAGTTTATACGTTTAAACTCTGCAGACCATCGTATAGGTGCGCATGCATTTTATGAAAAAGTTGGTTATACTTGTGATAAGATGCAGAAACGATTTATTAAGTTAATTAAAGGAGAAAAGCTATGATTTTTGACAAAGATGATTTTAAAACATATGACGCTGATCTTTGGAATGCCATTGCCAAAGAAGAGGAACGCCAACAAAATAATATTGAATTAATCGCTTCAGAGAACGTTGTATCTAAGGCTGTAATGGCAGCGCAAGGGTCAATCTTAACCAATAAATATGCCGAGGGGTACCCAGGACGTCGTTACTATGGTGGTACTGATGTAGTGGATGTTATCGAAACTATAGCAATTGAACGTGCAAAAGAAATTTTCGGAGCTAAATTTGCCAATGTCCAACCTCACTCAGGAAGTCAAGCTAACTGTGCAGCATACATGGCTTTGATTGAGCCTGGTGATACTGTTATGGGGATGGATTTAGCTGCGGGTGGGCACTTGACTCACGGAGCTCCTGTCAGCTTCTCAGGTCAAACCTACAACTTTGTTTCTTATAGCGTTGATCCTGAGACAGAACTCTTGGACTTTGACGCCATCTTGAAACAAGCTCAAGAAGTTCAACCAAAACTTATCGTAGCTGGTGCCTCAGCCTATTCTCACATTATTGATTTCTCTAAATTCCGTGAAATTGCGGATGCTGTGGGGGCAAAACTCATGGTCGACATGGCTCACATTGCTGGCTTGGTTGCAGCTGGTCTTCATCCAAATCCAGTTCCATACGCACATATCACAACGACAACGACTCACAAAACTCTTCGTGGACCACGTGGTGGGTTGATTTTGACGAACGACGAAGACCTTGCTAAGAAAATCAATTCCGCTATTTTCCCAGGTATCCAAGGTGGTCCTTTAGAGCATGTTGTTGCTGCTAAGGCTGTAGCCTTCAAAGAAGTATTGGATCCAGCCTTTAAAGAATATGCTGCTAATGTCATCAAGAACAGCAAGGCTATGGCAGAAGTCTTCCTGCAAGATCCTGATTTCCGTATTATCTCTGGTGGTACTGAAAACCACCTCTTCCTTGTTGATGTAACCAAGGTTGTAGAAAGTGGAAAAGTAGCCCAAAACTTATTGGATGAGGTCAACATTACCCTTAATAAAAATTCAATCCCTTACGAAACATTGTCACCATTCAAGACAAGTGGTATTCGTATCGGAGCGGCAGCAATTACTGCTCGTGGTTTTGGTGAAAAAGAAAGCCGTCAAGTTGCTGAACTTATTATTAAAGCCCTTAAGAATGCAGAAAACGAAGCTGTCTTAGAAGAAGTGAGAAGTGCAGTTAAATCCTTGACAGATGCCTTCCCATTATACGAGGACTAATATTTTATGGATATTTATATCAAGAAAGCCATTATCCATCAGTTCAGTCCTGATGACACAGAGTTGTTCTTGGCGGATAAGTTTCTCAATATCACTCCTAAAATCGAGGAATACTTGCGTAAAAAAGTGGAGCGTGTGTATTCGGATGATGCCAAAACTGGTATTTTTGAAGAGGATAATCCTTTTTTCAATCACATCAAAGAAGATTTAATGGAAACATCTGTTACAATTGCTAATCTCTGGAAAGAGGAATTCTCTGTATCTGAAAACCAAAAGACTAATGACTTGGTTTTTGTCCAGTTTTCAAAAGAGGGAGTAGACCACTTTGCCTTTCTACGAATTGCATTGCGTGAAACCTTGACACACTTGGGTGGCGAGGTTGACAATCCAATCAAACTGACTCAAAATAACTTACCCGGGTTTGGAACTGGAGCAGATGAAGCACTAGTTGTTAATCTTCAAAGTCGCAAATATCACTTGATTGAAAAACGCATTAAGTATAATGGAGCCTTTTTAAACTATTTTTCTGAGAATCTTATTCAAGCACAACCAAAGATTTCACCTAAGAAATCCATTAAGGAACTAGAAAAAACGGCTCAAAAGATTGCCGAAACCTTTAAAACGGATGATTTTCAATTTCAATCCAAGGTAAAATCAGCAATTTTCAATAATCTTGAAGAGAATAATGAGCTTTCTCCAGAAAAATTAGCCAATGATCTTTTTGACAATAATCTTACTGCTCGACTTAGCTTCATTGACCAGGTCAAAGAAGCAGTACCAGAGCCAGTACAGTTTGATGAGATTGACGCCAGTCGTCAGTTAAAGAGATTTGAGAATCAGAAACTTTCCTTGTCAAACGGAATTGAACTCATCGTACCAAACAATGTCTATCAAGATGCGGAATCAGTTGAGTTCATTCAAAACGACAATGGAACATACTCTATCTTAATCAAAAATATCGAGGATATACAAAGTAAATAATGTTTAAATTTATACGAAGAATGCTGGTACTAGCAGTCTTCCTTTTCGCTGGATATAAAGCTTATCTGATTCGTCAGGATGTCAAACAAGTCATGACCTATCAACCCTTGGTTCGCGAAATCTTGAATGAAAGAGATACCCCAGCAAACGAAGAGCTTGTGCTCGCCATGATTTATACAGAAACTAAGGGTAAAGAAGGAGACGTGATGCAGTCAAGTGAATCTGCTAGTGGCTCTACTGATACCATAAACGATAATGAAAGTAGTATTCGGCAAGGGGTTCAAACCTTGACAGAAAATCTCTATCTAGCTCAAGAAAAAGGAGTGGATGTCTGGACGGCCATTCAAGCTTATAACTTTGGACCTGCTTATATCGATTTTATCGCCCAGAATGGGAAAAAGAATACTCTTGTACTAGCTAAACAATACTCCAGAGATACAGTCGCACCTATATTAGGAAATACAACAGGGAAAACCTATCGCTACATCAATCCCATTTCTATTTTTCAGGGTGGAGAACTTTATGTGGATGGGGGAAACTATTATTACTCTAGACAGGTTCAGCTAAATCTCTATATTATGAAAATTTTTAATCTATTTTAAGCACCTAGAATTTCTAGGTGCTTTTATAAGTTTTCTTTAAGAATAGTTTAATATGCTAGAGAAGAAAAGGAGGAACGTCTCATGCGAAAGAAATTCTTTCTGACGAGCGCTGCTGTTCTTTTGGCGGTTGCAACACTGCAAAGCGTTCAAGCAGCAACTAATGTTCAAAAAGTCATTGATGAAACCTATGTTCAACCTGAGTATGTCTTAGGTTCTTCATTAACGGAAGATCAAAAAAATCAAACACTTAAAAAACTTGGCTACGATGCCTCTAAAGATACAAAACAGTTGAAAACTATGACACCGGATGTCTACTCAAAGATTATGAATGTTGCAAACGATTCAAGTCTTCAACTTTATTCATCAGCAAAAATTCAAAAATTAGGAGAAAAATCTCCCCTTGAGGTCAAGATTGAGACACCTGAAAATATCACTAAAGTGACGCAAGATATGTACCGTAATGCGGCTGTTACCTTGGGTGTGGAGCACGCGCGTATCACTGTTGCGGCACCAATTCCAGTTACTGGTGAAAGTGCCCTAGCAGGCATTTACTATTCCCTTGAGTCAAATGGTGTAAAATTACCTCAGGAAAATAAAAACTTGGCTCAGGAAGAGCTCAAGGCCTTGTCAGACATTAACGATGAAAACAAGGACAAATCAGGCTTTGATGCCAATAAACTGAACGTAGCCCTTGCCGATATTAAGGCTGCTGTCGCTAAGGCTAAAGAGTCTAAAGGAGAGCTTACTGAGGATGATGTTCGTAAGATTGTCGAAGATACTTTAAAGAACTACAAACTGGATCAAGTTGTTACAGGCAACCAAGTCAATGTCATCATCAACTTTGCCTTTAATCTTTCAAAAAGTGATATTTTAAATAACGAAGACTTTACTAAAACGCTAAAAGATCTGAAACAAAGTATCGTTGCACAAGCAGGTGATAGTTTCAGCAATATCGACCTAAACTTTGATGCCAATAAAGCTATTCAAGACGGTGGAAACATCCTTAGCTCAATTTGGCAAGCTATCCTTGATTTCTTCAAGAGTTTTGGTGCTTAGGTCAATTCATGGTATAATAGATGGTAACAGGATTGTTGCCGTCTTTTTTTATCGGCTTATAGAAAGTGAAAATTATGTTAAAGAAAAATGATATTGTAGAAGTTGAGATTGTCGATTTGACCCATGAAGGAGCAGGTGTTGCCAAGGTAGATGGCTTGGTCTTTTTTGTAGAGAATGCTCTTCCGACTGAAAAAATCCTTATGCGAGTCCTTAAAGTCAACAAGAAAATCGGCTTTGGTAAGGTTGAGGAATATCTTACACAATCTCCACATCGTAACCAAGACTTAGATTTAGCTTACCTGCGTTCAGGCATTGCTGACTTGGGACATCTAGCTTATCCAGAGCAACTCAAGTTTAAAACAAAACAAGTAAATGACAGCCTTTATAAGATTGCAGGAATCACGGATGTAGAGGTTGCAGATACACTTGGCATGGAAAATCCTATCAAGTATCGTAACAAGGCTCAGGTTCCTGTTCGTCGCGTTAACGGTGTACTGGAGACTGGTTTCTTCCGAAAGAATTCTCATGATTTGATGCCACTTGAAGATTTTTACATCCAAGATCCAGTGATTGATCAAGTTATTTTAGCTTTACGAGATTTGCTTCGTCGATATGACTTGAAGCCTTATGATGAGAAGGAACAGTCTGGCTTGATTCGTAACCTTGTCGTTCGTCGAGGACATCATTCTGGAGAAATCATGGTCATTTTGGTGACCACTCGTCCTAAAATTTTCCGAGTTGAACAGTTGATTGAACAAGTCATCAAGCAGTTTCCAGAGATTGTGTCTGTCATGCAAAATATCAATGACCAGAATACCAATGCCATTTTTGGGGAAGAATGGCGAACCCTTTATGGTCAGGATTACATTACGGACCAAATGTTAGGCAATAGCTTCCAAATCTCGGGACCAGCCTTTTACCAGGTCAATACTAAAATGGCAGAGAAGCTCTATCAGACAGCTATTGACTTTGCAGCTTTAAGAGAAGATGATGTGGTAATCGATGCCTACTCAGGAATTGGAACCATTGGATTATCAGTCGCTAAGCATGTTAAGGAAGTTTATGGTGTCGAAGCCATACCCGAAGCAGTAGAAAATAGCCAGAAGAACGCAGAACTGAACGGTATCACCAATGCCCACTATGTCTGTGATACAGCAGAAAACGCCATGAAGAATTGGCTCAAGGAAGGCATACAACCAACCGTTATCTTGGTCGACCCACCACGCAAGGGCTTGACAGAAAGCTTTATCAAGGCAAGCTCCCAAACAGGAGCTGACCGCATCGCCTATATCTCCTGTAACGTCGCCACCATGGCACGTGACATCAAACTCTATCAAGAATTGGGATACGAATTGAAGAAAGTACAACCGGTGGATTTGTTTCCGCAGACGCACCATGTTGAGGCGGTAAGTTTGCTAGTCAAGGAGTAAAACGACGAAGATTAGCATTTACTTCCGCCCATGCGATAGCTGTCCGTGATTGACAAGTGCTAGCACGCAGACAGAACGGAGATAGCGAACCGCTGAGTGTGTCGCTCTGCTCGTAAAAGCTTAGAAACCTTTGAACGAAAGGGATAATGAAAGCCTTGATTGCAAGGCTTTTTGCTTTATGGTGGGTAAGTATCAGAGTGAGAAAATTTTTGGAATGAGTAGAAGTGATAGCTAGAAATTATCAGTTTCTATTTCCATTTACCCTGTGGGTACGTGTTTGTTTCCATTGACAAGGAGTTTGTGGGAATAGAAATGTACCCACCTTGTTTGAATCAAGTGAAGTGTAGTTGAAGGAAATCTGTTGAAAGCAATACTTCATTTTACCGAATAAGTAATAATTTAGGCAACTTCAAATCGATTAAAAAAAACTATTTTAAAGGTTAAGAGTAGACAAAAATTGTCCACTCTTTTTTGCAAACTCAATTTATCAATAAATGAAATGAGGGAATGTAAAATGAAATATTTTGAGGTTGAGTTAGAAAATCCTGATGAATTTTTAAAACTACAAACAGAAGATTTTGTGAAAGCTAATCGCTTGCTACTAAGGAAGATAATCCAGAGCGTTACAGTCTATGAAGAAAACTTCGTCATATCCTTTAAATCTGGCATCGAATTGGAAGTATGAGTCTCATTCCATAACTTTTATATTGAACATATCATCTTGTTGTGTTATACTATAAATTGATATAAACAAAGATGTAGGAGGAACCGAAACTATGACAGCCTCAATGCGTTTAAGATAAGCTGGCAATAAAAAAAGCAGAATCTATACCCGATGATAGGCTTTTTTGTTGTGCTTATTTATACGATATTGAGCATTCATTAGTTACGGTGAGGATATTGGTTATTTAACTATACCTTTATTTAACTATGTCTTTAATATGAATGTTTCCAAATTGTATGTATGCAGACCAAAAGCCACATTGTGGGGTTTGGCCTGCATTTTTTATTGCCTAGAATGCTATTCAAAATAGAAATTCAAGCAAAATAATATGCAGGAGATAATATAAATGGAAAAATACAACAATTGGAAACGAAAATTTTATGCAATATGGGCAGGGCAAGCAGTATCATTAATCACTAGTGCCATCCTGCAAATGGCGATTATTTTTTACCTTACAGAAAAAACAGGATCTGCGATGGTCTTGTCTATGGCTTCATTAGTAGGTTTTTTACCCTATGCGATTTTGGGACCTGCCATTGGTGTGCTAGTGGATCGTCATGATAGGAAGAAGATAATGATTGGTGCCGATTTAATTATCGCAGCAGCTGGTGCAGTGCTTGCTATTGTTGCATTCTGTATGGAGCTACCTGTCTGGATGATTATGATAGTATTGTTTATCCGTAGCATTGGAACAGCTTTTCATACCCCAGCACTCAATGCGGTTACACCACTTTTAGTACCAGAAGAACAGCTAACGAAATGCGCAGGCTATAGTCAGTCTTTGCAGTCTATAAGCTATATTGTTAGTCCGGCAGTTGCAGCACTCTTATACTCCGTTTGGGATTTAAATGCTATTATTGCCATCGACGTATTGGGTGCTGTGATTGCATCTATTACGGTAGCAATTGTACGTATACCTAAGCTGGGTAATCAAGTGCAAAGTTTAGAACCAAATTTCATAAGGGAGATGAAAGAAGGAGTTGTGGTTCTGAGACAAAACAAAGGATTGTTTGCCTTATTACTCTTAGGAACACTATATACTTTTGTTTATATGCCAATCAATGCACTATTTCCTTTAATAAGCATGGAACACTTTAATGGAACGCCTGTGCATATTTCTATTACGGAAATTTCCTTTGCATTTGGGATGCTAGCAGGAGGCTTATTATTAGGAAGATTAGGGGGCTTCGAAAAGCATGTATTACTAATAACAAGTTCATTTTTTATAATGGGGACCAGTTTAGCCGTTTCGGGAATACTTCCTCCAAATGGATTTGTAATATTCGTAGTTTGCTGTGCAATAATGGGGCTTTCGGTGCCATTTTATAGCGGTGTGCAAACAGCTCTTTTTCAGGAGAAAATTAAGCCTGAATATTTAGGACGTGTATTTTCTTTGATCGGAAGTATCATGTCACTTGCTATGCCAATTGGGTTAATTCTTTCTGGATTCTTTGCTGATAAAATCGGTGTAAATCATTGGTTTTTACTATCAGGTATTTTAATTATTGGCATTGCTATAGTTTGCCAAATGATAACTGAGGTTAGAAAATTAGATTTAAAATAAACAATATTGGAGGAATATTTATGTATCTTATTTTCATGTAACTCTTCCTGCTAAAATCGCAGGGTTTTCCCTGCATACAAGCAAATGAAAGCATGCGATTATAGACAGGAGGAAATGTTATGGAATTAATATTAAAAGCAAAAGACATTCGTGTGGAATTCAAAGGACGCGATGTTTTAGATATAAATGAATTAGAAGTATATGATTATGACCGTATTGGTTTAGTAGGAGCAAATGGTGCTGGAAAAAGCACTTTACTCAGGGTACTTTTAGGAGAATTAACTCCCCCAGGATGTAAAATGAATCGTCTGGGTGAACTTGCCTATATTCCCCAGTTGGACGAAGTAACTCTGCAGGAGGAAAAAGATTTTGCACTTGTAGGCAAGCTAGGTGTTGAGCAATTAAATATACAGACTATGAGCGGTGGTGAAGAAACAAGGCTTAAAATAGCACAGGCCTTATCGGCACAGGTTCATGGTATTTTAGCGGATGAACCTACGAGCCATTTAGACCGTGAAGGAATTGATTTTCTAATAGGACAGCTAAAATATTTTACAGGTGCACTGTTAGTTATTAGCCATGACCGCTATTTTCTTGATGAAATAGTAGATAAAATATGGGAACTGAAAGATGGCAAAATCACTGAGTATTGGGGAAACTATTCTGATTATCTTCGTCAGAAAGAGGAAGAACGTAAGAGCCAAGCTGCAGAATACGAACAATTTATTGCGGAACGTGCCCGATTGGAAAGGGCTGCGGAGGAAAAGCGAAAACAGGCTCGTAAAATAGAACAGAAGGCAAAAGGTTCTTCAAAGAAAAAAAGTACTGAAGACGGAGGGCGTTTAGCTCATCAAAAATCAATAGGAAGTAAGGAAAAAAAGATGTATAATGCTGCTAAAACCCTAGAGCACAGGATTGCGGCCTTAGGAAAAGTAGAAGCTCCGGAAGGCATTCGCAGAATTCGTTTCAGGCAAAGTAAAGCATTGGAGCTCCATAATCCATACCCTATAGTCGGTGCAGAAATTAATAAAGTATTTGGGGATAAGGCTCTGTTTGAAAATGCATCTTTTCAAATTCCGTTAGGAGCAAAAGTGGCGTTAACTGGTGGTAATGGAATCGGAAAAACAACTTTAATCCAAATGATCTTAAACCATGAAGAAGGAATTTCTATTTCGCCTAAGGCAAAAATAGGTTACTTTGCACAGAATGGTTACAAGTACAACAGTAATCAGAATGTTATGGAGTTTATGCAGAAGGATTGTGACTACAATATATCAGAAATTCGTTCAGTGCTAGCATCTATGGGGTTCAAACAGAACGATATTGGAAAAAGTTTATCTGTTTTAAGCGGTGGAGAAATTATAAAATTGTTGCTTGCTAAAATGCTCATGGGTAGATATAACATCCTAATAATGGATGAACCCAGTAACTTCCTTGACATACCAAGTTTAGAGGCTTTGGAAATACTAATGAAGGAGTACACCGGAACTATCGTGTTTATCACCCACGATAAACGATTACTCGAAAATGTAGCAGATGTAGTTTATGAAATTAGAGATAAGAAAATAAATCTGAAACATTAAATTTAAGGTAGTCGCTGGTCAGTATAGTCTGTTCTGGTTGGCGACTCCATTGTTAAAGAGTATAAAGACTTTAGATTTTATGAATATTAAAAATAGGAACAGTCAATTGAACTGCTCCTATTTTTCTGCTAAATATATTGTAGTTTTCTTATATGTATAATGATAGATTAGCAGATTCTCATCTACGGTACTTACTTCAAATATGAAGAAGTGATCGCGGTTATCTCTGGACTTTTCCTTATTGAGGACAAAGTAATTCTTACGTGAAGTCGCCATTGTTTTTAGGATATCATCAGTTAGGAAGGTCAATGGAATATTCATGTTAGAGTAGCGGTAGAAGTCACGTTCAAAATCTTGGTAGCTCTCGCTATAATAGTCCATTTGTAGGTGATTACGCTGAAACTCAAGCTGATTCATAGAGCACCTCCTCGACAAGTTCAATACTAATAATGTCTTTTAATTTCAAATTGATGTGACCTGTTGTAGTTTTTATCAAAATGAAATCTTTGGTCAGACTTGGTATTGTTCCAGTGTAGGAAACACGCTTGTTTTTTTCAATCACTTGAATGCGTGTGCGTAGCTGCCCGGCGTATACTTGACTGAGGAGTAATAATTTCTTCTCTAGTGATAAGTCAGACATGTACGTTACTTTGTTTGTATCATCAGAGAGTGCTGATGCATGTTCAGATAGGAAAAAGCCCATCCATTTTTGCATCTTTGTATCCTGGTACTCTCTTGCTGATTGAAATGGTAAATATGAACGGTCAATCATATCAAATCCTTTCTATGCAGAGGCAAGGGTATTTTTATCAAATTGAATCGTAAAACCTTGAATTCCCCCACCTGTGTAACATTCTTTAAAGCGATTGATTACCTCAGTATAGATTATCACAGATGAGCTTGTTGGCTTAATGCTAAATGTAAATTCCAATGGTAATCGGTTTTCAGATTTAGCATGTACTAGTCGTATCGATATTTCAGTTGTTTTGAGTTTTCTCTGACGAAGTTTTGAAGTTGCTGTTTCAACGATTCCATGTAAAAATCTTTCAAGCATTTCAATATCATTACATCCTTTGCTACGGATTTCTGAAAATTGTACTGTATTTTTTTCTTGTTTCATTTTAATCCCTCCAATCCACCCGCGGAATGACCACCGATAAGTTTACTGCGTTCAATATTTCTGGAACCTTCAGTTAGGACGGTTCCTTTTTGTATGGCTAAAAAACCAAACTGTTCTCTGACAACATCAATAGCTGTCTGAAGTCTATTATCTTTTTCAATTTGTTCTACATCATCAAAGAGTGATAGTAGAGTATAGCTTTCATCTACGAAGCCACTATAAGATACACCAATTTGTCTCACTGCACCAGAGGTGTATTTTTTCGGAATAATACAAGTACATGACTCACCATTGTTTTGGGGAGATTTGCGGGTTCAATTTTATTCTGAGCATTTATAGATTTTTTCATCTCAGTCCTAGAATAGCCAATATGAATAGAAACGACAGTAGTCAATACTAGGGCTACTGTTCCGTTCCACAGTATCATTTAAAAATCATTTTCACACCCTTTCGTCTATTAGTATAGAAGAAAGCTCTCAGCACATGTTGAGGCGGTAGCACTGCTTGTACGAGCTACGAAGTAGCATAGTAGAAACGGAAGCCCCACCATATTGAACTAATATAAGTATTAAAAATCCTGTAGACCAATGCAAATTTTGGAGGTGTAGATTATGGCTTCAAGTAAAGAATATTTAGATTTCATTTTAGAACAATTGTCCGAATTGGAAGAAATATCATATAGAGAAATGATGGGTGAGTATATAATTTATTATCGAGGGAAAATCATAGGTGGAATTTATGATGATAGATTTTTAGTGAAGCCTGTCAAATCTGCAATAGCGTATATGCCGAATGTAGAATACGAATTGCCGTATGAAGGTGTAAAGGAAATGCTATTGGTAGATGATGTTGACAACAAAGAATATTTGACCGGCTTATTTAATTCAATGTATGATGAGTTACCTGCACCAAAACCAAAGAAAAAGAAATAATAAAATCTCAGTTTGTCTAGTTAATACCATTTAACGATAACCTTATTCTAAAGTCAAAAAGTTTATAGAACAGACAAGATTACCTGCCATAATTAGTGTTCACTCGTTTCATGCTGAGGCCGTACCACTGCTTGTCCGAGCTGAAGCATCAGCGAAGTAGAAGAAGATGTTCTGCCCATGGGACAGCTGTCGTAGAGTAAGGAATTTACGACGAAACGATGAAGGAACTGAGGTAAATTTATAATAGACTGTGACCGGGAAGTTCCAGTCTTTTTTTGTGTTTTAATGATATAATGAGATTATAAACGTGGATATTGTTTTAATTTTCTGGAGGATGTGTAATGTTGAATTTAGTAAAAGGTCACCAAGTTAGCTTGGTAGAAAACCTATTTGAATCATTTACAAAGTTAACTGAACATCATTTGATGGCGAATGTACACGCAGAAAAAATATTAGAGGTTTTTCAACACTTTATTGTGATTCATGACGAGCCCTTGTTTTTTATTTTGGAATTGCCTGTCAGTATTGATAGAGAAAAAGTGATAGCAAAGAATATTATCAAGGAATCCCATAAGGATGTTTATTATATTGATGGTTGTTCAAGAGAGGAATGCCTAGCACTGTTGATTAGATACGGTGATTTGCTTGTTAATGATGGATTAAGTAAGTTTGGATTTGGTGGGCATAAAAGTCATGATGAGATCATGCTTGATAGTTATAATGTTGTGACAATTTATAGTAAAGAACTATCGAAATTTAATGACTTTTTTGAACCTCATAATATCCAATTTGTAGAAGAACTAGTGACAGCTTGGAAAACTTTTTCTAAGACCTCACCAGGAATCTCTGAAATCTATGAATGTAATGGAAAAACTGTTTATGATTTGCCTGAAGAATTAGCTGAATGGGGAATATATTTAGCTGAAACTCGAACAGAATAGGCATATCTATAGGATTAGAAAGAGAATACTTCAATTCCTCTAATACCCAAAATTTAGCTTTAGTAAATTTCTAGAAGGAAAAGCTAGATGTAAGCACACGTTGATGTGTGAGTATTGCTCGTGAATGATAAAATATAGGGTATAATTCATTACACTGTTTTTGGATAAATATTGTTAGACTGTAACTTTTATGTTGCAGTTTTTCAATTTATACATGGTATAATTAAAATAATAAAATAAAGAGGATTTTTTATGAGTAAAGAACTAGTATTTCAAAGTGTAGAATCACTACAACAAGTTGTAAACGTAATTAATGAGGCCGCGGCAGCTCTTAATGATAAAACACGTACAATAAGAGAGAGTCCAATCCCAGAAGTGTTAGCTGGAGCATTGGGAGCAGGTATTGGTGGGATAGGTTCATTTGCTGCTCTTTATGGTTTAGGTACTGTAGGGTTATCAGCTGCGGGTATTACTTCTGGCCTTGCAGCTATTGGCAGTGTTGTTGGAGGTGGTATGGTAGCTGGAGTGTTTGTAATGGCTGCTCCAGTCGTTGTATTAGCCGGAGGCGGTATACTATTAGCTTCTAATCTAAAAAATAAACAACTTAAACAGGAAAAAGAACGATTATATAAAGAAGCTTTGCAAAAACATGAAGCTATTATACAAGCTCTGAAAACTGAGGCAGATGCTGATAAGGAACGTCTAGATTATTTACAGAGTTTAAATATCCTTTTAACTCAAGCGATTAAGGATTTGAAAAATGATTTAGGTGAATAACAATGAGTAAATTCATTTATTCTGATGAAGAACAAAAATTCAATAATATTTTAACTTATCAAACAAAAGAGTTAGATTTAATAAAAAGACCTGAGATGTCTATTGCAGAAGAACGTATAGCGGAAAGTGAAAAATTATTGAGAGAGCTAGGTTATACTCTGACTGATTTACCAATAATAGATACCAAAACTAAAAAACAAACTATCGTTATACCTAAATGGGAAGACTTAGTAATAAAAGCGGAGTGCGAAGTTGGTTCAATGAATGAACTAGATGCACTCTTCTCGAACGAAGAATTGGAACTTAATCAAACAATTATTCAATCATTGCAAGATGATTTTAACAACATTCATAAACTTGATAAAATTGATATATCGATTTGTGCAGGAGCTGGTATATTAGTAGCGATTATTGATATTCTTTTAATTGGAATACCTAAGAAAACTCCGCATGGTTTAAAAGGTGGTCCCTTATCTAATTATGTAAGAGATTGGTTCAATCAACGATTCCCTGAAGAAGAAATGGAAAAGTTGGCAAATTCAAAGGTCAGTAAAGTCCCTTTTGACGCTCAAGATAATCGTCATACCAAAGTAAATGTTAATGGACTATCTGCATACTATCATAGATTGTTATCTCTTGGACATGATCCACTTCTTGGTTTAGTAATTGGTGTATGTGATATTCTAAATGGTAAGATGACTACTATTGATAAAACTGGGAAAATTGTTTCTCAATTTATGGAGAATTACACAGATAGAAAAGAAAGTGATATTTTTGCAGCAATAGCAAAGCAGATAATTCATTTTAAATCTGATATTACGACATCAATGGGATTACCTGCACCTTTGATGGGATTATTTAATTTGTTTCAGTTTGGAAAAATTGGTGACGAGGAGCAAACAATAGCAGAAATAGTACAAGGAATGTATTACGAAGGCTATGATTTCATTCATTTTAGTAGTATGGCTATATCCACAATGATTATTGAAGTTATAATTAGAATTGGATACGCCCTTAAGAAAATCAACGAAGGACATTCAATAAAAAATTCTATTCCTTTTTCATTGGATAGAGAGAAACATCCCAAATTACATACGATGCTATTTATTGGACATTCTATAGCCGCATCTGCTAATGCAGGGAAAATCTACTTTACAAAAAATCCAATGACAATAAATTACGCACAATGGATTACTTTTGCAAAATATTCATACTCTCAGTTAAAGTGGGTGCTTATTGAGAAATCCGAATTGAGAGCTTCATATGTTTCGGATAAGATTTATAAGGAAACTCAGGAAGTTTATGATAAAGTAAATCTTACCTTTAATAACTTCAGTAATGATAGGGTAGTTATATTTGATTAAATTAATAAACTTAGATAAAAGGAAAACAATGAAAAAGAGTCTATACAATCTATTGTCAATGATTCCAATATATGGAACATTTTTAAAATTTTCAAGTAAAGGTGAAATGAGATTATGTAGCTTACTGTAGCAAGATTTTTTAGATGAAGGAATTAATCCAAATGATATATTCTTACTACTTGAAAAAAAATCCTGGTGAGGTAGTTACAAGAGATTGTTTCTACGAAGACTATAGAGAAATACTGGAATCTTTGAGCAAAGAGTAATAAGGGAAAGATTTTCGGTTATAGATATAATATTAGTGAGGTTGTAGCATTCATTGCAGAATGGCGTTGTTTTGTTTTAGATGGTCGCGTATTAGATGTTCGGCACTATACAGGTGATTATCATGCACAATTTGATCCTAGTGTAATTGATATAAAGCCATATCATGTTGGAAAGATGCGCCAATAGCTTATGGACTAGATATCGGTGCTACTAGTGATGGCAGGATACTTGTTGTTGAAGTAAATGATGGTTATGCATTGGGAAATTATGGCCTATCTCCTTTAAACTCAATTAATTTTCATAAAGCTAGATGGAAAGAAATGGTAAAACCTTATTTTGAAAAAAACGATGTTTTTACTATGCCTGAAAATGAAAATATAAGTTTCTAAAAGGAACAGAAGCAAATCTCTGTAACTGTACCTAGTAAGTCATTGTTTTTTATTAGTGTTTGACAAAGGAATTTTATAGTTATCAGACATGCGTACACGGGAATTATTTTTAAAAACTGGAAAAATTACTATATTATGTTGATATTGTTTATTCTTTATGATATATTTGCATTATTAAAGAAAAGAAATGTGATAGAGCAATTTTATTTATCCAAAAAGTAAATATGATTGGTTAATAAGGTTGTTTTAGATAAAGATAATATAAGGTTTTCTAGAGCTGAATATATCTCCTTGATTTACTAACCATAGGTATGGTACTGGATATCTGGACTGAGAAATCAAATGATGGGGTAAAGTACGGTAAAGTAGCAGGGCAGGCTGAGTTTGATAAGTTCTAATTTAAAATCTTGACTATTTATGGTATAATAATGATAAATATAAGCACAAAAAAATGGGAAAATATATTTACATTAATTTCAGATTGATGTATAATAAAATGATTTACGAAAGGAGGATGAATATGGTTTATTCAAATGAAAGAAAACTATCTTTAAGTGGTTGGCTAAAGAATAATAACAATACATCATATGAGACCCCTTTAAAGTTGCAAAAATTTTTGTTGTTTTATGAAGCCCTTACGAAAGTATCTGGAGAAACACCTGATTTTAGTCATTTAAGAGGGTATAAAAAAGGTCCGGTATTTAGTAATGTTTGGGGAGATTATACTAAGGAAAGAGCAAACTTTAATATGGCGGCTCAGAATGCGTATGATAAAAATGTTGAAGCTATTAATGTTAAAAGGGCTGAAAAATGCGCTTTTATAGTTGGTACTATGACAGAAGAGGAATTATCTGATCTTACACATCAGATGAATCTTTGGAAATCAAAAAAAAATCGCATTATGTCTGGTGAGTATCAAGTAGATTTAGATGAATCGGACTTCAATTATAATGATGAGAAACTGATCAACGCATTAAATGCAATGTATTCAACAAATATGGTAGAAAACTCAACAATTATAAATTTAGATAAAAAATACTTTGTATTTTCAAAATCTGATTCGGAATTACTTACGGGGAAACATTTCGATATGATGCTTACTCTTGCGGAAAATGAAGAACTCCATAATCCAGTATTCGTCGATATTGACGAAGAAGGGAGGCTTCTGATTGATTAGCGAAAAAGATGTTGTGAGGATGAAAGTGCCTTATCCGTCTATATCGGATGGAATGGCTGTGGCTTCACATATGTATATTTGTCATAAACATTCGGGTACAGAGTATGAGTATATTAAATGTCAAACACTAAAACCTTATATGCTTACTAGAAACCCAATGGTTCATTATCATGATGAGCAGCCAGATATATCTAGGAATCCATTTACGCGACCAACTAGAATAGATTGTGATAAGTTATTTCTGACAACTACAGTACATTATGACGATCGATTAAAAACATCAAATCGTCCAGATGTATGTGAAGATTTATTTAGATCTGTCCGAGTAGAATTATTGAAAGATGGTTATTCGGACATAAATATAAATGAAATAGAACTAAAGAACTTAAATAAATTGATTTACTGATAAATTAATCATGGAAGATTATTTCTAGCACTTACTAAATAGTAGGTGCTTTTTTTATGCCCATTTTTATGAAAGGAGGGGTGTAAGTGGCCAATAGAATAAAAGGTATTACTGTTGAGATTGGTGGAGATACTACTGGTCTTGATAAAGCCTTAAAAAGTGCAAACTCTACAATTAAATCAACACAGTAACAACTTCGTGATGTGAACAGGCTATTAAAACTTGATCCTCCAATACAAAGCTACTTGCTCAAAAAAGCAGTTACTACAAAAGGAAATCTCTGAAATCAGTGAAAAGCTAAATGCCTTAAAAGAGGCAGATAAACAGGCAAAAGTACAGCTTGAAAATGGAAAAATGGGTCAAGATAACTATGATGCCCTTCGAAGAGAAATCATCGAAACAGAAAAGAATCTGAAATCCCTTCAGGAAGAAGCAAAAGAGTACCATCAGCACTATCTGTTTCTATGAAAGAAGCAGGCGATAAAATTAAAGAAGTTGGAGATAAGACCACTGAAGTTGGTAAAGGTCTATCTGCTCATGTAACAGCTTCTATCGTAGCAATAGGTGCTGCATCTTTATTTGCCTTTAATGAAGTGGATAAAGGAATGGATATTATCACGCAAAAGACAGGAGCATCCGGTAAGGCTTTAAAAGAAATGCAAGATAGCATGAAAAATCTTGCTACTTCAATTCCAACAGACTTTGAAACATCAGATGTAGCTAATTTTCTAGAAATGTTGAAATGTCAGGAGCAGACACATCACAGGTTATGACAGGTTTATCTAAGGCATTTTCGAATGAAACGGCAAACGGAAAGCCTATGAAAGAGGCTCTTAAAGAATTTGAAATCCCAATTCCAAAGGGTAGTTATTGGTATCGTAAGAATACTGGACAAGATTTAAGTGAACTTATTGTTCCATTACCACAAAATGACGTAAATGAAGTTAATATTGATAGAAAAAGCCTAAAGAACAATAGAATAAAACCTGCTAAACATAAAGAGGAGAGTTCGGAAGATAAAAATAAAGATACTGTTAAACTTGATACAACTAGTATAAGAAATTCGTTATCATTTTTAGAGGACGATAAAATAGAGCTTATTATAGAAGCCGTTTCAAACTTAAACCAGTCTCCAAATAAGAGATTACATAAATCTGTAGCTAATCTAAGAGATAAAATCACAGAGTGGAATAAGAGGGAAAAAGCTGCTTCCTATCCTTACTTTGATTCTAGACACAGATATAATAATTTAAAAGAACCTAAATTTGTAAAAAATATTTCACTAAATTATCTTCCACGCTTATATCGCTTTTTAGATACACTAGTTACTGTTATTGAAAGAATCGGTGATAATGTAACTCCAAATTGGGATATTCAAATTGACAAGGATATTGTTCGTTTTGAAGTTATAGAATCAACAGACAAAGTAAGTCATGAATTAACAAAAGAAGAAGCTAAAGAACTAGCAAAGTACAATGATAGCGTTAAATTTAATGGATATGCTTATAAACCAAGAATAAAGAAGTATGACTATATACCAAATGGAAAATTCCGATTTAAGATAATAGATGGTAAATACATTAAAGATACTAAAGAATTCTCGATTGAGCAATCAATCCCAGAAATAATCGTTTTAATTTACCAAGAGTATTATAAAGTTAAGAACTTGCGACTTGAACGTGAAGAGAGAGAAAGACTATACGAAGAAGAACAAGAGCGAAAAAGAAAATTACAAAATAGAATCGAAGAAGAGAAGAAGCGGACAATGTCTCTTCTTAATATGCTGGAAGATTTTCAAACAGCAAATGATTTAAGATTGATGGCTGATAAACTGGAAATAGCAGGGAAACTTAGTAAGGACGAAATTGATTGGATTAGATCCAAAGCTGACTGGATAGACCCAATAGTTTCTTCAACAGACGAATTGTTAGGAATCAGAAATCATGAAAATTCTAGAGAACAAAAAGAACAATATCTAAGTGAGAAAAGGTACTACTGGTAACTTCTTCGTTAAAACATTTTAGCGAAGCGATAATGAAAAGCCTTGATTTTAAGGCTTTTTTCATTTTCCAATAAAGAACTTGACATTATTAGTTACTTCCACTACAATAGAATTACATACCATTGGTATGATAGAAAGGAACAAAAATGGCAAGGAATAGAAACTCACATGAAACTAGAAAAAAAATACTAGAGGTCTCTAAAAATCTATTTTTAGAAAAAGGATTTGATAATACATCAATACAAGATATCATAGATGGATTAGGTGGATTAACAAAAGGTGTTATCTATCATCATTTTGAGTCTAAATATGATATACTTCAAACAATCATTAGCGAAAATAATCAAGAAATTTTAAATTATAATTGGAGAGGAAATACTGGATTAGAAAAGATACAAAATTCTTTGATGGACTCTTTCTCTAATTTTGAACACCAAAGGCTCGTTTACTCTGCCTCAATCATGCTAAGAAGTCCACGTTTGTTAGGAGAGCAGTATCTAGGTCTATTTTCTGATTTTTTACCCGAAATTAGAGAAAAGGTTTACGAAGGAGTTGAAGATGGATCTATTAAAACAGAATATCCAGAAGAGCTAGCAGATTTAATTGTTTTATCTCTAAATATTTGGATTGGTTTTCAAATTTCCGTTTTTTCATTAGTAGAATTAAAGCGTAAAATGAATTTCATTAAACTTACTTTTGAAGGTCTAGGGGTACAGTTAATTTCTGATGAAATGATGGAGGTGATTTTCAACTTATTTGATCACTTAAAAAAATAGTAAATAAGTAGTCGCATGGCATTCATGTTAATACTAATTTCTATTTATGTGTTATCAATTCAATAAATTATCTTACATAATTTATAGTTAAAAAATAACATACTTTAAGTGTGTTATTAAAAATCCATTATACATACTGAAGGTATGTTTGTTTTTAGTATATTCATACCGATAGTATGTATAGTAACATTGTCTGAAGAATAAGCTTATTTTTAAATATTTGTCGAGATTAGTCTGAATAGTTTATTCTTTATTTACGCTTTGGAGGAAATAATCTATGTTGTCGCTTATTAAAATTGAATTAAATAAAGTTTCTAAATCTAAATTATTTTTAGCCTGGTTGTGTACTATATTTATAGTGTTAGGTATTACAGCAATCATTATTATGGGTTTAGGTACTGACAATAAACTAGGAGAATTTACTGGACAGGATTCTAATGTTATTAGAATTACTGGTAAATGGGAAGGTTGGGCAATTGTAGCTTCATTGTTTTCATCTTTATTTACAAAAGCAGCATTTTTGATTTTCGAATCTTATTTATTATCTACGATTATTATTGATGAATTTAAACGAAGAACAATTTTTCAGTTGTTTTCTTACCCTATTTCTAAAATAAAGTTACTTTGGGGAAAAATTCTTTCAGTCATTCTAATAGCATTTATTGCCCATTTTTCTGCACATTTAGTGATTCAATTATTCATTAGATTCATGGCTGTTGTAACTGAATCTAGTTATATCCCTCTAGCTAGTCAATTAATTAACTTAGCTGGAATAACGTTTGCAACAGTACTAATAGGGTTATTACCATTTGTTTTAGGTATGATTAAACATTCAACAGCTATAACAATGCTTTCAGGACTTGGTTTAGCAGCATTACTTTCAAATGTAAGTCCAGGAAGTTTATCTAATAATATTGCTGATAACTTATTCTTTTTGATATTTGCAAGTTTCATAAGTTTAATGATTACTTCATTTTCAATTTTTAATATTTCAAGACAAGATATTAGTACCAAGTAGCATACCTGAGTTTAATTGAAGGAAAGTGAGAATTCCTTGATGATTTCTATAAAAAAAGAGACTGTATAAGTTAGTATTTATGCTCCGGGAGAAAAATTCTTGCGTTTAAAGCTGGATATAGAAAGAGAGATAGAAATGAGAAATATTGTTGAAATAAAAGAAGTTTTTAAAACAATTAATAAAGAAGAAATTTTAAGTGGTATCAACCTTCAAATTGCTGAAGGAGAAATCTATGGTTTTTTAGGACCGAATGGTGCTGGAAAAACAACGTTAATGAAATGTATGTTATCCTTATCAACAATTACATCAGGTAGTATTGAAATTTTTGGGAAAAATCTACACGAACACAGAGAAGAAATCCTAAGTCAGATTGGAAGTATTATTGAATCACCAATTTTTTATGATAATTGCATTGCAAAAGAAATTTTGGAAATTCACGCTCAGTATATGGGGAAAAATATTACTGAATCAGATGTAATAAGAGTCTTAAGAATGGTCGGATTAAAAAATACGACTAAAAAAGTAAAAGATTTTTCGTTAGGAATGAGACAGAGGCTTGGTTTAGCTCGTGCTTTTCTAACAAAACCTAAATTGTTAATTTTAGATGAGCCAATTAATGGTTTAGATCCAATAGGAATTCAAGAAATTCGAAATCTTTTATTGTCGCTTTCAAAGGAGCATGGAATTACAATACTAATATCGAGTCATATATTATCGGAAGTTTCACAGATAGCAGATAAAATTGGTTTTATCAAAAATGGAGAAATTGTAGAACAGGTCTCTATGAAAGAGATTAGGAGTGAGAATATTAACTTAGAAGAATATTTTATGTCTCATTTTCTAAATGAAATTAAGAATTATGAGGTAGATTAAGGATGAAACAATTGATAAAGGATCATCAGAAGGCTTTTTATGCTTTCATGATATTTAATATACTGGTTCCTTTAACTAATATTGCTTTTGCTTATTCTATTAAAGGGATTATTGATAGTGGAATGTCCCAAAATGAAGATGCTTTAACTCAAGCGGTACTAGTAGGAGCTACTGTTATTTTCATCTATGCAGGACTCAACTTTATATCTCTTCGATTGAGAAATAAACTTGTTAGGCAAATCATGTCAAGATACAAAAACAAGGTGTTCCAATCTATTTTAGATAGCGATTATAGAGAATTTTCTAAGGAAAAATCAGGGAAGTTTATTTCTGTATTAACCGAAAATATGAAGAAAATTGAGCAAGATTATCTCCACCAGTATTTTAATATTTCAAAAAACCTTTCCTTAATGATTTTTTCACTCCTAGCTATGTTTATAGGTAATTGGTTTTTGACTTTATTAGTTATCATTGCTAGTGTTATTCCGATAATAATTTCAGGATTTATTGGACAAAAATCAGCCTCTCTACAAAATAGTGCTATGATTGCAGATCAGAAGTATTTAGCTAAGGTTAAAGATATTTTAGCAGGATTTCTTGTTATCAAAAGTTTTAATGTGAAAGAGTCTATCTGTGAGGATTATAGTCATGAAAGTGAAAAATTTGATGAAATAAATTTTATAAAAGGGAAATTTGATGTTTTAGCTAATGTTATTTCGCAGCTTTCAGGGATGATTGTTTTTTTGGTAGCCTTTGGTGGAGGAATGTATCTTGTTTTTAATGGCCATACCACAATTGGAAGTGTAACAGCTATTGTTCAACTGGTCAATTTTGTAGTAATGCCACTAAATGAAGTTGGCATGGGAGTGAGTAAATTCCGTGAAGGTCAGGCAACACTAGATGCATTTGAGGTAAAAGATGTAAGCGAACTTCAGACTGGTGAAACGAAAGAAAAATTCGATGATGTTATTTCTTTTTCAAATATAGACTTTTCTTACCCTAATACTGAAGAAAATATTTTTAACCATTTATCTTTAAAGATTCAAAAAGGGGAAAAAATTGCAATTGTAGGAACGTCAGGTAGTGGGAAATCAACTTTGCTCAATCTATTGCTGCGTTTTTACGATGTAACAAGTGGACATATTTCAATTGATAATCAGGATATACAAGCTATTTCAGCAGAGAGTCTTTATAACTTAATGACTATTGTTCAACAAGACGTTTATATCTTTGATGATACTTTAAGAGCAAATATTACACTTAATCAATCCTTCACTGATGAGGAAATAAATCAAGCTGTACAGCAGTCAGGTCTGGAAAGTTATGTTTTAGAAAATGAATCTGGTCTACAAACTTTATGTGGAGAGAATGGCTCAAATCTATCTGGCGGACAAAAACAAAGACTTAGTATTGCGCGTGCCTTAATTCGAAAAACACCGATCTTATTATTGGATGAGGCTACCTCATCTTTGGATAATCAAGTAACTACTGAAATTGAAAATTCAATCTTGGATATTCAAGATTTGACTGCACTTGTAGTAACCCACAAGTTGAATGAGAACATTTTAAAAAAATACGATAGAATTCTCTTTATGAAAGCAGGCGTCATTGTTGAAGATGGTTCTTTTTGTGACTTGATGGATAGGAGAGGTGAGTTTTATAAGTTGTTTGAGTTGAGTGTGTAATTCTCTTTCATTTTATAGTATAATTTTATAAAACACTCTATCACTTTCGTTCTATAATATAGAAGTATACTAGCACCACATGTTGAGGCGGTATCACTGCTTGTACGAGCTGAGGCATCAGCGAAGTAGAAGCAGATATTCTGCCCATGAGATAGCTGTCGTAGAGTAAGGAGTTTACGACGAAACGATACGGTTACAGCGAACCGCCGAGTGTGTATCTCTGCTCGTAAAAGCATAGAAAGCTTGGTATAAATCAATAATGAAAAGCCTTGATTGTAAGGCTTTTTTTGTGTTTTTGTGATAGAATATAGGTAGTTATAATCGATAGCAACAAAGAAGCAGTGACAAATATTACATATAAAATAATCAGAATAAGGAAGATAAAATGACAGAAATTGACAAAAAGAATTTAAAAAATTATCTTTATTGTACATTTGGAATTACTTATATAGCTTGGGGGATTCTTGCCATCTTTACGCAATCTCATATTTTTGGATTAGAAACAATTATAGGAAGAACATTACATATAGTAGGTGCACTTGGACCAGCTATTGCAAGTGGCTTTTATTTGAAAAGGAATAATATAAAATTTCAACATTTTCTATTTAGTAAGAAAGGAAATAGTAGTATTTATTTCATTATTCATTTGTTAGCAATTTTGATACTATTTTCTGTATCTTCCTTAGAATTAAATGAAGTATCAATTTATCTGATGCCATTATTCTTTATACAAATGATTTTTTTTGGTGGTGGACATGAAGAATTAGGATGGAGAGGAATATTACAGCCGTTACTTGATAAAAAATATACTTATTGGCAATCTAATTTGATTGTAGGATCAATTTGGGGAATATGGCATCTACCTTTATGGTTTATAGTTGGAGAAAGTCATCAAGGATTTCCTTTTATTTTATTTTTTATATATACATTATTTTTAAGTTTTGTTTTAGGGCTTCTTTATCGTCAAACGAAATCTGTGGGATACTGTATATTATTTCATGCGTTCGCAAATTTGTTAAATCTCTATTTTGTGTTAAAAATTAATGTTATTTTTATTATCATTTTTATTGGTTATTTGATTTATACTATATTGGCGAGTAATAGAATTAGTAAGGAAAAGAATTTGTATCTAAAATAACTGAATATACTCTAGAAAATGAAGATGATTTTGTTCAAGGTAATAAAGTAGAAATAACGAACATTTATATGAAAGGCTTAGAGTAAACATGAGTCTCTTATTTGAAGAATTTAAAACCATTTGTTTCCATTTAAATCGAGTCGGAATTACACCGACACTGATGGGGTCTTTGGGATTGGAATTTAGAACGAAAGAAAATTGGGGGCCGTCTGACATTGACATTCATGTGCCTGGTGACCCTAGAGGTTGGGAAGCACCTGATCATCTCAGAATTTATGACTGGGACAAGATAATGAAAGTGATGAAAGACTTAGGCTACGTCTTAATAGATATTCATGAGCATGAATTCCAAAAGGATAGAGAGAATGTTGAATTTGGAAGTATCGATTCCTTACTTGATTTTGCAGGAGTTTCGGAATCGGATATAGAGCTTATTCACATTGAAGGCATCACTTTTCGTCTTCCAAGTCTGGAGCAGTATCTAAGTATTTACAAAGCTTCTTCTCAAGACTCCTATCGAAATGAACAAAATAACAATAAGGATTTTAAAAAGATCGAGTGGCTGGAAAAACATTTGTAAATTATCATATGAAAAGTAGTAAGTTGTAAGACTGGCTGCTATGTTATTTTTATTGGTTATTTAATTTGTACTATATTGGCTAGTAATAGAATTAGTAATTTTAAAATTTAGATCAGGATATCCATCATTGAAAGTAACGTGTGGTCATTCTAGATAATTGATTTTAGAGATTTTTCTATTTGATGAGGTATCACTGCTTGTACGAGCTGATTGAACAAGTATTTATCAAGTGAAAGTTCTACAGTAAGGAGTTTAAATATGAAATTCCATGAATTTGGTGATAAGAATTTGCCTCCTATCTTGCTCATACATGGTGGTGGCAGTTCTTGGTGGAATTATCTTCGTCAAGCACGAATCTTGTCAGAAGAATACCGTATCATTTTACCCACCTTGAATGGCCACGGCGAAGAATATCAACTTGATTATGTTTCTACTGAAGATTCTGCTTTGGAGATTCTAGACTATATCAAAGCAAACTGTGGTGGGAAATTGTTTGCAATCGGTGGTGTTTCACTTGGTGGTCAAATTGCTATGGAGCTTTTGTCAATAGACAGAGATATAGCTGATAAAGCCATCATAGATGGAAGCCTCTGTATTCCTCAACCAAGGTTGGCTAAAATCAGCATTTTTCTGGTACGTCTATTTGGCAAACTAATGTTTAGTAAATTCTCTTGTAAACTGCAGTTAAGCATGATGAACAAACTCTATCCTAAACTCGCTTATCCAGAGGTACTAAAAGATTATTATTTGGAGGATCTGCCAAGGCCCCCTATCAAAACATTGGTGACCATATACAAAACCTATATGGAGCGTTACAAGCTAAAAGACACGATTTCTGCAAGCAAGGCGCAGGTTCTGTATATCTATGGTGAAAAAGAATCGAACTATGTGAAAGAGTCAGCTAGATTGTTTCAGCAGCTACATTCCAATACGATCCTGTATGAAGCAAAGGGCTATAACCACGGCTATTTATCAGCTTACTTGCCTCAAGAGTGGATTAATTTGGTGGTGCCATTTTTAAAGAGTGATTCATTGGAAATGTGTAATGAATCTGATATATCATAAGGAGGAATCTGATGCTAGGAGCAATAGTTGGAGATATTGTTGGTTCGGTTTATGAATGGAACAATATTAAAACGAAGGATTTTCCATTGTTTAGGGATGACTGCTTTTTCACAGATGATACGGTGATGACCTGTGCTGTGGCGGAAGCAATCATGAATGGCGGACAGAAGGATGACTTCATCGATGCCATGAAGAAGTACGGCAGAATGTATCCAAACGCGGATTACGGTGCTAGGTTTAACCGGTGGCTTATGACCGATAACCGTGAGCCTTACAATAGTTTTGGAAATGGTTCTGCGATGCGTGTTTCTCCGTGTGCTTGGGTGATGGATGTCACAACAGACGAGTTGCCGTCTGAGGTGAAACGTCTGGCGCAACTTTCTGCAGAGGTGACGCATAACCATCCAGAAGGAATCAAAGGAGCAACGGCTACAGCGGATGCGATTTTTATGTGCCGTTATTTCCTTGGTGGTGATGGTAGCGATAACCCTGCGGAGATTAAAAGACGCATCAAGGAACATATCGAGAAAGAATATGGATATGAACTTTCTAAAACGTTAGATGAAATTCGTCCTACGTATCATTTCAACGAAACGTGTCAGGATACGGTTCCTCAGGCCATCGTTGCCTTTCTGGAAAGTACAGACTTTGAAGATGCGATTCGAAATGCGATTTCTCTTGGTGGGGACAGCGACACTCTTGCTGCAATCACAGGAAGTATCGCCGAAGCAGCTTATAAAATTCCTGAGTGGATTAAGGACAAGGCCTATAGCTATCTCGATGAGCCTTTGAAAGAGGTTCTTAGACGATGGGAAAGGGAAGTTGGTTGAATTTATAGAAAAAGAGCGATCGCTCGGTAATATTTAAATACCAAAGAAGGCACTATAATCGGCTGTCATCAATCTCAGAAAATAACTTAACATGTGAGAAGTTGATGGCGTGACCAATGTGCACTTTGAAACGGGTGGGACCTGTGGATGTATTTCCGATAACAGAGCATGGTGAGGCGTCTGCTCTTCTCGTTAGGACAGATTTACTGTGATGATTTGATTTTGACAAAGACTGATTTGATAAAGTAGGTGATTTTAATGACTCGTTCACCAGAGAAATTTATTCTCGAAATGAAAGAAATAAATTCCAATATTGAGATTCTAGGAACGTATACCAAGGCTATCGAGCGAGTCCAAGTCAAATGCAAGACTTGTGGAAAGATATGGAATCCGTTAGCATATAGTTTGCTCCAAGGGAAAGGGTGCCCATCATGTTCTGCAAAGAAAGGCGCAATAAATAATAGTGGTAAAACGGGATTAAAAACAACAGAGCGGTTCATAGAAGACTTAAAAGTTGTTGACGATTCTATAGAGGTACATGGTGAATATATTAATGGACATACAAATATAAAACTACACTGTTCACGATGTGGAAATGATTGGGAAGCAAAACCGTATTCGATTCTTGCTGGGCATGGGTGCCCAAGGTGTGCAAAAAGTGGGACCAGCTTTATGGAACAAGCTATTCTACTATGTTTCCAAAGTGTACTTGGATCAGATAAGGTTCTTTCTAGAGATAAAAAGACGATAGGAATGGAAATTGATATCCTTATCCCTTCGCTGAAATTCGCAATTGAACCTGGTAACTGGTGGCTCCATAAGAAATCAATACAAAGAGATAAGCAAAAACGGGTTTTGTGCTCTGAAAAAGGAATCAGACTTATCACAATTTATGATAAATTCCCTAAGGGACAGACAGTACCTTTTGAGAATGATGTGTATACATTTGTAGAAGATTTAAATATTGCGAATCACTCAATTATCAGAAGTCTTATACAAAAATTATTTAGTGAAGTCGAATTGAATGAAAAGATTGATGACGAAGAGTGGGAGCAGATTGAAAAAAATGCATACTCTAATGCAAAATCAATGACACACGATATTTTTGCGAGAAGGATGTCTGTTGTGAATCCGTCAATTGCAATTCTGGGCACTTATCAGAATGCAAATAGAAGGTTATTGGTGCGTTGTAAGCAATGTGGATTTGAATGGGATGCTGTTCCAGCAAACTTACTTTCCGGAGATAGTTGCAGAAAGTGTGGAACTAAATTGGCGCATGTAAGTTTTGTAAATAACCAGGAAGAATTTGAACAAAAGATTGCTATTGTTAATCCTAATGTAGAAATTATCGGTAATTACACAGGGAGACATTCGCCAGTAAAGGCTAGATGCAGAATCTGCGGTTATGAATGGGAGCCGATTGCGTCTAGTTTGCTTCGAGGAAGCAGTCATAAAGGCAGCAGATCATTGCATAAAATTTAAACATAACAAAGAAAAAAATATGAAGTTAAGCAACCTTATTTGACAATCGTTAAAGAGGTATGACTATTGACATTAACGTAATAATGTTGAGGAGGGTTATCGATGGTTATATTGGAATTGTATCAAGGTGATTATCAAAAGGATTTAGTCGCGTTCGATTCTTTAGAAGAGGGAAGAGCCTTTGTAGCTCAAATTCCGGGATATACTTTAGAAACAGAATATGGGTTTGAAGTGGAGTATTTTAATCCAAAAAATCTACCGGATTATATGGAGATTGTCTTCAATGGAAGTATTGTCCCTTTATCTAGATTTTCGTTTAACCCTGAGGAAAATGTTGAGATCATTTGGAAAGAGATTTCGAATCTGTCCCTTAAAAACGATAAAATGATCGAAGGAGCTACAAAAGTAGATGCCTATGTCGTTAACAACGATGAAGTGAAAGCCTATGTCTTAGCCAGAGAAGCAAACTTCCGTAAGGCAAAAGCATTCTTAGAAAGCAAAGGATATGAAGTGGATAGAAGCTTTTTCAGAAGTGAAGACGGCGAAGCGATTCTCTACAGAAAACGCAGCACCGAAGATTGGCGCTTCTTATGCCACTTAGACCCAATGTTTGTAGAGATTGAAGATGTAGAGGAATATGTGAAAGAAGTGATGGAAGATATTCAATAGTCAAAATAAATTCATTGTGAGTGAGTAGCTTTGCTGGTAAAAGAGTAAAGACCTTTTAAAGAAGAAAATCTTTTACGTCTTAAAGTAGATTGGTGAGTTTAAACATAATTTCTAGTATAGCTAGTAGGGTTGGAGAAATAAGATGATTTGGGATAAAGAATATTTTTCAAAATTTGAATTTATTATCTATTGTGGATGTGAAATTATTGGTTATTTTAAGTGTAATTTGATGACCTATGAACTGTCTTACCAAGAATCCAGTAATCGTGGAATAATCTCTTTTGAACATAGTCAAAAACTGTCAGAAAAAGCTCTGTCAAAACTCATGCTCTATACACATCTTATTGATTTTGAACAATATAGAACGGGGAACAATTCAAATAAGAAGGATAAAATTATTGGTTATAGAGATGTATTTTCGATAACTTTTAAGGGCTATAGCCAAGATGGAAAGCCCTTGCTGATTTATAAGATGGAATATGTATACAAGGATTGGTACAATAGACCGGTTGATAAACTATACAATTTTATCAGTAATACCTATTTTTCAGACTTCCAAAATAATAGTTGTTTTATTGCTCAAGGTTTGATGGCTGGTGTACTTCCATTTTAGATATAATAGAAAGGTTTAATAAATAGTGAAATCAAAAAAATTATTACTCATAAACGGAATTAGTGCCATCATTGGATTTTATGTGATTGTTTATGCCTCTTCTGATAAAGATGGGGGAAAAATTTTCTATTTAATCTCTCGGTTTGTTGAATTTCCTGATTTGAGAAATATGGTCTATTTCACCTGTTTTATATTGCTAATTTTGGCTTTTCTGGCATTTTTTCTCCATGATGAGAACTCAAAAGTCAATAATAAAACCTATCAGTTTCTGTTTACTGCATCCATTCTAGGATTTATTCCCTTTTTTTCCTACTTTTCTAGTATATTAGCTTTAGTTTCAGGAGTTTTGTACTTGACAGACTATGTGACTTTATCTAAGAAAGATGTGTAGGAGTTAAACTATTGTCGCTTCAATCTTTTTAGTGAGTTATTGAATGTAACTCTGCAAGCTTATAGATGTAGTTTCAATAGCACAAATGATATAGTCAGTTACTAGAAATTTTGCCATATCTTTAAAGAGAATGATATATGAATAAAATAATGGTAATTATTAATCCAACATCTGGTGGTGAAAAAATTTGGATTATGATGTGAGTATTCCACCCTCAGAGGTGTTTGCCTATGCTAGAGAGCAGGAATGCCAAGCGGTCAAAATTTATCTGGAAGAAACTTAAGAGAAGGTAGTAATATGTTTAATTTTTTTAAGAAAACAACTCACAAAAAACTTGAAATCAATCTTCAAAACAATTCAATGATTATTAACGGAACCAGCTTATCTTTTCCTTTGTCCTTGAAAGATATTGAAGCTGTATTGGGGAAGCCTGATCAGGTTGTCAAAAGAGATAATAAGTTTATTAAATACATTTATGACAATATTGGTATTGTATTTGAATATTCTTTCTCGATTAAAAATCATTTAAAAAAATCTAAAACCTACATTGATGAGGAACATTTGATTTCTACTGTTTTCCTCTACTATGGCGATGTTGTAAAATCTATGACTGGAGAGAAAGAATTGCCAAAGCAACCATGTCAAGCTGTGGTATTATCAGATGGAAAATCTCCTTATTTCTTTTCTGATAGGCATAGAGTAGGGGATTTTAACCTTATTTTATGGACTCCTTATGGAGCAAATTTTAAAGGAATTACAGAGACAATCACAGACACACTTTCTATTTCCTATTTTCCAGAGATAAAGCGTGAACGGGAAAGTTACAAGTTAAAAGAAACTGACGAAGAACTGCTTTCCTTTGAAAATATAAATTTTAAACTAGCTATTATCCAGGTTTTAATGTATGATTTAGAGGTTTTGAAACCTGTTTTTAATATTTTTGACTTTGCAGAGGAAGCCAGTGAGTTGAATATCGACACAGAAAGTATGGAGATTATTCAGCCAGCACTTGATTATATGAAAAACCTTCCTATACCTAAGAAATACGCTGAACAAGTTCAAGAAATCGATATGGATGGAGGTAACGAGATTTATATGAATCTGATACCTCAGTGGGACGGTGAAGATGATAGTTTCGATCTAAATGAAGTTAGTCTTAAAGAACTGCAACAGTTTCCAAATCTGAAGAAAGCGACAATTATGACTAGTAATTTTGAACAAGTTAAGGATATTTTTAAGAGTCAAGGAATAAAAGTAGAACTACTATAAACGTCCTTTTTAACTAGATTTAATAAGTTCTCTCAAGAGGGAGTGTCAAAGGATACTAGTAGCAAGCATTCTATTCTACATGATTTTTAACATTGAAAACTTAAGAACTTTAAGAATTAATATTAAGGCATTATTAGGCAAGAGATCAATCTATTTAAATTCAGGACATCCAATTTTTAATTTTAAGAATTTAGTTATATAATGGCATAGTATTAAAAAAGCTATATTGAAACTTAATTTTTTATAGTTAGGTTGTAAGGAGAATTATAAATGAAAAAAATTATGGTAATCATCAATCCAACATCTGGTGGCGAAAAAGCCTTGGATTATAAGGTGAAACTGGAGAATAAAGCTAGAGACTATTTTGAACATGTGGAGATTAAAATTACGGAGACAGCGCAAGACGCCACAAACTTTGCAGAAGAAGCTTCTCGTGAGCGATATGATGCTGTTCTTGTTTTTGGTGGAGATGGGACTGTCAATGAAGTAATCTCTGGTATCGCTGAAAAAGACTACATTCCTAAACTTGCGATTATCCCAGGAGGAACTGGAAATCTCATTACGAAACTGTTAGAAATTAATCAAGATATTGATGGTGCCATTGATGAACTCGATTTTAATTCTACCAATAAGATTGATATCGGAAAATCAAATGGGCACTATTTCGGATACATTTTTAGTATTGGTTCATTACCAGAAGCTATCCACAACGTTGGGATAGAAGATAAAACGAAGTTTGGCATGCTCGCCTATGCGATTAATACCATGAAGTCAGTGGTTACAGATCAAGCATTTAACATTACTGTTGAGACTGAAAATGGAAATTACATCGGCCCTGCCAGCCATGTCTTGGTTCTCCTTACCAATTATTTCGCTGACAAAAAAATCTTTGATGAAGACAAGGATGGTTATGCTAATATTTTGATTTTAAAAGATGCCTCAATCCTTACTAAATTGTCAGTTATCCCTGATTTATTAAAAGGGGATGTCGTCGTGAATGAGAATATCGAGTATATAAAAGCTCGTCATATAAAAATTTCTTCTGATTCTGAATTAGAAACAGATGTTGATGGTGACAAATCTGATGACCTACCAGTAGAAATCAAGGTGCTAGGTCAGCATATCGAAGTCTATTCTCAAACTAAAGAATAAGATTTTTAAACTTTGACAATTCTTTTTAACGATATTTTTTAATAAAGGAATGCCTATGAAATTTAAAAGATTAGCGACTATTAGTCTTTGCTCAACACTTCTTTTGACCTTAGTAGCTTGTAGTCAAACTCAAAAGACTTCTGATAGTACTGCTGAAACTTCAGTGACTCAATCACAGTCGAATCAGGTTTCCTGGAAAGCAACTTACAGCAATTTGAACAATCAACCGAGTGCAGAAGAAGTTCGGAAAGCCTTGGCTGCGCATTTGGATAAAGATAGTGTCGATGCATTTTTCAACCTTGTAAATGATTACAACGCAACTGTCGGCTCAGTAGGCTTAACTGGGGATTTTTCTACATTTACCAAAACAGACTATGATGTTGAAAAGATAAGCAATCTTTGGTCACCTAAAAAGGGTGATTTTGTCGGTACCAACTGTCGTATTAACAGTTATTGTTTATTGAAAAATTCTATCGAAATTCCTAAGTTGGAAAAAGATGATTCCCTCTTGTTTGTCGATAATGATGCCATTGACAAAGGTAAGGTCTTTGGTGCAGAAGACAAGGATGCTTTTGATATTTTATTCTCAAGAGTCAAGACCGAAGCAACGACAGATGTCAAAGTTCATGCTGCAAAGATGGAACAATTTCTTTCTCAATTCAAGTTTAATGAAAATGCTCGAATGCTATCTGTAGTAGTCCATGATGACTTGGATGGTCAATCCCTATTTATTGGCCATGTAGGGATACTTGTACCAAGCGAGGACGGCTATCTCTTTGTCGAAAAGTTAACCTTTGAGGAGCCTTATCAAGCCATCAAATTTGCGACCAAGGAAGATTGTTACAAATATCTAGATACAAAATACGAAAACTATACAGGAGAAGGTCTAGCTAAACCATTTATTATGGATAATGATAAGTGGGTTCAATTTTAAGGGAGTAGACATTATGGATGCATTGTTTGGACTGATAATCTTATTCCTAATCGGGGTATGGGCTGTTTGGGTTATCAAAGGGAACCAGCAGAGACCAAGAAAAAATGAAAGATTTATTGGTTATATCAATCGATACGATGAAGATGGAGAACCTTACCAAGCTGAGGTTTGGGAAGTGACAGAAGATGAGGACTAGCCATATGGAATTACAAGATTTTACGAAACAAGAACAAGAAATGATTAAAAAGGGACTAACTTTCTCTAAGCTGAACGATAAGGAAACAACAGATAAGATTATCGCTTTAATTCCTCAAGATATGATTAAACGGATTCCATTTTTTGTTAGAAAACATGCGATTACACGTACGATTAAGAGAATCTCTCTTGAGTATCCGGAATTGTACGCTGTTGCTGAACAAGAAGGTCAACTTCCAGAAAAAGAAGCTCAAGAATTACGTCAAATTCTTACAGATATTTTCCAAGAAAAAATGAAAAAGCATAAAATCAAGTAGGAGCGCCTAAACGCTCATCTATTTGATTATATGCTTACTAATGACTAAAGCTATCACTCCATCATTCCCACATGCTATGCTGGGCTCTGACTCCATAGCTATCAATCGAACTATCTGAATTGAACTTGGATTCAATCCGGTATCTTTTCCAGAGGTCGTAATCTGCTGTTTGAATGGTTAGGATAAAGTTGTTATCCTTATCAGAGACATTATAATCAGCAGGATTGACTTCAAAGATATCGATTAATTTTCGTGTTTGAAAATCTTGGAGCTTGAGATTTGCTAGCTTGACATGATTGATGGAAATTTTTTCTAGTTGTTTGCTATCCTTAGGTGTTCTGTAATAGGTGATGACACAATTCTTGAGTTGATCAGTATCTCTTCCCGTAGGAGTAAGGATCATAAAGCCATAGGACTGATTATCTCGCTTGACTTCTAGAAGCTGACCGTAATAGAAGTGGTCGTTTTTGGGATTGGTGATGGGACTCTCTGGACTTTTATCTTCGAAGCTAAAGCCTTGGTCTAAAAGCTCGGAAGCCTTGCTCTCACCGATAATGACAGAAGTATCTTGAATGGTTACTGGAATAGGTTGCGCTGGAAGGCCGCTCATCATCATGCAAAACATAAATACATAACTCGTTAAAAAAGCTGTTCCTATAAAAGCGTTGGTTGATGCATAGGCATGACTGTTTTGAAAGTTTTTTCTTATAGCTAATACGATAAATTTGATAATACTTTTTAAAATCATACTAACAAGTACGATAAAAAATTGTTTTTTCAAACATTCATAAATGGCTTGAGGAAAGCTATTACCATGATAGTAGAAGACAGCCAATACGAGTAGATTTACGATTAAATAGATTAGCAAGAACCAATGAATCTCTTTAAGGGCATTAGAATCAGTGATTTCTTCATAGTCAACGTGAATTCTTCCTTGAACAGCATGGCCAAGTTTATAAATCCATTTGGGAATGTCTTTGCCTTTTTTAACCGAAACTACAAGTCTAATATAGAGATAGATAGTAAAGGACAAGGATAGAAAGAAAAGAGCATAAAAACCCAAAACAATACTAGTGAGCATGACTACTTCCCCCGTTTTTCAATTGCTAGAGAACAATTTTGTTAGCTCCATTATAGCATTTTCTAGGGAAATAGAGCTAGAAATATCAGCAGTTTCCTTAAAGATAAAAAGATGAGAATCATTGCCATTTAAGCTTTACCGATTGTGCTGATAGAAAGTGGCCCCTTCTTCTTACTAGTTTTATTAGTTGGGAATTGGGAATTAAAGTGAAAGATAAGATTTGAGAGAGAACATAAAGGAGTAGAGAACCATGGGTAGAACGGTGATTATAGGTACTTTAATAGTTTTTGCAATCTTTAATCTGCTACTCGGTCTGGGTTTTTATCTCTTTCTAAAAAAGAGGAAAGAGAATGGGCAGTCATTGTACGAAACTCCTGTAAATCAGCAAACTCGAACAGAAAAACTGGGTCTAGGAGAGATTTTGGTCTACCTGTCCCTGATTGTCATCGCAGGGCTCTTTGCCTTTCAGACCTTAAATAGAGGTGGTGTTGGGAATTCTATTTTAGCCAAAATGATTCTCCTACCTGCTATAATGGCCCTTTTCAATGCGAGAAAAAGGACTGGGAAGTCTATGCTTGCCCTCCTTATAACCTTGATGGTCTTTCTAGTAGGAGTCATGTTTAATCTCACGATTGGGTTTCCACCTCAAGCACCGATTTTGCAAATTAATGAAAGTAAAATCACTTTAGCAGAAACCAAAGCAAGTGATTTGATGGAAGCTGGATTTGATATCTATGTCAGACAAGGTGATGGTGGTAGCGACTACGAAGACCTCCTGACAGATGGCAATTTTCAAAAGTATTCAGGAGATAAATCAGTCACTATCGAAAAAGGCTTCAGACTTGATAGCAATGCTGTTCCCTACGCTCCCTATCTCCTGGCAAAAGATGGCATAGTTCTTGGCAGTATTTCCTTTTACGGTGCTGAGGACCAGGATGTGGCTTTAGAAGATTCTAAGGTTATTCAGGTTCGATTTAATAAGGACAGTATTGAAGAAGCAAAGAAACATTCTATCACTTTCAAGTTAGATGAACTCGACTTGACTACTAGACTTGATATCCCGCTTGTTCAAGAAACTTTCAAAAAGCATCTATGGTCAATCCCCCCATCAAATACAAGTGATGTCACTCAATTGTGGTATGGATTACAGTGGTCAAGTCACAGTGACTCTCTATTTTGGAATGAGTATTATAGTCTCATCCGCCTAGATGAAAATTACCTGATGACTGATTTTGAACTAGCTGCCAAAGTAGCTCGTGATGAGTAAATACGATTTTGAATAGTTGAATTTGCTTATGCCTAACTAAAGGAATTAATTCATTTAGTTCCTATTTTATTATTTAAAAGCGAATTTGAAATAGTTTTCAATTTTTGTGTATAGTAAAAATACGAACAAAAATGTAAATAATTTATAAAGTTTCCCCAAAATACTTTACAAACTTTTGTAAACATGATATAGTTATAAGGCTTAGAAAATGAGATGATGTTTTCTAGCAAATATAAACCCGAGTAAAAAATGCCTACGGACAGGCAGGGTTGAATGCCGAAGCGTGGTTGCAAAGCCACATTATTGATAGGGTTAAAAGCCTACTTTTATAAGTTGATGTTAGGACATTGGTTCTAATTCGTATACATTTGTTAGTGTGGTGAAAGCACACGTCATCTTGTGAAACGATCAATAAAGTACGTAATATTTGCTACTAGAGAGTTAGGAAACATCAGGAACAGACATACTCAAAAGAAACAAACATAAACACGTCAGTAGATTGTAGAGCAGGTGCCAACCTGCTCTTTTTTCATAAGTATCCTTTAGAACCTTGTATAAGGTGAAAAAAACTATGATAAAGGAGTAAGTCTCTATAATGTTAAATCAAAACCAAGCTCCAATTTATGAGGGACTGGTCAAGTTACGAAAAAAAAGAATTGTACCTTTCGATGTACCTGGTCATAAGCGTGGCCGTGGGAATCCAGAGTTGGTTGAACTTCTGGGTGAGAAATGCGTTGGGATTGATGTCAATTCTATGAAGCCCTTGGACAATCTAGGACATCCCATTTCGATTATCAGAGAAGCGGAAGAGCTAGCAGCAGAGGCTTTTGGTGCTGCTCATGCCTTTTTAATGATTGGTGGGACAACTTCATCCGTGCAGACCATGATTCTTTCCACCTGTAAATCCGGTGATAAAATCATCCTACCACGAAATGTCCATAAATCAGCTATTAATGCTCTTGTTTTATGCGGAGCAATTCCTATCTATATCGAGATGAGTGTGGATCCAAAAATCGGTATTGCTTTGGGGCTTGAGAATGACCGTGTTGGCCAAGCAATCAAGGACCATCCGGATGCCAAGGCTATCCTAATAAACAATCCAACCTATTATGGAATTTGTTCAGATCTTAAGGGATTAACAGAGATGGCTCACGCCGCAGGAATGAAAGTCTTAGTAGACGAGGCTCACGGTGCTCATCTACACTTTACAGATAAACTTCCTCTGTCTGCTATGGACGCAGGAGCAGATATGTCAGCTGTATCCATGCATAAGTCCGGTGGTAGCTTGACTCAAAGTTCCCTTCTTTTAGTTGGCGATCAGATGAATCCTGAGTACGTACGTCAGATTATTAATCTGACACAGTCAACATCAGCATCCTACTTGCTAATGGCTAGTCTAGATGTTTCTCGTAGAAACCTAGCCCTTCGTGGCAAAGAGTCCTTTGAGAAAGTTATTGAGCTATCTGAGTACGCACGTCGTGAAATCAATGCCATCGGTGGCTACTATGCCTACTCAAAAGAACTAGTAGATGGTGTCTCGGTTTGTGATTTTGATGTAACCAAGCTGTCAGTTTACACTCAGGGGATTGGTCTAACAGGTATCGAAGTTTATGACCTCTTACGAGATGAGTATGACATTCAGATTGAGTTTGGTGATATCGGCAATATCTTAGCCTACATTTCGATTGGTGACCGTATCCAAGACATTGAGCGCTTGGTAGGTGCTTTGGCTGATATCAAGAGACTATACTCACGAGATGGGAAGGACTTGATTGCTGGAGAATATATCCAGCCTGAGTTGGTGCTGTCTCCTCAGGAAGCCTTTTACTCAAATAGAAGAAGCTTAACATTAGACGAATCCATTGGGCAAGTTTGTGGCGAATTTGTCATGTGCTATCCTCCAGGAATTCCAATCCTAGCGCCAGGTGAACGCATTACACGAGAAATTGTTGATTATATCCAATTTGCAAAAGAACGTGGTTGTTCCCTCCAAGGAACGGAAGATCCAGAGGTCAATCATATCAACGTCATTGAAAGAAAGGAGAACTAGATGGATTTATGGTTTTCTGAAGTTCATACTCCAGATGTCAAGTTAACAATGAGAACAGCCAAACAGCTTTATTCTGGTCAAAGTGAATGGCAGGATATAGAAGTATTAGATACACCAGCTTTTGGAAAGATTTTGATTTTAAATGGGCATGTCTTGTTCTCAGATGCAGATGATTTTGTCTATAATGAAATGACCGTTCACGTTCCTATGGCTGTCCATCCCAATCCAAAGAAAGTTTTGGTTATTGGGGGTGGTGATGGTGGTGTTGCTCAAGTATTAACCCTCTATCCAGAATTGGAACAAATCGATATTGTGGAACCAGACGAGATGCTGGTTGAAGTTTGTCGAGAATACTTCCCAGATTTTGCTGCAGGACTTGATGACCCTCGTGTCACCATTTACTACCAAAATGGACTGAGATTTTTGAGAAATTGTGAAGATGATTACGACATTATCATCAATGATGCGACAGATCCATTTGGCCATACGGAAGGGCTCTTTACCAAGGAATTTTACGGCAATAGTTATAGGGCTCTCAAAGAAGACGGCATCATGATTTACCAGCATGGTAGTCCTTTCTTTGACGAAGATGAGTCAGCATGCCGAAGCATGCACCGAAAGGTCAATCAAGCCTTTCCAATTAGCCGGGTTTACCAGGCTCATATCCCTACCAGTCCTGCTGGCTATTGGTTATTTGGATTTGCATCTAAAAAATATCACCCTGTCAAAGATTTTGACAAGGAAGGCTGGAAAAAACGCCAGCTTTTCACTGAATACTACACTGCAAACTTGCATATTGGTGCCTTTATGTTGCCTAAGTATGTAGAAGACATTTTAGAAGAAGAGGAAGGAAGAAAATGAGTCGTTTATTAGTTATTGGATGTGGGGGAGTTGCCCAAGTTGCTATTTTAAAGATTTGCCAAGATAGCGAAACTTTTAAAGAAATTATGATAGCTAGCCGTACAAAGTCAAAATGTGATGACTTGAAGGCTAAATTAGAAGGCAAAACAAATACTAAGATTGAGACAGCTGCTCTTGATGCTGACAAGGTAGAAGAAGTGATTGCCTTGATTGAAAGCTACAAACCAGAAGCTGTTTTGAACGTAGCTTTACCTTATCAAGACTTGACCATCATGGATGCTTGTTTGGCAACAGGTGTCCACTATATCGATACTGCCAACTACGAGGCTGAGGATACAGAAGACCCTGAATGGCGTGCTATTTATGAGAAACGTTGTAAGGAACTTGGTTTTACTGCCTACTTTGACTACTCATGGCAGTGGGCTTACCAAGAGAAATTCAAAGAAGCAGGTCTGACTGCTCTTCTGGGTTCTGGTTTTGACCCAGGGGTAACAAGCGTCTTTTCAGCATACGCGCTTAAACACTATTTTGATGAAATCCACTATATCGATATTTTAGACTGTAATGGTGGTGACCACGGTTATCCATTTGCGACAAACTTTAACCCAGAAATCAATCTACGTGAGGTTTCTGCACCAGGTTCTTACTGGGAAGATGGAAAATGGGTAGAAGTTGAAGCTATGTCTATCAAACGTGAGTATGATTTCCCTCAAGTTGGGCAAAAAGACATGTATCTCCTCCACCATGAAGAAATCGAATCATTAGCAAAGAATATTCCAGGAATTAAACGCATTCGTTTCTTTATGACTTTTGGCCAATCTTATCTAACTCACATGAAATGCTTGGAAAACGTTGGGCTTCTTCGTACAGATACTATTAATTTTAACGGACAAGAAATCGTACCAATCCAATTCTTGAAAGCCTTGCTTCCGGATCCTGCAAGCCTTGGCCCACGTACAGTTGGTAAAACTAATATTGGATGTATCTTTACAGGTGTCAAAGATGGCGTTGAAAAGACAATCTACATCTACAATGTTTGCGACCATCAGGAGTGCTATGCAGAGGTTGGTTCACAAGCCATTTCTTATACAACAGGTGTTCCAGCCATGATTGGGACAAAATTAGTGATGGATGGTACATGGAAACAGCCTGGAGTTTATAACCTTGAAGAGTTGGATCCAGACCCATTCATGGAAGCTTTAAATAAATACGGTTTGCCATGGGTTGTGGTTGAAAATCCACAAATGGTGGACTAATGAAGTTAGAACAAGTACCAACACCAGCCTATGTCATTGATTTAGCAAAACTAGAAGAAAATTGTAGCATTCTGCAAGAGGTTCAGGAAAAGGCAGGTTGTAAGGTTTTGCTAGCTCAAAAGGCTTATTCTCTCTATAAAACCTATCCCCTAATTAGCCAGTATCTATCAGGTACGACAGCTAGTGGACTCTATGAAGCGAGGTTAGCTAGAGAAGAGTTTCCGGGGGAAGTCCATGTATTTGCGCCTGCTTTCAAGGAATCAGATATGGAAGAGCTACTGCAAATATCTGATCATATTGATTTTAACTCAGAGAGACAACTTCGAAAGTATGGTCAACGTTGTCGTGAGGCTGGTATCAGTGTGGGTCTTCGCATCAATCCTCAATGTTCAACGCAGGGTGACCACGCGCTTTATGATCCTTGTGCTCCTGGCTCTCGTTTTGGAGTGACTTCAGACAAGATACCAAGTGATTTATTGGAATTGGTTGACGGACTTCATTTTCATACCCTCTGTGAGCAAGGGGCAGATGATTTACAAACGACTTTGAAAGCAGTAGAAGAACAATTTGGAGCCTATTTACATCACGTTAAATGGCTTAATATGGGTGGTGGTCATCATATTACGAGAGATGACTATGATGTGGACTTGCTGATTTCTGAGATTAAACGTATTCGAGAAACTTATAACCTTGACGTCTATATCGAACCAGGAGAAGCTATAGCACTCAATGCTGGTTATTTAGCTACTGAAGTTTTAGACATCGTTGAAAATGGGATTGAGACCTTGGTGCTAGATGCCTCAGCAAGTTGTCATATGCCAGATGTCCTTGAGATGCCTTATCGCCCCCCATTGAGATATGGATTTGAAGCGCAAGAGAAACCTTATACTTATAGGCTCTCTTCAAATACTTGTCTGACAGGGGATATCATTGGGGATTACAGCTTTGAAAAACCGATTGAAATCGGCGATCGCCTCTATTTTGAAGACATGGCTATTTACTCATTTGTCAAAAATAATACCTTTAACGGGATTGGACTTCCAAGTTTGTATCTCATGGATAAAGAGGGTGAGTGCAGTCTAGTCAAAGCATTTGGCTACCAAGACTTTAAGGAGAGATTATCATGATGGACGGTCCAAAGAAATTAGGTTATCGTATGCCTGCAGAGTATGAACCCCATCATGGGACTCTCATGATATGGCCTACTCGACCAGGTTCTTGGCCTTTTCAAGGAAAGGCTGCTAAAGCTGCTTTTAGCCAGATTATCAAAACTATTTCCCAAGGGGAAACAGTCTACCTTTTGGTGGAGCAAGACTATCTATCTGAAGCACAATCCTATCTTGGAGACAAGGTTGTTTATCTAGATATTCAGACAAATGATGCCTGGGCGCGTGATACTGGTCCAACTATTCTCCTCAATGATCAAAGGGAAAAGCTGGCGGTAGATTGGTCTTTCAATGCCTGGGGTGGTGCTGTTGACGGTCTTTACCAAGACTATGAAGCAGATGACCAAGTAGCCAGTCGATTTGCAGAAGTCATAGAAATTCCTGTCTACGATGCCAAACCTTTTGTACTGGAAGGTGGAGCTATACACAGTGACGGTCAAGGAACGATACTTGTGACTGAAAGTTGTTTGCTCAGTCCGGGTCGTAATCCTCACCTGAGTAAAGAGGAGATTGAAAAGACCTTACTAGAGAGTCTTGGTGCTGAAAAAGTTATCTGGTTGCCTTATGGTATTTATCAAGACGAGACAAATGAACACGTCGACAATGTTGCAGCCTTTGTTGGTCCTGCAGAGCTTGTTTTAGCTTGGACGGACGACCAAGAAGATCCTCAGTATGCCATGTCTGTAGCTGATTTAGCTCTCTTAGAGAAGGAAACTGATGCAAAAGGCCGGAGTTTCACTATTCATAAACTTCCAATCCCAGCTATTCATCAAGTAGTTATAGAGGAAGATTTGCCGGGCTATACTTATGAAGAAGGCGAAGAGGAGCGTTATGCAGGTGAAAGACTAGCAGCTTCCTATGTAAATTTTTACATCGCTAATAAGTCTGTATTAGTGCCGCAATTTCAGGATGCTAACGACCAAGTGGCCTTGAATATTCTGGGCCAGTGTTTCCCAGACCGTGAAGTTGTCGGAATTCCTGCAAGAGATATTCTATTAGGTGGTGGAAATATCCACTGTATTACCCAACAAATCCCAGAATAGGAGAAAAAGATGAGAAATGTAACGGTTGCAGCTATTCAGATGCAATGTGCTAAGGATGTGGAAACAAATATCCAAACAGCTGAACGTTTAGTCCGTCAAGCTGCTGAGCAAGGAGCCCAGATCATTCTTTTACCAGAATTATTTGAACGTCCCTATTTCTGTCAGGAGCGTCAGTATGACTACTACCAGTATGCCCAGTCGGTGACAGAAAATACGGCCATTCAGCATTTTAAAGAGATCGCCAAGGAACTAAAGGTCGTTTTACCAATCAGTTTCTACGAAAAAGATGGTAATGTCTTATACAATTCCATTGCTGTCATTGATGCGGATGGAGAAGTACTAGGAGTTTATCGTAAAACTCATATACCAGATGACCATTATTATCAGGAGAAATTCTTCTTTACTCCTGGAAACACAGGCTTCAAGGTCTGGGATACTCGCTATGCCAAGATTGGTATTGGCATCTGTTGGGACCAATGGTTTCCTGAAACAGCCCGTTGCCTTGCGTTAAATGGTGCAGAATTGCTCTTTTATCCAACAGCTATTGGTTCAGAGCCGATTTTGGATACAGATAGTTGTGGTCATTGGCAACGTACCATGCAAGGACACGCAGCAGCAAATATTGTCCCAGTTATCGCAGCCAATCGTTATGGTTTAGAAGAAGTCACTCCTTGCGAGGAAAATGGAGGACAAAGTTCCAGTCTTAACTTCTACGGTTCATCCTTTATGACGGATGAAACAGGAGCTATTTTAAGTCAAGCCGAACGACAAGATGAAGCAATCCTCTTAACCACTTATGACCTTGATAAGGGAGCAAATGAGCGCCTAAATTGGGGCTTGTTTAGAGACAGAAGACCAGATATGTATAAAGATATTGTGAGATGATAACAAAAAGTAGCCCCCTCAGGCTACTTTTTAAAATTCTTTATAAACATAAGGGTTCTCAGGTTTGTCCACTTTGATGAAAGACTGGACTTCGAGTGTTGGAAGAACTTGGTTGAGTTCCTTGTGATAGTGATTCCTAATCTTACCTTTGACTCTCACCCAGGTGTTATTTTCGTACTGATTAGTGTTTCCAGTGGTCAAAAGGCCAAAAACTCCTGAATCAGCGATACAGTGCATAATACCAAAGCGAAAAACAAATTGACTATTGGTATGATTTGGATCGTTGTAGACAAAGCCAATAAACTCGATTTCCTTGCCTTCAAATTCATTTGGATAATCATAGATAGCTTCCATGACCTCCAGGTAATTTTCATCATTGATAACTATACTAGATTGAGCTAAGTATTTATCAGCACTCTTTCGAATAATATTTTCATGAGCTGTTTGTGAATAAAAGCGACTGGTATCCGGCTTAAGAAACTGACTGCTCGTTCCTTCACTTGCTTGGATTGCCTTGTCAGTTCCTTCCGACAAAGGGAAATAATATCCTTTTGCCGATACTGTTTGTGAATCCAAAGTGACAGTTGGAAATGTAAATCCAACTAACAAGGGTAAACTTAAGAGGACAAAACTAGCAAGCTTGGCTGAAAAACTATGTAAGTGACTATGTTCTTTCAAACGCTTGAGGCAAATATAGGCTTGAACGATGGCTAGTAACAAAGATAAAAACATAGTGATATAAGCCAGATAAGAGTAGTGGAGGTTTATATACTGATTGAGCTTACCTGATAGGTGCAGATAAAGGGTTAAGATAAAATAGCCAAATAAGATAAAAAATCGAATCATAGCATCACCCCGACTAGATAAGAATAGACAAGAACAATAAGAGTTACAATTGTCATGAACTGCCAAATAAAGCGAGTTTTGAGATAATTCTTCATCATGAGGAGGTTCTTGACATCAAGCATGGGACCTATAACCAGAAAGGCAAGCACTGGAGCAAAACCAAAACTAGAGAGAAGTGAAGATCCAATAAAGGCATCTGCTTCACTACAGAGTGATAGAAGGAAGGACAAGACCATCAGAAGAACAATAGCTAGTAGTGGTGTTGCGCTGATAGATGTCAGGATACGAGTTGGAACATAGACTTGGACTATGCTGGCAAAAAGACAGCCAAAGACCAAGTAACGCCCCATATCAAAGAATTCATCAATAGCTTGGATAAAGACCTGAAGTAGTTTTTGACTTTTAGTCAAGTGAGAAAAATCATGCTCATGGCAAGCCAATCTATTTTCTTTTTGGATAGGTCCCTCCCAGACAAAACCAAGAAAGATACCCAATATAGTAGCAACTAGAATCGCGCCCAAAGCTCTTAGGAAAACCATTTGAATTGAATTACCAAAGGCTGAATAAGTCGCAAAAAGTACAATAGGATTGATGATAGGAGCCGTTACTAGAAAAGGTACCGCTGTATAACTAGGAACCTTCTTTTCTAAAAAGCGATTGATAATAGGAACGATTCCACACTCACAAGAGGGAAAGAGAAAACCGATGAAGCTACCAAAAAAGATTCTCCCCAAGCGATTTTTAGGGAGAAATCTATAAACTTTTTCAGGAGTCACATAGACTTCGATAGCACCAGAAATAATGCTTCCAATCAAAACGAAGGGTAGGGCTTCAATGATGATTGATAGAAAAATAGCGCCAGCTTGTAAAATACTTGAAGGCAGACTTTGAAAAATCGTCATCTATTTTTTCTTTTCTGCCTTATCTTTCTTTTCTTTGTCATCTGGAAATGTTACTTGCTTTAAATCAGGTAGTTTAGCGAATTCTTCGAACATCTTATCTAAGTCATCAGTTTTTGTAAATTTAACAGCCATAAGGCATACCTCGATTCTTTTAGTTAACACTATTATACTATTATTTCTGAGAAATAGTTGGATTTTAAAATAAACATGGCTTTTATCTTTATAAAGTTGAATGAAAGCATCAAATTAATGAAAACAAGCTTTCGCGCTTATGGTATAATAGTTTCATGGATAAAAAATATGAAAAAATTTCCCAAGATTTGGGTGTAACTTTAAAGCAGATTGATACTGTCTTGTCTTTGACAGCAGAAGGAGCAACTATCCCCTTTATCGCCCGTTATCGGAAAGATATGACCGGAAGTCTAGATGAGGTAGCCATTAAGGCTATTATCGACCTCAATAAGAGTTTAACTGCTCTAAATGATCGTAAGGAAGCGGTCTTGGCAAAAATCAAAGAGCAAGGCAAGCTAACAAAGGAATTGGAGGAAGCAATTTTATCAGCTGAAAAACTCGCAGATGTAGAAGAACTCTATTTTCCCTATAAGGAGAAACGTCGCACCAAGGCAACGATTGCGCGTGAGGCTGGACTTTTTCCACTTGCTCGTTTAATTTTACAAAATGTTTCTAACCTAGAAAAAGAAGCAGAAGCATATGTCTGTGAAGGTTTCGAAACTCCTCAAGAAGCTTTGGCTGGGGCTGTAGACATCTTGGTTGAAGCACTATCCGAGGATGTTCATTTACGTTCAATGACCTATCAAGAGGTACTTAGACGCTCTAAGATTACTTCTCAAGTCAAAGATGAGAGTCTTGATGAAAAACAAGTCTTTCAGATTTATTACGATTTTTCAGAAACAGTTGCTAACATGCAAGGTTACCGTACGCTTGCCCTTAATCGCGGTGAGAAGCTAGGCATTTTGAAAATTGGCTTTGAGCATGCGACTGATCGTATTCTATCTTTCTTTAGTGTTCGTTTTAAAGTTAAGAATGCTTATATTGATGAAGTTATTCAGCAATCTGTTAAGAAAAAAGTCTTACCAGCTATCGAGCGCCGTATCCGTACAGAATTAACAGAAAAGGCAGAAGAAGGAGCTATTCAACTCTTCTCAGAAAACCTTCGAAATCTTCTCCTTGTTGCTCCTCTTAAAGGGCGCGTGGTCCTTGGATTTGACCCTGCCTTTCGTACAGGTGCCAAGCTTGCAGTCGTTGATGCGACCGGGATGATGCTGACAACACAAGTCATTTATCCCGTCAAACCAGCTTCAGCTCGTCAGATTGAAGAAGCAAAGAGAGATTTGGCAGATTTAATTGGCCAATATGGTGTGGAAATCATTGCTATCGGTAATGGTACTGCTAGTCGTGAGAGCGAAGCCTTCGTCGCTGAAGTACTTAAAGATTTTCCTGAGGTCTGCTATGTCATTGTAAATGAGAGCGGTGCATCTGTCTACTCAGCTAGTGAACTTGCTCGTCAAGAGTTTCCAGAGTTAACTGTTGAAAAACGTTCTGCTATTTCTATTGCTCGTCGCTTGCAAGACCCACTTGCTGAATTGGTTAAAATTGATCCCAAATCCATCGGTGTCGGTCAGTATCAGCACGATGTTAGTCAGAAAAAACTGTCTGAAAGTCTGGACTTTGTTGTTGATACAGTAGTTAACCAAGTCGGTGTTAATGTCAATACAGCTAGTCCAGCCTTACTTTCACACGTAGCTGGTCTTAACAAAATAATCTCTGAAAATATCGTGAAGTACCGTGAAGAAGAAGGCAAAATCACTTCACGCGCCCAAATCAAGAAAGTTCCTCGTTTAGGTGCTAAAGCCTTTGAACAGGCTGCAGGTTTCCTCCGTATTCCTGAAAGTAGCAATATCCTTGATAACACAGGTGTTCACCCGGAAAACTATGCCGCAGTGAAAGAACTCTTCAAACGATTGGATATTAAAGCCCTAAACGAAGAAGCAAAAGCTAAGCTCAAATCTGTTTCTATTAAAGAAATGGCGCAAGAATTAGACCTTGGTCAAGAAACACTTAAAGATATTATTGCTGATCTTCTCAAACCAGGTCGTGATTTCCGTGATTCTTTTGATGCTCCAGTCCTTCGTCAGGATGTCTTAGATATAAAAGACTTAAAAGTCGGACAAAAGCTTGAGGGAGTTGTGCGCAACGTCGTTGACTTCGGTGCCTTTGTTGATATCGGTATCCATGAGGACGGTCTCATTCACATCTCTCACATGAGTAAGAAATTTATCAAGCATCCGAGTCAAGTCGTATCTGTAGGGGATTTGGTAACTGTTTGGGTGAAGAAAATCGATGTCCAACGCGAAAAAGTAAATCTGTCGCTCCTTGCTCCAGATGAATCTAACTGATTACGTTAAACGAGTCTCTTTAAAAGACTTCGGAAAACCTTTCAAACACCAAGCTCAATGGAATACTCGTCTGAGGTCGACAGGTGGACGATTTTTCCCTAAGGATGGTCATTTGGATTTTAATCCTAAAGTCTATCAAGAGCTAGGGTTAGAAGTTTTTCGGAAGATTGTCCGTCACGAACTCTGTCATTATCATCTCTATTATGAGGGAAAAGGTTATAAGCATAAAGATTTAACCTTTAAGGAACTGTTAAAAGAAGTGGACGGTCTCCGCTTTGTTCCTCCCTTATCAAGCACTCGTCAAAAACCAGTTTTGGTTTATAAGTGTCACTCTTGTGGCCAAGCCTATCAGAGAAAACGTCGAATTGATACAAAACGTTATCGATGTGGTCTTTGTCATGGGAAGCTCATCCTACAAAATCAGCCCAAGGACTGATGCAGGGAGCTTTAGTTCATGTTATACTTACTTCAAGAATACCGAAAGAGGTACAAATCATGAATAAAAATTTTTATAAAATGAGACGAAATCGTATGATATCAGGAGTTCTTGCTGGACTATCTGATAGATGGGATCTTGATGTGACACTGGTGCGCTTCATTTTCGCTATCTTTACAATCGCAAATTTTGGACTCGGAATCATCATCTACATTATCCTAGCTTCGATCCTACCAACAAAAGAAGACATCGAAGCTGAAATGTATGGAACAGGCCCACGCAAGATCAAAGAAGCCCAACCTATCAATGATGACGATGGTTGGTTTTGGTAACCATCTTACCATTCATTTGAAGTATTAAACCCTTGTAGTATCAAGGGTTTTTCTTTTGCTTAAAAATTTGTGGTAAACTAATAGTAGTTCATTTCAAAAAAATAATCCAATCTTACAAAAATGTAAGATTACAGACCTCTTTTGTAAGGTTATGTTATGGAACCAACTCTTTTTTTAGAGTACACTTATATCAGAAAGATAAAGTAGCAAAACTATGAAAAATATTTTACAAAAGAAACATACAAGTAAACCAAGTCCAAAAGAGATCGAGCGAGTTCAGCTCGGTTGCGCTATTATGCAGGCTCAGTTTCAATTAATGGGATATTAAAAAGGAGATTATCATGACACTATTAGATGTAAAACACGTACAAAAAATTTATAAAACTCGTTTCCAAGGCAACCAAGTAGAAGCCCTGAAAGATATTCATTTTACTGTAGAAAAAGGCGACTATGTTGCCATTATGGGTGAGTCTGGTTCTGGGAAATCAACCCTACTCAATATTCTCGCCATACTTGACAAACCAACTCGTGGTCAGGTTTTCCTAAACGGAACTGACACAGCGACCATTAAAAATTCTGAAGCCTCAAGCTTCCGTCGTGAAAAATTAGGCTTTGTCTTCCAAGACTTTAATTTGTTAGATACGCTTTCTGTTAAAGACAATATCTTACTCCCTTTGGTATTGTCTAGAAAGCCTATTACAGAAATGATGAAAAAATTGGTGGTGACTGCTGAAAATCTTGGCATCAATCAATTGCAGGAGAAGTACCCTTATGAAATCTCTGGGGGGCAAAAACAACGTGTAGCAGTAGCACGCGCCATCATCACAGAACCAGAAATTCTTCTTGCTGACGAGCCAACAGGAGCTCTAGACTCTAAATCATCTGCAGCACTGCTTGATATTTTCGATCAGATCAACGAACAAGGACAGACCATTCTCATGGTGACCCACTCAACAGCAGCAGCTAGCCGTGCTAAACGTGTCCTTTTCATCAAGGACGGCATTCTTTACAATCAAATCTACCGTGGTGAAAAGACTGATCGTCAGATGTTCCAAGAGATCTCTGACACCTTGACTGTTATGGCAAGTGAGGTGAACTAGTATGTTTCGATTAACCAATAAGTTGGCCATATCCAACTTAATCAAAAACCGCAAACTCTATTACCCTTTTGCTCTGTCTGTCATTTTGGCAGTCACTATTAGCTATCTCTTTTATTCCCTAGCCTTTAATCCTAAAATTGGTGATTTGCGTGGTGCATCTGCTATACAATTTACCCTACAACTAGGTCTTATCGTAGTGACACTCGCATCTGCCATTATCGTGCTTTATGCCAATAGTTTTGTCATGAAAAATCGCTCCAAAGAACTGGGTGTATATGGCATGTTGGGCTTAGAAAAACGCCATTTGATTGGTATGACCTTCAAGGAACTCTTGATTTTTGGGCTAGTAACAGTCACTGCTGGGATTGGGATTGGTGCCCTCTTTGACAAACTCATCTTTGCTTTATTGCTTAAACTTGCAAAGATGAAGGTAGAGCTAGTCGCAACCTTTCAATGGTCCGTAGTGCTTTCAATCCTTCTGGTATTCGGTTTTATCTTTTTAGTCATCGTTTTCTTAAACGCTATACGTATCATCCGTATGGATGCTCTGCAACTCTCTCGTGAGAAAGCAAAAGGGGAGAAGAAGGGCCGTTTCCTAGTTCTTCAGACACTTGTAGGGCTAATTGCACTAGGTAGTGGCTACTATCTAGCGCAAAGCGTAAAAGATCCAGTTTCAGCAACCCTTACTTTCTTTATAGCAGTCATGTTGGTCATAGTTGCGACCTATCTTTTATTCAATGCGGGTATTACAGTTTTCTTACAGTTACTCAAGAAAAACAAAAGATATTACTACAAACCTAATAACCTAATCTCTGTTTCTAACCTCATCTTTCGTATGAAGAAAAATGCTGTCGGTTTAGCAACCATTGCCATTCTTTCAACTATGGTTTTGGTTACCATGTCAGCAGCAACCAGTATCTACAACGGATCTGAAAATATAAAAAATATTATGTATCCTCATGATTTTGATGTTAAGGGAAATAATATTGAAGTTGAGGATTTAGACAAACTTTTGACTCAATATGCCAGCGAAAAGAACTTAACGATTAGCAACAAAGATGTTCTTAGATATGCCAGCTTTGGTCTTTCCAGTCAAGATGGAACTAAATTAACTACCTTTGAAAAAGGGCAAAACAGTGAATTGCCTAAGACGGTTTTTCTAGTTTTTGATCAAAAAGACTACGAAAAAATGACTGGACAAAAGCTAAATCTTATCGGTAATGAGGTCGCTCTTTGGGCTAAAAATGACCAACTAAAAGGTCAGAAATCATTTAGTCTTAACAGTCAGGAGTATAGTATCAAGCAAGAAATCCAGCAAGATTTTTTAGCTAACCATGTTTCCAATCTCTATATCCTTTTAGTTTCAGATTTTAACTACCTAGTTGTACCAGATCTTCAAAGCTTTTTGGATCAGTACCAAGATTCTGCTGTCTACACTCAGTTCTACGGTGGTATGGATGTCACCGCAAGTCTAGAGGAACAGTTAAAACTAGCTGATGATTTTGATGAGTATGTAAATAATTTTAGCCATAATCTCAAGAGTGAAGATGCTATGGTTTACGGGGGTAATGGTTCAAGTGATGCAATTGCCCAAATGAATGCTCTCTATGGAGGGGTTCTCTTTATCGGTATTTTCCTCTCTATCATCTTTATGATAGGTACTGTACTGGTTATCTACTATAAACAAATCTCAGAAGGTTATGAAGACCGTGAACGCTTTGTCATCCTGCAAAAGGTTGGTTTGGATCAAAAACAAATCAAGCAAACCATTAACAAGCAGGTTTTGACTGTCTTCTTCCTCCCTGTAATCTTTGCCTTCCTACACCTTGCTTTTGCCTATCACATGTTGAGTTTGATTCTCAAGGCTATTGGTGGTGTGGATACAGCTATGATGTTAAGTGTAACACTTTCCATTTGTGGTATCTTTGCTTTAGTCTATGTCCTAATTTTTATGATTACTTCAAGAAGTTATCGCAAGATTGTTCAAATATAATAAGAAGTGTTTGTCAAGGAATCATAGTATTAACCCCAACGAATATTTTGGGAACGTTAAAGTTCACGATAAAAAAGATTATTGATAGACATTTCAAGAAAAAATCTTGAAACGATGTTCGCTTAAATGCATATTGGGATTATTATGGATTCTAAAAATAATTTATGAAAACAAGAGTCCCAATGAAAAGATATGGTAAGTGCTTATGAAATTAAAATTATGTATCATTGGATTCTTCTTTTGTTTGATTGCTGCAATTGGTCTGGTCACTATTAGCGATACCGAAACGCCCATACCTTTACCAATTGATGGTGCTTTTTCTATTCAAGGGAAAAGCAATCTTTCTAATAACGAAATTTACGAAATGATTCGTGACCTATCAAAAACGGAAAAAGTTACCATTTACAAGCCGATTGTTCAGAGTTCGGGTCAGTTGAAGTATGTAAATTTCGATGATGCAAACAATGAACAGTTAAAGTCAGTACCGATAATAGGGATGTATTACACCCTTGGGGAAATGGATGTAGACAGTTTGAAACCACTTACGATGACAGGACTGCAAACTGTATATATGACTTATCCTTGGTATATAGGAGGAATCTTACAATTCACTGGAACTTTAAGAATACTGTTAATGGGTTCCATTTACTTAACTTTATTAGTTGTTTTATTCGTTGTTAGGACGAGGCAGATCAAAGAAGGAGTGATACGACGTTCTTTGGGCTTGCCTGTATACGATCTAAGAAGAGAGTATGTCATTTCTCTTATTTTTGAACTGATTATGATGGCTTTATTGATGATTTCTTACAGTTATTTTTTTGGGAATGGTTTCTTCACCTATAGTTCTAAGTTATTTTTCTCTCTGCTTTTAACGAATTTTATACTATTTCAAATCATTGATCTCATCACCTTTGTTTTATTTTGGTTGACGATTCAGATTGAAAAGCCCATTGAAATTATCAAAAACAAGGCGAAAAACAAGCTTATTTTTGTCGTATGGCTTGCCATTATTTCGATTATTATCGTTGTATCAGGAATTTTTTTACAAGAAACAAAGAGTAGCCAATCCAGTATTAACATACAGATACAGAATTTAGTACCATGGGACACAGTGAAAGACTGGAGAAGGATTGAGTTCCTTGGAATTGAAAATAACTCTGCTAAAAATGGAGAAGTAAGTGATTCGGATGGTCAGTATCTACAGATAGCTGCTTCCTTAAAAAACTTAGATTATTTATATATAGAACGATCCTCGGCCTATGTTCCAGATACATCTCATGCTTTAGAAGACTTTTCTAAACAATTAGAAAATGATGGAATAACGAACCCAGAAATAAATAAAGATCTGATTTATATCAATCAAACAGGTGCTAACTTACAAAATAAAGTGAATGGAACAAACTATCATCTTTTAGATAATAAGATAGCAACCATCTATATTCCTGAGAAATGGAAAGAAAACCAGAAATCTATTGAAAATACAGTTGTAGCAGAACAATTTATTGGAACAAACTATACAAAAGAAGAGCTTGCAGTACAAATAATTCCTGATGGGGAAAAAATTTTTTATTTCAATGAGGATGCTGATGATAATCATAAAATGAAAGAGTTTTTACCGATCGCAAGTGTAGCAGATAGTAAAGATAATATTGTTGTTGTGTTAGATACGGACAAAATGATTGAAAACAACCAGTTTTCTTTAGCTAGTAATATAACACATAAGTCTCTTTTTAGTCCTGAAGCGGTAAAGAAAATAAATGAGATGGCTAGCCAGTTGAATGTTTCAATGAATCCAGTAGATGTTTACCAAATTGTGAAATTAAAGATCCAGTCCTTAGAGCACCAAATTCTACTGTCACAAATCTTGCAGAAGATAATTTACAGTATTGTCTTTATACTCATTTATCAATATGTCCAACTTTATATTGCCCTAAAACAGAATGAATATGTGAAGAAAATCATTTTGGGTCTGTCAAAAACATATATAGCAATTTCAAGTCTCAAGTATTTTATGATGACTATTACAATGGTTATCCTATTTACATTTCTTATGACAGGTCAAATAGAGTTGCTATATATTGGTCTTGCTTCTCTGCTGGTTTTGATGTTGTCAATAATCATGAGTTTTAGAAAATTATCTGAAAGCTATACTAAAATTTTAAAAGGAGATGAAACATGACAATTGACCTTTTGAACGTTTCAAAAAGTTTCGGCTCAAAGAAGATCTTTACAGACTTAAATTTAAGATTTGAATCTGGAAAAAGTTATGCATTGATTGGAGGTTCCGGATCTGGTAAAAGCACCCTTCTTAATATTATAGGAAGATTAGAAAAAATTGATAGTGGGAATGTTTTAGTTGATAAACAGGATATTTGGAAGATAAAAGAAAGAACTTTTTTTAAAAATACTGTTGGATATGTATTTCAAAATTATTCTTTAATCGAAAACAAAACAGTATATGATAATTTGAAACTTATCACTAAAGACAAAAAAACAATAACTGATGTACTTGAAAAAGTAGGACTGTCAAGTGACTATTTACATCAAAAAATATATGAATTGTCTGGAGGGCAGGCTCAACGTGTAGCTATTGCTAGAATGTTAATGAAACCACGTAAAATTATCTTAGCAGATGAACCCACAGGAGCTTTAGATGGTGAGATTGGAAAAGAAATTATTCGTTTATTATTGAATGAAAGAGATGAAGACAAATATGTTATTATAGCGACGCATGATCCAGCTGTCTATAATAAAGTTGATGTGATCATTGATATGAAAGATATAGGGGATAATGTATGAAAAAGATAATTTATATTGCTTTGATCTTTGTAGCTGGGTTACTTGCCTTCTTCTTTTTTAGAAAACAAATGATCTCAAAAGAGAATACCAATAAACCAACGTTGGAGTTAACAGTTTTTACGGTTTCTTCTAGTGATACAGAAAAATGGAATAAAGTGAAACAAGTAGAAACGGAAGAAGCTACATACATCATAACTGTGAAAGAAGTAGCGTCTTCAGAAGAAGTATTTTCAAACATCATTGCAAATGGTGCTGCTTCTGGGTTCGGAGTTCGTGAAGAAGAAGTGAAGCAATTTAATAATAATTTAGGAGACACTATTGAGGACTCTAAGCATAATAAACTCATTGGAATAGAATTTTTTACTTTTTCTAATGCTGACGAGGGATTTGTAGTAGCAAATTTTGACTACGGTAATGAAGAGTTGAATTCTCAGAAAAAAGATATAAAAGTGGTATATAAAAAAATATATGAATCTTTTAAAGAAAAAAGTAAGTGATTGCGATTTATTTGCCTGTTTTGATAGAAAAAAAGTCAATTTATAATCCTAGTATTTTATCTTAATACTCGCGCTTTTTAGTTGATAAAACTTACAAATAGTCCTGAAGAAAACAATGACATTCAGTTTACTTATATGTATCATGTGCATACAAAGTTAGGTCCATCGCATCATCAATTTATGTTTATCAATAATTGAGCAGTTGTTGCATCATTTGATTTTTCAGAGGACCAGTGCAGTTTTTTCTTACAGAATACCTTTCTCATGCCATGGTTTATAATTACAGTAACAAAAAACACTTAGGCAATCATGAAAATGTTTAGAGGTTCTAACATAAATAAGTTGAGTTTGGAAGTAATTCTGTTCTGTTATATTCTAACAACTCATGAATATTAAATGATTAGTTTATTTGTTGACAGTATCCCAAGTCAAATGTTTCTATAGGAAAATTCTCATACTGGTTGCCCTAGATTTCATCCAACTATGTTTATGAAGATGCACTGTTTACCCATGCTCTTCAAGTGTTATCTGTAAGTAAATTCGTTCTAATTAACTGTGATAATGTAGAGTAAAGATTGTTTTTTTCCTGCGAAGAGTTCATATTAGAGGCAAACAAGCCATTCAAACAGAGTTAGGATTCACCTTCATGACTATAATTCTAGCAAAATTGGCCAATAGTTTAGACTCTAAAAGGTTAACTATTCAAAAACCACACAGTATTTCTTTCGGCTTGATGCTATTCAAGCTTGAAATCACTGTGTGGTTTTATTTTAAAGCTAGTTTTTACCCAGCATCAATTTTTAACTTAAATACTAAACAACTGACCCAATAAATAGGTAACTCCCATGGTTAAAAGACCGATACAAAGGTTACGAATCATTGCTGTTTTGGTTGGGGCTTTCCCGAGTTTGGCACTGGTGTAACCTGTAATCAATAGAGAAATCGCAACGATAAAAACAGTAGCAGGGATTCGATAGTCACTTGGAAAGATGGTAATGGAAAGCATCGGTGGTAAACTACCAAGAACAAAAGCGATGAAGCTAGATGCTGCAGCATGCCAAGGATTGGTAAACTCTTCATACTCGATTCCGTATTTTTCTTCAACTAAAGCTTTAAGTGGATTTTTAAGAAAAGCTTTATTGACTAAAAGTTGAGCAGAAGTTTCACACTCACCATTTTGAAGATAAGCAGCATAAAGAGATTTCTTTGCGGCCTCGATATCCTTAACCAAAAGTAATTGTTCACGGGCTACAGCGGCTTCCTCAGTGTCTTTTTGAGTAGATACCGAAACATATTCACCTCCAGCCATAGAGAAGGCACCCGCTAAGATGGCAGCCAAACCTGAAAGAAAGATTATCCAGATATTGCTGGTTGCACTGGCAACCCCGATAACAACTCCAGCGATGGAAATGATCCCGTCATTGGCTCCGAGCACACCAGCACGCAAAATATTTAAACGACCAGCGAAGTTTGAATCAATTTCATGTGTAATTTCTGACATAGTCTTCTCCTTTATATCCATTATAAAGTATAGGAATAGCGAATACAAACTTTTTAAACTATCTGAAAAAAGTTTTTCAATTCTAATAAATGCCATAGCTGTTGCTTATGCTAATATATAACAAATTTGTATTTGTAACTGACTGCCATAGATGATACAATTAATTTAATGAAATCTTTGGAGGTCTGATGATGACTCGTGAATTTAAATTTGAAACTCTTCAATTGCATGCAGGGCAAGTGGTAGATGCTACTACCAAGTCTCGTGCTGTCCCTATTTATCAAACAACATCTTTTGTATTTGAAGATACACAGGAGGGTGCAGACCTTTTTGCCCTTCAAAAAGCTGGAAATATCTATACTCGTATTACCAATCCAACAACTTCAGCCTTTGAAGAGCGTATTGCAGCACTAGAAGGCGGTGTAGGTGCGCTGGCCACAGCTTCTGGAATGGCAGCTCTTACTTATACTATCCTTGGACTTGCTCACGCAGGTGATCATGTTGTTGCAGCTTCAACTATCTACGGTGGTACCTTTAACCTGTTGAAAGAAACCCTTCCTCGATACGGAATTACCACAACATTTGTAGATATTGATCATTTAGAAGAGGTGGAAGCAGCGATTAAAGACAATACAAAACTTGTTTTGATTGAAACTTTGGGTAATCCAGTTATCAACATTCCTGATATCGAAAAAATAGCCGAAATTGCTCATAAACACCAAATTCCTTTAGTTTCTGACAATACATTTGCAACACCATATCTCATTAATGTCTTTTCACACGGTGTAGATATCTCAGTTCACTCGGCAACTAAATTTATCGGTGGACACGGTACAACTATTGGCGGTGTCATTGTTGATAGTGGTAAATTTGACTGGGCTGCTTCAGGGAAATTCCCTCAATTCGTCAATGAAGATCCAAGCTACCATAATTTAAGCTATACTCGAGATGTAGGTGCTGCAGCCTTTATCGTTGCTGCTCGCGTGCAATTGCTTCGCGATATGGGAGCTGCCCTTTCACCATTTAACTCATTCTTGCTCCTACAAGGTCTTGAGACACTATCTCTCCGTGTTGAACGTCATGTTCAAAATGCTGAGAAAATCGTTGATTTCCTTGTGAACCATCCAAAAGTTGAAAAAGTCAATTATCCAAAATTAGCTGATAGCCCTTACCATGCCTTGGCGGAGAAATATTTACCAAAAGGTGTTGGTTCAATCTTTACCTTCCACGTTAAAGGCGGAGAAGCAGAAGCTCGTAAGGTGATTGATAGCTTAGAAATCTTTTCAAACCTAGCCAATGTGGCAGATGCCAAATCATTGGTCGTTCATCCAGCAACTACAACGCATGCTCAGTTGTCTGACTCTGATCTAGAAGCAGCAGGAGTAACTAAAAATCAAATCCGACTTTCAATCGGTCTTGAAAATGTCGATGATTTGATTGAAGATTTGCGTCTTGCACTTGAAAAAATATAAGAATAACTAGTTTTTATGAAATTAAGTATCCTTCTCACGAATAATAAAGTGAGGAGGATTTTTATGTATAGTATTTCATTTCAAGAAGATTCACTTTTACCAAGAGAGAGACTAGTCAAAGAAGGAGTAGAAGTGCTCAGCAACCAAGAATTACTGGCAATATTACTAAGGACAGGCACAAAACAGGCCAATGTTTTTGAAATAGCACAGAAGGTCTTAAATCAGCTGACTTGTTTAACTGACCTCAAAAGAATGAGTCTACAAGAATTGCAGACTCTATCGGGTATTGGACGTGTTAAGGCTATCGAATTACAAGCCGTTATTGAATTAGGCTACCGTATCCATAAAAGGGAAACAGTGGAAATGGAGAGTATTCTTAGCAGTCGTAAATTAGCTAAAAAGATGCAGTCTGAGCTTGGAGATAAAAAACAAGAGCACCTAGTGGCGCTCTATCTGAATACTCAAAATCAAATCATTCACCAGCAGACTATTTTTATCGGGTCTGCCACGAGAAGCATTGCTGAACCCAGAGAAATTCTCCACTATGCTTTGAAGCATATGGCAACATCTGTGATTCTGGTTCATAACCATCCATCAGGAGCAGTAGTTCCTAGCCCCAATGATGATCATGTTACGAAGCTTGTTAAAGAAGCTTGTGAATTAATGGGATTGGTTTTATTGGACCATTTAATTGTCTCTCATTCTGATTATTTTAGTTACCGCGAGAAGACGGACTTGATATAGGATTATTTTTTGAAGTTTAGGGGACCCTGCTCAAACGCTTGTAAAGCATAGGAGTCAACTTCGTTCATATCAATTTTAGGAAGAGGATCAATTGTAGGGACTAGCAACTTTTCTTGCACGATAAAGTCAATAATAGCATTGAAGTCTTCAATTTTATAATACTTTTTTGAGTGGATCAAGATATCTCTGTAAAAAACAAGCGAAGAACGAAATCTGCCTTTAAATTTAGCATCTGCCTTTTTACAAAATGGTTTTGCCTTTTTAGACCATTCTTTGAGTTGCTTTTGTTTTTCTTTTTGAGAAAGTTTATCAAAATTCTCTTTATCCTTAGAAAATGATTGATAACTTTCAGCTGTTAAAAGTCTGTATAGATTAGAAAGTTGAAAGCAAACCTCAATTTTCTTTTCCTTATAGGTTGAGAAATGATCAAATTCCTTGCTCTTAACAGATGAGAAAACAAGAACATCTAAATCTTTCAAAAGGTCATGAGTAGAAGGTGGGGTAAGTTCATTCATAATTAATTAACTAATTTATCCAATTTATAATTCATTAACGACATAGTCGAAAAGTGTTTTATCTTTGGGGCGATTTTCAAAGAGAAATTCAGGATGCCATTGAACACCAAGATAAGGAAAGCCGTTCGTAGTTGTTACAGCCTCGATAATACCATCTTTAGGATCATGTGCTACAACCTTAAGATTAGGAGCTAAATCTTTGATGCTCTGATGGTGGAAAGAATTGATATGAGAGATTTCTCCATAGATTTCTCTTAGAATAGTATCTGGTTCGGTGACAAGTCGCTGAGTAGTGTATTCAGCGGAAGTATCTTGCCAATGATCTTCGATATCTTGATAAAGAGACCCGCCCATGGCTACGTTAAAAAGTTGAGTACCACGACAAACAGAAAAAATTGGTTTCTTTTGCTTGATTGCTTCTTTAATGAGGGCTAACTCAAAAATATCACGTTGAAGGTGGTAATCGTCGCTATCAATAGCTTTGGGCTCACCATAGTATTTAGGGTCAACGTTTTGTCCACCAGTTAAAATAAGTTTATCAATTAAACTAATGTAGTAACCGGCCATTTCTTCATCACCAATTGGTAGGATAATGGGGATACCTCCAGCTTCCTTAACTCCTTCAACAAAGCCTTTGGCAGCATAACTCATCATAAGCTCATCGTCTGGATGGGCTTTTTCGTTTCCTGTAATCCCAATAACTGGTTTTTTCATAAATCAATTCGCTTTCTAATCCTCTTTTCGCATGAAATAGAGGAGGGTTTGAAGTTCGCTAGTAAGATCGACATACTGAACAACTACGTCTTTAGGAAGATGTAGGTGAACAGGAGAAAAACTGAGGATACCTTTGATACCAGCATCAACCAAAAGTTCCGCAACTTCTTGAGATTTAACACTAGGAACAGTAAGAATAGCAGTTTTAACATCACTATCCTTAACTTTATCCTTTATTTGAGAGATTCCATAGATTGGGACACCGTCGGGTGTCTTGGTACCAACCTCAGGATGATCATCTAGGTCAAAAGCCATGATGATTTTCATTTTATTACGCTCATGAAAGCGGTAGTGGAGGAGGGCATGTCCCATATTTCCAATACCCACAAGCATAACATTGGTAATAGAATTATCATTTAAAAGATCAGCGAAAAAGTTCATGAGCTTTTTGACATCATAGCCAAATCCACGACGTCCAAGTTCACCAAAGTAAGAGAAGTCACGACGAACAGTGGCAGAATCAATTCCAATCGCTTCTGCAATTTGTTTGGAATTAGCTCTTTCAATTTTCTCGGCATTAAATCTTTTAAAAATACGGTAATAGAGAGAAAGTCTCTTTGCTGTTGCTTTAGGAATAGCAGACTGTTTTTCTTTCACAAAATCACAACCTTTCTATCTACTATTTTATAGAAAGCTTGTGAAAATTGCAACAATAACGAAAAAAAACTAAGAAAAAATCTTAGTTTATCTTAGTTTCGTGGTAAGTTCTTAAAAAGCGGTAGAGGTTACCAAGAAGTCCTTGATAGATTTCAACTCCATCATGTGTTAATGAAGTAATATGAGTAGTATCAGGGAGAGTTACACAACCTGATAGAGAGAGCATAAGAGCTTCATAGTCTTCGTATTCTTGCACACGCTCTACTTGATAGGAGTCCTTGTAAGTTAATCGAAACATAATGACCTTCTATCTTTCGCTTTTTGTAAATACGCCACGTTCAACCAGGCTATCCATCAAAAAGTAGAATTTCTCTTGGTGGATATGAGTTTCTTCTGATTTGAAGATATCAACTAAACGTAGACCAAATTTATCAGTGATATTGATTTTTACACCAGTTAAGTCTTTGTTGATGATAATCTTAAGTTGGAATCCTTCTCCGCTATTTGGAACTTTTTCAAGTAGACGCGTTAATTCATAGTTCCCAACTTTAGTTTCAAAAAAAGTATTATCTTTAAGCGTAAATTTTTTAACAGTTGGACTAAGTGTGTATTCGTAACGACAATTTTTAAGTTTAATCGTTTGTTCAAATGCCATTAAGTTTATCCTCCGATGATATTTTTAAGAGTTTTAGCAAGAGTTATCATTTCTTGTTCTGTATTTTGAGGTGAAATGCTGACGCGTACAGACTCGTGTAAGCGAGGGGATTCTTCTCCGTAGAAGGCTTGAAGAACATGACTGACCTGAACAACACCAGCTGTACAAGCAGAACCTGTTGAAATAGAAATACCTTCAAGGTCTAAACGAAGCAGTAGTAGATCGTTGCGTTGTCCCGGAAATCCGATATTTAGGACATAAGGGAGTTGCTCTTTACCTTGATTGAGATAATAGGTTGATCCAGCCATTTCAGTTAGAAAAACTTTCTGTAGTTTTTGAACTTTATTAAAGTTAGCCTCTAGATGATCTATATCGTCCTTAAGAGCTGCAACCATACCTATAATTGCGGGAAGGTTTTCTGTCCCTGCTCTTTTTTTCTGTTCTTGATCTCCACCATGTAGATAAGGATCAAAATCTGAAGAAGCAGCGTATAGGAAACCGATACCCTTTGGACCGTGAAATTTATGAGCAGAGGCACTGAGGAAATCTATTCCTAGTTCTTCAGGAAGAATCTCTAGCTTCCCGACAGCTTGAACAGCATCTACATGATAAGCTGCTGAATGGACTTTTAAAATCTGACCAATTTCAGCGATTGGTAAAAGAGTACCTGTTTCATTGTTAACATACATAGTTGAAACGAGAATAGTATCTTCACGCAGAGCATTTTTGACTTGATCTGCAGTGATTTCTTGATTGTCGGGTTTTAAAATAGTCACTTCAAACCCAAAATTTTCAACCAAATATTCAATTGGCTCAAGCACAGCGTGATGCTCAATAGCAGTAGTAATAATGTGTTTTCCGCGATTTTGATGACGAAGACAGTAGCCGATAATAGCTGTATTATTACTTTCTGTACCACCAGAGGTGAAGAAAATGTGTTGGGGCTTTGTACCTAGTAAACCTGCTAATTCTTGACGGGCTTCACGTAATAATTTACCTGCCTGGCGCCCATGACCGTGAATACTAGAAGGATTGCCATAAGTCTCCTGCATGACTTGAGTCATTGCTGAGATAGCTGCAGATGACATGGGTGTCGTAGCAGCATTATCTAAATAAATCAAAAACTCACCTAATTTCTATTTAAATTTAAATAGTGGACTAACTGGTTTTCTTTCATGAATACGAACCATGGCATCACCAATTAGTTCGCTTGCGGTAATATATTGTACATTCTTAGGTTTTTTACTTTCTGTCAATACAGAATCTGTAACCAAGACTTCCTTGATATTAGCTTCATCCAACAACTCCGCAGCACCGTTGACGAACAATCCATGGCTGGATACCGCGTAGATTTCAGTAGCACCATCGCGTTCCAAAATTTTAGCAGCTTCAGAGAAAGTACGGCCTGTATTAAGAATGTCATCGATTAAGATTGCTTTCTTACCTTCAACCTCTCCGATAATGTAACCTTGACTACGTTCAGAATCATCTTGGGCATAGTCAATGATAGCAATCGGAGCATCAAGGTATTCAGCAAGGCTACGAGCACGTTTTACACCTGAGTTTTTAGGGCTGACAACAACCACATCTGGACCAGTTAAACCTTTATCAATGTAGTGTTTTGCAAATAGCGGAATTGTATAGAGGTTATCTACAGGAATATCAAAGAAACCTTGTACCTGAACAGCATGAAGGTCCAGTGTCAAAACACGGCTAACTCCAGCTTTTACCAACATATTTGCAACAAGTTTAGCTGTAAGAGGTTCTCGAGAAGAAGCAATACGGTCTTGACGAGCATAACCAAAGTATGGAAGCACAACGTTAATGGTATTTGCACTAGCACGAACACAGGCATCAACCATGATTAATAGTTCCATCAAGTGGTTATTTACAGGGTAGCTTGTTGATTGGATGATATAAACATCATATCCACGAACACTTTCTTCGATATTAACCTGGATTTCACCATCGGAGAATTGACGTGATGATAACTTTCCAAGTGGAACACCTGCAGCATCTGCAATTTTTTGAGCAATTTCATGATTGGATGAAAGTGAAAAAAGCTTCATATTCTTTGTATCTGACATTGATAAACCGTCCTCTATAAACTAAGTAAATCGGTGAAAAAACATTTTTTAAGGAAAGTGTTTTCTTTCACAGATTCTATTATTTTTATCTCTTCTATTTTATCAAAAAAAGAAGATAATTTCAGTTTTTTTTCATATTTTCTATAAATCGTACTAATTTAGAAGGGGCTTTCTTGTATTGGATCTCATTTACTTGTAAAAACTCCTGAAAATCAAGACTTCCTTGGTCACCATTCTCAACCTCTAGCTCTAGTTCATAATCTACAATATCAAAGTAGCGGCTTTGGTCAAGCGCCATGAGTCCAATAGCTGTTTCTTTTTCGTAACGAACAGTAGTTAGGCAACCTAAAACCACCCAACCACTTGTTGAAAGTCCTCGACTTTTTAGTTCTTCTAGAATCATCCCCTGGGGGAGTTTACAATTTTCAAGACAATATTTAGCTTCCTCAAGAGTAAGGGCTTGGTTGTATTCCATATTTCCGACTTCTTGAGGAATCTTAATAGTCAATTCTGCGCTTGTATCGAACGTACGAATGCGCATAGCGATTTTATGCTGGCGAAGATAAAAATCAGGCGTATCTAGGTAGTAATTTTTTTGAGTAACAGGAGTGACTTCTGAAAATTGAGTTAGCAATCGATCATATTCTTCTTTGCTAAGAAGTGTTTTCATTTCTATTTCTAAATGTTTCATTTTTACAACCTTTTCTTTATATTTGAAAGCGATTTATGGTATAATAAGCATTGTATTTATTGTATATGATTTTCATGAGAAAATCAAAAACTAGATAAATGAAACTGCATAGAGAATTGGACGTAAGAGTAATATGATTACAGAATGGGAAGAATTTTTAGATCCTTACATTCAAGCTGTCGGAGAATTAAAAATAAAACTCCGAGGAATCCGAAAACAATACAGAAAACAAAACCGACATTCTCCAATCGAGTTTGTCACAGGTCGGGTTAAACCGATTGAAAGTATCAAAGAGAAAATGGCACGCCGGGGTATTGGCTATGACACACTTGAACAGGATTTGCAAGATATTGCAGGTTTACGTGTCATGGTTCAATTCGTAGACGACGTAAATGAAGTTGTTTCTATCCTTCGTAAAAGACAGGATATGAGAGTTGTTCAAGAACGTGATTACATTACTCATCGAAAGGCTTCGGGTTATCGTTCTTACCATGTGATTATTGAGTATATGGTTGATACGATTTACGGTGCAAAAACCATTCTAGTTGAGATTCAAATTCGTACCTTGGCTATGAACTTTTGGGCTACAATCGAGCATTCTCTCAATTATAAATATCAAGGAGATTTCCCAGAGGAAATCAAGGAACGACTCGAGATTACAGCCAGAATTTCACATCAGCTAGACGAAGAAATGAGTAAAATACGTGCTGATATCCAGGAAGCACAAGCGCTCTTTGATCCTTTGCACAGAAAATTAAATGACGGGGTAGGAAACAGTGACGATACCGATGAAGAATACAGGTAAACGAATTGACCTTATTGCCAACCGTAAGCCTCAGAGTCAGAAAGTTCTATTCGAGTTAAAAGAACGATTAAAAAAGAATAATTTTATCCTGAATGATAAAAATCCAGATATCGTCGTCTCTATTGGTGGAGATGGGATGTTGTTGTCTGCTTTTCATAAGTATGAAAACCAACTGGATAAGGTTCGTTTTGTTGGGGTTCATACAGGACATTTAGGTTTTTATACGGATTATCGTGATTTTGAGTTGGACCAATTGGTTACAAATTTACAGTTGGATAACGGTGCTCAAGTGTCTTATCCACTCCTAAGTGTCAAAATATTTCTCGAAAATGGTGAAGTCAAGTCTTTCCGAGCACTAAATGAAGCTAGCATTCGTCGAGCGGATCGAACTATGGTTGCTGATGTCATTATTAACCATGTTCCCTTCGAACGCTTTCGTGGTGACGGCCTAACCGTTTCAACGCCGACTGGAAGTACTGCTTATAATAAATCACTTGGTGGAGCAGTACTGCACCCGACTATAGAGGCCCTACAATTGGCTGAAATTGCTAGTTTGAACAACAGAATCTACCGCACACTAGGTTCATCAATTATTGTTCCTAAAAAAGACAAGATTGAATTGATACCAACTCGAAATGACTATCACACAATCTCAATCGATAATAGTATTTATTCTTTCCGAAATATTGAGAAAATAGAGTATCAGATTGATCACCACAAGATTCATTTTGTAGCCACGCCAAGCCACACCAGTTTTTGGAATCGTGTCAAAGATGCCTTTATTGGTGAGGTGGACGAATGAGGTTTCAGTTTATTGCCGACGAACATGTCAAGGTCAAAACCTTTTTGAAAAAACATGAAGTTTCAAAAGGGTTACTTGCCAAGATTAAGTTTCGAGGTGGTGATATTCGAGTTAACGGGCATCCGCAGAATGCAACCTATCTCTTAGATATTGGAGATGAAGTCGTCATTGATATTCCGCCAGAGGAAGGATTCGAGACACTTGAAACAATTGATTATCCTCTAGATATTCTATTTGAAGATGATCATTTCTTGATTATCAACAAACCCTTTGGAGTCGCTTCAATCCCTAGTGTCAATCATTCTAATACCATTGCCAACTTTATTAAGGGCTACTATGTAAAACAAAACTATGAGAATCAGCAGGTTCATATTGTGACTCGACTTGATAGAGATACTTCTGGATTGATGCTTTTTGCTAAACACGGCTATGCGCATGCCAGATTAGACAAGCAATTGCAAAAAAAAGCTATTGAAAAGCGTTATTACGCCTTAGTCAAGGGGGATGGTCATCTGGAACCTCAGGGAGAAATCATCGCTCCAATAGCCCGGGATGAAGATTCTATCATCACTCGACGAGTAGCAAAGGGTGGAAAATATGCCCATACGTCCTATCAAATTGTGGCATCTTATGGGAATATTCACTTAGTTGATATTCGTCTCCACACCGGGAGAACCCACCAGATTCGGGTTCATTTCTCGCATATTGGTTTTCCGTTGCTCGGAGATGATCTTTATGGGGGAAGCTTAGAACATGGCATCGAGCGCCAGGCTCTACATTGCCATTACTTATCGTTCTATCATCCTTTCTTAGAAGAGCAGTTAGAGCTAGAATGCCCACTGCCGGATGATTTCGACACACTTATTACACAGTTATCAAATAATAATTTATCTTAAAAGGAGTCAAAACTCATGGAAGTTTTTGAAAGTTTGAAAGCCAACCTAGTTGGTAAAAATGCACGCATCGTTCTACCTGAAGGTGAAGAACCACGTATCCTACAAGCAACGAAGCGCTTGGTAAAAGAAACAGAAGTTATCCCTGTACTCCTAGGAAACCCTGACAAAATTAAAATCTATCTCGAAATCGAAGGAATTACAGAGGGATACGAAGTCATCGATCCAGAACATTACCCTCAATTTGAAGATATGGTAGCTTCACTTGTTGAACGTCGTAAAGGAAAAATGACAGAAGAAGAAGCGAGAGAAGTACTCATCAACGATGTTAACTACTTTGGTGTTATGTTAGTTTATATGGGCTTGGTTGATGGTATGGTTTCAGGAGCTATTCACTCTACAGCTTCAACAGTTCGTCCAGCTCTTCAAATCATTAAGACTCGTCCTAATGTGAGCCGTACATCAGGTGCCTTCCTTATGGTTCGTGGCACTGAACGTTACTTGTTTGGTGACTGTGCTATCAACATCAACCCAGATGCTGACGCTCTAGCTGAAATTGCTATTAACTCTGCTATCACTGCTAAAATGTTTGGTATTGAACCTAAAATTGCTATGCTTAGCTATTCAACTAAAGGCTCAGGTTTTGGCGAAAGTGTTGACAAGGTAGTTGAAGCAACAAAAATCGCACACGACTTGCGTCCTGACCTTGAAATCGATGGTGAGTTGCAATTTGACGCTGCCTTTGTTCCAGAAACTGCAGCTCTTAAAGCACCAGGAAGTAATGTAGCTGGACAAGCTAATGTCTTTATCTTCCCAGGTATTGAAGCTGGTAACATTGGTTACAAGATGGCAGAACGTCTAGGGGGATTTGCTGCAGTTGGACCTGTTTTGCAAGGACTTAACAAACCAGTAAATGACCTTTCACGTGGATGTAACTCTGACGATGTTTACAAACTAACTCTAATTACAGCAGCACAAGCTGTTCATCAATAAGAATGGTATCCCTCTTTTCCTATTGGTAAAGGGGGATTTCCTTTTTATTAAAATATCATTCATCTGCAAAAATAGCCAAAATATGGTAAAATAGTCAGTAATCATCTATGTTTTATAGAATAAGTTTGTATGAAGAAAAGGAAATAAAATGGCAACTATTCAATGGTTTCCTGGACACATGTCTAAGGCACGTCGTCAGGTCCAGGATAATTTAAAATTTGTTGATTTTGTGACAGTTTTAGTGGATGCACGCTTGCCCTTGTCTAGCCAAAATCCAATGCTGACTAAAATCATCGGGGACAAACCAAGACTATTGATTCTGAACAAGGCAGACCTTGCAGACCCAGCATTAACAAAAGAGTGGCGTCAGCACTTTGAATCGCAAGGAATTCAAACGCTTGCTATCAACTCTAAAGAGCAAATTACGGTAAAAGTCGTGACCGATGCTGCAAAGAAACTCATGGCTGATAAGATTGCTCGTCAAAAAGAACGTGGTATTCAAATCGAGACCTTACGTACAATGATTATTGGGATTCCAAACGCAGGAAAGTCAACTCTGATGAACCGTTTGGCTGGTAAGAAAATTGCTGTAGTTGGAAACAAGCCTGGTGTGACAAAAGGCCAGCAATGGCTTAAAACCAATAAGGATTTAGAAATTTTGGATACTCCAGGAATTCTCTGGCCAAAATTTGAAGATGAAACCGTCGCCCTTAAACTTGCACTTACGGGAGCCATCAAGGATCAGTTACTTCCAATGGATGAGGTAACGATTTTCGGTCTCAATTACTTTAAAACACATTACCCCGAGAAGCTTCAAGAACGTTTTAAACAAATGAATCTGAACGATGAAGCTCCAGAAATCATTATGGATATGACTCGCATCCTAGGTTTTCGTGATGATTACGACCGTTTTTACAACCTTTTTGTCAAAGAAGTTCGTGATGGAAAACTTGGTAACTATACCTTAGATACATTGGATGATCTCAATGACAACGATTAAAGAAATCAAAGAAGAATTAGCAAAGATAACTGATCTTGAAAGTCCCTTTTTTAAGGAATTTGAAAAAGATTTTCGTTCAGGTGTCCAAAAGGAAATTGAAAAGCGTAAAAAGGCCATCCAAGCAGAAATAGATGAAAATCTTCGCTTAGAAGCTATGCTTCGATATGAAAAAGAACTTTACGTTCAGGGGATTAACCTAATTGCAGGTGTAGATGAGGTTGGACGTGGTCCGCTAGCTGGTCCAGTGGTGGCTGCTGCAGTGATTTTACCTCAAAATTGTAAAATTAATGGTTTAAATGACAGCAAAAAAATTCCTAAGAAAAAACACGAGGAGATTTTTCAGGCTGTCAAAGAGAATGCCCTAGCAATCGGTATCGGGATTATGGACAATCATGTCATTGACCAAGTTAATATCTATGAAGCGACGAAACTAGCCATGAATGAAGCTATCTCTCAACTTGAACCTCAGCCAGAACATCTTTTGATTGATGCTATGAAGTTGGATTTGCCGATTTCTCAGACATCCATCATCAAAGGGGATGCCAACTCCTTATCTATTGCAGCAGCATCGATTATAGCTAAAGTTACCAGAGATAAGATCATGGCTAACTATGACGAAGAATTTCCAGGCTATGATTTTGCTCAAAATGCTGGCTATGGAACTGCTAAGCATCTAGAAGGAATTGAAAAGCACGGTGTCACACCTATTCATCGCACCAGTTTTGAACCGATTAAAACGACCATTTCAGAAACTAGTAAAAGATAATTAAAGGAGAGAATTATGGAGGAACAGTCGGAAATACTTAGTTCCAAGAAAGAATTTGCTTTCGCGTCCAGTACGATCTTAGCTCAAGTTGGGCGAGGTATTATTGTCGGATTAGTCGTAGGAATTATTGTAGGATCATTTCGATTTTTAATCGAAAAAGGCTTTCATATCGTTCAAGGATTTTATCATGACCAAGAGAATCTGATACGGAATCTATTGATTATTTTATTGTTTTATATCCTCATTTGCTTACTTAGTGCCAAATTAACACGTTCAGAAAAAGATATCAAAGGTTCTGGTATTCCTCAAGTTGAAGCGGAGTTAAAAGGTCTCATGTCTCTCAACTGGTGGAGTATCCTCTGGAAGAAATATATTCTTGGTATTTTGGCCATTGCGAGTGGGCTTATGCTCGGTCGTGAAGGTCCCAGTATTCAGCTAGGTGCCGCTGGAGGAAAAGGAATTGCTAAATGGCTCAAGTCTAGCCCTGTTGAGGAGCGTTCTTTGATTGCTAGCGGAGCTGCTGCTGGACTTGCTGCAGCCTTTAATGCACCTATTGCGGGCTTATTATTTGTAGTAGAAGAAGTCTATCACCATTTTTCACGATTCTTCTGGGTTTCTACCTTGGCTGCTAGTCTAGTAGCAAACTTTGTTTCCCTTCTCATCTTTGGCTTAACACCTGTGCTTGATATGCCTGATAATATTCCTCAAATGAGTCTTAGTCAATATTGGATTTATCTGGTTATGGGGATTTTTCTTGGAGTTTCTGGATATCTATATGAGAAAGCCGTTCTAAATGTCGGGAAAGTATATGATTGGATTGGTCAAAAGATTCATCTGGATAAGGCCTATTATCCTATTCTAGCCTTTCTTCTTATCATTCCAGTGGGAATCTTCCTACCACAGATACTTGGTGGGGGAAATCAGGTTGTCTTATCCTTAACAGAACAAGATTTTAGCTTCCAAATTCTCTTCCTTTACTTCATCATTCGCTTTATCTGGAGCATGATTAGTTACGGAAGTGGACTTCCTGGTGGAATTTTCCTACCAATTTTAGCTTTAGGATCTTTACTTGGTGCTCTGGTCGGTGTTATTTGTGTCAATCTTGGCCTCGTTAGCCAGCAGCAATTTCCTATATTTGTAATTCTGGGGATGAGTGGGTATTTTGGTGCTATCTCAAAAGCACCTTTGACAGCTATGATTCTTGTGACTGAGATGGTCGGAGATATCCGAAATCTAATGCCTTTAGGGATGGTTACCCTAGTTGCTTATATTGTTATGGATCTGCTCAAAGGGGCGCCCGTCTATGAAGCTATGCTAGAAAAAATGTTACCTGAAACAGCAACTGATGATGGAGAAATTACCCTAATTGAAATTCCAGTATCAGACAAAATAGCTGGTAAGCAAGTACATGAACTCAATTTACCACACAACGTACTCATCACAACCCAAGTACATAATGGGAAAAGTAAGACAGTTAATGGATCTACAAGGATGTATCTAGGTGATATGATTCATCTCGTGATTCCAAAAAGTGAAATTGGAAAAGTGAAAGATTTATTACTATAAAAACATAATTTAAGTTATGTATATTTAGAAACAAAAAGAATAGAGGATATATTTATTACATAATTTAATTTATGCTTACAATGTAACTCTTAGACTGTTTTTTATAACCAAAGGGAGATGCTATGAGTAGAAATAAAGCTCTTTCAGTTTATTTACTTGGGACTTTTAGTCAATTATTATTAGTTTGTTTAGTTGTATTTTTCTGCAATCATTATGGGTTTCATTCTGTTCTAGTAAATATTTTCGGAGTAATGATTGGTGGAATCTCTACAGCCTTATGGGGTAGCATTGCTGCTATTTGCTATTATGAGATTGATTTAAAGAAAATAATAAAAGATTTTTTTAACATTCAGACCAGTTACAAACATTATTTATTAGCATTTTTTCTTATTATTCTTGATTTCTCTTTTCTATTTTTTTGGGGGAAAATCGTACAATTTATCTGGTATCTTCCTTTTCTGATGTTTTTCAAGTTTATTGTATTTGGCGGTTTGGAGGAAATTGGTTGGAGATATGTATTTCAGCCACTTTTACAAGAAAAGTTCCACTATTTTCAAGCGACAATTTTAACATTTATCATATGGTCAATTTGGCATTTATTGTTCTTTTATATAGATGGTTCTCTAGCCATCCTTCAAATAGTACCTTTCTTATTTGGGTTGCTGACAAATTCGTTTATTCTTTCAGCTCTTTATTTTAAAACAAAAAATCTCTGGATTTGTGTGATGACACATTCAATGATTAATGTATTTTCTCAATTGACTACGAGTGACGACCATTACGGAATGTATCTAATCAGAATTATTGTTATTGTTGCATCGTGTTATCTAGTAATGTCTAGCAAAGTTAAGTATAAAACATATTAAATAGTATTTAGAATAATTTTGAACATTTAATAGAGAGTTAAAAATCCAAATCACTTTATTGATTTGGATTTTATTGATTTTAGAGAAAATTATAAGGTTATGTAAAAGTTATTTAAACATTGGTAGAAAAACTAAGAGTTAATGTCATTTGAACAATTTTTAGTTTTCGCTTAAATAAAGTACATAATTGAGTATAATTGGCTTTAAAAAATTTTTTGGTTACAGAGAGTATGGGTTTCTTATTTGAACATTCCTAAATCTCCCCTATAACATCTTTCCGAAAAACTATAATTTTCTTGAAAAATATATCTAGCTATGCTATACTACTAGTATAGAAAGATTTGGAGAAAAATATGAAACGCGAGATCTTATTAGAACGTATCGATAAACTCAAACAAGTCATGCCCTGGTATGTTCTAGAATACTATCAATCGAAACTGGCTGTTCCATACAGTTTTACGACCTTGTACGAATACTTAAAGGAATATGATCGATTTTTTACTTGGGTTTTAGAATCTGGCATATCAGATGCTGACACCATGGCCAATATTCCCTTAGACGTTCTGGAGCACATGACCAAGAAAGACATGGAATCCTTTATACTTTACTTACGTGAACGTCCTCTGCTCAATGCCAATACGACGAAAAACGGTGTATCTCAAACAACCATTAATCGTACACTTTCTGCACTTTCTAGTCTTTATAAGTATTTGACTGAGGAGGTTGAAAATGAACAAGGTGAACCTTATTTCTATCGCAATGTCATGAAGAAGGTTGCTACCAAGAAAAAGAAAGAAACCTTGGCTGCTCGAGCTGAAAATATCAAGCAAAAGCTCTTTTTAGGGGATGAAACAGAAGGTTTCCTCAACTATATCGACCAGGAGTACCCTCAAACACTCTCCAATCGCGCCTTATCTTCATTCAATAAGAATAAAGAGCGTGATTTAGCCATTATTGCACTCCTTCTTGCCTCTGGTGTCCGTCTTTCTGAAGCAGTTAACCTAGATCTTCGAGACCTCAATCTTAAGATGATGGTGATTGATGTCACTCGAAAAGGTGGAAAACGAGACTCAGTCAATGTTGCTGCCTTTGCTAAGCCTTATTTAGAGCAATATCTTGCTATTCGAGACAAACGTTATAAGACAGAGAAGACCGATACTGCCCTCTTCTTAACCTTGTATCGAGGTGTTCCAAACCGGATTGATGCTTCTAGTGTTGAAAAGATGGTGGCCAAGTATTCTGAAGACTTTAAAGTCCGTGTAACCCCCCATAAACTGCGCCATACTCTTGCAACCCGTCTCTATGATGCAACCAAATCCCAAGTTTTGGTCAGCCACCAGCTAGGACATGCTAGCACACAGGTAACGGACTTGTATACGCATATCGTTAATGACGAACAGAAAAATGCCTTGGATAGTTTATAATACACATAATATAAATTATGTAAGTAATAGCTACAAAAAAAGAAGCTGGAAAAAACCAACTTCTTTTTTTGTTTATTCTACAACAGCTTCAGCAATTTCTTCTGCAGTAATTCCTGCGAAGTAACGGCCTAAGTTAATAGTTTGAAGGGCTTTGAGGACATCTTCACGTTCGTATTTAATGCCACGAAGGACATCTTCTACTGCTGCTACGTCTTCGATACCAAAGAAGTCACCATAAATCTTGATGTCTTGAATTTTTGACTCAATAACATTCGCAAAGATTTCAACTTTACCGCTTGGGAATTTAGTTCCACGACGGACGTTGTATTCAGGTGATTTACCATAGTTCCAGTCCCAAGTTCCAAACTTAGTTTCTTTGATTCGATTGATTTCAGCTAATTCTTCATCTGAGAATACATACTCAGTCATCTCAGGGTATTCTTTTTTCATGTATTCCAAGAGTAAATCACGGAATTCTTCAACAGTGATCTTTTCTGGCAACTCATCGATAATATTAGTTACTCGAGCACGGACTGACTTAACCCCTTTTGATTCAAACTTATCTTTAGACACTTTAAGTGCGTTAGTTAGGACAGACAAATCCACGTCAAAGAGAAGACAACCATGGTGCATGATACGGCCATTGATATAGGCTTGTGCATTTCCACAGAATTTCTTACCGTCTATTTCTAAGTCGTTACGGCCTGTAAATTCAGCTTTAACACCAAGTTCAGCCAAGGTATTGATAACTGGAGTAGAGAAGCTCTTGAAGTCAAAGGCCTTGTTTTCATCTTCTTTTGAAATGATGGTATAGTTAAGGTTGTTCAAATCATGGTAAACAGCCCCACCACCACTGATTCGTCTCACTACTTCAATTCCATTTTCACGAACATAGTCACGGTTAATTTCTTCAATCGTATTTTGGTGACGTCCTACAATAATAGATGGTTTGTTGATCCAAAGAAGGAAGATTTGATCTTCATCAAGAAGATGTTTAAAAGCGTACTCCTCTAAAGCAATATTAAAAGCAGTGTCGTTTGAATGATTGATAATGTATTTCATAAGATACCTTCTAATACGATAGAGACTGGAAAATAATTCCAGTCTAGTCTATCTATTTTTATTTTTTCTTAGGTGAATGGATAGCCATTCCAAGAACATCAGCAAATGCTTCGTACATAACTTCAGAGTATGTTGGGTGTCCGTGGATTGTCTTAAGCATTTCTTCAACAGTGATTTCCATTTCGATGATACTTGACGCTTCATTGATCAACTCTGCAGCAGCAGGACCAATGATATGGACTCCAAGGATTTCACCATATTTCTTGTCTGCAATGACTTTAACAAATCCTTGAGCAGCATCTGATGCAATGGCACGTCCGTTAGCGGCAAAGTTGAATTTACCGATTTGGACATCATATTTTTCACGAGCTTGTTCTTCAGTCAAACCAACTGCTGCTACTTCTGGAAGAGTGTAAATAGCTGCAGGAGTCAAGTTCAATTTAGCAACATGGTGATTTCCTTTAAGGGCATTTTCAGCCGCTACTTCACCCATACGGAAGGCAGCGTGAGCTAACATCTTAGTACCGTTGATATCACCTGGTGCATAGATGCCTGGAACAGAAGTTTCCATGTATTCATTAACCTTGATACGACCACGGTCTAACTCAAACTCAACTTCTCCGATACCTTCAAGGTCTGGAACACGGCCGATTGAAAGAAGAGCTTTATTTGCGATGATATCATCTTTTCCTTCAACTTTAATACGAAGTTTGCCATCTTCTTCAATGATTTCTTGAAGTTTAGTACCTGTCAAGATAGTCATACCTTTGCGTTCAAGAATCAAGCGAAGGTTCTTAGATACTTCCGCATCCATTGCTGGAACAATACGGTCCATCATTTCAATAACAGTAACTTTTGAACCAAATGTCATGAAGGCTTGTCCGAGTTCGATACCGACAACTCCACCACCAATGATAACGAGGCTTTCTGGTACTTCATTCATTTCAAGGATATCGTCACTAGTCATAACAAGTGATGATTCCATTCCAGGAACGTTAATCTTGCTGACTTTTGAACCACCAGCAAGGATGATTTTCTTAGTTTCAAGCAATTCAGAACCATTTACCAAGACATTCTTATCTTTAGTAATAGTACCGATACCCTTATGAACATCAACTCCATAACTACGAAGGAGTCCTGCAACACCACCAACAAGAGTATTAACAACTTTAGATTTAGTTTCTAAAAGTTTTTCCATATCAACAGTGAAGTTAGGATTTTCAATCACGATACCACGATTTGCTGCATGACCGATATTCTCAATAATTTCAGCGTTGTGAAGGTAAGTTTTAGTTGGGATACATCCGCGGTTCAAACATGTTCCACCAAGTTCAGATTTCTCAACAAGAGCAACCTTACCACCTAATTGAGCTGCTTTAATGGCAGAAACATAACCAGCAGGTCCACCACCAATAACAACGATATCATAAGCATCATCGCTCTTACCATCATCATTTGAAGCACTTGCTGCTGGTGCTGGGCTAGCTTCTGGAGCAGCTGCTCCAGCTGTTGGGATATTTTCCCCTTCTTCACCAAGATAACCGATAACTTCAGTAACAGGAACAGTCTCGCCGTCCCCTTTCAGGATAGCGATCAAGTAACCGTCTTCTTCTGCTTCCAATTCCATGCTGACTTTGTCAGTCATGATTTCCAAAAGGATTTCTCCTTCTTTTACAAATTCTCCGACTTTTTTATTCCATTGGACGATTTGTCCTTCTGTCATATCCACGCCGGCTTTTGGCATAATTACTTCTAAGGCCATATCTTACTTCCTTTATCTATATTTCTAAAAATAAATTCTCTAAACCAACATTGAGATTGGGTTTTCAATTAAAGCTTTCAAGTCTTTCATAAACTTAGCACCAGCCATACCATCTACGACACGGTGGTCAATTGTTAAACCAAGACTCATAATTGGACGAATCACGATTTCACCATTAACAACAACTGGTTTCTCAATTGTTGAACTAACCCCAAGGATTGCTGAGTTCGGTTGATTAATGATTGGACCGAATGATTGAACACCAAACATTCCCAAGTTACTAATGGTGAAGGTTGAATTTTGCAACTCGCTAGGAGCTAGTTTACCATCCAAAGTACGTCCGATAACATCTTTAAAGGCAACTACCAACTCAGACAAACTCAATTTTTCAGCATTATAAACAACTGGCGTCATCAAACCATTATCCATTCCTACAGCCATCGCAAGGTTGACATATTTGTGAGTGATTATTGTCTTACCATCTTCCGTTAATGAAGCGTTAATGTACGGGTGTTTCATAAGAGTCTTAACAACCGCAAGTGAAAGCAAGTCTGTAACAGTAATTTTCTTACCAGTTGCTTCCATGATTGGATCAAGGACTTTCTTACGAAGGGCAAGCATTTCAGACATATCGACATCATAGTTAAGCGTGAAGGTTGGTGCAGTCAAGTAAGATTCAACCATACGTTGAGCAATAACCTTACGCATTGGTGTCATCGGAATACGCTCGATTTCCCCATAAGGAGTTACGTTATCTGGAATTTCTTCCACTTTTTCGATCTGAGAAGGTGACTTAATCGTATCGTTTTCAATATTTTCCGGAAGGAAAGCTAAAACATCCTTCTTCATAATCTTGCCACGATGACCAGTTCCTTGGATTTCCTGCCATGCAATGTTATGTTCAAGGGCAATTCGTTTTGCAAGTGGTGAAATGCGAACCACATTAGTGTCTTTAAATGTTTCCACGTCTTCTTTGTGGACACGACCGTTTGCGCCTGAGCCAGAAATATCGTAGAGATTAATTCCTAAATCATCCGCTAATTTTCTAGCTGCAGGAGTCGCTCTTAGCTTATCATCAGCCATGACCTCTCCTATTCTATTATAAGATATCAAGGACGTAGAGAACTTTGCATCTATTAGATACAAAGCTTCTCGTCTGATTAATTTGTTTACATAATTTGTTTACATAATTTATTTTATATATTATTGTTTGTTGTGAGTTTTACGGATTGCATCTTTGATGCTTTCAACTGTTGGAATCATTGCATTTTCAAGATTTTGTGCATAAGGCATTGGTACATCCTCACCTGCACAACGGCGAATAGGTGCATCTAAATAATCGAATGCTTCTGATTCTGAGATAATAGCTGAAATTTCACCGATAAAACCACTTGTCTTGTGGGCATCGTTGACAAGAACTACTTTTCCAGTCTTCTTAACTGAGTTAATGATGATTTCTTTATCAAGTGGAACCAAAGTACGTGGGTCTACTACTTCTACTGAGATGCCTTCTTCAGCCAATTCTTCAGCTGCTTGCATTACACGACGAAGCATTTTACCGTATGTTACTACAGTTACATCAGTTCCTTCGCGTTTGATTTCTCCGACACCAAGTGGGATAGTATAGTCTGGATCAACAGGAACTTCACCTTTTTGGTTAAATTCTGATTTGTATTCAAGAATGATAACAGGGTTGTTGTCACGGATAGAAGACTTAAGAAGACCCTTCATATCAGCTGGTGTACCTGGAGCTACAACCTTCAATCCTGGGATATGAGTGAACCAAGATTCCAATGATTGTGAGTGTTGTGCTGCAGAACCTACTCCGTTACCAGCGGCACAGCGGATTGTAATTGGTACTTGACCTTTACCACCAAACATGTAACGAGTTTTAGCTGCTTGATTGACGATATTATCCATGGCAATAACAGAAAAGTCCATGAAGGTCATGTCGACGATTGGACGAAGTCCAGTCATAGCAGCACCAGCAGCTGCTCCAGAAATAGCTGCTTCGGAAATCGGACAGTCACGAACACGTTCTGGTCCAAATTCTTCAAGCATACCTACAGATGTACCAAAGTCTCCACCAAAGACACCGACATCTTCACCCATCAAGAGTACATTTTCGTCGCGACGCATTTCCTCAGACATTGCAAGGATAATGGTATCGCGGAAAGACATTAATTTTGTTTCCATATTTCTCTACTTCTCCTTAGTCTGCGTAAATATCTTCAAAAGCTGATTCTAGTGGAGGGAATGGACTTTCTTCTGCAAACTTAACAGATGCTTCCACTGCTTCCTTGACCTGAGCCTGAATTTCTTCAAGTTCTTCTGCACTAGCAATTTTATTCTCAACAAGGTACTTGCGAAGGTTTTCGATTGGATCTTTTTCTTTCCACTCATCGACTTCTTCACGTGTACGATATTTACCAGGGTCTGATGATGAGTGACCAAGCCAACGATAGGTTACACTTTCGATTAAGACAGGGCCTTTACCAGAACGAACATGGTCAACTGCTTTCTTAAATCCTTCGTAGACATCGATAACATTGTTACCGTCTTCGATAAACATTCCAGGAATGCCGTAGGCAGCACTACGCTCATGGATATGCTTGACATTAGTCATTTTCTTAATATCAGCAGATATTCCATAACCGTTATTGATACAGTAGAAAATTACTGGAAGATTCCAAATTGAAGCCATATTAACAGCTTCGTGGAATACACCTTCATTAGTCGCTCCATCACCAAAGAAGCAGACAACGATTTTACCAGTGTTTTTCATTTGTTGAGTAAGGGCTGCACCTACTGCAATTCCCATACCACCACCTACGATACCGTTAGCACCAAGGTTACCTGCATCAAGGTCGGCGATGTGCATTGATCCACCTTTACCTTTACAAGTTCCAGTATACTTACCAAGGATTTCAGCCATCATACCATTAAGGTCGATTCCCTTAGCAATGGCTTGTCCGTGACCACGGTGGTTTGAGGTGATGAGGTCGTCTTCGTTTAGAGCTAACATAGCCCCAACGTTTGCAGCTTCCTCACCAACAGAAAAGTGCGTCATACCTGGCACTTTTCCTTTTTTTACTAATTGAGCAATTTTTAAATCCATACGACGAATTTCTTCCATCTTACGGAACATCTCAAGCAAAAGATTTTTATCTAAAGTTGACATAATCTTGCCTTTCTAAGTTTAATTTCTTATAGTTCTATTCTAACTTATAGGTTAACTATAGTCAAAGATTATGCTTGATATTTTTTCACAATATAAAAAAAGAAAAGTCAATGAAATCAAGACTTTTCTTTATGTAAAATGGCTATTTCACAAACTGATTTCCATGGATATTTTCAACAAATTATTTGAATCTTTTCATAATAACTTGTAAACGCCACTGATAGAGTAATCCGCTGACAACTAAACTTACGATAAGACCTATCCAATATGAATAAGCATCGAGATTTGTTGAATAATCTAGAAACAAACCAAGAGGTATAGCAACTCCCCAGTATCCAAGGAGACCAAGGTAGAAAGGTATGACAGTATCTTTGTAGCCTCGTAAAATCCCTTGTAATGGTGCCGCAAATGTATCAGCTAACTGGAAAAATAAGCTATAGGTCATAAAACTAGCAGTTAGTTGAATAAACTCTGGATCATGACCATAGAGACTGGCAACATTTTCTCTAAAAAAATACAGAAAAGAAAGTGTTAAAATTGCGAATGCCATAGCTGATAGCCGTCCGATTTTTATGTATTTCTTAGCATCCTCTAAACGTTTAGCACCAACTTCGTAAGAAACAACAATAGCCATTGCTGTTGAAATACTCATAGGAAAAGCGTACATGAGAGATGAAAAATTCATAGCAGACTGATGACTAGCTATTATCAATGATGAAAACTTCGCCATAATCAAGCCAACGGCTGAAAAAATAGCAACTTCTGCAAATACAGTTCCACCAATAGGTAACCCCAGTTTTATCGCTTCTTTTATTTTATTCCTGTCTAAAGGTAGTCGGTTTTCTAAATGTAGTTCTTTTAATTTTTTTGGTTTAAGAAGGACTAGTATAGATATACCCAATAAGGCCCAATAAGCCATAGAGGTCCCAAGTCCCGCTCCAGCTCCTCCTAACTCAGGAAAACCAAAGGCACCATAAATTAATAAATAGTTAAAACCACTATTGAGAGGGAGCAATAAAAGCATCAAATACATGGACAACCTTGTTAACCCAAGCGCATCCAGTAATGAACGGATAACACTAAAGAGTAAGAGAGGAATAATCCCTATTGCTAAAAACCATAGATAACGAACTGCTATATTTGCTACTGCCGCTTCTAATCCCATATTATTTAGAACTAGAGGAGCAACCAGAAAAACTAAAACAAATAGAAAAATGGATAAGCCAAGCGAAAGATAAAGAAACTGATAGAAATCAGAAGCCACTTCTTCTTTTTTCCCACGTCCTAAATGATGTCCAACTATAGGAACTAAGGCAGAAACAATACCTGTTAAAAAAGTAAAGAAAGGATTCCACAAGCTAGTTGCCATTGATACACCAGCTAAATCAATAGTATTATACTGGCCGGTCATAGTCGTATCGACAAAGGAAGCCGAATAATTTGCAAATTGATAAACCAAAATAGGGAAGAAAATCTTAAGAAATAAAATGAACTTATCTTTAAAATGATGGGTTGGATACATACAGACTCTCTCTAGATTTAAATATTATAGAGCAGTATTTCATCTAGTATTTATAGACAATCTGTCCATTACAAATAGTGTATTTTACCTGCCCTTTTAAAGTTTCACCGATAAATGGTGAATTAGCTGCTTTAGAAGCAAAATGTGTGTCTACAATTCGGTCAGCTTTATCATCGAAAATGGTAATATCAGCTGGACCATTTTCAGCCAAATAACCTGCTTCAAAATGATACAATTTTGCTGGGTTTACTGTCATTTTTTCTAATAATTCCATCAAGCTTAGCTCACCAGCTTCGACTAAGTAAGTTAAACCAAGTGACAATGAAGTTTCCAGTCCTGTCATACCTGATGGTGCTTTAGTGATATCCTCGACATTCTTTTCATCAGCATGGTGAGGCGCGTGGTCAGTCGCAATGACTGAAATGACTCCTGATTTCAAACCTTCGATAACTGCCAAGCGGTCTGACTCCAAGCGAAGTGGTGGATTCATCTTAGCATTACTTCCCTTAGTCAAGAGAAGCGCTTCAGTCTTAGAGAAATGTTGCGGTGCTACTTCTGCAGTTACGTTTGCTCCCAAACCTTGAGCGAACTCCACAACCTTAACACTTTCTTCCTTGGATAAGTGCTGGATATGAACATAGGCTTTTGTTGCATAGGCGATCATAACATCACGTGCAATCATTGCATACTCTGCAACCCCTGTAGCACCACAAATATGGAAGTGTTCTTTAGCAATATTTTCATTAAAACCTAGCGTACCATTCAGACCAGGATCTTCCTCGTGTAAGCTGATAAATGTGTTGAGTTTTTTAGCCTCTTCCATAGCTTCCTTGACCACTTTACTGCTTTCAAGAGGAATACCATCATCTGAAAAACCTACAGCTCCAGCTTCTAAAAGAGCTTTAAAATCAGTTAAGTTTTGGCCATTAAAGTTCTTGGTAATAGTTGCTACAGTTTTGACATTGATTTTTTCCTTAGCTGCTGACTGCAGAACTTCTTGCAAGGTTTCTACGTCAGAGATGGTTGGATTGGTATTAGCCATCATGACAACTGTCGTAAAACCACCTGCAGCTGCTGCTAGTGCACCTGTATGAATGTCTTCTTTATGAGTTTGACCAGGTTCACGGAAATGAACATGGATATCCACCAAACCGGGTGCAACTACAAGACCAGTTGCATCAATGACCTCTGCATCTTTTTCACTAATTTGTGGTGCAATTTTGACAATTTTACCGTCTTCAACCAAGACATCACAAACCTGATCCAAACCAGACTTAGGATCCATTACTCGACCATTTTTTATTAGTAACATCTGCTTTCTCCTTTATTCGTAGAAATCCACTTGGGTATCCAATAACTTATCACCATCATAAACAAACTTTGCTGAAAAGAATGGTTTATCTTCTAAAAGCCACTCTACGAAGGTGTGGTCTCCTTCCCAGGTTGGTTTGCTTAAAACCTCATCATAAGGAACCCATTCTAAGGTCCCTTCATTACAGTCAATTAAATCACCATCAAACTCCGTCACCTTAAATACATAGGTGTACCAGTCAAGGTCTGGTGTAAACTCTGGAAAGGTGATTACACCTTTAAGAACCGGCTTAGCCTTCAAACCTGTTTCTTCTAAAATCTCGCGGGCAGCACATTCTTGTGGAGTTTCTCCACGCTCTAACTTTCCACCCACACCAATCCATTTTCCTTCATGGACATCATTAGGCTTTTTATTACGATGAAGCATGAGCAATTCTTTTCCATTATCAACGTAGCAAATCGTCGCTAACTGAGGCATATTCTCTCCTTATCTAAGCCAATCAATTGGCTCTTGTCCTGTTTCTTTTAAGAATGCATTGGCCTTGGAAAAAGGCTTGGAACCCCAAAATCCTCTGTAAACGGAAAGAGGACTCGGGTGAGCTGATTCAATAATCAGATGTTGAGGATTTGTTACCAATACCTTCTTCTTACGAGCATAAGCACCCCAGAGAACAAATACTACTGGTCTATCTAAATTATTGACAACCTTAATCACGGCATCCGTGAAAGGCTCCCATATTTGACCAGCATGACCATTGGCCTTCCCAGCAGGAACGGTCAAGCAAGCATTGAGAAGTAAAACTCCCTGCTCCGCCCAAGAAGTCAAATCGTGGGATGCTTTAACTCCAATATCATCAGCAAGTTCTTTTAAAATATTTTGCAAAGAAGGAGGTGCTGGGATATTATCTGGAACAGAAAAACTCAAACCTTGAGCCTGACCAGGACCATGATAAGGATCCTGACCAAGAATCACCACTTTAACCTCTTCAAGTGGTGTTGTTAACAGAGCCTGAAAAACTTTTTCCTTAGACGGGTATACAGTTCCTTGCGCATAGACCTGCTCCATAAACTGTTTGATTTTCCCAAAATAACCCTCAGGTAATTGCTCCTTAATCAAGGTGTGCCAAGATGAGTGTTCCATAGCCAACTCCTTCGTTAATACTGCCTCTATTATAGCAAAAAGTGGCTATGGAAACCACTTTTTACAGTTTATCTAAGAGTTCTAGCAGAGCCTGATAAGAGTCGACTTCATAAGTTGGTTGGGCTAGGCTTTTATTTTCCAGATGATGAGGATTGTACCAGATAGTATCGATGTCAGCATTATTTCCACCTTGAATATCAGCTGTTAGGGAATCTCCAATCATCAGCGTCTTTTCTTTACTAAATCCAGCAATCTGTTGACCAATTTCTTCATAGAATAGTGCATCAGGTTTTTGAGTTTGCAACTGCTCTGAGATAAAGACTTGGTTGAAATAGGGAGCCAGACCTGATTGAGCCATACGACCTGTTTGAATTGTAGTTATCCCGTTGGTGGCAGCGTAGAGTTCATAACCACGATCAATAAGGCTATCTAAGAGTTCCATGGCCCCAGAAAATACCTGCCCCTGTTGAGCTAAATAAAACTGATAACGTTCAGATAAGTATACGCCATCCTTTTCAATTCCAAAATGCGAAAACATTTTTGAAAATCGTGTGTTGACTAGTTCTTGTTTTGTAATTTTTTTCTGTTCCAAATCCCTCCAAAGTGATTTGTTCATAGGTACATAATAATCTTTGTAGGCTTGAATATCCTCAACTCCTTCTTCTTTAAGAAGTTGCGTTAAAGCCACATCCTCAGCAGTATCAAAATCAAGCAAGGTATGATCAAGGTCGAAGAGTAAAAATTTATAAGTCATCTATTTATTATCCTGCATTCATAGTTTTTATATAATTAAAAGTATAGCACAAACATAACTTTTAACAAAATAAGCATTTTAAAATGAATGAAAATTGAAGGAAAAGGTTAAACTTTACAGCCAAAAATTCACAGTCTAGTATTACGAAAATATATTAAATTTCTGAAATATTATAGAAATATAGTTCGTGATTTAAATTAAATACCATCATTTAATATTCCCAATATTACTAGAAATGTTAGCGCATTTCTATACTTTACATCTCTTAAGAACATAAAAAATATAATATTTTAAAAAACTTACATTTTAATAATAATTTGACACCTTAAACATTGATGTAAATAATTTATTGTGATATAATTCACGTTATAGGGGACTTTTAGTGTTAGACTAGAAGGAGGCTTAGTTAAAGTTTGTCTATAAAATGAACCTATATAACTAACTCGTCTTTCAATTAGTGATTGACGCTACTTTATATTATATTTAGAAACTATCTTAATTTATAAGAAGGATGTATATGATGAATAAAAAGAAAAAGTTTAGTATTTTCTCATTTTTGATATGCTTATTGACAACTATCTTTGTATTTAGTTTGAATAAAACATTTGCTGAAACTCCTGAGGTTTCAGTAACTGGAAAATTCGTAGATACAATCCAAAATGTTAAGGTATCAAATAATGAAGGTGGAGATCTAACTTGGGATTTAGAGCAATGGGCTACATTCCGTATCAATGCAGATTTTAATTTAGCTGGAAAAAATGTTAAGGCTGGGGATCAAACGACACTTACGGTTCCAGAGGCTTTAATGATTACTTCTCAGACTTTTGATATTCCTGATAAGATTACAAAAGAAATCATCGCACACGCTAAAGTTGATGCTACTAACAAAAAATTAACATTAACTTATACAGATTATGTTGAAAAACACTCTGATACTAATGGGGCTTTCTTCTTTTATGCACGTGTTGATTTCAAAAAACACCCTCAACAAGGAGAAATCCCAATTGAGATTACGATAAACAATGAAACAAAACCTGCTGGTAAGGTTACATTTAAAGGTATCGGTGATGGTGATCCAAAACTTTTAACAAAGACTAGTTGGGTTAATGAAGGTGACAAAAGAGAGGTCCAATACACTATTTCAGTCAATCGTACAAAAGAGAATATTCAAGGTGTAACGATTGAGGACCACTTGAAATTTACAAATGCTAGCTATGTAAAAGATAGTATTAAAGTTATCAAAGGTAAATTTGCATTCGTAGATGGAGAATGGCAATTCTCTGACCGTGTTGATGTTACAGATCAACATAAAGTGACATTCGCTGAAGATGGACAATCTTTCGTAGTTGACTTAGGAGATATTACTGAAGCGGACCAATATCGTATTTCTTATAAAGTTCGTCTAAATTATGATCCTGTTGATAAAGAACTCTTGAAAAACGATGCAACTCTAAAAGGCAAAGGAAAAGTTCTTAAAGAAGTAACAAATGGTGCTTTAGTTCAAATCGCTGGTGGGGTTGGTGAAGGTTATGTTTACTCAATCAATATCCAAAAAGTTGATAATGAGAATCAACCGCTTAAAGGTGCTAAATTTAAAGTAGTACGTGAAGCCAACAATCAAGTGATCGGTGAATACGAAACAGATGAAAATGGTAAAATTACTGTTAATGCATTATTAAAAGATAAATATATCTTGACAGAAACAGAAGCACCATCAGGTTATGTCATCAAAGTAGCAGATACAGAAGTTAATGTTGACGATTTTGGAGCTGATCATTCAGTAACTAAAACAATTGTGAATCCAAAAGAAGAAACAACGACTACAACGACCACAACTACTACTGAAGCACCTACGACTACTACAGTAACTACTACTGAAGCACCTACGACTACTACAGTAACTACTACTGAAGCGCCTACTACGACTTCTGTAACTACTACTGAAGCACCTACGACTACTACAGTAACTACTACTGAAGCGCCTACTACGACTTCTGTAACTACTACTGAAGCACCTACAACTTCAACAACCACTACTGAAGCACCTACAACTTCAACAACCACTACTGAAGCACCTACAACTTCAACAACCACTACTGAAGCGCCTACAACTTCAGTAACCACTACTGAAGCACCTACAACTTCAGTAACTACTACTGAAGCACCTACAACTTCAGTAACTACTACTGAAGCACCTACAACTTCAGTAACTACTACAACTCCATCATCTTCTTCTGAAACTACTACTGAAGAAAAACCAGGACTTCCATTTACTGGGGAGAGCAAAGGAACACTTATTGCAGTTCTTGGTTCACTTGTTCTAGTTTCATCGATTATCGTTCTTGCAAAAACTCGTAAAACTGAAAAGGATTAGGCTTATAGAATATAAGATTTAGATTCTCAAGTCTTCAATCATTATAAAACTAAAAGGATTTACTTTTAAAGTGAATCCTTTTACATTTCTTTTAAATAAAAAACTTAAACTGAATAAGTATAAAAAACGATAACTAAATCAGTTTAGTTATCGTTTTTCTATTTTAATCTTTTTCACCAAGTTTACTGTTGATGGTCATCATGATACTTGCAATCTTTTCACCCCAATACGGATCAGAAGCGTAAAGAACGTTCATTCCAGAAGATTTATTGCCAAGATGGGTTCTACCTTCATCAATATAATTCTCTCTGATCCATTTAGCTGCACCTAGGATTCCCTTATCAACATTGTCGAAACTCTTTGCAGAATCATATGGAGTAGTATCATAGGCAGCAATACCAAAGAAGTTATTCTTATCCTTAGCAATCTGACTACGCCCCCATGCACTTTCTAGAGCGCTGTGAGCCATGAGATAGAGTGCATTCACCTGATAGCGTTTCTCCGCTTCTTTGAAGACCTCTCCTTTACCTGCAAGGCGGCTGCCCTGAATATTCATAAGAGAATAAACCTTATTCAATTCTTCAGCTGTGTAATTAGTTGGTTTTCTTAAATCCCTAAATAAGAAAGGATTTTCAACTGTAAAGCTTTCAAAGTTAATACCATCAGCTGAATAATATTTTTTACCAATAGCCATTGATGAACTATGAGGGGCTACACGGATACTTGTGTATGGTGATAACTCATGATAAAGATAATTTCCATCAGATGAATAGTGAGGAATGAAGTCACTATCTGAGCTGACAGCTACTAAATCACTCTTATTCATATAGCCTGAAAGTCCAGAGATTTTGACTGGAATTCGACCGTCTTTGGCTTCATCTCCATCAATCGATACAATACTTCCTTGCGAAATATAGCTGAGTTTCTCACCAGAAGCACTATATACATTTGCTGTAATTGGTTTTACTTTATAGTATGCTGCTGTATCGGAAATCCATTTTCCATTGCTTTGGAAAGAATAGTCTTTTCTGTTAATGGTGAAATTACCAGTTACATATGCCCCATCTTCTTTGAGATAATACCAGGCGTTATAACTTTTATCAAAAATCCACTCATTCTTGGCCATATATCCATAAGATTTGAGATAGTAAGAGCCTTGCCATTGGTTTTCAGCATAAGCACCATCAGATTTTAAGTAGAACCAACTATTATATTTTTTATCAAAGAACCATTCACTTTGAGCCATGGCCCCACTATCTTTTAGGTAGTATTTATCTTTCCATTGACTACTCAACATGACCCCGGCATTGTCAAATAAGTACCAAGAGCTATTAATCTTTCCCCATTTATTACGAACGACTTTTCCTGAATCAGTAGCATAGTACCACTTTTCATCCATTTTTACCCAGTTCTTTTCAGCCATAGCACCGCTAGTCTGAAGAAGATAGTCATTATAAATTGTTTTGCTTAACATGATACCAGTTTCATCAAAACGATACCATGAACCGTTAATTTTTTCCCATTTGTTGCGGATAATCTTTCCTGATTCTGTGGCATAATACCACTTCTCTTCTATTTTTACCCAAGAAGTTTCAACCATAGCACCGCTTTTATTAAAGAGATAGTCATCATAAACTGTATTGCTAAGCATGATACCATCTTGGTTAAAATAATACCAATGACCAGCTATTTTTTTCCAATTCGTAACAGCCTTTTTACTTTCATAATAACGCCATTGACCATTCTCTTTTTGCCAACCTTCTTTGTTGACCTCTTCAGTAATTTCTTCTGTTGAAGAGTTATCCTTGGTAAGGGCTGTTTCTTGTTTCTGTTCAGATTGAGAAGAATCCTTTTCTGCCTTGATTTGTATTTCGTTTTGATTCTGCTTATCCTTCTGCTCTTGACCTTGAGCCTGTTTTTTCTCTTTAGCTTCCTTACTCGTTCCATTTGCTACAGTTTTTTCTGAACTTTGAACTTTGTTTGTAGCTTGGTTCTCCTCTGCTAATACAGTTGTTTTAGAAATCCCGGCCATGGAAAGAACAACTGTACTTGCTAGTAATATCTTTTTCATTTTTATCCTTTCAATTTTAATATCCCTATAGTTTATACTTTTTGCTTGTCATTTCAAAGACGGTAATTATCCATTTTATTATACAATATAATTTCAAATATAAAACTAACATCTTTAAGAAGAAAGAAATTTGTAATATTATTAAAACATTCTAGAAACAAAAGTCCTAAAAAATAGTCGAACAGTAACTGAACGACTACTTTTTATAATAGATCTAAACTTCCACTGTTCTGACATTCTTCTTCAATCGAATCGGGTTTATAACAATCGATAGAAGAGCTAGGATAACAAATCCGATACCAACATACCAGTAAGGAGCATCAAGTGTCGTTGAACGACCGGATAGATTGACAATACCTCGGAATAGTGTCCCTGTTGTAATAATAGCTACTGCCGAATTCCATAAATTAAGGCTAATTCTGGAAAAATATGGAAGGACTTTGAGCAAGATTGCTAGTATTATCCCACCGACCAGAGGTACGGTGAACAAGTAATGCATGTAAACTGATGTCTCTCCAAAACTAAATGCTTCATAAATTCTAGAAAAAGCAAAGAAGAAAATCGTAATTAGTGTATAAGAGATGACTGTTTTCTTAAAACGTTTTTTACCAAGATTAGTAACCGATGTAGACAATATCACTCACCGCCCTTTCTGAAATTTTGTTTCCTCCAGTCGTTGGTTTATTGATAACCTGACCGTTGAAGTAAAGTGTAGAGGATCCCCCACCATCAAGATTGTAGGCAGTTTTTGCACCAGATGATTTCATGACCTCAGCAAGCTGATAAAGAGAGAGACCTTCACTTTCAGATGTACGTCCGTCAGAAACTACAATAATGTAGTGGTTTTCGTCGATAATACCAATAGCTGTACGTGGATTCGAAGCCATAGCTTGTCCGACTTCTTGGTTTTTTCCTACTACTATTTCACCATTTTCAACTAAGGCAGGACCAAAAGCTAAGAGATTAACAACTCCGTCTTTGACTAGTTGGTCAGCTGAAATCTGTTCCTCGTAAACAATCTTGAAAGAACCATCTTTATAAATGGCTAAATCACCATTATTAGAATTTTCACGGACAGTATCACGATAGACAACGCCATTACGGATAACATAACCTGAAGAATTGGCACCGTAATAGTCACCATTGACTGCTAAAATTGCATCATTATCTGCAGCAGTGACAGATGTTTTAGCTGTTACGTTTGTTCCAAATGAGTTTTGAGCAAATGCTGTTTTTAGATATTCTGATGAACTTACTGTAACATCTGCAACATACACTTGGGTATGATTAACCGTCGTTTCAGTCAAATTGATAGAGATATTATCGTCCTTATAACTTGAGTTAGTTACTGTTGCTGTCTTAGCTGCTTGGCTAGCTTGAGCTGTGTTGGAACTTGTATTAGTTGTTGCTACTGCCGAAATAGTTTCAGCGAGTACAAAAGTTTTCAACATTGAGTAACTAAAGGATCCTGTCAAGAGTAAACCGATAACCGAGGCATAAGCATATGGTTTCTTTATAAATTTCATAATACAGTTGATGTCCTTTCCTTAAAAATCAATTTCTTTTGCACTGTCCAAGAGACAGCGAAGAGAAGGATGCCGACGATAACTTTGGCAATCAGAAGGTTGATACCAAAGATTGTAAAGAAGACACGAATCAGTAGCGTGTCTAAAACAAAGAGTCCAACTGCTAGACCAAAGTATCCCATTCCTGTTTTAACAAGGCTATCGTCGTTTTTAAAGACTAGTTTTTTATTTGTAGAGTAGTTAAAAATGGAGCTTGTCACACGAGCTAGTCCGTTAGCTAGGAAGATACGGAAATTAGTCGGCGCTGTTGGTAAAAACAAGATTGCAATAGCGTAAACAAGGTAGTCTACAACAAAACTACTGAGAGATGACAAGGCAAATTTAAAGATATTTTTATAAATCATGAGCCCATCTTTTATTGGTCGGAAGTGTGAATCCTCATTATCATTGATATAGACAGTTTCAATGGGAACTTCTAAAATTTGATATTCTTTAGTAGCCTCAAGTAACATATTCATTTCGTATTCGTAACGATTTCCCTCTATTTTCAACATAAAAGGAATGAGATTTGTTGTAAAAGCACGAAGTCCAGTTTGTGTATCTGTTACACCTACTCCTGTTTGAAGTTTAAAGAGTGCTTTTGTCAAGCTATTTCCGAAACGGCTACGAAGGGGTACTTTACCTGTGAAGGCCCGCACACCCAAGATAAGCTTATTAGGATTTTCAGAAGCTTTGTTAGCCGTACGGAAAATATCCCAAATCTTATGTTGACCATCTGCGTCTGCCGTTACAACCGTTCCGTAGCTATTTTGTTGTTGGATATAAGTAAAGGCCGTTTTAAGTGCTTGGCCTTTACCTTGGTTCACTTGGTGACGGAGCACCGTAGCATATTGTTCTGCTTTATCAAAGATATCTTGACACTTTGATGAACTACCGTCGTCGATAACTAGAATACGAAAATCACTCTTTTCGTGGATTTTTTCGATGAGTTTGATAAGTTTATTATCAGGTTGATAAGCTGGGATTACTATATAGTTCATACCGGCACTCCTTTCTTAGTGATAGTATAACTATACAGAACATCGCTTAAAGATACCTTATATCAGTTTTCTTTAAGAAAAAGTTAAAGAAACTTTAAGACTGGAACTCATTTTCTTTAGAAAGCAAAAACAATCAATATTAATAAATATACAAAAATCCTCAAATAGCAAATGAATTTGAGGATGGAATTTATTATAAAATAAACTATTTATTCTATTTTATCTCTTAATTTCTCGACAAAGAGATAGGCTGCGGGACAAGTTAAAGTATTTTTGATAGTCAGATTATTGATTTGATAAATCTTTTTACGGTCGGTATGTGGAAATTCTCTACAAGCCTTGGGACGGACATCATAAATGGAACAGAGATTGTCACCACCGAGAAATGGACATGGCATTGACTTAAAGACCTTATCACCGTCTTCATCTACCTGTAGAAATTCATCTTCGAAGGCTGGTAATTTCATTTTAAAGTACTTGGCAATGCGTGTGATATCTGCTTCTTTAAAGTCTGGTCCAAGGCTCTTGCAGCAGTTTGCACAGGCTGTACAATCAATTTCTTCAAAAACTTCCTGGTGAATTTCAAGGGCAATCTTATCTAGGTTTTTTGGAGCTTTCTTTTTCAGATTTCCAAGAAATTTACGATGCTCTTTTTGCTTTTGTAAAGCTAATTGGTGATAGTATTCGATATCGATTTCTTTTGACATAGATTCTTTAACATCCTTTTCTGAAACTAGTATACCATAACTGAAAATAAATAAAAACTACTGCCATTAAGGCAATAGTTTTTACAAGATTAGTTGACTTCGACCACCTCAACCATATCTTTGCCAAGTAAGATTAAATATTTTTCAACTTGATCTATTTGGTAAGAACGAGACAAGGCTTCTGCATATAGAGATAATTGACCTCTATAATGTTCAATCAGTTGACTTGGATATTCATAATGATCTGTCTTGTAGTCAAAGAGAACAATTTTATCCTCATAGAGGAGATAACCATCTAAAATTCCACGGACAACAAAGTCTTCCTTACTCTTAGCATCTCTTTTTAACATAGAGAAGGGTTGTTCTCGATAAAGTTTATCTTGATTTGCAAGAATCTCTTGACCAAGATCTGTATTAAAGAAGGACAAGATTTTTTCTAGATTAACTTTATCTTTAACAGCTGAAGTTGCCTGAACTTGCTCCAAGGCTTCTGTCAAGGTTTCCAAAGTAGGTTTCTTAGCGAGATTGATTCGCTGCATGAGTTCATGGGTAGCACTACCAATCTCAGCTCCAGTGACTTTTTCTGTCTTAGAGAAGTCTGGAAGTTCAAACTGAATCATAGTTTCTTTTGGTTTAGATTGACCAGCTACTACTACACCTTCCATATCCATGACTGGTTCATAAAACTTTTTAATCTGACTAGGGGTCTGAACACTTGGAAGATTAATCGCTGCACGGTGGATTTCATTATATACTTCCACTTCTTTCAGCATTTGTAAAGCTTCCCTGATGGTATCAGACTGACGGTTGCTTGCCTGAGAAAGATCTTGAAGCTGGCTTTTAGTTTCCAATTTACCGATAGCTTCTTCTGTCAGTTGTTCTTCACCCTCGAAACGAACACTAAAGTGTAAGTCCTCTTTAGAAAAAGCTTGATAGATGGCCCAAATCCAGTCCTGGAAATTTTGAGCATCTAGCCTGGTTTTACGAGTTAGGAGACCTTGCCCATTTGTCGGGTATTCTTTAGACTCCAACTTTTCTCTCGATCCCTTTCCGACTAGATAAAGTTTTTTCTCAGCACGAGTCATGGCTACATACAGTAAACGCATTAACTCAGAATAGCTTGCTAATTGGAGCTCCTCCTCATTTTGACTATAAGTCAAGCTTGGAATGGATAACTTAATCGTAGATGGAACATATTCCTCTTTTGTATTTATAGCTACTCTAGCCACATACTTAAGGCCAAGACCGTTTTTACGACTTAGGATAACATCAGACATGGAATCTTTCTTGTTAAATTGCTGATCAATATTGAGAATAAAGACATAAGGGAACTCAAGCCCCTTACTTCTATGAATACTCATAAGCTCTACAGCATCCTTAGGTGGCGCTACAGTGACACTTGCAAGGTCGTGCTTGGCTTCCAAGACTTGATCAATCATAGCAATGAAACGAGATAAGCCTTTAAAATTACTCTTTTCAAACTGGTCAGCTCGTAGTGCTAGGGCATAGAGGTTGGCCTGTCTGGCCTGACCATTTGGTAAAGCACCAACATAATCATAGTAGAAACGTTCGCTATAGATTTTCCAAATAAGGTCATAAAGTGAATGAGTTTTTGAGAACAAACGCCAAGAATTAACAGTTTCCAAGAAAAGGTTAAGCTTTTTATGGAGTTCAGATTTTATTAAAACATTTTGGATACTAGTTTGTGCTTGAGCATTAACTAGTTTTTCATAAAAGTTTTCTTGAACCTTATCCTCAGAATTTTGAAGAGCTAAACGAGCTAATTCATCTTCATCAAAGCTAAACATCGGAGACTTCATAAGAGCTACTAAAGCAAAGTCTTGCAGAGGGTTATGGATGACACGAAGAGTATCCAACATAACCTGCACTTCTAAAGATTGCAAATAATTGTTAAGAGCGCCATCCGTTTTAGCTGGGATCCCATATTCCGACAAAGCAAGTAAAACTTGGTCATTACGACTTCTGCTGGCAGTCAAGAGAGCAATGTCATTGAAAGGAACCCCTTTATCATTATGAAGATGCAATATCTCCTTAATGACCATTCGCATTTCACCAGTTAGTTTGTTGGTCGAAAACTCTTCCTCTTCCTTATAATCACCGTCAACATCCTTATCATACAAGAGGACTTCTGCCTTGTTTTCTAGATCTGGGTGTAAATCAGTATTTCCGAAAACAAGTTGATGCATGCCGTCATAAGAAATCTCTCCAACTTCCTCATCCATGAGATGCTTAAAGACGTCATTGGTAGCATTTAGCACTTCTGAACTACTACGGAAGTTTTCCTTAAGCAGTATTAATTGACCTTCTTTGCTATCTTGAGCAAAGCTGTGGAATTTTTCATTGAAGATTTGGGGATCTGCCTGTCTAAAACGATAAATAGACTGCTTGATATCTCCCACCATAAAACGGTTATGTCCGTTAGAGAGGAGCTCTAACATTCTTTCCTGGATATGGTTGGTATCTTGGTACTCATCGACCATAACTTCGTGGAAACGTTCCTGATACTCTTGACGGACCTGAGGGAAGTTTTCCAAAATCTCAATGGTATAGTGGCTAATATCCGCAAATTCGAAGGCATTTTCTTCACGTTTACGCTTTCGATAGGCATCAACAAAATCACTCATGAAAACTTGAAAAGTCATTGCCAAGTCCCAAGACTCTTGATGATATTTTTCTTGGAATTTTAGTAAAGTAATTTGGTCATTTAATGCGTTCAGCTTTTCAAACTTGTCTTTTCTCTCTTGGTTGTATACTTCTTTTATTGCTTGGAGTTCAGCCTTGCGACTAGCATTTGTGAGAGCACGGCCACCCTTATCTTTAGAAATACTCACAACTCGCTCTAGAACTTCTTGATATTGATTAAAAATAGATTCTCTGGTTAAAGCTCCAATTTCATCAAGAACTTGTTGGACAGCTTCTAAGTAGGCTGCTTTCCCAAATTCCTTGGCATCATTCTCTAAATGGTAACGGAAGAAACTTTCCAAATCCCAGAGTCTTTGCTGAATGTCTTGAGCCAGCTTTTCTTTAGAACTTGTAAAATCGGCCTTTTCGAATCCTTTTAAGAAAGAATTCTGTAGCCAGGCCTGAGGATCACTAGTGGATTGTAAGAACTCATAAATCATATAGACCTGTTTACGCAATCCACGTGCATCCTTGCTTTTACCCGCAAAGTTCTTAACCAACTGACTAAACTGTTCTTGTTCCTTAGCTTGGTAGTGTTTTTCAAAAACCTGCCGAAAGACTTCGTTTTTTAAGAGGAGTTGCTCACTTTCATTCTCAAGAATCCGAAAATTTGGGGCGAGGTCAATCAGATAACCATGTTTAGCCAGGAACTTCTGAGTAAAAGAGTCCATAGTTCCGATAGCAGCGTTTGGTAAATCAGCTAATTGTCTTCCAAGATGTTTTTTTAGATCTAAATCTTGAGTCTCTTGGATTTGTTGGCTGATTTTCTTCTCCAAGCGTTCTTTTAACTCGGTTGCTGCCTTTACCGTAAAGGTTGAGATAAAGAGTTGGCGAATTTCTACACCACGCGCTAGTTGATCAAGAATTCGTTCAGCCATGACAAAGGTTTTTCCTGAGCCAGCTGATGCTGAGACCAGAATATTTTGACCAGAACTGTAGATAGCTTGAATTTGCTCGGCAGTTTTCTTAGGTTTCTTGTCAGATTGAGCTTCTTCTATTTGCAACTTTTCAATCTCTTCTTGGGATAAAAATTTCATCGCTCCAACTCCTCTCTAATTTTATTAAACCATGTTTCCTTATCATTGCTCTTAGCAACCTTATCTAACAATCTAGCCTGACCTAAATGGTAATTAGCTTCAAAACCAGTTATCGACTGATATTGTTGGACATATGGGGCAATACTTCTGCCGTCTTCTGTGTAAGGATTGATAGCAAATCTACCAGATAAAATCTTCTCTGCCGCTTTCTTATAAATAAGGGCGTTATAGTCCAGCAATAACTGGAATTCTTCATCAGACAACTGATAGGTCTTGTTTTTATTATATAGTTCACCAAGATTCTTTATTTCTTTTTCAAGAAATAGCCCTTGATATTTCATACTCTTAGTCGTTTCTGCCAAAGCTTTTGAAAGAGTTTTAACAGATTGTAAGGACTGAACTGGCTCAGCCATCTCTAAATACATAGCACCAAAGAAGTCTGTATTTCCTTCTTTCTTAAGAGCAGCTAGATAGGTTGGTAATTGTGAATTAAGGCCGTTATAAAAGAGAGGGAAGTTAAACTGAGTTAGAGAAGATTTGTAATCAACAACACCAATAGCATCACTTATCTTTAAGCGATCTAAACGGTCAACTTTACCACGGACATAGACATTTCTGCCGTTTTCTAACTGAACAAAAGCTTGTTCCTTACCACCAAAGACTGCTTCTTCCTGAATTGTTTCAATTTCAGAATTGTGACGAAGAATGTGCCCAGTTGCACGCGCAACGTCTAAAAGAACTTCCTTGGTTAATTGGGCTTCCAAACTTTCTTGATAAATGGCTTGAAATTCTCGCTCTTGACTGGTTTCAGAAATTGCTTGTTCTAAACGACGATCAAAAGATGTATCAGCAGGAAGTTTCATAGCACGTTCAAAAATACGATGCAAGAAATTCCCATGGCTTCGAGCATCAGGTCGCAGTCCCAATTCTTCCTGCAAGCCTAAGACATATCGAAGGAAATAACTGTATTCGTTTCGATAAAACTCTGTCAATCCTGAAGTTGATAGATAAAAATCTTGATCTTGAGGATACAAGGCTTCCAAAGTTTCAGTAGCTAAGGTCTTACTTTTTGGACTTGTCAGTAGGACAGGATTATCAAGACCTTGATCTTCTAATTTTCTCCCCATGACACGAGCTAGAACCTTGATAAAGGTCAAGTCCTGCTCACTTGTCTCCGTATCACCTTGCTGGTGATAAGCAACAAGACTAGACAAAAGACTATGATAAGAACCAATATCATCCTTTGATAGGTTTTTTCGATCGATTCTCTTTTCAATCTTGCTAAAACCAAAATCCTGCAATTCTTTCAGATAAACTGACTCTTTGCTCTCGTTTTCATTGAGTAGATTAGGCGCTGATAAGACCAATTGTTTCTTGGCAGAGTTTACCAAAGAAAGCATGGTATAGCGATTCTTCTTAAGATTTTCATGGCTAGCAATCAATAATTGAGAGCCCTCTTCAGTACCTTGGTTTAAAACTTCTCTTTCTTCATCACTCAAAAGACTAGTATTTTGGGTGATTTTAGGTAGATGATCCTGGGTTAAGCCAAGTGCATAGATGTAATCAGAAGTCAAAGGCGATATCAAATCATAACTTTGCACCAGAACCGTATCTACCGTTGCTGGGATTGTACGATAATTTGACAATGACATTCCTGAATGAAGAAGAGCCAAGAAATCATCTAAAGCAACCTGAGAACCTTCAAATACAGTAGCAAATTGCTCCATTACGTGGCAAAATGCTTTCCAGACCTCTTCTTGTCTTTCTTGCTCTGCCGCTTCCATCGTTTCAGATAAGGATTGTAATTGCTTGGTCACAGATGCATCCTTCAAAAAGTTATTCCATTTTGTAAGGATATTTTCAGTCTTTTGCTTACGACTGGATAATAAAGCTTCTAGTGGATTTAGGACACGGACACGCAGCTCATTTAATTTTTCTAAATCAAATTTTCCATGATGATTTTTTGTAAATTCTTGTTTAAAGTTAGAAAGACCATCAATACCTAAATAGCGGATATATTGTTCAAAGCTATCGATTTCTTCTTGATTAAGGTTGGTATATAAGCCAGTTCGTAAGAGGTTTACCAAATCTTCTTGACGGAAATAGTACCGTTTAAGACGTCCCACAGATTCTACAAATTGAGTCAAAGGATGATGAGCCATAGACTCACTTTTACCCAGATAGAAAGGAATCTGATATTGATTAAAAATTGTCTGCAATGACAGTTTATAAGACTCTACGTCACCAAGTAAGATACGAAAATTCTTATAGCTCAGTTCTGGCTCTTGGTGCAATTTCTGGCGAATACTACGAGCAACGAGCTCCAGCTCTTCTTTTTGTGTCAGACAAGACCAGATTTGCAAGTCTTCTCTATCCTTAGCATCCACTTCTAAACTGATTTCAGAATAATCATAGGCACTTTCGAGAAGTTTTGACGCTTTGGCAAAAGCATCAAGGTTTTCATGTTCTTGACAGGCATCTTCTGCCTTGGTCTGATATTTAAAAGCTAAATGACGTAGAAACTCAACACTGGCTTGATAGAGGTTCCCTTCACTAAAGGGGCTAGTGTAGGCTTTCTTAGTCGCATATACACCAATGATAATTTCAACACCCTTACGATGAAGCAAATCCACTAGGTGTTCCTCTTCTGCAGAAAAACGGGTAAAACCATCAATGACTAGGGTAATATTGCTAAAATCGCTACTTACCTTGTTTTTTTCGATAGCATCAATCAGATAGGATAATGGACTTCCCTGTGAAACTTGACCTTGATTTAAATACGCTGTTATCTTTTCAAAAATCAAGATTAAATCAGAGCGTTTATCAGCATCTGTCAAACTTTCCAAGTCCAAAAAACTCATCTTTGCAGTTGAAATTTCATGATAAATCTCAATCAGTTGCTGGATGAATTGCGGATCTTGCTTAATAGCTCCGTAAACACGTAAATCCTTCGGATCAATCTCGGACAGACATTTATAGAAAGCCATACCAAGACCGATATCATCGAGACTTGACCTCTCAGGAATATCATTTAAAACCAGATAACGAGCCATTTGGGCGAAGCGTGTGACTGTGATAGCAAAAGAAGCCTGCTGACTCAAGCACTCCAGCACGGCACGTTCCTTTTCAAAAGAAAGAGAGTTAGGGGCGATATAAAAGACTCGTTTTCCTTGGTCAACTAGTCCCTGAGCCTCCTTAGTTAGGATTTCTGTCAAAGAAGTCCGAATATCGGTATAAAGTAGTTTCATCTCTGCCTCATTTGTTTTTGTCATTACTCTATATTATACCATGATTTAACAGAAGATTCTGCCTCTGATTCCCAAAATATGCTATAATATAGGCAAAACACGAGAAAGGAAAATACTATGATTAAACTACTTGCTCTTGATATGGACGGTACTCTACTTAACGAAGCCAAGGAAATTCCTCAGGCTCATATTGATGCCATTCATAAGGCTATCGAAAAAGGTGTCAAACTGGTCCTCTGTACTGGTCGTCCTCTCTTTGGAGTTCTTCCCTACTATAAAAAACTAGGTCTTGATTTGCAGAATGAATACGTTATTGTCAACAATGGTTGTTCTACACACCAAACTAGTGACTGGGGCCTTGTTGACTGGCGAGAACTTAGTAAATCTGACATCGAATACCTGAATGAACTTGCTGAAAAGAGTGAGGTCCAGTTGACTCTCTTTGACAAGGAACACTACTTCGTTCTCGGAGGCAAACCAAATCCTATTGTTCAATATGATGCTACACTTGTCTTTGCTGACCTGACTGAAATCTCACTGGAAGAAGCTACTAGCGGGAAATATCGTATGTTCCAAGGCATGTTCTTAGGCACAAAAGAACAAACGGATGACTTTGAACAACGGTTTGCTGAAGAACTTTGTCAACGTTTTAGCGGTGTTCGTTCTCAACCTGTTATCTATGAGGCGATGCCACTTGGCACAACCAAGGCTTCTGCTCTTTCTCGTTTGGCTGAGATTTTAGATATCCAACCTTCTGAAATCATGGCTATGGGTGATGCTAATAACGACATTGAGATGTTAGAGTTTGCTGGTCTTGGGATTGCTATGGGAAATGCCAGCGACCACGTCAAATCTCTCGCGGATGCCGTAACAACCAGCAATGAAGAAGAAGGCGTTGCACGCGCTATTGAAAAATATATTTTGTAAATAAATAAAAGCAACTAGCTGAACATTCTGCTAATTGCTTTTTATTTTTAGAACAAAGCTGTTAAAGCGGTGATAATCCCAAAAACAATACCTGGTGCATTAGCTGCTGCCAAAGGAATATCACGTTCTTTTTTAAAAAGTCCGTAGTAAACCCAAAGACTGCAGTTAATTGCAGCTACTGCTGGCTGGATAAAGTTCCCCTTTTGACCTGCAAGGTTGTTCATAATTTGTGGAATATATGAGATATACATCATTACAGACATAAAGGTTGCAATCCAACCCAACGTTTTCATTTGCTTTTCAGTCATTTTCTTCTCCTTTCGACATAGAACCACTGTATTATACACTATTTTTCAAAATCATGTAAGAAAAAATTTCCATTGTTATGAAAACGTAAATTATCACAATCTTGTGATAAGATAATCATCAAAAAATCCCTCTGAATATTACAGAGGGATTCTTATTCGTTAAGAGAACTTACTTTTTCTCAATCGGTGCTACACTGGCTAAGAGTTTTTTGAGACCAACCTCTGGAAAATTGATTTTTAATTCCTGTGTTGATCCACTGCCTGAAACTTCCAGCACAGTTCCTTCACCCCATTTTTTATGAAGGGCAATATCCCCAACAGACCAGCTAGTCTCACTAGAAGCTGATTTAGTGTCAGATGCAAATTGTCCAAATGGTAAGCCACTTGATTGGATCGATGTAGGAGCAGCATTCCGTTTTCGTTCTTGAAGCGCCTGAGCCAAACTCATTCCTTTACCAAATGCTGTTCCTCCACCACTACTGTATGATGCTTTAAAACTTGTATTAGCTGGACGAGCCAGACCTTGATACGTCAACAAATCTGAACTAATCTCGTTGATAAAACGGGTCGGACGATTGTAACTTGTACGTCCGAAAAGTAAGCGAGAGTTTGCGTTGGTCAGATAGAGAATCTTCTCAGCGCGCGTGATACCTACATAGGCCAAACGACGTTCTTCTTCCAATTCATCAGGATCTTCAGAGGCACGACTAAGAGGAAAGACATTCTCCTCCATACCGATAATAAAAACAACTGGAAACTCGAGTCCTTTGGCAGCGTGTAAGGTCATTAAGGTTACTTCTGACGTCTCCTGACTACCAGAGTCCGTATCTGCAATCAAAGCAAGATCATTCAAGAAACGACTGAGTTTATCCAATCCAGTCTCCTCTTCTTGACTTTCAGGATTGTCATCAAAGTTTTTGGTAACAGATAAGAATTCCTCGATATTTTCAACTCGAGCCTTACTCTCCAATGTTGCCTGTGCGTTTAGAATATCAACGTAACCTGTTTTTTCAAGGACAGTCTCAACCAACTCTGTAATTGTTAATTGGTCCAGTTTCTCCCTCAAATCAAGAATCATATTTGCAAAGTCCCAAATAGACTGAGCCGCTTTACCTTTGATACCTGATAACATGATATTGGCTGAAGCATCCAGCATGGACATTTCTTGCAAATTAGCAAAGTCGCGAATCTTCTCAACAGTTCCTGGTCCAATACCACGCTTTGGTTCATTGATGATACGCTCAAAACTGATATTGTCACTTAGGTTGGCAATGAGATTGAGGTAAGCAATGATATCACGGATTTCTTTTCGGCTGTAGAACTTGGTACCACCAACCATGGTATAAGGAATATTGGACTTGAGAAGGGCCTCCTCAATAGTACGTGACTGGGCATTGGTACGGTAAAGGACTGCAAAGTCTTTATGTAGGAAGTTTTGACTTCGACCAAGTTCATCGATGGTTTTGGCTACAAAAACAGCCTCATCTTGTTCGTCATTGGCACGATAATAGACAATTTGTTCCCCATCCGAATTTTGAGTCCATAGATTCTTTGGACGGCGATTTTTATTGTTTTTAATAACGTCATTAGCTGCTTGGAGAATGGTTTTGGTTGATCGGTAATTCTCCTCTAACAAGACAACCTTGGCTTGAGGATAATCCTTCTCAAAATCCAAGATATTCTGCATATCAGCACCACGCCATCCGTAGATAGACTGGTCCGCATCCCCAACAACACAGATATTTTTAAAGCGAGAAGCCAACAATTTGACCAGTTGGTACTGGGCATGGTTGGTATCTTGATACTCATCAACATGGATATATTGGAATTTTTGCTGATAGTAAGTTAAGACATCAGGATTTTGATCAAAGAGACGCAAGGTCAACATAATCAAATCATCAAAGTCAACTGACTCAGCTTGACGAAGTTCCTTTTGATAGGCCTCATAACACTTAGCGACAATATTTGTATATAAATCTCCTGCTTGTGCAGCATAAGCAACATCGTCAATCAGATCATTCTTAGCATTAGAAATGGTCCCTAAAATTGAGCGTTCATTCCACTTTTTAGGATCCAAGTTTAATTGCTTGAGAATGCGTTTCATCAGTGTTCGTTGCTCACCTGGATCGATAATGGTAAAGTTACGATTGTAACCAATATGATCCGCATCACGCCGTAAGATACGAACGCACATAGAGTGAAAGGTCGCTATCAAACAGTCCTGTGTAGCTGGATTGAGCCCATAGGCACGTTCTTTCATTTCACGAGCAGCCTTATTGGTAAAGGTAATGGCTAAAATATTCCAGGGATTAACCATCTTTTCATCAATTAAGTAGGCAATACGATGGGTCAAAACTCGTGTCTTACCAGAACCAGCCCCCGCCATGATCAGCAGTGGACCTTCTGTTGTTTGGACCGCTTCAGCCTGTCGATCATTCATACCGTTTAATAAAGGGTTCATTTTCTCTTCCTATTCCTATTCTTCAAATCAATGTTTCTATTATATCAAAAAAGACTGAAAATAACTCTATCAGAGACAGGCTTCCTTTTTTCCTAAAAAAGAACACTAACAAGTGTTCTTTTGATTTTATTCATGAATAGATTGTAAAAGTGTCAACAAGGCTTGAGCCGATCTGCGTCCTGCTTCTACGATAAACTCATCAAATGAAATAGAAGCTTCGTGGTTAGCATTATCACTCATGGCACGAACAACTAAGAAAGGTAGATTAAGCGCGTGAGCTGCTTGAGCGATAGCCGCTCCTTCCATCTCCACAGCAAGTACCTGAGGAAAATGTTCTTTTATAGCTTTAATCTTATCTTCACCCGCAATAAAACTATCACCTGTCGCAATCAAACCTAAATGCCATTTTTGGTTAAGTTTAGACAAACTCTCTTGAATTAAACTGACAAACTTCTTGTCAGATTCAAAGTAGAGTGGTTGTTGGGCCATCTGACCGTATTCATACCCAAAAGCAGTCACATCAACATCATGATAAGCTAGCTTATCAGCAATCACTACATCTCCAACTTCGATTCTTTCTGCTAAAGCACCAGCTGAACCAGTGTTGATAACAGCATCTACTTTAAAGTGGTTAGCTAAGATTGCTACACTCATAGCAGACATGACTTTACCAATTCCACTCTCGACCAAGACAAGATCGACTGAACCAATTTTACCCGTATGATACTTATTTCCTAATACCGTCTCTTCTTGAGCGTTTTCTAAATGTTGAATCAGATAAACTAGCTCTTCTGGCATAGCTGCTATAATTCCAATTTTCATGACATTCCCCTTAAATAAATCTCATTGCTAAAACTAGCAAAATCAAGAGAAGAATAACAGCAAATAGAATCTTATTCAGTTTTGAGTTAAAAACATTTCTCTTAGTATTTTCAATTCGACGACTTTTATGGATTTGTGGTTCAACCTCAATCGTTAGGGTATCTTGACTAAAACCATGATCACTTGAACGTGAAGCTCTATAAGGTTGAGATGAAGTAGATAATATCTTTGTTTCTTGATCGTCTACTAAAGTAGGACCAGAGATATTTTCACCACGATTTGCACGCTCGATTATTTCGTCTGTTAATAAAGGTTTTCCCATAGGTTCCTCCCCTATTTTTCTTGTAATTCCCAGTACTGGATAGCCATAATAGTCTTGGCATCACAGATATCACCAGACTGGATCAGTTGTTTAGCTTCTTCAAGACTAACTTCAAGTAATTCTAAAGTTTCATCTTCATCCTGTGGACGTGGATTTTTAACCTTTGTCAAATCACTTGCCAAATAAAGTTTTAATCGCTCATTACAGAAACCAATAGCAGAATAGAAATCATACAAAAGAGTTAGTTTTCCAGTGTAGGTAGCTTCTTCTTCCAATTCGCGAAGGGCTGCCGCTTCAGGATCAGCATTTTCTCCAATTTCTAGTTTCCCTGCAGGAATCTCAACAGAAACTTTTTCAATCGCCTTGCGATATTGCTTGACGAGAACAATCTTATTTTCTGGAGTAACTGCAAGAACACATACTGCACCATTATGGAAAATCAAATCACGTTGAGCTGTCCCTTTTCCATTAGGAAGTTCAACCTGATCTTGTACCAATTGGAAAATAGGACCTTTATAGATTTCTCTACGGCTGAGTGTTTTCTCTTCAAATTCCATGGTTAGCTCCTATTTGTTTTTAGGATGGTGAGGGAGATGAGTTGCATATTCGTCTTTGTTAACTTGGCGGCCACGACCGATGGCAATAGCATCAGCAGGCACGTCTTTAGTAATGGTTGAACCTGCGCCAACAAGAGAGTTATCTCCTAGTTCAACAGGAGCGATGATGGTTGAATTAGAACCAACAAATACATTGTTGCCGATGACTGTCTTGAATTTGTTTTTCCCATCATAGTTCACTGTTATAGTACCAGCACCAAAGTTGACGTCACTGCCAACTTCACAGTTACCAATGTATGTCAAATGGCCAGCTTTTGTATTTTCTCCAATGCTAGAACCTTTCACCTCAACAAAGTTTCCAATATGAACATCTTTTGCCAGGCTAGAATCTGGACGAATATGAGCGTAAGGTCCGACTGTAACACCATCAGCAACTGTGCTCTCCTCAATCATAGAGTTGGTAATCACTGCACCTGAACCGATAGTACTATCGACAATATAAGTTCCATTCGTCAAAATAGTCTCAGCACCAATCTTACTAGAACCTTTGAGGGTTACATTAGCTTCAATTTGTACATCTGGAGCAATTTCAACATCAATATCAATATAAGTCGCTTCTGGATTTACAAAACTAACGCCATTAATCATGTGAGCTTGGTTAATACGACGACGCATAACAGCTTCGGCTGTAGAAAGTGCTACACGGTCATTGACTCCGAGACTTTCATCAAAGTCTTTAAGAGTGTAGGCTCCGACTTTTTCACCAGCTTCACGGAAAATACCAATCACGTCTGTAATATAGTATTCGCCTTGAGCGTTATTGGTATTGATGTTTTTAAGAGCTTCAAAGAGACGAGCATTATCAAAAACATAAGTTCCTGTATTGATTTCTTTGATTTGCTTTTCAAAATCAGTCGCATCTTTTTGTTCAACAATTCTTAGTACTTCAGCATTATCATTGCGAACAATACGTCCATAACCAAATGGATCTTCAGCTTCTGCGGTAAGGATAGTGGCTACGTTCTTGTGATTCACATGAAAATCAATCAAGTTCTTTAAACTCTCACCAGTGATTAGCGGTGTGTCGCCAGCAATAACCAATGTTTGTCCAGAAAGACCCTCAAGAATTGGTTCGGCCATCATAACCGCATGACCAGTACCTAATTGTTCGGACTGTCTCACAAAATCAGTCTGTCCTGCTAAAACTTGCTCTACAAGTTCAGCCTTATGCCCGATTACAGTAACTGTTTTTTCAGGATTAATTGCGCCCACGCTACGAAAAACATGCTCAAGCATTGAAATTCCCGCAACCTTGTGCATAACTTTAGGTAGATCTGATTTCATACGGGTACCTTTACCCGCTGCTAAAATAATTGCATAATTTGCCATATTTTTCTCTTTTCTATAGAAATTCTTTATTATTATACCACAATTTACTTCACGATACACAAATTTGTTGACCTCAACATAACGCTAATGACTGTCACTACTCCGTTTTGAGTATTTTTTTTGATTTTTTTCACAAATTACGATAAACTATAGGAGTATGAGAAAAAAAATTCGTCCAGCTTTTATAGTTATTATATTTGCTGCTTTTATAGGACTCTTGATTCTCAATCGTCCACGATTCGAAGAACATCCTGTAAAAACCAAACAAAATCCAGTTCAAATAGAAACACAAGCTCTACATAACTTGGATAAGCCTATCATCGATATCTCTGGTTGGCAAAGACCGTCAGAGATTAACTATGATATTTTATCTAAAAATATCTCTGGTGCTATTGTTCGAGTCCACGGAGGAAACCAGATTACTACTGAGAACGATGCATCTTATACAAATGGAACAGATAAAGCTTATAAAAGTCATATCGCTGAGTTTCAAAAGAGAAATGTTCCAGTTGCTGTATATGCCTATGTATCTGGAAAAAGTGTAGAGGAAATGGAAAAGGCTGCTGAAGCATTCTACAATTCAGCTTCCCCATACAATCCAAGTTACTATTGGTTAGACGTTGAAGAAAAAACAATGTCAGATATGAACCAAGGAGTTGAGGCATTCCGTGCTAAGTTAGAATCACTTGGTGCTAAAAATATTGGTATATACATTGGTGTGTACTTCATGAAAGAACATAGCATCAGTACAGATAAGTTTTCTGCTATTTGGATTCCATCCTACGGACTTGACTCAGGCTACTTTGAAAGTTCACCAAATACAGACCTTGACTTTGATCTTCATCAATACACCTCAAAGGGTAAACTGGTTGGATTTGAACACCATCTAGACCTAAATCTTATTTCTTTGTCAAAAGATAAGCAAGAGACGTTTAGAAAATTATTCTTAAAACCTTAATTTCATTCAGCAAGCCAGATATTACTTCTGCTTGCTTTTTTTATTTCTCTTACTTTGTGATATAATACAAGAAGAGAATTTTAGAGAATAAATACGGAGAGAGTTTATGTTATCTTGGATTTCAAAAATAATTAAAGGTATTGTTATTGCACTAGGATTTATCTTGCCTGGTATTTCTGGTGGAGTCTTGGCAGCTATTTTGGGTATCTATGAGAGAATGATTCGTTTTCTTGCCCATCCATTTAAAAACCTAAAAGAAGATATTCTTTATTTCTTACCTGTTGCTATCGGTATGTTACTAGGTATTGGGCTATTTTCTTATCCAATTGAGTACTTACTAGAGCATTATCAAGTTTATGTTTTATGGAGTTTTGCGGGTGCTATTATTGGTACAGTCCCTAGTCTTGTAAAAGAGGCTACTCAAGATTCTGAAAGAGACAAAGTCGATCTTATCTGGTTTTGGGTGACCTTTATTGTTTCTGGAATTGGTCTTTACGCTTTAAACTTTGTGGTTGGTTCACTCAACGCAAGTTTCACAAGTTTTATCCTAGCTGGTGCTCTTCTTGCTCTAGGTATTTTAGTTCCAGGATTGAGCCCCTCAAATCTTCTCTTGATTTTAGGTCTCTATACCCCAATGTTAACTGGATTTAAAACTTTTGATTTATTTGGCACCTTCCTTCCAATAGGAATTGGAGCTGCTGCTACTCTTATTATTTTTTCAAAATTGATGGACTACGCTCTTCGAGAGTATCACTCTCGTGTTTATCACTTCATCATTGCAATCGTTCTTTCAAGTACACTCTTGATATTGATTCCAAATGCGGGTAATGCTGAAAGCATTAACTACAGTGGTTTATCTCTTGTGTCTTATGTGATTGTTGCCTTCTTTTTTGCTCTTGGCATTTGGTTAGGTATCTGGATGAGTCAGTTGGAGGATAAATACAAATAATGGTTAAGAAAGTTAAAGTTAAAAAAACCTTAGTAGAGCAAATTTTGACTAAGGCAGGTGTTGACCATCAAGGTATTCAAATCAATGCTTTAGAAGGAGAACTTCCTTCTGGTTATGATAGAAATCATATCTTTAAGACCTTAGCATTATTGGGTGATAAGACTGGTCCGGTAATAGGAATTGTTCCTATCACCGAACACCTTTCTGAAAAGAAATTAGCAAAGATTTCTGGTAATAAAAAAATTGCCATGATTCCTCAAAAGGATTTAGAAAAAACGACTGGATATATCCATGGAGCTAATAACCCTGTAGGTATCCGTCAAAAACACAACTACCCTATTTTTATTGATGAAACAGCTTTAGAATTGGAAAAATTGATTGTCTCTGCTGGCGAGGTCGGACACAGTATCATCATCGCACCTAAAGACCTGGCAAACTTTGTAAAAGCCAGCTTTGTAGACATTTTGGAGGAAAGTAACTCATGAAACTTTACTTTGTCCGCCACGGTCAAACAGTATGGAATCTAGAAGAGCGTTTTCAAGGTGCTGGCGGAGATTCACCACTTCTTCCTGAATCTATTGAAACTTTAAAAAACCTGGGCCAGTATCTTAAAGATATCCCTTTTGACAAGATCTATTCGAGTGATTTACCAAGAGCGGTAAAATCAGCTGAGATTATCCAAAGTCAACTGACAAACCCATGTCCCTTAGAAAGTGTTCCCGAACTCAGAGAATGGCACCTCGGTAAACTGGAAGGTCTAAAAATTGCGACTTTAAATGCTATCTACCCTCAGCAAATTCAAGCCTTTAAAACTAACTTAGCTAAGTTTGATACTCGCATGTTTGAAGCTGAATCACTTTACACTACAACTCATCGCACCATCCAATTTATCAGATCCTTAAAAAATTCTAAGGCAGAGCACCTATTACTAGTCGGTCATGGAGCGAACCTTACTGCTAGTCTTCGAACGCTTATAGGCTATCAGGAAGCTCTGCTTCGTAAAGACGGAGGTTTGGCCAATGCAAGTTTAACAATTATAGAGACCGACGACTTCGAAAAATTTACTCTTAAGACTTGGAACGATACATCCTATCAGAAAAATTAATTGAACTTGATCTACTGCGTCAAGTTCTTTTTAGTTTTTATAGAATATCCGTGAATTTCTTGATTATTTATGATAAAATGGGAGTATCGTGAAAAATTGATTTATTATTTCAAAATTTGATTATAAATTAGGAGGAACCCATGTCAACAGAACATATGGAAGAATTGAATGACCAGCAGATCGTTCGCCGTGAAAAAATGGCTGCGCTCCGTGAACAAGGAATTGATCCTTTCGGTAAACGTTTTGAACGTACTGCCAACTCTCAAGAACTAAAAGATAAATTTGCTGAGCTAGATAAAGAACAACTACACGAACTAAATGAAACTGCCACTATCGCTGGACGCTTGGTGACTAAACGTGGAAAAGGGAAAGTTGGTTTTGCTCACCTTCAAGACCGTGAAGGTCAAATCCAAATCTACGTTCGTAAAGATGAAGTTGGTGAAGAAAACTACGAAATCTTCAAAAAAGCTGACCTCGGAGACTTCCTTGGTGTCGAAGGTGAAGTCATGCGTACCGATATGGGAGAACTCTCTATTAAGGCTACTCACATCACTCACTTGTCTAAAGCCCTTCGTCCGCTTCCAGAAAAATTCCACGGTTTAACAGACGTTGAAACTATTTACCGTAAACGTTACCTTGATTTGATTTCAAACCGTGAAAGCTTTGAACGCTTTGTTACTCGCTCAAAAATCATCTCTGAAATTCGTCGTTATCTTGATCAAAAAGGTTTCCTAGAAGTTGAAACACCTGTTCTTCACAATGAAGCTGGTGGTGCTGCTGCTCGTCCGTTTATCACTCACCACAATGCACAGAATATTGATATGGTACTTCGTATCGCGACTGAGCTTCACTTGAAACGACTTATCGTTGGTGGTATGGAACGTGTTTATGAGATCGGTCGTATCTTCCGTAACGAAGGAATGGACGCTACACACAATCCTGAGTTCACTTCTATCGAGGTTTACCAAGCTTATGCAGACTTCCAAGATATCATGGACTTGACTGAAGGTATTATTCAACACGTTGCAAAAGCTGTTAAAGGCGACGCTCCAGTTATCTATCAAGGAACTGAGATAAAACTTAACGAACCATTTAAACGTGTACACATGGTGGATGCCATTAAGGAAATCACAGGGGTTGATTTCTGGAAAGATATGACTTTCGAAGAAGCCAAAGCTATCGCAGCTGAGAAAAAAGTTCCAGTTGAAAAACACTACACAGAAGTTGGTCATATCATCAATGCTTTCTTTGAAGAGTTTGTAGAAGAAACTTTAATTCAACCAACATTTGTCTATGGTCACCCAGTAGCTGTATCACCACTTGCTAAGAAAAATCCTGAAGATGAACGTTTCACTGACCGTTTTGAACTCTTCATCATGACTAAAGAATACGGAAATGCCTTTACTGAGTTGAATGATCCAATCGATCAACTTAGCCGTTTTGAAGCCCAAGCCAAAGCCAAAGAACTTGGTGACGATGAAGCAACTGGCATTGACTACGACTACATCGAAGCCCTTGAGTACGGTATGCCTCCAACAGGTGGTTTGGGAATCGGTATCGACCGTCTCTGCATGTTACTCACAGATACTACCACTATCCGTGATGTACTTCTTTTCCCAACTATGAAATAAAAACTAAACTCCTAGATGATTTCTAGGAGTTTTTTTGTAGTTAAAAAGACAACCTTATCAAAGAGGTTGTCTTTTGTGTTTGAATTAGAATAATCCAAGAACAGTTCCATCGCTTTCAACATCCATGTTGAGAGCGGCAGGACGTTTTGGAAGTCCAGGCATAGTCATGACATCACCAGTTAAGGCAACGATGAAGCCTGCACCAAGTTTTGGTACCAATTCACGAATAGTAATTTCAAAGTTTTCAGGTGCTCCAAGAGCGTTAGGGTTATCTGAGAAACTGTATTGAGTTTTGGCCATACAGATTGGCAGTTTATCCCAACCATTTTGTACGATTTGTGCAATTTGAGTTTGAGCTTTCTTTTCGAAGTTTACTTTGCTACCACGGTAGATTTCAGTAACAATCTTTTCAATTTTTTCTTGAACAGAAAGGTCGTTGTCATAGAGACGTTTGTAGTTGGCTGGATTTTCGTCAATTGTTTTGACAAGAGTTTCAGCCAAAGCAACGCCTCCTTCAGCTCCATCAGCCCATACGCTAGCCAATTCGACTGGTACATCGATTGAAGCACATAGTTCTTTCAAGGCCGCGATTTCAGCTTCTGTATCAGAAACAAATTCATTGATAGCAACAACCGCTGGAATACCGAACTTACGGATATTCTCAACGTGGCGTTTCAAGTTTGCAAATCCAGCACGTACTGCTTCTACATTTTCCTCTGTCAGAGCATCTTTAGCAACTCCACCATTCATTTTAAGGGCACGAAGAGTCGCTACAATGACTACTGCACTTGGAGCTGTTGGCAAGTTTGGAGTCTTGATATCCAGGAACTTCTCTGCACCAAGGTCTGCACCAAAACCAGCCTCAGTTACTGTGTAATCAGCTAAGTGAAGTGCTGTTGTCGTTGCCAATACAGAGTTACAACCGTGGGCAATATTTGCAAAAGGACCACCGTGTACGAATGCTGGTGTACCATAGATTGTTTGCACCAAGTTGGGTTTAATAGCATCTTTCAAAATCAATGCCAAGGCACCCTCAACCTGTAAATCACCAACTGAAACTGGTGTGCGGTCATAACGGTAGCCAATAACGATATTAGCCAAACGACGTTTCAAATCTTCAATATCAGTTGCCAAGCAAAGGATAGCCATGATCTCTGAAGCCACGGTAATATCAAATCCATCTTCACGTGGAATACCATTAAGCGGGCCACCAAGACCAACAGTTACATGGCGAAGAGCACGGTCATTCAAGTCAACAACACGTTTCCAAAGAATACGACGTTGATCGATTCCTAGCTCATTTCCTTGGTGCAAATGATTGTCAATCAAGGCAGAGAGAGCATTGTTGGCAGTTGTAATAGCGTGCATATCTCCAGTAAAGTGAAGGTTGATATCTTCCATTGGTAACACTTGGGCATAACCACCCCCAGCAGCTCCACCTTTAATACCCATAACAGGGCCAAGTGAAGGTTCGCGGATGGCAATCATCGTTTTCTTGCCAATCTTGTTCAAAGCATCAGCAAGACCAATGGTAATGGTTGATTTTCCTTCACCTGCTGGCGTTGGGTTGATAGCTGTGACAAGAATCAACTTACCAACTGGGTTTGCCTCAACTTCACGAATCTTATCAAAGCTTAGTTTAGCCTTGTACTTTCCATATAACTCCAAATCATCGTATGAAATACCAAGTTTCTCAACAACATCAACGATCGGTTTTAACTCAATACTCTGTGCAATTTCAATATCTGTTTTCATAAAAAACTCCTCTAGCCTCTAATGTGTTAATTCATTATATCATAAAACAAGATTTTTAACAGTCATTATGATTAGTAACGTTCGTAAATATCGCTAAATAACGACTTTCTTTATCTCTATTTAAATTTTTATATGCCTTTATAGATTTTAACTATGGATTAACATCCTATTTTCGGCCCTTGTTACATCGCTTTCATTTTACTTAATGCTCATTTTTTTGTACAATAGTTCTATGAAAATTTTAGTTACTTCTGGTGGTACAAGTGAAAAAATTGATAGAGTTCGTTCTATTACCAATCACTCTTCCGGTAAACTTGGAAAAATTATCACCGAGACTCTTCTAAAGGCTGGCCATGAAGTTTGTTTGATTACCACTCTTCAGGCAGTTAAGCCAGTTAGTCATCCAAATTTGACAATCATCGAAATTAAAAATACAGCTGATTTGCTACAAGTCATAAAAGATAAGGTTACGGATTACCAGGTCTTAATCCATTCTATGGCTGTATCAGATTACACTCCTGTCTATATGGCTGGATTCGATGAGGTTCAAGCTAGTCAAGATTTAACAGAGTTTTTAGATAAGAAAAATCAGGAAACAAAAATCTCATCTAAGGAAGACGTTCAGGTTCTATTTCTTAAGAAGAATCCCAAAATCATATCTCTTGTTAAAGAATGGAATCCTAACATTCACCTGATTGGATTTAAATTACTGGTTGATGTCAGCCAGGAATATCTGATTCAAATTGCTCGGGAAAGTCTTGAAAAGAACCAAGCTGATTTAATTGTCACAAACGACCTTACTCAGATTAGTAGCGAGCAACACAAGGCTTACTTAGTTGAAAAAAATTCTTTCCAAACTGCTATGAGTAAACATGAAATTGCTGATTTACTCCTCGAGAAAATCAAAAGTTATGACTAAAAGAAAGGGATTTTATGGCCCGTATTACACTCGCTATTACAGGATCTATTGCTGCATACAAGACAGTTGACCTAGTTAGTTCTTTAAAAAAACAGGGGCATTCTGTTACTGTTCTTATGACTCAGTCAGCAACAGAATTCATTCAGCCATTAACTTTACAAGTACTATCTCAAAATACTGTACATCTCGATGTCATGCACGAACCTTTTCCAGATCAAGTGAATCACATTCAAATAGGAAAAGAAACAGATTTATTTATCGTAGTTCCTGCGACAGCCAATACAATCGCTAAATTAGCTCACGGTTTTGCTGACAATATGGTGACTGCTACTGCTCTTGCTTTGCCACACTTTGTACCCAAACTATTGGCTCCAGCTATGAACACAAAGATGTATGACCACCCTGCGACCCAAGCTAATCTTAAAACTTTAGAAGATTATGGTTATACTATTATTTCTCCCAAAGATTCTCTACTGGCCTGTGGGGATACAGGTCGTGGTGCTCTCGCAGATCTCGAAACTATTTTACAAGAAATAAAGGATAAAATTCATGAACAAACGCTCTAATATTGCTCCAATCGCTATCTTTTTTGCCATTATGATTGTTATTCATTTACTAAGCTCAATTTTATTTAATATACTTCCCTTTCCAATCAAACCAACCATCGTTCACATTCCAGTAATTATTGCAAGTATTATCTACGGACCAAGAATCGGCGCAACCTTAGGTTTCTTGATGGGAATGCTTAGCTTAACGGTTAATACTCTCACAATCCTGCCAACAAGCTATCTCTTCTCACCATTTGTACCAAATGGTAACTTTTATTCAGTTGTGATCGCAATTGTTCCTCGTATCTTAATCGGTTTGACCCCTTATTTCGTCTATAAACTACTAAAAGGAAGAGCTGGACTCATCTTTGCAGGTGCACTTGGCTCACTCACGAATACAGTTTTTGTCTTAGGCGGTATCTTCTTTCTCTTTGGTAATGTTTTTGATGGAAATATTCAAAAACTATTAGCGACTGTTATCTCAACAAATTCAATCGCAGAATTAATTATCTCGGCTGCTTTAACTCTCGTCATTGTTCCGAAACTTGAAAAAATTAAACAATAAAAACTGTATCTCTTGATACAGTTTTTTATTTCTATTACTGGGCTAAACGAGCCTCTTCTAAAATCTTTTCAATCTTTGTTGTCAGTAAATCAATTGCTACTGTATTTGACACTCCTTCTGGAATAACGATATCTGCATAACGCTTTGTTGGCTCGATAAATTGATGATACATAGGTTTTACGACTCCAAGGTACTGATCAATGACGCTATCCAAACTACGACCACGTTCTTCCATATCGCGTTTAATACGACGGATGATACGAACATCATCATCAGTGTCCACAAAAATCTTGATATCCATCAAATCACGAAGACGTTTGTCTTCCAAAACCAAGATTCCTTCCACTATAAATACGTCTTGTGGTTCTTGACGATAGGTTTTCGAGCTTCTTGTATGGGCAGCATAATCATAGGTAGGAATATCAACAGGACGTCCTGCCAACAATTCTTTGATTTGCGCAATCATCAAGTCAGTATCAAAAGCAAAAGGATGGTCATAATTAGTCTTAATACGTTCTTCAAAGGTTAGATGAGATTGATCTTTATAGTAGGAATCATGCTCAATCATGGCAATTTTTTCATTTGGAAAATGGGATAAGATTGCCTTAGAAACACTGGTTTTTCCTCCACCAGATCCCCCTGTTACTCCGATAATGATTGGTCTGTTTTGCATAGTTGCCTCCGTATTTTTCCTTTGTCTATTTTACCATATTTTTAGAAAAATTTACAGGTGGACTTTTCAAATTAGAGTAGAAAAAACCTTGTAATTTAGTTCTACAAGGTTTTAATGTTTTTAATCAAAGTTAACGTATTCTTTAGAAAGTTCAAGAACTTCTTCCATTGTTGAACATTCAGTAAGAGCACGGTTAGCGTATTCTTGCATCTTAGCTGTGTCAAGTTTCTTCATCAAGCTACGTGTACGAAGTACTGAAGTAGCTGACATAGAGAACTCATCCAAGCCCATTCCGACAAGGAGTGGAACAGCAGTTTGGTCACCAGCCATTTCACCACACATACCAGCCCATTTACCTTCAGCGTGAGCTGCTTTGATTACGTTGTTAATCAAACGAAGGATCGATGGGTTATATGGTTGGTAAAGGTATGAAACTTGTTCGTTCATACGGTCAGCAGCCATTGTATATTGGATCAAGTCGTTTGTACCAATTGAGAAGAAATCAACTTCTTTGGCAAATTGGTCTGCAAGCATAGCTGCAGCTGGGATTTCAATCATGATACCAACTTGGATATCATCCGCAACAGCAACACCTTCAGCAAGCAATTTTGCTTTTTCTTCTTCAAGAATACCTTTAGCAGTACGGAACTCTTTCAACAAAGCAACCATTGGGAACATGATACGTAATTTACCGTGAACAGATGCACGAAGCAAAGCACGTAATTGAGTACGGAACATCTGGTTACCAGTTTCAGAAATAGAAATACGCAAAGCACGGTAACCCAAGAATGGGTTCATTTCTTTAGGAAGATCGAAGTAAGGAAGTTCCTTATCCCCACCGATATCCATTGTACGAACGACAACAGGTTTACCGTTCATACCTTCAAGAACTGCTTTGTAGGCTTCATATTGATCGTCTTCTGTAGGGAAGTCTTGAGAGTCCATGTACAAGAATTCTGTACGGTAGAGACCAACAGCTTCAGCACCATTTTCGTTCACACCTTCAACGTCTTTTGGTGTACCGATATTAGCTGCCAACTCAAAGTGTTTACCATCTGCAGTAACAGTTTTAGCATCTTTCAAAAGAGCCCATTCAGCTTTTTGTTTAGCGTAAGCTTCACCAGCTGCTTTGAATTCTGCAATTTGTTCTTCAGTTGGGTTGATTACGACTTCACCTGAAATACCTGAAACAGCCAAAACATCACCATCTTTTACAAGTTCAGTGATGTTGTTTGTACCCAATACAGCAGCTATTTCAAGTGTACGAGCCATGATAGCTGAGTGGCTTGTACGTCCACCAATGTTTGTTACAAAAGCTTTTACAAAGTTTTTGTCCAATTGAGCAGTATCAGACGGAGTCAAGTCGTGCGCAATCACAATCACTTCTTCATTGATTGAAGCTGGGTTTGGCAATTTCTTGCCAAGAAGATTTGCCAAAACACGTTTGGTAACGTCGCGAATATCCGCTGCACGTTCTTGCATGTATGGGTTGTCTTCCATTCCTTCGAAGATAGTGATAAACATGTCTGTAACTTCTTTCAGACCTGCTTCTGCATTTACTTTCTTTGCACGAATTGTTTCTTTAATCTGACCGATCAATTCAGGGTCAGCAAGAACCATCAAGTGAGCGTCAAATACTTGCGCCGCTTCTTCACCAAGCGTACCTACAGCCTTCTCGCGGATAAGAGAAAGCTCGTTTTGAGAAGCTTCAAGAGCAACATCCAAACGAGCCTCTTCTGCATTTGTATCTTCGACTGTAATAGTCTCGAATGATAAATCCGGTTGAACGAGTAGATATGCTTTAGCAACTGCAACACCATCAGATGCTGCGATTCCTTTAAGCATTTCTGTCATATCCTTATGCCAATCCTTCTTTTTCCATTGTTTCTGAGATAGCAGCGATAGCATCATCAGCGTCTGCACCTTCAGCACTGATCGTAACGTCAGCACCTTGACCAACACCAAGGCTCATAACACCCATGATAGATTTAAGGTTAACTGATTTACCTTTGTACTCAAGAGTAATATCTGAAGCAAATTTGCTAGCAGTTTGTACCAACAATGTTGCTGGACGTGCGTGAATACCTGTTTCTGCCACTACGTGGAAATCTTTAGAAGCCATAATTTGACTCTCCTTTAAATGTTTTCTTTTTGAGTTATATCTGATAACCCTTACAATTTGGTATTATATCACCTTCTAGGATTTTTTTCAAGTATTTTATGGGATTTCTTCTTTTTCCTTTCAGATAACTTGCTGAAAATCTTCTATTTTATGTATCAAAATACATCATATAGTTTTTTAAAATTTTAACATTTAGAAAACGCTGTTATTTATGGGTTTGATTTTTTACAATCACTATATATTGTGTTCGGATAACTCTCATCTGAAAAAAATCTACAATATTTAGTTTTTCTTCGTTGACAAAGATTTTTTTTCTGATATACTTAAGAAGTAATTAAATTTTGAAAGAGGAGTTACAGAATGGTAACCGTTTATTCTAAAAACAATTGTGTTCAATGTAAAATGACCAAACGATTCTTAGATAGTAACAACATCGCATATCGCGAAATCAATCTTGATGAACAACCTGAATTTATTGAACAAGTTAAAGAGCTAGGCTTCAGCGCTGCTCCTATCATTCAAACACCAACTGAAGTTTTCTCTGGTTTCCAACCAGCAAAACTTAAAGAACTTGCTTAAGTATCAGGATTAAAAGCTTCTATGTCAATCTTAGAAGCCTTTCTTTTGTAATGAATTAAAGGAAATTTTATGGGATTAAAACAACTTGAGGACGTAACTTACTTCCGTCTAAATAATGAAATCAACCGTCCTGTTAATGGACAAATCATGCTCCACAAAGACAAAGAAGCCTTGGACGCTTTCTTTAAAGAAAATGTTGTACCAAATTCTATGGTTTTTGATTCTATCACTGATAAAATCGATTACCTTATTAAACAAGATTATATCGAAACAGCGTTTATCAAGAAATATCGTTCAGAATTCTTAGAAGAGCTTTACCAATTTATTAAGGATCAAAACTTCCAATTCAAGTCTTTCATGGCAGCATACAAGTTTTACAATCAATATGCCTTGAAAACTAATGACGGAGAGTACTATCTTGAGAGCATGGAAGACCGTGTCTTCTTTAACGCTCTTTACTTTGCTGATGGTGACGAAGCTATCGCAATTGATATTGCCAATGAAATCATCCACCAGCGTTACCAGCCAGCTACACCTTCTTTCTTGAATGCGGGCCGTGCACGTCGTGGTGAATTGGTATCCTGTTTCTTGATTCAGGTAACAGATGATATGAACTCTATTGGACGTTCTATCAACTCAGCTCTTCAACTTTCACGTATCGGTGGTGGTGTCGGAATTTCCCTCAGCAACCTTCGTGAAGCTGGAGCACCTATCAAAGGGTATGAAGGTGCTGCTTCTGGTGTCGTACCAGTTATGAAGCTTTTCGAAGACAGCTTCTCTTACTCTAACCAATTGGGTCAACGTCAAGGGGCTGGGGTTGTTTACCTTAACGTCTTCCACCCAGACATTATTGCTTTCCTTTCTACTAAGAAAGAAAATGCTGATGAAAAAGTTCGTGTCAAGACTCTTTCACTTGGTGTTGTGGTTCCAGATAAATTCTACGAATTAGCACGTAAGAATGAGGAAATGTACCTCTTCAGTCCTTATTCTGTTGAAAAAGAGTATGGTGTACCTTTTAACTACATCGATATCACAGAAAAATACGATGAATTGGTGGCAAATCCAAACATCCGTAAGACAAAAATTAAGGCCCGTGATTTGGAAACAGAAATTTCTAAATTGCAACAAGAATCTGGCTATCCTTATGTTGTCAATATCGATACTGCTAACCGTGCAAATCCTGTCGATGGTAAGATTATCATGAGTAACTTGTGTTCAGAAATTCTTCAAGTCCAAGAACCAAGTCTTATCAACGATGCGCAAGAATTCCTTAAAATGGGTACGGACGTTTCATGTAACCTTGGTTCAACAAACGTAGTCAACATGATGACATCACCTGACTTTGGTCGTTCTATCCGAGCTATGGTACGTGCTTTGACTTTCGTTACAGATAGTTCTCACATCGTCGCAGTTCCTACAATCGACCACGGAAACAGCAAAGCTCATACATTTGGACTTGGAGCTATGGGACTTCACAGCTATCTTGCTCAACAATTAATCGAATACGGATCACCTGAATCGGTTGAATTCACAAGCATCTACTTCATGCTTTTGAACTACTGGACTTTGGTAGAATCAAATAATATTGCGCGTGAACGTGGTGTTACCTTCCATAACTTTGAAAAATCTGACTACGCAAACGGAAGCTACTTTGATAAGTACACAAGTGGTGAGTTTGTACCGAAATCTGATCGTGTTAAAGAGCTTTTTGAAGGTATCTTTATCCCAACTGCTGCTGACTGGGCTGAACTTCGTGATAAAGTTAAGGCAGATGGACTTTACCACCAAAACCGCCTTGCTGTAGCACCAAATGGTTCTATCAGTTACATCAACGATGTTTCTGCTTCTATCCACCCAATCACTCAACGTATTGAAGAACGCCAAGAGAAGAAAATCGGTAAGATCTATTATCCTGCTGCAGGATTGTCAACTGAAACGATTCCTTACTACACTTCTGCTTATGACATGGATATGCGTAAAGTCATTGATGTTTATGCTGCGGCTACTGAGCACGTAGACCAAGGACTTTCTCTCACTCTCTTTATGCGCAGTGATATCCCAACAGGACTTTACGAATGGAAGTCAGAAAACAAACAAACAACACGTGACTTGTCTATCCTTCGTAACTACGCCTTTAACAAGGGAATAAAGTCTATCTACTACGTTCGTACCTATACAGATGACGGCGGTGAAGTTGGTGCTAACCAATGTGAAAGCTGTGTGATTTAAGGACTTACTTAGAACATCTATACTATTAGGTAATAACAAAAAGTCGAGTTACCGACTTTTTGTGCGGTAGACCAAACCTAAAATGATACAAGATTCATCATCATTTTATTTAATTAAATCAAAAGAAAGAGATTTGTAATGGAAACTTACTACAAAGCCATTAACTGGAATGCCATCGAAGATGTCATCGATAAATCAACATGGGAAAAACTAACCGAACAATTTTGGTTAGATACTCGTATTCCTTTATCTAATGACTTAGATGACTGGAGAAAGTTATCAAATCAGGAAAAAGACTTGGTAGGAAAAGTCTTTGGTGGTTTGACACTTTTGGATACCATGCAATCTGAAACTGGGGTAAATGCGCTCCGTGCTGATATCCGTACTCCTCACGAAGAAGCTGTTTTTAACAATATCCAATTTATGGAATCTGTTCACGCTAAGTCTTATTCTTCAATCTTTTCAACTTTAAATACCAAATCTGAAATTGAAGAAATTTTTGAGTGGACTGATACGAATCCATATCTTCAGAAAAAAGCACAAATCATCAATGAAATTTACCTCAATGGTACTCCTCTGGAAAAGAAAGTAGCCAGTGTATTCCTTGAAACCTTCCTCTTCTATTCTGGTTTCTTTACACCACTCTACTACCTTGGTAATAACAAATTGGCTAACGTTGCTGAAATCATTAAGTTGATCATTCGTGATGAGTCTGTTCACGGTACTTATATCGGTTATAAATTCCAACTTGGTTTCAACGAATTACCTGAAGAAGAGCAAGAAAAATTAAAGGATTGGATGTACGACCTTCTCTACACACTGTATGAAAATGAAGAAGGTTATACCGAAAGCCTTTATGATGGTGTTGGATGGACTGAAGAAGTTAAAACCTTCCTACGTTACAACGCCAACAAAGCTCTTATGAATCTGGGGCAAGACCCTCTCTTCCCTGACTCAGCTGACGATGTAAACCCAATTGTTATGAATGGAATTTCAACTGGTACATCCAACCACGACTTCTTCTCTCAAGTTGGTAACGGATATCTACTTGGTGAAGTCGAAGCCATGCAAGACGATGATTATAACTACGGATTAGATTAATTTTTAAAAAAAAGAACATCTCTGTTTGTTTTGGACTAAGATGTTCTTTTGTTTTTGTTTATTTTTGTTTCCTTTAAGTTGCTTCAGTGTTTAAAATATGATAAAATGATATTAGATACAGGGGGTGATTCAATGCTAAAACAAGAGAAACTTGATTTGATTTTAGATATTGTCAATACCAAAGGAACAATCACTGTCAAAGAAATTATGAGTCGTTTAGATATCTCGGATATGACAGCTCGGCGTTATCTACAAGAGCTAGCTGACAAGGATTTACTTGTTCGAGTGCACGGAGGTGCTGAAAAGCTTCGTTCAGGCTCTCTATTAGCAAACGAACGCTCTAATATCGAAAAACAAGGCTTGCAAATCGCCGAAAAGCAAGAGATTGCTCGATTTGCCGGTCACTTAGTTGAAGAAAGAGAAACGATTTTTATCGGTCCTGGAACTACTCTTGAGTTCTTTGCTCGTGAACTTCCAATTGATAATATTCGTGTGGTTACCAATAGCCTACCTGTTTTCATTATCTTGAATGAACGAAAACTCACAGATTTAATTCTAATTGGTGGAAATTATCGAGAAATCACTGGCGCTTTTGTTGGTACTTTGACTCTCCAAGACATCGAAAGTCTTCAATTTTCTAAAGCTTTTGTTAGTTGTAATGGTATAAAAGATCATGCGATTGCTACTTTTAGTGAAGATGAAGGTGACGTTCAAAAACTAGCATTAAATAATTCTAATAAGAAGATTCTTCTTGCTGACCATAGTAAATTTGATAAGTTTGATTTTTATACTTTTTATAATATTGCAGATATCGATACTATTATCTCCGATTCAAAACTTAGCGATGAAACCCTAAAAGCTTTATCCAAACAAACAAAAATTATTAAATCAACACCTTAAAAAGTCTCACCAATGGTGAGACTTTTTTTATACATTTAATCGATAAGGCCTGTTTCAGCTACTTTCTTATACCAATAAGCTGATTTTTTCGGGTAACGTTCTTGAGTTTCGAAATCTACATAGAAGAGACCGTAACGTTTTTCGTAACCATTTGACCATGAAAAGACATCCATCAACGACCAGATAAAGTAACCTTTTACGTTTGCTCCATCTGCTATAGCATCAGACAAGACTTCCAAGTGTTGTTTCACATAATCAATACGGCCATCATCGTAAACAGTGTTGTCCACAAACTCATCTTTGTATCCAAGTCCGTTTTCAGTGATGTAGATTTTCTTATAGTTTGGATAGTCATTTTTCACGCGCATGATCTGGTCATATAGCCCTTGAGGATAAATGATCCAGTCCCAGTCAGTACGAGGAACATAGTCAGGAGCTACACGACGACCAACACCTTTAATTTGGTACTTAGAGCTTCCTTTCTCCCCTTTACCGTTGTGGATGATTTCAGTTTCACCATCAAATGATTCCATCCAATCACTCATGTAGTAGTTAATTCCAAGGAAGTCATTCAGATCCTTAGCTGCTTCAAGTGCCGCAAAGTCTTCCTCACGAAGATCCAAGCTACCACCATTGACAGTTAAGATGTGATGGACCCCTTCCATAGTTTTTTCAGAATAGTGTCCAAGGTAGGTTGCATCTAGAATAAATTTGTTGTGGATGATATCTTCCAACTCAGCTGCACGTACGTCTGCAGGATTTTTAGGATCCAATGGATACTTAGTTGGAAGGGCATGAACAACCCCGATTTCACCTTTGTAGCCTTTGTCTTTATACAATTTTACAGCACGCGCATGTGAAACCATCATATTGTGGTGTGATTGGAAAACTTTGGCAAGGTCATACTGAATCCCTGGAGGGAATTTACCGACCAAGTATTGACCGTCACCGATTGGGCCAATTTCATTGAAGGTTGTCCAGTAGTTGACTTCTGGGAATTCTTCAAAACAGAAGGCCGCATAATCTACAAAGTGTTGGATATTTTCACGATTCAAGAAGTCTCCATTTGAGTGAAGAGCTTCTGGTGTATCAAAGTGATGAAGAGTAACAAAGGGTTCTACGTGGCGTTTGTGGCATTCAGCAAATAAGTTATGGTAGAACTCGACACCTTTAGGATTTACCTCACCATATCCAGTTGGGAAAATACGTGACCAAGCAATGGAAATCCGAATACCATTGACGCCGTATTCCTCAGCTAATTGAAGATCTACTGGATATTTATGGTAGAAATCACTAGCCGGTTCAGCTGTATACCAATAGTTATCAGCAAGATATTTGTCCCAAGCAACAGGACCTTTCCCATCAGTATGAGTAGCTCCTTCTGCTTGATAGGCAGCTGTCGCGCCGCCAAAAATAAAGTCTTTAGGGAGTGTTTTTGTCATTTTTTCACCTTTTTCTTGATTGAATAAAATGAAAAGTGAGTGTAGAGGAGTTAGTGAACCATCCATCTCCATCTCACTTCTTTGTTATGCCACTAATTATGTGATATAAGGGGGGAAAACAAATTTATGACTATAAGGAAAATCTGTAGATTTCCGTAATGTTAGGAGACTATTATAAAATCCCTAACATTAATCGAATTGCGCTTGAACAAAGGCTAGAGCACCTTGTCCATCACGAGTCAACTTGATGTATTGAGCTCCTTCAGTCTTAGCCAATTTGATTCCAAGTTTATCTGTTTCAGCCTTCATGTCCTCATAGTTTGACGCGACCTGTGGTGCCAAGATAACCAAATCAAATTCTGGCAACATTTCACGGTGGGCTCCATAGCCACCCGCTGCAGCTTTAACTGGCACCTTGTATTCTGCTGCCGCTTTGTTCAAGGCATTGGCAAGAAGTCCACTTGTTCCACCACCTGCACAGAGAACGAGTACGTTGGTTTCTTCTGTAATTGTATTTTGTGCTGATTCTACTCCAGCTTTTTCAAGGATAGCATCAGCTTTAGCAGTATTAAAGTTTGCAGCTACTTTTTCTTTTAATTCATCGTTGGCTTTACCAGAACGTTCTTCTTCAAGAATTTGTTCGTCATAAACTTTAAGGAATGGATAGTAGATTGCAATATCCACTACGATTAACAATGCTGCAAGAGCAAATGACAAGAACTGGAAGTTTGTACCAAGAACAATACCAAGAGGTCCTGGTGTAGTCCATGGAAGGTTGGCAGTAAATGAGTTCATGCCAAGTGTTTCAATAAAGAACTTAAAGATCCATACGTTTGCAATTGGTGCAAAGATGAATGGGATAAAGAAGATTGGGTTCAAAACAAGTGGTGCACCAAACAAGATTGGTTCATTTACACCGAAGAATGTAGGAACTACTGAAGCACGTCCAATAGCACGATTTCGTTTTGATTTACATAACCACATAAACATGAATGGAACTACAAGTGTTGCACCTGTACCACCCATAGTGACGATAAACATTTGTGTACCAGATGTAAGGATCTTATCAGCGTGCATACCTTGTTGAAGAAGGTTCAAGTTGACTTCGGCATTTGCATAAGTGATCGCTGCAATCGCAGGTTCAACGATAGATGGGCCGTGAATACCGACAAACCAGAAGAAGGCAAAAGCACCAAAGATAATAGTAATACCAAGATAACCGTCTGCTGCTGAGAATAATGGAGCAAAGAATTTACCGATTGATTCTGCAACGCTTGCACCAACAAATTGACGAGCGAGCAAGTCAAGAGCATACAGAGAAACAACTGAAAGCGTAAATGGAATAACGTCTTTAAAGACTTGTGAGATATTTGGTGGAACTTCGTCAGGCATGCGAATAGTAACGTTGTTCTTCACACAAACCTTATAGATAGCTACAGTTACAAAAGCTGCCAGGAAGGCTGAAAGCAACCCTTTTGTTCCAAGGAAACCAGTTGCAAAGCCACCCTCGATTGGGTCAGCCGCCAACATCAGCAAACCAACAATAGCTGCTAAGAGCGTTGACATATAGTTGATTTGATTGGTTTTCTCCATACTACGGTTAACTGAGTCTGTTAAAGATTTAGCAGTGGTTCCAGCTACCAAAAGTGCTAGAATCCCCATTGAATAGCTGTAGGGTTTCATCAAAAGTGCTACAACTTCATCAGACCATTTAAATCCCCAAGAGTTTGGAACAAAGGCAATCAAGATAAAAATACTTGAGAAGAGAATGACTGGCATTCCAGCGATAAATCCATCACGAATAGCACGAAGATAGATATTTCGAGATAGCTTTTCAAAGAAAGGCTTCCCTTTCTCGATATAGGCAATTAACTTATTCATTATTTAGCTCCTCTTTTATAAAGTTCAATTAAGTGGTGCATCAAATCTTTTAACAAAATAGTTGTCATCAAGTGATCTTGACCGTGCATCATGGTCACACTATAAGCCAAATCATCACCTGCAGCTTCCTTGGTTAAAAGACTCGTTTGCGCGTGGTGTGCTTCAGCGATACAGCTACCAGCTTCCTCAACTAAGCTATCCGCTTTCGCAAAATCACCAGCTTCAGCAGCCTTCAAAGCTTCCAATAATTTTGAACGAGCATCGCCAGCATAGGCTACGATTTCAAAACCTAACAATGTTACTTCTTCTCTATTCATGATAGAATTCTCCTTATATTTTTTTAATAGATGTTATGACAATAAACGTTGAATGTGTAGAACAAGATAAACTCGTTCACTCTTGTAGAGGTCAAGACCAGTTTCCTGTGCAATGACTTCATAAATTTTGCTACCAATCTCGAATGCTTCTGGATAGGTATTCTTTATATGTTCTTCCATATCGAGCAAGGATTGATTATCATCGCGACTACGATCCAGATAATCCAAGAAATAATTGAGATGAATCATAAAGCGATCGTAGAAATTATTATTTTCAGGTGTTCGCTGGATTTTATAACTCTTCAAAACGCTTTCAACCCTCTTTAAAATTTCCTTTCTCTTATCAATCGACTCAACAACTTCGACTTCATTCTCACCTTCGGCGTTTATGAAATGATAAGCGATACGAATGATTTCGTCTTCAGGAAAATTTTCTGTCAGTTTTTGACGATAAATTTCAAAAGCTTCTTGTGCAATTTGAAAAGCGATAGGATATTTGGCAGAAATGTCAGGCAAGTTACTATCCTTATAGCGTCCTTGACTAATAGCCTGATAAGAACAATAGATATGGTCTGTCAGAGTGACGTATAGGTACTCTTGGACAGGATATTGATATTTTTTAGAAAGATTATCAATTATTTCATAAGTAACCGTAATAAAATCAAGCGGTACATCCTTGAGAAGAGCCATAAAATTTTCTCGCGACTCTTCCGTTTTCATCCGAAAAATTTTTTCAACCTGATCCTCAGAAATCAAATCTCCCTTCTTCTTACCGAATGAAATACCCTTACCAATTACGATCAACTCCTCTCCCTTGCTATTACGCACAAGAGAAACATTGTTATTCATTGGATTTAATATCCGATACATGGCAACCTCCTTGCCCTATTATTTAAGTTTTGTGAGCATAAAAAATGACCACAAATGAACTCAGAAAATATACATCTGAGTCATCTGTGATCATGCCTAATATTACTTAGTAACACTCACTTTGTATTAACTTGTGACTTTAGTATATCACAAGAATGATTTTTTGTAAACCTTTACATACAACTTTTTTAAAATGTTTTAAAGTTTTTTTACTAGGTTTTAGGATATAAAGGGGGAAGTTTACACACGTTCAGTCCATGAAGTAGCTGTTGTTTGAAGAACCTTGTTAAGTTCATCAATGTTTTCAAATCCTGTTGTACGAAGCCATTCGCGAGCTGCTGCTTCACCATCTTTGATGTAAGCTTCAACTGATCCTGCCCATGTAGCACGTCCACAAAGAACACCATTGAAGTTTGCACCTGATTCGTGGGCAAATACAAGAGTTTCTTGGAAGAGCTTAGCGGATACACCTGCACTCAAGTAGATGTATGGAAGGTTAGTTGCTTCATCTTGCGCTTTGAAGAAAGCAGCTGCTTCTTCACGTGTATGAACGATTTCTCCATCACCAAAGCCTTCAACGTATTTCACGTTAACTGGAACTTCCACTTTCAAGACATCAATGTTGAAACGTGGGTCTGAGAAGACCTTCATAGCACCGATAACCTTATGTGGTTTTACTTTAGCGTATTCTGCAGAACCTGCATCAGCAATCTTTTCATCGTAAGCCAAGATTTCAAGGAAGAATGGAATGTCTTCAGCCACACACTCAGAACCAATACGTTCGATGTATGCTTGTTTTTGTTGGTTAAGTTCGTCAGAGCTATCTACATCATAGTAAAGCAAGAACTTAACAGCATCTGCACCTTGTTCTTTAATGCGTTTTGCAGACCAAACATCCAAGCAGTCTGGCAAACGTTTTGTACTTGTTGTGTCATATCCTGTTTTTTCATAAGCAAGGAGAAGACCTGCATTTGGAGCAAGTGCTTTTGTAGCAGGAAGACCATATTCAGGGTCAAGAAGCATTGATGAAGCGTATTTAGTCAATTCATCTGCTACCAAAACTTTGAGTTCTTCCATTTGAGCTACTATAGGCTCTTCTGTTTGGTATTGAGCCATAAGGCGTTTCAAAGCGCCACGTTGGTCAAATGCAAGAGCTGAGATGATTCCATTTTCATCTGAGAGTTTTTTCAAACAAGCACGTTTATTTTCTGTTAAAGTCATTTTATACCTCTTTCACAATTAATTGGTCAAATAAATTTTGATAGTTAGCCATATTGACATGACCGGTCATTTTTTCTTGAGCATTTAGCATACCAAGGACATTCGCCTTAGTCAACAATTCTTGATCAGATTCTTTATGGAAAAGACCTGATGCAATACCTGCTACAGTAGAATCACCAGAACCAACTGGATTTACTACTTGAATTTTTGGAATATCTACTTTATAAAAAGTATCCCCGTGTTTTGCAAAGGCACCGTTAGCACCTAGAGAAACGATAATCCACTCAATTCCATCAAATAAAGGATCTTGAAGAACTTCTTTTAATTCATCCAAATCTTTAGAAATTTCTCTTCCCAAAAGTTGAGACAATTCTTCATTATTTGGTTTAATTACCGTTGGTTTATGTTGTGATTCAAGAACAGCCTGAAGAGCTGCTCCTGAACAGTCCAAGACAACTGGTTTTCCTGCTTTATTAGCAAGTTCAACTAAACTAGCATAATAATCAACTGGGAGTCCAGCTGGTAGACTACCTGAAATAGCTACAACTTCTACAGTATTAAGAAGTTCTTTGAAGTAAGCCAAGAAATCTTGTCCTTCTTTTTCTTGAACCTCAGGACCTTTTTCAAGAATTTCTGTTTGGTTTTCTCCATGTAGAATGGCGATACAGTTACGAGTTTCCCCTTGGATAGAAAAGAAACGTTTCGAAACTTGATCATCAATATTTTCAACTAGAAAATCACCTAGTTTACCACCAACAAGTCCAGTTGCGACTACAGAATCACCAAATTCTGATAGGACACGAGTAACGTTAAGACCTTTACCACCAGCCGTTTTCGTAACATCGACAACACGGTTGACAGTGTCAATTTTTAATTCATCCAAAGGATAGGAAATATCAATGGATGGGTTCATTGTGACTGTTAAAATCATGAGTCACCTCTTAGTCGTGGTATTCACCGCGATCCCATTTTTCAAGGAATTCTGTAAAGAAGTTTGCATCCGTTTGATGATCGTTATGAGTTTCAACGTGTTGGATTTTAGCAATCAATTTTTTATTTTCTTCAGATGGTTTGTATTCAGCATTGATGAAAGCTTCAATGATATCGCACATAAGCAATTCACCAGTGATTTTACCACCAAATCCGATAACGTTGGCATTCAATTGTTCTTTTGCATAAAGAGCTGTTGTCATATCACGAACCAACGCAGAACGAACACCTGGAACTTTGTTAACAGCATTATTAATACCTACACCAGTACCACAGATACATACACCAAGATCAGCTTGGCCACTAACTACTGCTTCACCAACTTTTTTACCAAAGATTGGGTAGTGAGTACGAGCGTGGTCATAAGTACCAAAGTCGATGACTTCATGTCCTTTTGATTTCAAAAATTCTGAAACCGCCATTTTTTCATTAGTTACGATGTGGTCACATCCAATTGCAATTCTCATTTTTATCTTACCTTTCTTTCAATATCAAAATTAGCACATTTTGTTCAACATGTCGACCCTGATTTGGTGACGACCGCCGTCGTATTTACCATTTACAAAGCCTTTAGCAATGTTTTTAGCTAATTCATCACCAACAAGTTGAGCACCCATCGTAATCATACGTGAGTTGTTGTGACCGCGAGTCATATAAGCTGAACGTTCATCAGATACTTCTGCAGCAACCATTCCTTTGATTTTAGTAGCAACCATAAACGGACCTGCACCATAAGCATCAATGACGATACCAAGGTTTTGTTCTTCTTTCTTAACTTCTTCCGCAACCGCAAGAGTTACATCAACGAAGTCTTGACCTTCTGCTGTAACATCCACTACGTGGAAGTTTTCTTTTTCCAAGAAGTCTTTTACAACTTCTTTCAATCTTAAACCTGCAGCATCTGCACCAATAACAATAGCCATATTGTATACTCCTTTTTTATAATAGACCAGTAAAACTTTCTGATTCTAGCCTAAAAGAGACCTTTCTCAAATAGTTACTAGTAGTTTTGTTGACAATAATTTAAATTAAGAACAAATATCTTATTCGTTTCTTAATAAGCTTTCTTCAGAGAAAAGCCAGAACAGTAATCTTGTTAAAATAAACACAAATTGTTCTTTATAAACATAATATACTACTATTAGTTGGAAAAGTCAACAATTTATGTTTGTTTTTGTTTATTTTTTATAAAATCTCGATATCAAATCCAACCTGATCAAAATCACTAGGTTTTATTATCTTAACATCTTTCTTATCTTCCAGTCTATCTCCTTCTTCTATTGAAGTAGACAAACCTGACCATGGTTCCAAGGCAATAAATGGGCCTTTATTAAGAGTTGACCATACAATTAAATTTGGAAACTCTTTAAAATGTAGTTTCAAACCTTTATCATGTTTTCGTGAACGCAAAGCTACTGTTCGAGATTCCAACTCATCTAATGTTACAGCATCATAGCTAAAGAAATCATAATTCAAGTCTATTTCTTTTTGATTATTTAACCAAGAACTTCTATCTTTGAAATCCAACATTCCTGTTTCTGGGAAAGGTTTTGGAACTGTACATGTTTCTGGCTTTTCAAATTCAAGATAGTAATCCTCATACACTTCACCACCTAATAATGGACAGTTAAAACCAGGATGCCCACCAATAAAATATGGCATACTCTTTTCTAATTCTTTATTATAGATTTTATACTGTGTACGTATGGTTTTCCCAGTCACTGTATAAGTAATTTCTAAACGAAAATGATAAGGGTAATTTGCATACATTTCTTCATCATCTTCAATAGCAAATGTCACAGAATTATCTGTTTGTTCCACTAAAGTAAAATCTTTTTTTCGTACTAAGCCATGTCGAGGGATTTTTCCTTTTTTTTGACTACCATCTTCCTTATCATAAAGGACCGTATCATTTCTTACTGAACCACATATTGGGAATAATACGGGTGCTTGCCCACTCCAATAAGTTGGATCCCCCTGCCACAAATACTCTACATCATCTTTATCTTTTATAGAGGATAGCGCTCCTCCAAGTGTTTGAAACTCAACATTTAATTGATCTGATTTTAATGCAATCATAAGTCTTACCTCCAATTCTCTAAAAAAACTAGGCTGACCGCTCCATAGTGGAAACAGACAACCTAGTTTTTACAATTTACATTTTTAGGAGCAAATTATTTTGCGTTTGCTGCGTATTCTTCGTTACGTTTGATCATTTGTTTTCTGTACCATGCAAAGATACCAACGTAGAATACAAGGAATACTACTGCACCAAGGATAGCTTTGATATCACCAGTTGTAGCGTTACCGATTGCCCAACCAAATAGTTTTTCGATTGGTCCTTCAAGAGTTGAGTGAGTAATCAATTGTGATTGGTTCACACCTTCTGGGAAGGCACCTACACCTTTAGCAAGTTCAGTTGCGAATGGTGCGATAAGTGTACCTGAAAGAAGGAAGAGTGGCAACAAGAGAGTTCCGAAGATAATCATACGGAGCAATTTACCACGAGTAACTACCAAGAGAGCTGGAGTCACACCCATAGCGATGATACCAGCAAGTGGCAAGATACCATTTCCGACATTTGAAAGAAGCACTGCTTCAACCAACATGATTGGTGCAAGTACGTTAGCACAAGCCCAGATTTCAGCACGACCAGCGATAAATGGCCAGTCAAGACCGATGTTGAATTTACGTCCTTGAAGACGTTTAGTAGCAACGTTTGTAATACCTTGTGAAAGTGGTTCTACGGCTGCGATGAACCATGAACCGATCAATGAGAAGAGCTCCAAGCAGACACCGGCAGTCAAACCAAGTGACAACCAACCTTTAATAACAAGTTCCCATGAAGATGCATCTTCTACTCCAGCAACTGGATGTGGAGTACCCATCAAACCGATAACGATACCAAGGATGAAACCGATGAAGAATTTAGATCCCCAAAAACCGATTCGTTTGTTCAATTTAGCAGCGTCAAAGTCGTATTTATCAAGACCTGGGAAGAATTTATCAAAAATCTTATCCAAAACCATGATAACTGGGTTCATCATGTAGTTCATGTGAGTTGAAGTCATTGGTGATGAACTTGGTGCGTTAAGAAGGTCGTCAAATGTTGGTTTCATCAAGTCAGAGTTGATAATTTTAAGAACCCCAACAAGAACAACTGCTGCAGTCGCGATGAAGAGTGAAACTCCTTGGCTAACTCCATTGTTGTCAGCGTACCATTTGATCAAAAGACCTGTAATAGACAAGTGCCAGATATCGAAGATATCAACGTCAAGTGTATCAGTTTTCTTCATTGCAAGCATCACAACGTTGACAATCAACATGATGAGCAAGAAGTAAAGTGTCCAAGCAGAACCCCAAGTGATTGTAGCAAGTGGAGCCCAACCAACGTCGGTGATGTTCAATTGAATACCAGTATTTTCAACGAATTTTGCAAGTGAAGCTGAGAAAGCTCCGTTAAGCATTCCGATAATAGCACCGATACCAGTAAGTGCGATGGCAAGTTTGATACCACCTTCAAGTGCTTTGGAGAATTTTACTCCGAAAAGCAAGGCCAATACTGTCAAAATGATCAGCATAATGATTGGGCCACCCATAGCCAAGATAGGTTTAAAGATATCGTTGGCTAGATTGATAATGAAATCCATAATTTTTCCTCCCTTTATTTTTATGGAATATTACAAAATAATAATTAACTTAATCCGTGTTCTTTAATTGCTGCTTCAATATTGTCATAAACTGGAGCGCTCATTGCTGGAATACGGAACAAGATTGGTCCAGCTTCAACTACTGGGATACCAGGGTCAAAACCTAAGTCAGTTGCAGCAATTGGTGTGAAGATATCATAACCTTTAATCAAGTCTTCATTGACATCTTTTACCATAACTGCGTCACACTGTACATCGTAACCACGGCTTGAGAGCTCTTCTTCTAGGGCGCTTTTAATTTGGTGGCTTGAGTTGACACCTGCACCACATGCAGCAAGAATTTTAATCATTTGGATTTCCTCCGTTTTTTATTTACTATTTATTTATGAATTTAAGCAGTTGCTTCTAAGATATACTGGAACAAAGCTTCTGGTTCTGTAATCTTAGAAAGTGCTTCTAGATGACCATTACCTGTAAAAAAGTCCATCAATTGAGCAAGAATATTAGTTTGACTCGAACTTGAATTATTGATGATAAAGAAGAGTAATGATACTTCTACTTCCTTGTCAGGAGCAATCATGTTGTGGAATGTTACTGGTTTCGCTAAGCGAACCACAACAACGTTTTCAGTTAAATTATGAATCGTATCAGTGTGAGGTATTGCTACATTCGGCAAGTCCTTCCCAAGAAATTCCATATCTAAACCGGTTGGGAACATTTTTTCACGTTCAATCAATGCCGATCGATATGTATCCGTAACAACTTTCTTTTCTTCTAATAGGGTTGCAACTTGATCAAAGAGTTGCTCTTGATTATCTGCTTCTAAACAAAAAACTAAGTCTTTGCTGAAGAAATGATCTAATCCCATGACCTTCTCCCTTCATATTTAACTTTTATGATACAAGTATATCACTATATGAAACCGTTGTCAATATTTTTTTGTTGTATTTTGTTTGATTTTTATTTTTTTTGTTTGATTGTAAACAGTTTGATTTTATACATATTCTTTAAAGGTTGAAAATAAATAAAAAACAGGATAAATATCCTGTTTTAGTTTTAATTCTTTTTCACTGTCCAGCTTTCTTCTACTATTGGAGTAATTTCGTTTACGATTTCTAAATTACCTTCAAGAGTAACTAATCTAATCATATTATCATCCGACTTAAATAACCAAATAACTACTTTTCTACTATTATTGTTATAATCTGCATAAATTTTGACAGCATCATAGCCCCCAATATTTCCCTTATCAGTTCTAACATTTGTAAATCTAGGATTTTCTTTTATCTTTTGTTCAAAATTGGTCTGCAAATTAGTGAGATCTTTTCCGTCTGCATTTATACTTTTACCTGAAATAGCATTCTTGTCAGTACCATCACTGAACATAAAATCAACATTATTCCCACCAGCATCACTTTGAACCCAAGATTTAGGTACTTTCATGTATCCATAATCATCTGATCCAATCCATTGTGTATCTTTAGTTGGAACGGTTGTTGTAGCTTCTGATGTTTCCTGACTAGTAGTTCCCTTAACAATTGTGGTAGTTTCAGCTGTTACATCTTTTTTACCAGTATTTGTATTACAAGCAGCAAGAGTGATACCACAAAGCAAAAGTGTAGATAAAGTTATCAATTTTTTCATGATAATTCTCCTTTCACTACTATTCTAAAGCAAGAAGAACAAAGTGTCAAATATATTCTGTAAACTAGCAGTATTATCAAAAATACAATAAATCTACTATTATATTTACTAAAACTCATTCTTTTTTCATTGCAAAAAGCTCTAATCAGGAAATCTTTTTGATATCCTAAATAAAACTGGATAAAAAAAGAGCAGGAAAAATCCTGCCTTTTAAGCCTTTTTATTAGTCCAACTTTGTTCAATCAAAGGAAGCATATCCTTCAACACTTCAGGTGTTCCTTCTAGAGAAACATATCTAAACTTACCATCGTCTGATTTAAAGATATAGATAACCAGATATTTTCCATTTTTTGCAATACAGTTTACAACATAAGCATCATAACCACCAATTTTTGACTTAGAACCCCATACTTTTGAGAAGTCCTTACTTTGTTGTTTTGTTTGATAGATACTAGTAGAAACTTGAACAGCGTCGAGAGCAGCATATTCACTTTCACTAACACCAAGGTGCTCTGGTTTAAAAGTATTTAGAGTTACGATATTGATGTCCGTTCCATCACAGTACTGAATATCATCACCACCATCAACTTCTGTAAAATGAATCCATGATTTTGGAACTTTTACGTAGCCATAAGCATCTGACCCAATTACTTGGGTATCTTCAATCGTTGATTCGGCTACAGTTGTTGTTTCTTGGGCTGTAGTAGTTTCTTGAACTGTTGTTGCTTCTGAGGCTACTTCTTTTTTAGATTTTGAAGTATTACAAGCAGCGAGGCAAAAGCAACACACTAAAAGTGTAGATAAGCTTACGATTTTTTTCATGATCCTTCTCCTTTCACTTCTATTCTAATGAAAGAAAAGATAAGTGTCAAAAGATAACTGTGATTCATTCAAAAGAATAATAGAAAATAATTATTCTTCATCCATGCTCAAGACACTGAGGAAAGCTTCTTGAGGTACTTCTACTGAACCGATAGCTTTCATCCGTTTCTTACCAGCTTTTTGTTTTTCAAGGAGTTTACGTTTACGTGAAACATCTCCTCCATAACACTTGGCAAGAACGTTCTTACGAAGAGCTTTGATATCTGTACGAGCAACAATCTTGTGTCCAATAGCCGCTTGGATTGGAACCTCAAACTGTTGACGTGGAATAATTTTCTTAAGCTTATCAACAATGAGTTTCCCACGTTCATAAGCAAAGTCCTTGTGAACGATAAAGCTGAGTGCATCCACCTTGTCTCCATTGAGAAGGATATCCATTTTAACCAGCTTAGATGGGCGATACTCTGACAATTCATAGTCAAAACTTGCGTACCCACGTGTTGAAGATTTGAGCTTATCAAAGAAATCAAAGACAATTTCAGCAAGTGGAATTTGATAGATAACATTAACACGATTATCATCAATATAATCCATTGTTACAAAGTCACCACGTTTGCGTTGAGCTAGTTCCATAACAGCTCCTACAAATTCCTGTGGTACCATGATTTGTGCTTTAACATAAGGTTCTTCAATAGTTGCAATTTTAGTAGGATCAGGAAACTCGGATGGATTCGATACATCCATTGACTCGCCATCAGTCTGATTAACCTTGTAGATAACGGATGGTGCAGTCATGATCAAGTCAATGTTGAACTCACGTTCCAAACGTTCCTGAATAACATCCATATGAAGGAGACCCAAGAATCCACAACGGAAACCAAAACCAAGAGCTTGCGATGTTTCGGGTTCAAACTGAAGACTAGCATCGTTCAACTGCAATTTTTCAAGGGCTTCACGAAGGTCATTGTATTTATTTGACTCGATTGGATAAAGACCTGCGAAAACCATCGGATTCATCTGCTTATATCCAGATAGGGGTTCTGAAGCAGGGTTCGCCGCCAAGGTAACTGTATCACCGACACGAGTGTCTTGAACAGTTTTGATAGATGCTGCAATATAACCAACGTCACCTGTCGCAAGGAAGTCACGTCCTACTGCTTTGGGTGTGAATATTCCGACCTCAGTAACATCAAAGGTTTTACCATTGCTCATGAGCTGAATCTTATCACCAGGCTTAACAACTCCATCCATGACACGAACTTGGAGGATAACACCACGATAAGCATCATAAACTGAGTCAAAAATCAAAGCTTTTAATGGTGCTGATACATCACCAGTTGGTGCTGGAACTTTTTCTACAATTTGCTCTAAAATATCTTCAATTCCAATCCCAGCTTTTGCTGAAGCTAATACAGCCTCACTAGCATCCAGACCGATGACATCTTCAATTTCTGTACGCACGCGCTCTGGATCTGCTGCTGGTAGGTCAATTTTATTGATAACTGGAAGGATTTCCAAATCATTATCTAAAGCAAGATAGACGTTTGCCAGTGTTTGAGCCTCAATTCCTTGGGCGGCATCGACTACTAAGATAGCACCCTCACAAGCAGCTAGAGAACGTGATACCTCATAAGTGAAGTCCACGTGTCCCGGTGTGTCAATCAAGTGAAAGATATAAGTCTCACCATCCTTAGCCGTATAATTAAGCTCAATGGCATTCAGTTTGATAGTAATCCCACGCTCTCTCTCTAGGTCCATACTATCAAGAAGCTGAGCTTGCATTTCACGACTAGAAACCGTCTCTGTAGCCTCCAAAATACGGTCCGCCAATGTTGACTTCCCATGGTCAATATGCGCGATAATGGAAAAGTTTCGGATCTTCTCCTGACGTTTTTTCAATTCTTCTAAATTCAAGATTCTCTTCCTTTCAGGGTATCTATTAATTATAAATTGTTTTTATGTTTTTGACAAGACCATAATACCCTGTAGAGAGTATTAATCTTCAGCAACAAAGCCGTCATTTTCGATGAAATAGTGGTCTGTCATACCTTGGTCAGTAAAGATAATTCCATGAAGGACACCACCATAGACAGCTCCTCCATCCATTCCAATCTTTCCATCTTCTGTCATCCAAAGTTCTGCAGTTCCTGGTTTTTGTTCCAAAAGTCCGTAGACTGGTGTATGACCAAAAACAATTGTTTTTCCTGTATGATTAACTGCTTCGTGGAATGGTTTTCTGAGCCAGACTTTCTTGTAATCTGTAGTTTCATGCCAATCATCCAAGGTTAGATCAATTCCCGCATGAACAAAGATATACTGATCAGTTTCAATGACAAAAGGCATTTGACGGATAAATTCTACTAAGTCGGCTGCTTCCGCTTCAACACGCTTAGCATCTGCGACTCCATCTACTGGTGCATCCAGTGGACGCCCCAAAATAGAATTAATAGTTGTATCCCCACCATTACGACGATAGTGGTCATAGCTTTCTTCAGGATTATCCAACCAAGTTAAAAACATGTACTCGTGATTTCCTGAAATGCAAATCGCTCCTTGATTTTCTACCAAGTCTTTGACCATTTCAAGAACACGACGACTATCTTCTCCTCTATCAATCAAATCTCCAAGAAAGAGTAATTGAGTCTTACCATCCCATGTTTTAAGAAGGTCATCGAGCATTCCTGCTTTCCCATGGACATCTCCAATAACATAATAGTCTGTCATTTATTTCTCCTTACTTTGTAACAATTCTCTCGCTTGACTAAGTGCTGCTTCAGTCACATTCTCACCAGCCAACATTTTAGCAACTTCTTCCACCCTTTCTTCAACTGTCAACAAGCGAACTGTTGAAACAGTTGAATGGTCATTACTAATCTTTTCAATAAAGAACTGATAATCTGCGATCGCAATGACTTGAGGAAGATGAGATATAGCTAATACTTGACCATTCTGACCAATTTTATGAATCTTTTGAGCGATTGCTTGAGCTACACGACCTGAAACTCCTGTGTCCACTTCATCGAATACAATACTGGTCTTACCTTCCTTACGAGAAAAAGCAGACTTGATCGCCAACATGAGGCGAGACAACTCTCCTCCAGAAGCTACTTTAACCAATGGTTTAAAGTCTTCTCCAGGGTTGGTGGAGATGTAAAATTCAACACTTTCATTTCCTTCGCGAGTAAACTTACCTTTAGTAAATTGAACCTGAAATCGAGCCTTATCCATATAAAGGTCTTTGAGTTCTTGCTGTATCTCAATTTCTAATTGTTGAGCTAAGTTATGTCGAGCAGATGCAAGCTTAGTTGCTAAGTCAACTAGACTTACTTCCAATTTTTTGAGTTCTGCTTCCATATCATCTGAAGATAAATGATTGCCAGTCAAAAGGTTGTATTCTTCTGTGATTTTAGCAAAGTACATCAAGACATCGTCAACATTCCCACCATACTTACGTGTAATGGCGTGAATGAGATCTAAACGGCTTTCAATCTGCATGAGACGATTACCGTCGAAATCAAGACTTTCAATAATATCCTCTAAACGTTTAGTAACATCTTCTAGAACATAATAAGATTCAGATAAGGAAGTAGAAATTTCACGATATTCTACATCATACTCTTCTAAACTTTCCATATCATTCATTGCTGAACGAACGTTAGCTAGACTTGAAAATTCTTCATTATCTAACATTGTATAAGCATTAGTCAACGTGTCAGCAATATTTTTATGATTTAAAAGTTTATCTCGATCTTGGTTTAGTTTGAGGTCTTCACCTGGCTGTAAGGACGCAGATTCAATTTCAGCCATCTGAAATTCCAACATTTCAATACGAGCCTTGTGCTCTTCTTGATTTTTCTTAATCTCAAGAAGTTTCTTGCGCTTTTTACGATAAGCATCAAAGTTTGTCTGGTAGGCTTGCTTCAGTTCCAGAAAATCTGCATCACCAAACCCATCAAGCATCTGAATGTGCAATTGGGGACGCATTAACTCTTCTTGATCATGTTGCCCATGGATATCCACAAGATACTGTCCAATTGAGCGAAGAACAGATAGATTAACCATCTGTCCATTGACACGACTAACACTACGCCCGTTTTGTAAAATTTCACGACGGATGATGATTTCATCGCCTAGCTCTATTCCTTGCTCATCAAAAATCATTTGCAAAGCATGACTATTTTCAACCGAGAAAAGACCTTCGATTTCAGCCTTAGGAGCACCATGACGAATAACGTCCGTTGTGGCTCTGGCTCCCAGCATCATATTCATAGCATCGATGATGATAGACTTCCCAGCACCGGTTTCCCCAGTCAGAACTGTCATTCCCTTCTCAAAATTAAGTGAAATAGCCTCAATGATGGCAAAGTTTTTAATTGAAATTTCAAGTAACATAAGGTCCTACCACTTTTTAACTTGTTCAACAATCTCTACAGCTGCTTCTTCAGTTCGCGCCACAATTAAAATTGAGTTATCATCTGCTAAACAGCTAAAAATCATATCCGAAAATGTTTGAGTCAATTGACTTTTAACAAAAATTGTATTCCCAGGAATAACATCTAAGTTGATGAGATTACCCATTCTTTCGAAACTTTCGATATTGTTCTCAGCTAACTGTAAACTTTTAACTACTGACTTTGGTAATTCATAGACATATGTATTGTCTTTCAAAGGAATTTTTACAATCCCTAATTCTTTGATATCACGTGAAACAGTTGCTTGAGTAGCAGAGATGCCTGCTTCTCTCAAGTGTTCAACGATTTCTTCTTGTGTACCGATTTGATAGTCAGTCACAAATCTTCTAATTTTTTCAAGTCTTTCTTTTTTATTCATCTTTAAACTCTCTATGTGCTTTTTCTACTACTTGTTCTATTTCAGAAACTACTTGGTTGCTTGTATGTTCTTCTTTACGTAAATAAGCAAGAAACTCAATATTTCCGTGTCCACCTTGAATAGGAGAGAAATCCAATCCTAAGACTGAGAATCCTTCATCAACTGCCATTTTAGTAACTGATTCTAAAACATTTTGGTGAACTTTGGCATCTCTGATAATACCATTTTTTCCAATTTGTTCTCGCCCTGCTTCAAACTGTGGTTTTATAAGTGCAACAACTTCCCCTTGATTGGCCAATATTCTATGTAGAGCTGGTAAAATGAGACTCAAAGAAATAAAACTCACGTCTATACTTGCAAAACTAGGTTCTTGTTCAAAATCAGTCTTTTCAGCATAACGAAAATTAAACTGTTCCATGCTAACGACACGCTCATCTTGGCGTAATTTCCAGGCTAGCTGATTGGTCCCAACATCAACGGCATAAACCAGTTTTGCACCATTTTGCAGCATGACATCCGTAAAGCCTCCTGTTGAAGCGCCAATATCAATGGTTGTTTTGCCTTCAACTGATATTTCAAATTTTTCTAAAGCCTTCTCAAGTTTCAAGCCACCTCGACTAACATACTTGAGTTTCTCACCCTTGAGTTTTAATTCAGTATCATCAGGAATTTTTTCTCCTGGTTTATCAAAACGCTCACCATTAAGGACTGCAATCACTAATCCAGCCATTACGCCCCGCTTAGCCTGTTCTCTTGTTTCAAATAAACCTTGTTTGTAGGCAAGTACATCTACTCTTTCCTTAGGCATTGATTCTCAAACTTTCTACTATTTTTACAATTGGTTCTTTATCAAAGTCGACTAATTGGCTAATCACGTCTAATTTTTCATTAGCCTGATCCAAAGTTCGGTTACAAAAAACTTTTGCCTCATCCAATCCTAACAAAGCAGGATAGGTTGATTTCTCAGCTTGCAAATCTTTTTGTGGTGTTTTACCAATTTCCTCAAAACTAGCAGTAACATCAAGGATATCATCTCTCACTTGAAAAGCAAGCCCAATCAGCTCTCCAACTGTTTTCAACTGTTTTTGAAGATTTTTATCCAATCCTGCAATAACTCCTGCCGCTTGAAAAGGGAAAGCTAAGAGTTTACCCGTTTTATTAGCATGGATGGTCTGAAGTTCTTCTAGGTTTAAATGTTTACCTTCACCTTCCATATCCAAAACTTGGCCAGCGACCATCCCCATACTTCCAGAAGAAAGGGACAAAGAAGCTATTAAATCTACCTTAATTTCATTTGGCAAGTCTGCTTGCGCTATCAAAGCATAAGGATCTAAAAAGAGGGCATCGCCAGCTAAAATTGCTAGTGCTTCACCAAACTTCTTATGGTTGGTTAAACGCCCACGACGAAAATCATCATCATCCATAGCAGGAAGATCATCATGAATTAAGCTTCCTGTGTGAATCATCTCAAGCGCTGCTGCAACCTGGGCATGAGCTAAGGTGATTGGCACCTGCAAAGACTCCAAAACTTCTAAAAGTAGATAAGGACGAATTCGTTTACCACCTGCATGGATAGAATAGAGAACAGCTTCTCTGAGATTAGCAGCTAATTGCTGGTCTCCATAAAACTCCTCAAGAGCTGACTCAACCAAAGCTAATTTTTCTTGCTTGTTCATAGAAGTTTGCTTTCTGTTCCATCTTCTTGCATGACTTTAACCAAGGTCTTTTCTGCTTTATCAAGTGTTGCTTGCAATTCTTTTGAAAGAACCATTCCTTTTTGAAATGCAGTAATAGCATCTTCTAAAGCAATTTCACCATTTTCTAAACTCTGAACAATAGTCTCAAGCTCTGCTAAATTATCTTCAAATTTCTTCTGTTTTGACATCTTTAACCTCTAATTCTACATGACCATCTCGCATCATCAACATCACCTGGTCATTTTTTTTCAAATCATTTGCTGAAGATACCACGGTATCCTCTTTTTTAACAATCGCATAACCCCTTGCTACGATACGACTCGTATCTAACATGAGTAAAGCTTCTGACAAGCGTTTTACTTCAGCAACCTTGGCATCATAAATCACAGCCATCTGGCTACGCATTAATTTTTGTAACTGTTGAATACGATCTTGGTAGCGCTGAATCTTGACATTTAGCGATAATTGCTCCAAACGGTGAATTTGAGCTTGAACCTTCTGTTGATTTCTAACTAACTCACCATTCAATCCCTGCTTCAGTCGAAGCATTAACTGATCCAAGCGTTGCAGATATCCATCATATAAACGCTCTGGTTGCCTGAAGATGACTGATTGACTAAGCCCTCTCAAGGCTTCTTTTTTCTTTGATAAAGTATTTTGTACAGCAGTAGCCATTCGTTTCTCTTGATTTTTAAGGTAGGTCAGTAGATCTAACTTAGTCACAGGTGTAGCTAACTCTGCTGCAGCAGTTGGTGTTGCTGCTCTCTTGTCGGCAACAAAATCAGCCAAGGTTACATCCGTTTCGTGACCAACACTTGAAATAATCGGTAAACGAGATTCAAAGATAGAACGCACTACAATCTCTTCGTTAAAAGCCCAAAGATCCTCAATTGATCCACCACCACGACCAATGATAAGAACATCCAAGTCTTCTCGTTCATTAGCTCTAGCAATGTTACGGGCAATCTCCTCTGCTGCCCCTTCGCCTTGTACCTTGGTAGGATATAAAACAATCTCAACTCCTGGGAAACGTCTGCTAACGGTAGTAATAATATCCTGTATAACAGCACCACTACGACTAGTTACAACCCCGATACGTTTTGCAAACTGAGGGATTGCTTGTTTAAAGCGTTCTTGAAAAAGGCCTTCTTCTGATAATTTCTTTTTTAATTGTTCGAACTGAATCGCAAGAGCCCCTACGCCATCAGGCTCTGCCTTTTCAATGATGATAGAGTAGCTCCCACTTGGTTCATATACTTGGACACGACCGATAACATTGATCTTCATCCCTTCTTCCAAATCAAAACCTAGTTTCTGATAAATACCTGACCAAATAGTCGCTTGGATTACAGCTCGATCATCTTTTAGAGAAAAATATTGATGAGTTGGACGCTTCCGGAAGTTAGAAACCTGACCAGTTAAATAGACCCTCTCCAAGTATGGGTCTTTATCGAATTTCATTTTCAGATACTTAGTCAAAGTTGTTACCGATAAATACTTTTCCATCTCAACCTCCTTCTTTCTCTAGTTTTTCCTGGGTATTATTATACCAAAAAACCGTTTAAAAATCTCTCATTTCACCTCTAGAATACGAAAACAAGACTGGATTTCTTTGAGCTTGTCTTATAATATACAAAAGCCCTTGGAAAAATCCAAGGGCTTTCATTAGTTCACTGAACTAGATTATTTTTTCAAGTTGTAGAATGATTTCAATCCACGGTATTCAGCTACTTCACCAAGTTGATCTTCGATGCGAAGCAATTGGTTGTATTTAGCGATACGGTCTGTACGTGAAAGTGAACCAGTCTTGATTTGTCCTGCGTTTGTTGCAACTGCGATGTCAGCGATTGTTGAATCTTCAGTTTCACCTGAACGGTGTGATACAACGGCAGTGTAACCAGCTTCTTTCGCCATTTCGATAGCGTCGAATGTTTCAGTAAGAGTACCGATTTGGTTAACTTTGATAAGGATTGAGTTAGCAGCACCTTCTTCGATACCACGTGAAAGGTAGTCAGTGTTTGTTACGAAGAAGTCGTCACCAACCAATTGAACTTTACCACCAAGACGTTCAGTAAGAGCTTTCCAACCGTCCCAGTCGTTTTCGTCCATACCATCTTCGATAGTGATGATTGGGTATTTGTTTACCAATTCTTCAAGGTAGTCGATTTGTTCAGCAGCAGTACGGACAGCAGCTCCTTCACCTTCGAATTTAGTGTAATCGTAAACTTTGCGTTCTTTATCGTAGAATTCTGATGATGCACAGTCAAATCCGATAAATACATCTTTACCTGGAACATAACCAGCAGCTTCGATAGCAGCAAGGATTGTTTCTACACCATCTTCAGTTCCGTCGAAACGAGGAGCAAATCCACCTTCGTCACCTACGGCAGTTTCCAAACCACGTGATTTAAGGATTTTCTTAAGTGCGTGGAAGATTTCAGCACCCCAACGAAGAGCTTCTTTGAATGTAGGTGCACCAGCAGGTACGATCATGAATTCTTGGAAAGCGATTGGAGCATCTGAGTGAGATCCACCATTGATGATGTTCATCATTGGAGTTGGAAGAACTTTAGTGTTGAATCCACCAAGATAGCTGTAAAGTGGGATTTCAAGGTAGTCAGCAGCAGCGCGGGCTACAGCGATAGACACACCAAGGATTGCGTTTGCACCCAATTTACCTTTGTTAGGAGTACCGTCAAGAGCGATCATAGCACGGTCGATAGCTTGTTGGTCACGTACATCGTAGCCGATAATTGCTTCAGCAATGATGTTGTTAACGTTGTCAACAGCTTTTTGTGTACCAAGACCACCGTAACGAGATTTGTCACCGTCGCGAAGTTCAACTGCTTCGTGTTCACCAGTAGAAGCTCCTGATGGAACCATACCACGTCCGAAAGCACCTGATTCAGTGTAAACTTCTACTTCAAGTGTTGGGTTACCGCGTGAGTCTAGGACTTCGCGAGCGTAAACATCAGTAATAATTGACATTTTTTACTCTCCTTTGAGTTAAATTATTTTACACCTCTATGATACATCAAAAAGATACCTTTTTCAAGAAAAAACGTTATCTTTGTGCAAATTTTCCTTAACTTTGTTAAGTAATCGCTTTCTTTTCCGCCTTATCTATAGACTTTTATGATATACTATATTTATGACTGATATATCTAAACAAATATTAGAAAAAGCCAATGGTGGACTTAAGTTAAATCCAGACGAACAAAGACGTTTTCTTGGTACCTTTGAAGAACGTGTTCTTGGCTACGCTGAACTCGCTACTGCGAATGATGTCAAATTTCAAAAGGCATTTTTAACAATTTTAGAGACTTTTAAAAAAGAAACCGAACCTCTATTTGTCAAAATTTCTCCTCAAGTAGTATTTGACAAACAGGTCTATTATTTAAAACAAGCCAAAGATGCTGACTGCCAAGCAACTATCGTTTCTGAAGATCATAACTCTTCTCCTTTCGGACTGGTTATCCATAGCGATGTTCCGGTTCAAACAAGTGAAAAAGACCTCAGAAAGGCCTTTTCAGACTTGTGGCAAGAGAAAGAGACGAAAGTTCCTACTTCTCTCTGGAAAAAATGGTTTGGTTAACTCTATCTCAAAGACATGATTCGTGCGATACTTGCAGCTGTATTTTCTAGATAAACAGCTGCTTTTTTTAGACTGTCTGCTAACGGTTCGCTTTTTTCAAGTATGGAAAAAGCTGCGACTATATTCTCAAATGGTAAGGGTGGTAAATCCTCTGATAAACTACCACAAATAGCAAGAACTGGAACACCATTTGGTGTTCTTTTTGCTACTCCAATTGGCGCCTTTCCAGCTAGACTTTGCGAGTCCAGTCTACCTTCGCCAACGATAACTAGGTCTGCATCAGTAACTTTTTGATCGAAGTTTATCAAATCCAAACAAGTTTGAATACCAGATACAATCTCTGCTCCTGCGAAGGCACACAAGCCAGCGGCAATTCCACCACCTGCTCCTGCACCATCTAATTTTAATATTTTGGGTCCAACTTTACTATAGAGGTCTTTAATAGCAGCATCAACTTCTTTAAATTTAGATGGATCCAATCCCTTTTGTTTCCCAAATGTATAGGTGGCTCCATGAGGTCCACAGAGAGGATTGGACACATCCGCTAAAATTTTGATACGAATATCTGCAGGAACAGATGAGGCTTTATCTTTCGAAATATGACTAATTTCAAACAAGGACTGGCCACAAGCCTCCAGTTCAATTCCATTTTCATCATAAAATTGATATCCGAGTCCAGCAGCAATGCCAATTCCACCATCGTTACTAGCCGTACCACCGACACCAACGTAGATATCTTTGATTCCTTGTTCTATCAAATGGAGAATAAGTTGACCAATTCCCTTTGTTTGAATCTCTAGAGGATTACGTTTATCAAAAGGGATTTTAGCAAGACCTACTAAATTTGCAACTTCAAATAGAGCTAATTCTCTTTTTTGAAAGTAAGACATCAAAACCTCATCACCAAAAGGTCCAGTTACCTGGACTCTTTTTTCTTCCAAACCTAGAGAACTTTTAATGGCGTCTACTGTTCCTTCACCTCCATCACCAACAGGTAAAAGTAGACATTCAGCATCTGGTATCACCCTTTTAAATCCTCTTTTTATAGCTTCTGCTACTTCGTTTGCAGGAAGACTCTCCTTGAAGGAGTCCGGCGCGATAACAACTTTCATTTTGATTCCTCTTTCTATCTAAAGGAAGTCTATCATTTCCAAAACTTTCCCAAAATCTCTCTCATCTACCTGAAAATTTATTTCTTTTTTTACAATATTCTTGGCACAAAAGGCTATTCCAAGTCCTGCACTTTTAAGCATTTTTAAGTCATTAGCTCCATCACCGATTGCAATCGTTCTATCAAATGGCACTTGTAATTCTTTAGCCCACCTTATAAGTCTCTCTTCTTTTACTTCTCTGCTTATAATAGGACCAATTAGATTGCCAGTTAAATGATCATCTTTGATTTCCAGTTGATTAGCAGTAAATAATGAAATCCCTAAATCTTTTGCTAATCTTTCTACAATAGTGGTAAATCCACCTGATACTAAACCGACTTCTATCTGATTTTCTTGAAGAACTTTTATAAACTGGGCAGCATTTTTACTAAGATGAAGCTCATGATAAATCTTATCAAAAACATTGATAGAGAGACCTTTAAGAAGAGAAACACGTCTTTTTAAACTTGCTTCGAAGTCTAATTCTCCTCTCATAGCTTGAGCTGTTAGCAGGGCTACTTCTTCTTCGCACTCTGCCTCTTTCCCTAATAAATCAATAACCTCTTCTTCTATCAGAGTTCCATCAACATCGAGCACACAGAGACCGTTGATTGTTTTCATTTATAATCCTTACTTTATTATCTCAAAAAATCGTATGAAAGCATCATACGATTTTATTTATTTAATTTGCTAAGCTGTGATACAAATCAAGGTAAGACTGACAAGCTGTATCCCAAGAGAAGTCACATTCCATTGCTTGGACTTGCATGTTTTTCCAAACGTCAGGATGGTTATAGTAAACATCCAAAGCAGTTTGAAGAGCCCAGTTAAGCCAGTATGGCGTCAAGTTGTTAAAACTAAATCCTGTACCAGTTCCTTCTATCGGATTGAACGGCTGAACAGTATCTCTCAAACCACCTACCTCATGAACAAGTGGTAAAGTACCATAGCGCATAGCCATCATTTGAGAAAGTCCACAAGGTTCAAAACGACTTGGCATGAGGAAAATATCACAGGATGCATAAATTTCCTGTGCTAGCTTGACATCAAAGGTAATATTGGCAGAAAGTTTATCTGGGAATACTTGACCAAACCATGAGAAGGCTTGTTCAAAACCAGGATCACCTGTACCCAAGAGAACGATTTGAACATCTTCTTGAAGCATACGATGCAAACCTTCAACGACGACATCAAAACCTTTCTGTCTTGTCAAACGCGACACAATACCAATCATTGGAACATCAGGACGAACTGGAAGACCAACTTTCTCCTGAAGTTTAGCTTTATTCTGAGCTTTTCCTGATAGGTCTGATTTATTAAAATGATAATCCAACAAAGGATCCGTTTCTGGATTATAAAGATCCGTATCGATTCCATTTACAATACCAGAAACCTTACCAGACTCCATTCGTAAAATCTGATCCAAGCCACAACCAAACTCTGTTGTCATGATTTCATAAGCATAGCTTGGCGATACAGTAGATACACGATCTGCATAGAGGATACCAGCCTTCATCCAGTTCAGGCAGTCATTCCAACGAACTGTACCATCCGCATAGCGTTCAAATCCAACTCGGAACAAATCCCAAAGCATACCTTCAGAGAATTGGCCTTGGAATTCCAAATTATGGATTGTTAAGACAGTCTTAATGTTTTGATAGGCTTGAATCCATCTGTATTTTTCCTTCAACAAGAAAGGAATCATAGCTGTATGATAATCATGAGCATGAAGAACATCTGGGATAAATCCAATACGCTCCATAGCTTCCAGAGCCGCAAGTTGGAAGAAGGCAAAACGTTCACCATCATCGAAATCACCATACACATGACCACGGAAGAAATAATACTGGTTGTCAATAAAGTAGAAAGTAACACCATTTAGAACAGTCTTCTTAATGCCACAAAATTGTCTACGCCAACCAACGTATACTTCAAATTGAAGAACATCTTCAATTTGATCACCAAACTTGGCTTCCACCATGTCATAGTATGGCAGTATAACAGCAACTTCATGACCAGCTTTAACTAATGATTTTGGAAGAGCCCCGATAACATCTCCCAAGCCACCTGTTTTAGAAAAAGGGGCTCCTTCGGCTGCTACAAATAAAATTTTCATGAAAGAATGTCCTCTGTTACTTTTTCACCTTTTTTGATGACAACAGGATTTTCTGCTGTACCACGAATAACAACTCCATCAGCTACTTCAGCACCCTTATCAATAATTGCATACTCAACTTGAGCACCTTCACCAATGACAACACGAGGGAAAACAATAGATTCTTTAACTAAGCTATCTTTATGAATTTGAACATTACGTGAAACAACTGAACGAACAACCTTACCTTCGACAATACTACCAGAAGCAAACTGCGAAGTATTTACTTCACAACCAGGTGCATAATAAGTTGGTTCTTCGTTTTTCACCTTTGTGTGAATCTTTTGATTTGGAGAGAATAGAGAGTAGAATTTATGCAGATCAAGCATATCAATATTGGCTTGGTAGTATGTTTCTACAGAATGAATATTTGCCAAGTAACCAGTATACTCGTATGCAAAAGCACCTGATTCTACTGCTAAGTCACGTAGAACATAACGTAGTTTTTCTGGGTGTTCTTTCTGAGCTTCTTGTTCCAGACGTTCAATCAACCATTGAGTATCTACAACAAAGATATCCGTTGACATGTTGTAGTATTCTTGTTCAGCTTTTTTATCGAAGAGTTTGTGAGAGAGCACGTGGTCAGTTTCATCAATATCTAGGATAGCATTTACTTCTGAAATATCCTTTTTAGGTAGTTTCTTATAAACAACCGTAATAGGAGATTTTGTAGTATTATGCAAATGGAAAACCTGAGTAAGATCAATATTTACCAAAACGTCACAGTTCAAGGAAACCGTTTGGTTAGATCCAGAACGTTTTAAATAAGTCAAGAGTTGTTGATAATACTCTTTACCAACAGTACTACTTTCCACACGAGTATTGTAGATTCCAAGATAGTAGTGGCTAAGAAGGGTATTCAAGCCCCATTCACGTCCTGAACGAATGTGGTCAAATACAGAGCTGATGTTATCTTGTTGGAAGATTCCAAAGACACTTCGAACACCAGCATTTGCTAAACTTGAGAGTGGGAAGTCAATCAAACGATACTTTCCTCCAAATGGCAAACTTGCCACTGGACGGTTACTTGTCAAGGTTGACATATCATGGAAACCAACGGTATTTCCTAAAATCGCTGAATATTTATCAATCTTCATCTGTTGCTACCCCCACTACTTCGTTATATCCGACTACTTGTACTTCTTCTGTACCATCAATTTCAACACCATCGGCAATAATTGCACCTTCACCGATGATTGCACGTGTAATTTTAGCACCTCTACCGATAACTGCTCCACTCATGATGACAGAATCAACAACTTCTGCTCCCTTACGAACTTGAGCAGCTGTAGAAAGAATGGAATGTTTTACAGTACCATTCACGTAACATCCATCTACTACTAGAGAGTCTTCTACTTGAGCAAATTCTCCAAGGAAGTTTGGTGGAGCGATAAGGTTACGAGAATAAATTTTCCATTGACGATTTCGGCTATCTAGAGCATTTTCTGGAGAGATGTATTCCATATTTGCTTCCCAAAGAGATTCGATTGTACCAACATCCTTCCAGTATCCATTAAATTCATAAGCATAGACACTTTCACCTGTCTCAAGATAATTTGGAATAACATTCTTTCCGAAATCAGACATATCTAGGTTAGCCTTTTCAGCTGCAACTAGCATGTTGCGAAGTCGTTTCCAGTCAAAGATATAAATCCCCATTGATGCCTTGGTTGATTTTGGTTGGGCAGGTTTTTCTTCGAATTCAACAATGCGATTATTAGCATCTGTATTCATGATACCGAAACGACTAGCTTCTTTTAGTGGTACATCCAAGACAGCTACTGTCAAGCTGGCATTGTTATCCTTGTGTGATTGGAGCATATCATCGTAGTCCATCTTGTAGATATGGTCTCCTGAAAGAATCAAAACATACTCAGGATTAATGCTATCGATATAGTCAATATTTTGGTAAATCGCATGACTTGTACCTTCAAACCAACGATTTCCTTCACTTGCAGAGTAAGGTTGAAGGATAGAAACACCTGAATCAATTACATCAAGACCCCAACTAGAACCATTACCTATGTGGCTGTTGAGAGCTAGTGGTTGATACTGTGTAATAACCCCAACATTATGGATACCAGAGTTGGCACAGTTAGAAAGAGCAAAGTCAATGATACGATAGCGCCCACCAAATTGCACAGCAGGTTTTGCAATGCTTTGAGTGAGTTTACCGAGACGAGTTCCTTGCCCACCGGCAAGGATTAAAGCTAGCATTTCATTCTTCATTTTCTACTCCTTTTTGAGATTTATTTGATTCTTTTTTAGCGGGTTTCAAGCGACGTTTGATTTTCCAGATACTTGCCCCCAAAGCTGGCAAGGTAAAAGTCAAAGTCTGCTCATAATCCTTCCATAACCCTTCTTGAGTTTGAACAGTTTGGTTGTGTTCTTTCCAAACACCTCCCCATTGTTCCAACTCTGTATTCCAAATTTCTTCATACACACCTGCAACTGGCAGTCCAATTGTGAAATCAGGTCGTTCGACTGGTGCCATATTAAAGACACAGACTAGCATCTCGCCTTTCTTTCCTTTACGAATAAAGGAAAGAACACTCTGATCTCTATTATCTGCATCGATAATTTCAATTCCATCATAGCTTGTATCAATTTCCCAAAGACAACGGTGGTCCTTATAAAGTTGATTCAACTGAGATGTGAAGGATTTCATCTTGGCATTCATTGGATCTTCAAGGTTTGACCATTCTAATTGCTCTTCTGATTTCCACTCTAAGAATTGACCGAATTCGCTACCCATAAAGAGTAATTTCTTACCAGGGTGACAAATTTGATAAGTATAAAGATTTCTAAGGCCTGCAAATTGATTATAACGATCCCCCCACATCTTATGCATCATACTCTTCTTACCATGTACAACCTCATCATGTGAGAATGGTAGGAGATAATTTTCATTAAAGACATACATAAAACTGAAGGTTACTAGGTTAAAATCATACTTGCGGTAAATTGGATCTTCTTCGTAGAAACGTAAGATATCATTCATCCAGCCCATGTTCCACTTGTAGTCAAATCCAAGACCACCTATCTCTTTCGGACCTGTTATTTTAGTTGCCGAAGAGCTTTCTTCTGCAATCATCATGACATCAGGGTGAGCTAGCTTAATAACAGTATTTAAACGCTGAAGGAAATAATAGCCTTCGTAGTTAAGATTTCCACCGTCTTTATTTGGTGTCCAAGGTGCATTATCATAATCAAGATAAAGGATATTACTTACGGCATCAACACGGATACCATCTAAATGATAAAAATCAATCCAGAACTTAATGCTAGAAATTAGGAAAGACTGTACTTCGTTTTTCCCTAAGTCGAAGTTTAATGCCCCCCAACCATAGTTATGAGCTTTGTTATGGTCTTGATATTCAAAAGTCGGAGTTCCATCATAGTAGGCTAAGGCATCGTCATTGATTGTGAAGTGACCTGGAACCCAGTCCACGATAACACCGATATTGTTTAAGTGACACTCCTCAACAAAGTCTTGAAACTCTTCTGGTCTTCCGTAAGAATGTTCTAAACCGAAATATCCCATCAGTTGATAGCCCCAACTCAAACCTAGCGGGTGAGCCATCAAAGGCATAAACTCAATATGAGTGTAGTTCATTTCAACTAAGTAAGGGATCAACTCTTCTTTTAATTGAGCAAAACTATATGGAGTTCCATCTGGATTTCGTTTCCACGAACCAGCGTGTGCTTCGTAAATATTAACTGGCCTTTCGAAGAATCCCAAACGTTTTCTACGAGCTAACCAAAGTCCATCCTTCCATTTCTTTTCTGGAATTTCTGTTAACACTGCCCCTGTTCCTGGACGTGCTTCATACCGAACAGCTAAAGGATCAATCTTCATAAGCTGATGACCATTAGCCCGTGTGATATGATATTTATAAATCTGACCTTCTTGGGCAAAAGTTGTAAAAACTTCCCAAACTCCAGATTCGTTTCGAACCATAGGGATTTGATTTTCAACCCAATTCGTGAAATCACCGACTAGATGAACAGCCTGCGCATTTGGAGCCCAAACACGGAATGTGTAACCCCATTCCCCGTCTTTCTCCTCACGATGTGCGCCCAAATAGTGCTGAAGATGGAAATTTTCGCCTGTTGTAAAAGTTCTTAAAGCTTCTAATGTATCCATAAATCCCCCTTTATATTGTAAGCGTTTTCTATATTTCTATTATACTATCTTTTAAGAAAACTTTCAACCAATTTCCGAATTATCATAAATATTTTTTAGAAAATCTTCAAGTAATTATCTTGACATTTCTTAAATTTTCAGTATTTATTGATATTCTACCTTGATATCAGTTTTTGTAGCATTAAATCACTTACAATATTTTTTTCAATGCTAATTTTGCAAAACAGATACTTTAAAAACTTAACATTATTTTCATGAATAAAACTTTTTGTTCGGATAAAGTATCTTAAGTACAATTTTATCAAATTTTCTGAAATTTTCAACTATTTTTAGTAATATTCCCATATTTTTTATTAGGACAAATTTATATATAAAAAAACTCAAGATTAATCTTGAGTTTTATTTTTTTTAAACTAAAACATTCATAACTGCAACGCTCACATTATCAAGAGTATTTTCTTGGTTTGAACGACTATTTGTAACCAACATTTCTAGATTTCCAGCATTTTCATAATAGAAAGATGCACCTTTGGCATTAAATACAACCAAGAAATGTTCTTTAGTTCCCTGAATCTCATAGACAATCCAGCCACTATTTTCAATAGCTGTGTGAACAAAGACGTGACGGTATACTTCCTCGTATGTAGGGTATGAAAAGGCACTAGTCTTTGTTTTAAGACCTATAATCTGACGAATAAATTCAATGCTTTCTTGACGTTCATTGATTAAGTCCCAGTCTACCTGGTTAACAGCGTCTGGAGCATTGTAACTGTTCATAGCACGTTCGCGATCATCATGAGTCAACTCACCGTTTTCACCTGTAGCAACCAGTTTGGTACGTCCAAACTCTTGACCAAGTTCCATAAAGGAGATGCCTTGCATGAGTAGATTCATTGCAGTTGCTGTTTCTACCTTTTTCATGATACTTGCTTGGTCTTCTGTTGGATGAAGTGTCGCTAATAAATCATGCAAGTTATAGTTATCATGGGCTTCTACATAGTTGACAACCTGGTTAGGGCTTAGATAAGAGCCTAGTTCACGACTACCAAGGATAGCTTTGGCAACAATTGGTTCAGTGGCAGCACCACTTACGAAGCCTGATTTGATATCACCGTAAACTTCAGCACCCTTAATCGCATTACGTTGATCATCATTGAAAAATCCAATATTAGGTAATTGATAGGCATTGTCTTTCTTAGCCTTATCATAAGGAGCAAGACCAGTTCCCATATCCCACCCTTCTCCATAAAGGATGATTTTAGGATCGACTTCATCCAAAGCCCAACGAATCATCTGCATCGTTTTAACATCATGAATTCCCATCAAGTCAAAGCGGAAACCATCAATATTAAACTCATTCACCCAATAAAGCAGTGAATCAATCATATACTTACGGAACATTTCGTGTTCACTAGCAGTCTCGTTTCCTACACCAGTACCATTTTGATAACTTCCATCGCGGTTCATTCGGTAATAATAGTCTGGAACGGTTGTTTGGAATGGGGCATCAACAGTTGAAAACGTATGGTTGTATACCACATCCATGATAACGCCGATTCCAGCATCATGATAAGCTTGAATCATCGTCTTCAAATCGCGGATAACTTGACCTGGATCGTTTGGATTTGTAGACATGCTAGTTTCTGGTGCATTGTAGTTCTGTGGGTCATAGCCCCAGTTATAGGTCACATTTCCATCTGCATCATACTCTTTGTGACGATCAGCAATTGGTTGCAGTTGAACATAGTTAACACCAAGTTCCTTGATATAGTCAAATGCAGTAGACTGACCGAAGTGATTGACTGTTCCAGTCTGGGCAGCACCTAAGAATGTTCCTCTTAATTCTGGAGCAACACCAGAAGTTTCAGACTTAGTCAAGTCACGAATGTGCATTTCGTAAACAACCGCTTTACAAGAATTTTCCAATCGCCAAGTAGCTTCCGTTCCATTCTTAACTTCAAAACCTTCAACTTGACGTTCTTTTTCTGAAAGAATCGCTGAACGTTTGCCATCTGGACTTGTCGCAATGGTATATGGATCACGTGTCAATGATTGATGATGTGGAAAATTAATCTGATATTGATAGGCACGACCAGCAAGACTTTCAGGAACTGTCAAATTCCAAACGCCAATTGTATTATCCTTGTGACTATATGAATAACTGTTACCACGTTGCATTTCATAAGTCTTTAGGATAGCCGCATCATTACTTGCTGATTCATAAACTACAACTTGTACAGTTGTTGCTGTTGGTGACCAAAGTTTAAAGCTTGTTTCTTCTTCGGAAACCTGGCATCCCAACTCTCCTTGGTAACCCCAGTGGTGATCAAAACTAGCACTGTTAATCGCTTTATCAAAAGCAAATGGATTTTGATCTTTATAGTGTGGACTTGCAATGGCTGGGTTTTCAGAATAATAAACGGTGGCATCTCCATCTAAAATCCAAACTTCTGTTAAGAGTGGATAATGATTGAATCGGATAGGATATTCTTTGCTTACTCCATCTTTATCAACTGTAAACACCATTTGTTCAAGAGGTGTTTCACTTGATTGGGTAAATGAAAATTTATCTCCAAAGTATTCTTGCTCTTTAACAAACTCTACTGAATCAGCTGGCCATTTACTAAAGTTGCAACTCTGATATGCTTCATCCTTACGATGATAATGAATAAGTACAGGATAATTGTACATGTTTTTCCCTAATTTCTAATTATTAATTTATATAGTAACATTTCTTGATTCACTTATTTGGATAGAAGCAAGAAATGATAGATGATTATTCTAGACTGTGTATTCCTTACAAACTCTCCAACCAAGCTTCATCTCGAATCTCAATTCCAAGTTCTTGTGCTTTTTGGAGTTTGCTTCCTGCATCTGCTCCAGCTACCACAAGGTCAGTCTTCTTCGATACGCTACCCGTTACCTTGGCACCAAGATTTTCGAGCTTACTTTTGGCTTCCGAGCGAGTAAGACGTTCAAGTTTCCCTGTCAATACGACAGTTAGACCTGATAAGGCAGCATCTGCTGCAACGACCTGTCCTTTATAATCTAGATTAACACCTAATTCTTTCAATTCACTTAAAAGAATTTTTGCACCCTCAGTCTCAAAATAAGATTGGAGACTTTGAGCAATGACATTTCCCAAACTTTCGATGCTTGCTACTTCTTCAGGATTTGCTTGTGCAAGTGATTCGATTGAATGGAAATGTTGTAAGAGTAACTGACTTGCCTTGCTTCCAACATGACGAATCCCTAAACCAAACAAAAGTTTTTCAGCAGAATTTTCTTTAGAAGCTTGAATAGCCTGGTAAAGTTTTTGAGCTGATTTCTCCTTGATGCCGTCTAACAAGAGAAAATCTTCCACAGTTAAGCGATAAATATCCGCAACATCTTTAACTAAATTGGCGGCAAATAATTTTTCTACGATTGATGGACCAAGGCCAGAAATATTCATGGCGTCACGGGATGCGAAGTGAATTAGACCTTCCTTGATTTGAGCTGGACAACGTGGGTTTATACAACGAAGAGCCACCTCATCTTCAAAGTGTAACAGCTTGCTCTCACAACTTGGACAGTTTGTTGGAATATCTAGTTTCTCCTCAGACACTCGCTTAGACTCAACCACTCGTAAAACAGCGGGAATAATATCGCCTGCCTTGTAGACAATGACTGTATCATCCTTGCGGATATCCTTTTCAGCGATATAGTCTACATTATGCAGGGTTGCACGACTAACTGTTGTACCTGCCAATTGCACCGGGGTAAGATTAGCAGTCGGAGTTACAACTCCCGTACGACCAACTGTCCAGTCAACCGAAAGAAGTTTCGCTTCTTTTTCTTCTGCAGGGAACTTATAAGCGACTGCCCATTTTGGTGCTTTGACTGTAAATCCAAGCTGCTCTTGACCAGCTAGATCATTGACCTTAATCACGACACCGTCGATATCATATGGCAATTGGTCTCTTTCTTGACCTACTTCTTGGATAAATTCCCAAACTTCGTCCATGCTGTGGGCTAATAGTCGTCTAGGGTTAACCACAAAGCCCAACTGTTCCAGATGATTTAAAACCTTCTCTTGGCTGTCTCTAGTTGAAGGACTTGCTTCCTGATAGAGGAAAGTTGCAAGATTACGCTTAGCTACTATTCCTGTGTCTAACTGGCGAAGGGTTCCTGCAGCAGCATTTCGTGGATTAGCAAACTCCGGCTCCCCGTTTTCTTGACGAGCAAGATTGACTTGATTGAAAGAAGCTCTTGGCATATAACATTCACCACGAACAGTGATATCTAATTTCTCTGGTAAGGATAAAGGAATGTCCTTGACACGTTTGAGATTTTCTGTGATATTCTCACCGACTGAACCATCACCACGAGTAGCTCCAGCAACAAAAATTCCTTGCTCATAAGTCAAGGAAATCGATAAACCATCAATTTTCAACTCACAGATATAAGTAACATCATCCAATTCTTTACGAACACGCGCATCAAAGGCATCGAGTTCTTCACGTGAAAAAGCATCCTGCAAACTATAGAGAGGATACTGATGGCTATATTTTTCAAATCCATCTAGAATCTTACCGCCAACACGGTGGGTTGGACTATCTGGCAAGACTTGCTCTGGATGAGCTTTTTCTAACTCTACCAATTCACGATAAAGACGATCATATTCACTATCAGATACAGATGGATTATCACTTGTATAATACTCTGTCGCATAGCGATTGAGCAACTCAACGAGCTCTTTCATTCTTTCATTCATAGAACCATTTTACCATAAAAAGGACCATAGAAACAATACTCAAGCTCTAAAAAACAAAATGAGAAGGATATTTCTATCCTTCTCACTTATTTTTATTTTTTCCGATTCAAAATAGCGTTTAAAATGATGGCCACTGTACTTGCAATGACGATACCATTTGAGAAGAACATCTGTAATTCTGTTGGTATAGTATTGAAGAGGTTGCTTCCGTTTAATCCAACCCCAGCAGCAATAGAAACTGCTGCAATGAGAAAATTGTGTTCATTATGTTCGAAGTCCACACGAGACAAGATTTGCATCCCTTGAAGTGAAACGAAACCGAACATGACGAGCATGGCTCCACCTAGAACAGGGCTAGGGATAATCTGTGCCAAGGCACCAAACTTAGGCAAGAGACCAAGTAAGATAAGAAAACCTGCAGCATAGTAGATCGGCAAACGTGTACGAATACCTGAAAGTTTCACCAAACCAACGTTTTGAGAAAAACCTGTATAAGGGAAGGTATTGAAAAGTCCACCAAGTAAAACAGCAAGACCTTCAGCACGATAACCATTACGGAGACGAGTGCTATCAATTGGATCTTTAGTAATATCAGAAAGGGCAAGATATACACCAGTTGATTCTACCATTGATACAGTAGCGATAATACACATCATTACAATAGAAGAAATCTCAAATTGTGGAGCACCAAAGTAGAATGGAGTTGGGATATGAACAAGTGGAGCTTCTGCTACTGGAGAGAAATCAACCAAGCCCATAGTCGCAGCGATGATAGTACCTGCAATCAAACCAATCAAAATAGAAATTGACTTAATGAATCCTTTTGTAAAGATATTGACCAAAAGAATGATGAGAATAGTGATTGTTGCTAATGCCAAACTTTGTCCCGTTGGTTTTTCGACGTTATTTCCCATATTTCCGATAGCTACAGGAATCAAAGTTAAACCAATTGTTGTAATGACAGAACCTGTTACGATTGAAGGGAAAAGATTGGCAACCTTAGAAAATACGCCAGCTACAAGAACGACATAAATACCAGAAGCAATCAAGGCACCAAACATAGCACCACTACCGTGACTTTGTCCAATCATAATAAGTGGAGCAACAGACTGGAAGGCTACCCCAAGAACAATAGGTAAACCAACACCAAAATATTTATTAAGTTGCAATTGTAAGAGAGTTGCGACCCCACACATAAAGATATCTGTAGAGATAAGGTATGTCAGTTGTTGAGGTGAGTAACCTAGGGCACCTGCAATCATGATTGGTACCAGGATTGAACCTGAGTACATAGCAAGTAAGTGTTGCAAGCCCAATACGGCTGCTTTTGAGTGATTTTCTTTTTGATTCATTAGATGTCTGCCTCCTTGAAGATAACTCTTCCATTTTCAAAACGCTCTAAACGAGCAAGTGATACGACCTGATGACCTGATTTTTCTAACAGTTCACGACCATCTTGGAAAGATTTTTCAATCACAATCCCGACGGCCTCGACTGTAGCACCAGCTTGTTCGATAATCTGAATCAAACCTTTAGCTGCTTGACCATTAGCCAAGAAATCATCAATAATTAATACTTTATCTCCAGGAGATAAGAACTTCCCTGCAATGGATACGGTACTAGTAACTTGTTTAGTGAAAGAAAATACTTCTGCAGTTAAAATTCCTTCATTCATGGTAATATTTTTTGCCTTCTTAGCAAAAATCATAGGTACATCTAATTGTTCTGCAACATATAGAGCTGGAGCGATTCCTGATGCTTCAATGGTTACGACTTTGGTAATACCTGCATTTTTAAAATATTCTGCAAAGGTGCGACCAATCTCGCGCATTAAGGAAAAATCCACTTGGTGAGTCAAGAAAGAATCCACCTTAAGAATATTCTCACCTAGAATATTCCCATCTTTTAAAATACGTTCCTCTAGTAATTTCACAATAACCTCCGAAATAAAAAGGGACTTACATAGTAAGCCCCTTAGAAAGATTGAAACAGATATCCCTGATTCTTTTATCTCTCTTCGACTTACTCATTGTTAGGTATTTACGGTACCTTGTAGAAACGCCACGCCAATTCGCGACATAAATAAGTAATCATATTTTTAGTGAGCATCTCCATTCCAGATAGAGTTCTTCACAATCACATAATCTACATGTCTAAGATCAGCTACCTTTCGACCTCCAGCATAAGAAATCGAACTTTGCAAATCTTGTTCCATCTCAGTTAGGGTATCTTGTAAGTGTCCTTTGGCAGGAAGAAGAATTTTCTTGCCTTCGACATTCTTATAGGCACCTTTTTGGTATTCTGAAGCAGAACCATAGTATTCTTTAAATTGTTTACCATCGACTTCGACAGTTTTACCAGGGCTTTCGATATGGCCTGCAAATAAAGAACCAATCATAACCATACTTGCACCAAAGCGGATTGACTTGGCAATATCTCCGTGTGTACGGATACCACCATCAGCAATAATCGGTTTACGCGCAGCTTTCGCACACCAGCGAAGGGCAGCTAACTGCCAACCACCAGTACCAAAACCAGTTTTAACCTTAGTAATACATACTTTACCTGGACCGATCCCGACCTTAGTAGCGTCTGCTCCAGCATTTTCAAGTTCACGAACTGCCTCGGGAGTACCAACGTTACCAGCGATGACAAAGGTATCTGGCAATTCTTTCTTAATGTGCTGAATCATTGAAATCACACTGTCGGCATGTCCATGAGCGATATCAATAGTGATATACTCTGGGGCATCTTCCTTTAATTGACTAACAAAGTCATACTCATAATCCTTAACACCAACAGAGATAGAAGCAATCAACCCTTTTTCATGCATGCGTTTTACAAAAGGAATGCGTCCAGCTTCATCGAAGCGATGCATGATATAGAAATAACCACCTTTTGCAAGTTGTTCTGCAACATCTTCATCCAAGATAGTTTGCATATTTGAAGGAACAACTGGTAATTTAAAGGTGTACTTCCCTAGTGTCACCTGTGTGTCAGCTTCTGCACGACTTTTAAGAACACACTTATTAGGAATTAGCTGAATATCTTCATAGTCAAAAATCGGAAATTCGTTTAACATTTCGATGTCTCGTTTCTTTTATAATGACCTACCTATGCTTTCGCATCACTACGTCTTTTCCGACGTTTCCTTTAAAGATTATAAACTAAGGTAAAGTTTTTGTCAAACATTTTGAAACATTAAAATTATTATGTTCGGATTTTACTCGTTATTTCACAAAAAATAGAGAGTTTATAGACTCTCTAATTTATGTTTAGTCTTAATAATACTCCCCTTGACGGTAGTCCCATGAGTTAAAGGTTTCTGACAGATGCATCATGATTTTATCGATGTCAAGTCCTTTACGAATCACAACTGGTGCTGGTGAAGTTGAACGTGCTCCACCTTGTTCTGGAATGAGCTTGCCGTCTTTATCAACCATAGACACCATCACACCTTGCTCGTAGCGAGTTTCAACTGTTTTGTCTGGCTGGATTGAAGCAACATAGTCGTCTGCTTCGATGACAAGATCCACTGCTCCTTCGATACGCTCCCCAATTCCTTCCACTTTACCACGATTTCCTTTTCCAGAAGGGTTTGCAGATGAAGCGTAGACCATTTTCCCTTCTTCCCAAAGTTTGGCAGCTAATTGTTCACCAGCTTTACCAAACTTGATGACAAAACAGCTAGTACCACGAACGTCTGTCATGAGTTCTTCACGTCCATCACCGTATGCTTTCAATTTTTCAAAAGCTTCTGGTTTCCAAGGAAGAATACAACCAAGGAGAATATCTTCGTCCCAATGTTTTTGATAGAAAGCTTCGATTTCAGGATTTAGCTGTGCTAAAGCGCATAGCTCGTCCATGCTACCACAGAGGACAACACCTGGTTTGTTACGGTTACGTTCTTTGGCTTCAAACTTACGCTCAAGTCCAGCCTTGTCACTAGTCATGATAATGTAACCGACTTTAGTAGGACAAACGATACATCCGCCCTCACCTTTTAAAATGTCGTAGCCTTCTTGTGAAAGTGTTCCGTCCCATTGAATGTGTTTTGTCATAGTTCTATTTCCTTTTCTATATTTTTTCTAATCCTGCCAGTAGGCTGGGCGTTGTTTTTCATAAGCAGCAATTAAATCTTCGTACTGCATGGTAATACCGATATCATCCAAACCATTTAAGAGCTTGTGTTTCCATTCGTTATCAATTTCGAAAGTGAATTCCCCAACTGGTGAGATGATTGTTTGTTGTTCCAAGTCAACCGTCACTTGATCAGTTGGTTGGAGCTGGGCGAGTTTTTCTCTAACTTCCCTTGGTTGAACAATTGGCAACATGCCATTATTGAGTTCATTATTGTAATGAATGTCACCGAAAGATCCTGCAATTACGACCTTAAAACCATAATCTGCTAATGCCCAAGCTGCGTGCTCCCTCGAAGAACCAGCCCCGAAGTTATCTCCCGTGATAAGGATAGTAGCCTTACGGTAGTCTGGCCGATTAAAGACAAAATCTGGATCCTCAGTGTAGTTATCATCCAGATAACGCCAAGCATACATGAGGTACTTACCAAAGCCTTTCTTGTCAATCAACTTCAGAAACTGTTTGGGAAGAATTTGGTCGGTGTCGATGTTATCATTCATGAGAGGAACGGTTGTTCCTGTATAAACTGTAAATTTCTCCATATCCTCTCCTTACTGAGCTTCTGGCATTTGCCGTACATCTACGAATCGCCCTGCGATTGCTGCCGCAGCTGCCATAGCTGGACTACAGAGATGAGTCTTAGCACCAAAGCCCTGTCGATCTTCAAAGTTACGGTTGCTAGTTGAGGCACAATGAACACCATCTGGTACTTTATCAGGATTCATTCCTAGACACATAGAACACCCTGGGTCTCTCCATTCAAAACCAGCATCTAGAAAAACCTTGTCCAAGCCCAACTTCTCAGCAGCTCGCTTGACTGGTCGAGAACCAGGTACCACAATAGCTGTTAAGTTAGGGGCGATCTTCTTCCCTTCTACAAAGCGAGCCGCCAGTTGCAAATCACTAAGTCTAGCGTTGGTACAAGAACCAATAAAGACATAGCCTAGTTGGATATCTGCTGGTTTTTGACCTGGTTGCAAATCCATGTAATGATAGGCTCGTTCATCATTCATATCCTTTATTTCTGGGAAGCTAGAATCAAAGTCAACACCCATAGCGGGATTAGTACCCCAAGTCACCATAGGAGCCAATTCTGAGACATCCAAACGAATAACCTTATCATAAACGGCATCTTCATCACTAACCAGTCTTTTCCAATCAGCTACTGCTGCATCAAAATCCTTGGGAACGCACTCTCGTCCTTTTAGATAGGCAAAAGTGGTCTGATCTGGATTCATGATTCCCATTTTGGAACCAAATTCGATGGACATATTGCAGATAGTCATACGCTCTTCCATGCTAAGTGCATCAATGGCCTGACCTCGATACTCCACCACGTAGCCAACACCACAAGCAACACCGTACTTGGCAATCAAGGCTAAGATGAAATCCTTAGAATAGACTCCTTTTTTAGGGACACCAGTAAATTCTACCAACATTTTCTTGGGTTTAACCTGCCAAATGGTTTGAGTAGCAAAGACATGTTCAACCTCACTGGTTCCAATACCGAAGGCAATCGCTCCAAAAGCTCCGTGAGTTGCAGTATGGCTATCACCACAGACAATGAATTTCCCAGGTTGTGTTCTTCCTGTTTCTGGACCAACCATATGAACGATACCTTGTTTTTCTGAACCGTGGGCAGCATGTTCGATTCCAAACTCTTCAACATTTTCAGCTAACTTATCAATCTGTGCTTTGGATATTACATCTCGAATATCATATATATTGACCGTCGGGACATTGTGGTCAAAGGTCCCAAATGTTAAATCTGGTCGTCTCAATCTGCGTCCTGCATCTCGCAATCCTTGAAAAGCTTGAGGACTGGTCACCTCGTGAATATAGTGCTGATCTACATACATGAGTTGAGGCTGTCCTTCTTCTCCTGTAATCACATGGAGGTCCCATAATTTATCAAAAATCGATTGTTCTGTCATTCATTACCTCCATATCAAATACAAAGCTACTAGTGTAGTCACTATTCCTAGGAACCAAACCGTTTTAAAATACCATTTTCTAGTCTTGTGATGAAAGGTAACACCTGCCAACCAAGCACCAAAACCACCACACAAGAATGCAAATGATAATAAATATTTTTCAGGGATGCGCCAAGCACCTTTTCTTGCTTTGGATTTGTCAATACCATAAATCATAAATACCAATAGATTCCAAATCAAAATAGCAAAAGTAATTCCTTGATTTATCTTCATAATCTTTCAATGATGGCTTCCGTCATTTCCTTGGTCGAAGCCTGTCCTCCTATATCTCTCGTTAAAATTCCGGCAGCCAAAGTTGCTTCAACAGCACGCTCGATACGCTCCGCATCCTCATATCGTCCAAAACTATCTCGCAACATCATAGCAACTGATAAAATCATAGAAATAGGGTTGGCGATTCCTAGGCCTGCTATATCAGGCGCCGAACCATGAATGGGTTCATAGAGACTCGGTCCATTCTCAGAGTGACTGGCTGATGGCATAACCCCAAGTGTACCAGATAGAACACTTGACTCATCCGAGAGGATATCTCCGAAAAGATTCTCTGTCACTATAACATCAAACTTGGCAGGATTGGTAATCATGAGCATGGCAGCTGAGTCGACTAGCTGGTGCTCCAAGGTTACGTCGGGATAATCCTTTGCGACTTCCCCAGCCACTCTTCGCCAAAGTTTTGAGGTCGCCAAAACATTTTGCTTATCAATACTGGTCAGGATTTTTCTCCGACTTCTTGCGATTTCAAAAGCCTTACGAATAATCCGCTCTACCTCCTCATAGCTATAGTCGTTGATATCACGCGCTTTTCGGTCTTCAAGGATATGATCACCAAAGTAAATCCCACCTGTCAACTCACGTACTACAAGAAAGTCAACACAAGCAATTCGTTCAGGTTTGAGAGGCGATAAGTGCTTAAGACTATCAATAATTTTAACTGGACGAATATTGGCATAAAGATTAAGTTCCTTGCGGAGTGCCAAAAGCCCTTGTTCGGGTCGAACTGTAGCATTATCATACTGAGGACTACCGATTGCAGCAAGGAGGATAGCGTCCGCTTCCCTAGCAGCCTTGAGTGTTGCTTCTGGTAAAGGGTGTCCTGTGGCATCAATTCCTGCACCGCCAAAAGGTTGTCTGACTATCTCAAAGTCAAAGTCTGTTTTTTTGGCTATAGATGCTAGAACTTCTAAACCAGCTTCCATGATTTCTGGTCCAATCCCATCACCTGCTAGGGCAACAATTTTCTTTGTCATGGTATTCTCCTTTAAAGACTAGGCATGTCGCGATAGGAAACATTTGGACCTATCTCTCCGGTATTCTCTTTTTGAACAAAAGTATTGGCATTGATGTAGGCAATAGCTGAAGCCTTCAACACATCGAAATCAATTCCGGCTGCGTTAAAGATTGTTTCTGTTTCTCTATTTTCAACGGTAACCAAAACCCTTGCCTGAGCGTCTATACCATCCGTTACCGCATCAATGGTGTAGGATACCAGGCGAACAGATTGATTAAAGAACTTGTCAACAGCGTTAAAGATAGCTTCAACAGAACCTTGTCCAGTCGCATTAAAGTCGACTTTCTCACCATCCAAATTAGCCAATCTGACAGTCGCTTCGATTTCATTTTCCGCATGAGTTTGAAGTTGTAAATCATCAAAGTGAAAGCCTTCTGGGTTTTCAACCATGGTTCCAGCTACCAGAGCTCGAATATCGGCGTCTGTGATTTCTTGCTTCTTATCTGCAAGTGATTTGAATTTGTCAAAGAGTGACTTGATATCCTCTTCTGTGAAGTCTAAGGTCAGTTCTCTCAGTTTTTCTACAAAGGCATGGCGACCTGACAATTTTCCAAGCGGAAGACTATTACTTTTAACACCCACCAATTCAGGTGTAATAATTTCATAGGTAAGTGGGTTTTTAAGAACTCCGTCTTGGTGAATACCTGATTCATGAGAGAAGGCATTTCCACCGACAACTGCCTTATTTTTAGGAACTGGAATTCCTGAAAAGCGAGAAACCATTTCAGAAGTATTGATGGTTTCGTTTAGGACAATACTTGTCTCTGCTTGGTAATAATCTTGGCGAATATTGAGAGCTACTGCTATTTCTTCTAAAGCAGCATTCCCAGCTCGTTCTCCGATCCCGTTAATGGTTCCTTCGACACGTCCTGCACCATTCTTAACAGCAGCGAGGCTATTTGCTACTGCCATTCCGAGGTCATCATGACAGTGAGGAGAATAGATAATCTGACGGTCTGTTTGGACATTGTCAATCAAATATTTAAAGATGCTTCCGTATTCATCTGGAGTTGTAAAACCTACTGTATCAGGAATATTGATATAAGTCGCACCCGCATCGACTGCAGTTTGAACGACTTGTAGGAGAAAGTCCAGCTCAGTTCTAGTCGCATCCTCTGGAGAGAATTCTACTACTTCAAACTTCCTCCGGGCATAGGAAACATGTTCACTGATCGCTTCCAAAATCTCTTCCTTACTCTTATTGAGCTTATACTTACGATGAATCGGACTGGTAGCGATAAAGACGTGAATTTGAGGATACTTTGCATCTTTAAGTGCTTCATAACAAGCGTCAATGTCTGATTTAACAGAACGAGCTAAGCCTGTCACGGCTGTTTTTTTCATAGCCTTAGCAATTTCTTGAACAGCTGTAAATGAATCTGGACTAGCAGCTGGAAAACCAGCTTCAATTGCTGAGATTCCCCATTTCTCTAGCTGTTTTGCTATAGCAACCTTTTCCTTTATTGAAAAATTGACACCTGGTGTCTGCTCACCATCTCGGAGACTGGTATCTAAAAACTCAATTACACGCATGAGAATTCTCCCTTCACATTTTCGATATAGAAAAAACATCTCGCTCGGAGTTCCAAGCGAGATGTTGATTTACTCCCGCTTGGTAAGCCAAACAGGACTAATGCTTTTGCACTAGTCCGAGTACCTCAACAACAAAGCAAATTGATTAAACTTAGCTGTTTTCATGTTTGGCTTTCTCCTTTGTTTGATGTCTTGTTTAGTATTCTAGCATAGGAAAAATAACTTGTCAAGAAAAAATCCAATATTTTCTGAAAATTTCTTCAATAAAGAATATTTTGCGAATTGAAAGTATTTGAAAACTCAAATATATTTATTTATTTCTTAGAAGTCAAGAACCAACTTCTCTCAAATAATTCAAGGACCTTTTCGTCAGTTAGAGTATCATCGAGTGGAAGACTAATCCAATAGCGTTTATTCATATGAAAGGCTGGATAAATCCCGTTTTGTGAAAGCAAGTCAGCTACTTGATCGTGTTTGAGGTTGACTGCTTCCACTAGCCCTTCTCTCCCCTTATCTAGCCTATTCCAAGGAATTCTCATTAAAATAGCATACCACTTCTGATTATCTTCATGGCGCAAAACAGCCGTATCAGGTGATTTCTCCCATAGATATTCCAGCTGTTTGCCATACTTTTCTTGAACAAGCGCCATGATTCTCTTGGTCTGTGGACAGAGAAATTCCTGTACCTCAAAACAAGCCTTTCGAATGCCATAAAGAACTTCTAAACAAGCCTCTCGAACAGTTCCAACAAAAGTACCTCTCATACTTTCCATGTGGACTTGAGGATATAGTTCACCAGTTTCCTGGTCATAAACTTGAAAACTTAAGTCCCCATCCTCAACTGTAATCTTCATAAGAAAATCACCCTGCAAGATAGTCGAACTATAGGTCCATACACCTTGATTTTCTATAAATCCATACTCTTTAGCCTTTTTACTATTAAACTGATAGGCCTTAAAAATTTCAAACATAAGTGAAAACTGCTACCAAAAGCTAGCAGTTCCTTTCTATTTTTTAAAAGACAACCTTAGTTCCATGTAATTGTGTCACACCCAGTTGGTCAATAAAGGTTTGACGGTTGTCCATATCAATCCCTCCTCCAGGTAATATTTCAATTTTTCCTGCAGCATGTTCTAGAATTCTGCGGTAGTGAGTAAAACGTTTCTCTAACGAATCGCCAGATACACCTGCTCGAGTCAAAATACGTGTTACACCAGCCTGGCTGAGCCAATCAATAGCTTCTAGTTGATCTTGGTCACGTAAGTCATCGAAAGCCATATGGAAGACAATCTCCATACCTTTAGATGCAGCAATCAACTTTTCAAGGTTAGTCTTATCCAATTTATTATCTGCTGTTAAGGCACCAAAGACAACCCCCTGGCTACCTGCCTGAGCAGTTAGACGTATATCCTCGAGCATAATAGCAATCTCGAGGTCATTGTAAACAAAGTCACCACCACGTGGACGAATCATCGTCATGATAGTCGTGTCGTAGTTTGATGCAAGTTCAACAGCTGTCTTGGTTACTCCGTAGCTTGGTGTCGTTCCACCAACCGCTAAATTATCACAGAGTTCAATACGGCGAGCTCCAGCTTGCATAGCCTTTTCAAGCAAGGTAACATTTTCAGCACAAAATTCGTAAATCATTTGATACTCCTTGAAGGTTTCTTTGATATTATTATATCATATTGTTTTAAGTAACCCCTACTTTTTATCAAGGAAAATCATGACTTTTTTAGCTATTCTTTATCTGGAATTACCTTAAAGAGATAATAGGTTATAAATACTGTTAAGCAGCCTAAAGCAATTTTTACAGGTAAGAGCGGAGCAAAATAAATGGAGATTCCCATCAAAATATAAATCGATACGATAATCTTTTTCTTACGTTCACGCGCAATAGACTTAGTTTCTCTAAAGTCCGCAACATAAGTTTGGTAGAGCTTGGTATGATAGAGCCAATCTTCAAAACGTTTAGAAGATTTTGAAAAACAAGCTATTGACAACAAGAGAAAGGGTGTTGTCGGTAATAGTGGCAAGACAACTCCAACGATTGCCAAAGCTAGTGAAATGAATCCGATACTGAGATAAATGATGCGCATATCTACTCCTAAGTAAGAATAATCTTCTTCTAGTTTCCCATAAAATGATGAGTTCTGTCAAGTTTAAATTAAAAAGAGCTGAAATTATCATTTCAGCCCTAATTATTTTTATTTAATCTTCTCTTCCTCGTAGTCACCATTGCTACATACAATCTGTTTTCCGCCACCACGGATTTTTTTCTCCATGAGGAAATGACCACATTTAGGACAATCACGTCCAACAGGTTTATCCCAAGAGGTAAACTCACATTCTGGATAACGATTGCATCCATAGAAAATACGATTACGTTTGGTTTTGCGTTCGATGATTTGCCCTTGATGACAATTTGGACATGTAACACCGACTTCTTTGACAATAGCTTGTGTATGTCGACAATCTGGGAAATTGCTACATGCGTAAAACTTACCGAAGCGTCCAATCTTAATCACCATAGGACTGCCACAAACTTCACAGTCAAATCCAGCTGGCTCATCCTTGATTTGAATTTTTTCCATCTCTGCTTCAGCTTTTGCAACCTCTTTAGAGAATGGTTTGTAAAATTCATCAATAACCCGTTGCCACTCTTCTTTTCCGACCTCAACATCATCCAGTTTACCTTCCATTTCAGCGGTAAACTTCACGTTAACAATGTCTGGGAAGTATTCAACAATCAGCTTGTTAACGACTTGTCCTAAATCAGTTGGTTCAAAGCGTTTAGATGCTAGTCTTACATAATAACGTTTTTGGATTGTTTCAATGGTTGGAGCATAGGTAGATGGGCGTCCAACTCCGTTTTCTTCCAAGGTCTTAATCAAAGTAGCCTCAGAATAACGTGCCGGTGGTTGTGTGAAATGTTGTTCAGGTTTGCTATTAACCTGTTTGACCACATCTCCTACTTCCATATCAGGCAGCATCTTATTTTTATCAGAATCGTTGTAAATGGCTAAATAACCATCAAACTTAACCTGACTACCATTCGCCGCGAATTGAACACCATTTTGCGAAAGTTTAACAGCCATGGTATCAAAAATTGCACCAGTCATTTGACTCGCTACAAAGCGGTTCCAGATAAGGGTATAAAGTTTTAGCTGGTCTTTATCCAAATACTTAGCAATTTTCTCAGGTGTATTAAAGACACTTGAAGGACGAATAGCTTCGTGGGCGTCTTGAGCGCCAGAGGCATTTTTCACCTTGCTACCATGTTTAGAATACTTACTACCAAAACGTTCATTGATGTAACTTGCTGCTTCATTCTGAGCAACTGGACTGATACGAGTAGAATCCGTACGCATATAGGTGATCAAACCTTGGACACCTGTACCAATATTGATTCCTTCATAGAGTTGCTGAGCAACCATCATCGTCTTTCTAGTACGGAAATTAATCTTGTTAGCAGCATCCATCTGCATAGAAGACGTTGTATATGGAAGAGGAGCATTACGCTTTCTTTCCTTTTTATCTACTTGATCAACTGTAAAATCCTTGCTGTTCAAATGAGATAAAACTTTTTTGACTTCATCATTGGTAGTCAACTTCATCTTCTTGCCATTCATTCCATAAAAAGAAGCTTGGAATTGCTTGGTACCTTTTTTAAAGACACCATCAATCGTCCAATATTCTTCTGGTTGGAAGGCATTAATTTCATTTTCACGATCAATGATTAGCTTAAGAGCAACAGACTGAACACGTCCTGCTGATAAGCCTTTTTTAACCTTTTTCCAAAGAATTGGTGAAATTGAATACCCCACTAAACGGTCCAAAACACGACGGGCTTGTTGGGCATCGACCAAATCCATATTGATTTTACGAGGTTCTTTAAAGGCATTTTTTACTGCATCTTTGGTAATCTCGTTGAAAACAACACGGTTGGTGTCATTCTCGTCTAGATCTAAAATATGCGCTAAATGCCATGAAATAGCCTCCCCTTCCCGGTCCGGGTCACTTGCAAGAAAGACTTTATCGGCTTTCTTAGCTTCTTTTTTCAAATCATTGATGAGAGGACCTTTCCCACGAATATTGATATATTGCGGTTCGTAATTATTTTCCACGTCAACTGACATACTGGATTTTTTCAAATCACGTATATGTCCTACGCTGGCTAAAACCTTATAATTACGTCCTAGATATTTTTCAATCGTTTTCGCCTTAGCAGGCGACTCCACGATTACAAGATTTTTTTTACTTGTTGATTTTTTCTTTTTGGTTGCCGTTACCACAGTATCACACCTTCTCAAAGTAATTAAACTTTATAAAGTGTAAACCATTTTTAAAAACCTGTCAAGACATAACACCCATATAATAGAAGAAAAGTTTGCTAAATGAAATCATTTCATTTATTAAAATTCAAATTCTGCTAGTATATCCTGCCCACATGTTGCCAACTTTGCTCCTTCTTGGATTAAATGATGACAGCCGTCTGAGCGTCCATCTAAAATGGAACCTGGAATCGCAAAGACATCTCTACCTTCCTCCATGGCACGCTCACAAGTGATTAAGCTACCAGATCTTATTTTAGCTTCTGCAACGATGACTCCTCGACACAATCCCGCAATAATTCGATTTCTGGCAGGAAAGTGATATTTCAAAGGTTCTTCTCCTGGACCGTACTCACTTAGTACTAAATGATGTTCTCCAATATATTCTTGAAGGCGTTTATTGGAGCGTGGATAATAGACATCTAAACCAGTCCCAATAATGCCAATCGTTTTGCCCCCAGTTTGTAGAACAGACATATGGGCTGCTGTATCAATTCCTCTAGCAAGTCCACTCACCACAACTAATTCATTTTCCAATTCTTCAATGATTTTACGGACTGATTTGGTTCCGGTTTGACTACAAGAGCGACTACCAACAACAGCAACCTTGGGTAATTTCAAGAGATTTAAATCTCCTTTATAAAAAAGCAATACAGGTGCATCATAAATTTCACTGAGTGAAATGGGATAAACATCATCCAAAATTGAAAATGATGGGAACTTTTCAAATTCTTTCTGGAGACGTTCCATGCTTTCAAAAGTCAGTTTATGGTACCGCTCCATAAAAACGACTGGATTACGACACTCCGATACTTCAGCGATTTTCTCTAAACTCAATTCCTGATCATAAATTTCTCCGTATTGAAGTACTTTCAGAACCTGCTGATTACTTAAACCTGCTTTCTTCAATTTATAAATCTCAAAATTGTCAATCTTAATCTTCATTATTAACTCCTTGTCATCCTCTCTCTATTTATATATTCGTAGAAAAAGAAAAAAACTCCCAACAATTTTACTTGTTAGGAAGTTTCTATTTATCTTTCTTATGTTAGTAATCAGGTCGAAGAACTCCAGTGACAGTCGCTTTAGTTGCTTCATAGTCTCCGTCAATAACAACCTTAATAATGCGTTTAGCATCCTCTTCAGGTGCAGGAACCAATGGGAGGCGGGTTGGACCAGCTTCAAATCCCATATAGTTGAGGACTGCCTTAACAGGTGCAGGACTTGGGTATGAGAAGAGAGCATTAACCTTGGGAATAAACTTACGTTGAATAGCTGCCGCTTTCTTCATATCACTCTCTTCAATCGCAGTGAACATTTCATACATTTCATCACCATTGGTATGAGAAGCAACAGAGATAACCCCGTCAGCACCAAGGTTCATAGCATGGAAAGCATCTCCATCTTCACCAGTGTAAATCAAGAATTCTTCTGGTTTGTGCTCAATCAAATAAGCCATATTTGCAAGGCTAGTACATTCCTTGACACCAATGATATTTGGATGTTCTGCTAAGCGAAGCATGGTTTCTGGTGTCAACTCAACTACTACACGACCTGGAATATTATAGATAATAATTGGCAAATCAGAGGCATCTGCAATAGCCTTAAAGTGCTGATACATTCCTTCTTGAGATGGTTTATTGTAGTAAGGAACAATTGCGAGTCCAGCCGCAAAGCCTCCAAATTCTGCCACTTCTTTAACGAACTCAATAGAGTCGCGTGTATCATTAGTACCAACACCAGCAATTAAAGGAACACGTCCATTAACAACCTTCTGAACAGCTGCAAACAACTGCAACTCCTCATCGTGAGTAAGAGTCGGACTCTCAGCAGTCGTCCCTGCCAAGAGAATACCATCAGTATGATGTGCCAATAGATGTTCAATCAATTTTGGTATCGCATCGAAATTTATGGAGCCATCTTCATGAAAAGGGGTAATAAAAGCAGTGATAATTTTACAATCTTTTAAATCTTGATAAGACATAGAAAAAACCTTTCTCTATATAAGAAAGAGGCTGGGGCTTACTTGCCTTTGCCTCCTGTTCTGTACATAAAATAAGAGGAAGAAATCAAAATCTTCGAGTTACTGATTTCTGTTTTGCTCCCTATTTCAATTCAAATTTTAATTCTGTAGTTGGACGAACCAAACCACGTTCATGAAGGGTTTCTGCAATTTGAACTGAGTTCCAAGCAGCACCCTTGAGAAGGTTATCAGATACTACCCACATGTGGATCCCTTTTTCAGCATCTAAGTCTTTACGGATACGTCCGACAAATGTATCACGTGAACCGACAGCATTGACTGCTTGAGGATAGATTTGGTGAGCAACATCGTCTTCAAGAACTGCACCTGGGAAGGCAGCAATAGCAGCTTTGACTTCATCGATTGGTGCTACTTCTTTTGTTTCAATGTAAACAGACTCAGAGTGAGCTGACAAGACAGGAATACGCACGCAAGTTGCTGAAACGGCAATGCTATCGTCTTCCATGATTTTCTTAGTTTCGTTTGTCATCTTCATTTCTTCATAAGTGTAGTCATTATCAGTGAAGACGTCAATTTGAGGAAGGGCATTAAAAGCAATTGGATAATGTTTCTTATCGCCACCTGATGGCAAGATTTCCGCATGCAAATCACGTGGATTTACACCATCATTCAATACTTCACGCAATTCACGTTGTGTCTCAAGAATGGCTCCCATACCTGCACCTGAAACAGCTTGATAAGTTGAAACGATGATACGGTCTAAGCCCCATTTTTGACGAACTGGCTCAAGAGCTACCATCATTTGAATAGTTGAACAGTTAGGACATGAAATGATCCCGTTGTGAGCATCAAGAGCATGGGCGTTTACTTCAGGAACAACCAATGGCACATCTGGATTTTGACGGAAATAAGAAGTGTTATCTACTACTACTGCCCCAGCTTTAACAGCATAAGGTGCGTATTTTGCAGAAGTTGAACCACCAGCTGAGAAGAGAGCGATATCAACTCCTTCAAAAGCTTCTTCTGTTGTTTCTTCAATAGTTACATCTTGACCCTTGAATTGCAAGACCTTTCCTGCAGAACGTGCAGACGCAAGGTAGCGAATCTTATCAATTGGAAGAGTTGATTCTTCCAACATTTTGATCATTTGAGCACCAACGGCACCTGTAGCACCAACAACAGCAACTGTATATCCCATAACAAACCTCTTTTGGAATTTTCTAAAAATTTCTATAATAGAAACATTATACTACTTTTTAGAAAAATTGAAAAGTCTTTACCTTATCTATTTTCTGAAATTGACAAGAAAAGGCGGTGGGACAGAAATCGATAGACAAAGTCTCGATTTCGTAGTCCCAGCCCCGCGAGGATGATTAGGAGCTTTTTGGAGTCTAAAAGACGAACAAAAAGTTCAATCAGCTACCGCGTCAAAGTTTGATTGCTAATAAAAAATGAGGTCGGGCTCTTTTGTCCCAACCTCTTCTACTATTCATAAAATTGTTTATATGGTTTAGTAAATGATTGCAATATTTCTGGAGAAGCTTCTAAATAGTCTTTAACTTCCTTCAAATTTGCTTTAACAATTATCCGTTCTGTAGCATTAGCATCTTCACAGGTTACTAAAGTCAACTCGTCAATCCCTTCTCTGTCTTCAATAACATCGATGCGATCTGGAGTTACCTTTTTAACTTCTACTATTTCATATTTATAAACTTTTTCTTTATCTGTTAGATAAATGAACATTCCATTAGTAGCACGTGCTAAGGGTGAAAATAGCTTCTGATCTGCATCTTTACCAGTAAAAATACGGTGACTTGCCAATGAATAATTTCCCTGCCCCATAACTTGATTAGCTTTCATCGTTCCAGCACCATAGAACAGGTTCACATTATCCAGCCCCTTAAAAATAGGCAAATTCATTTCAAGTTCTGGAATAGAAATACCCCCAATCACTGGAAGTTGTTGGGAATTCCACTGAGCTGAAAGTACTGCCTCTGAAGATAAAGATTTTACAGAGTCAAAATCAAAATTTCCAGTAGCAGTTTTATTTTCCTTAATTTCCTCTTTTGAAACCTGACTTACTTGATATTTATTGGTATTCCAAATCATAATTGCATCACGTATCTTCGAATTAAAAATCAAAGCTAGAGACAAAAGGATTAGAAATCCAGCCAAAATATTAATCAGCAGATTCTTACGCTTATTTTTTTTACTTTTTATTCTTTTTTGAGACATTATTCTTCACTTTCTGTTTCGTTTTCTGTCCCAACTTCTTCTTTCTCTGCTGCCGCAACTGTTGTAAAGGTTACAATTTTAGCATTCTCATCTAGACGCATAACTTTTACTCCCATAGTTGAACGTCCAGTTTGTGAAATATTAGCAACATTTGTTCGAATCATGACACCGGTATCAGTGATAACCATCAAATCTTCATCACCTTTTACTGTTAGAAGACCAGCAAGATGACCATTCTTATCTGTAATATTAGCGGTCTTCATACCTTTACCAGCACGACCTTTAGTTGGGTATTCAGTGGCAACTGTACGCTTACCGTATCCTTTTTCAGTAATGATAAGAACTTCATCTTGATCGGTAATCACTCTAGCACCAACTACAGCATCGCCTTCACGAAGATTTACTCCTTTAACACCAGTAGCACTACGACTCATGCTACGAACAGTAGACTGGTTGAAACGAACTGCATAGCCTAACTTAGTACCGATGATGATATCAGTATCTTCTTGAGTAAGAAGAACATTAATCAATTCGTCCTCATCTTTCAAATTCAAGGCTTTTAGACCATTTTGACGAATGTTGGCAAATTCTTTAACGCTAGTTCTCTTAACAATACCTGCTCGAGTCGTAAAGAAGATGTATGCATCATCACTACGTTCTGATTCGACATTAATGATAGTTTGGATGCTTTCTCCCTCATCCAGTTTCAAGAGGTTAACTACTGGCAATCCCTTGGCTGTACGACCATATTCTGGGATTTCATAACCTTTCAAACGATAGACACGACCTTTGTTGGTAAAGAAGAGCAAGTGATCATGGGTGCTAGTAGAAACCAATTCACGCACAAAGTCATCGTCCTTAACTCCAGTTCCCTGTACGCCACGTCCACCACGTTTTTGAGCTGTGAACTCATCTTGGTCCAAACGTTTGATGTAGCCTTTGTTCGATAGTGTGATGAGAACATCAGATTCTTCAATTAAGTCTTCATCTTCGAGCGTCAAAACCTCTCCCACCATCAACTCTGTGCGACGTTTATCAGCAAATTTGCGCTTCACTTCATCCAATTCTTCTTTGATAATTTGCGCAACACGTTCTGGTTTTGCAAGAATATCTGCCAAGTCGGCAATCAAAGCAATGAGGTCATCATATTCAGATTGAATCTTATCACGCTCCAAGCCAGTCAAACGACGGAGACGCATGTCTAGGATTGCTTGGCTTTGACGTTCAGATAGCTTGAACTTGCTCATCAATTCTGATTGAGCTTCTTCATCAGTCTCACTGGCACGGATGATACGAATGACTTCATCAATATGATCCAGAGCAATTAACAAACCTTCCAAGATATGTGCACGCGCCTCAGCTTTTTCTTTATCAAATTGAGTGCGACGAGTCACAACATCTTTTTGGTGCTCAATGTATGCATCCAAGATTTGGCGAAGCGATAAAATCTTTGGAACACCATTTTGGATAGCAAGCATGTTAAAACCAAAGCTAGTCTGCATCTGAGTCATCTTGAATAAGTTGTTCAAAATAACATTAGCTGATGCGTCGCGTCTAACTTCAATAACAAAGCGAACACCTTCACGGTTAGATTCATCACGAACAGCTGTAATTCCTTCAATACGTTTCTCTTGAACCAGACGCACAATATGTTCATGTACTTTGGTTTTGTTGACCATATATGGGAATTCAGTAACAACGATACGTTCACGACCAGTTTTTGTTTCCTCGATTTCTGTTCGAGAACGAAGAACAATAGATCCCTTACCTGTCTCGTATGCTTTATGAATACCTGATTTCCCCATAACTAGGGCACCGGTTGGAAAATCTGGACCAGGCAAAACTTCCATCAAATCTTTAGTTGTAACTTCAGGATTATCCATGACGAGTTTAACAGCATCAATGGTTTCACCTAAATTATGAGGTGGAATATTGGTCGCCATACCAACGGCGATACCTGTAGCACCATTTACCAATAGATTTGGGAAACGAGCTGGTAAAACTACCGGTTCGCGCTCATTGGCATCATAGTTATCAACAAAATCAACGGTATTTTTATTGATATCACGAAGCATTTCAAGGGCAATCTTGCTCATACGAGCTTCGGTATAACGTTGCGCGGCAGCACCATCACCATCCATGGAACCAAAGTTTCCATGTCCATCTACAAGCATGTAGCGATAACTCCACCATTGTGCCATACGGACCATAGCCTCGTAAATAGATGAATCACCGTGTGGGTGGTATTTACCCATTACGTCCCCTGTAATACGGGCAGATTTTTTATGAGGTTTATCAGGCGTAACTCCTAATTCGTTCATTCCGTACAAAATACGACGATGAACAGGTTTCAACCCATCACGAACATCAGGAAGAGCACGCGATACGATTACACTCATGGCGTAGTCTATAAAGCTAGTCTTCATCTCCTTGGTCAGATTGACATTCACTAAATTTTTATCTTGCATTAACAAATGCCTCGTTTCACTATTAGTAATTACATATATTATACCATAGTTTGGACTATTTTACAGTCTAACAACACGTGTAAAACGTTTACATATTTATCCCGAAGGTATATCCGTGACAAAGCCTAGCAAAAGTGATAGAATGAAATCAAATGGGGTTCCCCCTTAATAAAATAAAGGAGATGTTTAGACAAATGACAGCAACTAAACAACACAAAAAAGTTATCCTCGTCGGTGACGGTGCCGTAGGTTCATCTTACGCTTTTGCCCTCGTAACACAAGGAATTGCACAAGAACTTGGTATCATTGAAATTCCTCAATTGTTTGAAAAAGCAGTTGGTGATGCCGAAGACCTTAGCCACGCGCTAGCTTTTACTTCACCTAAAAAAATCTATGCAGCTAAGTACGAAGACTGTGCGGATGCAGACCTTGTAGTTATCACTGCCGGTGCTCCACAAAAACCAGGTGAAACTCGTCTTGACCTTGTTGGTAAAAACCTTGCTATCAACAAATCAATCGTTGAACAAGTTGTTGCGTCTGGTTTTGACGGTATCTTCCTTGTTGCTGCTAACCCAGTTGACATTTTAACTTACTCAACTTGGAAATTCTCAGGATTCCCTAAAGAACGTGTTATCGGTTCAGGTACTTCACTTGACTCAGCTCGTTTCCGTCAAGCACTTGCTGAAACTATCGGTGTTGATGCTCGTTCAGTTCACGCCTACATCATGGGTGAGCACGGTGACTCTGAATTTGCAGTTTGGTCACACGCTAACGTTGCCGGTGTTAAATTGGAACAATGGTTACAAGCTAACCGTGACTTGAATGAAGCGGATCTTGTTGAACTCTTCATCTCAGTTCGTGACGCTGCTTACTCAATCATCAACAAAAAAGGTGCTACATACTACGGTATCGCAGTTGCTCTTGCTCGTATCACAAAAGCTATCCTTGATGATGAAAATGCGGTTCTTCCACTTTCAGTCTTCCAAGAAGGACAATACGGAGTTGAAAACGTCTTTATCGGTCAACCAGCTATCGTTGGTGCGCATGGTATCGTTCGCCCAGTTAACATCCCATTGAACGATGCTGAAACTCAAAAAATGCAACTTTCTGCTCGTGAATTGCAAGAAATTATTGACGAAGCATGGAAAAACCCAGAATTCCAAGCTGCTTCTAAAAACTAATTCAATTTAATTTTAAAAAAAAGAAATGTCTAGACAAAACAGTCTAGACATTTTTTATAACGTTAATCCATTTGTGCAAAAGCTGCTTCAGCTTCTGCATTGCTAATTGCACCTAACTGAATCTTAGCAATTTTACCATTTGAATCAATTAGGTATTCAGTTGGGATACTTCGAATCTGATAGGCTTGGAAGGTAGTTCCCTTAGTGTCATATAAGACAGGTATATCCTTATAGCCCTGCTCCTCAAACCATTTTGGAAATTGGTCGATCGTTTTTTCGCCTTGAAGGCCGGGTGCAATAACAGATAATATTTCAAAATCACGATCTTCTTTTGCAGCAAGTTCCATTAGTTCTGGCATACTTTTTTTACATGGTCCGCACCAAGAAGCCCAGAATTTTAGATAAACTTTTTTACCTTTAAAATCAGATAGTTTGACTTCTTTTCCATCCATCGATTGGAGCGTGAAATCCGGTGCTTCTGCTCCTACAGCTATTTGCTTAACCGTTGCTTGTTGCTGAGTTTGAGTCTTTTGGTTTTCCTGACTTGAATCCTTCTCTTCCTTGCCACAAGCAATCAAAAGAAAGATAGATAAGAAACTAAGTCCAAAATAGATTGTTTTTTTCATAGATAACTCCTTTTATCCTAATATTCCAGATAAGACATTTAACTGTCCCAACATTAATAAAATTCCCATGAGAATAATTAGTAAACCACCAATTCTTTTCAATAAGAGTAGGTGAGATTTAATTCTACTAAAATAAGGCATGATCAGACCTGATGCCAAGGCCAATACTAAAAATGGAAGCGCCATTCCAAGTGTATAAATTAGGGTTAATAAAGCCCCTTGAAAAGCTCCATTTCCTCCTGAGGCAGCTAATGCTAAAACTGAACTTAAAACTGGACCAATACATGGAGTCCAACCAAAGCTGAAGCTGATACCTAATAGAAAGGCTGATAGATATTTACTAGACTGTTTTTGATCAAATCTTACTGTTTTTTGGAACTCTAATTTTCGTAAATGAAGGATTTCCATCTGATGTAAGCCTAGTATGATAATAATACCACCCATAACATAACGAAACCAATCAGCATAGAGTAAATTGCCGAGAAATCCTGCTCCAAACCCTAGAATAAAGAAAATTAGTGAGATACCTGCGATAAAACAGAATGTCCGAATTAATCCTGACCAGGCAACATCTTTACCTAAAAACCGAAATGTCTTTGACTGCTCTTGATCATCTAACAAAACACCTGCATAGACTGGTAATAAAGGAAATATGCAGGGTGAGAAAAAAGATAAAACCCCAGCTAAAAATACAGAGATAAAAAATATAATACTTTCCAATTAAGAACCTTCTTTCATATAGTCATCTTTTATTTTACTATAAAAGAAAACGTTTGTAAGATATCTGCTACGCAAATTTGATTTCAACTAAAAATAAAAAAAGGAGCTCAGCTCCCTTTTGATTAATAAGTTCCTTCTTCACCTTGACTTGTCAAGATTACAGGTCCATCCTTGGTAATAACAAACTGGTGTTCATACTGACATGATAGACCACCGTCGATAGTTTTGTGAGCCCAGCCTGTTTTCATGTCTGTATCAATTTCCCAATCACCTGTATTAATCATAGGTTCGATTGTCAAAACCATACCTTCACGAAGGCGAAGGCCACGACCTGCGATACCATAGTTTGGAACCATTGGTTCTTCATGCATGGTTGGTCCAACACCGTGTCCTACAAGATCACGAACAACGCCGTATCCACGACTTTCAGCATATTCTTGAATCGCTGCACCAATATCGCCGATGCGATTGCCAACAACAGCTTGTTCGATCCCCTTATACATAGCTTCCTTGGTCACGTCCATCAAGTTTTTAACTTCTTCTGATGGTTTACCAACTGCGTATGCCCAACAAGAATCAGCCAAACCACCCGTAAAGTTTTGAGTATATTTTTTCATCTGCTCAACATTGTTAAAATTGAGTTTAGAAACATTGAGGTCAGACTTCGCGATTGGCCCACCAAGAACCATATCAACCTTGAGGAGGTCACCCTCTTTGAGGATATAATGACGAGGGAAGGCATGTGCTACTTCGTCATTGAGCGAACAGCAGGTTGCATATGGATAGTCCATCATTGCCCCATCAACACCAATCTGTAGTGGAAGGAAATTCTCTTCTTTACAACGACGGCGAACATACTCTTCTACTTCCCACATATCAACACCTGGCTTAATGATATCACGCAAGCCAATGTGGATACTTGCAAGAAAATCACCAGCCTTATCCATAGCTTCGATTTCTCTAGCTGATTTTAATGTAATCATGTTTTCTCCTAGATTCTAATTAATTTTTACAGTTACATTTGCTTTTGATACAATTTGATGATTGAGATAAATGTCATAATCAATAATAGCCGATCGTCTCGTATGATGAATAATTCTAGCTTGAATCCGTAGAACATCATCAATCTGAACAGCCTGTAAGAAGTAAATCAACATTTGTTCAATGATAAGGTTACGCCCGCTATTAACGACCAAGTCTTGCGTCATATGAGTCAAGATTTCCGAAAGAACACCATTAGCCAGAACACCATTTTTTTCTAACATAAAGGGTTCGACTGTAATAACAACTTCATCATGATGATAAGATAGCTTCTGTCCAATCTGTTCTGAAAAGGTTGGTAAAGTTGAGACCTGAGAACGACTCATTTTTTCCATGACATCACGTCTAGTTATGACACCAAGCAAGGTTTGATTGCTCCGTACAACAGGTACCATTTCAAAATCTTCAGCAATCATTCTTTGGCTCACGTTAGCAATATTTGTGGCTAAACCGGTCATGTAGACAGTTCTTGTCATGACCTTATCGATGGTAGTCCCTGGTGATTTATCTCCAGCATCACGCATGGTCACGACACCCACAACAACCTTATGCTGATTGATAACAGGGAATCGACTACTTCTATTTTTACGAACTAAATCTAAATAATCTTTCACAGTATCCGTTTCTTGTAAAAAACCATATTCATGACAAGTGCGATAGATTTTTTCAACCGTTAAAATATCTGTCTTTATTTGTACATTTGACAAAGCTCGGTTAATCATGGTTGCAATGGTAAATGTATCATGTTTACTGCGTAACACTGGGATATTTTTTTTATTAGCAGCATCCAAAACATCTTTATGAACTTCAAATCCACCCGTTACCAAGACAGCATTTTCATTTTCAAGTGCCAATAATTGGATCCGTGTTCTATCACCGACAATAAGTAGACCACCATCATGAAGATAAGAAAGAATATTTTTTTCTGTCATGGCTCCAATGGAGAATTTACTGAATTCTCTCTCCAAACCTGCTTGGCCAGCTAAAACTTCTGAACCAGTGACTTCTGCAATTTCTGCAAAGGTTAATCTCTCAATGGCAACTTTTTTGGACTTGACACGGACAGTTCCACTTCGAGGACGTGTTTCAACCAATCCTCTATTTTCAGCTTCTTTGATAGCACGATAAGCTGTACCATCACTCACTCCCAGCCTATTTGAAATACTTCGAACACTGACCCGTTTTCCGACTGGTAATTCTTCTAAATAAGCTAAAATTTCTTGGTGTTTACTCATTTAGCTCTCCTTTTGTATAGCGAAATTCTAGATAATCCCGCATCTTACGAGTATATCGATCACTACCCTTGAAACGACGATATAGAACGAAGCCTGATTTTTGTGCAACCTTTTGACTAGCACTATTTTCTAAATGCGTCACAATAGAAAGTTGCTTTAATTCAAACTGATCCATAGACAAATCGCGTAATTTAGTCACTGCTTCCGTCATATATCCTTGAGACCAATAATCTTTCCTTAAAAAATAGCCAATTTCTGCTTCTTTACGGATTTCATCCAGCTTTTCAAACTTGATGGCTCCAATCATCTTCTGTGCTTTCTTATCACAAATCGCCCAAATTCCCAAAGGTGATTTCATAAAGTAGTTAGCAAGAGCATATTGACTTTCCTCAATGCTGGCTTGCGTAGGAAAAATAAATTGGAGATTTTCAGGGTCTGATGCTAGAGCATGAAAGTCATCTACATCCGTAAAAAAGAATGGACGGAAATACAAACGTTCCGTCTCATAGAAAGAATACATTGCTAATTTTGTCAGGATATTCATTGTGTTCCTCAAAATGGCTAATCTTCGATTAGCTCAATATCTGCTCCAAGCTTACGTAATTTCTCAATAATATTTGAGTAGCCTCGTAGGATGAACTCTACACTAGTAATTTCTGTTCTACCTTCAGCCATTAATCCAGCAATAACCAAGGCTGCACCTGCACGTAAGTCAGTCGCTCTTACACTTGCACCGTGTAAAGAATTACCACCCTTATAGATAATGTGATCATTAGTCGTTGTAATATCTGCGTTCATTTTAGCTAATTCAAAGACATGGTTGACACGTTTTTCATAAATGGTATCAATCAGTGTCCCTCGTCCTTCTGCTCTCAACAAAAGTGGTGTAATCGGTTGTTGAAGGTCTGTAGCAAATCCTGGATATGGAGCAGTCTTGATATTAACAGCTTTTAGATTTTTCTGCTCTTCAACAAAGATACTATCTTCAGAAACAGTCATATGAACACCCATTTCTTCAAGTTTCGCAATAAAACCTTCTAAATGTTCATAAAGTACATTGTTAATAAGAATTCCTTGTCCCACAGCAGCAGCTAAAGAAATATAAGTACCAGCTTCGATACGATCTGGAATAACTTGATGACGTGTGCCGTGTAGAGATTCAACACCATCGATAGTAATCATATCCGTACCTGCACCACGAATATGAGCTCCCATATTATTTAACAAAGTAGCTACATCAATAATTTCAGGCTCTCGAGCAGCATTTTCAATGACTGTACGTCCTTGAGCTTTTACTGCTGCAAGCATCGTATTAATAGTTGCTCCTACACTTACAGTATCCATATAAATACTAGCACCCTGTAACTTAGAACCATTAGTTGAGAGATTCATATTATCTCCCTCATAGGTTGTCTTAGCACCCATAGCTTCAAAAGCTTTCAAGTGCAAGTCAATAGGACGAGGACCCAAGTCACATCCACCAGGCAAACCTACTGTTGCTTCACCAAAACGTCCAAGAAGACTACCGTAGAAATAATAGGATGCGCGAAGACTGTTAATCTTACCGTATGGCATTGGTTTATTTTGAACACCACGAGGATCAATTTCTAGAACGTCATCATAGCGCTTAACACTCGCACCCATAATTTCCATAATATCAATCAAACTAGCGACATCGGAGATATCTGGAACACAATCCAAAATAACTACATCATCTGATAAAATAATAGCAGGAATCAGAGCAACTACACTATTTTTTGCTCCGCTAATGGTTATCTCACCCTTTAATGGACGTCCACCGTTAATGACTATTTTTTTCATTATTTTTTTTATACTCTTTCACTATTTATTCATAAGGTCTCACCCTATATTATACCATATTTCCTTCTTATTATCTATCATAATAAATCAAATAAGCTCCTTAAGATTTTATTGATTTAAAACAATTTCTCAAGTAAACTTAAAAAATAACTGATACAAATATTGTTCAAGAAAAAAGCTTTCCAAAAATCTCGGAAAGCCTTTTTTAATGCTTATTTAGCGATTGGGTAAACAGAAACCTGTTTCTTATCGCGACCTTTACGTTCGAAACGTACTACGCCTTCAACTTTAGCGAACAAAGTATCGTCTCCACCACGTCCAACGTTTACACCTGGATAGATGTGTGTACCACGTTGACGGTAAAGGATTGATCCACCAGTTACAGTTTGTCCGTCAGCTGCTTTAGCTCCAAGACGTTTAGCTTGTGAATCGCGTCCGTTTGATGTAGAACCTCCACCTTTTTTGTGGGCGAAAAGTTGCAAGTTGTTAAGAGTCATTTTTAACATAATGTTTTCCTCCGTGTTAGTTTTCTGTGATAACTCTGGTTTGGACGAACTCAGAAGAGTTCTCCGATAAGTTTGCCATACCTAAGAAAAATGATTCAAAGAATAATTGTGTCATTTCTCTCTGGTGAGAAGGAAGATCTTTTGGAATTTCAACCATCAGATAGCCACCTTCATCTTCGTTTAATTCTAAGATTGGTTCATAGCCTGCAAATTTCTCAATGGAATTGATAAAGTTTATGGCAAGCGTAGAAACCGATGCACACACGACATCTAGGCCGTATTCGCCACTCTCGGCGTGTCCAGTAATCTCCGCACTCCTCAGCTCGCCATCTTCGGCTCTCTCAAAGACTGCTTGTATCATGTGTTCTCCTTAAAATTAAGCGTTGATTGCGTTGATGACAACTTTAGTGTATGGTTGACGGTGACCTTGTTTACGGTGGCTACCTTTTTTAGGTTTGTACTTGTAAGTAACAACTTTCTTTTGTTTTCCTTGTTTTTCAACAGTTCCAACTACAGTAGCTCCAGCAACAAGTGGAGTTCCGACAACAGTGTTTTCACCACCAACAAGAACAACTTCGTTAAAAGTAACTTCTTGACCAGCTTCAACGTTCAATTTTTCAACGTAAACTGCTTGACCAACTTCAACTTTAACTTGTTTTCCGCCAGTTTTGATAATTGCGTATGTGCTCATTATGCACCTCCTATGATTTTTTGGGGTTTCCCCGAATTTTTGTGAAGACTCGCCTAGCATCGTGGGACGAACCACTTAAAAGAAGAGCTCTTAGTATAACAAAGAATAAACTAGGAATTGAGCCGAAGACATAACTTGTGTTAGGCAAGGCGATAATGACAAAGTTTAAATTTGTTATACGACGAGCAACGATGTTCGTGCGGTTGCACAGGATCGTGCATAGTCAACTCTACAAGTATAGCATGATTCCAAATTTTTGACAAGTATTTTCACTCAAAATTCAGCCTTTTATCAGACTTTTTTTGCAAAGAAGATAAAACCATACTTAGATAAAAAATACTCATCATGACGGGGACACCTAAAATCGTTTTTTCGCTGAAGATAATCGTTAAGTAAGCTGAAAATACTACTCCTAGAACGAAACTAACAAGTAGGCTCACAAAAATCAATCCCTCCATTAAAAAGGCTGTATGCTTGGTCCGGACGTATTCACCAAAAGCTAACATGGTGCGTTTGATATTTCCCGTCATAAAGGCATTGTTATAGGCAATTCCAGAAACCTCTCCAAAAGCTGTTGTAACGAGACCCATACAAAAAGCCAAAGGCGGAACAATAAACATGTTATCAACACTCAATGGAATAAAGCCGATTATCAATGATAAAATAGCTAATGGAACAAGTGATAGAATGGGTTTTTTTACAATGCGAAGTTTTTCCTTGTAAATCGTCAACATAAAAACGCCTAACATGAAAGATAAAAGTGTCAATATCTTTATTTCAGCATCAGCCAAATTTCTCTGAACGATTCCGACTGATAGAAATACCACATTCCCCGTTTGCCCAGCAACTAAGGTATTTCCTCTTACAATAAACGTATAGGCATCGACATAACCTGCGCAAAAAGTCAAAAAAAGCGCCAATCTTTTTGAATGACGAGAAATTTTTCTCATAGGTAATAATCTCATACTAAACTCCTAAATTTACTGTAACTATTGTACCATTTTTTCTAGAAATTTCGAAGTATCAAAGCAAAAGAATTGTCTCAAGGAAACGAGTTGGCTCTTTCTATGATATAATGAAATCAATCATTACTTGTGGAAAAGGAGTAACTATGCTAAAACTTGGTATCATAGGAACTAGTTCAATCAGCCATCATTTTCTAGAGGCTGCCCATACTAGCGGGGAATTTCAACTGGGTGCAGTCTATTCTAGAAAAATAGAAACCGCAGAAAAGTTTGTTGAACAGTATCAAGGCGTTAAGCTATTTGATCAGCTAAATGATTTCTTTAATGATTCATTCGATGTGGTATACATTGCTAGTCCGAATTCCCTGCATTTTAGTCAGGCAAAGATGGCTTTATCTGCTGGAAAACATGTTATCCTTGAAAAACCAGCTGTCACTCAACCACAAGAATGGCAGGAATTAGTTCAAACGGCTAAAGATAATAAATGTTTTATCTTAGAAGCAGCACGTAACTATCATGAAGATGCTTTTGCCACAATCAAAGACTTTCTTGCGAACAAACAAATTCTTGGTGCAGACTTTAACTTCGCTAAATATTCTTCTAAGATGCCTAACCTACTTGCTTGCGATACTCCTAACGTTTTTTCAGACCGTTTTGCTGGTGGTGCACTTATGGATCTTGGTATTTATCCTATTTATGCAGCTGTTCGCTTATTTGGAAAACCGACTCATGCAACCTATCAAGCTCAGAAACTAGATAATAGCATTGATTTAAATGGGGATGGCATGCTCTACTATCCTAACTATCAAGTACACATCAAAGCAGGAAAGAATATCACTTCTAATCTTCCTTGTGAGATTTATACTACTGATGGAACCTTGACACTTAATACAATCGAGCATGTCCAATCAGCTATTTTTACAGACCATCAAGGAAATGAAGTTCAACTTCCTATCCATCAGGCTCCTCACACTATGACGGAGGAAGTTGCTGCTTTTGCACATATGATTAACCAACCAGACCAGACTCTCTATCAGCAATGGCTTACTGATGCAACAGATGTTCATCAAGTTCTTTATACCATGCGCCAAGATGCTGGCATTAGATTTGAGGCAGAAAAATGAAAACCAAACTACCTACCGAATGGCAAGAATTGATTGATCAACTGGGATTCCAAGAATTTACTCCCATTCAAACTCAACTTTTTGAACCTATAACAGAAGGTGAAAACCTACTTGGAGTCAGTCCAACTGGTACAGGGAAGACTTTAGCCTATCTCCTACCTAGTCTTCTCAAACTGCAAAAGAAAAAAGCCCAACAATTATTGATTTTAGCACCTAATACTGAACTTGCTGGACAAATTTTTGAAGTCACTAAAACCTGGGGTGAGGCCATCGGATTAACAGCTCAGCTATTTCTATCCGGTTCGAGCCAGAAACGCCAAATTGAACGACTTAAAAAAGGACCAGAAATTCTGATTGGAACACCTGGTCGTATCTTTGAACTAGTCAAATTGAAAAAAATCAAGATGATGAACGTGGAAACAATCATTCTTGATGAATTCGACCAGTTGCTAGATGATTCTCAAATCCACTTTGTAGAAAAGATTACCCACTATGCACCTCGTGACCATCAACTTATTTACATGAGTGCCACTACCAAATTTGACCAAGATAAGATTGCACCTAACACGCGCATCATTGATCTATCAGACCAAAAGTTAGACAATATTCAACACTTCTACATGCAAGTAGACCAACGTCACAGAGTAGATATGCTTCGTAAACTGGCACAGGTTGAAGATTTCCGTGGTCTTGTCTTCTTTAATAGCTTGTCAGACCTTGGAAGTGCAGAGGAAAAATTACAATATCGTGATGTTTTAGCAGTTTCGCTAGCTAGCGATGTCAACGTTAAATTTAGAAAAGTTATTCTAGAAAAATTCAAAGATAATCAACTGACCTTACTTCTTGCGACAGACCTTCTCGCTCGTGGTATAGACATTGATAGCTTGGAATGCGTGATTAACTTTGACGTCCCTAGAGACAAGGAAACTTACACTCACCGTGCGGGTCGTACAGGACGCATGGGTAAAGAAGGCTATGTCATCACTCTTGTGACACATCCAGAAGAGCTTAAAAAACTTAAGAAATTTGCAAGTGTACGTGAAATTGTCTTGAAAAATCAGGAACTGTATATCAAATGAGAGTGGGGCAGAAATCGGTAATTCGTTAGAATTCGATTTCGTCGTCCCACCTCCGCACAGTTGAGTAGGGCTGTAAAAGCTGATGAAATCAGCGTAGTAGAGCCCACTCAACCACTGCGTCTTGCTCGACAATCCAAAGACAATTGAGAGGCTAGGACTTTTGTCCCAGCCTCTTTTTCTTATCCCCAAGTAATTTCTAAACGGTAGTTGGCAAATGGAACTCCTTCTTTGTTTTGTAGTTGATAGGCTAGTTCGATCTTCTCTTCACTAACTTCATAGTGGCTTGTTTGGATGATAAACTCCTGCAGTCCCATAGGTGTTGGAATATAGGCTAAACTATCATAATCCTTCAGAAAACGCATGATGGTCTTGGGATTTGAGAAACGTGACATGACCAGTTCCTCCCCATTAAATTTCAAAACTACTTTTTCTTGGTCTTCATTGTAAAAAAGGAGATAGGAAAAATCGCCCTTTTCACGTAATTCAACATCATAAAGTTGATCGATTACTTCCAATTGTTCATCGAACTTGATGGTATTTCTCATTCTAATCTTCACATCTATTCCTCTTTCTTCTCACTTATCCCTACTATTTTACCAAAAAGGCAAGGAATTTGCTATAATGGTCTTATGAATGAAAAAGTATTTCGTGACCCAGTTCACAACTATATCCACGTTAATAATCAAGTCATATATGACCTGATCAATACCAAAGAATTTCAGCGGCTCCGTCGCATCAAACAGCTTGGGACATCTAGCTATACTTTCCATGGTGGAGAGCATAGTCGTTTTTCTCACTGTTTGGGTGTCTACGAAATTGCTCGTCAAATCACTAAGATTTTTGAGGAGAAATATCCTGAGGAATGGGATTCTAACGAGTCACTATTAACCATGACTGCGGCTCTTCTACATGATCTCGGACACGGTGCCTACTCTCATACTTTTGAAAATCTCTTTGACACCGACCATGAGGCAATTACCCAGGAAATTATCCAAAGCCCTGATACAGAGATTCATCAGGTCCTTTTGCAGGTTGCACCGGACTTTCCAAAAAAAGTAGCCAGCGTTATCGATCACACTTATCCAAACAAACAAGTGGTTCAGCTCATTTCTAGTCAGATTGATGCAGACCGTATGGACTATCTCCTTCGCGACTCCTACTTCACCGGTGCTTTTTATGGCCAGTTTGATCTGACACGTATTCTTCGTGTCATTCGTCCTGTTGAATATGGCATTGCCTTTCAGCGTAATGGGATGCATGCTATCGAGGATTATGTACTCAGTCGTTACCAGATGTATATGCAGGTTTATTTCCATCCAGCCACACGCGCCATGGAAGTCCTTCTGCAAAATCTTCTCAAACGTGCTAAGGAGCTCTATCCTGAAAATAAGGACTTCTTTGCCCTTACATCCCCTCATCTACTGCCATTTTTTGAGAAGAAGGTGACCTTATCTGACTATCTTGCACTTGACGACGGGGTTATGAATACCTATTTCCAACTCTGGATGACTAGTACAGACAAGATTTTGGCTGACTTATCACAACGTTTTATCAACCGTAAGGTCTTCAAATCTATTACTTTTTCTGAGGACGATCAAGACCAGCTTGAAATCATGCGAAATTTCGTAGAAGAAATTGGTTTTGACCCCAACTACTACACAGCTATTCATAAGAATTTTGACCTTCCTTACGATATTTATCGACCAGAGTCTGAAAATCCTAGAACACAAATCGAGATTGTCCAAAAGAATGGCGAGCTGGCAGAACTTTCTAGCCTATCTCCTATCGTCCAATCTCTTGCAGGAAGCCGTCATGGTGACAACCGTTTCTACTTCCCTAAAGAAATGCTTAAGCAAAACAGTATTTTCACGAATATCATTCAACAATTTTCACATTTGATTGAGAATGATCATTTTAATCCAGATAAGAAATAACAGAGGAAATTTATGAGTATAAAACTAATCGCCGTCGATATTGATGGTACCCTGGTTAATAGCAAAAAAGAAATTACTCCCGAAGTTTTTGCAGCTATCCAAGATGCCAAAGCAGCTGGAGTCAAGGTTGTCATTGCAACAGGACGCCCCATCGCTGGTGTTGCCAAACTGCTTGACGACTTGCAGTTGAGAGACGAAGGTGACTATGTTGTAACCTTCAACGGTGCCCTTGTCCAAGAAACCGCTAATGGCCATGAGATTATCAGTGAATCCTTGACTTACGAGGACTATCTGGATATGGAATTTCTCAGCCGTAAACTGGGAGTCCATATGCATGCTATTACCAAAGACGGCATTTACACTGCCAATCGCAATATCGGAAAATACACCGTACACGAGTCAACTCTCGTCAGCATGCCAATTTTTTACCGTACACCTGAAGAGATGGCTGATAAAGAAATCGTCAAATGTATGTTTATCGACGAACCAGAGATTCTCGATGCTGCTATTGAAAAGATTCCAGCAACATTTTACGAGCGATACTCTATCAACAAATCTGCTCCATTTTACCTAGAACTCCTTAAAAAGGATGTAGACAAGGGATCTGCTATCACTCACCTAGCTGAGAAACTTGGACTAAGTAAGGATGAAACCATGGCGATTGGGGATGAAGAAAATGACCGTGCCATGCTAGCAGTCGTTGGTAATCCCGTTGTTATGGAAAACGGAAACCCAGAACTCAAAAAAATCGCCAAATACATCACCAAAACAAATGACGAATCTGGTGTAGCCCATGCTATCCGTACTTGGGTCTTGTAACATTATTAGAATATAAAAAACACCTCAGAAGTTAGATATCAAAAACTAACTCCTGGGGTGTTTTAAATTACGGATTATTCTTCTGATTCCCTTTTTATTTTTGGAATTTTTTTATTATCCAGTTTAGGAATGTCCTTGTTCTCAATCTTGGGAAGGTTCTTTAGTTCATCGGCAGTAGATACCTTCTGGTATACCTTAGCAGGCCTATAGAGTAAAGCAAACGAGAAGAACAAGGCAACAACGCTCCCAACAGTTGCTATGTTTCGCTTACTCGCTTCTATCGAAGGGATCTTGGCTCCGCTTGTACTAAGGTCCTTCCATTCAGGATGCTCTGCTTCAATCGCTTTTTTCTCTTCCCAAAGTGGAACGAGTAAAAAATGGTTAAATGGCACAACTGTAGCCATGGCTGTCGCGCCTAGTGGGATAAATCTATTGAGATTTATGATGAGCAAGATACTTAGGATAGAAAATAATACGAATAGAACTATTACTAAGACTAAGCGAATTTTATATTCTTTTTTTAGTCGAAGGTATTCTTCTTGGGACTTCTGATATATTACCTCTTTTCTCTAAACTCTATACAGCTGAAAAGCATTAGTTCAGTGACTCCTGCTGTAAATCTTTGATAAACTTTACAACTTGATGATTCTCAATCTTCACATAATAGCCACCGCTATTATTGACAAGTTTATCCCCTTCATATCTATCAATCTTTACAGCATAAAGACCGCTTGGAAGGGGTTGATTGTTAAAAAATTCTTTCATTTGCGATTCAAGATCTTCAAGATAGGCATCATATAACTGATCCTTCTTGTCTTCTGGAGTGTAGTATCGAAATTGAAATTCTGGTATAAAAATATCTTTTTGGAAAAGATATTGAGCATCCATAGGATACATCCCTTGTAATGCTTGTCCATTTCTTTGATTTTCCTCTAAGATTTCATCATAAAGGTGGATATTACCAGATTTACTATTAAATTGAAAATCAATCCCTTCGTACTTCAAAGCAGTCATTTTAGAATCTGTTATTGAAGTATCCAATTTTTTTAAAAATTCGCTGGTACCTGGACTAATCTCAATTCCTAAATAAGCTAATTCTGGAAAAGCCTGATAAATTTTTTTGTTTTGTTCATAATCTACTTCTGCATCCGTCTTTTTATACTTTTTGTTTTCCGAAGGACGAGTATAGTATTCAAAACGGGAATTAGCTTGATAGGTTTTACCATCTATATTTTCAGTGTATGTTCCATGAATAACAAATCCTCCAACGCTTGTATAGTTTTTTTCATATTTTTCTAACTCAAACTGACCTGTAAGACCGTAGTTCTCATAAGAACGATGTACAGCTTGCTCAAGTTCATTCCGACTTGCATGGGCAAATAGACCCCACATATCCATCATTGCAAGAATAGGACTAAGGATTATGAACATTACAAATAGTATAACTATGGATAAACAGCCAATTAATAAACCTTTTTTCATCTTTTTCTCCTGAACATTCTATGTCCATTATAACACACCATGGATATCTTATGAATGGTTCAAAATTTGGTCAAAGAAAAAACACTGGTTATCCAGTGTTTTTGTTTCTTGTTCTGCCCCCTGCAGGAATCGAACCTGCAACTACTCCTTAGGAGGGAGTTGTTATATCCATTGAACTAAGGGAGCTAGAGAAAAACCCTGCCTTGCAGCAGAGTTTTGTTCATCGAATTAACGACGGATTTCTTTGATACGAGCTGCCTTACCTTGAAGAGCACGCAAGTAGTACAATTTCGCACGACGTACTTTACCGTAACGAACAACTTCGATCTTTTCAACACGTGGAGTGTGGATTGGGAAGATACGTTCAACACCTACACCGTTAGAGATTTTACGAACTGTGTAGTTTTCTGAGATGCCAGCACCTTTACGTGCAATAACAACACCTTCAAAGATCTGAACACGTTCACGGTTTCCTTCGACAACTTTCGCGTGTACACGAACAGTGTCACCAGGACGGAATGAAGGGATATCTGTACGAAGTTGACCTTCAGTCAAGCTTTGGATTAATGGATTCATTTTATTCTCCTATCTTTGTCAATCTTGAGGAAACTTCCTCAGCGGATAAACTGTATTTTTGTGCGTCCATTACACACAAGATACAGTTTATCAAATTTCCTAGAAAAAGTAAAGAAATTTAAAGCAAAATTCCCAAAAAAATTGCAAGAAAACCAAGCAAGTAGGTTAATAATAAATAACTATAAAATGCCTTCTTGTCATTGATCAGTCTTTGGAGTTCATCATTCAAAGTTGAGAAAGTAGTCAAACCACCACAAAAACCAGTTGCAAGAATAAGATAGACTTCTTTTGATTCCACATGATTATAAAATAATCCAATCAAAAAACAACCTAGAAGATTAGCTATGAGTGTTCCTAGTGGTAGCACTGAACCCTGATTATAACGTGAAAAGAAATAACGCACAAGAGCACCCAGTCCACAAGCAAGCGCTAGATAAAATACTACCATTTCTTCCTCCCTAGACAATAAGCAAATAGAAGCCCACCGCCGATGCTCAAAAGCAAATAGGTCACCAAACTAAGGTACCGCCCTGTGTCCAGTAATTTCACAGCATCTAATAGGAGACTAGAAAATGTCGTTAAACCACCACAGAATCCTGTTCCAAGCGCTAGAATAGTACCTTTACTACTTCCCTTATAAACCAGATAACCTTTTACAAGGTAGACAAGGCAAAAAATTCCTAAATAGTTGACTACTAGTGTTCCCCAAGGGAAGTCTGGACTAGATGGCAACCATCTCGAAATCTGAAAACGCACAATTCCTCCCAGCATACCAGCTAGAAAGATTCCTAGAGGGTAAAATTTTTCTTTTTTCATTTGATCGTTTTATCCTGATAATCACGTGAACGTTTGAGAATATCTGAAAAAGTCTCAACAATTGTATCTTCGTATTTTTTATTGCCTACACGATTTTTGACTTTTTCAAAGATAACTTCTTCTCTTTTAGTATCTAGAATAGGTTTTCCTGAAGCTTTTTTATAGGCAACTACTCCTTCAACTAAATGCATCCTCTCTTCTAAAAGTTGAACGATCTGGTCATCGATTTTATCGATTTCTTGTCGAATATTATCTAAATCCATAGAGTCTCCTTTTTTAATTGAACTATTGTACAAAAAAAGTACTAAATAGGCTAGTAAAGTCCTAATCCTGCTTAATAAAAACTGCACTGACAATTTTCATCAGTGCACTTCATGCTTATCCTACTTTAGCAGCTAATTCTTCTGCGAATTGCTCCAAGCGTTCAATATCTTCTTCCTCTGCAGAAAGGTCAACTTTAACGCACTCTGAACCCTTTTCAGCTCCAGTGGCGATAAATACTCGGTCGAAGTCATCAACAGCTTTACAGAATTCATCGTAGAAAGTATCACCTGATCCGACTACACCATAGATTTTACCGCTCAAGTTGAGGTCTGCTAGATCTTCGTAGAAGTCCATCATCTCATCTGGTAATTCTCCATCTCCGTAGGTATAGGTTGCGACAATGGCGATGTCTGCTTCTAAAAAGTCTGAAGCGTCAACGGTTATACACTCATCAACATCTACTTCTAAACCACATTCTCTTAATTTATCTGCTACAATATCAGCGATTTCTTCAGTATTACCGGTCATACTGGCAAATACAATTTTTGCTAATGCCATAAGGTCCTCCTCAATTAATCTTCCTCCATTATATCACATCTTTTTCATTTTAAAAATAAAAACTCTTGTGCTACAATGATATGAGAAAGAATTGAGGTTCATTATGGAGATTTGTCACCAAATTTTAGAAAAAATCAAAGCATACAATACTATTATCATCCACCGTCATATGAAACCAGATCCTGACGCTCTGGGGAGTCAGGTAGGTTTAAAAGCCTTGCTTGAGCATCATTTTCCAGAAAAAACGATAAAAGTAGTTGGTTTTAATGAACCAACCTTAACTTGGCTTGCTAAAATGGATCAGGTAGAGGACACAGACTATCAAGGTGCACTTGCCATTATCTGTGATACAGCAAACACAGCACGTATTGATGATAAACGTTATCTTAATGCCGAGACAATTATCAAAATTGACCACCATCCAAATGACGAAGTTTACGGCGATCTTGTTTGGGTAGATACTAACTCTAGTAGTGCGAGTGAGATGATTGCTCTCTTTGCTGAAGCAACTAATCTTGAATTATCCGACTATGCTGCAAAAATGCTCTGTGCCGGTATTATCGGTGATACAGGTCGCTTCCTCTACCCTTCTACCTCTGCTCGTACCCTTCGTATAGCAAGTCAACTCAGAGAACATAACTTTGACTACGCTGAATTGACACGTAAAATGGATACTATGAGCTTTAAGATTGCCAAACTCCAAGGTTATGTTTATGACCACTTAGAAGTTGATGAAAATGGTGCTGCACGTGTTATTCTGACTCAAGAAATCTTGAGGAAATACGACGTTACTGATGCGGAAACAGCAGCCATCGTTGGAGCTCCAGGCCGTATTGATACTATTAGCCTTTGGGGAATCTTTGTGGAGCAAGCAGATGGTCACTACCGCGTACGTCTTCGCAGTAAATTTGTCCCAATCAATGAAGTTGCAAAAGAACATGATGGCGGTGGGCATCCTCTTGCTAGTGGAGCTAATTCCTATAGTTTAGAAGAGAATGAGCTCATCTACCAAAAATTAAAAAACTTGCTGAAAAATAGATAAAAAGCTTGCCAAACTTTTCAGAATCTGATAGACTAGTATGGTAACAATCTATGGCTCGCAAAGAGACCATGGCAGAAAGGAAATATTGCAAAATGAAAAAAGATATCCATCCAGAATATCGCCCAGTTGTCTTCATGGACACAACTACTGGTTACAAATTCCTTAGCGGTTCAACAAAACGCTCTAGCGAAACAGTTGAGTTCGAAGGCGAAACTTACCCATTGATCCGTGTGGAAATTTCATCAGACTCACACCCATTCTACACTGGACGTCAAAAGTTCACTCAAGCAGATGGACGCGTGGATCGTTTCAACAAAAAATACGGTCTCAAATAATCAACCGCATCACTTGTATACGGTTAAACGAAAACAACTTCGATTCGGAGTTGTTTTTTTGTTTCTTTTATTTTTTCAAGCTTTAATTTTTTTATAGCTTATAATGGTCCTAATTCTTATTTCTACTTCTACTTTCGTAACAAGTCCTCTATAAAACAAAAAAACCTACTAACCAAGCTTGACGCTTGATTAATAGGTTTTTTATAAAATCATTATTTAACTGCTTCTTTAAGAGCTTTACCAGCTTTGAATGCTGGAACTTTAGAAGCTTTGATTTTGATTTCTTTACCAGTTTGTGGGTTGCGACCTTTACGAGCTGCACGTTTACGAACTTCGAAGTTACCAAAACCGATCAATTGAACTTTTTCACCAGCTGAAAGGAATTCAGTTACAGCTGCGAATACAGCGTCAACTGCTGCTGCTGAATCTTTCTTAGTCAATTCTGTAGCTTCTGCTACTTTAGCGATCAAATCTTGTTTGTTTGCCATGTTAATGAATCCTCCAAAATTATTTCTAATTAACACTTATAATCATAACCTAAAATTCCTTTTAGGTCAAGTCAAAAACACGTTTTTATTGATTTTTCTCAATTTTTTTAGGAATTATAGCGAATTAAGATCGCCCAGGCGTTTTCCCCGGTGTGAGTTTGGATAATTGAGCCTGTTTCTAGGACTGAAATCGGTTTTTCAACGTAAGGTTGTAGAACAGCTCTCATCTCGTTTGCAAATTCATTAGTCCCTGCATAAGAAATTCCAATCTCAGCTATTGAACGATTTGATAGAGTGGCTACTAACTCATCCAACCATTTCTTAAAGGTTTTTGAACCACGTCCTTTGACAATCGGTTGCAATTCATTATCTTTCATCTGCATGACTACTCGAATATTCAGTAAAGAGCTCAACAAACCAGTAACACGACCAATGCGACCACCTTTTACAAGATTTTCTAAAGTTGAAACACCGATGTAGAGTTCAGTGTTATTTTTTACGTCCTCTACATGCTCTAGAATGGCTTCAAGGTTTTTTCCTTCTTGAGCTAGTTTAGCAGCTTCTACAACTTGGAACTTCAATGCCTGATCTGTGAATGAACTATCCAAAACAGTAACATCTGCTGTTGATAAACTTGCTCCTTGACGAGCCGCTTCAACAGTTCCTGATAAAGCATGGGACATGTGAATAGCTAGAATCTGACTACCATCCTTACCCAAATCATCAAAAATTTCTGCAAAGAGTCCCACTGGTGGTTGACTAGTCTTAGGAAGATTTTTACTAGCTTGCATCAAGCGAAGAAATTCTCCTTCTTCAAGATCTGCATCCGAATACAGGACACTATCAATCATTACAGATAGTGGAACAATAGTAATATCAAATTCTTTAACCACTTCTGGTTCAATAGTAACCGAAGAATCCGTTACAATTTTTACTTTTGTCATATTTCCAATCTTTCTATTTTTACTAATGTTGATTATTCACTTATAACTACAACAATTATATCAAAAAATTATCAAAAATTCATACTATATCCGCCTAAATTTAAGGCAATTTACACTTCTTTTTAATAAAAAAAGAAAATCACCTATGCTTGGTGATTTTCTTTTGTATTTAAGATAAATAATCATACAAATCTTGCATTTGTAAATCATCGGGTACTAATTGTAGATAGGTTTGAATGGAGTCTTTAGCTTCCTCTATCTTACCTAACTCTCTTAACAAATAAATAAATTGTTCCAAAAACTCTGGATTATCCTTGAGTTCAGTAGCAAGTTCCTTATAGAGATCATAGGCTGCATCCAATTCTTCAGTCTCTTGATAGCTTCGTGCAATCATCCATTTAGTCAAGAGGTTCTCAGGTTCATAGACTGTTAAAGCTAGAATATCTTCGTATCTTTCTTGTTCTTGGTAGATAGTTGCTAAGCGTAGCAAAATTTCTTCTTGGTCATCAGCGTTCTCTTGTGCTTGTAGCAGATAAGCTTCTGCTTGCTCAGGTTGATGCAACTCATAAGATAGCTGAGAAGCAAGGAGTAAGAGCCGAGTTTCAAAAGGATTTTTTGACAATCCTTGTTGAGCTATTTTAAGAGCCTCTTCTGTTTGATGCTCTTTATGCAACGCTTGACCATATCCGTACTCATATCCTTCAAAATCTGGTGAAATAGCATCCAATTGTTTAAAGAATAAAGTTGCTTTTTGGTAGTCCTCTTGGTCGAAATAGAGACTTGCAAGCTCAAAGGCTGTTTGGTCATCATATTCTAATTCTAAGGCTTTTTCTAGAAATTCTATTGCAGATTCAAACTGACCTAAACGCGCATAAGCAAGACCAATTCTCTGATAAGTCGAAATTCCAGTTTGATCATAGATAACACGATTATCTAATTGAGCATAGCCTTTAATGGCTTCTAAATCGTTTCCTAGCTCGCTATCTAGCTCGGCTAGTCCAAATATTAGGAGAGGGTCATCAGTGTAGCTACGAGCTTCTAGGAGCTTCTCACGCGCAACATCTGTCAATCCTTCCATTTGATATAAATCTGCTTTTAAGGCAAGAGCTGATACGTACCATTCACTTTCCGGACCAATATTCTCTAAGTAATCAAAAGCTTCTTCGATAAGTCCATCTTCACCAGCTATGGCAGCTAAATTGATATAGACTTCTGGAAACTGCGGTGCTAATTTCTCGTAGATTTGTGAAGCTTGCGGGAAGAAACCAATCCCTTCGAGATATGCGGCAAGTTCAAGAAGAACTTCATCTGAATCTTCCTCTAGGGCTTTTTGGAAAAAAGATTCTGCTTTTGATAAATCTTGTTGTTCTAAAGCTTCGAGCATTTGTTGACTATTGTTCACTATCAGTCTCCTCTACCGGTTCATAAAGTCCACTAATTTCTTTGTACCAATCAAAAATTTCTGAGATGACTACTTTTGCGGAAGCGTAGATTGGAATACCTAGCAATACACCCCAAATACCAAACATGGATCCTGAAGTTAATAGTACAAAAAGAATGGTAATTGGGTGAATATTTAATTGACTACCCAAAATCAGTGGAGAAACAAAACGTCCTTCAATAGTTTGCTCTACAATGAAAACGATAATAACTTTTAAGAGCATAACAGGACCAGCAATCAAACCCAAAACAAGGGCTGGAATCATTGCAAGAAAACTACCTAGATAAGGAACTAAATTGAGAATACCTGCAGTAACACCAAGCGCTACTGCATATCGAAGCCCAATTATCTTAAAGAAGATAATAAACATGATAGCTACGATTACAGCGACCGTAATTTGTCCTCTAACGTAGTTAGCAAGTTGTTGGTTCACATCTGATAGAACCTTACCTACTGGTTCTCTCAATTTATTTGGTAAGAATTGAGTAATATAGTCTCTAAGTCCTTTTCCATCTCGAAGGAGATAAAAGAGCATAAATGGCATGATGATCAGAGCGACAATGACCTGTGACGTTCCACTGATAAGAGCACTTACCCAGTTAACAGCTTTAGAAGAAATATTACTTGCCCAAGCAGTTGCTTGTGTTGAAAAATTAGCTAAAACTTGCTCCAGTTGGGGTCTAAAGTCATCTGGCAAACGCTTGGTTACAAGGTCATTAATGACTCTATCAGCATCCTCGAGATAACTTGGGACATTTTGCGCAAAAATTACTACTTGACGTTGAAGGTTTGGAATTGCAACGGCTAGTCCAATAATCAAGAGTATTGCAATAATGACGAAGATAATACTAATGGCTAAGACACGGTTAATCCTGTACTTCTCCATCAGATCTACTAGTGGATTCAAGAGGTAAAAAAGTAGACCCGATAAGATAACCGGCAACATCACTACTGATAAAAAGTCTATAACTGGGAAAAATAAAAAGCTAATTTTACTGAGAATAAAAATATTGAGACCTAATAACAAGGTCACCAAGAAAACAGTGATCGCTTTATTGTCTAAAAACCATTTAAAAAACCAAGATAAGGTAAAGTGTTTCTCTTTTTGTTCCATTTTTTCTTCCTTTCCTTTGTCCTAACATTATATCATGTTTTAAGAAAAATAAGGGTTTTTTATAGTCTTTTAGCAAGGGATAAATTTGTCTTCTTGACAAGGGAAGAGCTGTTTTTTCTGACCTAGATTTTTCATCTAGCAGGCCTTTTTATGTTATAATTGAATTATCTTTTTCTAGAGGTATGAATATGAAAGAAATAGTATATTTTGGAACCTATACACGACGTATTTCTCAAGGGATTTACAAGGCTGATTTTGATACTGAGACTGGCAAACTCTCAAATCTAGAACTATTTGCAACCGAGCCAAGTCCAACCTACCTAGCCTTTGATCAGCATCAGCATCTCTATACTGTCGGAAGCCATGATGACAAAGGTGGAATCGCAGCATATAAAACTGATGGTGTCCTCCTGAATCACGTCGTTGAAGAAGGTGCTCCTCACTGCTATGTTGCAGTCGATGAGACACGGAGTCTAGTCTATGGCGCTAACTATCATAAAGGTCAAGTTCTAGTCTATAAACGTAAAGAAGATGGCAGTCTTGAATTGGCAGACAAAGTTCAACACACTGGCCATGGTCCACATGAAAACCAAGCTTCTCCCCACGTACACTACACAGATTTAACACCAGACCAATATTTGGTAACTTGTGACTTAGGTACTGACGAGGTCATTACCTATGATATCAATCTAGAAGGAAAGTTGACTAGACTAGCAACTTATAATTGTAATCCTGGTGCTGGTGCTCGTCACCTTGTTTTCCACCACCACTACAAGATTGCTTATCTCATCTGTGAACTCAACAGTACGATTGAAGTTTTGATTTACGATGGAGTCGGAGAATTTGAACAAATGCAGGTCATTTCAACCTTACCAGATGACTATAGTGGCTTTAATGGTACTGCGGCTATTCGTCTTTCTAAAGATGGCAAATTCATCTACGCTTCTAATCGAGGCCATGATTCTATCGCTGTTTATAGCATTTTAGCAGATGGAAGCTTGGAATTATTAGAGATTGTTCCAACCAATGGGAATAATCCACGTGATTTTGATTTGTCACCTGACCAAGAATTCCTTATCGCTGTTCACCAGGATTCTGATAATGCGACTGTCTTTAAGCGCAATCCTGAGACTGGTAGACTGGCAGAACTCTCTAATGAATTTCAGGTTCCTGAAGCAGTCTGCATAAGTTTCACTAAATAAGAAATAATAAAAAATGAACTTGATTTAACAAGTTCATTTTTTATTTTATAATTTATTTCCGACATTGATACGGTTAATAGCACGTTGCAATGCAATTTTAGCACGGCGCTCTTGGTCGATTAAGTGTTTGTCTTGTGCTTCTTCGATTTCACGTTCTGCACGAAGTTTAGCACGTTCTGCACGACTAACATCAATATCGCGCGCACGTTCAGCTGAGTCAGCAATAATGGTAATGACATTATTAGCAATCTCAATGATTCCTCCGTTTACTGCAATCCAGTTCACATGAGTATCATCATCGATTCGTTTTACCTTTACTTCATCAACTGCTAGAACCGCAATCATATTTTCATGTCGTGGCAAGATCCCCATCTCACCATCCAGAGTTCGTACCGATACAAAGCTGGCATGGTGATCATAGACGAGGCCATCTGGTGTCACGATCTGGACAGTTAAATGTGCCATAGATCACCTCTTAAAATCCCATTTTTTCAGCCTTAGCAATAACATCTTCGATTGAACCTACTCCACGGAAGGCATCTTCTGGCAAATGATCATATTTACCGTCAAGAATTTCCTTGAAGCCACGAACAGTTTCAGCTACTGGAACATAAGATCCTGGTTGACCTGTAAATTGTTCCGCAACGTTGAAGTTTTGTGACAAGAAGAACTGAATACGACGTGCACGAGCAACCAAAGTCTTTTCTTCGTCAGAAAGTTCATCCATACCAAGGATGGCAATAATATCTTGCAACTCATGGTAACGTTGAAGAACACGTTTCACTTCAGCAGCTACTGCATAGTGCTCTTCTCCAACAATTTCAGGTGCCAAGGCACGTGAGCTTGAAGCAAGAGGGTCAACGGCTGGGTAAATCCCCAATTGAACCAATTTACGTTCCAAGTTAGTTGTTGAGTCCAAGTGAGCGAAGGCTGTTGCTGGCGCTGGGTCAGTATAGTCATCCGCTGGCACATAGATAGCCTGGATAGAGGTTACAGAACCCTTCTTGGTTGACGTGATACGTTCTTGCAATTGACCCATTTCTGTTGCGAGGGTTGGCTGATAACCAACGGCTGATGGCATACGACCCAAAAGGGCAGATACTTCTGAACCAGCTTGTGTGAAACGGAAAATGTTGTCAATGAAGAGAAGAACGTCTTGACCTTCTACATCACGGAAGTATTCAGCGATTGTCAAACCAGTAAGAGCAACACGCATACGTGCTCCTGGTGGCTCATTCATCTGACCAAATACCATGGCTGTTTTTTCGATAACGCCTGATTCTTTCATTTCCCAGTAAAGGTCATTCCCTTCACGAGTACGTTCCCCAACACCAGTAAATACTGAGATACCACCGTGTTCTTGGGCAATGTTGTGAATCAATTCTTGGATCAATACGGTCTTACCAACTCCGGCACCACCGAAGAGTCCGACCTTACCACCTTTAAGGTAAGGGGCGAGAAGGTCGATAACCTTGATCCCTGTTTCTAGAATTTCTGAAGAGGTAGACAATTCATCAAAAGTTGGTGCTTTTTTATGAATTGGCTGACGCTCTGCATCTTCACCAAAAGGAGCTTCCAAGTCAATGGTATCTCCCAAAACGTTGAAGACACGTCCTAGAGTTTCTTTCCCAACTGGTACTGAGATTGGACGGCCTGTGTCCAATACTTCCAAACCACGGGTCAAGCCATCAGTTGATTCCATAGCGATGGTACGAATCATACCATCTCCCAACTCCAAGGCTACTTCAAGGACGATTTTTGTTTTTCTTTCGTCATTTTTGTAGACGACAAGTGCATTATTAATCTCTGGTAGTTTCTCACCTGCTGCAAACATGACGTCTACAACAGGACCGATAACCTGAGCAATTTTACCTGAACTCATCTACTTCTCCTATTCTGTATAAGATACTGTCGGTTCCTAGCTCAACTAGGTCCTAATACTCTTCGAAAATCAAATTCAAACCACGTCAGCGTCGCCTTACCGTACTCAAGTACAGCCTGCGGCTAGCTTCCTAGTTTACTCTTTGATTTTCATTGAGTATAAGTTCATTTTCATACGAGCTGGACTAGAGCCTATTCTAAGGCACTAGCTCCTGCTACGATTTCTGTAATTTCTTGTGTAATCGCCGCCTGTCTGGCACGGTTATACTGGATAGTCAAATCATTGATAACTTTTTTAGCATTATCTGTAGCGGTTTGCATAGCCGTCATCCCTGCCGCATTTTCAGCTGTCTTAGCATCAATAATAGCACCGTAAATCATACTTTCTGCAAACTGTGGCAATAGTTGTTCCAAGATTTCTTCTCGACTTGTTTCAAGCTCAAATGTCAAGCTATAGTTATCATCTGCTTCATTTGGGTCCAAGTCGACAATTGGAAGCATCTGCTCCACACGCATTTGACTTGTCAGTGTATTCACGTGGTGGTTGTAGCAAACATAGAGCTCATCGAAAAGTTCATTTTGATACATTTCAATGGTTTTTGAAATAATCTTATGAACTTCATCGAAGCTTGGTTGACTGGCTAGACCACGCAATTCATAAATTGGCTGAATACCACGAGCTTTAAAGAAGTCTGCTCCCATACCACCGATACAGATGACTTCAAAATCATCACCTGAAGGATGGTATTCTTGCTGCAGTTCCATAACTGCCTTCAAGATTGAAGAGTTATATCCTCCAACGAGACCACGGTCAGATGTAATGACGATATAGCCTGTTTTTTTGACAGGGCGACTAATCAACATTGGATTCGTTGATCCGCCAGCACCATCTCCATGAAGGATATCTGTAAGGAGTTTACGGACTTTTTGAGCATAAATCTGGAAGTTGCGTGCAGCTTCTTCAGAACGACCTAACTTAGCTGCAGAAACCATCTGCATGGCGTTAGTAATTTGACTAGTATTTTTCGTTGAGGCGATTTTTGTTTTAATATCATTTAGAGATACTGCCATCTGACACCTCTATTCTTATTGGAAGCTGGATTGGTTGAGAAACTCGGTAATCGCAGCATCCAAGACTGCTTCATCTGGCAAGTCTTTTGTTTCACGAATAGTTTCCAAAATCTCTGGATGTTGCGCATCAAAGAAGGCATGGAATTCTTCCTCAAAACGAACAATATCATCTACTGATACAGTATCCAAGAATCCATGAGTCAAGGCATACAGGATGGTTACTTGTTTCTCAACAGGTAGTGGTTTATGAACAGGTTGTTTCAATACTTCTACAGTACGACGACCACGGTTCAATTTAGCCTGTGTAGCTGCATCCAAGTCTGAACCAAATTTAGTGAAGGCTTCCAACTCTCGGTATGAAGCAAGGTCGATACGAAGAGTACCAGCAACCTTCTTCATGGCTTTAATCTGAGCAGAACCACCAACACGAGATACAGAAGAACCCGCATCAATAGCTGGACGAATACCAGCATTAAAGAGACTATCGCTTAAGAAGATTTGTCCATCCGTAATAGAGATTACGTTTGTCGCGATATAAGCTGAGATATCTCCTGCTTGGGTCTCGATAAATGGAAGAGCCGTGATAGATCCACCACCAAGCTCATCTGAAACTTTAGCAGAACGCTCAAGTAGACGGCTGTGAAGGTAGAAGACATCCCCTGGGAAGGCCTCACGACCTGGTGGACGACGGAGCAAGAGAGAAAGTTCACGATAAGCTACCGCTTGTTTAGATAGGTCATCATAAACGATTAACACATGCTTCCCTTGGTACATGAACTCTTCTGCCATAGCGACCCCTGCATAAGGAGCAAGGAAAAGCAATGGAGAAGGTTGTGAAGCTGAGGCTGTCACAACGATTGTGTAATCCAAGGCACCGTACTGACGAAGTGTTTCTACTTGTGTACGAACTGTTGATTCTTTTTGTCCAATCGCTACATAGATACAAATCATATCTTGACCTTTTTGGTTCAAGATAGCGTCAATAGCGATAGTTGTCTTCCCTGTTTGACGGTCACCGATGATCAATTCACGTTGGCCACGACCGATTGGAACAAGGGCGTCAATAGCTTTCAAACCTGTTTGCAATGGTTCTGATACAGACTTACGTTGCATGACACCAGGAGCTGGTGCTTCAACTGGACGAGTCTTATCTGTGTTGATTGGCCCCAAACCATCCACTGGACGACCAAGGGGATCGACAACACGTCCAATCAAGCTATCACCAACTGGAACTTCCATGATTTTCCCTGTACGACGAATGGTGTCGCCTTCACGGATATCTGTAAAGTCCCCAAGGATGATAATACCGACATCTGTTGATTCCAAGTTTTGCGCCATACCATAAGAGCCATTTTCAAAAATCAACAGCTCACCACTCATGGCATTTTCAAGACCATGAGCACGCGCAATCCCGTCACCAATATAGGTTACAACACCTGTTTCAGTCACATCAAAATTGGGTTTGAAATTTTCAATTTGTTGCTTAATTAAAGCGCTGATTTCTTGTGCGTTAATTGCCAAAAGAACACCACTTTCTATTTCAAATTTTCCTTAACAACTTTAAGTTGTTGTTTAATACTCACATCAATTGTCTTGTGATTGGCAAAAATAACAAAACCACCGATTAAACTATCGTCAATTTTTTCCTTAATGCTACGAACTTTTAGAGACATCTTTTTCTCGATGAGAGGAATTAGTCGTTCTTTCTGTTCGTCAGTCAAAGGATGTGCAGACAAAATAGTCACTTCAAAACGATTGGTTTCTTTTTCAAGACGATTCAAGCAATCTACAATCACATCATAAAAAAGATTGGATCGATGATTGTAAAGTATAACCTCGATAAAGTTTTGCATTAAAGGTGACACAGAACCTTGGAAAAAACGAACTGTTTTTTCTTTATCCAACTCATCTACTTCCACTTGCGCTAAAAAAATAGGTAAGCCAGTTTCTTCAGCAACTTGCTTGATTTGAGTCAAGTCTGAAAAAATAGAGTCTTCTTCTCCTTTTTCAATCACCAATTGGACAAAAGGCATGCTGTATTTTTCAATTACCTTTAAAGTCTTTTTGTCCATTAAGCTTCTCCTAGCTGATCGATATACTGATCAATGAGTTCTTTATGGGCCTGACTGTCAAGGTTTTTAGAGAGAATTTTCTCAGCTAGGCTGATTGTTAAGTCAGCTACATCTCCCTTAACACTTTGTAAAGCTTCAGCTTTATTTTGAGCAATTTCTTGGTTGGCTTTTTCTTTTAAGCGCCCTGCTTCAAGTTTAGCTTCGGCTAAAATATCGGCTCTACTTTTCTCAGCAGTTCCCTTTGCATTCTCGATAATCGTTTTAGCTTCGGTACGGCTACCTGCTAACTCAGCTTCACGTTTGCTAGCTAGTTCCTCAGCCTTTTTACGGGCTTCTTCGGCACCATCAATATCTGAAGAAATCTTTTCAGCACGTTCATCTAAGATGCTGGAAATATTTCCCCAAGCATATTTCTTCACTAAAAAGATCAATAAAAGGAAGGAACCAGCGATAAGAATAAAGTCACCGATAATGGTACTAATAGTTAAATCCATCTTCTAATCCTCCTCTACTTACTCTTCCCCTTCATTTATTTTTTTACCAATGTACATTGATGACAACATGGTAAATACATAAGCCTGAATACATGAAATGAAAATTGAAAAGGCTGTCCATAACATGTTTGCGATAAAGGCAAAAGGATACCAATACAAAGCATTTTGTGACAAGGCCAATAGCAATCCAGCTAAGACCTCACCGGCAAAAATATTTCCGTAGATCCGAATCGCCAAGGAAGCAAAATTGGTGAACTCTTCTAAAATGTTCATCGGAGTCATAAAGCCAGGTGTAACAAATGCTTTCAAATATTCTTTAACGCCTCTACGACGAACTCCTTCTACATGAGCGATCAAAGTGATCAATAATGAGAGGGATAAATCGTATCCAAGGTTAGCTGTTGGGGAAGTCCACAAGTTATAACCGTTTGTTGTTTGTACTTTTGCCATTAAGCCAATATTGTTGGCTACCAAGATAAACAGAAATAGAGAAAACAGAAACAAGGAATAGTCCTTGATGTATGATTCTCCAATGTTTGGTTTGGTAAAACCAATCACAAAGTCATAAATCATCTCAAGAGCATTTTGTTTGCCCTTTGGACGGATGGTCATTTTTCGACTTGCCCAGTAGACAAAGGCAAAAACCATCAAAACAGTTACAAGAGACATGGCAAGCAGGGTCAAATCAAAGGATATTGGTCCAATATTAACGGTTGGATTCAAACTTTCTTCCATGGTTTGACACCTCCATTTCTAAATAGAGTTGTCTATTTAATGACAAATGACATCGCTAGGGTTACAAAGAATGTTCCTTCGATAAAGGCAATCCCCATGATCATCAAACTACGCAATTGAGGGATGATATCTGGTTGGCGTGCTGCAGATTTGAACAAACCGTTCATCAAAAATCCTTCTGCAAGAGATACACCCATACAGGCAAGACATAGACCGAAAAATGTTAAATTCATGACGAATTCTCCTTTTTTAAATTAAATTTACCTCCCTAGTTTAGTCCTAAAATTTGCTTTTGTCAACTTTTTACTAGTAATGAAAGCGTTTCGAATCATTTATTTCTAATTTTACGATTTTCAAGACAATTATATAGAAAATTTTATTGTCTTTTCATACCACTTTCGCTACCTTTCCTTGTTTTCTGAAAATAAAAAAACCGAGTTTTACAACTCGGATTTGTCAGTTCTTATCTGAAATAAATTGAGTAATGATTTTGACAAGCTGGATTAAATGCAGCATTACAAAATGGACAAGTGCCCGTCTCTGTATACTCCTCATACGTTAGTATTTTCCCACAGGATCCACATAAGACAGGTCTATCCTCTTTCAGATTTAAAGGATAGGGAGAAAATATGTGCGACTCCAGTTCATTATGACACTGATAACAGGCATAGTATTTCTGACACTCATAGCACTGAAGTGCTACGATATCCTTATCACTATGGTAATGAACACATCTGCTTTCATGATCTACTAGTAAGCCATGAGCTTGAACCATTCTTTTTCCTTATCTAGGCACGAACTGTGACGCTTGTTCCATCTTCTTTGTAAAGATTGATGAGACCTTCTTTCAAAGCACGTACCATGTCACCAGCTTCTACTGGTTGAGGAACCTTGATAGTCAAAAGTTCCATTGGATTTGGGGCACGATCGATTTTATTTCCTTTAGCATCGTGAAGGTCTTCTATATAAGTCTCAAAATGACGGAAACCTGGACCGTAGAATTCAACTTGGTCACCTTCGTTGATAACGTTGCGTTGGCGAATGGTTGCAGTCTGAGTCGCAGCATCATAAGCTACTACTTCAGCAACAAACTTGTATTCTGGAATCTTACGACGAGCTCCGAAAAGTTGCTCATTTTCAGATGGTGTTCCGTAGTAGAAACCTGTAGCCAACTCACGTTGGGCAACCTTCCACATTTCATCAATCAAGTCTTGCTTAATAGCTTCAAACTTTTCAGGGCTCTCAAGATAGGCATCAACAGCAGCCTTGTAGCAGTTTGTTACTGTTGAAACATAGTGGATAGACTTCATACGGCCCTCAATCTTCAAACTGTCCACACCATTTTCAATCATATCTGGGATATGGTCAATCATAGACATATCGACCGCAGACATAGAGAATTCTTCAGGAATTTCTCCCTTGAGACTCTTACGTTCCTTACCGAACGGCATATCGTAAAGGTCATATTTCCAACGGCAAGATTGTGAACATCCACCACGGTTGGCATCACGCATGCTCATGTGGTTTGATAGAGTACAACGACCAGAGTATGAGATACACATAGCTCCATGAACGAAGGCTTCTATCTCAACATCTGTACGTTTGCGAATCTCTGCCAATTCTTCCATAGAAACCTCACGCGCCAAAACGACACGCGTCAAGCCAAGTTCTTTCCAGAATTCTAGAGTTTCATAGTTGGTCGCACTTGCTTGTGTTGAAAGGTGGATTTCAAGTCCTGGTGCTTCTGTTGCAGCAATCATAATCAAGGCTGGATCAGACACGATAACCGCTGCAATCCCAATATCACGTAATTTACGGAACCATTCGCCGGCCCCTTCTTCATTTCCCTCGTGCATAACCATATTGGCAGCCACATATACCTTAGCTCCATACTTAGCCGCGAACTGTACTCCTTCTTCCATTTGTTCGAAAGTGAAGTTACCCGCGCGGCTACGAAGACCATAGGCCTGACCACCGATAAAGACAGCATCTGCTCCATATTGAACAGCTACTTTTAGTTTTTCAAGTGTTCCTGCAGGTGATAGAACCTCAGGACGTTTCAAAGTTTTTGTCATGTTTTCTCCTATTTACAATATAAAAGTTTGACACTAATCTTTACCATTTTATAGCAAAAAGGTTCTAAAATCAAGTTTTGATTGATTGTTTAGACAATTTTAATTTTCTTGAAAAGCTAAGCTCAGCGAACTGTTTCTATTTGCCAAGCACTCCAACCTTTAAAACGAACGGCCCCCTTTTGATCCGTTTTGTAAATCGAATTCCCATATTCATGGTTGTTCTCCCCATTTTTTTCTTTAAATTTTTTCTTCTTGTCTACAGAAACGACAGTGATTTTAGGATGAAATATTTCGAAGACTTCGACATCTGTCTTTTTCTTCGATGCTTGCTGATGAGTTAGCACTACATCTGCTTGGATTTTTGGATAAGACTTGTTTAAGAACTTCTCCTCTATATTTCCAGTGACTAGAAAAGTTTGATTTAGTAGTTTTCCATACATGGCTATTGAGGTTTTACTATCACTGTTTTGATTTTCGATTACTTCTAAACTACTCCCAAAAATAACTAACTGCTCTCCTGTTTTAATAGGACGCACTTTCAAGTTACTTTCCTTTAATTTATCCATAAATTCTCTTTTAGAAAGAGTTTCTTCAGTTACTAGAATCTCTCCAAGATTGAAGGCTTTACTAATTTCTAGTAGATGGTCTAGCTGCTTAGGTTCACTATCCGTTAAAACAAGCTGATCAATCTTTGCCACTCCTCTACTTTTCAGATAGGGAATTAAACTCCGTTTGGCAACACTCGAGGTGACTTTCTCCTGCCAAGCTTCTTTTTTCTCAACTGCTAACTTTTCACCGACATCCAGTAATATTGTCTTTCCTGTCATGTCTCTTAGGAAAATGCTCCGTCCCTGCTCCATGTCTAGGACTGTGATTTCATTTTCCAGTGGATGTTTGGTTACTAAGAAAAGGGAAACGATAAAAAGGATAAGCAAAGGCGCTTTCTTCAAATTTTTACGATAATCATAAATCAGCGCCAAAGAGACTAATAGACATACCAAAACCCAGAGATTAGGTTGACCAAAAATAAAGGGTCTAGTAGATAGCTGAGAAACATATCGTATGATGTTCTCTAGCCATTCAAAGAGAAAGTTAAACTGGGTAATAGGATATATCCATGACAGACAGAAGAGCATTGATAAAAGTGGTAACAAGACCATGTCAAATAAAAAAGAAAAGACAAAGGTTAAGAGTATGGACCAAGGTTGAAATTCAGAAAAATAGAATGATAAAATTGGCAGGATTCCTAAGGAAATAATGAAACTTTCTCTCACCAGACCTTTTATTCCTCCTACTTCTTCACCAGTCATGGTCAGGATAAAGGCATAGGCACAGGAGAGTACTCCACCAGCAGTTAGGAAGAAATTCGGCATCACGATGAACAAGACAAGGACTGTCAAAGCAAAGTTATCCAGCCCCTTGAAGCCATGTTGAGCCAAAAGTTTTTGTAAGAGACTACGAATAACAGAAGCTGAGAACCCTGTCAAACCTGCATAGACCAAAGAAAAGGGATAGGCAAGCCATTTGAACTTCTCTTGCGTCAAACCTAATCGTAAGAGTGACTTTTTAAAAGCATTCATGAAGAAACCAACCTGCATCCCTGACAAAGCAAAAAGGTGAATAATCCCTAGACTTGAATAGAGTTCATTCATTTCCTCAAAGTCGGTGTCCAAGTGCCCTAATAAAAGACCTGTCATATAATTACGCATGGGGTCAGGAAAATTCCTTTTTATCCAGACAACTGCTTTTCTCCGCAGGCTGGATAGATTTTCTCCTATATCCCAGCTGGATGCTTTCTTTAATTCGACAATTTCTGATATAGTTAAGGTCTGATAAATTCCCTGTGTTTTGAGATAGTTTCGATAATCAAATCCAGCAAAATTATTTGCTCCTTGAGGAATAGCTAGCTTTCCTTTTATTACTATCTCGTGCAGTTCAGATAACTCTTTAAACCTTTCCTTTTCAGCCTCTGACTGGAATTTATAATAGACCTGAAAGAGTCTGCCATCAGCCTTCCCACGAAAGGCTAGACTATCACCGTTCACCTTGATAGTATCAGGCAAGATTCGTACCGTATTAACGGAGTCAACAAGATGTTGACTCGCTTCTTCTTGTTGCCATTTTTGAAATATAAACCAGCTACCAAATAGTCCACAAACAAAGAGAACCTTGACCACAGTCTTCCATGGAAATTGAAAAAAGAGACAAAGCAGTAAAAAGACAAAGCCCAAAAGTGCTAAAAAGCTTGCTGAAAAGATAGCATAGTAGAGCCAAAGCAGGAGAAAACTGAGATAGATTTTGGGGATGGGAAATCGACTAATCCACTGTGACATACTCTTTTAACTTTTCTATCGTTTTTGCACCAATACCAGAAACCTTTTTGAGTTCATCAACTGACTTAAACTTACCGTTAGACTCACGGTGGTCGATGATATCCTGAGCACGTTTGGCTCCCAACCCCTTGACTTGTTTAAGTTCTTCTAAACTGGCTTTATTGAGATTGACTTTCTTGTTTTCTTTGGTGTTGGAAGCATTTGAATGTGGCTCTTGGTTGGTAGCTTCTTCCTTAGTCGGAACATAAACAAGTGCTTCATCACTAATTCTCTGGGCAAGATTGATAGACTTACTGTCTGCATTATCTGTTAATCCACCCGCTTTCTGGACAGCATCATTGATACGACTTCCAACTGGCAAATCATAGATTCCAGGTGATTTAACAGCACCTTTGACATCGACAGTAATTAGATCTTGCTCCACTACTTCTTCCTTCTGATTTTTATCTTCCTTTTCATCCGTCGAATCCTTTGAAACAGCTACAACTTCAGTCTGCAAATTACTCTCCTTAGCAGGCGTTTGAGCGACTGGTTTTAGGAGGAAAAATCCACCTAAGACCAAGCCCAAACTAGCACAGATGACAATGATTTTATATTCTTTGATTTTCTCAATAAGTTCTTCCATATCTTCTCCTCTCTTAGCTTATTCGTAAGAGAAAGAAAAAACAGCTGAAAAAACTTTTCAACTGCTTACTTATTTGCAAAATATTCTTCTTTGGTCAAGACATAATGGACATCTGTTACGAATCTTCCAGGTTCATTTTTATCCATTCTAGCATATGGTTCTTCGTGAGAGAAACGCATTCCTGATTTCTCCATGACCTTTCCTGATGCGGGATTATCCTTATCATGAAAGGCATCTAACTTATTCATTCCTATCTTTTCAAAAGCCAGTTCAATTACAGCTCGATTGGCTTCAGTTGTCAAACCTTGATTCCAATATTTTTGATTGATAATATAACCAATGGTTGCCTTCTTAAGAACAGTATCCAACTTGTGCAGGTCAATAGTTCCAATAAACTCTCCAGTACTTTTTAGTTCAATTCCCCATCGGCCCAATGGATTGGCTAAATAAAACTGGGCAATATTATTCTTGGTTTCCTCCAGACTTTGATTGGTTGGAAAAGTGTAGCGTGTATTTTCCTTGTCTGAAGCATATTCAAACATGGCTTCTGCATCATCAAGTGTTACTGGTCTAAGTACTAAGCGTTCTGTTTCGATAATTTGATGCTTCGCTAGTTTGATAAATAATAATTCCATGATTGTACCTCCTAAAATAAGTTGGTAAAAGAATAACATAAAAGAAATAGGTTTACAAGTTTTTCTTGCAATTTATAGCGGTTTCATATAAAATAAGAACATCACAAGAAAAGACTGGGTTCTTCCTGTGATGATTTCGTATAAGAACCTAGATGTTAAATAAGGAGCTAATCTCTATGTTAATTGGAATTCCAAAGGAAATTAAAAACAATGAAAATCGTGTTGCTTTGACACCTGCTGGTGTACAGAGTCTTGTCGGTCGTGGTCACCGAGTCCTCATTGAAACAAATGCTGGACTTGGATCTGGTTTTGCTGATGCTGACTATGAAAAGCAAGGAGCTGAGATTGTCGCAACTGCTGCTGAAGCCTGGGCTGCAGAGTTAGTTGTTAAAGTCAAGGAACCCCTTGCTAGTGAGTACCAGTTCTTGCGTGACGATTTACTTCTCTTCACCTACTTGCACATGGCAGCAGCCCCAGAATTAGCGGATGCTATGCTTGCAGCGAAAACAACTGGTGTTGCTTATGAAACTGTACGCAATACTGAAGGTCAACTTCCTCTATTGGTTCCAATGAGTGAGGTTGCAGGTCGTATGGCTGTCCAAATCGGAGCTCACTTCTTGACGAAACAAGCTGGTGGTTCTGGAGTTCTTTTAGGTGGTGTCCCAGGTGTACCAAAAGGAAAAGTAACCATTATCGGTGGTGGTGTCGTTGGTACACACGCAGCACGTATCGCTCTTGGTTTAGGAGCTCAAGTAACTATTCTTGATATCAGCGCTAAACGTCTCTCTGAACTTGAAGATGTCTTTGGTCACCAAATCCAAACACTCATGTCTAACCCATTTAATATCGAAGCAAGTGTGCGTGAAGCAGACGTTGTTATCGGTGCAGTATTGATTCCTGGTGCCAAAGCTCCAAAATTAGTGACAGATGACATGGTTCAACAAATGCGTCCTGGTTCTGTCATCGTAGACGTTGCTGTAGACCAAGGTGGTGTTATTGCAACAGCTGACCGTGTGACAACCCATGATGAGCCTGTCTATGAAAAACACGGTGTTCTCCACTATGCAGTTGCTAACATTCCTGGAGCAGTTGCTCGTACTTCTACTATCGCCCTTACAAATGTGACTCTTCCATATATCGAAGCCTTGGCAGGAAAAGGATTTAAGAAAGCAATCCTTGAAGACGCAGGCTTGCTTGAAGGTGTAACAACTTATCAAGGTCAACTCACCAGCCAACCAGTTGCTGAAGGTTTAGAACGTGACTTCACACCTATCAGTGAACTTGTCTAATAAGAAATTCAAAAAATTAAGAGCAGTTTTTCAACTGCTCTTTTTCTTTATTCTGTTTCTTCTTGATTTTCTTCAGCTTTGACAGGTCGAGGTTCATAGGCTCTGATAATCTGAGCAACGACTGGATGGCGAACCACATCCTTAGCTGAAAAATGAACGAAGTCAATCTGGTGAATGTTCTTAAGTTTTTCCTGGGCATCAATCAAACCTGATTTAACATTACGTGGTAGGTCAATCTGGCTAATATCCCCATTGACAATCATTTTAGAATTGAATCCAAGACGTGTCAAGAACATCTTCATCTGCATGATGGTTGTATTTTGGGCTTCATCCAAGATGACAAAGGCATCATCCAAGGTACGTCCACGCATGTAGGCCAAAGGCGCAATCTCAATAATTTCTCTCTCCATGAGACGAGTTGTTTGGTCCTTCCCAAGAATTTGGTACAAGGCGTCATAGACTGGTCGAAGATAAGGGTCTACTTTTTCTTTCAAATCACCAGGTAGAAATCCTAGGCTTTCTCCAGCTTCTACTGCTGGACGAGTCAGGATAATACGCTTGACTTGGCCACGTTTGAGAGCTGTAACAGCCAAGGTCACTGCTAGGAAGGTCTTACCTGTCCCCGCTGGCCCAATCCCGAAGGTCACATCATGGTTCTTAACACTATCTACATAAAGTTTTTGACCTAGTGTCTTTACACGTATCGGCTTACCAGTATTGTCTTTGATAATCTCTTCTTCATAGAGGGCAACAAACTTATCGATTTCATTGTTTCTAACCATATTGATGGCTGTCACCACATCCGGAGTTCCTACTGTCATGCCACGATTGACCAAGACCATCAAGGCTTGAATTACTTGTCGTGCTTCTTCACAAGAAGACTCCTCTCCCAAGACTTGTACAATCTCTGTACGAGCATGGATGATAACATCTAACTCATCCTCCATCAAGCGAAGATAGCGTTCATTGGAACCAAAAAGATGAAACAGGTCATCTGGATGACTTAACTGAATGTCTATTGAATGTTCCTTCAAATAAAGAACCTCTCTAACTCTTTAATTTCTTTTTATTATAGCAAAGGCAATTAGAAATTGCTATCCTTAACACCAATGCCCTTTTTAATGTTCTAAATATTCTTGCCAGATACGATCGAAGTCTCCCATATTAAAGGAAAAACTAGCATGTTCTTCTAAAAATCGGCTCACCTGATCGAAATCATCCGTATGTTTTGGGAAGGCTGACTCCTCAAAGGCAAGATCCGCTAAATTTGCTTTGGGACTATGACTTTTAGGATTACGCTCTGTCATAAGCCAAGTATAAAATGATTTTCGCATAAGCCTCCCTAAATTAACTCTGTACCAAATTGGTCTTGTTTAATCTTTCCAGCTTTCATTAAACCACCAAGAGCTTTTTTAAACTGACCTTTAGAAATACCAAAGGTAGCCTTGATGTCATCTGGTGATGATTTGTCATTTAAGGTCATAAATCCACCATTACTTTCCAAGTAAGTCAGAATCATTTGTGCATCATTTTCTAACATCTCAAAAGAGCGAGGTTTTAGCGATAGATTAAGCGTTCGGTCAACTTCACGGAAACCAATGACACGCACATCTAACACTTGGCCCAAACGTGGCTCTGCATAGCGCTCACTTGGATGGATAAATCCAAGCATGTTGTTTTCTGGTAGATAGACAAAAGTTCCTGATAACTTAAGACGATAAACGATTGCAGGCCAGTTCTGATTTTGCATGTTGTTGTATGCTGGACGTGCCAAACGTTGGAAGTCTTCCTGATAAGCCAAAACTCCCCAGATACGGTCTTTCTTATCTACTTCTAGACGAATATAAAGTTTATCGCCCTTCTTAGGCCAAAGCTCTTTCAGTTCAGGTAGGATATCCAGTGACACAACGACTTCCTTGTCAGGAAGCCCTGTATCAACAAAAACACCTAAATCCTTACGAACCTCTGTTACCGTTCCCCAACCAAATTGATCTTGAGTTGCAGTCACTTCTTGAGTTGTCAAGCGAAGTTTTTGCTTCATGTCTGTGTAGGCAAAACCTTTAACATTATCACCAACTGTATGCTGATCTTCTTCCTTAGCAAGAGCGTATGTTTGACCATCCTTTTGAACAAAGTAAAAACGGTCATTTTCATCGATGACAAGTCCAACGATAAAACTTGCAAGATTTGTATTCATGTTTCCTTCTTTCGAATAAAACTCAGCCAGCAATGCCAACTGAGTTTTTCTGTTTATTTCTTAGACTTCCAAGATTTCTTTTTCTTTATTGGCAGTCATCTCGTCGATGTGTTTAACAGCATCGTCTGTGGCTTTTTGAATATCTTTTTCAAGAGTCTTCAATTCATCTTCAGTGATTTCTTTAGCTTTTTCTTGTTTTTTAGCTTCATCCATAGCGTCACGACGGATATTACGGATAGCTACTTTAGCATTTTCACCAACTTTTTTCACTTCTTTAGCGAGATCGCGACGAGTTTCTTCTGTAAGAGCTGGGATAACCAAGCGAATAACAGAACCATCGTTAGCTGGTGTAATACCAAGATCTGAAGCGTTCAAAGCACGCTCGATATCCTTCAATGAAGATTTATCAAATGGTGTTACCAACAAGACACGCGCTTCAGGAATTGTGATAGAAGCGATTTGGTTAAGAGGTGTTTCGACACCATAGTATTCAACAGTAATACGGTCAAGCAAGCTAGCGTTAGCACGACCTGCACGGATACCACCAAATTCACGAGCAAGTGAGTGGTGAGATTGAGTCATTCTCTCTTTAGCTTTTTCTACAATTGCGTTAGCCATAATTTTTCCTATTCCTTTTCTTCGATATTGTTTGAAACTGTTGTACCGATATTTTCACCAAATACAACACGTTTGATATTACCAGGTTGGTTCATATTAAAGACTACCAAGTCGATGTCGTTATCCATTGAAATCGTTGAAGCTGTTGAATCCATGATACCAAGGCCTTTATTGATAACATCACGGTGAGTCAATTCTTCAAATTTAACAGCAGTCTTATCTTTCTTAGGATCTGCATTGTAGACACCGTCTACACCATTCTTAGCCATCAAAATAGCGTCTGCTTCAATTTCAGCTGCACGAAGAGCTGCTGTAGTATCTGTTGAGAAATATGGTGAACCGATTCCTGCACCAAAGATAACGATACGACCTTTTTCGAGGTGACGAAGGGCACGTCCACGAATATAAGGTTCTGCTACTTGTTGCATAGCAATGGCTGTTTGTACACGAGTATCAACTCCAGCTTGTTGCAATGAGTCTGCCATCACAAGAGCATTCATAACTGTCCCAAGCATTCCAGTGTAATCTGCCTGAACGCGATCCATACCAGCTTCTGCTGCAGGTTCGCCACGCCAAAGGTTTCCACCTCCGATAACCAAGGCAATTTCAATTCCTAACTCGTGAACTTCCTTGATTTCTTGAGCCATACTTTGAACAGTTTTGATATCAATCCCGACACCACGTTCGCCAGCAAGGGCTTCACCAGATAGCTTGATTAAGATACGTTTATACTTAGGTTCTACCATTTTCTCTCTCCTTTTTTTATCCTACCTATTTTATCACAATTTCAAAGATTTTTATAGTATCATGAGCAATTCTTTCAAAAAAATTAGACAGATAAAAATTTCTCTAAATCGGACAATGCACGCTCTGCGATTTTCTCATAACGAGTCTTTTTATCACGGATTCGTTCACCTTCTAATTCCTTGATAATACCAAAGTTTACATTCATAGGTTGGAAGTGTTTGCTATCAGCATGCGTAATATAATGAGCTAAACTACCAATAGCTGTAGTCTCTGGGAAAATAGCTTCGCTTTCTCCCTTGAAAAGACGAGCTGCGTTTATACCTGCTACTAACCCTGATGCTGCTGATTCAACATAACCTTCCACGCCCGTCATCTGACCAGCAAAGAAAAGATTTGGCTGTTTCTTAGAACGATATGTTTGCTCAAGAAGATTTGGAGAATCCATATAAGAATTGCGGTGCATAACGCCATAACGGACAAACTCGGCATTTTCAAGACCTGGAATCATTTGGAAGACACGCTTCTGCTCTCCCCATTTGAGGTGAGTCTGGAATCCCACGATATTGTAGAGACTTCCCGCCGCATTATCTTGACGAAGCTGAACGACTGCGTAAGGAGTTTTAAAGTCGCCATCACGAGGTCCTTTATAGTCTTCTGGATATTCTAGACCAACTGGTTTCATAGGGCCATAAAGCATGGTTTTAATGCCACGTTTAGCCATAACTTCAATTGGCATACACCCTTCAAAGTACTTTTCTTTTTCAAAAGAATTAAGGGGTGCTTCTTCTGCATTGACCAAAGCTTCATGGAAATCCATAAACTCTTGCTTGGTCATTGGAGCATTGAGATAAGCTGCTTCTCCTTTATCATAACGAGACTTTAGGTAGACCTTATTCATATCAATGGTATTGACGTCTACGATTGGAGCTGCAGCATCGTAGAAATAAAAACCATCTCCTCCATTGAGTGCATGAATTTTCTCAGCAAGAGCATCACTTGTTAAAGGACCAGTTGCTACAACTGTAATAGCATCTGTTGGCAATTCTGTGATTTCGTCACGAACGACCTCAATCAAAGGATGATTGGCAATCTTTTCAGTAACCATTTGAGAGAAACCATCACGGTCAACCGCGAGAGCACCACCAGCAGGAACACGCGTTGCTTCTGCCGATTCTAAAATCACAGAACCAAGACGACGCATTTCTTCCTTAAGGAGCCCGACAGCATTTGTAAGAGCATCTCCTCGTAATGAGTTGGAACACACTAATTCTGCAAAATTATCTGTTTTATGCTGAGGTGTTGATTTGACACCACGCATTTCATAGAGTTTAACTGGAATACCACGCTCTGCGATTTGGTAAGCAGCTTCAGACCCCGCTAAACCTGCTCCGATAACATTAATATAAGATTGAGACACGACACTAATACCTCTTTGGGTGGAACCTAGGTCCAAATAAAAACAAGCTACTGGACTGTTTGACACCCACAAATCTTTCTAATTTTTCTTTTACTAGTATAACAAAAAAAGGGAAGAAGGCAAACTTCCCTGTTTAGTCATCCGATTGATTCTCTTCCCATTCATGATAAGATGCATAGAGCTGGCTTTTGTTCCACTGATATATTTTAGCAACTTCCTTAATGGCTTGATTTTTCTTAACACCTTCTTGGATACGATTTTGTATTTCAGAGAATAAATCTTCTTCATCCTTATCTTCTACTTCTTGACTAGCACCTTCTACGATGAGAAGGCACTCGCCCTTGAGCGGTGTTTCAGATATGCTTTCTAGTAACTCTGTAATATTCCCCCGTTGGTATTCTTCAAAAATCTTAGTCAATTCTCGAACTAAGACAACTGAACGATCACCGTAGACCTCTAGCATATTTTCTAGAGTATCAGCCACACGATGTGGAGATTCATAGAAAATCTGGGTCTCAGGATACTCTTTTTTTGATTCGAAAAATTGCTTTTGTTGTCCCGATTTTCGAGGTAAGAATCCATAAAAAATGTGGGGTTGTGGAGCTAAACCACTGGCAATCAAGGCAGAAATTCCTGCGCTAGCACCTGGAACTGTGACAACTGCTATATCTTCTTCAATTGCCGCCTTGACTAAATCATGACCTGGGTCAGAAATGCTAGGTAGACCAGCATCCGAGACCTGAGCAATATTTTGACCTTGTTTCAACCAACCAATCAAATCAGGAATCTTTTCCTTGGCATTATGCTCATGAAAACTGAATTGTTTAGTTGAAATATCGAAGTGCTTGAGCAATAGACCAGTATTACGAGTATCCTCGGCAGCAATCCAGTCCACTTCTTTCAAAGTCTGAATAGCACGAAAGGTCATATCCTCTAGATTCCCAATCGGAGTTGCGACGAGATATAACTTACCGTAAGGTGACTGCCCTTTAAAACTTTTTTGAATCTGCATGCTTACTCCCTAAACAACAATTCATCACAAAACATACATTCTGCATCTTGTTCACGACGTTGGCCATAAAAGTCGCGACACACATGAAAACCGTCGTCATAGATTCGGCTCACGTTTTCTCTAACATGCTTGGTCTTAGTTGGAGCTGTTTCTTCTTCCTCACTCAAGCGCTCTCTCAGTTTATCGTTTTCTAAGCGAAGAGCTGTATTCTCTTCTACAACACTCTTGAGATTTTTTTTGATGGCTTCGACATCTGCCAAGGTTGCCAACAACTGTTGAGAAAAATCATCTAAGGCATCAAATAATTCTTTCTTGTTCATGAACAGCCCTTTCTTTTTCTGTCTTCATGTTCATTTTATTGTAAAACTAGGTATTCCAAAGAATTCTGGAAAGACACATTTGCTTTCCACATTTTTCTGGCTTTGAGAAGGTTTTGCAATATTGTACGTGCTGCATTTTTTTGAATCTCTTGGCCTGCTAAAACTTCTAAAATTCTAAAAACTTGGTCTTGTTTTTCTTTGTCATCTGCTAAACTAGCTAATTTTGAGACCTGTAAATAAGATTCCTTTTTCCCAGCATCTAACCAAGAATAGAATCGTTCACTTTCTTCAACTAGAGTCCAAAAACTTGTTTGATTTGTCAGTTTTTCGGCTTCTGCTTGCGATTGACTAAATTCAGCTAAAAGCATTGCTTTATTTTTGACCAATCCTGCTTGTTCAAGTTGATTCCTAAGGCTTTCGACTTGCTTCTTAAATTGGAAATTTTGAGTCCGGCTTCGGATAGTTGGTAACATCTGCTCTTGATCATTGGTTAAGAAGAAAATATAGGTTTCACTTTGCGGTTCTTCAATGACCTTTAGTAGTGAATTGGCGGCATTGGCATGCATTTTTTCTGCTTGTTCAATAATAAAAACCTGACGTTGATTTTCGATTCCTGATTGAGAAAACTGGCCAACTAATTCTCGGATTCGTTCTGTTTTAATGATTTGATTTACCGGACGAATAATAGTGACATCAGGAAATTCTTCCTGATCAATCAACTTACAATTTCGGCAAGACTCACAAGGTAAGACACCCTGCTTATCTGTACAAAATAGACTCTTAGACAGAAATAAGGCCATCTCCATGCTTCCGAAATACCCTGAAAAGAGATAGGCATGATTCAGCTGTCTTTGTTCTAAGATGTGAACAAAACGGTCAAATTGCTGTGGTTGACAAGCTTTTAATTGCTCTTGATTCATTCTGTCAGCCCCATTCTGTCAAACAAAACTTGTTTAGTATTTTCAACAACTTGAACTAGCGGTAAACTTGCATCGATTTTAGCAATGCGTTCACCATCTTTCTTAAGAAGAGAAAGATAGCCTTGACGAACTTTTCTGTGCAGGTCTAAACCTTCCAAATCTAAACGATTGACTTCGCGATCGCTATTTGCCGCGATTCTTTCAAGCCCCTTCTCCACTTCAACATCAAAATAAAGTGTCAAATCTGGTTTAAGACCATCTGTCGCAAATTGATTGAGCCAGTCAATAGCTTCAATATCCAAACCACGACCAAAGCCTTGATAAGCAACTGAACTATCAATAAAACGATCCATGATGACCAATTTTCCAGCTGCAAGTGCTGGCAAGACCTTCTCTACTAGGTGCTGTCTACGACTTGCAATATAGAGAAGCAACTCTGTCTTTGGATCCATCTGAGTATGACTAGGATCTAAAATGACTTCTCGAATCTTCTCACCAATCAAAACACCACCTGGCTCACGTGTTGTTAAAAACTCAATATTCTTTTCTTCTAACAAAGGAAGGATAGCTTCAAGCACACTCGTTTTACCAGCTCCCTCTGGCCCCTCTAAAGAGACTAAAAATCCTTTTGACATGACGAACTCATTTCTTTTTTTCTTCCTTCTATTCTATCAAAAAAACAGGCATTTGTGAAAAGCTTTTTAACCTAATAAAAATTTATTCTGAAAAACTTGGATATACATTCGTTAATAAATAAGATATTTATTTAATTAAGTTTCTATATTCCTAATCAACTATCATACTGTCTTATTTTGTCTTTGTGTAACTAGAAAAAAAGAACCTTGCATAGCAAGATTCTTTTAATGTCTGACTTAAATAATTGTTCTTCTGGGAACTAAATCGAATTAAGCTTCGATTTCTGTAACCATACCTGAACCAACAGTACGTCCACCCTCACGGATAGAGAATGTAGTACCTTGTTCTACGGCGATTGGGTGGATCAACTCAACGTCGATTGTCACGTTATCACCTGGCATTACCATTTCAGTACCTGCTGGAAGTTCGATTGACCCTGTAACGTCAGTAGTACGGAAGTAGAATTGTGGGCGGTAGTTATTGAAGAATGGAGTGTGACGTCCACCTTCTTCTTTAGTAAGGATGTAAACTTCACCTTTGAATTTAGTGTGTGGGTTGATTGAACCTGGTTTAGCGATAACTTGTCCACGTTCGATTTCGTCACGTTGAACACCACGAAGAAGGACACCTACGTTATCTCCTGCAAGACCTTCGTCAAGTTGTTTACGGAACATTTCAACACCAGTAACAACTGCTTTTGAAGTTTCTTCTTTAATACCAACGATTTCGATTTCATCGTTGACACGAACAGTACCACGGTCGATACGTCCTGAAGCAACTGTACCACGTCCAGTGATTGAGAATACGTCCTCGACTGGAAGAAGCAATGGTTTGTCAGTGTCACGTTCTGGTTCTGGAATGTACTCATCAACAGTGTTCATCAATTCCATGATGATGTCTTCGTATTTAGAGTCACCTTCAAGAGCTTTAAGAGCTGAACCTTGGATAACTGGAAGATCGTCACCTGGGAAGTCGTATTCTGAAAGAAGGTCACGGATTTCCATTTCAACCAATTCAAGCAATTCTTCGTCGTCAACCAAGTCGATCTTGTTCATGAAGACGATAAGGTGTTTAACACCAACCTGACGTGAAAGAAGGATGTGCTCACGAGTTTGTGGCATTGGTCCGTCAGTTGAAGCTACTACAAGGATAGCTCCATCCATTTGAGCGGCACCAGTGATCATGTTTTTAACGTAGTCCGCGTGTCCTGGAGCGTCGATGTGAGCATAGTGACGTTTTTCAGTTTCGTACTCAACGTGCGCAGTGTTGATAGTGATACCGCGTTCGCGTTCTTCTGGAGCAGCATCGATAGACGCATAGTCTTTAGGTTGGTTAACTGCTGAAGGCAAGCGACGTGCCAAAACAGTTGTGATAGCTGCAGTTAGGGTAGTTTTACCGTGGTCAACGTGTCCGATAGTACCAATGTTAACGTGTGGTTTACTACGATCGTATTTTTCTTTTGCCATTTGAGTAAAAGCCTCCAATAAAATATATTTTATAGATAGACAGTAGGCAATACAGTCTAACTTTCCTTACTATTTTATCAAATTTTAGCTAAATTGCAAGTGTTTTACAAAGTTTTTATTAATTATTCTTGTTCTTACTATAAGTTGTCGATTTATTGATAAAAAAAGAAACAGATGAATCCGTTTCTTTTTAAAATCTTTATTTTTCTACCACTTCTTGTACTTCTTTATGTTTTTCATAAAGTCGGACTAGGAATTTGGATATTTCTTTGAGAATTGAGTAGGTAGGAACGGCAACGATCATACCTACGACACCATAGATATTACTTGACAACAATAATAGCACGAGAATTGTAATCGGATGAACTTTCATGACTCCACCAACAATACGAGGGTATAGGATATTCCCATCTACTTGTTGGATAATCAGCATATAGATAACTGCTATAATCATCTTTTGAGGATCCGTAAACAGATTTGAAATAATCATCGGAATTAGTCCAATACTCGGTCCAACATAAGGAATCAAATTTGCTAAACCTGAGAAAATAGCAAATACTAATGCATATTTTAAGCCAATCACACTATAACCGATAAAAGCCAAACACCCGATAATGAATGCATCGATTGATACTCCACTTATGTAACGGGAAATAGTCTCATTCAAGTTTGTTATTAAGCCAGATATATTAAGTTTGTCTCGCTTTAAAATAGTTCTTTCTAGCATCGGTAAGAATTTATGACCATCTAAAAGGAAATAAATCAAGAAAACCGGTGTCATAATGATAATTAAAACAGTGCTTACCAAAGCTGAAAGGACACTTCCCACACTATTTGTCACACTATTCAAGATATTCTGTAAAATATCGATGTAGGAAAGATTTAATTGTTGGATTGTTTGTTGAATATCTAGCTCTTGAAAAGCAGGATATTTTGATAATTCTATTACTAAATCTTGGAGTCTACCATAAATACCTTGGCTAGAATTAATCAAACTACTCAACTGATTGATTAAAATCGGTAAAAGATATACTACACCTATCACCAGAGAACCAATGAGGACACAAAGGGTTAACAAAATCCCAATGATTCGATTAATGCGACATTCCTTCTCTAAAAAGATGACGATTGGATTTGTTAAGTAGTATAGAAATCCACCTAGTAAAAAGGGAATCATGATTGTATTTACGACACTTACAAACGGTGTAATAATAGCACCCATTTCTCTCCATAAGTAGAAAATTAAGGTAATTAATAATATCTCAGTGGTCCAGAAGAACAATTTATTTCTCCGAAACATAAGCCACCTCCTCTTTTTCCTATTTTACCATATTTCCAAAAAGATTGATAACCTTCATTATAAAAACAAGAATATTTTTTGTCTTTATGATAGAATACAATTACTATGAAGAAATTATTTTTAACATTACTAACACTTATTTCATTTGGTTCGGCTACTACTGTTTTTGCTCAGGATTTTGATGTCGCAGCAAAACACGCCATCGCTGTTGAAGCTAATACTGGTAAGATTTTATATGAAAAAGATGCCACTCAACCTGTAGAGATTGCCTCTATCAGTAAGTTGCTAACTGTTTACTTGGTCTATGAGGCCCTAGAACAAGGGAAAATCACTCTTTCCACTCCGGTAGAAATTTCAGATTATCCCTACCAGTTGACAACCAATTCTGCGGCAAGTAACGTTCCTATGGAAGCTCGTAACTATACTGTTGAAGAGTTGTTAGAAGCAACATTGGTATCTAGTGCCAATAGTGCAGCTATCGCGTTGGCAGAAAAGGTTGCTGGATCGGAAAAAGACTTTGTCGATATGATGAAAGCCAAACTTCTTGAATGGGGAATTCAAGATGCTACCCTCGTCAATTCAACTGGTCTAAATAATGAAACTCTTGGAGATAATATCTATCCTGGCTCTAAGAAAGATGACGAAAACAAGATGAGTGCCTATGATGTTGCAGTTGTCGCTCGTAATCTTATCCTCAAATACCCACAGGTTTTAGAAATCACCAAGAAACCTTCTTCTACTTTTGCAGGGATGACTATTCATTCTACAAACTATATGTTAGAGGGATTACCTGCCTATCGTGGTGGTGTTGATGGTCTTAAAACTGGTACGACTGATAAAGCTGGAGCATCCTTTGTCGGAACAACTGTAGAAAAAGGAATGCGAATCATTACAGTTGTCCTTAACGCTGACAACCAAGATACCAATCCCTACGCTCGTTTCACAGCAACTTCAGCTCTTCTAGATTATATCTCATCTAATTTCGCTCTTCAAACAATCGTCAATCAAGGAGAAAGCTACCAAGATAGCAAATCTCCAGTTTATGACGGAAAGCAAGATACGGTTACAGCAGTTGCTAAAGAAGATATAAAAATTGTTCAGCGTCTCGGTAGTCGAGCACAGTCATCTGTTACTTACACACCTGATAGTACTGAGCATACTGCACCACTTGAAGCAGGTACAGTCGTTGGACATCTGACCTATGATGACAAGGACTTAGTTGGTCAAGGTTATATCACCACTGACAAACCAACCTTTGAAATGATTTCTGATAAAAATGTAGAGAAAGCCTTCTTCTTAAAAGTTTGGTGGAATCGCTTCATCCGATTCGTCAATGAAAAATTATAAAAAAATCGCGATAACTCGCGATTTTTCTTTATTCATTTTCAGCTACAATCGAATGCTTATAGCCATAAGTAAAGTAAGTAATAACTCCTACTACTAAGGCTAATACAAATGCTATCCAAGTTTCAAGATTGTATTGAAGCATAAAGGACAGACAAATCAGAATCGATAAGATTGGTAGAAAAGGAACCAAGGGCGTTTTAAATTCTCCCTCTTTGGGCATACCCTTATCTTTTCTCAATTTGATAATTCCATAGGCTAAGAGAATAAGATAGGCTAAGGTACAGATATTGAGAAAAGCTGCGATACTTGCCAAAGGGAAGATACCCGCTGCAATCGCTGAAACTCCACCTGTTAAAATGGTTGCATTCTTTGGAACGCGACTAATCTTGGTTACTTGTTTGAAGCTTTGAGGCAATAGTCCATCGCGGGCCAAGCTATAAATCATTCGTGACAAGGCATAGGTCATTGAAATACATACCGTAATCAAGGTAAAAATTGCAACAAGTGAAACATAATTAGCTGCCCAACCAATACCGATACTTCTCAGCGCAAAAGCCACTGCATCATCAACATTGAGCTTGCTATAGTGAACGATACCTGTCAATATCAAGGTAACCATGGCATATAGAATAGTTACAATGATTAATGATAAAACAATCCCACGTGGAATATTCTTTTGTGGATTTTGAATTTCATCAACTGCCATAGAAATGGACTCAAAACCTAAGAATCCAAAGAACATGAGTGAAGCACCTGCCATAATTCCAGTGCTTCCTCCATAAATCTGACCAAAACCAAATGGTGCAAAATCTGACCAATTTTCAGGTTTAATGTACCAAATACCAACTAGGATAAATAAGGCAAGAGCAGAAAATTTTAAAACAACAAGAATAGAATTAAAACGAAGAGCTGCTTTCGAATTCATGAGGACGACTGCTGTAACAAGCATAATTACTAAAATTGGCAAAAAATCAATATAAGTACCATGCTCAGGATTAAAAGTTCCATTAAAGGCTTGTGGCAAGGTAATTCCGTAATGACTAAGCTAACCCTTAAAATAGGCAGCCCAACCTGAAGCCACACCAGAGACTGCTGTCATAAATTCCATGATAGTTAGCCAACCTGCAATCCAGGCTGGAAATTCTCCCAAAACCACATATAAATAACTATATGCCCCACCAGTTGCTGGAACACGAGAAGCAAATTCTGCAAAAAAGAGCGCCGATAAGGAAACACAGATAGCTGAAATTCCGATAGATACAACAAGGGCAGGACCCGCTAATGTTGCTGCAGCTGTTCCTGTAATAGTAAAGATACCTGTTCCTACCATGGCACCAATTCCCAAGAGAATTAAATCCCATAATTTTAAATGACGATGCATCTCTGTTTTACTTAGACTGAAGTCTTTTGTTCTAAAAATATTCATTCTTCATCTCCACTAACTATAATTGTTTTATTTTACCATAAATAATGGTTTTTGTGAATATTTATAAAATTGTATCAAAAAAACTGAACAAATTTAGAATTTGCTCAGTTTTTATTCATAATGATTACTTATCAGTTCTTTAAATTTCGTAGTATGGGAAAGGACGGTCACTATCTAATGGACGATTTGATATTTCTTTTTCCAAAATAGCGCGCCAACCAGATACCAATTCTTCAAAAGTCAATTGAGCTTCAGGAGAAGCTGTTGTAAGCTTCCGTCCAAACCAAGCCATGGTTGCAGTTTCAAACTGAAGCATAGCGTACTGGATTACTGGTACATTTGCCTCTTCATAATTTTCATTTACTGCTTGGGCAACTTCTGATGCTTGTGGAAGAAGTTGATTGCTGATTTTATCTACAGCACTTGCGTCCATCTCTCGCCAAGAAAGTAATTGACCATCTACCTGATAAAAGAGCTCAAAGGTTTCTTGATTTTTCTTAAAATTGGTAAGAACAAAAGCACGTTCTACCGCATCGGGACCACCAACAGCCTTGACAGCGTTTATAAGGAGATTTTGTTCCATTTGTCTCCAATAATCATCTGCTTCTTCTGCTAGATCAATTGTGAAAGGTGGAACAATTTCCTCGGCAGAAATTTCGCCTTTATTCGCTTTCTCAATATTACCAAATAATTTTTTAAGAATCCCATTTGCGTCTCCTTTTTGCCCTTATCCTACTGATCCTTCCATTTCATAGCTAATCAAGCGGTTAAGCTCAACTGCATACTCCATTGGAAGTTCTTTGGTGAAGGGCTCTACAAATCCCATGACAATCATCTCAGTTGCTTCAGATTCTGACAAGCCACGACTCATGAGGTAATAGAGTTGTTCTTCTGAAATCTTAGAAACCTTGGCTTCGTGCTCAAGCGCAACTTGCGAGTTGTGGATTTCATTAAATGGAATGGTATCTGATGCTGACAAGTCATCCATGATAATGGTATCACACTCGATGTGAGAAACAGATTTCTTAGAGTTCTTGTTGAAAGTCACTTGTCCACGGTAGTCTACCTTACCACCGCCTTTAGCGATTGATTTAGAGACGATAGACGAGCTCGTATGTGGAGCATTGTGGATCATCTTGGCACCAGTATCTTGGTGTTGCCCTGCATTGGCAAAGGCAATCGAAAGCATAGTCCCACGCGCACCTTCTCCATCTAGGTAAACAGATGGATATTTCATCGTCGTTTTGGCACCCAAGTTTCCATCAATCCACTCAACAGTCGCATCTTTCAAAGCTTTAGCACGTTTGGTTACCAAGTTATAAACGTTGTCAGACCAGTTTTGAATAGTCGTATAACGCATATAAGCTCCGTCCAAAGCAAAGATTTCTACAATAGCAGCGTGCAAGCTGTTGCTTGAATAAGTTGGCGCTGTACATCCTTCTACGTAGTGTACACTTGCTCCCTCATCAACGATGATCAAGGTACGTTCAAACTGTCCAGTATTTTCGTTATTGATACGGAAATAGGTTTGAAGTGGAATATCTACCTTGACACCTTTTGGCACGTAGATAAAGGTTCCACCTGACCATACTGCTGAGTTGAGGGCGGCCAACTTGTTATCTGTCGGCGGTACCAATTTCGCAAAGTATTGCTTAAACAAGTCTGGGTATTCCTTGAGGGCAGAATCTGTATCTGTAAAGATAATTCCTAACTTCTCAAATTCTTCCTTCATGTTATGGTAAACCACTTCTGACTCATACTGGGCAGAAGCTCCAGCTAGATAGGCACGCTCAGCTTCAGGAATCCCGATCCGTTCAAAAGTTTCTTTGATTTTTTCAGGAACGTCATCCCAAGAACGGGCTGGTTTATCAGATGGTTTTTGGTAGTAGATCAAGTCATCAAAGTCAATCTCTGACAAGTCTGCTCCCCAAGTTTGCATGGGCATTTTTTTGAAGGTTTCATAAGACTTCAAACGGAATTCCAACATCCACTCAGGTTCTCCCTTAGCAGCTGATAGTTCACGAATGACATCTTCATTCAATCCTTTTCCTGTCGATAGGACAGGCTCTACATCGTCATGGAAACCAAATTTATATTCACCAAGATCAATTGGTTTTGGTTCTACTCTTTCTTCAGCCATAATATCCTTTCTTTCATTCTTTATTTCTAATGATTTATAAGACAAAGAAAGCTTGTCTTATTTGTTTTCTTGGTCTTCAATTGTTTTTTTAAGGGCATTCCAAGCTAAGGTTGCGCATTTGATTCGTTGAGGGAATTTGGCAACTCCTGATAAGAAAGCTGCATCTCCAAGTTGATCTTGACGCTCATCCTTTTGACCTTGAACCATTTCAGAAAAAATGGTCGCAAGCTCTAGGATTTCTTGCTTGGTCTTTCCTAAAACTGCATCTGTCATCATACTAGCAGAGGCCGTTGAAATCGTACAACCAGAGTTTAGAAAAGCGATATCTTCCAAACGATCATCTGCATCAAACTTAACAGAGAGATTGATGACATCGCCACAAGTCGGATTGTTGAGGCTAATTTGCTCTGCGTCTTCCAACTTTCCTTGATGATGGGGATTTTTCGAATGGTCCGCTACCACTGCCATATAAAGGCTATCTAGTTTAGAAAGTGCCATTGAAAAACTCCTTTGTCTTTTGTAAGGCATCGACCAGTTTGTCGCAATCCGCCTTGGTATTATAGATATAAAAACTTGCACGAGCTGTTGCTGGAACTTCCAAATACTGGAGCAAAGGTTGAGCGCAATGGTGACCTGCCCGAACTGCTACTCCTTCATAATCCAATGCAGTCGCAAGGTCGTGAGGGTGAAGGTCTCCTAGGTTAAAGGCAATGACACCTGAACGTTGAGCCAAATCTTGCGAACCATAAATGGTCAATCCCTCAATTGCCTGCAATTTTGGAAAAACATATGCAATCAATTCCTGTTCATGAGCTTCAATGGCTTCCATACCAAGATTTTCAAGATAATCTACTGCAGCAGCAAGTCCAATCGCACCTGCCATATTGGGAGTTCCAGCCTCAAATTTCCAAGGCAATTCCTTCCAACTTGCAGATTGTTCATAAACGAAATCAATCATCTCGCCACCAAATTCAACTGGTGACATTTGTTCCAGATATTTTTCTTTACCGTAAAGAACACCAATACCAGTCGGACCAGCCATCTTGTGACCTGAAAATGCAAAGAAGTCCACATCCAAGTCCTGGACATCAATCTTCATATGTGGTGTAGACTGAGCACCATCCACCACCATAATAGCTCCAACTTCATGAGCCATTTGCGTAATTTCTTTGATAGGATTGACCACTCCAAGAACGTTGGAAGCATGTGCTAGTGAAACAAATTTAACTTTATCCGTCAATTTAGCTCGCAAGTCATCCATATCCAGAGCTCCATCTTTGAGATAGACATAAACAAGCTCTGCCCCAGTCTTTCGGCAAGCTTCCTGCCATGGAATAATATTGGAATGGTGTTCCATGACTGAAATCAAGACCTGGTCATCTTCAGTCAAGATTTCCTCAGCGAAACGTGCCACCCAGTTGAGACTAGTCGTAGTTCCTCTAGTGAAGAGTACTTCCTTTGTCGAACCTGCGTTGATGAACTTGCGAATGGTTTCACGAGCAGCTTCATAAGATGCTGTTGCACGCTCTGCCAAGGTGTGAACACCTCGGTGGACATTGGCATTGTCCTGTTTATAGTAGCGGTTAATGGCTTCCAGAACAGCTAGTGGTTTTTGTGTCGTCGCAGCATTATCCAAATAAATCAGAGGTTCGTCATTAACAATCTGGTTTAAAATTGGAAAATCCTTGCGAATAGCTTCTGCATCTAACATAGGCTTCCCCTTAGCGTTTTGACAATTTTTCTTCGATCGTCGCAATCATTTCATCACGAACTTCCTTGACAGGGATCTCAACGATAACGGATCCAAGGAAACCACGAACAACTAAACGTTCTGCAGTTGCCTTGTCCAATCCACGGCTCATGAGGTAGTACATGTCTTCTGGATCAACTTGACCAATAGAAGCCGCGTGACCTGCAGTGACATCATTTTCATCAATCAAAAGAATTGGGTTGGCATCGGAACGTGCTTGGTCTGAAAGCATGAGAACTCGACTTTCTTGCTGAGCATCTGCTCCCTTAGCACCCTTAATAATGTGGCCAATACCATTGAAGGTCAAGGTTGCTTTTTCAAGAATAACCCCATGTTGAAGGATATTACCAATGGAGTTGCAGCCGTAGTTAGTCACTCGAGTATCAATCCCTTGCACCTGACGACCACTTGAAAGAGCTACGACCTTGAGGTCTGCATGGCTACCATTTCCAAGTAGGTCACTATCAAAGTCAGCAACAACATTTCCCTCATTCATAACACCGATAGCCCAGTCAATACTTGCATCATTGCCTAATTTACCACGACGGCTAATGTAGGCAGTGACATTCTCACCAAGACGGTCAATCGCCGCAAATTTCACTTGAGCACCAGAACGTGCAATCACTTCAACAGTGATATTAGCAGTTGCCTTAGCACTGCCCTCACCGCGTGATTCTAAACGTTCGAGGTAGCTGATTTTAGAGTTTTTACCAGCAATAATCAGAATATGCTTGTTAAATGGCACATCACTATCACTATCTTGGTAGAAAATTCCTTCGATTGGTTCTGTGATTTCGACATTGTCTGGAATATAGAGAACAGCGCCACTATTAAAGTAAGCTGTGTGGTAGGCTGCCAATTTGTCATCGTCGTATTTTACTGATGACATGAAAAATTCTTCTACAAGTTCTGGAATTTCTTCTAAAGCCGAATGGAAGTCTGTAAAGACCACTCCTTGTTCAGCCAACTCAACTGGAATTTGTTCGAAAACAGTTTGAGTTCCAACCTGCACCAATTTCAAGTGATTATCTAAAGCAGTGAAATCAGGAACATTTGCTGATGGTTCACTTTCCGTGATGGTTCCATCACCAAGATTCCAACGGTGAAATTTTACACGCTCAATGACTGGCAATTCCAAACTCTCAATCTTATCAAAAGCTTTTTGACGGAGGTCTGACAACCAGCTTGGTTCAGCGTGCATTTCTGAAAAAAGTTTAATAGTTTCTTTAGTCATTTACTTCTCCTAAAAGATACGAAGGGATTACAATTCTTCCTTGTAGTCATAGCCAAGTTCTTCAGCTAGTTTCGCGTATCCTTCACGTTCCAAGCGTGCAGCCAATTCTGGACCACCAGAAAGAACAACACGACCTTCCATCATAACGTGTACCACATCTGGTGTGATATAGTTCAAGAGACGTTGGTAGTGAGTAATGATCATAGCACCAAAACCTTCACCACGCATAGCATTAACACCTTTAGAGACAACTTTAAGAGCATCAATATCAAGACCAGAGTCAATCTCATCCAAGAGGGCAAAAGTTGGTTCCAACATCAAGAGTTGAAGAATTTCGTTACGTTTTTTCTCACCACCTGAGAAACCTTCGTTGAGGTAACGCTCTGCCATTTCTTCTTTCATGTTGAGCAATTCCATTTTTTCGTCTAGCTTAGTGATAAACTCACGCACTGAAATCTTCTCATCATCTTCTTTACCAGCATTCATAGCTGCACGAAGGAATTCTGCATTGGTAATTCCTGGAATTTCTGATGGGTATTGCATAGCAAGGAAGAGTCCCATGCGAGCACGCTCGTCCACTTCCAATTCAAGGATATTTACACCGTCAAACAAGACTTCACCTTTAGTGACTTCATAGTTTGGGTTTCCCATAATTGCAGCTGAGAGAGTAGACTTACCTGTACCATTTGGTCCCATGATAGCTGCAATTTCTCCTGTTTTAAGAGTCAGATTGACCCCTTTTAAAATTTCTTTTCCTTCAATTTCAACATGAAGATCTTTGATCTCTAATACTGACATGATTGTTCCTTTCTTTTTATCCTTTTTACTGTATTCACCTGAAACTTAACCTTTTTAAATCCCTAGAAAAACACGGTAAAATGTCAATAAATATACCTTAATAGTATAACAAAAAAAAGCCTAAAAGGCTTTTATTTTGTCTAGAAGCTAGGAGCTACTTCTTCCCTTGAAAATGATTATCTATAGCGCTCACAATTTTACCCATGATATAGCTTACTCGAAGATTTCTCAGGATCAAAATAGCCCAAAGTAAGGCCACGATATACCGTTGCTCCATGATGGATTCATTAAAGAAATAAGTCTCAGCAGCAGTAAATAAGGCCATGATAATGAATTGTTGTCTGTTCATAGTCTTCTACCACAAATTCCTTTTAGTCTTCTGTTATCGTCACTTTATCTGCTAAAAATTCAAATCCTTGAGGAAGAATTGATTCCTCTGACTCCTCCTTAGAGACTTGTTCTTGAGAACCTTTAGCTCTGCTTGAAAATGCTGCTCGAACTTCCTTCCATTCTTCCATAGAAATAGCAAGAATCTCTGGAGAAAATCCAGCAGCACGACTAAGAATATTGCCAAACATGGTGTTAAGATTGTCTCGTTTCATGGTTTGACCAGCATTGAAGTTAGACTCAAAAGCTAAAATAGCATGATGTTCATTTGCTGCAACAGGTTGGGAACCAGCTAAAAGTGCCTTGTCTGGCCCAGATAAGCTTTCAATGACTTCTCCCCAAGCGTTCTGAAGACGAATTAGGTTTTGACGAGCTAAGTCTGGATTTTCTACCGCTTCTTGAAGAATAGACTGTACCTTATTTCGGTCTACACGATAGATGGACTTACTGTTCGTTGGACGACTCGGTGTCGAAACAGATTGTTTTGGGGTAGACCCTACATTAGCAAGCGCTTGTTTCAATCGTGCAACTTCTTCTCGAAGAGAAGATAGCTCTTCAGCAACCTCACCCGAAAGTTCTGGTTGGGAATCAATTTCTGCCAAACGAATAGTCATCATTTCAGCATAAATCTTAGGTTGTAAGCTAGCCTTAATATCAGCCAGACTTTTAGTAGCAAGACTAATCATCTCAAACAAGATATCCTGCGGAAGGTTTAAATTTCTCTCAAATACATCACTATGGTGAGTATTCTCTCCACCTGCTTGAACAATTAAGATATCACGTAAGTATTGTAGTAAATCCACTACAAACCGTGTCATGCTCTTTCCATTCTCAAATATTAAGTCCAGATTTTCTAAGGCAGCTGTTACATCCTTTTGAGCTAAAGCAGCCACGTAATGATCTAAGGCACTTAGACTAATAGTACCCGTAATTTCTTCTGAAACAGCTGTTGTAAGAGTAGGTTCTTGTGTTAAGCTTAATGCTTGGTCTAGAATTGACAAGGCATCCCGCATCCCGCCTTCAGCTCGTCGAGCAATAATTTCAACAGCTTCTGTTTCATAATCAATCCCTTCCTTTTCCAAAATCTGGAAGATATGATCACGAATATCCTGCGTCTTAATAGACTTAAACTCGAAGCGTTGAACGCGAGACAGGATAGTTGCAGGAATTTTATGCAACTCTGTAGTCGCCAGTATAAAAACGACATTTGGAGTAGGTTCTTCCAGTGTTTTCAAAAGGGCATTAAAGGCACCTGTTGAAAGCATGTGGACCTCGTCAATGATATAGACCTTGTACTGAGCTATACTCGGAGCATAAGTTGATTTGTCACGAATATCACGGATTTCATCAACTCCATTATTAGAAGCCGCATCCATCTCGATAACATCTTCCAAACTTCCTTCTGTGACAGCTTGACAGATATAACAGTTATTGCAAGGTTCTCCCCCTTCTTGATTCGGACAGTTCATCGCCTTGGCAAAAATCTTGGCTACACTGGTTTTACCTGTTCCACGAGGGCCTGAAAATAGGTAGGCATGACTGATTTTATCTTGTTCCACAGCCTGTTTAAGGGTTCGAGCAATAACTTCCTGGCCCACTAGCTGTGAAAAATTTTGACTTCTATACTTTCGATAAAGCGCCTGATACATTATGCTTTCTCCTCAAACATTGAAAATGTCCATTCTGTTTTTTCTAACAAAATGGCAACAAACTCTTCTAAATACTGTTGATCAATGTGATCATAATCATCTACATAAGATGAATCCAAATCTAACACTCCGAGAAGCTGTCCATCTTTTACCATTGGAAGAACAATCTCACTACGAGCACTACTATCGCAAGAAATATAGTTGGGATAGGTCTTTACATCCCCAACGATAACTGTTTGACGGCTAGCCGCAGACTCCCCACAAACTCCTTTTCCAAGGGCGATTCTAACACATGAAACTCCACCCTGAAAAGGCCCTAAAATAAGCTCATTCCCGTCATATAAATAGAATCCTGCAAAAACAGTATGAGGAAAGTTCATTTTTATGAGTGCACTGGCATTTGAAAGATTAGCTAACACATTTGACTCGGTATCTAAAAGCGCAGCGAGTTGGGCATTTACCATCTGATAAACTGATTCTTTTTCGGAATATAACATAAAACCATTATATCAAAAAATACTAGTTGAAAAAAGAAAAATCCCTTGTTTTAACAACAAAGGATTTGTAATTAAATCTAATTGATTAAAGTTCGATATCACCGAACAAGTCAGCCATTGAGAATCCAGTTTGAGTTTCTGGAAGTTCAAAGTCACGTTTTTCTTGACGTTTTGGACGACGTGGACGTGGAGCACGTTTTTCTTCGTTTTGTCCTTCTTCTTGAGCTGGACGTTCTTCAAGAGCCTTGATAGAAAGTGAAACGCGTTCTGCGTCAGCGTTAACATCAAGAACTTTAACAGTAACTTCTTGACCAACTGTAAGAGCTTCTTTTGGATTTTCAATACGTTTGTGTGAAATTTGTGATACGTGAACAAGTCCATCGATACCTGGCAATACTTCAACAAACGCACCAAAGTCAGTCAAACGTTTAACTGTACCTTCTACAACGTCACCTTTAGACAATTTTTGCTCAACGCCATCCCATGGTCCAGGTGTTGTTGCTTTAAGTGAAAGTGATACACGTCCTTCTTCTTCGTTAAGATCAAGGATTTTCACTTCAACTTCTTCACCAACAGTTACAACCGATTTAGGTGAAACGTTACGTTCGTGTGACAATTCAGTCAAGTGAACCAATCCATCAACACCACCAAGGTCGATGAAAGCACCGAAGCTTGTGATACGTGCTACTTTACCAGTTACAACATCACCAACAGCCAATTTACCGAATACTTCAGCACGAGCTGCAGCAGTAGCTGCTTCTACAACTTCACGACGTGAAAGGATGAAGCGGTTTTCTTTAGGATCAACTTCTTTGATTTTAGCTTCAAATTCTTGACCTACAAAACGCTCAGTGTTACGTACAAAACGAGTGTCCAACATTGAAGCTGGGATAAATCCACGCAAACCTTCAAATTCTACTGAAAGTCCACCTTTAACAGCGCGAGTTCCTTTAACTGTAACAACTTCTTCTTCGCGTCCTACAAGTTTGTCCCATGCTTTGCGAGCTTCAAGGCGTTTTTTAGATACAAGGTATGTCACTGTATCAGTATCTTTACCAACTACTTGACGAAGTACAAGAACATCAAATACTTCACCTACTTTTACAAAGTCATTGATATCTGCATCGCGATCGTTTGTCAATTCGCGAAGAGTCAAGACACCTTCAACACCAGTTCCTGAGATTGCAACGTTAGCTTGATTAGCATCAACTGTCAATACTTCAGCACTAACAACATCACCAGGTTCAACTTGGCTAACGCTATTTAGCAAATCTTCAAATTCGTTCATCTAAAAAATCCTCCAACAATCAAGTTTTTTCAACTTGACATACTTATAATTTTTTTCCTAAGCACCCGCAACGACATGAATATCTCGAACGTCCTTCAATTATAAAAATAAAATACCCTAAGATATTTTTCTTTTTATCTTGAATTTATTACCTAGAAACTGGGGTAGCTGGATTCGAACCAACGCATGAGGGAGTCAAAGTCCCTTGCCTTACCGCTTGGCTATACCCCAAAAGTGAAATGGAGAGAGAGGGATTCGAACCCCCGAACCCGAAGGAGCGGATTTACAGTCCGCCGCGTTTAGCCTCTTCGCTATCTCTCCGATAATGAACAAAATCTATTATATCATGAAAAATTGCAAAAAACAAGCACTATTTTGCTAAATTATAGTTTTCAATCAATATTTCCACAGCTTTTTCAAGATTTTTATAAAAACTATCGACATTTCCATTCTTTATGATTGCAAATTGGTCATCTAGTTCGGCAATTTCACCGATTATTTTTTTACCAATCATTAAAGTATAACCATCGTACTTATCTTTTCCAACTACTACTTTAGCATCTGATAATTGAATCTCAATTTTTTTGTCTTTTTTACTCATACCATACCTCTTTTCACTTTTTCTATTTTACAAGAAATTCCCTAATCTAGCAAGAAAAAACTCTCTATCATGCTTATCTTGACAGAGAGTTTAAGGAATAAAATAGAAATTTTTTTAATTTGAAAATTGAATCATTAGTGAGTCGTCCCTCCGACCAACTTCAAATCTTTATCTTTATGGTCCACGATAGCACCAATAGCAGCTTCGATACCTCGGACAATATCTCTTAAGCACATGGATGCAGTATTAGGCTTATTTACCACTTGCTCTGTCATATAGGGAATATGCATAAATCCTGCTCTCATATTGGGAAATTTCTTATCCGCTAAGTAGAGAACCTGATACATCAGATGATTGCAAACAAAGGTTCCAGCTGTATTGGATACTGAAGCAGGTAGCCCTTCTTCTTTTATGGCTTGTACCATTGCTTTGATAGGGAGTGTACTAAAATAGGCGGCTTCTCCATCAAGGCGAATTGGAGTGTCAATCGGTTGATTTCCTTGGTTATCTGGAATTCTAGCATCATCTTGATTGATAGCAACTCTCTCAGGAGTTAAACTCGCTCTTCCTCCTGCTTGTCCGATACAAAGCACAACATCTGGATGGTATCGATTTATTTCTGCTTCTAAAACCTCTGCTGATTTATAAAAGACTGTTGGAATCTCTACCCAGCGTATCTCAGCTCCATGAATTACAGACGGTAATGATTTAACTGCTTCTAGAGCTGGATTGACTTTTTCACCACCAAAAGGATCAAATCCTGTAACTAATATTCTCATTTTATTTCCTTTACTAAAATGCCAAAAAGTACATCAGAAATACATGTATGATAATCATGACAATAGCTACTCCTATTTGCGCTTTGATAACGCCATTTGGATCTTTCATATCCAAAAGGGCCACAGGTAGAGTATTGAAATTGGCAGCCATTGGGGTTAATAGAGTCCCACAACAACCTGCTGTCATAGCAAGAGCACCCGCCATGATTGGATCTGCTCCCAAGGAAAATACAAAGGGAACACCAATTCCAGCAGTAATGACAGTAAAGGCCGCAAAGGCATTTCCCATAATCATTGAAAATAGAACCATTCCCAACACATAAGCCACTACACCCATCAACCGACTCCCCGAAGGAACAAAACCACTTATCAGATGTGACATTAAATCTCCAACTCCTGCTACGGTAAAAATCGCTCCCAAAGCCCCTAAAAGTTGGGGCACAATCCCACTAGTTGAGACTTGCTGAACCATGCGATTATTTTCTGCCTGCAAGCTTTTAGGAGAACTTTTAGTAATCAATAAAAGAGAGATGGTTGCAAGAAATGCTGCAAGGCTGATAGCAATCTTACTAAACTCAGGGATCATTTTTGCTAATACTAAAGCAATCAAAGCCATCAACATGACCGGAATAAAAATTTTATTCTTCAACCGTTTAGCTTCAATATTTGCCTTGACTTCATTCAGAGACGGCAAGGTTCCGATACGAACCTGTTTAAAGAGTGTTAGTAGGGCTAAGAGCACTACGATAATTCCAATACAGATAGATGGTAGATAGGAACCACCAATAAAACTGATTCCCAATAAAGCCCAAAACCCAGCTGTTCCATATCGAACTGGGTTTGTTTTGTCTTTGTAGCTACAATAGGCCGTGTGAAGAAATTGACAACCAATCACAATATAGGTTAACTCTAATAACTGTCTTGCTAGATTGGTCATTCTTCTTTTCCTTTACTAAGCTTATTCGCTAGCAATTTTCTATCAAATAAGTAATTGTACAGCCCTACCACAAGCAAGGCAACTCCTGCAACAATAAGAGAAGCCGAAGCGATCCCAGCATAATTACTTTCGTAACCTAATTGGTCCAGAGTGCCCCCAACTAAGAGGACACCACCTGCACCAACGAAAGTATTCTGAGCAAAGAAATTTGCAAAATTATCATTTGCTGCTGCACGCGCTTTTAGCGCTTCGCTCTCCTGCTCCGTTAATTTTCTACCTAATTGTGATTCTGCCGCTGCTTGTCCCATGGGTTGAACCAGAGGCCTTACAAACTGCGGCTGCCCTCCGATACGAATGGCAAAGAACCCGTCGAGTTCCCGAAAAAAGAAATAAATTGTATAAAAACTTCCTACGGTCAGTCCTTTAATCTTTTGAATTAAGTCAATCGAACGTTGCTTGAGGCCAAAAGTTTCAGATAAACCAACCAAGGGCAAGGTTACCATAAAAATCGTAAGAACTCGTTGATTGCTAAATTCTCTTCCTAAAATTTCCAAGAACTCAACAAGAGAAACTCCAGAAACTAGAGCTGTAACTAAACTAGCTAAGACTACCGTTGCGATGGTATCTAATTTATAGATAAAACCAACCACAATGATAACTATCCCTATTAGTTTAATCCATTCCATATAGGCCCCTTTATTCCAAAAATACTAGTCTGTTTTATTTGACATGACTTTCTAGTTCTTTTTGGTATTTACTGTTTGATTCCAATTTTTCTTTTTGCCATTTTTCAAGAGCTGCTTGATATTCTTTAGCAGATACAATTTCTTTTTGCAATTTCATTCCCTTGAAGATATATGGATCACCCTTAATTCCTACTTGTGAGTATGGTTTAGAGAAAGGAACAACGTTGCTGACAACTGGTGAACCACCTGATGAAGCGGTTGGCATCAAGAGAGAGCTATCAGTGAGCCATGCTTGAGCTTTAGCATATTTTTCATATCTCTTATCCAAATCGTTTGTCTCAGAAACTGCATCATCCAAGAGTTTCTTATATTCGTCCAGACCAAGTTGAGCTACTACTTCCTTGTCTTTACCTTTCGTAATACCAAGGTGTTTCATAGCAGAACCAGTCTTAGGATCCATGATATTAAGATAACTTGCTGGGTCTTGGTAGCTTGGAGCCCATCCAGTACTGTTCAAGTCATAGTCTTTTTGAGCTGGAACACGCGCTTGCGATGTAATACTTTCCTTTTCGTTATCGGTCATTTGGAGAACATCGATCACGACATTTTCAGAACCAAGAGTCGACTCGATTGATTGTTTGAAGGAATTGCTTTGTTGAACGGCAATTGTATCTGTCTGTTCAACTGGAACATCCAAGTGAATTGGGAAGGTTACACCTTTTGCTTCCAATTCTTTCTTAGCATTCTCGAATGAAGCCTTAGCTTTGTCAGGATTGTAGATAGTATCTTTTCCGTCTACAAGCTCAACGCCTTTCCATTGTTCTCCATAGTTGACCAATTCTGCTTGAGCGATATCACCAAAGTTTTTACCGCCAGATTGTACAAAGTTATCTGGAACTAGACTGTTACGAATAATCTTGTCCGCACCATCTTCACCATTGAGCTGTGCAGCATAAGAATGACGGTTGAAGGCAAAGTTAATTGCTTGACGGAAGTCCTTGTTCAACATCGCTTCTTTTGTAGAAGTTTTCTGTTCTTCACTTGTTTTCGCAGTCTTATTGTAAGATTGACGGTTTACGTTAAAGGTAAAGTAATAACTAGTTGAATCCTGTGGACTGTATGTGATTTTATCTCCGTATTGTTCCAATGTAGAAGCAAAGTTTGAGCTACTTGGGAAGATACGAGCGGTTGTATAAACACCTGAAGAGAAGCTACGGATTAATGATTCTTGGTCTGAACCATCATAGTAGGTCAATTTTACTTTCTCGATTTTAACCTTCTCTTTATCCCAATAATTTGGGTTCTTTTCGTATTCGATTAAAGATTTTGAAGTCAATGTCTTCAGGATATACGGACCGTTATAAAGAATTCCAGATGGACTTACTGCTCCGTAGTTCTTACCTGAAGCTTTGAGGAATTCCTCGTTTACCGGCAACATGGTTGCTGAAGTCACTTTCGAATTCCAGAAACTTTCAGGTGCATTAAGAGTATACTGGACTGTGTAGTCATCCAATGCCTTAACCCCAACTGTAGAGAAGTCATTAGTCTCACCAGTCATATATTCATTCAAGCCCTTAATTGAGTTTTGAATAAGAGTGACACCGTCTGATTTACCATCTGCTACGTGTTTTAGTCCTGTAACAAAGTCATGCGCTGTTACTTCAGCGTATTCTTCACCTTCTGACGTGTACCATTTAACTCCTTTACGAAGTTTATAAGTATAGGTCAAACCGTCTTGTGAGACACTCCAATCCTCAGCTAGTGAAGGAACCAAATTTCCATATTCGTCGTTTTCCAACAATCCATCAACAACGTTACCAATGATATCCGTTGTTGAAGTACGAGTTGCAATACTGTAGTCCAAAGATGATGGGTCTACTCCATAGACATAAGAGAAGGTTGTAGGTGCATCTGCTTCCTTATCAGCTTTACCACAAGCCACAAGAAGAACTGCTGTACTCAGGACCACTCCTGCTGTTAACATCCACTTTTTCGTTTTCATAAAGATCTCCTTTAATAATTTTTAATCTACTTTTACAATCCAACCTTCTGGTGCTTCAATGTCACCAAATTGGATACCTGTCAATTCATCGTATAGTTTACGAGTCACTGGACCAACCTCTGTTTCACTGTAGAAAACATGGAAATCATCACCGTGTTGGATTCCCCCAATAGGTGAAATTACCGCTGCTGTTCCACAGGCACCTGCTTCTACAAATCGATCCAGACTATCAATTGGTACATCCCCCTCGACAGGTTTCAAGCCTAAACGATGCTCTGCCAAGTAAAGCAATGAATACTTGGTAATCGATGGCAAAATTGACGGACTCAATGGGGTTACAAACTCATTATCAGCTGTAATTCCAAAGAAGTTTGCTGAACCGACTTCTTCAATCTTGGTGTGGGTTGAGGGATCTAGATAAATAACATCTGAGAAATGACGGGATTTAGCCATTTTTCCTGGTAAAAGACTGGCTGCATAGTTCCCACCGACCTTGGCAGCTCCTGTTCCATTGGGTGCAGCACGGTCATACTCATCTTGAATCAAGAAGTTTGTTGGAACCAATCCACCCTTAAAGTAATTTCCAACTGGCATAGCAAAGATAGTGAAAATATACTCCTCGGCTGGTTTTACCCCGATGATGTCTCCGACACCAATCAAGAGCGGACGAAGATAAAGGGTTCCACCAGTTCCGCAAGGTGGTACGTATTCTTCATTAGCTCGAACTACTGACTTACAAGCCTCTACAAACATTTCTGTTGGCACTTGTGGCATCAAGAGACGATCACAGGTACGTTGCAGACGTTTAGCATTTTCATCTGGACGGAAGAGTTGAATACTGCCATCCTTTGTACGATAGGCTTTCAATCCTTCAAATGCTTGCTGTCCATAGTGAAGGCTTGGAGATGATTCTGAAATATGCAAGGTTGCATCTTCTGTTAATTCTCCTTGAGTCCATTGTCCATTTTTAAAATAAGCGATATAACGATAAGGTAGTTTCATATAGGAAAAACCGAGATTTTCCCAATCGATCGTAACTGTCATGACAATCTCCTTTATTCTAATCAAGCTTTGTGTTCTATTCTACACTATTCTCCTAAAAATTCAAGTATTATTTGTAATTTTCTGAAAATTTTGCTTATAAAAAATCAGTCACTAGGACTGATTTTCTTATTAATTATCTTTTTCTTCTTTAAAGACTTCTTTGAGATAGGCATCGAAAACTTCCTCGTCTGAAATAGTATCAGAGATAAAGCTTCCATTACTTGTGCGCTCTGATAGATTCAAATCTTGCAGAATTGCTTCGTAAATCGTTCCATTATTTGATTGGATAACAAGAGTTTGTTCGCCATCTTCTACTTCTGTACTGAAGAGATCTCCAACAAATCCTTGTTCAGAAACAGCACCGGCCAAGAAGACGCGATGTGGTTTGTTCTTCAATTCTCTCAGAACTTGAAGACCACGCTTAGCACGACTGGTTGCTGGAATTTCTTCTGTTGATACACGTTTCAAGCTACCACGTTGCGTTAACAGATAGAAGGATGAAGTGTTGCAGATAAAGGCAGCTTGAAGCTCATCATCTGCTTTCAGATTCATAGCTTTAACACCTGCAGCCTTGGCTCCAACAACTGGAACCTCTTCGATATTAAAGCGAAGGGCATATCCATTTTTACTAATCAACAAAACATCATCAAGTTTGATTGGTGCAATAGCTATAATCTGGTCACTATCGTCTTTCAACTTGGCATATTTAACCGATTTAGAACGATAGGTTCTCCATGGAGAGAATTCTTTGCGTTCAACACGCTTGATTTGCCCAAGGCGAGTCGCTGCAAAGTAGGTCGTCGCATCATCAAACTGATCTACAACTTCTACGTATAACACTTCTTCATTGGTTTCAAAGTTTGTAATCGTTTGGCTCAAGTGCTCCCCGATATCCTTCCAACGAATATCTGCTAATTCATGGACAGGACGGTAGATAACATTTCCTAGTGTCGTAAAGATTAAGAGATGTTGAGTTGTCTTAACAGATTGGATAAATAGCAATCGGTCATCATCCCGTTTACCAATTTCCTCTAACGTTGAAGCTGAGAAAGAACGAGGGCTAGTACGCTTGATATAGCCAGCCTTCGTCACGCTGACATAGGTATCTTCCTCTGCGATAAGGCTAGCTGTATCAATTTCGATCACTTTCGCTGTATCTTCTAAAGAACTCAAACGAGGTGTCGCAAACTGTCTCTTGACCTCACGAAGTTCTTTTTTCATGAGATTGTACATAGTCCGTTCGTCACCAATGATAGCCGCCAGCATAGCAATTTTTTCGCGAAGTTCTGCTTCTTCTTCCTGCAAGACAACTACGTCTGTATTGGTCAAACGATATAGTTGCAAGGTAACAATAGCTTCAGCCTGCTCTTCAGTAAAATCATAACTGACCTTGAGGTTTTCCTTGGCATCAGCCTTGTTCTCAGAAGCACGGATTAGAGCAATGACTTCATCTAAAATAGAGATGACACGAATCAAACCTTCCACGATATGGAGACGTTTTTCAGCCTTTTCCTTGTCAAAGCGAGAACGTGCCAAGATGACCTCACGACGGTGGGCAATATAGCTAGATAAGATAGGCACAATTCCAACCTGACGAGGGGTGAAATTGTCAATCGCAACCATGTTGAAGTTGTAGTTGATTTGCAAGTCAGTATACTTAAAAAGATAGTTGAGAACAAGCTCTGTGTTCGCATCTTTCTTGAGTTCGATAGCAATACGAAGACCGTCACGGTCGGACTCATCACGAACCTCAGCGATACCTGCTACCTTGTTATTGACACGAACTTCATCAATTTTCTTGACTAAGTTAGCCTTATTAATCTCATAAGGAATCTCAGTGATAACGATTTGTTCCTTACCACCTTTTAACTTCTCAATTTCAGTCTTGGAACGAACAACCACGCGCCCCTTACCAGTTTCATAGGCCTTTTTGATTTCGTCTCGTCCTTGAATAATGGCTCCTGTAGGAAAGTCTGGTCCAGGCAGAAATTCCATCAACTTATCAACCTTGGCAGTTGGGTGATCAATCATGTAGACTGTCGCATCAATAACTTCAGCCAAATTATGCGGTGGAATATCTGTGGCATACCCAGCTGAAATCCCAGTTGAACCATTGACTAAGAGGTTTGGAAAGGCTGCTGGTAAGACAGTTGGCTCTTTCTCCGTATCGTCAAAGTTCCAAGCAAAGGGAACTGTTTTTTTCTCGATATCTTGAAGGAGATAGCCTGCAATCTCAGACAAACGAGCCTCTGTATAACGCATAGCCGCAGGTGGATCTCCGTCCATTGAACCGTTGTTTCCGTGCATTTCAACTAGAATCTCACGGTTTTTCCAGTCTTGAGACATACGGACCATGGCATAATAGATAGAAGAATCTCCGTGTGGGTGGAAATTACCCATGATGTTCCCGACAGACTTGGCCGACTTACGGTAGCTCTTATCAAAAGTATTGCCATCCTTATTCATAGAATAAAGAATACGGCGTTGAACCGGCTTCAATCCATCCCTAATGTCTGGCAAAGCCCGGTCTTGAATGATGTACTTGGAGTAGCGACCAAAGCGCTCTCCCATGATGTCCTCCAAGGACATATTTTGGATATTACTCATATAAGATACAAAGGGACGTTTCGGCCTGCCGAAAATTTCTGAAGAAAAATAGGAAATCGATGCAGGGTTCAATGAACCCTAGACGATTTATCTTTTTTCATAAGAAATTAGTCCCGTGTTCAGTTACCTCTAGTAACCAAACTATCCTTTCTGTAGTTTAAAATACGTTTTAAAAGAAGCGTCAGGAGTTTTCACACAGTATTTAGGGCGTGTTCAACTCCTTTCAAAAAATGTAGAGTAGATTTTATAGAAAAGGATTTCAGTTACTTTATAGAACCAAACTATCCTTTCTGTAGTTTAAAGTTTTGAATTGTGTTCTGTATTTTCTTAGTGATTTAGAAGGTTTTCCTCAGCATACTCAATCATCTTCTCAGCTACTTCTTTTTCATACTTAAATCCCATCTTTTGAGCAAGTCTTTGAGCTTCTTGATGGAAAAGTTGCATGGTAGCAAATAAAGACTGAGTGATTTTGTCTAAACTTGATAAATCAAGAAGAGCAGAGAACTCCTTCTCTTTCTCTGTATGTAAATACTGGAAAAGATACTTGTAGTTCTTACCGATGTCGACTACTCCTCTATCACTTGCGACCTGCCAAGCTAAGATTTTCAAGAGTTCTTGCTGACAAATACCATAGAGATGGTCAGTCGCATAGATGACTTGCTTACGACAAATTCCTTTGACCACGTAGGCTGACACCCACCAAAATTCATTACAAGATTTTTCAAAATCCGTCTTACTAGCTGGGCTTATCCAGAAACGCTGAGGACTGGGAGAATAAGATTCAAACAAACCCTTCTCATCTACTAAAACTGTGAATCCTGCCTCACTATCCACCCACTCGTTGATATGTTCTTTAGGACAGAGGGCTAGATCAATGCGATTCCCATCTTCAAAAAGCATGAGATAAAGACAGCGATGTCCTAGGATATTATGTTGCTCAATGTTACGTGTACCAAACTGGTGCAACCAAGCAAGATCTCTTGTTAGAGTGTCTAAGTCGTCCACAACATAGACTACGTCGTAATCCTGAAACTCATCTTTTGGTGCTTTTGTATCAGTACGTGAACCAGATAGTGCCACAGCATCAATCTGTAACTTTTTAGCTGTTTCTAAAATCAGTTCAAGTATTTCCTTGTCAGTTCTCATGTGGTTCTTCCTCAGTGGTCTCTATGTTCTGAATAATAGCATCTTCATTTCTTTGCTGAAGAAGCTTCTGAACTCTTTTTCTTTCAAGCTCTCCGACTATAAATTGAATGATAGAACTAATTCCAAAAAATGGTAGCAGCAACATAATTCCCATTTCTTCCGTCAGCATTAAAAATAGGAAATTAATAACTGAAAATATTTCTAAAAACCAGGCATTTATCTTAAGAAATTTTGAGTAACTACTAGGATAATGTTTGAGATTTTTATTGCTCTTATAAATAGCTGTGAATCCAAAAGCTAAGCTAGCTGGTGTGAAAATAAAAATGTCAAAAGTATAGAATAGCAAACCTGCATAAGGATTGGATCTAAAAGGATTATCAAATAAAAAGACACAGGCGGTTACTATAGCTAATAGTAAGAATTCAAGAAAGCGAATTTTCTCAGGTTTTCCTTGTTTAGCTGTTATAAACATAACTGCACCTATAGCTAAAACTATCGCAAGAAAAGGAGTATGATACAATAAACTTATCATGATGTATACCTCTTTTAGAGAGCCAAGATTATTAAGAAGGAAGATCTACTTAAAACACAGTCGCTTCTTCCAACGTAAACTTGACATTGTCTTCGATCCACTTACGACGTGGTTCGACCTTATCACCCATGAGGACATTGACACGACGTTCTGCGCGTGCTAGGTCTTCGATGGTAACACGTATGAGGGTACGAGTTTCTGGATTCATGGTTGTTTCCCAGAGTTGGTCCGCATTCATCTCACCAAGACCTTTATAGCGTTGAAGGGTAGCCCCTTTACCAAACTGCTTGCGAAGTTCTTCTAGCTCACCATCCGTCCAAGCATAGGCCACTTCTTCTTTCTTGCCTTTCCCTTTAGACATCTTGTAAAGTGGAGGAAGGGCGATATAGACATGTCCAGCTTCGACTAGTGGACGCATATAGCGATAAAAGAAGGTTAAGAGAAGAGTTTGAATGTGGGCACCGTCGGTATCCGCATCAGTCATGATAATGATCTTGTCATAGTTGGCATCTTCAAGAGAGAAATCTGCCCCTACACCAGCACCAATGGTATAAATCATGGTGTTGATTTCTTCGTTTTTGAGGATATCTGCCATCTTGGCCTTGGCTGTATTGATGACCTTACCACGAAGAGGCAAGATAGCCTGGAACTTGCGGTCACGACCTTGTTTGGCAGAACCACCGGCAGAGTCCCCCTCGACCAGATAGAGTTCGTTTTTAGCTGGATTTTTTGACTGGGCTGGCGTTAATTTACCAGAAAGCAAGCCCTTGTCTTTCTTATTCTTCTTGCCATTTCTGCTCTCATCACGCGCCTTACGTGCTGCTTCACGAGCATCGCGAGCCTTGATAGCCTTGCGAATGAGATTGGAAGCCAGTTCACCATTTTCCATAAGGAAAAAGGTCAACTTATCAGCCACAATTCCATCTACAACAGGACGAGCAAGGGGACTTCCTAGTTTATCCTTAGTCTGTCCTTCAAACTGCAAGTGTTCTTCAGGGACTAGAATAGAAAGAACGGCCGCTAATCCTTCACGGTAATCAGACCCTTCAAGATTTTTATCTTTTTCTTTGAGAAGGCCAGTTTTTCGCGCATAGTCGTTCATGACTTTGGTAATGGCAGACTTAAGCCCTGTCTCATGCGTTCCACCATCCTTAGTGCGAACATTATTGACAAAGGATAGAATGTTATCTGAAAATCCATCGTTATACTGAAGGGCTACTTCCACTTGGAAACCATTGTCTTCCCCTTCAAAGTAGAGAACTGGTGTCAAGGTTTCCTTGTCTTCGTTGAGGTAGGAAACAAAGTCCTGAACTCCATTCTCATAATGGAACTCGATTGACTCGTCTGTTCGCTTGTCCGTTAATGACAAGGTTACATTTTTCAAGAGAAAGGCAGACTCATTGAGACGCTCTGAAATGGTATTGTACTTGAAATCAATCGTAGAAAAGATACTAGCATCCGGCATGAAGGTCACTTTTGTACCTGTCTTAGACTTAGGTGCTGAGCCAACCTTTTCAAGAGTTGTTACTGGCTTCCCACCATTTTCAAAACGCTGTCTATAAACTGTTCCATCACGAGTAATTTCTACTTCCAGCCAACTAGAGAGGGCATTGACGACTGAAGATCCAACCCCGTGAAGACCACCAGAGGTCTTGTAACCACCTTGACCGAATTTTCCTCCAGCGTGGAGAATGGTAAAGATGACCTCAACCGTTGGAATTCCCATAGCGTGCATTCCAGTCGGCATTCCACGTCCGTGGTCTTGAACCGTTAAACTTCCGTCTTTATTAATGGTCACATCGATACGGTCACCAAATCCAGACAAGGCCTCATCGACCGCATTATCGACGATTTCCCAGACTAGGTGATGGAGACCTGCACCATCGGTCGATCCGATATACATCCCTGGACGTTTTCGGACCGCATCCAACCCTTCTAGCACTTGAATGGCATCATCATTATAATTGTTAATATTGATTTCCTTTTTTGACACAAGGAACCTCCTATTTATTCATCTTTTCTATTTTACAGGTTTTCGAAGGATTTTGCAAAATTTTCTAGTTAAAAAGCCTATTCACAAGTCCTTTTTAGCAAAAAATCGTCCATCTTCACCAAAAAAAGAAACCAAGATATACATCTTAGTTTTCTTTTCCTTTAATTTGGCTTGTAGCCACATCTTCACCAAACCATTTCTGGCTGATTTCTTGGAATTTCCCTTCTTGATAGAGTTCCTTAAAAGCTTTATTAAAATTTTCTAGCAAGGTCTTATCAGCCGGTCTCACTCCAACTGCAAAGGATTCACTCTCAAAACCAGCTGGGAAAATCTCATACTGGTCTAATATCCCTTCAGTTTTAAGATAATAGTTGGCATACACACGGTCAATTAAAAGGGCATCAATCCGATCATTTTGCAGGTCAATCAAGGCTTCATTAAAACTTTGATACTGGTTAGCCTTTTGATCTTTTACGATATTTTTCAAGAGTTCAGGCTGAGCTTCAAAGTCTAGATAGCCAGAAGAACCTGCCTGAGCACCCAAAATCTTACCTGTCATATCAGACACTGTTTGGATATTTTGTGATTTCTTAGAGACAAGAACCTGCTGATTTTCCATGTAAGGGATGCTAAAAGCAACCTTCTCACGGCGTTCATCTGTTGCGGAATATCCATTCCAGATAGCATCAATGGTGCCGTTTTGAAGTTCGGTTTCCTTCATATCCCAATCAATGGGTTGAAACTGTACCTTGAAACCAAGTTTCTCAGAAACAGCCTGTGCTAAATCAATGTCAAATCCAGCATATTGCCCATTCTTTTCTTCAAAGCCCATGGGAACAAAGGTATTGTCAAACCCGATAGTAATTGTACCCTGTTCTTGGTATTTATCCCAATTATCGACTTTGGGATCACTAGCTTTTTGTGTGCATCCTACCAGGAAAAAAGCCAGAAAGAATACAAAAACAAGGCTGATTTTCTTTCGATTCATAGACACCTCCTACTTAGGCTCTACTTTGAGAATCTGGTCAGCAATATTCTCTGCAAACTGGAGATCGTGAGTCACGACAATCTGAGTCATACCTAATTCTCGATTTTGTAGAATCAGTTTTTCAACCTCGAGACGCAACTCAGGGTCAAGGGCTGAAGTTGGTTCGTCATACCCAATCACTTCAGGATCTATCATCATAGCGCGTGCTAAGGCAACCCGTTGCTTTTGACCACCAGATAATGAGTATGGATAAGCATCTGCGTGTGCTTCGAGACCTAGACGAGTTAGTAATTCTACCGCCTTCTTCTTAGCATCTGCTTCAGACATCCCCATAGTTTTGATTGGCGACAAAATCAAGTTTTCCAAAACGGATAAGTGAGGAAAAAGTTGAAAATCTTGAAATACAAAACCTAACAAGTGGCGCTTTTCAAGTTCATCCAAAGGTAAGGATTCTCCATTATAAAAAATCTCACCTGAATCAATGGTCTCAAGTCCAGCCAACATTCTAAGCAAGGTAGTCTTCCCACCACCAGAAGGTCCAACAATAGCCAAAATCTGCTTTTCAGGAATTGTTAAATTGAAATTGGATAAAATTTCTTTTTTTCCAAATTTTTTGCTGATATTTTTTAACTCTAACATGGATAACCTCCTATCTATAGTAGCTAAACTTTTTCTCAAGCTTCTTAGCTATAATCGTAACAATACCAATCATAAGCAGATAGATAGCTCCTGCTAAAAACATTGGAATCAAGCTCGCATCACGATTGGCTGCAGTACGACTAGCTAGGATTAAATCTGAAATACCGAGTGCATAAACCAAAGAAGTATCCTTAACCAAACTCATAACCTCGTTGAATACACTTGGTAAAACAATCTTGGTTACTTGTGGCAAGATAATATAGCGGACGGTATCAAAAGGTTCAAATTTCAAGACCTTAGCTGCTTCATATTGTCCTTGAGGAATCGTTGCAATACCTCCACGGAATATTTCTGCAAAGTAGGCTGCATAATTAAGCGTGAAGGCAATAATCGCTGCTGGTACCCGATCAAGTCGAATCCCGATACTTGGCAAAACATAATAGATAAAGATTAACTGCAAGAGCAAGGGTGTCCCACGCATCACCCAGATATAAACATCAATCATGTAATGGAGGGGTTTCCAATGGACCTGTAAACAAAAGGCAACCAAAATACCTAAAGGAATTGAAAAGAGTAAGACCAGTGCAAATACTTGTAAAGTCATTGCCGCACCATTCAATAAACTAGGTAAAATCTCAAATAAGTAAGACATATTCCACCTCCTAAAAATAATTGTTCCTATTATAGCATAAATAAACACAAAATCAAGTTTTTCAGAAATTTTCATGAATTTTTAAAACTTTAGCCTTTGTTTTTGAATAAAAATGGTACTAATGATAAACTTATCAATTTTGGCAAAGTATCAGATGTCACAGCTAGTAAACAGATTCAGTTCCGTTTCTCTCCTAATTCATGGTATAATAGAAACATGATGACAATAGTATTATTAATTTTAGCTTATTTATTGGGTTCAATTCCTTCAGGCTTGTGGATTGGACAAATATTCTTTAACATCAATCTAAGAGAACATGGATCTGGGAATACTGGAACGACCAATACCTTCCGAATCCTAGGCAAAAAAGCTGGAATGGTAACCTTTGTAATTGACTTCTTTAAAGGTACTTTGGCCACTCTACTTCCACTAATCTTCCATGTGCAGGGAGTTTCACCAATCGTCTTTGGACTTTTAGCAGTCATTGGCCACACCTTCCCTATCTTTGCCAAATTTAAGGGTGGTAAGGCTGTTGCAACCAGTGCTGGAGTTATTTTTGGTTTTGCTCCTCTCTTTTGCCTTTACCTTGCAGTCATTTTCTTTGGAATCCTTTATCTAGGAAGTATGATTTCCCTCTCTAGTATTTCAGCTGCTATTGCTGCAATTATTGGCGTCCTTCTGTTTCCTCTCTTTGGATTTATTTTAACTAGTTATGACCAACTTTTTACTGTGATTATTATTGGTCTTGCAAGTCTAGTAATTGTACGACACAAGGACAATATCAAACGTATCCAAAGTAAAACAGAAAATCTCATTCCTTGGGGACTTAACCTAACGCACCAAGAACCAAAAAAATAAAACGTCAGTTTCAACTGACGTTTTTTTATGTTATTTAGACTTGATATAGTTGATACCATCTGCCTTCGGCGCAACAGCTTTACCAAAGAAGGCTGCTAGGACGATAATGGTCAAGAGATATGGTGCGATTTGCAAGTAAACGGCTGGTACTCCTTGCAAGAATGGAAGCTGAGAACCGATAACTGCCAAACTTTGTGATAGCCCAAAGAAAAGACTTGAAAGCATAGCACCAACAGGATTCCATTTACCAAAAATCATGGCTGCAAGAGCGATAAATCCAGGTCCTACGATAGTTGTAACTGAGAAGTTGACGGAGATTGACTGAGCGTAAATAGCTCCTCCGATTCCTCCAAGGAAGCCTGAAATCACAACTCCAAGATATCTCATCTTGTAGACATTGATACCCAAAGTATCTGCTGCTTGTGGGTGTTCACCAACTGAACGAAGGCGAAGTCCAAAGCGAGTCTTAAAGAGGATAAACCAAGCTAGGAATGAGAAAGCAATTGCTAGGTAACCTAGTAGACTAGTTGACTTGAAGAAGATATCTCCGATAACAGGGATATTAGCTAAAACCGGGAAGTCAAAACGACCAAAAGTTTGCGTTAAGTTATCCGTTTGTCCCTTATTATAAAGCACCTTCACCAAGAAAACTGCCAAGGCTGGCGCCATCAAGTTAAGCACAGTACCACTGACAACATGGTCTGCACGGAAATGAACTGTAGCTACTGCGTGAATGAGCGAGAAGATAGCTCCGACTAATCCACCAACTAGAAGAGCTAACCAAGGAGTTAATGCTCCCAAATCTTGAGCAAATTCAAGGTTAAAAACAACTCCAGAAAAGGCACCCATGACCATGATTCCTTCAAGACCAACGTTAACAACTCCACCACGTTCAGAGAAAACTCCTCCGATACTTGTGAAAATAAGTGGTGCTGCATAAATCAACATCGAAGAAACCATAAGGGTTAACATTGTTGTAATCGACATCCTTATTTACCTCCTTTAAGTTGCTTTCTTGGTTTGACAAAGCGTTCGATGATGTAGTGAACGCTGACAAAGAAGATAATTGAGGCTGTAACGATACTTACAAGCTCAGATGGTACTTGTGCAGCATTCATACCAGGGGCTCCAACTTGAAGAACACTGAAAAGGAAGGCTGCAAATAGAATTCCAACTGGTGAGTTTGAAGCAAGTAGGCTTACTGCCATACCGTTAAATCCGATTGCCAATGATGAACCTTGAACATAAACGTTTTGGAAGGTACCAAGTCCTTCTACTGCGCCACCAAGTCCTGCAAGAGCACCAGAAATAATCATTGATAGAATAATGGTGCGTTTTGCAGAAATACCTGCATATTCAGAAGCATTTGGGTTTAATCCAACTGCACGAATTTCAAAACCAAGAGTTGTTTTCTTGAGCAAGAACCAGATAACCGCTACTGCTATGATGGCAAAGAAAATCCCAATGTTCATACGAGAGTTTCCAGTCAACTCAGCAAGCCATGGTGTCTGGTAGGTTGCATTTGCACTAACACGAATGGATGAGTCAGTACTTTGCATGATTTCTTTAGGGAAGTGATGAATAAAGGCATTGCCCACATAAAGAACAATGTAGTTCATCATGATGGTTACAATAACTTCAGATGTCCCAAGGTAGGCTCTTAAGATACCAGGAATAGCACCAACGATCCCTCCTGCAACTAAGGCAATTACAATCGTCGCAAGAATCATCAATGGTCGTGGCAAATCTGGGAAAGAGAGAGCGAACCAGCCACTCATAACCCAACCTGCGAGAGCTTGTCCTGGAAGACCAACGTTAAAGAAACCAGCACGACTTGCAACTGCAAATCCAAGGGCAATCAGAATTAAAGGTCCCATAGCACGGAAGATTTCACCGATTCCACGAACACTACCAAATGCTGTGTAGAATAGTTCTTCATAACCCCAGATAGCATCGTAGCCGAAAATCCACATGACGATGGCTCCGAGTAGAATTCCTAGAATAACAGAAATCAAAGGAACCGAAATTTGTTGTAATTTTTTAGACATCACTCTTCTCCTTTTCCAATTCACCACCAGCCATCAAGACACCAAGCTCTTGCTTGTTGGTTGTTTCTGGCGTTACAATCCCTTGAATCTTACCATCATGGATAACAGCAATTCTATCAGAGACATTTAGAATCTCATCTAGTTCAAAGCTGACTACAAGGACAGCTTTCCCATTATCACGTTCTTGAATCAAGCGTTTGTGAATGTACTCAATGGCACCGACGTCCAAACCACGAGTAGGTTGACTGACGATGAGGAGATCAGGATTTCGATCGACTTCTCGAGCGATAATTGCTTTTTGTTGATTTCCTCCAGAAAGAGCTGAGGCTGGAACAATCTCACTAGCAGCACGCACATCGAATTCTTGCATTAACTGTTTAGCGTACCCAATGATATTGGTGTAGTTTAAGATTCCCTTCTTGCTATGAGGTTCCTTATAGTAGGTTTGAAGAGCGATATTTTCAGAAATCATCATTTCTAAAACTAAACCATCACGGTGGCGGTCTTCTGGAACGTGTCCTACACTCATTTCTGTAATTTGACGAGGGTGTAGACCTACGATAGACTGGCCTTTCAATTCCACACTACCAGACTCAATCTTACGAAGTCCTGTGATAGCTTGGATTAATTCAGATTGACCATTTCCATCAATACCGGCAATTCCGACAATCTCACCAGCTCGAACATCGAGTGAGAGATTTTTAACAGCAGGGACACCACGGTTTTCGTTTACTACTAAGTCTTTAATAGACAGAACAACTTCTTTAGGTTGAGCTTCCTGTTTCTCAGTTTTAAAGGAAACAGAACGTCCCACCATCATCTCAGCTAAGTCAGCATTAGTTGCACCAGCAATCTCAACTGTTTCAATAGATTTACCACGACGGATGACTGTAACACGGTCAGATACAGCACGAATCTCATCCAACTTATGGGTAATCAAGATAATTGATTTACCTTCTTTAACCAAGTTCTTCATAATAGCCATCAATTCATCAATTTCTGATGGCGTCAAAACAGCAGTAGGTTCGTCAAAGATAAGAATATCTGCTCCACGATAAAGTGTCTTTAGGATTTCAACACGTTGTTGAGCCCCAACAGAGATGTCTGCAACTTTGGCAGAAGGATCCACAGCAAGGCCATAACGTTCAGACAACTCATTGATTTCTCGAGTTGCACGAGCAATATCTAGAACACCATTTTTGGTCAATTCATTCCCCAAAATGATATTTTCAGCAACAGTGAAAGCTTCTACCAACATAAAGTGTTGGTGGACCATCCCAATTCCTAAGCTAGCTGCTTTTGATGGCGAATCTAGCTCCACAACTTGACCGTTGACCACAATTTCACCACTAGTTGGTTCTAGAAGCCCCGCTAGCATGTTCATAAGAGTGGACTTCCCAGCTCCATTTTCTCCTAAAAGTGCATGAATTTCACCTTTACGAAGTTCAAGGTTAATCTTGTCGTTAGCAACAAATTCACCAAAAACTTTGGTAATTTCACGCATTTCAATGACATTTTCGTGTGCCATGTGCTCTTCCTTTCAGAGTTTTATTTTATTTCAATAAAACCTGCTAAAGAAATTTAGCAAGCTCTATTGAGACAAAATCATTTGTCTCAATTCTTAAAGAAGCGGCCCAAGACCGCTTCCTAAGAAATGACTTCCTTCAATTATTTTTCAGGAACTTTGATGCTACCATCAAGGATTTTAGCTTTTGCATCTTCAACAGCTTTTTTACCTTCTTCAGAAAGGTTTGTCACTGCCAAGTCAACACCTTTATCCTTCAATGAGTAAACGATAACTTGACCACCAGGGAATTCACCTTTTTCAGCCTTGTTTGAGATATCTTGAACTGTTGTTCCAACTTGTTTCAATGTAGAAGCAAGCACGAAGTTAGCTTCTTTACCGTCTTTAGAAGTGTATTTACCTTCATCAACTTGGTCACGGTCTACACCGATAACCCAAACTTTTTCGTTTTCATTTTTACTTTCGTTCAATGATTTAGCTTCAGAGAAGACACCTGCTCCAGTACCACCAGCTGCTTGGTAGATAACGTCTGCACCTGCAGCATATTGAGCTGCAGCGATTGTTTTACCTTTAGCCGCATCACCAAATGATCCAGCATAGTCCACTTGAACCTTGATAGATGGGTCAACTGACTCAACACCAGCTTTAAAACCAGCTGCGAAACGAGAAATAACTTCAGATTCCATACCACCTACAAAACCAACTTGTTTAGTTTTTGTAGTTTTAGCAGCTGCAACACCTGCAAGGTAAGCTGCTTCGTTGTCTGCGAAAGTAACGCTAGCAACGTTCTTTTGATCTTTAATCACATCGTCAATCAAAACATAGTTTTTATCTGAATGTTCTTTTGCTGCTTCTTCAACAGCGTTGTGAAGGGCAAAACCAACACCGAAAATCAAGTTGTAGCTTCCAGCTGCTTGGTTCAAGTTGTTAGCGTAATCAGCTTCACTTGTTGATTGGAAGTAAGTGTAACCATTGTCTTTTGAAAGGTTGTGTTCTTTACCCCAAGCTTGAAGACCTTCCCAAGCTGATTGGTTAAATGATTTATCATCAACACCACCAGTATCTGTAACGATAGCTGCTTTAGTCTTCACATCAGAAGAAGATGAAGCTGCGTTACGAGAAGAGCGATTACCACATGCAGCAAGTCCAAATGCTGCTACTGCAACTAGACCGAGGCCTAGCCATTGTTTCTTGTTCATTACTGAACCTCCTAAATAAGATGCGCAACTAAGTTGCAAGTATGGATTGATTGGTCACAAGGACCTTGCCACTCAGAGAGTGACACAGACTATTGCAAGTCTGTAAAAGAATATGGAAGTAATTCCCCGACCGTCATCTCGACCGTCGTTTTATCTTTGGCGACTAGAGTCACCTTTAGATCTGGTTTAAAAAATTCGACCATAACTTGACGACAAGCACCGCAAGGCGAAATTGGTTTCTCAGTTTGACCATAGACAATCAATTCTGAAAAGTCTCGTTGTCCTTCAGAAACCGCCTTAAAGATTGCAGTTCTTTCGCCACAGTTGGTCAAGGGGTAGCTAGCATTTTCAATGTTAACCCCTGTATAGATACTTCCGTTCTTGGCTACCAAAACAGCGCCAATCGGAAAATGTGAGTAGGGAACGTAAGCTTTTTTACTAGTTTCAATCGCTAATTCAATCAAATCAGTAGTCGCCATCAGCTAATTCTCCTTTTAAGATTGCAACACCAGAAGATGTTCCAATACGAGTAGCTCCTGCTTCAACAAAGGCAACTGCATCTGCATAAGAACGAGCTCCACCAGCTGCTTTGACCCCCATATCAGGTCCAACTGTCTGACGCATTAATTGAACATCTGGCAAAGTTGCTCCACCTGTTGAGAAACCTGTAGAAGTCTTGACAAAGTCTGCACCAGCTTTTTGAGCAAGTTGGCAAGCCAGAACTTTTTCTTCATTCGTTAACAAACAAGCTTCAATAATAACCTTAACAAGTTTGTCACCGCTAGCCTCAACAACAGCTCGAATATCTGATTCGACCAAGTCAGGATTCCCAGACTTAAGCGCTCCAACATTGATAACCATATCAATCTCATCAGCACCATTTTGGATGGCTTCTTTGGTTTCATAGGCTTTGACAGCTGAAGTTGTAGCTCCAAGAGGAAAACCTACAACTGTACAAACCTTGACATCAGTATCTGTTAGACCAGCTTTTGCATGCGAAACCCAGCAAGGATTCACACAAACACTGGCAAAATCGTACTCTCTTGCTTCAGATAGCAAACGATCGATTTGTTGTTCGGTTGCATCTTGCTTTAAAAGCGTATGATCAATGTATTTATTTAATTTCATTTCGGATTTTCCTTAAATTAGGAGATAATTTCGATGATTTCACGCATTTTTAGCGTTTCATCACTCATTTTAATTTTAACATATTTTTGGAAATCTGTAACTAGTTCCGGAGAAATTTTGCCATTTGCATATACTTTTGCGACAATTTCACCTTTTTTGACTGATTCTCCGACTTTCTTCTCAAAAACAATTCCTGTTTCATAATCAAGAGCATCTGTTTTGACTGCACGACCAGCACCTAATCTCATGGCAAAAAGACCAAACTCCATGGCTGGAAGTTCTGCGATAATACCATCCTCTTGAGCAGGAATATCAATTACATGGTCAACTTTTACAGGTCGATAAAGATCTTCTAAATCTCCACCTTGAGCGGCAACCATCTCTTCGAACTTCTTAAGCGCCTGACCATTTTCAAGATGTTGCCTTACTTCCTCGACTGTTTTTTCAACATTTGCCAGAGAAAGCATAATCTGGGCTAACTCACAGATAAAGCGGCTAATATCCTCGCGTCCTTTACCCTGAAGAATTTCTAGTGCTTCTAGAATTTCCAAGCGATTCCCAATAGCACGTCCTAAAGGTTGACTCATAGCCGTAATGACTGCTACTGTCTTGCGACCAACAGCTTTCCCGAGATTCACCATGGTTTGAGCTAGTTCACGTGCCTCGCCGACTGTTTTCATAAAGGCACCTTCACCGACAGTAACATCCAGCAAAATAGCATCCGCTCCAGCTGCAATCTTTTTACTCATGACAGAACTAGCAATCAGTGGAATAGCATCAACTGTTGCTGTCACATCACGTAGTGCATAGAGTAACTTATCCGCTTTGACTAGTTGGTCAGATTGACCGATAACTGAAACTCCAATATTCTGAACTTGTTTGATAAAGTCATCCTGACTGCGTTCTACCTGGAATCCTTTGATAGATTCTAGTTTATCGATTGTTCCGCCAGTATGTCCCAGACCTCTACCACTCATCTTAGCAACTGGTACGTCAAAACTAGCGACTAATGGAGCTAAAATCAAGGTAACCTTATCTCCTACTCCCCCGGTGGAGTGTTTATCGACCTTCACACCATTTATAGCGGATAAATCAAATTCCTGACCTGTCTTGACCATATTCATGGTTAAGTCAGAAATCTCTCTAATGGTCATGCCTTTAAAATATACAGCCATAGCAAAGGCTGACATCTGGTAATCAGGAACAGTTCCAGCAACATAGCCTTCAACCAACCATTGGATTTCACTTGAGGTTAGTTCTTGACCGTCTCTTTTTTTCAGGATTAGATCTACTGCTCTCATTCTTTCACACTTCTAAGGATATAATATCCCTTGTCTTTCTTCACAACCTCACAATTACCAAAGACTTCTTCCATCTTGTTTTTGGCACTAGGAGCACCTTGTTTTTTCTGGATGACAATGGTCAAATCTCCACCATCAACAAGATAATCAATACTTTTCTCGATGATTTCATGAACGACCTGCTTGCCTGCACGAATGGGCGGATTCGAAATGACATGATCGAATTGACCTTCTACCTGCTCATAAATATTGGACGGGAAGATAGTCGCTTGAACATTGTTTTTTACTGCATTTTGCTGGGCTAAATCCAGGGCACGATTATTGATATCCACCATGGTCGCTTGGGCACCATAAGCTTTAACCAAAGACAAGCCTATTGGACCGTAGCCACAACCAACATCAAGAATTTTTTCATCTTTTTCGATATCTAGACATCTTAACAACAACTGGCTTCCGAAATCAATCATTTTTTTGCTAAAGACACCAGCATCTGTCAAAAAGGTCATATTTTGCCCAAGTAGCTCAACTCTAAGTTCATGAACATCATGGGCTGCATCTGGATTTTCTGCATAATACATTTTACTCATAGTTTCATTTTACCACATAAATAAGTTAATTGTAAATCGTTTACATGACAACAAAGGCTTTTCTTTGCCATCGATTTATTGAAAAATAATATAAGTTGAATTTCCTTTTAAGGACCGAGCAAGTAAGAACCCAATGCCATAGTGATAGCAAAGGAAAAAATACAGGCTAGACCAAACAAGAAAAGCCACCATTTTCTTGTTAAAATGGCGAGAATCAAGTAGATAAAACCAATAATTGGTAGCAATAACAACAAGACAAAGGCAGACCAACTATAGGTTTGACTTCCTAAACTAACGGTAAACTCAATCAAAGTCGGAGATAACCACAGAATCACTGCTAGTAAGCTAGTCAGTTTTAGAATTTTATCACTCACCACTAGTCTCATAACACCACCTCTTTTGATGTTTATTCTACTTCTATTCTAACAAAGAGAGCGCTTTTTCTCAAATGATTCAGATGTCTTTCTTTGTAAATTATGGTATACTGAGGTATCAAACGAGGAAATTTTATGACCAACGAATTTATACATTATGAAAAAATCAGTCGCGGAACTTGGCAATCTTTACATCGTAAAACTACACCTCCTTTAACCGAGGAGGAATTGGATTCGATTAAGAGTTTTAATGACCAGATTAGTCTCCAAGATGTAACTGATATTTACCTGCCGCTAGCTCATCTGATTCAAATTTACAAACGCTCCAAAGAAGACCTAGCCTTTTCAAAAGGGATTTTCCTCCAAAGGGAGAGTAAAAATCAGCCATTTATTATCGGAATTTCAGGTAGTGTCGCTGTTGGCAAATCAACTACTAGCCGACTCTTACAAATTTTGCTTTCCCGTATTTTTCCAGAAGCAAGTGTTGAATTAGTGACAACTGATGGATTTCTGTATCCCAACAGTATCTTAAATGAGCGAAATATCCTAAATCGAAAAGGTTTCCCTGAGAGTTATGATATGGAAAGCTTGCTCGATTTCCTTGATCAACTTAAAAACGGGCAGGATGTAGATATTCCCGTTTATTCTCACGAAATCTACGATATCGTACCTGATAAAACACAAAGAGTCCAAGCAGCGGATTTTGTCATCGTAGAGGGTATCAACGTCTTTCAAACACCACATAACAGCCGTCTTTATATTACAGACTTCTTCGATTTTTCAATCTATGTAGATGCTGCAGTTGAGGATATCGAGAGCTGGTATTTGGACCGTTTCTTGAAACTCCTTAGCTTTGCACAAGATGATCCAAACAACTATTACTATCGTTTCACCCAGCAACCAATTAGTGAAGTCAAAGATTTTGCCCATCAGGTTTGGACAAGTATTAATTTGACCAATCTACAAAACTACATCGAACCGACCAGAAATCGGGCTGAAGTCATTCTTCATAAATCTAAAAATCATGAAATTGATGAAATTTATTTAAAAAAGTGATTTCCCCTTGTCAAAATAATAGTTTTCAGATATAATGGTATAGTTAGTAAATATGGAGGTAAGAACATTGGCAAACATTAAATCAGCTATCAAACGCGCTGAATTGAACGTTAAACAAAACGAAAAGAACTCAGCTCAAAAATCAGCTATGCGTACTGCTATCAAAGCTTTTGAAGCAAACCCATCTGAAGAACTTTACCGTGCTGCTAGCTCAGCCATCGATAAAGCAGAAACTAAAGGTTTGATCCACAAGAATAAAGCTAACCGTGATAAAGCACGTCTTGCAGCTAAACTTGGTTAATCTTTAACTGGATACAAAATGAGCTCTTCGGAGCTTTTTTTGTACACATTTTTCTGGAGGTTATCATGAAAATTGCTATTATAGGATATTCAGGCTCAGGTAAATCTACTCTGGCAGAAAAACTTTCCAACTACTACTCCATTCCTAAACTCCATATAGACCGATTGCAATTTCAGCCTGGGTGGCAAGATAGCGATCGTGATTGGATGTTAAAGGAGATGAAGACTTTCCTTTCTAAACATGAGGATTGGGTTATCGACGGCAACTATAGCTGGTGTTGCTATGAGGAAAGAATGGTGCAAGCTGATCAGATTATCTTTTTAAACTTCTCAGCATGGAATTGTTTAGCAAGAGCCTTTAAACGCTATCTAAGATACAGAGGAAAAGTTAGAGAAAGTATGGCAGACGGTTGTCCTGAACGTTTTGACTGGGAGTTTATCCGCTGGATTCTTTGGGATGGACGAACGAAAAATGCTAAAGATAGATACCAATACTTAAACAAAACATACCCTAAGAAGATGCGCATTCTCCATTCTCAAGCAGAGATTGATTATTTCTTACAATCTCTTCAAAATAGATGATAGAGCAACATTTCATTAAGGTCACAGTATGGACTGAATGACTAAAAAAGGAAGATTTTCATCTAGAAAGTCTTCCTTTTGTGTTCTCTTTTAGTCAGCAATCAATGTTTCCAAACCAACCTTCATCATATCAGTGAAGGTGTTTTGACGTTCTTCTGCTGTAGTGTCCTCTTCTGGATTAACCAAGCTATCAGAAATCGTCATAATAGCTAAAGCATCGACATGGTGTTGAGCAGCAAGATAGTAAAGAGCTGCTGCTTCCATTTCGACAGCCTTCACTCCCCATTTACCAAGCTCGATGTTCTTTTCACCATAGTTTGAATAGAAAACGTCTGATGACAAGACATTTCCAACGTGAGTAGTCATACCAAGGCCTTTGGCAATGTGGTAAGCCTTGTCTAGCAAGTCAAAACTTGCAATTTGTGGGAAATCGTATTGAGGCCAATCGTTGCGGATGATGTTTGAGTTGGTTGCAGCTGCTTGAGCCAAGACCAATTCACGGACGTGAACATCCTCATTCAAAGATCCAGCCGTTCCCACACGGATCAATTTCTTCACACCGTAGTCGACAATTAATTCACGCGCATAGATGGAGATGGATGGCATCCCCATACCTGTTCCCATGACAGAAACACGGTGACCCTTATAGGTACCCGTGTAACCAAACATGTTACGAACTTCGTTAAAGCAAACAGCATCTTCAAGAAAATTCTCAGCGATAAATTTCGCACGAAGAGGATCCCCAGGAAGAAGAATTTTATCAGCAATTTCACCCTGCTTAGCAGCAATATGGATAGACATAATTAAGATATAAAGGGCGACAGAGAACAAAGTAAAAATAGGAAACTGACGACGCATCGCAGATGCTAGACAGTTTTTCTTTTTTACACAGTTCTCCACCCGTATTCAGTTCAGCGAATACGGTTAACCCTTCCTTTCTGTGTGTATTTTGTTCAGAAAAGCTTTCCGCTTGTGTTCAAATCTGAACACATGCTCTACCTTTCTTTATTAAATGATATTGATTATAAATTTAAAATATACTTTGGATTAGAAAAACTAGAGTATTCTTATTAATTTTCTTTTATCCTTGTCTTTGGTCGTAAGTATTTCTCCCAAGGGATTCGGTCCAGCATTTTAGCAAAACTAAATGCCAAGTAAGCAGTCACCAAAAGAAAAGGTATAGCCTCTAATGATTGACCAGTGAAGCCCATTACCAATCCAGTTGCAGACAAGGGAGCCTTCAAGGTCACTGCTAAAAAGCAAACCGAACCTAATAGTAAGACTACTGGCTGGTTGCCACTACCTAAAATCATGGTCAAGAGTGCAGCTCCTGCCATCCCCAAGGCAAAAGATGGGGTCAAGGTACCGCCATAGGCACCTGCCCAAAGGGTAACTAAAACGACCAAGGCTTTCAAGACAAATAAGAGGATTACCATCTTGGCATTACTGCCATTTAAAATTTCCTGAGCCATCATACGCCCATTACCAAGTAGATGAGGCAAATGGCTAGCCAATCCAACAAGGAAAAGGAATGTTACAGGCAGAGTATAGAGTATCCGCTTGTCCTTTATTCTCTTTGAAGAAACTTGTTTGTTGAAGCGACTAAAAAGCCAAGCGAGTGGAGTCAGGAAAAGAACTAATAGGGGAACAAGCCACATATCACCTAGTGGCCAAGTCATGGCTGGAATCTGGTAGAGAGCATGATCTGAAACAACAAAGCCTGCTGTAAAGGCTGATACATATGTAGTCAGACCGACCAGGAAAAAACGTTTGACAGATAAAGCAATTCCCAAGGTTTCAAAAACGAAAAACACACTCGTTAACGGAACCTGATAGACAGCTGCTAAACCCGCACCAGCTCCACAGGCAATGAGAAAGATTTGGTCCTTCACGGATAGAGAGAAAATATTGGCAATAGGTCTTGCAAATAAAGCTCCAATCTCCCGCGGCGCAGCTTCCTTACCGATAGGCGCTCCTCCCCCAACTGCAACAATCTGCCAAATTGAATGAACTAGCTGTTTTAAAAAATGAAGTTTGTATTGTGATGTTTCATCTTTCATCTGCGCTTTGATGGAAAAAATCTTTGCTTTTCTTTGCAAGAAATACCAGACCAAGGCAGAACTGACACCCACGATGATTAAACTGAAGCCTATTCGTGATGAGGCAACCCCATCTGTCAAGAATCCAGTGTTATGTTCTGACTGACCAAAAGCAATCCCTTCAACCAGCTCTAAAAGATAATGGAGCAAAATTCCGAATATACCTGTAACTAGCCCTAGCATGATAACCGCTAGGACTAATTTGAGGTTATATGGGATCTTCTGAAGACTCCTCCTCAACTCATGTACCATGATTATAATTCAGCAAGAATCGCTTTCAGCAATCCTTTGAAGTCGCCTTTGACGCGTTCTGTCACTTCCACTACTTCTTCGTGGTTGAGTTCTTCTTGGAAACCAGCAGCATGGTTAGTGATACATGAAATTCCTAGAACTTTCAAGCCTGAGTGGGCTGCCACAATAACTTCAGGAACAGTTGACATACCGACAGCATCTGCACCAAGAGTCTTATAGGCACGGATTTCAGCTGGAGTTTCATAAGTTGGACCTGTCACACCGATATAAACCCCATCATCCAGTTTAATGCCCAATTTGTCTGCTACTTGATGAGCAGTCTCACGGTATTCTGGAGTGTAAGCTTTCGACATATCAGGGAAACGTGGACCAAAGTCATCCAAGTTTTCACCAATCAATGGGTTTTGACCAGTCATATTGATGTGGTCAGTAATAGCCATCAAGGTACCAGGACCGAAGCCGATACCTCCAGCAGCGTTGGTTACAAGCACTCCTTCACATCCCAAAACTTTCATGACACGAACTGGGAAAGTCACCACTTCAAGAGGATTTCCTTCGTAGAAGTGGAAACGACCTTGAAGAGCCAAGACTTTACGTCCAGCAAGATCACCATAAACCAATTTACCAGCATGTCCGACTACTGTGGATTGACCCCAGTTTGGAATATCAGAGTAGTCTACTACGACTGCATTTTCGATTTCTTCAGCCAATTCTCCAAGACCTGAACCAAGGATCAAACCGAACTCAGGAGCTTCGATTCCTTTGCCCTTCAAAAATACTGCTGTTTCATTGATTTTATTTAATAATGTCATTAGGTATCTCCTTCTTTATGTTTTAAAAATTGACCAATTTTGTCAAAGGTATTAGCGTTACGAATGGTAATATTGCCATAGAAAGGCATCTTAAGCAAGTGCTTGTGATAAGCTGTTTTAGAGTAGCTAGCTTCTGACAATTTACCCCAGAAGATCCCTAATTTCCCAAAATGAAGCACTTCATCGACCAGTTCCAAACTGTTCACTTTCTTGATGACTTGATCCACATCCAAGCCCTCGGTGTAAAAGAGCACATCTTTTCGAGCCATCTCATGATTCCACCAATCAGGAAGATTTCTAAGCTCCTTTTCATAGTCTTCAAGACTCAGCAAGGAAAAACTCTGAATAAATGGATAGCGTCTTTCAAAGAAAGCCTGTAAATTCTCTATTAATTTAGTTCTAGGCACAATGCTATTAAAGAAAATATTGCCACTATTGATGTAGGTTTCTACATTTTCTAATCCTAACTCCGTCAATTCTTGACGCAATTGAGCCATGACCACCTTGTTCTTTCCACCGACATTAATTCCTCTAACTAGTAGTGCGTAGCGAATCATCTTAAACTAATTTATCTAAGAAACTTTCACCAATCATGGCAGTTTCAACGCCAAAGTTATCCGCAATTGTTGCTGAGATGTCGGCAAAGTGTCCGACTGGAATCAAGCCGCTACCTTTGAAGGATGGACTGTATGCCAAAAGTGGAATATATTCACGCGTATGGTCTGTACCAGCATAGGTTGGGTCATTTCCGTGGTCAGCAGTAATCAAAAGAAGATCGTCTTCTCTCATTGCTGCCATGATTTCTGGCAAGCGCTCATCAAACTCATGCAAACAATCACGATAGCCGTGCGCATTGCGACGGTGTCCGTAAAGAGTATCAAAGTCTACCAAGTTGGTAAATGAGAAGCCTTCTTGGAACTCAGGAAGTCCCATGGTCTTAATCAAGGTATCTATACCGTGGCTATTTGATTTGTTATGGCCCATATCGTGGTTGATACCAGCACCGTTGAAGATATCGTTGATCTTACCAACTGCATATGTATCAATACCTGCTTCATTCAATTTGTCCAAAACAGTTGGGGCAAATGGAGATACAGCCAAGTCACGACGGTTAGCCGTACGAGTGAAGTTTCCAGGCTCACCAACATAAGGACGAGCAATGATACGTCCTAGAAGAGCTGGGCGCTCAAGGGTAATTGAACGAGCGTACTCACAAATACGATAGAGTTCATCCAAAGGAATAACGTCTTCGTGGGCAGCAATCTGCAAAACAGGGTCAGCTGATGTATAGATAATCAACTCGCCAGTTTCCATTTGGCGTGGTCCAAAGTCATCGATGACAGCTGTTCCTGAGTATGGTTTGTTGGCTTCACGAATAACCTTACGTCCTGAAAATTCTTCGATTTTAGTAAGGATTTCCTCTGGGAATCCATTCCAGAAAGTATCGAAAGGTTCAGTGATATTAAGTCCCATGATTTCCCAGTGACCAGTCATGGTATCTTTACCTAGAGATACCTCTTCAAGCTTAGTCGCATAACCTGTTGGATTGCTCTCAGCTGGAACTGTCTTCAATGGTGTTTCGCGAGGAATGTTCCCAAGACCAAGTTTTGCCATATTTGGAACATTCAAACCTACTGATTTTGAGATGTGTCCAAGCGTGTCTGATGCACCATCAGGAACACCAGCGTTGACAAAGTTATGAGCATCTGGTGCTGCACCGATTCCTACAGAATCTAGTACCACCAAGTGAATACGATTAAATTTTGGCATAGTGTGTCTCCTTTATATTTTGATTATTTTGCTTTTGTTGAAGTTAAAATCTGAACGCCCTCTTGTCCAGCAACGATGACCTTATCCACCATTTGGTTAAACAAGCCATGCTCGACGACACCAACGACATGATCCAATTCTTGTCCAAGAGCAATTGGGTCTTCAATCACTTCCAAGGCTAAATCGATGATAAAGTTTTGCATATCCGTCACAAAGCGTTGGCCATCTTTTTCACGAAAGCTCGGTTTATAGCCAGCTCGTTCAAATCGACGGAAGACCTGTTCGGCACCATATTGAACAACCTCTACTGGTAATTTAAAGGCACCAAGTTTCTCTACTAGCTTACTTTCATCAACTACCCAGATATATTCTTTAGATGGAGTTGCGACAACCTTTTCCATGAGAAGGGCCCCACCACCGCCTTTGATGCCGTTAAACTGACCGTCTACTTCATCTGCACCATCAACTGTCAGGTCTACAAAGTCTACTTGATCAATAGACTTAAGAGGAATATTGAGTCCTTCTGCCTGCTTGCTGGTCACACTAGAAGTCGTTACAGCTGTAATCTGTAAGCCCTCTTCCTTGATACGACGACCTATTTCTTCTACGAAATAGTAGGCAGTTGAGCCTGTTCCAAGCCCGACAAGCATACCATCTTTGACGAACTCGGCAGCTTTAATCCCTGCCATCTTTTTCAGATTTTCCACTTATACACCTCCAAATAGAGCTACTTCTATTATATCATGAATACGCTTCAAATTCATCCTTGCACTAGAAAAACCCGAACATTTTATGTCGGGTTTTGTGAATTTTATTTAACCATATCAGGATCGTAATCGTAGAAACCAGTATCCAAGAAACGATTTTTAGGATGGAGCTTGCGAACTTCTTCATCAAGCAAGAAGGCCTGGTCATGTGTAAAGTTACCCTCTTGAATCAAATTACGCGCTTGGATAAAGAGTTTTGCAATTTCTACAAAGTTTTGGCCTGGAGTGTAGAGACCTTCAAGCTTCCAATGAGTGAAACCATGTTCAACCAATTCAGTTAACTTGGTCATCAAATCAAGGTCATTGTTAGCAAAGATATGAGTCCCATGATTGTCTTCAAAAATAGAATAATGGCTCTCTGGATCACTTGGCTCAGCCAAGAACAAGTCACGTTGACGAGATTTTTCATCATCAATCTGTGTGAAATTATAGTAGTTTTGCAAGAGTGGACGCTTGGAATGGTGGATGACACTAGCACCGTATACCAAGAGCTCAGCAGGAATTTCTAAAATTTCAGGCATTTTGAAAAGTTCTGCAGATGGGATTTCACGCGCCAAAACTGCTTCTGACGCTCCTGCTTTTTGTCCCCAGAAGTTAATCTGACGACTGCTTGTGACCATGGTTGATGCGTCATAGATGGTTTTAAAAGAATAGCCATCACGGTTGACCACATAAAATACCCCTGCATCTCCAACAGTAATGTAGTCCGTCTTGATTTCCTCTAAAAAGTCCAAGAATGGCTTAATGCGGTCCATCATATCTTGGTGCATGAGGGCATTGACCGCAACGATTAATTCCTTCCCTGCATCATGAACGATATTTGCGATTTCACGCAATTCTTCATGACTAAAGGTAGTCGGCAAACGAAGTCCGAAATCTTTTTCACCAACATAAATACGGTCGACACCAGCTTCAAGCAGCTGTTTCACTTGTTCAATACTTTCAGCAGTCGCTGTAATAATAATCTTTTCCATAGACAAAATTATACCATATTTCTAAAAAATCAGCTATATAGAAAAGTGAGTCTTATGATGCGAAATTTCAAAAAAGTGAACTGCATCAAAGGCAGTTCACTTTTTCGTATTATACTTGTGTCTTTTCAACAAGTCGTCCGTCATTCATCACATAAATACGGTCAACCTTATCTAGTAAGCGAGTATCATGTGTAATCATGACAACTCCCCTGCCTTGCTCATGGGCAATTGAAGCCAGCATATCTGTAACCTGGTAAGCACGTTGTGTATCCAAGCTGGCTGTTGGCTCATCTGCAAGTACAATACTCGGATTATTGTATAGGGCTCTAGCAATTGCGGCTCGTTGGCGTTCTCCACCTGAGAGAGCTTTGGGATAGTGGTTTTGAACCTTGTCCAAATCCAACAAACTGAACAACTCTTGTCGGTCACTTTTTATAGATTTCTTTTTATCCAAACGGTCAATTAAATCTAATTGCTCCTTAACCGTTAAAAAGGGAATCAGATTTGAAGCCTGGAGGATAAAACCAAATTCACTAAAGCGCAAATCCGTTTTTTCTTTTTCAGATAAATGCCCAGTCTCTTTTCCCTTTACTAGAATCTTTCCACTTGAAGCTTCCTGAAGTTGTCCTAGAGTTGTTAAAAAAGTAGTTTTCCCTGAACCGGAAGGTCCCACAATCGCTACAAACTCCCCAGCGTTTAGCTGAAAATTGGTCTCATGGAGAGCTGTAACTTTCATATTGCCTTCGCCATAAGTTTTTGTCACCTGAATCATCTCAATTAATGTCGTCATATCATTCTCCTTATCATTCTGCGATCGCTGTAATTGGATCTACTTTAAGTAGACGCGGAAGCGAAATGACGCCACCTAGTAGTGCCATCAAGCAAATGACCAGGCTTAGCATAAAGTATGCCAACCAACTAGGGTAGAAAAAGAAGGTTGCAGGTAAGACTAAAATGACAGCCCAAATGGCTAATAAAGCCAATCCTATACCCAAACCAGATAGAAGAAAAATCTGACAGAAAAGGGACCATACGATAGATTTTATCTGAATCCCTTGCGCTCGCATAATGCCATAGAGGCCTAATTTTTGAATGGTAATGATGTAGATAAAAATGCCTACAATCAGACCTGTAATGACAATCATAGCCAGAATCATTCCTGAGAATACATTGACCTGAGGGGTATAGCCAGGAATTTTCGAAATCATTTTTTTAATAGAAATCTGCTTCAAGCCATCGCCAGTCACTTCTACATCATTTTGCAATACCAATGCAGAGATAGAGCGATTAGCTTTTGTTGTTCCTTGTAAATTCCAATAGGTTGTTAGGCTCGTAAAAACAACAGGTTCTGTGAAAAATTTATTTCCTTTTGTCAAACCTACAATCTTAAAACTTGTCTCACTTCCGTTGAGTTGAATTGCGTCCCCAAGTTTGATGCCGTAATTTTCAAAAGACTGATCCACAACAACTTCTTGGTCATTTTCTGGGTAACGCCCTTCAATCAAGGACGGAGAGATAAAACTGTCCCACTCTTGACCGAAAATAGAGACATTCATCTTGTCACTACTATCGACAAGGTTTGTCACGGCAAACATGTAGCTTAGAGGAACAGCATCCCCAGACACTTTATCTTTGTAGTCTTTTTCTGGTATAAAGGATGCAGTCAAATTATCATTTGCATAATCGGATAGCACAACTCCTGTTGCTTGCCAATTATCAATAGCAGCCCTGTTATTTCGAACAAGCCCGAGAGCCAAACTGGTCATAAAAAAGACCATAAAAGCAATGAGAAAAATAGTTGTTAGAATTAAACTGTAACGCAGTTTATTCTGTAAAATTTCTTTGATAGCAAGATACATGCCAATCTCCTTTAAGTATTCTGTTGTCGAGGGAACAAATCTCCTCTTTACCATAGCACTAAAGATAGAAAACTATCTCGACATGAACAACTAGAATCAATTTAAAAGAATCCTGTCCTTACTTCAAAATTGAATTTATTTGCATCTGTGTATGATTTTTATTCGTTTTAACCATCAAATTTCCCCTCGTTGAAATAAGAGAAAAATAATAAAGTTTAAACGGTTTACTCATCCTATCATTTTCCCATCAGCATGTCAAGAAAACCGAAATTGGCATTGATAACAGATTTTATGCAATTTGTAACAATCCTGTAATAATTCTCTCTTTAAAAAATGATAAAATAGTAATGTACTGTTAAGGAGAGAAATATGCCCGCAAGAAAACTACACCCGTATGAGTTAGAACAAGAAAGTATAAAAACTACTCAGTTTCAAGATTATATCCCAGAAAATACTTCTGTTGCTAGTGTAAAGGAAGTCCTATTTTTTGTAAACATTGCTTGCTTCTGTGTCTTTTTAGCTATCTTTAGCTTTATGTTCTTATCGCTTAAATTGAACACTGTTTTATCATTTGCTTTGGCTATCGGCCTCAGTCTTGTAGCTTTACAATTTCAGCGCACTTTTATCAAGAAAAAATTCAAATAAAAACCTTCGATGAATCGAAGGTTTTTTTATTTATTCTTTCGTTTTGATGGTGTTGTGATAGCTATCTTGACTTCAAAAATTGTTCCGTTAGGTTTGTTATCTTTCACACTGATAGAGCCTTTTAAGGCATAGACGATCTGCTTAGCTAAAGACAAGCCTAAACCGAAACCACCCTTTTGCCGTGTACGTGCCTTATCAACACGATAAAAACGATCAAAGATTTTCTTTTTATCGGCTGCAGAAATACCGATCCCATTATCAGCTACCGTTAGATAAAGGCTTCGTTCTTTCGTTGAAATCTCAAAATATATATCTCCTTCTTCTTCTGTATACTTGACCGCATTGTCAAACAGAATGGTCATCAATTGCTTGAGGAGGAGTTTATCCGTGATAATGGTGCGATGAACACGATTTTGAAAACGAAAAACACGATTATTCTCGGACGCAATCATCTCATAGTTAGTAAAGGTTGTATTAAAGAAGTCTGGCTCTACCTCTCCAAACTCAGGCTTGATTCCATCATCTCTACGTGCCAGATTGAGAAGGTTAGTCGTTAGAAACTTCATATTTCGAACTTCTTCCAAACTAGAAGCGATGCTCTCACTTGACTCCATAATAGTCGCCTCTGGTTTTCTAAAAAGAGTTTCCAGACGGTTCTGAAGAACTGCCAACGGAGTCCGTAATTCATGACTGGCATTTTCCACAAAGCTTTTCTGCTTTTGCATACTTTCAAGTAAGGGTTTAACACTGACACGTGCAAGATAGAGACTGGCTAAGATAGATAGAATCCAAAAACTTGCCATCACCACCACGATTAACTGCTCGTGGTTTTGACTAATTTGCTCTAGTTGGCTTGTGTTAATCAGGATAGCAGCATACTTAATATTAGTCGAAACAGAATCAATATTCATTTCCGTTAAGACCACCCGATAAATCTCATCCTGGCCGTAGCTATTCACAACATGAAGCTGTCGGATATGGTTTAAATCCTTTTTATTGAACGTTATTCTGTCTAATCCCAAAAAGCGATTGCCAGTCACTAATTGATTCAAATTTGAATCTAGCAAAATCACTTCAGTATTGGAACTCACATTTGGTTTTTTATCAGATGCTGAAGCGACACTGCCACTATCTAAATCCTTAACATCTTCAGTTGCACGATTGACCGCCAATTGAATGATGTCCTGAGGATTGTTGCTGAGAGATAGCAGTTTCTCATCCACTGATGTGTAGAGACTGGAGTGCATAACCTGCAAGATAATCAAGGTCATGGCAGAGAAAATTAGGGTGAAAACACCAAAATTACGGATAAAGTAGCTAAAATCTTCTGCGTACCAATTCTTTTTTAATTTCTTAAACATGTTTTAAAATATACCCAACACTACGCAAAGTTTGGAGATTTTCAGCAAAGGCTGAACCTTTCAATTTCTTACGAACTTTTGATACATAAACTTCTACAACGGAAATGGTTGTGTCACTGTCAAATCCCCATAAACGGTCAAAGATTTGGGTTTTTGGTAAGATGACATTTTGGTTTTGGAGGAAATAGACCAAGAGTTCAAATTCTTTACCAAGTAGCTCAACAGAGGCATCTTGAACCTTAACTTCATTCGTAGATAGATTGACTGTCAAATCACCGTACGTTAAGGTATTTTCGTTAAATTTCCCTGAGCGTTTGAGGAGGGCCTGAATACGCATCTTGAGTTCTTCTAGATAAAATGGTTTGGTTAGATAATCATCTGCTCCCAGCTCAAACCCATGTCCTTTGTCATCGAGACTTTCCTTGGCTGTCATGATGAGAACAGGAGTCGAAACACCTTTTTCACGTAGTTCTTTCAAGACTTGGAAACCATTTTTTTCAGGTAACATCAAATCAAGGAGAATCAAATCATAGACGCCACTTTCAGCCTCGTAGAGACCTTCTTCGCCATCAAATACCTGCATAACATCTGCAAAATCATCCAAAAAATCAAAGACTGAATTTGACAGGCCTAGGTCATCTTCCACTAATAGAATTTTAATCATCAAAAATTCCTCCTTATTATATCCATTATAGCAAAAATATCTTAAAAAAAACTCAACTTTCCTTGTTTTTCTAAGAGAAAGTTGAGTTTTTATATACTATTTAGTCAAGAAGTTTTTAAGCCTTGCCATATTGTGCAACAACTGCTTCAACCGCTGCTTTTTCACGTTTAATCAATTCAACGCGCGCTGCGATATCCTTGATACCCATGCTGATATTACGGCTAAGGGCAAGATCAGAAAGTTGTGGTTCAAAGAAGGCCTTATACTCTGCCAAACGTTGTTCTGTTTTAAAGATGTGTGATGGGAAGATAACAAAGCTATCAAAGCTCATATCTCCACCAAGGGCTGCCTTGATCCAATCCCAGTTTTCACGAGCCCAAACCCAAACAGTTTCTTGGGTAGCTTGGTGTCCAAGGAATTGGAGGTACCATGCTGAAAGGTCTTGTGGTTTCACGACAAATTTGTCCTTCCAAGTTGCAAGAAGAGTTTGGATGTTTTCTGCATCTGTACTGTATGCAAGCGCAGCTGCTAATTGACGTTTGAAAACGGCATCTGTTGCATGAGTGTATAGGTCTAGATAAGTTGCAACCAAGTTCTTAGTCTCATTGTGTTTGATCTCATTGATAAGGACTTGAGCACGAATGGCTGCTGGAAGTCCTGCAAGATTTTCTTTATGGGCTGCAAAGATTTGACTTGCTACCTGACTAGCTTTCTCATCATTTGAACGAATCATCATAGAAATGGTCAATTGACGAACCAATTCATCCTCATCTGATTCTCCGTCTTTAGCTTCAAAACCAAGTCGTTCATAGTTGTGACGGGCCAATTTAGCAACCAGAGTGTTAAAGGCTTTCTCAGCTTCTGTTCCTTCATCGATAAAGCGCTCAAGGGCACCAATAACCTGAGAAACTGCAGCAACAACCAGGTAAGACTCTTCCTTAGCAAGTTTATCAAGTACTGGCAACAAGTCTGCATATGATACATGTCCTGCTTCAGCAAGCAAACGACGTTCTTGGACGATTTGAAGCTTACTTGTGTTATCAAGTTCAACTAATTCTGAAAGGATAGCATCCAGTAATTCACCTTGATAGTCAGTAATGTAGTGGGCAGTGTTTTCAGTGTTGAGACGAAGCGCTGTTTTGTTTTCAGCAAGAAGGGCTGCATAACCTGGAATTTCGATGCTTTCAGTTTCGAGTGTATCTGGCAAACCTTTCCAGTTACTGTTAAGGGGTACTACCCAGAGACGGTTCTTGTCTTCATGCTCACCGATGAAGAATTGTTTTTGTGAGATCTTCAAGACATCATTTTCAACTGTAGCAGTCAAAACTGGATAACCAGGTTGCTCCAACCAAGAATCCATAAAGGCTGCTACATCACGGCCTGATGCTTGACCAAGGGCATTCCAAAGGTCACGACCAATAGTGTTTCCGTATTGGTGTTTTTCAAAGTAAGCATGCAAACCTTTAGCAAAATCAGCATCTCCTAACCAACGACGAAGCATGTGCATGAGACGGCTTCCTTTGGCATAAACGATAGCAGAGTCAAAGAGAGTATTAATTTCATCTGGGTGTTTGACTTCGACGTGAACAGACTGAACACCATCAGTCGCATCACGTTTAAGTGCGGCTGGCACTCCACTTGTTTGGAAATCTTCAAAGATATTCCAACTTGGCTCAATGGCATCCACACAGACGTACTCCATCATATTGGCGAAGCTTTCGTTGAGCCAGAGGTCATCCCACCATTTCATAGTAACAAGGTTACCGAACCATTGGTGAGCAAGCTCGTGGGCAATGACGAGGGCTACTTGTTGACGGCTGGCAAAGGTAGAGTTCTCATCCACAACCAAGTAGACTTCACGGTAGGTCACGAGACCCCAGTTTTCCATAGCACCTGCTGAGAAGTCAGGAAGGGCGATGTGAAGAGATTGAGGGATTGGGTACTTGACTCCGTAGTAGTCTTCGTAAAATTCGATAGAACGAACAGCGATGTCTAGTGAGAAATCAAGGTTTGAAAGTGGATGGGCCTTGGTTGAGTATACACCTACCAAGGTACCGTTTTTAGTTGTAGCAGTTACCCCCTGCAAATCACCAGCTACGAAAGCTAGCAAGTAAGAGGACATACGAGGTGTAGTTTCAAACTTCCAGATGCCAGTTTCTTTGCGATTTTCAACGTCAATCTCAGGCATGTTTGACAAGGCAAGTTCGCCTTCTGCTTGGTCAAAACGAAGAGCTAGGTCAAAGGTTGCTTTCGCTTCTGGCTCATCCACACATGGGAAGGCTTCACGGGCAAAGTGGCTTTCAAACTGCGTAGACAAAACTTCTTTCTTGACACCATCAACTGTGTAGTATGATGGATAGATTCCTGTCATGTTGTCTGTGATTTTACCTGAAAAAGCAATAACCAATTCAACTGAACCTGCTTCTGCAAGTTCGATATGAAGGGCTTCATTTTCGTTATCAACTGTAAATGGACGAGCTTGACCTGCTACTTCAACTGAAGCAATTTCCAAGTCTTTTTGGTGAAGGGAAATACGGTCACTTTTAGCTTGACCAGTAATGGTTACTTTTCCTGAAAACGTCTTGGTCTCACGACTCAAGTCTAAAAATAAATCATAATGTTCAGGAACAAATGTTTCGATATAATGTTCTACTGCTTGCATCATATTCTCCTATTCTAAATTTCTGAGCATATGCTCTAGTTCAAACATACCTATTTTATCATATTTTAAGTCAGAAAAAAGCTTTGAAAGTTCATTTATATAATTATTGTCTTTTTTAACCAAAATAATAAGAAAATATTTTTGTTAACACCTAGAATTTCTATATTTTAAGCCTGTTTTGGTATTTTGTCAAAAAAAGTCAAAAGACTCCAAAATTTATAGGAAATTCGCACCTATTTCGTTGACTAATGCATACGTTAGTGCTAAAATTAGTGTGTTTGGTATATTAATACTTAATCTATGACAATCATTATGTTTTTTTAATATATTGCACTTCTATTATTAGTTTTCTTCAGAAGTGAATCCAATATTTAAAAAATTCATTGGTTATTTTTTAAATATTGGATTCACGTCCATGAAATAAACTAGCAGAAAATCCCTTTTACGTTAAAAAGTCACTCTAAATGTAAATTAGTTAATAACATACGGAGTCTTAAAACTATTGCATTAATTTATCTTCAATGGAGCTGGAGTAAACTGCAATAAAGAAAGGATTTTTCGTCAGAATAGGACTGTCAATTTTATTAAATGATATCAATCAACATTTTGGGTGTTATTACCAAACAAGAAGATTTTATGGAAGAAAGGAATGGAGGAACAAGTGAAAACTTTCTATAAAAAATTATTCGCGTTTGTAGCAATGTTCAGTGTAGTTGCTCTTGGTTTGTCAATCATCAAGCCAGTTTCTGCAGCAACTGTCACTCCCACTATTACAAACCTTAAAGCAGATACATCTGGTCAAAAGGTCACATTTTCTTTTGACTGGGATTTAACAAGTAAATCTGTTAAAGAAGGAGATACTTTTACCATCGACGCTCCCGAAGGTTTAAATATCACAGAACTCGCAACGCAATCACTTCAAGCCAACGGTGCTGAAGTAGCTACCTTGTCAATGACAAACAAGAAGATTACTTTTACTTTTAAAAAAGCAATCGAAGCCATGAACCAAAATGTTAAGGGTGGATTCCAATACCGAGCAGTGTGGGATAGCACTCCAGGAAATCCTGGAAACAAGACCGCCACTTCTAAAGTCGGTTCAGAATCTGTCATCATTACACGCCCTGATGGACCTGGCGTATTTGAATCAGTCTTGAATAAATACAACCTTACAGGTGACTATGTATCTAAGACATTCAAATTGGATGTTTCTGAAAACTATGCTTGGATGAATGTTGGAGATGACTACTATCTAACAAAATGGTTTATCCGTATCAATGGAGATGGTAAAAAACAAGCCATCACAAACCCTGTTGTATCAGATAAAATCCAAGCTCCAGCCGTCGATTACTCAAAAATCACTTTTGCTCCTGCTGCAAACCACGCTGCAAATGAATTCTTTGTAGGAACTTACTTGAAACCATCCTTCACTTTAAGAAAAGGTGGACAAGTGGTTGCTTCAGGATGGGATTTCTGGAAACATGTTAAATTCGATGCAGACGGAAATGGATTTACCGTTAATTTATCAGACGTAAGTGATGTTTTCAAAACAGCTACGGACGAAGAATTAATCGTTGAATACCAAACATTAATTCCTAAAACAACCATCCGTGTTGACAACAATGCAACCTTGACAGCTGATGAAATCACAACACCTCAAACTGATCCAGCTTTCTGGAACAATAATGAGTTGAAATTCTGGGTATCTGGTGATACAACTGTGACCGTTCAGAAAGAGTGGGTTGGTGACGAAGAATCTGACCGTAAAGATATCACTGTTCAATTGTATGCTGACGGCCAAGCCTTAGAAGGGTTGACACAAACTCTTACAAAAGCTTCTGGTTGGAAAGCAGAATTTACTAAATTACCAGGTATCAAAGACGGTAAGAAGATTGAGTACTCAGTAGTGGAAACAAATACACCTGAAGGTTACACTTCTAAGGTTGAAAAAATTGATGATGCAAACGTGATTAAGGTCGTCAACACATCAAACAAACCAACTACAACAACTACTGAGGCTCCTACAACTACTGCAGTCCCAACAACTACTGAAGCCCCAACAACTACTGAAGCCCCAACAACTACTGAGGCTCCTACAACTACTGAAGCCCCAACAACTACTGAAGCCCCAACAACTACTGAAGCCCCAACAACTACTGAAGCTTCAACAACTACTGAGGCTCCTACAACTACTGAGGCTCCTACAACTACTGCAGCTTCAACAACTACTGAGGCTCCTACAACTACTGCAGCTTCAACAACTACTGAGGCTCCTACAACTACTGCAGCTTCAACAACTACTGAGGCTCCTACAACTACTGCAGCTTCAACAACTACTGAGGCTCCTACAACTACTGCAGCTTCAACAACTACTGAGGCTCCTACAACTACTGAGGCTCCTAAGTCTACTGAAGCTCCTACAACTACTACAACTACTACAACTACTACAACTACTACAACTGTAGCTCCTTCAGAAGACACAACTACTACAACGACTACTACAACACCAGAACCAACTACACCGCCTTACCCATATGTTCCAAATAATGGAAACGGTGGTGGTGACGGTGGCACTACAACAACTACAACAACCACTACTACTGAAGAACCAGGTCGTCCAGGAAACGGAGATGGAGATGGTGCTGGTAGAACAACTACAACTCCAGAACCAGGTCGTTCAACTACAACAGAAGAAGGACCAACTCTTCCATTTACTGGTGAAGCTACAAGCCTAGTACTTGTATTGGCAGGTGTGGTAATCTTGTCAGGTACTGTAATCATGAAACGCAAATTTTCTAAATAATATTAGATAATTTTCTATAAAAAAGAGAGAGCAACGCTCTCTCTTTTTTATAGAAAAATAATCAACCAATGTAGAAGTGACTGAATAGGGATTCAAAAGATAAACATCTTTGAAATACTTTATCCACAACTTCACTTGATAGATTGAAAAAAGCCCTGGACAATGATTCCCAAAACTTTCTTCCTTATAGCAGGCTACAGAGGGTAAACCTTGCGAAATTCTTCTAAAACAACCTTACTTTCGGGTGTGAAAGTCAGACCAGCTTCCTCCAGCCACTCCGTGAAAAACTCCTCATGAACCTGACGCCAGTAGGCTAAGGATTTATCGCCTTCACCTTCCTTGTAGGCATGGTCGGCTGACACTTGATAGAAAGGCTGAACAGAAACCTTTGTAATTTCGACAATGCAGACAGCCTGGTCTTGGCTGTCTAAAATAATATCAAAGGTCCCTTCTTGTGGAAGAGGTTCGTCCTCTAATGCGTAGAGATCGTAAGCTGAGGCTGTTGCTGTTTTTTTGCCTCTTAGAACCAAATCAGCCAAGAGATCTGCCTCTACTCCAAAAGCCCAGGCGTCTATCTCATCACCGATAGAGGGATTGATTTTCTTGTATGCATTCCACATTTCTTGCGGTGTCATGAGTTCTCCTTTGTATTTTTTTACTTTCTTCTTTTACACGTTTGAGATGATCTGGATAGTCAATATCTAAATTAAAAATCTCCGGAATAGAACTGTAGTGGATAATGCACTCAATCCCCATCTGATTCATTTTTTGTATGAAAGAAGGATTCAGATAGCCTGCTACAGCGAAATCTATCTTTTTCATCCTTGCTTTATCCTGCATCTGTCTCAGCATTTCTAACATAATGGGACTTTCCATATCATGCCATTGACTGTTTCTTACAGTCGCAAAAATAAATGAAGTCAAATCATTCATTCCCACTACAATCTTTGAAATGCCAGTTTCCAGTATCCTGTCCAAGTCAAAATAAGCTGAAGGCAATTCAATCATTGTGCCAACTTTTCCAGTAAAACCATGCTGACGTAACAATGTAATAGCTCGTTTTAATTGGTCGGCATCATTAACAAAAGAAAAAATAACAGACAAATTGGGATTATTTTGATAAACATCTGTAACGACATTTGCCTCAGCCTGAAATTCATCTGGACACGCCAACAAACGCCTGATACCTCTGTATCCAAATAAGGGGTGGCGTTCGTCAAAATACTCTTTAGTCCCGTCTAGACTATTTGCTTCTGCATTTGTTAACTCTGAAAAGCGATACCAAACTTCTTCATATGAGTACAAATGACAAATAGTGTCTAGATAATCTTTCACAAATTGCTGACAATTTGGTAATAGTATGTTTTGATTGAGCTCTCTTAGCAAGTATTCCCCACGAATCAAGCCGACGTGGTGCAATAAATGTGGATAAACTTTTTCATCAATTCTTTCGCCACTAAAAGCCAGTTGATTTTGCATGTTTTACCTTCCAATTCTTATAGCTTATCAGTTCTAATTCTGGAAATCCTAGTAACTCTGCCTTCACCTTCAATACTAAGGGTGAGGCATTTTCTTCGGTCAACTGCTCAAGAGGAAGCCAAATGGCATTTGCTGAATCATTACTTCCATCAAGAACTTCATGAGGTAGGAATTTTTGAGAGCCTTCGAAATCGAGTACGATATCATAAAAGGCCATAATATGGTGTACTGCGAAGTCTTGCCCTTCTTCATGAACCAGCACATCATAAATCCTAGGATTTGAATACTGACTAAGCATATAACCCGTCTCTTCCAGAACTTCTCTCTTGAGGGTTTCAGTCAGTCCCTCCCCTACTTCCTGGCTACCACCTGGTAGGTCAAAACGATGCTGATAGGGGCCTCTTGTTTTTTCAATACAGAGCAGTTTTCCCTCTTGAAGACAGACTCCGTATACCCCAAAGTGATTTTTGATTTCCATCAGATTCTCCTACTTCAAGCTCCAGCCACCATCAATAGTCAAGATTTGTCCTTGCATGGTGCTTGCCTTTCCGCTTGCTAAAAAGAGGCTGACTTCTGCCACTTCCTCTGGCTCAATCCAGCGTTTGATAGGTGTTTCACTTGCTACCCAGTCTGCCAGACCACCTGGCTCAAAGTCAGCTGCTGTCATACCAGTCTTAACTGCACCAGGAGCAATGCCAAAGACCTGAATCCCAGCTTCAGCATAGTCTAAAGCCAACTGCTTGGTAAAGCCTGCCAAGGCATGTTTGGACGAGGTATAGGCGTGACCACCCCCGCCTGCTAGACTTGAAGCAATGGAACACATATTGATGATGATCCCTTTTTTATTCTCCAGCATTTGTGTTAAATAATGGCGAGTTAACTCCACAGGTGTCACATAGTTGATTTCAAAAATTTCTTGGATTTCTTGAGCTGTTTGTTCTAGTATAGGTTTGTAGTCATCCAAAACCCCAGCTGTGTTACACAAAATATCCACCTGAGGGCACCAGTCAAAAATTGGTTCCAAGTCAAGCGTTAAATCACGTTGTAAAAAGTGAAAGTCGCCTTGTAAGTCAGGCTTTTCACCCTGATCCACTCCGAAAACCTGATAACCTTTTTCTAAAAAGAGTCGAGCCTGTGCTAGGCCAATCCCTGAGCTAACACCCGTAATGAGTACACGTTTAGTCATGGACTTCCACCCAGTCTGTTGCTAGGACATCACAAGGGGTTGGACTCCACATAGAAAAACCTTCCCCTTCTCCAGATACGTTGATGAGGAAATAAGGTGTCACTTCAAGGGCAAACCCGTTTTGCTCGATAGTATCAAAGAGCTGGACATAGTTTTCAGCCCCACCCCAGCCAGTACGGACGTATTTCTTTTTAGCCTTTAGCCCCGGCAAGATTTCTTCAAATGTCATGATATTCTCCTTTATAGTTTTCTTGTTTTATTATAACAAAAAACCGTTTTTCAACGGCTTTTTGACAATTATTTTTCATGATTTCTTAAGTCTTAGTAGATTACCACTGCAAACCCGCTTCTCTGATTTCCTTTTTAGAGGCATATTTCCCATTTGGTCGATGCCATCTTCCTTTTCTATCTCTAAAGTAACCACCTGAATTACTGCTTTGTGATTCTTCTGCTGGGGCTTCAGTTTCCTGCTGTGTCTGTTCTTCTTTAGCCTTCTCTTCTGCCTCTTTTTTAGCTTTTTCTTGTGCTTCTTTTTCTTCAGCCTCTTTCTTAGCCTTTTCCTCGGCTGCTTTAACTTCAGCAGCGCGTTCTTCAGCTGATTTGACCGTATTTTTTGCAGTACCATCAGCATAATTTATTTCAGCATTTTCTGAAACATTATCCAAGGCGACATGGGTTACAGAATACTTATCAATTTTTTCCTTGCTACTACCTAATTTAATTTCAAGCAATTTTCCATCCTGATCAATTCCTACATACTGTAAGATAATCTGTCTTGGAATCAATTCATTATCCTTATAGACTGCTGTTACCTTATAATCTAGATAATAGTTTGGATGATTTGCAAGCCATGAATCTAGACCATTTTCATAATAAAGCATGCTACTTTGATTTTTGTCATCTGTTCCAGTAAAGGCCCCTGTATTTAACCAGGCTGTCATAGGAACTAGATTACGACCTTCATCGTTTAGTCCGCTAAATTGATAACCAACTAAATGACCTCGATTCATTAGCCAGGCTTCCTTTGTTCCATCACCATAATAAAATTTATAGTTATGCCAACCAACTGGATCAAAGGTTAATTTAGCTTCTCTCTTTTCTTTAGGCTCATCACTATCTTTCAGCTGAATATGGGCATAAGTTGCGCGAGATTTGGAATCCAGTTCTCCAAGTTCAAGCTGCTTTTCGTTTCTAAAAGTAAGTAAACCAGCATTCTTGTACAACTTTGTATTATCCTGCGTAGTCACTACAGTCGTTACAGGTTCAGTTACTTTCGCCTCTTCCTTATGTTTCGAGCAACCAACTGATGTCAGCAGCGAGAGAAAAACAACAGAAGTCAAAACTATTCTTTTCATTTCAAATGCCCCTATTTTATTAAAATATTTATTATATTGTTATTTTATAAAATTCTACCATATATAGTTTGCTTTTTCAAACAATTATATAAATTTTTAAAACAAAAAGAGAGAGATAGAACCTCGCTCTTGAATGGATTACGTTTTAATTTCTATGGCAAATCATTTCCTGCTGCTAGGTATATCTCATACCATTCTTTTCGAGTTAGATTAACATTACTTGCTTGGCTGGCTTCTATCAAATGTTTAGGGTTAGTTGTTCCCACTACTGCCTGCATCTTAGCTGGATAGCGTAACACCCAAGCGATAGCAATAGCCGATGGGCTCACACCGTATTTTAAGGCTAATCGATTTAGGACTTGGTTTAGTTGTTGAAACTTCTCATTGCCGACAAAATTCCCTTTGAAATATCCGAACTGCAAGACTGACCAGGCCTGAATAACCATGTCATTTAATTTGCAGTATTCAAAGACGCTACCATCACGCAAAGCTGCCTTGTCACCTTCCATATTGACATGGAAACCTGATTCAAATCCTGGCGTGAAAGCTGCGCTTAGTTGTAATTGATTGATAGATAAAGGTTGTTTGACCTCTTTCTTCAGTAATTCCATCATCATAGGATTTTGATTGGACACACCGAAGTCTCGAACTTTACCTGATTTGTGTAGAATTTCAAAGGCTTGGGCCACTTGATCAGCTTCCATCAAAGCATCTGGACGATGGAGAAGCAAGCTATCTAGATAATCAACCTGCAATCTTTTTAGAATCCCGTCTACTGATTCTAAAATATAATCTTTTGAAAAATCAAAATAGGTAAATTCTTCTATGCGAATGCCACACTTGGACTGGATCCACATCTTTTCTCGCAGGTCAGGACGATGCTTTAACACTTGACCCAGTAATTCTTCGCAACGACCTCCACCGTAGATATCTGCCAAGTCAAAGGCATTGATTCCTACAGATAGGGCTGTTTCAACCAACTCCTCAACCTCTTTAACCGACTTGTCACTGATTCGCATCATGCCTAGAACGATTTCGGACAATTCTCTTTTCTCTTGACCAAATGGAATATATTTCATGGCAATTTCCTCCGTTTTTCTTCATTATAAAGTAGAATGCCACTTTTATCAACTGATACCTTACAAAAGAAAAGAACCAGTTTAAACTGGTTCTTTTTAAATCTTAGCCAATCACACTTCCGTTTGGTACAGCTTGATCAACTGTTAGAAGGGTTAATTTTCCATCATGTTCAGCTGAGAGAATCATCCCTTGGCTGACATATTTTTTCATCATTTTACGTGGTTTGAGGTTGGCAACGATTTGTACTTTCTTACCGACCAATTCTTGTTCGTTTTGATAGTATTTTGCAATACCAGAAAGGATTTGACGGTCTTCACCATCTCCAGCATCCAAGCGGAATTGAAGCAACTTATCAGAACCTTCTACTTTAGAAACTTCTTTTACTTCAGCAACACGAATTTCAACCTTGTCAAAGTCTTCAAACTTGATTTCTTCCTTGTTTAGTTTGAGTTCGACTTCATCTGGATTCCATTCTTTTTCGACTGCTGGCTTGTTGCCTTCCATTTGTTCCTTGATATAAGCGATTTCTTCTTCCATATCCAGACGTGGGAAGATTGGTGTTCCTTTGGCAACTACGGATACACCTGCAGGGAAATCAGCCAAGCTCAAGTTCTCAAGGCTAGAAACTTCTGCTAGACCAAGTTGTGTCAAGACTGCACGACTGGTTTCCATCATAAATGGCTCAATCAAGTGAGCTACGACACGAAGGCTAGCTGCCAAGTGACTCATCACACTTGCCAATTGGTCACGGTGAGCTTCATCCTTAGCCAGTACCCATGGAGCTGTCTCATCGATGTATTTATTAGTACGTGAGATAAGAGTCCAGACTGCTTCAAGTGCACGTGGATAGTCAACTGCTTCCATGTAGGTATTGTAGTCAGCAATTGATTGTTCTGCCACTTGAGCAAGTTCATTGTCAAAGTCTGTTACACCTTCTACATAGGCAGGGATTTGACCATCAAAGTACTTGTTAATCATTGAAACCGTACGGTTGAGGAGGTTTCCAAGGTCGTTTGCCAATTCATAGTTGATACGACCTACATAGTCCTCTGGAGTGAAGGTGCCATCTGAACCAACTGGAAGGCTACGCATGAGGTAGTAACGAAGTGGATCGAGACCATAGCGCTCTACCAACATTTCAGGATAAACGACATTCCCTTTAGACTTAGACATCTTGCCGTCTTTCATGACAAACCAACCGTGGGCAATCAAACGGTCAGGCAATTTAACATCCAACATCATAAGAAGGATTGGCCAGTAGATGGAGTGGAAACGAAGGATGTCTTTCCCAACCATATGGAAGACTGTTCCATTCCAGAACTTATCAAAGTTACCATGTTCATCTTGACCATAACCAAGAGCTGTCGCATAGTTAAGAAGTGCATCGATCCAAACGTAGACGACGTGTTTCGGATTTGATGGGACTGGTACACCCCAGGTAAAGGTTGTACGAGATACTGCTAAGTCTTCCAAACCTGGCTCAATGAAGTTACGCAACATTTCATTAAGGCGACCATCTGGAGTGATGAAGTCAGGATGTGATTTGAAAAATTCGACCAAGCGATCTTGGTATTTGCTGAGGCGAAGGAAATAAGACTCTTCTGAAACCCATTCAACCTCGTGACCTGATGGAGCGATACCACCCGTCACATTTCCATCTTCATCACGGAAAACTTCCGCAAGTTGGCTTTCTGTAAAGAATTCCTCATCGGATACTGAGTACCAGCCAGAGTATTCACCTAAGTAGATGTCATCTTGAGCTAGCAAGCGTTCAAAAACTTGTGCTACTACTTTTTCATGGTAGTCATCTGTGGTACGGATGAATTTATCGTATGAGATATCAAGCAATTTCCAGAGTTCTTTAACTCCAACTGCCATTCCGTCAACATAGGCTTGAGGCGTGATGCCAGCTTCTTCTGCTTTTTGTTGAATCTTTTGACCATGCTCATCAAGACCAGTCAGATAAAAGACATCGTAGCCCATCAGGCGTTTGTAACGTGCTAGGACATCACATGCGATAGTTGTGTAGGCAGAACCGATATGAAGTTTACCAGATGGATAGTAAATCGGTGTTGTAATATAAAAATTCTTTTCAGACATAATATTTCCTTTCCAGGCTAATGAAACCTGTTTTTCTAACACTTCATTATACCACATTTTTAGTGATTTTCGATAGAGAAATCCATACAAAAACAAGACAGACAAATGTCTATCTCGTTTTTTTATCTTTTAAATTATTCATAGCGAAGAGCTTCGATTGGATCAAGCTTAGAGGCTTTGTTGGCTGGTAGAACACCGAATATCATACCGATACTAGCTGAGACAGCTAAACTAAAGAGAGCGATTGGGATGGATACACCAACTTCGATTCCTGCAATCAAGTTTTGAAGAAGAACCCCTGCAAGCATAGTCACCCCTGCAGCAAGCAGTAGACCAACGAATCCACCTAATAAGGTTAAAATCATGGATTCAATCAAAAACTGAACTAGGATATTACCCCGAGTTGCTCCTAGTGCTTTCCGTAAACCAATCTCACGGGTACGCTCTGTCACAGAAACAAGCATAATGTTCATAACACCAGTACCACCAACAAAGAGGGAAATCCCTGCAATAGCACTAATAATCGTTGTTATGAAGCCAAAGAGTTGTTGAACTTCTTGGAAGGCAGCAGACGCATCTGCAACTTGATATTCCCCTTGTTGAAGACCTGCAATCTCTGTCATTCTTCTTGCCAACTCTGGACCCAAAGTCTGAGTCAAGCTCGTATCGTTAACACGGAAGACAATGTTTGAAATCTCGTCTGTGTTAAAATTAGCTGCCAAGGAAATATTGGTCGTGATTGGTAGTCCTCCAACACCAAATGCTTTGGCTGCCTTGGCTTCCTTACTTGCGTAAACACCAATAACACGGTAACTGATTTCATTTACTTCAACAATTTGGTTGAGGGCTTCTTTTGCAGAACCAAAAAGGCTATTGGCAAGCTCTTCATCTAAAATGATCACACTTGCAAAATCTTTATAATCTTGTGCTTTAAGTCCACGACCTGCAATAATTTCATTTTCGACCGCATCCATATAGGTGACATTCCCACCCGTCATGTTAGCGTGTTCGACCTTTTTATCCTTATAAGTCAAGGTCACATTGGCTGAGTTGGTTACATAGTAGCTGTCCACACCTTTTAGTTTGGCAGCTTCTTTAACCCAAGATTCTTGAGGTTTTGGTGGTTCAACAAAATCTTCTTGACCGCCAGACAAGGTCAGTGCAGATTGTCTTTGTGTAAAGGAACCGTCCTTACTCTTGGTAGGTGAGAAAAAGACATGAATGTCTTTCTGAGACTTGGTCATGTTTTTATTGACCTGACGAGACATGGAATCGCCCAAGGCCATGATCACGACAACTGAGGAAACACCGATGATAATACCAATCATGGTCAGGAAGGAACGCATCTTGTGGGCCATGATTGAAGAAAAGGCAAATTTCAGATTCTGCATCTTAGTTTTCCTCCTTTTCTTCGATACCACTGTCAGATGAAATGACTCCATCGCGGATGACGATTTGACGCTTCGCATAGGCGGCAATTTCAGGCTCATGCGTTACCATAATGATGGTTTTTCCTTCTTTGTTTAATTCAACTAAGAGTTGCATGATCTGATTACCCGTTTTGGTATCCAGAGCTCCAGTTGGCTCATCAGCCAAGATAATAGATGGATTGTTGACAAGAGCTCGTGCAATGGCAACCCTTTGTTTCTGCCCCCCAGACAACTCCGATGGCAAGTGATGGCTACGCTCAGTCAGTTCAACCTTTTCCAGATACTCTTCTGCTAATTTGCGACGTTTTGAAGCTGAAACTCCCGCATAAATCAAGGGAAGTTCGACATTCTGGAGAGCATTCATTTTGGACAAGAGAAAGAATTGCTGAAAGACAAAGCCAATCTCTTGATTTCGCACCTTGGCTAATTGTTTTTCACCCAAACCAGCTACTTCTTTTCCATCTAGAAAATACTGACCACTTGTAGGGGTATCCAACATACCGATGGTATTCATGAGGGTGGACTTACCAGAACCAGATGGTCCCATGATAGCCACGAATTCTCCCTCGTGAACTTCAAGGTTAATGTCTTTGAGAACTTGAAGCTCTTGATCACCATTTCGATAACTACGGCAGATATTTTTGAGGCTAATTAGTTGCTTCATCAGTCTTCACCTCTTTTCCTTCTTGCAAGGAAGCTGTCGGATTACTGATGACTTTTGCTCCATCTGTCAGACCAGATGTGATTTCTTGGTTTTCTGCATCTGCATTGCCCAATCCAACTTCAACTTTTTTGGCCTTTTGATTTTCATCAAGAATCCAAACATAGTTTTTATCTTCTTCCATGACGATACTTGTAATAGGAACAAGCAATGCTTTACTCATGCTTTTCACTTCGACACTGACAGTAAAACCTTGTTTCAGATCACCAATTTCACTAGTTACATCGACCGTATATGGGTATTTAGAACCTGTGTTTGAACCAGCTAAGCTACTACTTGCTTCACTACTGTTCTTTGGATAATTTGAAATATAGCTAATCTTACCATTCCAAGTTTTATCTGGATAAACCTTTGAAGTAAAGGTAACCTCTTGGCCGACAGAAAGGTTTGCAAGATTGTACTCAGAAAGCTCTCCCTTGACCTGCAAGTTATCGTTACTTACGATATGAACCAAAACTTGACTATTTCCTGTTGGAGATTTTGAAACATTACGATTCACTTCAACAACTGTTCCCTCTACAGTACTCAATACAGTAGCAGAATTCAACTGGGCTTGAGCTTTTTCGAGTTGCGCTTCTGCATCTGCACGCACATCACGTGCATCGCTGATTTGAGAATCAATAGCAGCTGTGGCAGAACCGGATGACTGAGCTGGTGCTTGTCCAGTTGCTCCTTCTAGACCTGCTTGAGGAAGACTTGGTGTTGCTGCGGCGGTATTACGTGCATCGTTTAATTCATTGATATGACGGTCAGCTTTAGCTACAGCACGGCTTGCAGCATCATAGGCAGCCTGGGCTTCTGTACTACTATACTTGACTAGTGCCTGCCCCTCGCTAACCTTATCTCCTACAGAAACCAAAACCTCATCCAAGTCACCCTTACTTGCATCATAATAAACATATTGTTCATTCTGAGCCGTCACAGTACCTGATAAGAGAACCGATGAAGCCACTGAACCCTCTTTGGCAAGAACGATTTTTGCAGTTTCATCTTGTGTTGCAGCTTGATTTGGTTGTCTCAATAGAAGGACAGCAGCTGCTCCTACTACAAGAACTGACGTAACTCCTATAGCTGTAAATAGGGGCCATTTTTTAGCTTTTGACTTCTTTTTCATATCATACCTCTTTTATAAACATATATTAAAATTATAGCACAAGTCCTAAAAATGGACAATTGCTTTCTGACCATCCAAAAATAATTGCCAAATCTTTTATTGTTGTGTTAGTTATATAATACAACTTCTTTTTTATTTTTGCAAGCATTTTCTTAAGAAATTTAAGCGTAGCAGATTTTTGCATTGACTTTCAAAAAAAGATAGAATATGACTAGAAAACAACTAAAGGAGCTTTCTTATGAGAGAATATGATATTATCGCCATCGGAGGAGGTAGCGGGGGAATTGCTACCATGAATCGTGCTGGTGAACATGGTGCTAAAGCTGCAGTTATTGAGGAAAAGAAATTAGGTGGAACTTGTGTCAACCTCGGCTGTGTCCCTAAAAAAATCATGTGGTATGGAGCCCAAATTGCAGAGAGTATCCACAAATATGGACCTGACTATGGATTCACAAATACTGACAACGAATTTGATTATGCAACTCTTCGTCAGAATCGTGAAGCCTATATTGACCGTGCTCGCTCGTCTTATGATGGAAGCTTCAAGCGCAACGGAGTTGATTTGATTGAAGGGCGTGCCGAGTTCGTTGATGCTCATACTGTCAGCGTTAATGGCGAGTTGATCCACGCTAAGCATATTGTGATTGCGACTGGAGCTCATCCTCATATTCCTGCTATTCCTGGTGCTGAACTAGGTGGTAGCTCAGATGATGTCTTCGCCTGGGAAGAGTTGCCTGAATCGGTAGCTATTCTAGGTGCTGGTTACATTGCTGTAGAATTGGCTGGTGTACTCCATACACTTGGTGTTCAGACAGATTTATTTGTCCGCCGTGAACGTCCGCTACGTGGATTTGATAGCTATATCGTTGAGAGTCTAGTTCAAGAAATGGAAAATACAGGACTAAACCTCCACACACATAAGGTTCCTGCTAAACTTGAAGAAACTGAACAAGGTATTACCATTCATTTCGAAGATGGCAGCACTCATACTGCCAGTCAAGTTATCTGGGCAACTGGTCGTCGTCCAAATGTTAAAGGACTTCAACTCGAAAAAGCTGGTGTCACCCTCAATGAACGCGGCTTTATCCAGGTTGATGAATACCAGAACACCGTCGTTGATGGAATCTACGCTCTTGGAGATGTCACAGGTGAAAAGGAACTAACCCCTGTTGCTATCAAGGCTGGTCGTACCCTATCCGAGAGACTTTTCAACGGTAAAACCAATGCAAAAATGGACTACACTACTATTCCAACTGTAGTTTTCTCACACCCAGCAATCGGAACAGTCGGTCTGACTGAGGAAGAAGCTATCAAAGAGTACGGCCAAGAAAACGTTAAAGTCTATACTTCAAAATTTGCATCTATGTATTCTGCTGTTACTAGTCACCGTCAAGAAGCTCGCTTCAAGCTCGTAACAGCTGGTGCAGACGAAAAGGTAGTTGGCCTTCATGGAATCGGCTATGGCGTTGACGAAATGATTCAAGGTTTTGCAGTTGCTATCAAGATGGGAGCTACAAAAGCTGACTTTGATGCTACTGTCGCTATCCACCCAACTGGCTCAGAAGAATTTGTAACCATGCGTTAAAAGAAAAGAGAGACCCCTTGGTCTCTTTTTTACTCTAAATCGGCCGTTACAAATTTGTAACCTTTTATTTTAAAATAGGTTGACATTCATATCTCATTTAGTATAATAGTTACTATAATTTATAGAAGAGGTTAACTATTTTGAAAAAAGCACACATTTACGCTATTCCTGCTATTGGAGCGGCTCTTATTGCAGTATTGGCCCAAATTAGTATGCCGATTGGTCCAGTTCCTTTCACTCTGCAAAACTTTGCTATTGGACTCATCGCTACTGTTTTTAGACCAAGGGAAGCTGTTCTCTCTGTCGGACTCTATCTCTTACTTGGGGCTATTGGCCTTCCGGTCTTTGCTAACGGTGGAGCTGGATTTCATGTTTTAGTTGGACCAAGCGCTGGTTATCTTTGGTTCGACCTTGTCTATGCAGGGCTTGCTTCCTATCTCATTCACACCAATAGTGGTGTCCTACGTATTTTCTTTGCAAATCTCTTGGGAGATTCACTTGTTTTTGTCGGTGGTATTCTCAGTCTTCACTTCTTAGCTGGAATGCCTTTTGATAAAGCACTGGCTGTCGGTGTTATTCCCTTTATCATACCTGATCTTGCCAAAATTGTAGCCATTAGCTTCATCAGCCGACCACTACTCCAACGTCTTCGTACACAAGCTTATTTTTCAAGCAAATAAAAGAGGCCGGGATTTTCCCTAGCCTCTTTTTAATTAATCTTAGATGAACGTTTATTGATTCTTATAAGCATCCACCATGATTTGAAATTCTTCATTTGAGAGGGTAATTCCTTTCCCCATCTTGGTGTGGTCAGGACTCCAGCTACGAATGTCAAACTTCGCTGGCGCACCATTAAAGCTGACACGATTGATTTCTTTGGTCCATCCTTTTTCATTTTCAGATAGAGTAAGCAAGTGTTCTTCAATTTCAAATGTAAATTCTGCCATGTTTTTCTCCTTTTTGTTCTCAATTGATTATTCGAAAAATCTTGTAGATTTCATAAAATTTTTATATAATGATTAAAAGAAGGGAGGCCGGAATGAAAGATTTATTAAAACAGACTTTGCAAAAAGTCCATGATTTTGTCAATGGATATGAAGATTCCATTCCTGAAAAAAGCGATTTCCTAATTGCTAGACTTGAAAAAGCCCTAGCCCAAAAAAAGGCTGTACATATCATCTTTGCTGAGTCAAGTTTTACAGGCGATATTATCAAGTATGATACTGACCGCCAACAAATTATCGTTAAAAATTTCGCCAAAAACGTCAGCCGTATTATTCGAGTGTCGGATATTCGAAGAGTAACTTTCGTTCCTTCTACTATCCAAACGGCCCAAAAAAGAAGATTTAAGAAAGAGTGAGATGCTTCTATCATCTCACTCTTTTTATCTTAGCGAATTTGTTCAAAATGAAGGTGAACAGCGATGTGGTCGCCATAACCACTTCTCTCCAAATCACGTTGCAAACGATAAGAGATATAGTGTTCTGCGATTGTAATGTAGCCAGCACCAAGCAAGCGGTGCTCAACCATTGATTGAATCATACTGATAGTCGCACGCTCTACTTTTGCTTCTTCCAAATCCAACACAACTTTTTTAGTAACTTGAGCTAGATTTTGGCGCAAATCGTCAGTCAAAACATAGACTGTCTGAGCCGCCTTAAGGATAGCTTGGTAGATTTTATCTGGATCAAAATCAGCGACTTGTCCATCACGTTTAATTACTTGCATAGTTTTCTCCTTTTAATTGTTATTTTCTTTAATTTCTGCTAACATTTTTTCTTCTTCTGCTGTCAATTCATAGTTGTCCAGCAAATCAGGTCTACGTTGGTAGGTTTTCTTAAGACTCTCATAGAGTCGCCATTGACGTATGTTTTCATGATGTCCACTCATAAGCACATCTGGGACTAACATTCCACGATAATCGTAAGGTCTTGTGTACTGAGGATATTCCAAGAGTCCTGATGAAAAGCTATCATCTTGGTGACTTGCTTCCTTGCCGATAACTTCTGGAATCAAGCGAACCGTTGCATCAATCATGGTCATCGCTGCTAGTTCTCCACCAGTCAAGACATAATCTCCAAGAGATATCTCATCGGTTACCAAGGTCTTAATACGCTCATCATAGCCTTCGTAGTGACCACAGATGAAGATAAGTTCTTCTTCTTGTGCTAAATCCTCCGCATAACCCTGGTCAAACTGCTTCCCAGCAGGGTCTAAGAGGATCACGCGAGGGTTCTTTTTTTCAATCGCATCAAAGGCGTCAAAGATGGGTTGCGCTCTAAGGAGCATCCCTTGACCACCTCCGTAAGGTTCATCATCCACATGACGGGCCTTTTCAGCGTAGTCACGAAAATTATGATAGTGGATATCTAAGAGTCCTTTTTCACGAGCCTTGCCAACGATGGAATGTTCTAAGGGTGTGAACATTTCTGGAAAGAGAGTTAAAATATCAATCTTCATCGTCTAACCCTTCTAAGAGTTCAACATCCACACGGTTATTAGGAATATCTATATTGAGAACTACAGGCGGGATATAAGGTAAGAGTAGGTCTCGTTTGCCTTTTCGTTTGACTACCCAGACATCATTGGCGCCTGGCTGAAGGATTTCCTTGATAGTTCCAATCAAGTTATCTCCCTCATAGACTTCTAAACCGATAATCTCGTGGTAGTAAAACTCACCTTCATCGAGGTCATTGAGATTCTCCTCAGCAACCTTCAGACTGTAACCCTTGTATTTTTCGATATCATTGATATGGTACATATCTTTAAACTTGATGATATCGAAGTTTTTTTGTTTACGGTGGCTTGCAATGACCACTGTACGCACAAATTGATCTTTTTCATCAAATAAGGCAAGCTCTGCCCCTTTTTTAAAGCGTTCTTCAGCAAAATCTGTCACTGACAAGACTCGCATCTCACCCTGCAAACCTTGCGTATTGACGATTTTCCCAACATTAAAGTAGTTCATCTGATCTCCTGTATCTGTTTCTCCCTTTATTTTATCATGTTACAGGGATTTTCACAAGTTGGAGAAAAGAGCAACTATGGATGGTTTTTATCTAAAAAGCTTTCCAAATCTTGTACATGCTGATACTTGATGGATGCCTTTTTGTCTTTTTCAAAAATGGTCTTCGTTAGGTCAATATCGTTGATAGCTGCAATTGCCACTGTGTAGTGAATGATATCTGCCAACTCCTTTGCCAATTCCTCGTTTGAATCTTGGACATCCTCTTTTCTACCTGAACGTCCATTTAAAACCTCAGCGACTTCTCCAACTTCTTCCACTAGTTTGATAAAAAGTCCTTCTTCTGTTCTAGATTGTTGGTAATGATCAAGTAAGTATTCCTCTAGTTGTCTAACTGTTAAATCTCTCATTCCTTCTCCTTGCAAAAAAAGCGAGACCATGTCCCGCTTTTCTTATTTTTCGTCAATAACGATTCTTACTTTTTTGTCTTCAGTTGGGACAGAGTAGACAATCGTTCTTATCGCAGAAATAGTGCGACCCTTACGACCGATTACACGACCCACATCGCTCTGGTCAAGATCCAAATGATATTCCAAAAATTCTGGTGTATCTTCAATCTTGATAGTTAAGGCATCTGGTTGTGAAATCAAAGGTTTCACAATTGCAATAATGAGATTTTCAATCGTATCCATCTGTCAACCTACTTTAAACTTATTTTGAGAATTTAGAATCGTGGAATTTCTTCAATACACCTTCTTTTGAAAGGATGTTGCGAACTGTATCTGAAGGTTGAGCTCCATCAGCCAACCATGCCAAAATACGGTCTTCTTTCAAAGTTACTTGGTTTTCTTCAACAAGTGGGTTGTATGTTCCAACTGTTTCGATGAAACGTCCGTCACGTGGTGAACGTGAATCTGCTACGTTAATACGGTAGAAAGGTTTTTTCTTAGAACCCATACGAGTCAAACGGATTTTTACTGCCATTTTTAATATCTCTTTTCTTTTATTTTTTATTTCGGTGAAATAGCTAAGCTATTTAGCACATGTTCTATTATAGCAGATTTCTGAGAGGTGTCAAGAAAAAAACTTGACAGACTTTAAAATTTTTAAATTTTTTAGACTAATAGGGATAAATTAGAAAGAAAAAATTAACTTCTACACCTACAAAGCTTATTCTGACAGACTTTATAACAGTCTAAGAAAAAAGTAGAGTTTCATACAGTATCTAGATTTTCCAAAAATTCTTTATCATCAAATACTATTAACGAAACTATCCAAACCAAATCCGATGCATTGCTTCAAAGAATTCTTTAGTTGTTTGACTAGCGAGGTCTTTAATTAAAAATTTTTTTCAAATAATTGCCACCTTGACACATAAAATTCTTGCTTTCTAAATTTAAGTGTGATATATTTATAACATAACATTTAAATGTTATATATTTATAACACAAAAAAGGAGTCTATCATGAAAAAAAGTCAAAAAATGCGTGGCCTCATTGCAATGATTGCCGTAGCTCTCTTTATTGATTTTATTGTTTTATTTGGTTCTAATCTTAGTTGGGGACCCAAGTTAGTTATTACTGGTATTTCAGTGTTAGGTCAAATTATAGCTATTTGGAGCTGGCTACATATGAAATCACGGCCTCATAAGATTCAGAAAGGTATGGGGAAGACTATTTTCGACTTGTCTGTTAAGCTTTACACGATACTTGTGTTTGCAGCAAGCATTTTTTATACAGTAGGGCTTTGGGTTGCAACCCCTAGCGTAAGTTCTGGTATTAAAGAATGGAGTTTCGGAATTATCCTCGTTATTGAAGTGATTCTATTTGGTTTTTTCTCTTTAAAAAATGTCAAGGAAACTCCGGACGAACGCTTTTATGCTAATTTAGCAAAGGCAGCTAGCTTGATGTTTGTTTTTATGCTAGGTGCACTGATGATCCTAGCAGTTAGCATTGGATATATAGGGTCTCTCACGCTTTACATGGGCCAGATCTTTATTAGCATAGCTGCCTTGATTTTAATCTTTGCGGTTGTCTATTTTATCTTGGAACGGAGAGGATAAGCATGGCCAAAGAAAGCAAGATTATTACTAATCTCAAATCTGTTCGTGAGTCCACAGGCATGACCCAGCAGGAGTTAGCCGACCTTATCGGCATGCGACGCGAGACAATTCTGCACTTGGAAAATAATCGTTACAATCCTTCGCTGGAAATGGCTCTTAAAATTGCTCAAGTTTTTGATTTGAAAGTAGAAGACCTCTTTGAACTCAGACAGAAAGAGGAAGCATAATTCTTTTCGAGACCTAGCATTAAGTTCATTGATTAATTAGGAATTGAAGCCAAAAGAAAAAATCCTTTGAAAATGTGCTCTTTTAAAATATAGTAATTCTTATGGCATTGATATCCCAAAACATTTAGATACGCTTGTTGAAAAAGGATATGCTATTATCGAAACCGCCTTTGACTCGCTTTACCATCTAAATGCTACTATGAAAAAGAGTATCCTTAAAAAGAAGGGTGTTACTGGACTCTCCAAGATGAAGGCCACCGAATTGAATCAAGCACTTCATGATCATTTTTCAGAAGAAGAATTAGCTAACCGCTTTTCGATTCGTGGCTATAAACTAACTCCAAAAGGTGAACAAGCTCTCAAAGACCATCAAGTAATCATTGACCTCCATCCTAAAAAGAATCTTTAATCAACCAAAGCTGGTTGATTTTTTTGTAATTTTTTAAAACACTTACAAATCATTACAATTATTGACAAATGCTTATAAAAAGAGTATAGTATTAAAAAAAGGAGGAATTCCTATGTACCAAGAACAACGATTAGAAGAAATCATAAAACTTTTAGAGGATAGAGGAAGTCTGTCAGCAAAAGAAATGGTTGACCATTTCCATGTTTCCAAAGATACCATCCGTAGAGATTTTTCAATTCTCGCAAAGGAAAAACGAGCAAGAAGAACTCATGGAGGTTTATTGCCAATTCAAAAGCAAAGGATTCTTGATTTTCAAGGTAGAGCAGAACAATCTTCTAAAGAAAAAGAGAAAATTGCTCATTTAGCTACCCAACTCATTTCTGATTCACAACTGATATTCTTTGATGTTTCAACCACTATACTTGAGTTAGCAAAAATTATAGATAAAAAAGTTACTATTTTCAGTCATTCATTAGATAACGCACTTATCTTAGGAAATAATGAAAATGTCGATTTTCATATTCTCGGTGGAAAATTTCATAGACAGAATCGTTTTTATTATTCACTAGAAGAATCCAATACTTTAGAGGGAATTAGATTTGATGTAGCATTTTTTGGCGCTGCTAGTCTTTCAGACGGACAAGTTAGTTTTGAGGATCAAGAAGATGTTCTCATGAAAAAAAGAGCATTTAAAACTAGTAAAATTCGCGTCTTGTTAGCTGAAACAGGAAAGATAAACAAACACTCTCATTTTATACTTTCTGAACTAGCTGATTTTGATTACTGGATTACAGATAAAGAGCCTGATGTAGAAATACAAGAATCTTTAGATGGTAGAACAACAATACTATTTTAAAAAGGAGCAAAATATGTCAAGAATTAAATTAATTATGAGTGATATTGACGGCACTATTTTGGATAAAAATCACCAATTAGATTCTTATTTGATAGAACTGATGCCACTTTTAAAACAATGTAATATTCCTTTTGTTCTAGCTTCTGCTAGATCTCCTCTCGGTATAGCTCCAATTTCTAAAGAACTTGGCATCACCGACTGTCCTATTGCCTGCTATAATGGAGCACTCATCAGTTTAGGAGATAAAATCCTAAGTCAGTATTCTATTGATAAAAGCGAATTGCTCTTACTTCATGACTTTTTGAAAAAAGAATTCCCGACAGTTTCTATAAATGTTTATTCTGGAAAAGATTGGCTTGTGAATACTATTGATGAATGGGTAGAAATCGAAGCAACTATTACTGGAGAAAGTCCAAAAGTTACATCTTTAGCAGATTTTATAAGAGACGAGAAAACTCTTGTTCATAAACTTTTGCTGATAGATAATACGGATACCATACAGAAACTTCAAAAAACCTTATCCTCAATAGATTTCCCTCAAACCGACTTCTATCTCTCTAAAGATAACTATCTAGAAGTTACACATAATCAAGTATCCAAAAAACAAGCTCTGTTAGAATTAGCAAATTACTATCAACTTCCCCTTACCTCAATTATGACTCTCGGTGACAATTATAATGATATTCCCATGATTGAAACCGCAGGGCTAGGTATAGCCATGGGGAATGCTCCTAGAGATGTCAAAACTTGTGCAAAAGCAGTTACTGACTCTAATGAACAAAATGGAGTAAGTAAAGCTATAAAGTTACATGTGTTAGATAAATATTCTTAATTGAAAATTTGAAATCCCCTTTCTTTTACGGTACAATGGTAGAAATGAATCTTGAAAGGAATAACATGAAGAAATTAGCTACACTACTACTCATCTCAACATTTGCCCTTGGTGGATGTACTAGTATCCAACGTGCACTTCGTGGGGATGATTACGTTGATACAAAAATTGCCGAGGAAGAACGTTCAAAAGCGACTGCCCAAGCAGAAAAGGATTTGAAAGACGCCTTAACAAACGAAAATGCTAACTTCCCTCAACTTTCTAAGGAAGTTGCTGAAGACGAGGCTGAAGCTATCCTCCACACAAGCCTAGGCGATATCCGTATCAAGCTCTTTCCAAAGTTAGCTCCACTTGCCGTTGAAAACTTCCTTACTCACGCTAAGGAAGGCTACTACAATGGGGTTACGTTCCACCGTGTGATTGACGGATTTATGGTACAAACCGGAGATCCTAAGGGAGATGGAACAGGTGGTGAATCTATCTGGCATGATAAAGACAAAACCAAGGACAAGGGAACCGGTTTTAAAAATGAAATCTCTCCATACCTCTATAATATCCGTGGTTCCCTATCCATGGCCAATACTGGTCAACCAAGCTCAAATGGTAGCCAATTCTTCATCAACCAAAGTACAACAGACTATTCTGCTAAACTTCCTACAAGTAGCTATCCTAAGAAAATTATCGAAGCCTACAAAGAAGGCGGAAATCCAACTCTTGACGGAAAACACCCAGTCTTTGGTCAAGTAATCGATGGGATGGACGTTGTAGATAAAATTGCTAAGGCTGAAAAAGATGAAAAAGATAAACCAACTACTGCTATTACAATCGACAGTATCGAAATTGTTAAAGACTACGATTTCAGTAAACAATAACACCATTAACTATAAGGAGATGTTAAAATGATTCTATTTTGGGGGTCAAAAGGTTACCAAAAAGTGTTGGGACATACACAAACTGCTATCGAATGTGGTCATTGTAACAATGTTGGTACTTGGGAAATTACGGAATACGGACGTAAATTTACTCTTTACTGGATTCCGCTCTTCCCTTATGGTAAAACTTATTTCGTTTCTTGCCCGATTTGTCACTACGGTAAAGAAATTCAAAAATCTGAGATTGATCAATATCTCAACTATTAAAAAAGATAGGTCATGTGCCTATCTTTTTTTATTTACACCTCCATGTAAACGCTCTCTTTTTGTTTCAAATATGATATAATTTAGTCAATAGTAACGAGGAGGTTTTCCTATGAAACCTTATAAGATAAATATATTCCGGCTTGGTTTACTCTTATTTTCGTATTTAATCTTTAATGTCGTTTATTCGATTACATATGATTCTGGAGGTTTTGCTTTTATAATCTTGTGGCCGGCATTTTTCGCATCATATGCTGGAATAGTGCTAGGAAATATTTTTATTTTTAGAGATATTTCAAAATTAAAAGCCTCCTTTGAAGATAATGAGTTGATTCAAAAGACATGTACAATACAGTTAGTTCTAGCTACAATTGGATTTTTCATGCAAATAATAGGTTTTAAGGGGGCTCCACTTAATTACATTGATAATTATCCACTACTAGTTAGCGCTAGTATTGTGTACTCTATCGTTCTCCTTATCGGTATTTATCAGACGATAAAGTTAGGACAAGGGAAAGATATTTCGGCAAAACTTGGTTTTGTCTTTGCTGTTACGGTAATTTTATTTACTAACCTAATACTAATTACAAGCTCTTCCTCTTCTATTAAAAATACTACTCCTTCTTTCGCTGAAGAATTCCAATCACTTGGGCTTAAGGGAAAGGTTGAGGTAGTTGATAAACACAGAGAGATTGAAGCATTTTATGGAACAGCCTACAAGCTAACATATACAGAAAATTTATCAGATGGAACTATTTTAAAAGAAACTACTACTGCAAAAATTCATGGAAAGGATGGAGAACATTTATCAAATTTCTTTCTTCTTTCAGGAACAGATCTCGAAACACTTCTTAATGACAAAGAAAAGGCACTGTTTCACACTGTCAAACAAGACGAATTCAGTTTCTTGCTACATGTAAACCAAGAAAGACCAAATCTACAACAAGAAGAAGATAGTATCAAAAATGCTACTGCTGACAAAATAAATAAGCTTTTTAATACACCAGGAAAAATTGCTTCTAGTTTTGAATTTAGAAAATATCCTATAGAAAACTACTATGTTGCAATTATGGCTCAGGCTATCAGCAATCGAGAAAAAGGGGATTCTGACGCAGCTGGTTTTTATAATATTACAACAAAAGATCTCATGAAAAACAAGGGTATCACTCTCGATTTTGATTGTGACCTTACGAAAATCAAGGCAGAAAATGGTAGTCCTTTAGATGCCTTTAAGGAAAAAATCTTATCTTTACCAAAAAATTCATTTTCCGATGGAATCTATAACATCAGTTGTTCTTATGATGAAAATGGAATAAAAAAGAAAGTTACTTGCCCATTTGTTGTTGAAGATGGTGTGGGACACTTTGAAGAGGATGAAATCGTGGAAAATCAAACAAATTAGTTATTTTTGATACTAAAACAAGTTGATAGCAGCACGACTTCTATTATTTGTAACCCTCGTAAAAAAAGCCAAGTCATATAGACTTGGCTTTTTTATGGCTATTTATGTTAGTTCATTGAAATCCCAGATTTGATCCATCCAACCTTCATAGAAGTCTGGTTCGTGGCAGACCATAAGGATAGAGCCCTTATACTCTTTTAGAGCTCGTTTAAGCTCGTCCTTGGCATCCACATCCAAGTGGTTGGTAGGCTCGTCTAGAACAAGGACATTGTTCTCACGATTCATCAAGAGACAGAAACGAACCTTGGCTTGTTCCCCACCTGACAAGACCTGAATCTGGCTTTCGATATGCTTCGTCGTCAAACCACAACGGGCAAGGGCTGCACGGACTTCTGCTTGGTTAAGGGCTGGAAAGGCATTCCAAACAGCTTCTAAAGGTGTCTGGCGATTGCCACCTTCCACTTCTTGCTCAAAGTAACCAAGTTCTAGATAATCACCGCGTTCAACTTCACCAGCAATTGGCGGAATAATTCCCAAAAGAGACTTCAAGAGGGTTGTTTTACCGATACCATTGGCACCAATAATCGCAACCTTCTGATTGCGTTCAAAGGTAAGATTTAATGGTTTTGTAAGTGGGCGGTCGTAACCAATCTGCAAGTCTTTGGCTTGGAAGATAAAGCGACCTGGTGTACGAGCTGGTTTGAAATCAAAGGAAGGCTTTGGTTTCTCACTTTGGAGCTCGATAATGTCCATCTTATCTAATTTCTTCTGGCGAGACATGGCCATGTTACGAGTTGCGACACGCGCCTTATTACGGGCCACGAAATCCTTGAGATCAGCAATTTCTTTCTGTTGACGCTCATAGGCTGCTTCCAGCTGCGATTTCTTCATGGCATAGACTTCTTGGAACTGGTAGTAATCTCCAGAATAACGAGTTAACTGTTGATTTTCAACGTGATATACGATATTGATCACATCATTGAGGAATGGAATATCGTGCGAAATAAGGACAAAGGCATTCTCATAGTTCTGCAGATAACGCTTGAGCCAGTCAATATGCTCCGCATCTAGATAGTTGGTTGGCTCATCAAGCAATAAGATATCTGGCTTTTCAAGGAGGAGTTTAGCCAAGAGTACCTTGGTTCTTTGTCCACCAGATAAGGCTGTTACGTCCGTATCCATACCATAATCCATGACACCGAGAGCACGAGCAACTTCGTCAATCTTGGCATCCAAGGTATAGAAATCACGACTTTCCAAACGGTCCTGAAGTTCGCCGACTTCTTCCATCAATGCATCAATATCAGCGCCCTCTTCTGCCATTTCCATATAAAGGTCATTGATGCGAGCTTCGGCTTTGAATAATTCGTCAAAGGCAGTCCGAAGAACGTCACGCACGGTTTGACCTTCTTTGAGAACTGCATGCTGGTCCAGATAACCTGCTGTCACATATTTGGACCATTCCACCTTACCTTCATCAGGTACCAACTTACCAGTCACGATGCTCATGAAGGTTGATTTCCCTTCACCATTAGCACCGACCAGACCGATATGTTCACCTTTTAGGAGTCGGAAAGACACGTCTTCAAAAATCGCACGGTCACCAAAACCGTGACTTAAATTTTTTACTTCTAAGATACTCATTTTAATTCCTTATCTTGTTTTTATGTAGTAGTTTATAAAGGACCCAGGCTAGGTAGCCACCCAAAGTGTTGGTCCATAAATCATCAATCTCAAAGACCCGATTGAAATCAAAGAAAAAGTCTAAAACTAGCTGTGTGCATTCGATTCCCAAGCTCAATAAAAAGCTAAACAAAATCACACGCTTCGTTTTTCTTAGTGCAGGTATAAGATAGAGAAGCTGGAAAATTAAAGGGAAGAGCAAGAGGATATTTAAAGCATTTTGTAAAAAAATCCAAAATAGTTGTATAGGGCTGGTTACTTCTCCCAGATTCCAAAGGGAGTTAAAAGGCGTCAAAAGAAAAACCAGGCGTCCAAAAGTTTGAATACCTGGAGTTTCCACTCCTGTAGGAAGTTGAGGCTGGGGAGTAAAACAAAAACAGACGATACAAAGACTGTATAATAGCACTCCCAAAATTAGTATTTTTTTTCGATTCATCTTATGGATTTACTTCAGCTACTGCTTTTTGGCGATCACGCTTCATGGTATTTGAACGCAATTGTCCGCATGCGGCATCAATATCTGTACCGTGTTCTTGACGAACAACACAGTTGACGCCTTTTTTCTTGAGCGTATCATAGAAGGCCATAACACGCTCTTTGGGACTACGACTGTATTGGTCGTGCTCACTGACCGGGTTGTAAGGAATCAAGTTGACATATGACAATTTCTTAATGTTCTTGAGCAATTCTGCTAACTCAAGTGCTTGTTCGACTCCGTCATTGACTTCATTTAGCATGATATACTCAAAAGTTACACGGCGGTTGGTTGTTTCGATGTAATACTCAATCGCTGCAAAGAGTTTTTCAATTGGAAAGGCACGGTTAATCTTCATAATGCTTGAACGCAGTTCATTGTTTGGAGCATGAAGAGAAACAGCAAGGTTAACCTGTACTCCTTCATTGGCAAACTCACGAATCTTATGAGCCAAGCCAGAGGTTGATACGGTGATGTGACGAGCACCGATTGCCATTCCCTTATCGTCATTGATGGTACGAATAAAGTTCAAAACGTTATTGTAGTTATCAAATGGTTCTCCAATACCCATAACAACGATATGGCTAACACGCTCATCTTGACCACGTTCGTCAAAATATTTTTGAACAAGCATAATCTGGGCAACAATTTCTCCGTTATTGAGGTCACGTTGCTTTTTGATCAAGCCTGATGCACAGAAGGTACAACCGATATTACATCCTACCTGAGTTGTTACACAGACTGATAAGCCGTAGTGTTGACGCATAAGCACCGTCTCAATCAACATACCATCTGGCAACTCAAAGAGATACTTTACAGTTCCATCGGCTGACTCTTGAACGATACGTTGTTTCAAAGGATTAACCACAAACTGCTCGTTAAGCTTGGTAATCAAATCCTTAGACAAGTTAGTCATTTCTTCAAATGTCTGAACACGTTTACGGTAAAGCCATTCCCAGATTTGATCCGCTCGGAATTTCTTTTCTCCTTGCTCTAAGACCCATTCTTGCATTCCTTGACGAGTTAAACTATAAATCGACGGTTTCATCTTTTCTCCTTATTTTCTAGTCTTTCTTACGGATGACGAAATGACGTTGTCCCTTTTCTTCATTCTGAGGTTTCTGTTCTTTACGACGACGTCTATTTCTCTTGTCCGTATGATTTTTTTTCTTATTTTGAGAAGACTTTTTCCCTTTACGGTTGTCTTTCTCTTCTTCTTTCTTGCGCATTTTTTGGTCAAATGGTGCTCGTTTCGGTGTCTCATTTTCTAAGACAAAATAGGCACATCCATAGCTACAATACTCGAGTAGATAATCTTGTAAACGACTGATTTTCTCGAGAGATTCTTCAGCTCGCTCATTCTTGTAGAATCCTCGCAAGCGCAACTGCTCATTGCTCCAGTCTCCTACAATATAATCATACTTGTTTAAAACTTCCGAAAAGCGTTGAGTAAAAGCTGTTGCATCAAAGGCTTCCTTACTATTTTCAACCAAGTTGAAGGTGAATCCTTCAGCCTCGACTTTATCTCCAGATAGATGAAATTCTGGACCAGGGAATTTATTGTAATTGTATAATTCAGGTGCAATTTCTTTACGCATAATATTCCTTTTTAACGTTTACTTAATACTCTATTTTACCATATTTTTGCCATATTTACATCTTTTGATTTAAAATGAAAAAAGTCTGACGATTTCACCCTTTAATTCTATAAGACACAACTGTACTAAAAAGAAAAAACTGGGAAAACCCAGTTTTTAAATATTATAGGTAAAGTAATTTGAAAAGTGCTACAGCTGCAATAGCAGCAGCAATCGGTGCAACTACTGGTACCCAAGCATACCACCATTTTGAATCACCCTTGTGTTCACCAAGGATTGATTTAGGAAGTACTGCGTGAAGAAGACGTGGTCCAAAGTCACGAGCTGGGTTCAAACCTGGTCCTGAAGGTCCACCAAGAGATGTTACCAAGGCCATTACTAGGAAACCAAGTGCCAAGTGTGCGATACCAAGACCTGGTGACAAGAATGGAGCCACTTGAGTTTTTGCTTGTTCAAGAGCTGCTGTTACTTGTTCTTGAGGAATTGTTTGACCTTGAGCAGTCGCTTGTGCCACTTGGTCATTAATCAATCCTTGGGCTTTAGAAAGCAATTCAGCACCAAAGAAGTTCTTTGTCATACCGAGTGCTGCGAAGAAAAGAACAAATGACCCAACAAACTCATTGATAAATCCGTTCACAGTTGCTGCGAAGCGTGATTCTTTTGTTCCGTGGTCGATACTTGAAATTGTTGAGAAAGTTCCCAAGATGTTATTTGGATTTTCTGTCTTCAAGTAGTAGGGACGGTGAGTCGCAACAACCAAGGCTTGTCCGAAGATTGCTCCCAACACTTGTGCGATGATGTATTGGGCTACTTGTGACCAAGGGAAGAGACCGCTAACTGCAAGTCCAAGAGTGAAGGCTGGGTTGATATGGTTACCAGAAACGTTACCAAACATCAAAGCTGGGATCATAACCCCCATACCGTAACCAACAGCGATAACGAGCCAGCCACTTTGGTGACCTTTCGTACCTTTAAGTTCAACGTTGGCAACTGCACCATTACCCAAGATAATCAAGATAGCTGTTCCCAAAAATTCAGTGGCATATTTGACTGCCCATGTGAAATCCATTGATAGATTCTCCTTAATATTTTTTAGACAATCCCTATTCTATCAATTTTTAAACCTTTTAGCAACAGATTTTCTAAAAGAATCTAAGGGGAAAACGCTTTTATTTCAAGTCTACAAAAAAGACCTAACAAACATCCTTTGTTAAGTCCTAATTTCGATTATTCTTGACGCTGACCAAAATCCTTAATCATCTGCTCCATTTCCTCACGACTTGGTGTCGTAAGCATATAGAGATAGTCTCCTTGCAATTCAGCAAAGGCTGCCGGCATGATTTTCTTTACTTTGAACTGTTGACCATATTTAGCGAGCAAGTCTTCTTCTGAATAAACATAGTTAGCATTGGCGCGACGAGATGTTGCCAAGCAATACTGGGTTTCAAACGGAGACTCTGGGAATGCTTCACCTGCAACGATAGCTGCATAGCCCTTGTACAAATCCAAGGAATGCGCATAGTTATAGACATCAATAGTGAAGCCACCCGCTGGACGGTTGTTGTACTCAATAGCAATATAATCATCACCCTCACGGAAGAACTCGATGTGGAAGAAACGTTCTTTCATACCAAATTCCTTGACAATAGCCTCACCATATTTACGCAATTTTGGATCCATATCTTTAAGAACATAATAAGAATTGTCCATCTTGTAAATCATGAGATCAAGGGGTGTATGTGCATAGTCAAAGGTAGTTGAAAAGACAATATTCCCGTCTCTATCCACCAAACCATCGAAGGTACAGATTTCACTAGAGGTAACAAATTTTTCAAAGAAATAAATGGTTGAGTGGTCCCATTCAGCCTTAAAGTGGTTTACATCATCTTCTGTTTCAAGTTTGAAGGTTGCTGCTGCACCTACTCCATTGTCAGGTTTGGCAATCATCGGAAGACCGATTTCTTTCACAGCTTTGTCAACATCTGCATCTGTTTCAATGACAGCACCTGGCACAACTGGAACTCCAGCTTTTTTGAAGAGTTTTTTCATCTCAGACTTAAACTTGGTCTTCTTGAGGTCTTCTGGTTTGGCACCAAAGACATGAAACTGTTCACGAAGGGCAGCATCCAACTCTAGCCAGTATTCATTGTGTGATTCGATGCGGTCAATTGGACCATGCTTATAGAAAAGAAAGGCAACTGCTCGTTTAACCTCATCGATATTTTCAAGATTATCAACTCGGAAGTACTCCGTCAAGCTATTGCGCAATGGTTCATCTAGCTGTTCGTAGGGTTCTTGCCCAATCCCTAGAACTGTGATTCCTTTATTGGCTAACTCAATACTAAATTGCTGAAAATTTTGTGGGTAATAGGGTGAAATTACAAGATAATTCATAAGCAACTCCTTTTATAGACTCATATGACCGAGGAAATAAGGCATTTGTTTGCGCCACCATTCCCAGTCATGGGCAACATCGTGCCCCCATTCTGCAAACCAGGCAGGAATTTGTTTTTGGTCAAAGGCTTCTTTTAACTTGTAGTAAGAAGGAAGGCCATCCTGTTCCCAAGCACCTAGTCCTGTACAGATGACAATCTCAGCCTGACGGTAACGATCGATAAACCAACCATCATTTTGATTCCAGATATAGTCTACTGGTGAATTTTGATAGATAGCATCATCGTTGTAGTAATCTCCAACAAAGAAACGAGCATCATAGACACCACTGAGGGCGATAACCTTGGTAAAGACATCTGGATGCTGGAGGAAGAAATTCAAAGCGTGATAGGCTCCCATAGAGCACCCTGTTGTCATCATACCGTCAAACCAGCCTGTCTTGTGCTTGATAAAAGGAATAGCTTCTTCAATCACATATCGTTCATAGGCACGGTGCATCTCAGCTTGATCATGACTATTTTTCCAAGTCGCAAGCCAGCTCTCACTATCTACACTTGAAAGGGTAAAGAACTGCACGCGACCTTCTTCAATAAAGGATGCACAAGCATCAATCATCCCAAAATCATAGTATTCATTGTGGCTACCACCAGAAGAAGCAAAGACAACAACTGGGATGCCTCCATGTCCGTATCGATTGACATACATTTCACGGTTAAGATGACCACTCCAGTGGCTAAGATGTTCAATATGCATATCCTGTCTCCTTTATACTAATTACCAATTTTCTGCAAAAAAGCGTAGGCAAGCTGGAAGATTTTCTGACCATGGCACTTCATGGTGAATGGCTCCAGCCTGAACCTTGAGAGAGAGATTTTCCAACTGTACTCCTCCTGCTATCAAATCATGATAATAGCGAAGAGAAGAGTCAATATAGGCCTGCTTAATATTACCAGCCATAAGGGTCTTGTCTGTATCGTCTGCTTCTTCCGTACCAACGTAGATAAAGACACGTTGATCAGGTAATAGTTTTTTACGCTCCATATAGCGATCAAAGGCCTCTTGGTGAAGCCAGTTAGCTGATGAAAAGACACCCAAGCAGCCAATCTGGTCTTGATACTCCAAGCCAATAAACTGGGTAATATTTCCACCCAGAGAAGACCCAACCATAGCAGTATGCTTGCGGTCTGATTTTGTACGATAGTTTTCATCGATAAAGGGTTTGACCACTTCCATGACAAACTCGGCGTACTCGACTCCCTTACCACCAAACTGTTGACCAGGAATATTAGACTCTTGGAATTTCCATGCCGCATACTCATTCATCCGTCCTAGACCATCATTATCAATAGCCACTACAATCATACGGCTGATATCTGGATTCCGTTTAATGGTAGGAATAATCTTCCATGAATGACCGACATAGGATTCTTTACTATAAAAGACATTTTGACCATCATGGAAATAGACAACCGGATAAGTTCGATCCGTGTCTTTCTCGTAGTTTTTCGGGAGGAGAACACGTACACGGCGGTCCTTGCCTGTGTATGGAACCTTCAGTTTATGCTCTCGCATTTTCAGGTAAAAGTAGGATTGATTCATTGTCAGAAAACTCTCTATATTCAAAATTTTACCTAATTATATCATAAAAATAGAAAAAAAGTCAGTTTCCGTCCAAATTTAGGACAATAAACTAACTTTTTTTACTTATTTTATTTTTTCCTCTGGTTTTTCTGATTAAAGGAGGTCATCAATTAACTCATCAACCGCATCTTTCTCAGCTTGAGGTGTAATTTCAGTAATCATGATTCCTGCTACTGCTCGCTCAACCAATCCTTCAACATCCATACGTGTTTCATACTGTTCAGCATTCTTAATCTTTGGATTTGTCTTCGGACGATCAGGCGCAAAAATCGTACAGCAGTCTTCAAAAGGTTGGATAGAAATTTCAAAGGTATCAATTTCCTGCGCAATGTCAATGATTTCCAACTTATCCATAGTCACAACTGGTCGGATAATCGGTGTATTGGTTACGGCATTGATAGCCTGCATACTTTCTAGGGTTTGGCTTGCCACCTGACCAAGACTTTCACCATTGATGATGACCAAACCTTTTCTCACTTCACGGATACGGTCGGTAATCCGCATCATAAAGCGGCGAGTCAGAGTCATGAGGTAAGCTTCTGGGGCCTTAGCCTTAATCTCTTCTTGAATCTCAGTGAAAGGCACTTCGATAAACTGGATATTCCCACCGAACTTAGTCAATTTACGGGTCAAATCCTGAGCTTTCTTGAGGGCACCTGGACTAGTATATGGTGGGCTCGCAAAGTGAACAGCCTCGATATCTACTCCACGTTTTAGAGCTAGATATCCAGCAACAGGCGAGTCAATCCCACCTGACAACATGAGCATTCCTTTACCAGAAGTTCCAACTGGCAACCCACCCGCACCACGAATGGTCTCATAAGAAAGATAGGCTGCTTCCTCACGAATTTCCACTTGCAGATTGATATCGGGATTTTTCATCTGGGCTTGTACATTTGGAATGGCTTCAAAAACAGCACCACCAAGAACTTGGTTGAGTTCACGACTATCCAGTTCAAAGTTGTGATCACTACGTTTGCTAGAGATCTTAAAGGTCATGCCTTCCTTATAGATGTCCCGCATAATCTCTTGGACAGCAGATTTAAGAACTTCTACAGATTTTTCAACCTTATATACTGGAGAAAAGTTTTGAATCCCGAAAACCTGTTTGAGAGACTCAGCTACTGCTGCATAGTCGGCTCCATTAAGATAAGCATGGGCACGGTCGCGATCAGCAGTTACCTTGACTTGAGGATAGATAGATAAAACATCTGAGATATTATTACGTAGTTTATTGATGAAACGCATACGGTTTTTACCTTTGGTTGAAAGTTCCCCGTAGCGAATCATAATTTCTGAATATTGCATGAATGCTCCTATCTTACTTTTCTAGTTTGATTGTAAATTAATTTTAGTTTGGTCAAAAATTGCTCAACTTGACTCATGTCATTTTCTAGGTCTAGGCTGACGCGTACTGCTGACTGGGCCTTATCTTTTTCAACCCCCATGGCAATCAAGGTACCAGCAGGTTTTCCTGCCTTGGACGAGCAAGCAGAGGTTGTGGAAATGAAAATATCATAGTCTTCAAATGCATGAACGATGACTTCACCACGGACACCCTTAATCCCAAAGGTCAGAATATGAGGAGCAAAGTCTTCCTCACCTGAGAAAACAAAAATATCTGGATATTCGAGTAGAGCTTGACGGATGACTGCCTTCATCTGACTTGTTTTGCTTGTAAACAAATCCAGTTTTTCCATGGCTAGACGCAGAGCCTTGGCTGTCGCTGCAATTCCTGCTACATTCTCAGTAGTTGAACGATAGTCACGCTCTTGGCCACCACCAGTTAATAGGGGCGTAATCTTCTTACCAGACTTGATATAGACAAATCCAACACCACGAACTCCGTGGAATTTATGACTAGAGAAGGTCGCAAAATCCACTCGGTCAGTCAAATACTTTTCTGTCGGAATCTTAGCTAAAGCTTGAACAGCATCAACATGGAAGGAAATCGTTGGCTTATCTGCCAAAAATTCTGAAATAGCTTCAATAGGCTGGATTGAGCCGATTTCATTGTTGACTGCCATGATAGAGACTAGCGTTGTATCAGGACGAAGTAGATTTTCTAAAGCAGCTACATCTACAAATCCTTTTTCATCTACTGGTGCAAAATCCACCTCAAATCCTTGAGTCTGAAGCCAAAGAGCAGATTCCTTAACCGCTGGATGCTCAATTTCTGACACGATGATGTGTTTACCAAACTGAGCTTTTTCAAAAGCGACACCTTTGATAACCCAGTTATCTCCTTCGGTACCACCAGAGGTAAAGAAGACTTCTTCGCTTTTCTTACCAATTAAATCTGCAATTTGCTGACGAGAAGCTTCTAAAATTCTGGTAGACTGATCACCCAAACGATGAAGGCTAGATGGGTTACCAATAATTTTTGCAGACACCTGCATGTAAGTTTCAAGTACTTCAGGATAAGGCTTGGTCGTAGCCGAATTATCAAAGTAAATCATTGTTTCTCACACTTTCTAAAATCACTCCTTCTATTGTAACACGAAACAGTTCAGGCGACAAGAAATGCCGTTCAGGTTCATTTAAGTTTTTTTTAAAGATTTTGGGTATAATGAATCATGGTAAAGGAGAGAAATTATGTCTAACTATCGCAGAAAATCAAAACCTAAAACTGAACATATCAAAAAAGGCTTTACCGTCTTTCAAAAAACAATTGCAACTTTAGCCAGTATCCTTGGTTTGATTACAGCTAGTATCACTATCATGAATGCTTTAGATAAAAACAAGGATCATAAAGATACGACTACACAAACAACCATTATCAAGGAAGTTCAAAAGGAAGCTCCCGCTGAATCCAATGCACCTGCACAGAATCAAGGAAGCAACCAAGAAACTAATTCTGCAAATGGTGGAGTTGACGATAAAAACAATAATGTTCAATCAGAAGAGACTACTCAAGCTTCTAACAACGTCCCAAAAAATCAAACTGATGGAGTTGCTCAATCTGATACAGTTGCGACAGACAATAAAACAAACCCTTAACAATAAAGCTTCTCTCCAGTTTCGGAAAGAAGCTATTTTTTTATTGTTGTAAGACTTTTCGAGGTTTTGTACCTTCAGCTGGACCGATAACACCAGCCATCTCTAATTCTTCCATCAATCGAGTTGCTCGGTTAAAACCAACTGATAAACGACGCTGAATCATGGAGGCACTCGCCTTTTGTGTCTCGATGACAAGGGCTTTTGCTTCTTCAAAGAGTGGATCTCCAGCATCATCGCTAGAACCAAAGTCGCCTTCAGTCTCGGACACTTCTCCAGGGTCAAAACTTTCATCATAGTCAGCATCTGCTTGGGCCTTGATGAAGTTCACAATACGCTCGACATCATCATCTGAGATAAAGGAACCTTGAAGACGAACTGGATGGTTTTCATCGATTGGCTTAAAGAGCATATCTCCTCGACCAAGCAATTTCTCAGCACCGTTTTCATCTAGGATAGTTCGTGAATCCGTACCTGATGAAACAGCGAAAGCTACACGAGACGGAACATTGGCCTTAATTAAACCAGAGATAACATCTACTGAAGGACGTTGGGTTGCAAGGATCATATGGATACCAGCTGCACGCGCCTTTTGTCCTAGACGGATAATAGCATCTTCTACTTCCTTGCTGGCAACCATCATGAGGTCAGCTAACTCATCGACAATCACAACGATTAAAGGTAACGGTACTTGTTTGTATTCAGACTGAGCGTTAAACTCTTCTACCTTAGCATTGAAACCAGCGATATTTCGAACTCCGACTTTAGCAAATAGTTCGTAGCGGTTTTCCATTTCATCTACGACTTTTTGAAGAGCTTTACTTGCCTTGCGAGGATTTGTTACAACTGGAATCAAGAGATGAGGGATATCGTTGTAAACTGATAACTCGACCATCTTAGGGTCCACCATCATAAACTTGACTTGGTCTGGACGAGCCTTCATCAGAATACTTGCGATAATACCATTAACTGCAACAGATTTACCTGAACCAGTAGAACCAGCTACAAGTAAGTGAGGCATTTTAGCCAAATCAAAACTACGAGCCGTACCATTGACTGCTTTCCCAAGAGGAATTTCTAAAAGATTTTCAGGTTTTGTTTGAGATTGTTCCCAAAGCTCACGGAAGGATACAGTTGCAATTTCCGAGTTAGGAACTTCGATACCTACCAAGGATTTCCCAGGAATCGGTGCTTCGATACGGACATCTTTAGCAGCCAAAGCCAAAGCCAAATCGTCTGCTAGGTTTGAAATACGGTTGACACGGACACCAACTGCAGGTTTAACCTCATACTTGGTCACCGACGGACCGATTTCTGCTCTTTCTACAGTCACTTTAATACCAAAACTTGCGAAGGTCTCTTCCAAAATTTTAATATTTTCTCGAACGATTTTCTTTTCTTTTGACTGATCTTTTGGTTTGTCTGGCGCAAAGAGTTGCAAACTTGGAAGCTTATACTCCAAGGCCTTTTTAGCAGAAAAGTCTACTTCTACCTCTTCGTCATCATCATCATCTTCTTCAGAGAAAACTTCTTCCTCTGGATAGTCTGCTTCTTCAGGGTAATCAAAATCAGCTTGCGGGAGAATAATCTCAGGTTCTACCCATTCCTCCTCTGGAAGTGGAGGAAATTCTTGCAGTGGTTCGTCTGATAAGATTTCTCCAGTTTCCATATCTACAGGCTGCATGTCAAGCAAAGCCTGCTCTTCTCTTTCTTTTTCAAGTCTTGCTTGCTCTTCTGCTTCTCTTCGTCCCTTTTCTTCTTCACGCTTGATAAAGCGCTCTTGTTTTTTCTGTTCACGGCGCTCCATCCAGATAGCAAATCGAGCTGAAAGAAAATCAGCAATATCATAGATAGACCATGGACTCATTAAAAGAGCTCCGATTAGAATTAAGATTGCCCCTATGAAATAGGTACCGATATTTGAGAACAAAAAGGCTACCGGAATGTAGAGCCCTACCCCTAACAAGCCTCCCCCTGCAAAACTGGTTACTTGAAAACTGGTTAAATCTTTAAAGACTTGTCCAATCGTTCCTTGAAAAACAGCATTTGCCATGCTAAGCTTCCAAACAAGATAAGCTTGAAAGATGAGGAGCAAGCCTGCAAAAATAAAGAAGAAACCTGCTAGCAAGCCTTCTTGTTTATGAATCCATTTAAAGAAGAATAGATAAATCAAGAGAGAGAAAATAGCTAAGTATGCTAAACTCCCTACGAGTAAGCGAATCAGGTTATAAACAGTGATTCCGACAGCTCCCCATTTAAGAGCAGCAAAAATTAAACAGATAGCCAAAGCTAAGGAAATCAACATTCGTTGAATCGCTTGTTTTCTTTCCAATTCTGCTTTAGACGGTCTTCGTCTTGTTTTAGTTGTATTCTTGTTTGCCATGCTTCTATTATATCATATTTCATGAACTTTTCGAGAGGTTAAAAAAATGACTGCCCACTTTCGTGTTCAGTCATTTGAATGTGTTTGTGATTATTTTTCTAATGGTTTACGAAGGTAACCGTAAACTACACCACTGACAATTGCTCCTACCAAGACAAAGACAAGGTAAAGAAGAGCATTTGAAGTAAGGGCGATAACGAAGATTCCTCCGTGAGGAGCCATGAGTTTGATATTTGCAAGACCAACGAGTCCACCTGCTACCGCTGAACCAAGGATGAAGCTCGGGATAGCACGAGCTGGGTCTGCTGCACCAAATGGAATCGCACCTTCAGTGATAAATGACAAGCCCATAACGATGTTCGTCAAACCAGAGTTACGTTCTTCTTTGGTAAATTTATTCTTAAAGAGAAGCGTTGCCACAAAGATTGCAAGTGGTGGAACCATTCCTCCAGCCATAACTGCTGCCATGGCTACTGAACCACCTGTTGCCACTGTTGCTGCAAGAGTACCAGTACCAAAGACGTAGGCTGCTTTATTGACAGGGCCACCCATATCGACAGCCATCATTCCTCCAAGAACGACTCCAAGAAGGACAGCTGATCCACCTTCAAGACCACCAAGGAAGTTGTTCATACCAGTGTTGATTGCAGCCATTGGGATATTAACAGCTAGCATGACAAAGCCTGTCAAGATTGTTCCAAAAAGCGGCAAGAGAAGGATTGATTTAGCACCTTCAAGTGAGCGAGGAACCTTCACGTATTTCTTAACCAAGAGCACCAAGGCACCAGCGATAAATCCACCTACGAGGGCTCCTAGGAAACCTGATGATACCCCTGCAAGGGCTGAAGTTGCTTCGCCACCTTGTGCGTAAGGGATTTTACCAAAGGCATAACCTTCTTTAGCGATAGCACCAGCTACGAAACCGGCTACCAAACCTGGTTTTTCAGCGATTGAGTAAGCAACATATCCTGCAAATACTGGAAGCATTAAACCAAAGGCAGAACCACCAATTTTCATGAACATCGAAGCGAGTTCATGGTAAGAACCAAGATTTCCAAGGCTCTCATTAGGCACACCCAAAGCACCGTCAATCAAGAAGGCGAGGGCAATCATGATACCTCCACCGATAACGAATGGCAACATTTGGGATACACCACTCATCAAGTGTTTGTAGAAGGCACCACCTAGACTTTGTTTTTCATTAGATGCTGTTGAAGCTTGTGCTCCGTTAGCAGCATGGTATACTTCAGCATTACCTGAAAGGGCCAAGTTGATCAATTCTTCTGTCTTACGAATACCATCTGCAACTGGACGGTTCACCAATGGTTTACCATCGAAACGATCCATCTCAACTGCTTTATCTGCAGCGATGATAACAGCTTTGGCATTGCGGATATCTTCTGCTGTCAATTTGTTGCCAACACCGCTAGCACCGTTGGTTTCAACCTTGATACCAACACCCATTTCCGCAGCCACTTTTTGAAGAGCTTCTTGGGCCATGTATGTGTGGGCAATTCCTGTTGTACAAGCTGTAACTGCTACGATAAAGTCACCAGATTCATTTGCAGGAGCTTGAACTGGTTCTTGAGCTTTTTCTGAAGCTTGGTCAAAGAGTTCAATGACTTGATCAGCTGATGTTACTTGACGAAGTTTATCAGCAAATCCGTCTTTCATCAAATATTGTGACAATTCTGCCAAGGCAGCCAAGTGAGTATCATTGGCACCTTCTGGAGCAGCAATCATAAAGAAGAGATCAGTTGCTTGCCCGTCTAAACTTTCGTAGTCAACACCCTTGTTCGACTTAGCAAAGAGAACAGTAGCTTCCTTTACAGCAACATTTTTGCTGTGTGGCATAGCGATACCGTCGCCCAAGCCTGTAGAAGTCAAAGCTTCACGCGCTAAGATTCCTTCTTTAAAGGTTTCAAAATCTGTCACGTAGCCATGCTCCACCAAGCTATGAATCATTTCTTCGATAGCTGCTGTTTTTTCAGTTGCTTGCAAATCAAGCAACATGACATCTTTTCTCAATAAATCTTGAATTTTCATCTTTTTTCTACCTCAACTTTTTCATAAGTTTCTTTAATAAATGCTGCAGTTGCCAAATCATCTGAGAAGGTGGTCGCTGTTCCACATGCCACTCCCCACTTGAAGGCTTCTACTGCGTCTTTTGATTTGACAAACTCACCCGTAAATCCAGCAACCATCGAGTCACCAGCACCCACTGAGTTTTTCACGGTTCCCTTAATCGGTTTAGCAAAGTAGGTTCCATCTGATGTTACCAGAAGGGCTCCATCACCAGCCATAGAGATAATAACGTTTTGAGCACCTTTAGCCAGCAATTCTCGAGCGTATTTCTCGATTTCATCAAGGCTTTCAAGCTTGACTCCAAAGATAGCTCCAAGTTCATGATTATTTGGTTTGACCAAAAGTGGTTGATAATCCAAACTATCAATCAAGGTTTGACCTTCAAAGTCACAGACTACTTGAGCGCCTGTCTGACGTGTCAAAGCAATTAATTCTTTGTAAACAACATTACCCAAGTTTTTTGCACTTGATCCAGCAAATACTACTGTATCTTCTGCTGTCAGACTTGAAAGAATGGCTTTTAACTCTTCAAGTTGTTCGGGCTCAACATTAGGGCCTGTCCCATTGATTTCAGTTTCTTGGTCGGCTTTAATCTTAACATTGATACGCGTATCTTCTGCCACTTGGACAAATTGCGTTTCAATTTGTTCTTCAGCTAAAGTATCTGTGATAAATTTTCCAGTAAAGCCTCCGATGAAACCTGTCGCTGTATTTGGAATATCCAAACGCTTCAAGACACGGCTAACATTGATACCTTTACCACCAGCAAACTTATCATCACTATCCATACGATTAACACTACCAACTTCCACTTTGTCCAAACGGACAATGTAGTCTATAGATGGATTGAGTGTGACTGTATAAATCATACTTCTATTACCTCCGTTTTCTCTTTGATAGCTGACAAGAGCTCGTGACCCTTGCTTGTAATGACAATAGCACGTTTTATAGGAGCTACCTTAGCAAAACAAGACTGACCAATCTTGGATGAATCTGCTAGAACATATGTCTGCTTAGCATTTTCTAAGATAGCACGTTTAACAGCTCCCTCCTCCATATCTGGAGTTGTAAAGTAACCTTCATCTACACCATTCATTCCAACAAAGGCACGATCAAAGTGCAGTTGGTTAATCTGGTTGAGAGCTACTCCTCCGATACTGGCATCAGTTGTCATCTTGACTCCACCACCGATAATGACTGTTGGGATTTGCTTATCCACTAATTGAACCGCATGGTGAATGGAATTGGTTACCACTGTAATGTCTTTTCGCTCCAATTCTTTAATGAGAAAGGCTGTCGTACTTCCTGCATCCACAAAGATAACATCTTTTTCTTTAATCAGAGAAGCTGCCTTTTGAGCAATCAACTTTTTCTCTTGAAGGTTTTTGACAGATTTTTCCTGAATGGTTTCTTCTTCTTGCAAGGAATGAGGTAACTCTGCTCCACCATGCACTCGACGAAGTTTATTTTCGGACTCCAATTCATCTAAATCACGTCTGACTGTTGATTCTGAAGTATCTAACAAGCCTACCAATTTCTCTAGAGAGACGATTTTATGCTTACTCAATTCTTCTAAAATCAACTTTTTTCTCTCGCTTTTTAGCACGAACCCACCTCCTGTTAACGATTACATTATTCATTCTATCATAAAAAATATCAAAGTCAAGCATTTTTTGTCAATTTCTTTCACTTTCTATCACTGGATCCTCAACTTTAAATAAATTTGCAAGAAAGAAGGCTTTATGGTAGACTAGGTTAGTAAACAATGGAAGATTACTCAAGAGGCTTAAGAGGCCGTGTTGGAAACGCGGTAGGCGTGTTAAAGCGTGCGTGGGTTCGAATCCCATGTCTTCCGTTTAGTTTCAAAAAAGATACCCAAGAAATCTTGGGTATCTTTTTTCTTATATACTTGTTTTATAACTCGGGTGAATTTCTTAGAAAATATCAAATAACAATTTCACATTGAGAATTGTTAAGATAATGGAAACAATATAACCAAGGATGGTATTCCATTTAGCATTGGTAAATTCGCCCATCAGTGATTTCTTAGAAGTTAGATAAATCAAAGGGAAGATTGAAAATGGAAGAGCGATTGAAAGAAAGACCTGCGAATAAACCAATAACTGATCCAAGGTTTTTTCCTGATGACCAAACACAACCGCTACAATCATGACAGGCAACAAAGCAAAGAGACGAGTCGCCAAACGAATGAACCACTGAGGCAATCTCATATGCAAGAAACCTTCCATAACGATTTGTCCCGTCAAGGTACCCGTAATTGTCGAATTTTGACCACTGGCTAATAAAGCCAAGGCAAACAAGGTTGATAAGGTTGAGCTAGCTATAGCTCCTGCAATAGTAGAATCCTGCAAGGCATTATACATTTGAGAAAAGGCAGAAATCTCAGATGCATGTCCGAAAAAGAGGGCCGCCCCGAGGATTAATAGAAGGGAGTTAACGATAAAGGCCAAGGACAGTTGAAGATTTGAATCCCAGGTCATAAAGCGCACGGCTTTTCGAACATCATTCTTGTCCTTGTGATTGATTTTCCGAGTTTGAGACAAGGAAGAATGCAAATAGAGGTTATGGGGCATAACCGTTGCTCCCACGATCCCTAGTGCCAAGGTTAATTGACTTTCATGCCCTGGCAAGGGACTTTCAAATAAGGTTGCATTCGGTAGATAACCCTCAACGATTCCTTGGAAGCTTGGATGTGACAAAGCTACTAGATAGGTAAAAATTGCTAGAATGGTTAAAATCAGTGTTGTCACAATAGCTTCAATCTTCTTAAAGCCAAATTTCATCAGAAGCAATAAGAGAAAAACATCCAACACGGTCAAGAGAATTGCTATCATAATCGGAATCTTAAAGAGAAGATTGAGAGCAATCGCTGAACCTAGAACTTCTGCCAGATCTGTCGCCATCAAGGCTAATTCTAAAATCACCCATAGACTATAACGAAGCCATTTAGGTGAATGATGAGCCGTTGCTTGAGCCAGGTCCATCTGGGTTACAATACCAAGCTTTCCTGCCATCTGCTGAAGTTGCATGGCAATGAGAGATGAAATCAAGATAACAAACAAGAGACTATACTTATAGGAAGCACCACCGACTACACTGGTAATCCAGTTTCCTGGATCCATATAACCAACTGCGACAAGAGCACCCGGACCTAAAAAGGCCTTTAAATTTTGCCAGAAATGATTGTTATTTGGAGTATCGATAGATTGATTAATCTCAGAGAGTGACACTTTTTTATGAGAAGACATAGATACTTACCTCTTTCTAAACCTACTTTTTCATTATTTTCTATTAGAGAAAAATAAGATTGACTTTAAACTATTAAAACAATGAAAACTATATGAAAAACATTTAGTTTTTTCATTATTTTTCTTAAGGCACCTTAATTATAACAGAAAATATGATAAAAACTTAAGAAAATTCAGGACTTGATTTAATATTTAGGATACAACAAAATGTTGTATTCTTTTTTTGCAAAAGAATACCAAAGAATAAAATAAAAAACGTTGTAAAAACAACGTTTTAGAAAGATTTACAAAACAATGTAAATTATCAATGGAGCCGGTGGGAGTCGAACCCACGTCCAAACACCTGCTAACATATTTGTCTACAACCATAGGTTATGTATTGTTTTAACAATCCCTCGACACATAACTCAAGCCTAGGAACTGCGAGTCTATAAATCTCTTACCAAACTGCTAGACAAAGCTTGATCGTATCTCGCTAATAATAAGACCCATCATCAGACACGAGCAATCCGAATCGGGTCACGCCTGCTGGTTTTTAGGCAGCTAGAGCGTAAGAAGTGTTATTTTTTGCAGTTATATTTAACTGAGCGTTTACGTCGCCACACGAGTCGCAAAATATGCCTCATAATGCCTGTCGAATCCGTAACGACCCCAAAGACTATAAAGATATTATACCTTATCTAGGTTAAAAAAGCAAAAATGCAAGTAGATGTCTAGAAAAGTCTAGTTTTCAAGATTTCTGATAGAGCCTGATAGCCAGAAACGCTAAGGTGAAGCCCATCTGTTGTATAGTCAGATTTGAGTTGCCCTTCCTGATCGAGTAGCTCTTCAAAAGCAGACACATATTCTACCTGCATGTATGCAGAAGCTAGCTCTTGATAGGCTTGGTTCCAGGCCTTGATTTTCTCATTTGTGCGAATATAAACTGTCTGTTTGTATTCTTCCCCTTGATGAACTGGCAGAATAGAAACTAGCTTAATCTGTGACAGCGGATAGTCACGAGAAATACTTTGAATTACACTTTCAAGATTCGTTAATGCTTGACTCATTGGAACATCTTTCCCGATGTCATTGGTCCCAATCAAAAGCACAATTTGATCCACTGCATCACCATAGAGGTGGGCATCAAGGTTATCTAGTAAAAGTCCAGTTTGATAGCCTCGAATACCTCGGTTCACAATGGTCTTTGTTGTCCCTAGTAATTCTTGCAAGGGATAATACTCAACAATAGAATCTCCAATAAAGATGATATCTGGTTCAATTACAGAAATCTGGTTGAGTTCACGATACTTGGTTTGGATTTTCTCCTGCTCTTTTAAGAGCCAATTTTCTAATAGCTGTACTGCCAAGTTATTCTCCTCTTTCTAGCCAGTTCTCTAAAACTTTGTAAACACCCGCCTGACTGTTGGCTGGAGCTACTTTTGTCGCAACTCTCTTAACAGCCTCTTCTGCATTTTCCATAGCGTATGAAATTCCGGCCAACTCTAACATTTCAATGTCATTTTCACTATCACCGAAGGCCATGATTTGTTCAGGTTTTAAGTTCCAACGTCTGAGTAATTCTACTAGCCCCCACGCCTTATGAATCCCATCTTGTAAGATATCAATACAGCCATAACCGCTGGAAACAGCTCGCACATGCCCATCAAACAAGTCATTAATTTCCTGTAAAACCGAATCGGATCGTTCTTCACCAACTACCATACTCATCTTGAGAACACCACCGAAGAGATTAGAGTCAAATTCATCGACAAAGTTCATTCGTTGATAGAGCTTCTCAATCATCTCTGGAGTCATAAATTTATCAAGTTCTGTAAAAACAGTACCTTTCTTTACAAAACCACCATTCATCGCAGTTACGACAAACTGATCCTGACATTCTCTACCTTTAAAATGAGCTAAAGCCCTATCAACCATGGCATCATCCCAAGTTTGTGCTTGAATCAATTCATTATTTTCGAATATCCGAGCACCATTAGCAACTACCAGAACGACTCTTTCTGCTAGATGTCCCAGTAATTGTCGCATACGATGAACTTCATTTCCAGTCGCAATGACAAACCGAACGCCACGGTGGTCCAGCTTATCCAAAATTTTCTCTAAGCGAGGAAGGTCTAGTTGACCTCTTGGATCTAACAAAGTACCATCCATATCCGTTGCTACTATCTTAATTTCCATTTTGTCTCCTTGAGATTCGAATCACTACCACTTCAAACCTACATGTTCATTCATTTCTTTATAGGCTGTATCAATCCGTTCCTTGGTAGCCTCGTCTAACTGACTACGGTATTTCCCACCCTCAATAAAGTCTTCCAGGATATAAGTTTGGTAAAGATAGAGTGGGTATCCTTCTGGAGAATAGCCTCCCTTTGGAGTCCTACTCACCCAGCTTGGATGGGCTTGGGCAGTTTCGATAGTCGTTTTACCAGATTTCTTCTTAATGGTCACATCCATGAGAACTCCACGTTCCGTCCACTTGGCATTTTCAACATCCTGCATGGTTTCAATCCGTTGATTTGAGATGAAATTCCCCATAGAGTAAATGATAAGCTTTTTATCACCTTCTTTTTCAACCGTTTCAGCTGGTTCAACAACGTGAGGATGACCACCAAAGATAATATCAGCACCCCAATCAATCATTTTATGGTAAAGTTTCTTTTGCTCCTCAGTCGGCTCAATTTGATACTCAACTCCCATCTGAGGCATGATAATTGTAATATCTGCCTCTTTCTCTGCTCGCTCAATTTCAGCCTTCATTTTATCTTCATCTAAGTCTGAAAGATAGCGATTATAATCCTCTTGAGAAATGCTTTGTTCAATGCCATTAAAACCATAGGAATAGGCTAAAATAGCAACTTTAATTCCGTTGACTTCCTTGATAACTAAAGGCGCCTTATCTCTAGCTTCATGAGTATAAACACCGACTGGTGTCATTCCTGCCTTTTCAATAGCATCCGCAGTTGATACCACTCCCTCAATCTGAGAATCCAAGATATGATTGTGAGCCAAGTCTAGCACTTGATAGCCTGCATCTTTTATAGCATCCATAACTTCACCAGGTGCATTAAACAAAGGATAACCTGCAAGATAGTGATCTTTATTTACGGTTCCTTCAAAATCACCAAGAACTAAGTCAGCTTGCTTCAGCCAAGGTTTTACGTATTCAAAGTTTTCATGAAAATCGTAGCTACCGTCTGATTTTTTAGCTGAAATGTAGATGATGTCATGGTAAAGCAAATCACCATTTGCCATGATGCGAGCACTTGTTTCCTGTTCCGTTACAGTAGTTTTCTCCTTAGAATCAGCACTCTGACTCACTGTAGTTACACTACTATTCACTAATGGAATCCCCTTTATCCCTTCAGATAATAAGGTCAATGCCATAGAAATAGCAACTACGATTAACAAAACCACAATAAAGGTTTTATTACTCCATTGGCGATAGTTTCTAAAAAAACGAATAAATTTTCTGACAAGTCCTAAGACAGGATCTTTTTGATTTCTACTACTACGTTTTTCCATATCTTTTCTCCTTGCTTTTTGATGCAAGTCTCCTTACTTTATTATACCACAGACAAATTGGTATTTCCTTTTATTAGCAACTTCTGTGACTTTCTTTCTCAACTATTTTGTGTTATCATGGAATTGTAATGGAAGGAAGGAGAGAAGATGTCTGCTATAGAACGTATTACAAAAGCTTCACATTTAATCGATATGAAAGATATTATCCGCGAGGGCAATCCAACCCTACGTGCAGTTGCCGAGGAAGTCACTTTCCCATTGAGTGATCAAGATATCATTCTCGGAGAGAAAATGATGCAATTTTTAAAACATTCGCAAGACCCAGTTATGGCTGAAAAGTTAGGTCTACGTGGAGGAGTCGGACTTGCTGCACCACAATTAGATATCTCAAAACGCATCATTGCTGTTTTAGTTCCTAATATCACTGAGGAAGGTGAAACACCTCAAGAAGCCTATGACTTACAAGCTGTTATGTACAATCCTAAGATTGTCTCACACTCAGTCCAAGACGCTGCTCTAGGAGAGGGAGAAGGTTGCCTATCAGTCGATCGTGCTGTCCCAGGTTATGTTATCCGTCACGCTCGAGTGACTGTTGACTACTTTGACAAGGATGGTGAAAAACATCGCATCAAGCTAAAAGGCTACAACTCCATCGTTGTACAACATGAAATCGACCACTTAAATGGTGTTATGTTTTATGATCGTATCAATGAAAAGGATCCTTTCGCAGTCAAAGAAGGTTTACTCATTCTGGAATAAAGAAAATCCCGTTCAACAACGGGGTTTTATGTTATAATAGAGCCATGAAAACAAATGATATTGTCTATGGCGTTCACGCCGTTACCGAAGCACTGTTAGCAAATACTGGAAACAAACTCTATCTCCAGGATGATTTACGAGGTAAGAATGTAGAAAAAGTCAAGGAACTGGCAACTGAAAAGAAAGTATCCATTTCTTGGACTTCAAAAAAATCTCTTTCCGAAATGACTGAAGGAGCTGTCCACCAAGGTTTTGTCCTACGTGTTTCTGAATTTGCCTATACTGAACTTGAGCAGATTCTTGCCAAAACCCGTCAAGAAGAAAACCCACTAGTATTGATCCTCGATGGACTAACTGACCCTCATAACTTAGGTTCTATCCTAAGAACGGCAGATGCAACCAACGTTTCAGGTGTTATTATTCCAAAACATCGAGCTGTTGGTGTGACACCCGTAGTTGCAAAAACAGCAACAGGTGCTATCGAGCACGTCCCCATTGCTCGCGTAACCAATCTCAGCCAAACTTTGGATAAACTTAAAGAAGAGGGCTTTTGGACCTTTGGTACTGATATGAATGGAACTCCTTGCCATAAATGGAACACCAGTGGAAAGGTCGCCCTCATTATCGGAAATGAAGGAAAAGGTATCTCAAGTAACATCAAAAAGCAAGTGGACGAGATGATCACTATTCCAATGAATGGACATGTACAGAGTCTCAATGCAAGCGTTGCTGCTGCTATTCTTATGTACGAAGTCTTCCGCAATCGATTATAAAAAAGTTTCCAATCAAATGATTGGAAACTTTTTTAACTGTGTTCAGTAATATATTTATAGGCTTCTTGACCTGCAATAGCAGCATCTCCAACTGCTGTTGTAACTTGGCGAAGGTCTTTCTGACGAACATCTCCAACTGCAAAGACACCTGCAACACTTGTCTTCATGTGGTCATCTGTCACAATCCAACCTGACTCATCTTGGATTTGTAAATCTTTTGTAAAATCGCTAACTGGATCTAAACCAACATAGATGAAGACGCCTCCAAAGGCATGTTCAGTCACTTGATTTGTTTTAACATTTTCAATGACAACTGACTCCACACGGTTTTCACCCTTAATTTCTTTGACAACAGAATCCCAAATGAAGTTGATTTTTTCATTGGCAAAGGCGCGATCTTGCAAGACTTTTTGAGCACGAAGCTCATCACGACGGTGAACGATGGTTACAGTTTTGGCAAACTGTGTTAAGAAGATTGCTTCCTCAACCGCTGAGTCACCACCACCTACAACCAACAAATCTTGGTCACGGAAAAAGGCTCCATCACAAACCGCACAGTAAGAAACACCTCGACTGTTGAGTTCTTCTTCTCCTGGAACGCCTAAGAGTCGGTGCTTAGAACCAGTCGCCACAATAACTGTGCGAGTTTCAAATTCTTCATTGTCTGTGATTACTTTCTTAACATCACCATGGTCCTCAATATTTTCTACAAAGCCATAGAGATGCTCAACACCTAGATTTTCAAGAGGTTCAAACATCTTTTCTGCTAACTCAGGTCCACTAATGTTAGCATAACCTGGATAGTTTTCAATGTCAGAAGTATTGTTCATCTGACCGCCAGGAAGACCACCTTCAATCAAAGCTACTTTGAGATTGCTACGAGCTGCATACAAGGCTGCAGTCATCCCAGCAGGACCTGCACCAACAATAATCGTATCGTACATTCTATTTCCTTCTTTCTTGTTGTAACTATTCTTATTCTAACGGATAAAATCCTATTTGACAACTATTAAGCCTTGAGAACCAACAAGATGCTCATGGTTGCAAAAGATAATACTGGAATTGTTAGAACTCCAATCATAATCATATCATAGAGGTGAGCCTGACGCTCCTTAGCAGTTTTATCCACACCTGATAGAGCTCTTAAACCAATCCAAAGCCCTAAGACAACCAAGACTAGTAAAATCGTCAAAACCAAACTCTCTAAATACAAAGCAAATAGCTGAACTAGCATGCTCTCTCTCATTTCTATTATTTTTAAAGAGCAAACCCAGTTAGCTTAGCCAACTGAGTTTTTCTTATCTTCTATTATATCAGATATAGGTCCGTTTGTAACTAGCAAAGAACTCTTTTGTTCGTTCTTCTTTAGGATGGTTGATAATCTCATCCGGTGTTCCAGATTCAATAATCTTTCCTTTATCCAAGAATAAAACCTTATCAGCTACTTGAGCAACAAATGACATATCATGACTAACCAAAACCATGGTTTGACCTGATTTTGCAGCATTGGCAATCGATCTTTCTACCTCACCAACCAATTCTGGGTCCAGTGCTGAAGTCGGTTCATCCAAAAGTAAGACGTCTGGTTTCATGGCCAGGGCACGCGCTATAGCTACCCGTTGTTTTTGCCCCCCTGACAAGTGACGCGGATAATGCTGTTCACGATCAGAAAGCCCAACCTTAGCTAGCTCTTCCTTAGCAATTTCAGTCGCTTCTTCGTCCGATAGTTTTTTAACTACCACCAAGCCTTCTTTAACATTTTCTAACGCTGTTCTACGCTCAAATAAATTAAACTGTTGGAAAACCATCGATAATTTGCGACGAAGAGTTAGAATTTCTTCTTGCGTTATTTGAGAAAAATCAACTTTGAAATCATCAATCTGAATACTTCCACTATCAGGAGTTTCTAGATAGTTTAGGCTACGAAGAAAAGTTGATTTCCCAGCTCCTGAAGAACCAATTAAGGCAACAACTTCTCCTTTTTGAATATCTAAATTCAGATGGTCCAAAACGGTTTGACCTGAAAAGGATTTGCTTAAATTTGAAATTTTAATCATTAGCGAAGCTCTCCTTTCACATCTGTCTCAACATTATCTGGTGCTGTAATAGCCATTTTTCTTTCAATGAAACGGCCAAGATTTTCAATAACGATATTTACTACCCAGTAGACAAGGGCAACTGAGATAAAACGTTCAAAGTAACGATAGTCTGCACCACCCAAAATCTGAGCTTGGGCAAAGACTTCTACAACACCTGCACTAAAGGCTAGGGAAGTCCCCTTGGTCAAGCCAATCAAGGAGTTAATCAAGGTTGGTGTTGCAACTACTGCTGCATTGGGAATAATCACACGACGATAAACTTGCGCACGTGTCATACCAAGACTACGAGCAGCTTCAATCTCACCTGGATTTACAGAAAGAATTGCCGCACGAAGAGTTTCGCTGGCATAGGCTGCCTCGTTAAAAGCAAATGCCACAATCGCAAATGTTGCTGCAGGAATAGCATTAATGTTCAGAGAAGTTCCCCATTGTTGATTCAAGGCTTTCAGAGCTAGTGGAATCCCGTAATAAGTCAACATCAGTTGGACTAAAATTGGGGTTCCTTTTAGGAAACTAACAAAAAAGGCTTGTAATGGGTATATAAATCTAACTCGGTTGATTTTCACGATAGCAAAGATTAGGGCTAGCATGATACCAAAAAAGGCACCGAATACCGTTAACATCAATGTTGTAGGTAATTGCTGTACAATTCTTGGAATCCCATCAAAGACCGAACGCCAACTAAAAAGTTTGCCATCTGGAATATATTGCATCAAATTTTGATACCAATCAGATGCTAAAATCGTTGTAACATTCATAGAAACATCCTCTCAAGATAATGATTCATTCTATCATACTTATGCTCTAATTAAAAATATTTGCTACGAGCATATCAGATTTCATCTACCTTCTAGTTTATCATACTTTAAAAGTGGGAGGTTATATATTTTACCTATCGAAGAGATAGAAAAAAACTAATTCAAATCCAAGTTATTGTATGATTTACGATAGCCAATTTGTTTTACAAGACCATTTTCAACTAGTATCGGACGTTTTAACAGCATACCATCACTGGCCAAGAGTTTGGCTGCTTCTTTGTTTGACAATGTTCCAACCTTATCTTTCAATCCGAGTTCACGATATTTGATTCCACTAGTATTGAAAAATTGCTTCAATTCAAATCCCGAAGTTTCGAGCCAGTTTAAAATGACCTTTTCACTCGGAGTCTCTTCAACGATATGAACGTCTTTATATTCTAGTCCGAGTTGATCTAATTCTTTCTTAGCTTTTTTACAAGTTGTACATTTTGGATATTCGATAAATTCTAACATTTTTTCTCTTTCTATTTTTTATTTTCTTGATAACTTGCACCTTCATGCCTCAAGAGCCAAGCCTTCTTTTCGAGTCCCCAAGCGTAGCCTGTCAGACGTCCTCCAGCACCTAGCACACGGTGACAAGGTACAAGGATAGACCAGGGATTGCGACCTACTGCTCCTCCGACTGCTTGAGCAGAAGCTACCTGCAAGTCCTTAGCTATTTGCCCATAAGTAACTGTCTGACCAAAAGGAATTCCTCGCAAGTAGTTCCAAACTCTTTTTTCAAAGTCACTACCGACAGGAGCTAAAGGAATCTCAGATAAGTCTTGATCTTGCCCCTTAAAATAAGTCTCTATATAGGAAGTAATTTGATTTAAAATGGGATGACTTTCAACAATAGTTACATCATTTTCAGATAATCCCTTCTCAAAATCGCTCTCTTCTTCAATCCATATCCCAAACAAATAGTGGTCATCTGCTACCAGAGATAGGGGGCCAATCGGTGACTTGTATAGCATCTTTGCATACTTCTTAGTCATTTGATTTTAATTTTTGATAGGCCAAGCGTTCCCCGTCTACTGGAACTTTACCAACCTGTTTGAAGCCAAGTTTTTCAAAGATATGCTGCATGGCTATGTTTTTAGCGTGCGTATCTGAACGAAAATCTAGGTAATCGAAGCCTTCAATCAAGCCTTCTAAAAAGGTCTGAGCAACACCTTGACCTTGCGCATCTCTAGCAACGGCAATACGGTGAAATACTAAGTATTCTGTTTCATTTCCCTCCCAGTTGCCATCATAAATTGCTTCATAAGCTTTTTCTGGGCTCTTAGTCACTGCTGCATAGGCTAAGAGATTACCTTCGTCTAGGGCTACATAAGCTTGACCAGAGATGATATCTTCAATAATGGTATCTGCATCTGGGTAGCCGTTTTGCCACTGAGTGCTACCAGCTTCTGCCAAACATTTCTTGGCTCCTTCAATCACTTGTATAATTGCGTCAACTTCGTTTGGAAATGCTAAGCGAATCTCCATCATTTATCCTCTTTTCATACTATTTTCTCTCATCATAGCATAAATTATTTCTTTCTACAAGCACTTGAAACTTGACTTATTATTTCTAATATTTTATAATCTAGTTATTAAAACTAGATAAAAAGGAGTTGAAAATGAATACCACTTTTTCCTATCCAAAATGGGAAGAAATTCCAAGTATCAATCTCTATCTGGACCAGGTTCTGCTCTATGTCAATCAAATCTGTCCTCCAGCTTCTCCTGACAAGGAGAAAGGTTTGACAGCATCCATGGTGAACAACTATGTCAAACACGGATATATCAGTAAACCTGAAAAGAAAAAATATCAACGCAAACAAATCGCACGATTGATTGCTATTACCACTCTCAAGTCTGTTTTTTCTATCCAAGAAATTGCTCAAACCCTTAATACCCTACACACAGACACTAATTCAGAAGAACTTTACAATGCTTTTGTGGACTATATGAATGAAGATATTGATCCAGCTAATCCCATTATCCAGGCAAGCTGCCAAACGGTCAAACTCTATCATCAAACACTTGCACTAGTCTATATAGAAACCGAAGAGGAGGAAACAAATGAATACTAGTTTCAAACTTAGTAAACGACTTAGTTTTGGAGAAGAAATTGCCAACAGTGTCACCCATGCTGTAGGAGCATTTATCATGCTCATCCTACTACCCATTTCATCTACTTACAGTTATGAGGCACATGGTTTCTTATCGTCTATCGGAGTTTCCATCTTCGTCATCAGCCTCTTTCTCATGTTCTTATCATCAACTATTTATCATTCTATGGCTTATGGTTCAACTCATAAATATGTGTTACGAATTATTGACCATTCCATGATTTATGTTGCGATTGCAGGTTCTTATACACCAGTGGTTTTAACCCTGATGAATAATTGGTTTGGTTATCTCATTATTGCTATCCAATGGGGGACAACTATTTTCGGTATTCTTTATAAAATCTTTGCCAAGAAGGTCAATGAAAAATTCAGCCTCATCCTTTACCTCATCATGGGATGGCTCGTATTGGCAATCTTACCAGCAATCATCAGTCAGACAAGTCCAATGTTTTGGAGTCTTATGGTATCAGGTGGCCTTTGCTATACAGTTGGCGCTGGATTCTACGCTAAAAAGAAACCATACTTCCATATGATTTGGCATCTCTTCATTCTAGCAGCCTCTGCTCTTCAATACATTGCTATTGTTTATTACATGTAAAAAGAAGTTGGGAAAAATCCCAACCTCTTTTTTTATTTACACATATTCATAAAGTACTGATGCAAACGAAGATCATTTGTCAATTCAGGATGAAAGGAGGTTACCAGCATATTCTTTTCTTGTGCCGCAACGATTTGATTGTTCATAATCGCTAGAACATCAACACTGTCACCAACACTACTGATAATTGGGCCACGGATAAAGGTCATTGGAATTTTACCAACGCCCTTGCAGTCAGCTTCTGTATAAAAGCTTCCTAGCTGACGTCCATAGGCATTGCGCTCTACTACTATGTCCATAGTCGCTAGATGGCTTTCCTCTTTAGAAGTGATTTGTTTTGCTAGCAAAATTAAACCCGCACAAGTTCCAAAGACTGGTAAACCATTGAGAATAGCCTCTCTTATAGGAATGAGCATCTGCTGATCTCGCAACAGTTTCCCCATAGTTGTAGACTCTCCCCCTGGCAAGATTAACCCAGACAGGTCACTCTGGTGTTGCTGAAAATCTTCTAGGTTTCGCAGTTCAATACTTTCAACTCCTAGTTGAGCAAGCATTTTCTCGTGTTCTACAAAGGCACCTTGCAAGGCCAAGATTCCGATTTTCATCTATTTTCCTCGCTCAGCCATGAGAATTTGGATTTCGTTCTCGTTGATACCTACCATGGCTTCTCCCAAGTCTTCAGAGATTTGAGCTAGAATTTGAGGATTCTGATAATTGGTAACAGCTTTGACAATTGCTGCCGCACGTTTAACAGGATCACCTGATTTGAAAATCCCTGAGCCAACAAACACACCTTCTGCACCTAGTTGCATCATAAGAGCAGCGTCCGCTGGTGTTGCAACCCCTCCAGCTGCAAAGTTGACAACTGGTAATTTCCCATTTTCGTGGACATATTGAACTAATTCTACAGGTACTTGGAGTTCTTTTGCAGCAACATATAACTCGTCCTCACGGAGGTTTTGAATGCGGCGAATTTCTTGATTCATCATACGCATATGACGAACCGCCTGAACGATGTCTCCTGTTCCTGGTTCCCCTTTTGTACGGATCATAGAAGCTCCTTCAGCGATACGACGCAAGGCTTCTCCTAGATCTTTAGCACCACAAACAAAAGGAACTTGAAATTCTTTCTTGTCCACATGGAAACGGTCATCAGCTGGAGATAGAACTTCGCTCTCATCGATATAGTCAATCTCGATAGCCTCTAAAATCTGTGCTTCAACAAAATGCCCAATTCGAACCTTAGCCATAACTGGAATGCTGACTGCTTCTTGGATTTCCTTAATCATCTTTGGATCACTCATGCGAGAGACACCACCCGCCGCACGAATATCAGCTGGGATTCGTTCCAAAGCCATAACTGCTGCCGCACCTGCAGCCTCAGCAATTCTTGCCTGTTCAGGGTTTTGGACATCCATGATGACGCCACCTTTAAGCATCTGTGCTAAATTCTTATTTAATTCATAACGATTTTCAGTCATTTTTTTCATCCTCAATAGTTGTATTGGTAGCTACAGTTTTATTGTAAGGTATAAAAGACTGCATAACAAGATAAAATAAATCGATTTGTCCGGGTACAATTATCTCTATCACAAAAAAAGCACCCACATTGGGTACTTTTATTTCTTAGATTTTTTAATACTTTTCACAAGATAAAAGAGATATCCTGAAACCATGTAGGCAACAAAAATAGTTGCCGCCCATTTAAAGACAAAGCCCCAACCATGTTTGGTAGCATTCAAAAAGAAATAAGGGAAGGGACTATCCTTAGCATTAGGAACATCCATCTTTAGAACAAAACCGTTTAAGAGGGCAAAAATCATATAAAGCAAAGGAAGGCTAGTCCAAAGCATGGGATCAACTAACTTATATTGACGACTCTTATCAAAAATAATTGTATCTGCTAAAAACCAGAGAGGGACAATATAATGACAAAGGAAATTTTCCAAACGGTAAAAATCTGTCGTCAAAGGAGCTAGCATGAAATGATAGATGACACAAGTAATCATAATACTCATAGTGACGCCACCTTTGAGACGTAGAATACCAGGACTCTGCCAACTATCACCTCCACTACGCATCTTTAACAAAAGATAACCTGTAAAAAGTACAACCAAAAGGTTAGAAAGTACTGTGTAGTATAGCAACATCCCTAAACCACCGCGTTTGGTAATCTCCAAGTATACACCGGTAAAGGCTGCTATAAATAAAAAGATACGACTATAAAATATTACTTTTTCATTTTTAATCATGATTAAATCTTCTTCACAAATTCTGATTTAAGCTTCATAGCACCAAAACCATCAATCTTACAGTCAATGTTATGGTCACCTTCTACAATACGGATGTTTTTCACACGAGTTCCTTGTTTGAGGTCTTTAGGAGCACCTTTTACCTTCAAATCTTTAATCAAGGTTACTGTATCTCCATCAGCTAGTTTGTTTCCATTTGCATCGATGGCAACAAGTCCTTCTTCAACTTCTGCTTGCTCAGCAGGATTCCACTCGTAAGCACATTCTGGGCAAACAAGAAGTGCGCCATCTTCATATACATATTCTGAATTACATTTTGGGCAATTTGGTAATTGACTCATGTTATCTCCTTAATAAATTTATGATTATTTGAATGTCAAATTTTCTTCAACAGCAACTATTATACCTTAAAACAGACTATTTGACAAATCATGATAAAAAAACGACAAACCGAAATTCAGTTCATCGTTTTTATAGTTCTTATAGATGTTTTTGAGCTTCTGATTTAATTTTTTCAATAACTTCTAAAATAGAGAGGCCAGTCGTATCCAAATAGATTGCATCCTCAGCTTGCTTGAGAGGTGAAGTTTCACGATGACTATCTTTATAATCACGCGCAGCAATCTCTTCTTTCAAAGTTTCCAAATCTGTTTCGATTCCCTTTGAAAGATTTTCCTTATAACGACGTTCCGCACGCTCATCTACAGATGCTACTAGAAAAATCTTCAATTCAGCCTGAGGCAAGACTACTGTTCCAATATCGCGGCCATCCATAACGATACCACCTTGTCGGGCAATTTCTTGCTGAAGGGCTACCAATTTTTCACGAACAGCTGGAATAGCAGCAAAGGCAGAAACAGCATTGGTTACTTCATTTTCTCGGATTGGATTCGTTACATCGACATCTCCAACAAAAACAAGCTGTTCTCCTGTTTCAGCGCGACCAAAGCTAATCGGATATTGTTCCAGTAATTCAAGAAGTCGTGAAGACTCCTCTGGACTTATTTGGTTGTTCAAAGCGATGTAAGTGGCAGCACGATACATAGCACCCGTATCCAGATAAGTATAGCCAAAGTCTTTAGCGATAATCTTAGCTACCGTACTCTTACCACTGGAAGCTGGCCCATCAATAGCAATCTGAATTGTTTTCATCGTCACTCCTATCTTATCTTAAGGACATCACCAGGATTTGCAAACCAAGTTCCAGTAGACATATGACCAGGGTTTAAAGCTTCAAGTTGAGCAATGGAGATTCCAGCTCGAGTAGCAATGGCTGCTTCACCCTCTCCTGGCAAGACTGTAATTGTTCCTTCAGAATCAGTATGCGCCTCTGTATGTTCTTGTTGAGTTGTCTCTGCTTCTGTTGACTGAGTAGTTGTAGCAACTGTTGTAACTTCTTCTACTTTTGGAGCTGAAGAATCATAAAAATCTTTCAGAGCTGAAGTACGGTTGCTTCCACCTGATGACAAGTAGACTAATACAACTACCATACCAACAACAATGACAAAGAAAAGAACAGCCAAAACAGTTAAAATACGATTCGCAATGACACCTGAATCATTTTTGTTTCGTTGACGGCGTTCTGTTCTTGATTCCTCTTCTTGGTTTTCATAAATATCTTCTTGCCACGGTTCCTTTTCCATACCTTACTCCTTGAGTTTTTTTTAGTTTCTTATTACAATATAAATATGAAGATTAGACTTATACCTGAACGTTGCATCGCTTGTGGGCTCTGCCAAACTTATTCAGAATTATTTGATTACCATGATAATGGTATTGTCCGTTTTTTCGATGATCCTAAGCAATCAGAAAGAGAAATTTCTTGTAGCGACGATGTTTTAGAAGCCGTTAAAAATTGCCCTACTCGTGCTCTGATTATAGATGAATCTTAAAATTTGGTGGAACATTGATCTCTAATTTCCACTCCTTCTAGTTTAGCATATTTTTCTAGAAAATTATAGTCTTTTGCTAGCTATTTTTATACAATTTCACTTTTATTTTTTCTGATATTTTAATAATAAATAAAGTGTTCTTTTAAGACGTTTTCTATCACATAATCACTAAGCAAATTTTTTATTTCAACCACATATAAAGTTATAAGAAAAGAGGAATTACTTCCTCTTTTTTTGTTTAATCAAACGATTAGTCTTCAAATCCATTTGGATGCTTGCTCTGCCAACGCCATGCATCTTCACACATTTCTGTAATACCAAGTCCAGCTTCCCAGCCTAGCTCTTCCTTAGCTTTTGCTGGGTCTGAGTAGCAGGCTGCAATATCACCAGGGCGGCGTTCAACAATACGGTAAGGAATTGGGCGTCCAACAGCTTTTTCCATATTTTGGATAATTTCAAGCACTGAGTAACCTTTTCCAGTACCAAGGTTATACACATTGAGTCCAGAGCCTTTTTGAAGCTTCTTAAGGGCGGCAACGTGTCCTTTTGCTAGGTCAACGACGTGGATATAGTCACGAACACCTGTTCCATCTTCAGTATCGTAGTCATTTCCGAAGACTTGAACTTGTTCTAACTTACCAACTGCAACTTGTGTTACATACGGTAGAAGGTTATTTGGAATGCCGTTTGGATTTTCTCCTAGGTCACCACTCTCATGCGCCCCAATTGGGTTGAAGTAACGAAGTAAGACAACGTTCCACTCTGAATCTGCTTTATGGATATCTGTCAAGATTTCTTCAAGCATAAGCTTGGTACGGCCATAAGGGTTGGTAGCTGAAAGTGGGAAATCTTCTAGGATTGGAACAGTATGTGGATCTCCATAAACTGTTGCTGAAGAACTGAAGATAATGTTCTTACAGTTGTTTTCTTCCATTGCCTTCAAAAGGCTAACTGTACCAGCAATATTGTTATCATAGTAGGCAAGAGGGATACGAGTTGACTCACCAACTGCCTTCAAACCAGCAAAATGAATCACACCTGTTGGCTCTTCGTGTTTGAAAATATCGCCAAGTGTATCCGTATCTCGGATATCAGCTTCATAAAAAGGAATCTCTACTCCTGTAATTCTTTCCACTACTTCTAAACTTTTACGGCTACTGTTAACCAAATTATCCACCACAACAACCTGATGTCCAGCTTGGACCAGTTCGATGACAGTGTGAGTTCCGATAAAACCTGCTCCACCTGTTACCAAAATCTTTTCTTGCATCATTTTTCCTCAATTCTTGAATTATTTTTTTCATTTTACCATTTTTGATAGGGAAAGTCATTTACTTTCCTAAGACTATCGTAAAAACTAGGTAAAAGGTATACTATTGTTTCTTTTTAATGTATCTTTCAGTCGGATAATCTGCTGGATCCAATACTCCTTTTCTCCCTTGAAGCATTTGAGCTAGATGATAACCGATAATAGGACCAGTCGTTAACCCTGAAGATCCTAATCCACTCGCAACAAATACTCCTGACAAGTTTGGCACCTGTCCGAAAAACGGCGAAAAATCACTCGTATAAGCACGAATCCCCACACGTTCACCACTTATCATTGCATCTTTTAAGCTAGGATAAAACGAACTTGCTGCTTCAGCCATTTGTTGGAGCAAATTCTCATCGACCGTCAGGTCGAATCCCATATCATTTTCATGGGTAGCTCCTAGAGATAATTTACCGTCGGGAAATGGTATCAAATCCCACTCACCTTCAGGCATTACGACGGGATAACTTGCCATGTCTAAATCAACCTGATAATCTCGGAGTTGCCCTTTTTGTGGGCGAACATCCACCTCATATCCTAAGGGTTCTAAGATCTGGCCAAGCCAAGCTCCTGTGGATAAGATGACTTGGTCAAACATTTGATTGTCTATCTGATAGCCCGATGATAGAGGGGTTAGACTGACCTCTTTATTTATGACCTTCACTTGACTGGCTCCCAGTAAGCGACTCACTAGGAGTTGCCCATCTACTCGAGCTCCACCAGAAGCATAGAGTAAACGTTCAAATCCCTCTAAGCCTGGAAATAGGTTACTAGCAGTCGCTTGGTCCAAAATGGCTAATTCTCCTATTAAGGGAGATTGATCTCTACGTTGCAGAGCCAGTTGATAGAGCTCCTCTAGCTTAGAGTCATCTTTTTTAAGAAGAAAGACGCCAGAACGCTGGTAAAAATCAACTTGTTGACCCGATTTTTCTAGATCAGCTAATAAATCTACATAGAAATCAGCTCCCAAACGCGCCATCTTGTACCAAGCTTTATTGCGTCGTTTAGAAAACCAGGGACTAATAATTCCTGCTGCCGCCTTGGTTGCTTGCCCATGTCCAAAATCAAAAACAGTTACTTCGATATCAGCTTCCTTAGAAAGATAGTAGGCAGCTGTTGCCCCTACAATTCCTGCACCTACAATGGCAACTTTTTTCATTGTTTTTACCTTCTAACTAGATATGATGGAATGGATTGGTGGACGCTTGACTTGCGATAACCTCTAGAGACCAAGCATTCTCTTCCTTCCATTCATTCAGGAACGCTGAAATTTTTTCAACAAAGAGAACTTCAATATAGTGGCCTGGATCCAGAGCCAACAAGCCGTCTGACAACATATCTTGGGCAGTGTGGTAATAGATGTCACCAGTAATGTAAACATCTGCTCCTTTTGCTAAAGCATCAGAGTAGAAAGACTGCCCACTGCCACCACAAATAGCTACTCTTGAGATTGTTTTTTGCAAATCAGTCTCTTTATAATACACCATACGAAGGCTATCTAGACCAAATACTTCCTTAACATGACTAGCAAATTCTTCAAACATTTGAGGTTTAATATTGCCAATACGCCCGATCCCACGTTCAGGACCTGTTTCCTGTAGAAAAGTTGTATCCTTAATATCCAATAGTTGGCAGAACCAGTCATTAAGGCCGTTTTCAACAATATCAATATTAGTATGGCTAACGTAGACTGCAATATCATGCTTGATAAGATCAATATAAATCTGATTTTGAGGGCGACTAGCTACCAAGTCCTTTATCGGACGGAAGATAGGTGCGTGCTTAACGATAATCAAATCTACACCCTTTTCAATAGCTTCTGCCACTGTATCTTCACGGATATCAAGGGCAACCATGACTTTTTGGATGTCCTTGTCTAAAGTTCCAATCTGCAGTCCACGATTATCGCCTTCCATAGAAAATTCTTGAGGACAATAGGCTTCATAACGCTTAATCACTTCACTTGCTTTCATGGAGCACCTCCTTGATGGCTTGAATTTTATCTACTAAAACTTGACGTTCTTCATGATTTTTTTCTGGGATTTGACTAAGGGCAAATTCGAGCTTACTTGCTTCTCTCTGCCACTTTTGGACAAATACGGGGCTAAGTTCTTTAGATAGAAAAGGACCAAAACGGATATCGCTAGCTGATAAATTCATTTTCCCAGCTTCCACAACTAGAATCTCGTAAAATTTTCCAGCTTCCTCTAAAATACTTTCAGCTACAATCTGAAATCCATGCTCTTGTAACCAACTGCGTAACTCATCTTCACGATTATTGGGTTGAAGAATCAATCGCTCAACATTGGCTAGTTTGTCAAAGCCCTTTTCTAATATCGTAGCAATCAAGCGGCCTCCCATCCCAGCAATAGTGATAACAGAGACCTGGTCACTTTCTTCGAAAGCTGCTAAACCATTGGCTAAACGAACCTGGATTTTATCAGCTAAGCCATGACTTTCAACATTTTTAACTGCAGATTGATAGGGTCCCTCTACAACTTCACCCGCGATGGCAGCTTCAATATGACCTTTTTCAACTAATTCAATAGGTAAATAAGCATGGTCGCTACCGACATCCAGTAAAACAGCTCCTTTGGGAACAAAAGAAGCTACTGTTTCTAATCTCTTTGAAATCATCTTCTCTCACTTTCAAAAACTCTATTTCCCTTTATTATACCATATTTTATCTGGCAATCCTGCACCTAAAAAAGACCGCAATCATGGATTGCAGTCTTTCTTTATCTTTTAACTTGATAACGACTTGTAAGTATGAAAATCACAATAAAGACGAGCATCATAATGCCATAGACAGGCAATGTTTGACCTGTAAGTGTTGAAATTTCAAGCAATTTTTGGATTCTTGGGAATAGAGCTGTTCCAAGGAAACCTCCAACTGACCAAATAATCAATAGCACACGCCACAGACTAAATGGCAAGCAAGCTCTAACTACAGACATGAAACCAATCGATGCCAATAGATAATACAAAAGTGTCGAAATTTCAATGGCTGTCCAGCCTTGACTGGTTCCAAAAATTTTAACAAAGAGAACACTAAAGACTACCATCAAGGCACTTGGAAGTGCACGTAGCATGGATTTTCTGAGGAAGTTTTGTTCCACAGGTTTGATATTTCGTTCAAAAGTTAATACAAACGGTGGGAATCCTTCCACAAACTGGTCAATCATGGTAATCTGAATCGGAATGAATGGGAAAATCAAAATCCATTCAGTACGACCCAACAAAGCACTGGCAATACAGATAACTGCTAGCAAGAAGGAATAGATTGTCTTAATCAAGAAAATCGGAGCAATGTGGGCAATATTGTTGACCACACGACGACCTTCGAAGAGAATCTCAGGAACATCATTGAAATCTGAATTTAAGAGGACCAGATTTGCAATCTGACGAGTTGCTGGGTCTCCTTCAGCCATAACAATGGAACAGTCTGCCTCACGGAGAGCTAGGATATCGTTGACACCATCCCCTGTCATTGCTGTAGTATGTCCTGCTTTTTTCAGAGTTTGGATGATTAGTTTCTTTTGATGAGGCGAAACACGTCCGAAAATGGCTGTTTCCTCAGCCATGGCTATCAATTCTTCATCATTAATTTTCGAACAATCTACATAGCTCTGATAGTCTGCAAAACCTGCTTTTTGGGCAATACTTGAAACAGTGACTGGATTATCACCAGAGATAATTTTCAGCCCTACTTCCTGAGAACGAAGATAGTCTAGCGTCTCAGCAGCACCTTCTCGAATCGGATCTAGAATCTCAAGCAAAGCCAAAGCCTGAATATCAGATGGCTTTTGTGGCTTGTGATGGTTAAGTTTTTCTTGACTGAGCGCTAACACCAAGACACGAGATCCTCGTTCAAGAGCTTCTCTAGCTTCAGGAACTTCAGCATCCAACAACATCTCCGGTGCGCCTAGGAAAACAGTCCCTAGACCTTCCAACTCCATTGCTCCCCATTTTCGATCACTTGAAAATGGAAGGCTAGAAATCATCGGATAAGCTACCTCTCCCGCAAAACGCTTTCGAATAGCTTGGGCAGTTGGATTTTTATCCTCACTGTGTGCCATATAGCTGGTTAGTATTTTGGCAATGGCATCTTTGTCGTAAGCCTGCGTAAGAGGAAGGACCGTCTCAACCTGCATCTTCCCTTGGGTGATTGTCCCTGTCTTATCCAAGCAGAGCATATCCACACGCGCCAAGGTCTCAACAGAATACATCTCCTGCACCAAAACCTTTTTCAACCCAAGCTTGATAACAGCAGTTAAGAGAGAAGTGATGGTCAAAAGGGCGATTCCCTTAGGCAACATTCCTAAAAGAGCTGTAGATGAATTGACTACAGAAGACTTGAGTGGCAGACCTTTTAAGACCAAGGCTTCAAGCAAGAGAGCAATACCAAAAGGAATGATAATTTTCCCAGTAAAGCCGGCTAACTGGTCTAGCGATTTCATGATACGAGAGTTAATCGGCTTCACTGTCTTAGCTTCAAGCATGAGTTTAGCAGCATAGTTATCCGCCCCAACATGATGTACCTGAGCGAGGACAGAACCACTTGCAAGAAAGCTACCCGACAACATTAAGTCTTCTACTTCTTTTTGCACCAAGTCGCTCTCACCCGTTAACATAGCTTCATTGACTTCTGCAAAACCTTCTAGTACAATGGCATCACTTGGAATCTGATCCCCTGCTGACAAGCGAATCACATCGTCCAAAACAAGCTCCTCAGGATCCAGAGCGATCTCTTGTCCATCACGAATAGTGATAATCTTTTCTTTATTCAAGAGATTGAGCTTATCAACCATATGTTTGGCACGTAGCTCGGTTACAATCCCAGAAAATGCATTAAAACAGATAACCGCAAAGAAAACTAGGTTGCTCCAAGCTTGAACAAAGGCGAGCGCTAAGGCAATGGCAAAGTTTAAAGCATTGAATAAAGTAAAGACATTTCTCTTCACAATCTGCCATGTACTCGTACTAGCTGAATCTTGAAAATCATTGACCTGTCCCTGTTTCTGACGATCTTTGACTTCTGATTGGCTTAAGCCCATAATTTTATTTTTATCCATAAATTCTATAATATCATTTTTTTTTGAATATTTCTAATTTCATATAAAAAGCTATTCCGCCTAAACAAAAAACATTTGCCTGTCCTAGTATGATAAGGTATAATAAAAGAAAGAGAACTGAAGGAGACATCATGTTTTATACTTATCTGCGTGGGCTGGTTATGTTGATTCTATGGTCAATCAATGGAAATGCTCACTTTCACAATACTGAAAAAATTCCAAGTTTAGATGAAAACTATATCCTTGTTGCGCCACACCGTACCTGGTGGGATCCAGTATATATGGCTTTTGCAACAAAACCAAAGCAATTTGTCTTTATGGCAAAAAAAGAACTCTTTTCAAATCGCATCTTTGGTTGGTGGATTCGCATGTGTGGTGCTTTCCCTATCGACCGTGATAACCCAGGTTCTTCTGCTATCAAATATCCAATTAATGTTCTAAAAAAGAGCAATCGCTCACTGATTATGTTTCCAAGTGGTAGTCGTCATTCTAACGATGTTAAGGGTGGTGTTGCTCTAATCGCGAAGATGGCTAAGGTTCGCATCATGCCAGTTACTTATACTGGCCCTATGACTCTAAAAGGATTTGTCAGCCGTGAACGTATTGATATGAACTTCGGAAATCCGATTGATATCTCAGATATTAAAAAGATGAATGATGAGGGAATTGAGATGGTTGCAGACCGCATCCAATCTGAATTTCAACGCCTGGATGAGGAAACAAAACAGTGGCACAACAATAAAAAGCCAAATCCACTGTGGTGGCTGATTCGTATCCCTGCCTTGATTCTAGCAATTATAATAGGAATTCTGACAATACTCTTTACCTTTGTTGCAAGTTTTGTTTGGAACCCAGATAAAAAGAGAGAGAAATTACAATAGTCTAATTTTCACAAGCCCAAGTTTATTACTTGGGCTTTTCCAATGAGTTACCATACTAATTAGCATATTGACAAAAGCTTAAATCTATAGTATACTTTCAAAGTAAGCTGATTTAGCTCAGTAGGCAGAGCGCATCCATGGTAAGGATGAGGTCGCCGGTTCGATCCCGGCAATTAGCATCATTCATCAGTTCCTTTTTTAGGGACTGTTTTTTTCTTGACAAACTATTACCCCCTATAGTACAATAAAGTCTGCGATGAGTCGATATGTAGCAAGAGCTACAATTGCGCAAAGGAGGTCATAACGCAGGAGCGGACCTTGAGAAATTGTGTGAACCAGTTTCTCACATGGAGATGCCTCTCACACTCTCTGGTTTTCCAGAGAGTTTTTTTTATTTTTAAACTTCTTTATTATTCTACAACAAAAAAAGACCCATCACATAAGCCCGAAAGCTTGATGCGATAGGTTTTTGTTTTTTTGATTAACGTACTGTACGGATACGCATTGTGTTTGTACGAACAGCTTCGCCAAGTGGCACACCTGCAACGATAACGATATCGTCACCAGATTCTACAAGACCTGCTTCAACTGCTTTACGTTCAGCGATTTCAAACATGTCATCAGTTGATGATGGAGCTTCTGTCAACATTGGGATAACACCCCAGTTCAACATCAATCCACGTTCTGTCAATTCGTCAAATGTCAATGCCAAGATATCAGCATTTGGACGGTATTTAGAGATCAAACGTGCTGTGTGACCAGTCTTAGTAAGAGTTACAACCAATTTGATATCCATTGAATTTGTAGCATCTTTAACTGCTGAAGCCATAACTTCTGTCTTAGAGTTACGTTCAAATGAATCTGAGTTCAAACGTCCGTATTCGTTAAGAAGAGTTTGAGCGTTCTTGTCAATTGTAGCCATTGTTGTAACTGACTCAAGTGGGTATTTACCATTTGCAGACTCACCTGAAAGCATTGTAGCGTCAGTTCCGTCGATAACAGCGTTGAATACGTCTGATACTTCTGAACGAGTTGCACGTGGTTTTTCAGTCATTGTTTCAAGCATGTTTGTTGCAGTGATAACAACTTTACCAGCAGCATTTACTTTAGTGATGATCATTTTTTGGTAAACTGGAACCATTTCGAATGGTACTTCGATACCCATGTCACCACGAGCGATCATGATACCATCAGCGGCTTCAATGATTTCGTCCAAGTTATCGATACCTTGTTGGTTTTCGATTTTAGCGAACAATTGAACGTGACCGTTACCAGTTTCTTCACAGATAGCACGAACTTCGTTTACGTCTTTTGCAGTACGTACGAATGAGATCGCAATAAAGTTAATACCTTGTTCCAAACCGAAACGAATATCGTCGTTATCACGTTCAGCAAGAGCTGGGAAAGGAATTTTCGTGTTAGGGATGTTAACACCTTTTTGTTTAGCGATAACACCGTCGTTTTCAACTTCAACGACAAATTCACGACTTGCGTCGTCTTTTTCTACAACACGAAGACCCAATTTACCATCGTCAACCAATACTTGGCGACCAACTTCAACGTCATCATAGATGTCAAGCGCACCTGCAACGTTCAAAGCAATCACTTCACGAGTTGATTTGATTCCTTGTTTAGTTGCAACACGGATTTTTTCACCAGTTTTGTATGAGTACTCTTTAGCTTCACCTTCGAACAATTCAGTACGGATTTCTGGTCCTTTAGTATCAAGAAGGAAACCAACTTTTTTACCTGCAAGTTTTTCTGCAAGTTTAACAGTTGCCATACGTTCACCTTGTTCTTGGTGGTCACCGTGTGAGAAGTTGAAACGGAAAGTGTTAGCTCCTGCTTCAATCAATTTAGCAATGTTTTTAGCTGAAGCTTCAACGTCAAGTTTTTCACCCCAGTATCCATCTTCACCGAATTTTTTTCCACCACGGATTTCTACCGCAGGACCCAAAGTTGCAACGATTTTTACACGTTTGTTCATGATTTTGTGACTCCTTTATATAATTCGACCTTTTATGGTCATTTTACCAGATTAGTTAAAGTTGATTATGACAAGCTCTTGTTCAAGTCAGAGAGTTCAATATCAGCTTTATGAGGGTTATTAACAACAATCTTACCATCAGCTGTCAAACTAAACAAAGCTCCCTCTTCTGCAGTTCCAAGAATTGGATTTTCAACCATTTTCTCGTTACGAATACCGACAGCAACACCACCGATTCCTTGTTTAAGGAGTTTAACAGCATGTGCACCCATACGTGACGCCAATACACGGTCACGAGCTGTTGGTGAACCACCACGTTGGATGTGACCAAGTTCAGTTACACGAAGGTCGCTTGTATCGCCAGCTTCTTTTAGTTTTTGACCAAATTCAGCTGCTGACATAACACCTTCTGCTAAAACGATAATGTTGTGTTTTTTACCGTGTTCATATCCAGTTTTGATGCTTGCTACGATATCTTCAAATTTGAAGCCTTCTTCAGGGATGATGATTTCGTCAGCACCAGTTGCGATACCTGCCCAAAGAGCGATATCTCCAGCGTTACGTCCCATTACTTCAACAACGAAAGTACGACGGTGACTTGATGATGTATCACGAATCTTATCGATTGCATCCATTGCAGTTGTTACTGCAGTGTCAAATCCGATTGTAAAGTCAGTACCTACGATATCGTTATCGATTGTTCCAGGAAGTCCAATAGCAGGGAATCCATGCTCAGTCAGGCGCATAGCTCCATGATAAGAACCGTCACCACCGATAACCACGACACCTTCTATACCGTGTTTTTTCAATTGCTCAATCCCTTTAAGTTGACCTTCGAGTTTTGCAAACTCAGGGTAACGAGCTGAGTGAAGGAAAGTACCACCACGTGAAATGATGTCTCCTACTGAAGCAGCATCAAGTGGATAAATTTCACCAGCAACCATACCAGCGTATCCATCATAGATACCAAAAACTTCCATTCCTTCTGAGATTGCTTGACGAACAACTGCACGAATGGCAGCATTCATACCAGGGGCGTCCCCACCACTAGTCAAAACAGCAATACGTTTCATTTGGTTTTGCTCCTTTTTCTTTAACATTCTAACTGATTATACCATATTTAAAGTTAAAATTCTTTTATTTTCATTGATTTTTAACGATAAATCGTTTTCATGACAATCTGTTTTAAAGATTCTTGTAAGCCATCGTCTTTTGCAACTAAATAACCAGGCAAAAGAATATTCTTTTGTTCATTTTCATAACGAATGACAACAGGAATTTGTCCCTTGTACTGATCTAAAATATGATAAATTTCAGAATCGTGGTCATGATTGGGAACTTGAATCCAAAAACGCTCACTCACTGCCTCTTTTAAATTATTTAAAACTAATTGAAGACGACCATCTCTGGCTTGCACTTTCCCATTTAGGTAATAAAAACTTCCTTCGTGCAAGAGATTTTTAAATTGGCGGTACTGTTCAGAAAAAACAGTGACTTCCAGACTTGTTTTACTATCAGTAACTTTCAAAAAGGCCATGTTTTCACCTTTTTTAGTTCGAATCACTCGGATAGACTGAATTTCAACGAGCACTGTAGCTGTCTGTCCCTCGGAAAGCTCAGATAAACTCACAATTGGATACAAAGGATTCTTCGCTAAAACCAGCAATGGGTGTTGGCTGATGCCAACTCCTAACCATTCCTGCTCTTTTTGGAATTTTTCAATATTTGGAAAATCCTCTGTATCTGTCCAACTATAGCTAGAATCCGCAAAGAGGCTACCTAATTCTTCTACAAAGATAAATAGAGTTGGTAGATTGGTTAAGATTTTTTGACGATTTTTATCAAATCCATCAAAAAGTCCTACTTCCACTAAAGGGGTTAAGAGGCTAATCTTTTGATAATTTTTGGGTAATCGTGTGATAAAATCTTCAACACTGCTAAATGGACGATGCTCGATAATCCAGTAGGCAAAATCACGAGGCATTCCCTTAATACTCTTAAGTCCTAGATGGATTGTCTTATCTGCTAGTTTATCTTGATATGGAACCGTATTGATAGAAAGCGGAGCTAGTTCAAAGCCCATTTCAAGCGCATCTAGAATATAATCTCCGCTAGCATAATTGAGCATGACCTGATAGAAGATTGCTGGAAAATGTGTTTTAAAGTAGGTAAGCTGAAAAGCTAAGGCAGCATAAGCATATGCATGCGAACGGTTAAAACCATAGCCGGCAAATTTTTCCATTACGGCAAAAACTTCTTGAGCCTGTTTTTGTCCATGCCCTTTTTCGAGAGCCCCTTGGATAAAACTCTCCTCCATTCGATGCATCTCAGCCGCATTCTTTTTCCCCATAGCACGACGTAACATATCGGCTTTCCCGAGGCTAAAACCAGCATAGCGTTGAGCTACTTGCATCACCTGCTCTTGGTAAAGCATAATACCATAAGTCGGAGCTAGGATATCTTCTAGCACAGGGTCCAGAACCGTAACCTTTTCTTTACCATGTTTTCTGGCAACAAAGTTATCTATATAGTCGCTCGCACCTGGTCGGTTCAAGGAAGTCGTCGCCACTACTTCTTCAAAATTTTGTGGTTTCACTCGTTTCAATAAGCGTATGGCTCCAGGTTGTTCAAACTGAAAGATTCCCTTGGTCTTACCAGCTGCAAAGAGGGCTAAGGTTGCCTTATCTTCAAGATCAATATCCTCAATTCTTAGTGAAATACCTTGAGTTTCATATAAGAGCTCCTGCATTTTTTGAGCGAAGGTTAAGTTTCGTAGGCCCAAGAAATCCATCTTGAGCAAGCCATTTCCTTCAACTCCATGCGCATCATATTGGGTAATGAGCATATCCTCTCCATACTTGAGAGGGATGTAGTCTGTTAGATTTTTGTCACTAATAACGACACCTGCTGCATGGATAGAAGTCTGTCGTGGATAACCTTCTATCTTTTTAGCAATAGAGAAGGCCTTTGGGTACTCAATCTTACTCTGAATGAGTTGTCTAAAACCTAGATTTCCTTCATAGGCTGTCGTTAGAGTATCTTTAGAGCCTATTTTTTTCGTAATGGCCGTCAATTCATATTCAGGGACACCATAACGTTTAAAAATATCTCGGATGGCTTGCTTGGCTCCAAAGGTCGAGTAAGTGACAATCTGAGCAGCATGAATACTACCATAACGGTCACGAACATAGCGAATAAACTCAGGGCGATAGATATCTGGGATATCAATATCAATATCTGGCATGGTGTAACGTTCACGATTCAAGAAACGCTCAAAGATAAGATTTTTAGCAACAGGATCAATTCCAGTAATATCTAAAGCGTAGGCCACTAAACTTCCAACTGCGGATCCGCGTCCCATTCCCATATAATAACCTTGGGAACGACCAAAACGTAAGAGGTCCCAGACAACCAAGAAATAGTCATCGAATCCCATATCATGAATCACAGACAGTTCTTCTTCTAAACGTTCCTGATAGACTGAATCTAGCAAGCCTTTTTGCTCCAAGCCCTTGATAGCTCTCTCCCGAAGTTCTTCAACAGCAGGTCTCTCTGGATTGAAACGTGGAAGCTTGAGACTACTATCAATCTCATAGGAAGTCTCCTTGGTTAATCTTGCAAGATTTTCGACTGCTTGTGGAAACTTCTCTAAAAAAGTCTGTTCTAGACGATCAGCAGGTAAAAACAAGCCCTGTTGAGATTGAACATCAACCTCTCTCAAGGTCACGTTTTCCTTAATCGCTTTAAGCATCTGTAGAGCTTCTAAATCCTCAGCTTCGAAAGAATTAACACGATAAAGTGGGAGAATAGGGTGAGAAAAATTCGATTGAGGTGTATCTGGATACACTCCTATATAGTAGTCATGCCCCAAGTCCAAGTCGTTCATTCCAGAATAATAAGGAACAATGACACAAATATCTTCAAGGTAGGAAGAGAAAACAGTCCATTCTTTTTTACCTGTCATCTTTAGAGACGACAGCTTCATCAGGTTTTGATAACCTCGGTTTGACAGGGCTAAAAAACGTAGATTAATCCATTCATCTTTATGATGAACAGTCATTTCAAGACCTAATAAAGGCTGAATCCCCTGTTTTTGGCATTCTTTGATGAAATAATAGGCTCCATAGAGATTATCTTCATCCATGATGCCAAGTGATGAATAGCCATATTCTTTCCCAAGGCTAACATATCTCTTGATTGAAACCATACTCTCCATGAAACTATAGACAGTTTTCGTATCCAGTTGGGCAATCATTCTTTCTCACCTCCCTTTTTCTTTTTCTATTATACCATTTTAAAAAATAGAAGCACAATTTCTTTCTAATCATGAAACTAAAAAACCACAGCCTTAAAGGCTATGGTTTTATGAGATGAAATAAATTCGAAGAAGAATTGCGCCTAGCTTTGTTAATTTAGTTACTTGTATCCTTCGTTAAAAATATTCCGATTAGAACTAGAACTAGTGAGAGATAAGGAAAGACCCTAAAAAACTCCCAATCCGGGTCGAATGCTAAAAGTCCGGAAAGTAAATAAAATCCTGCACTTGTATACAAGACAGTTTTATTTACTTTCTTAATTCCTATCTGTGTTAAGACAGTTGCTATAACGTAAGCAATTAAATTAGGACCTAGAAAAATCAAGAATACAATTCCCCATGGAGCAGTAAATAAAGCAAGAGTTATAAATAGAAGTATATAGGCAAGTGCCAAATAAAATGAGAAAGATAGAAGAGTCGAAGCTTTCTTGACTGCTTTTGGACCATTCTTCATATCTTCAACTAAATTATCCTCTACAATTAGTTTATCTTCTTCTTTGTTTAGCTCTACATTTGGATTTTGGTCTGACATTTTTTTCTCCCACTAATTTGTTTAATTATTTTTATTATATCCCAATTTGTTACATTAAGCTAGATAGAAAAAGCCATCTATATTAGTCTCAGATAAACGCTAACATTTATCTGAAAAGAACTAACATAAATGACCTACACTGCTCTCTATCAAATTTTTCTAAGTCAGGTGAAATTGTCTAGCTCAATTTGATAAATGAGGAGTTTTTATTATTTTTCACGAATCACTTCTACCTTGTATCCATCTGGATCTTTGACAAAGTAATAGTTTGGTTGTGTTCCTGGAAGTCCATTAGGTGCTGTAACTTCGTAGCCTTTGTCGCTATGTTCTTTATGAAGAGCCTCAAGGTCAGGTGTGCTTAGAGCAATGTGAGCAAAACCGTCACCTACAACATAAGGTCCATGATCGTAGTTGTAAGTCAACTCTAATTCATAATCGTCACCATCAAGACCTAGATAAACAATGGTAAAAGCGTGTTCTGGGAAGTCCAGACGACGCAATTCCATAAATCCAAAAGCATCTTGATAAAAAGCAATTGATTTTTCAAGATTTTCTACTCGCAAGCAAGTGTGTAACATTTTTGAAGCCATTTTTTCTCCTTTGTTTAAAAAAGACTGGGACAAATTTGCACCAGTCTTGTGGATAATTATTTACCAAGTTTTGCTTTTGCTGCATCTGCAAGAGCTGTGAAAGCTGCTGCATCGTTAACAGCCAAGTCAGCAAGCATTTTACGGTTTACTTCGATCTCAGCCAATTTCAAACCATGCATCAATTGTGAGTATGAAAGTCCGTTCATACGAGCTGCCGCATTGATACGTGTGATCCACAATTTGCGGAAGTCACGTTTCTTTTGACGACGGTCACGGTATGCATAGTAGTAAGAGTTCATTACTTGTTCTTTTGCAGTACGGAACAAGATGTGTTTAGCTCCATAGTAACCTTTTGCTAATTTTAAAATACGTTTACGACGTTTGCGTGATACAACGCCACCTTTAACACGTGCCATTTATATTTCCTCCAATATTTCCTAGAATTGTTAACTTACAAATACGCGATTATTTCAAGCGAGTAAGCATTGCTTTGATACGTTTGAAATCTCCTGAATGCACCATAGATGCTTTACGAAGATGACGACGTTGTTTCTTAGTTTTTCCGTGGAAACGGTGAGAAGTGTAAGCACGGAAACGTTTGAGTCCACCAGAACCTGTACGTTTGAAACGTTTAGCTGATGCGCGGTGTGTTTTTTGTTTTGGCATGATATTTTCTCCTTTTTTTAACTTTCTGACAGATTATTTCTTGTCAGTTGCTGGGGCCAACTGCATGAACATTTGACGACCATCCATTTTAGCACGTTGTTCGATGATAGCAATATCTTGAGTTGCTTCAGCGAAATCGGCTAAAACTTTTGCTCCAATCTCTTTATGGGTAATCATACGACCCTTAAAGCGAATGGAAACCTTCACTTTGTTCCCTTTTTCAAGGAACTTGCGAGCACTGCGAAGTTTCGTATCGAAATCACCCTTATCAATAACTGGGCTCAATCGAACTTCTTTCACGGTCACAACGCTTTGTTTTTTGCGTTGTTCTTTTTGTTTCTTCTGGTACTCAAATTTGAACTTACCGTAATCCATAATTTTCGCAACAGGAGGTTTAGCTTGAGGTTGAATGAGAACCAAGTCCACATTAGCGTCGTCCGCAAGTGCTTGCGCTTCACCAAGTGGTTTGATACCCAATTGTTCGCCCTCAAGACCGATTAAGCGAACTTCACGTACACGAATTTCATCATTGATGAATAAGTCTTGCTTTGCTATGGTTTTCACCTCTTTTTTTATTTTAGAGAAAAACAAGAGCGGACTTGCTAACGCAAATCCGCTCTACATGATTATAGTTCATTTCTGAAACTTGATCTGTAGGGGCCAGACAACGTTAGTCGCAAGGCGAGAAGTTCTCACTTCTGCTTTTCTCATCTTGTATATGATATCAAGTTTTTCCCTACTTGTCAAGATAAAAATAATCTTTTTTAATTTTTTTCTAATATTTGAATTTAATTTCAACTATTGGTTTCGAGAATAGTATATCTCATGTGGTTTTTCACGATTCCCTAGTAATTCAGAGACTGTAACAAAGCTATACCCTTGTCCCTGCAAATATTCAATAACTTTTGGCAATGAATTAACAGATGTTTGATGGATATCGTGAATGAGGATGATAGACCCATCTGTCGTTTGACGTTGGACTTGTGTCAGAATCGCTGCTTCATTTTTACTCTTCCAGTCCAAACTATCGACATCCCACATGATAAAGCTCAAATCAAGGCTATTACGAATATCATCCGAAATAGCACCATATGGTGGACGCATCAATTTTGTGCTCTTTCCGAGAACACTAGTAATTGCTGATTCAGTATCCGTAATTTGTTTCTTGGCATCTTCTAATGAGAGTTGTGTTAAAACTGGATGGTTCCAACTATGATTTCCGACTTCATGCCCCTCAGCCTGCATACGTTTAAGGATAGCTTCATTACCTGCAATATTTTTCCCTTGGACAAAGAAGGTAGCTTTGATTTTGTACTTAGCTAAGATATCCAAGGCTTGTGGTGTTGTATTGCCATCGGGACCATCATCAAAGGTAAGAGCTACCACTTTTTTATGTTTTTCCGCTTGAACTTTCTTATAAAGTTCAGCATCTTTCTCTGTTAGATAGGATGTTTGAATATAATCAAAGAAATCTGAAATAGGCATTGCTATTTCTTCTATATTAGTCATTGCTTTGACTGGATATAGAACCAATTGACTATCTTTGTAAGCAAACTTCCAGCTTGACAATTCTGCAGCTGAGAAATCAGCTGAAACTTGGTCAACAATTGATTGCTCTATTTTTTTATCTTGGAGAGCTGACTTAACACCCTCAAGGATTTTTTCTTTAGCTGTGGATGGGTCTGTAAAGAGTTGATCCATGGTAAAGATAGAGCCATCCTCTTTCAGATACAGCTGGTCTAAAGTAGTATTTTCTAATTCAACGACATTAGAATTTGCTAAGTCATAGGCCTGTTTTTTTATCAAACGATTTTCAACCCCAGTTAAAGTGGAATCCCCTTTTTCTGAGTAATAAAAAATCAACTGTTCTTTACCTTCTACTTTGTCAGTGATGTCTTTTACGATGATATCTTTGACAGAGGAAATAAGGCTGTCTCCTACTAGTGGATAATAGGTGATAATTTCAGATTTTTCTTTGCGGAAATGCTCTTTTTGACTTCCTTGGGAGTAGGCGTCATCTTTTTCCTTCTTGAGACTCTCAATCTTCTGTTCAAAGGCTTGCTTGTTCAACACTTTATAGGTAATCACACTACCGAGTGCTAACATTGTTAGAAACAAAAGCAAGACAAGAGTGCCAAGCTTTTTATTATTTTTCTTCTTTACTTTATTCTGGGGTAATCTCTTTTTTGTCATAGTCTTATCATATCAAATATGAACTATAATTTCAATGAAAACATGGCAGGGAAAGATTTAAAATAAGTAAAGAAAAGTAAAAGAACCCTAGAAAAATCTAGGATTCTTTTATAAATTAGAAACGAATACTTTCTCTTGTTTTTTCATAAGAAGTAACGAAGCGATTGGTAACACCAGGCTCAGCAACTTCTAATGCTTGAGAGATTTTTTCGAAAGATGCTTGGTAATCAAATGTTGTTTCAAAGATATTCAAAGCTTCTTGGAAAGCTTGTTGAATACGATCATCAAATGATCTGTAACGGTTCGAATATTGAAGCAATTGTTCTGTCAATGTTGCATTTTGAACGATACTGTATGTTTCTTCTTCTAACATATTCATATCATTTGTCGCAATCTCAAGGATACGATTCACAGATTCGATATTCACTTGCGCTTGTTCCAGCTCAGCCATCAAGTCTTCTGTACTGTGGCTTGCATCAAAGAAGAGCTTCAAGAATTTTTGTGGAATTCCTGGAAGATTTCTCTTCTCCATGTAGCGTTTAATCGTATGCAGACGGTTGACATATACATTTGCTTTTTGACGAGCATTGATGTCATCTTTTTCAATTTGAACGAGACGCTCACTAACACCGATTTGGTCATCTTCAATATCTTTTAATGTAGATTGGAGATTTTCCAAACGTTCTTGTAAGACAGAATATGCTTCTGAAACTTCTGACTCTGCATTATTCATTTCTTCAATAGTAGCATTCAAGGATGAGATATCAGCTTGAAGACGACGAACTCGATTTACATCGCTCTCTGAAATCAAATAGGTTTTCCCAAGACGTTCGATATCTTTAACCAGTACCTGATTATTTTCTTTCAAGTGTTTAAGATAGGTAGGAAGGGTAGTTACCAATTTCTCAAAAGCTTTATGGGCTGCAATTTCACGAGTGAAAATATCATAAAGTGCATTGATTTCTTCTTGGATTTGAGTGTTTTCATACTCTGCATTATCCAACTCCAATGTACGGATATTTTCGTGATTATTCTTCAAGGCTTCATAGAGTAGTTGAAGACGAGATTCGATATCAGTTTCTACAAAATGGTAGTTTTCATCTAAAAGCTTGCGGTAACCTGCTTCTAAATCTTCAAGTTGTTCTGGCAATTCAGTAGTAAGCTTAGTGACAATCGCTGGAATTCTTTCAACGATATGTGTCAAAGCTAAAATATGATTTTCAGCGTTATCTAAAATGCCTGCTGCTTCAACCGGATCTCCCGATGAATTCAAGGTTACAAATTGAGAAAACTCAGATTGGATGTTCTCCAATTGTTTTTCAATTTCTGGAAGAGCTTGGCCATATTTTTCAGAATCTTCAGCTACAGTGTTTTGTAGTTTCTCAAATAAATCTAGGGCATGCAGAACACGTCCACTATTTTTTGATTCTTGTTTTTCCAACTCAGACAAGGCATTACGAATTGCTGCAATATCTTCTTCAACAAGTTGGATTTGACTTTCAATTTGATCAATCTGGTGCTTAGCTTTCAAGAAACGGAATGAGTTATTGTATCCTTCAGCTTCAAAGAGATTATTCTCAATATCTGCAAAAGAGTTCAGAGACAAATCTACCCATTTTTGGTTCCATTCTCTAAAAGCAACCTGACTTTGACCAATCAGATGCATATTTTTAACAACCTCTACCTCATCATTAACAGGAAGGTTATATAATTCTTCTTTTCTATCTTCTAAAGCTGCAAGTCTACTCTCATTACGTTTACGTAGCAAAATAGCCACTGCAAAGGCAATAAGAAGCAGGACTGCAATTCCAATCAAAGTAATAATCAACTGATTATTTGACATATCAAACTCCTTTTATACATGACACAATTGTAATGATTATATCATATTTTTCAAACCTTGGGAACTATTTCCCAATATTTTTATACGTCAAGAGTACTGTAAACAGCGTTTTCTTCGATAAATTCTCGACGTGGTTCTACTCGATCACCCATGAGCATATCAAAAATCTTATCTGCTTCTGCAGCGTCATCTACTGATACACGAGCCATGAGACGATGTTCAGGATTCATCGTAGTTTCCCAAAGTTGGTGGTCATCCATCTCTCCAAGACCTTTATAACGTTGAATGGTTGGTTTAGAACGACCTTCGCTGTAGCGAGCCAGGGCTTCTTGTAGGCGGATTTCTTGGTCTGCGCCAGGTTGAATATATTCCTTAATCTCACTACCAACTTTGACACCGTAAATTGGTGGTTGAGCGATATAAACATAACCAGCCTCTAGAACGGGTTTCATATAGCGATAAATCAGAGTTAACAAGAGAGTACGAATATGGGCTCCATCGACATCGGCATCTGTCATGATAACCAGTTTTTGATAGCGAGCTTTGCTAACATCGAACTCAGCGCCAAATCCTGTTCCCATAGCTGTGAAAAGACTACGAATCTCCTCATTAGCTAAAATCTTATCCATGCTCGCTTTTTCAACGTTAAGGATTTTACCACGAATTGGTAAGATGGCTTGGAACTCACGATTGCGTCCTGATTTTGCAGAACCTCCTGCAGAGTCTCCTTCAACGATGAAAAGTTCAGTTTCAGCTGGATTGTTTGATGAACAGTCCGCTAATTTTCCTGGAAGATTTGAAATTTCTAAACCAGATTTCTTACGTGTAACTTCACGCGCACGCTTGGCAGCAACACGCGCTTTGGCAGCCAAAATCCCTTTTTCGACGATGCGCTTAGCAATCTGTGGATTTTCCAAAAGGAAGTCAGAAAATGCATCGCTGAAGAGGCGATTGGTAATCTTCACAACTTCACTATTTCCAAGTTTGGTCTTAGTTTGTCCTTCAAACTGAGGGTTTGGATGCTTCACAGAGATAACGGCTGTCAATCCTTCACGGACATCCTCACCTGTTAGGTTATCTTCGTTATCTTTTAGAAGTTTGTTTTTACGAGCATAGTCATTGATAACACGAGTTAAGGCTGTACGGAAACCTTGCTCATGTGTTCCACCTTCATGGGTATGAATATTATTGGCGAAACTCATAACATTCTCGTGGTAACCCGTTGTGTACTGCATCGCTACTTCAACTGTGATATCATCCATCTCACCGTCTGTGTAGATTGGTGTATCAAAGATAACATCCTTGTTTTCGTTAATGTACTCAACGTAGCTCGCAATCCCGCCTTCGTAGTGATAATGCTTGGTTTGTTCAAGTCCTTCACGTTTGTCAGTAATAGAAATTTGAAGCCCGCGGTTCAAAAAGGCTAGCTCTTGAATCCGTTTATTTAATTTATCAAAATCAAATGTCGTTGTCTCAGTAAAAATTTCTGGGTCTGGAGTAAAGTGAACGATTGTTCCTGTTTTATCCGTATCCCCGATCACCTCAAGGTCTGCAACAACATGTCCACGACGGTATTCTTGGTAGTGAATCTTTCCATTTTTATGAACGCGAACATCCAACTGTGTTGAAAGAGCATTTACAACTGATGACCCTACACCATGGAGTCCACCAGATACCTTGTATCCGCCACCGCCGAATTTACCTCCGGCGTGAAGAACAGTAAAGACTGTTTCAACGGCAGGACGTCCTGTTTTTTCTTGGATATCAACAGGAATTCCACGACCATCATCGACAACAGTAATGGAATCATCCGGTTCAATAAAGACCTCGATATGACTAGCGAATCCTGCCAAAGCTTCGTCGATAGAGTTATCTACGATTTCCCAGACTAGGTGGTGAAGACCTTCTTTGGCAGTTGAACCAATATACATCCCTGGACGCATACGAACAGCTTCCAGACCTTCCAAAACTTGAATTTGACTGGCATCATAATCTTGTGCCTGTTGGTTTTTAATATCTTCTGTCATTTTTCCCCTTTTTCTTACATGTCTATTGCTTGTTTTAAGGACACAACATCCTCAAAGAGATAGGCATCTAAGCCTGCAGCATGGCCTGCTTCTACATCAATGGCACGGTCACCAATGACTAGACCTGACGTTATATGATACTTATCACGTAAATAAATCATCGATTCAGGATCAGGCTTGCGTTTAAAACCTGAACTAGCCGTCACTACTTCTGTAAAGTAAGGAGCTATCTCAGTTTTTGCTAAAATCTCCAATACCTGATCGTTTCGATGAGAAACCAAGAAATTACGGCCACCTTGGTTTGATATTTCTTCCAAGAGTGCCGGAATCCCATCAAATAAAACTGGGTGTTCAAGCTCACGGGCTTCATTTTCCTTATATTTCTCAAGAAAGTTTTCAATACCTGGAGCATACTTTTCGATAGCAAAGGCAGTCGATATCTTCAAAGCCTCGTAAACACTATCGTGTTCCTGCTCAATCCCGAACTCTGCTAATGTTTCTACAAAAGCTGCTGTAGAAGTTTCATAATTATCAAGCAGGGTTCCACCTAAATCCCAGATGTAATCGTGATATTTCATACCCTTCATTATACCATTTTTTATAAAAAAAAGCGATGTTTACCTTGGTTTTTGCCATTAAAAAAGAGAAGAATCTTCTCCATCAAGAAAGATTCTCCTCCGTTTGTTCATTATTTTTCAAATAGGTCTGTGTAGAGCATGCCATTTCTTAGAGACTCAGCATCTCCGCCCAGTGTTTCAACCAAGTAGTAAGCAAAGACTAAAGCTGTTGCTGGTCCACGGCTCGTAATGATATTTCCATCCACTACGACTGTTTCTTTGTGGTAGTGACCGCCAGCAATTTGTTCTTGGACTCTATCATAGCAGGTGAAGTTTCTTCCTTCTAGGAGACCAGCTCGATTCAAAGCAATTGGAGCAGCACAGATGGCTGCCACCTTTTTACCGATTTTCTCAAATTTTTGAAGTTCAGTGATTAATTGTTCATTGTCCCGCAAGTGGGCAGCGCCAGGCATACCTCCTGGAAGGACAATCATGTCATACTCTGATAAATCACCATCAAACACTCGATCAGCCTGAACTTGAATGGCATGTGAACCTGTCACTTTATCTTCAAATCCTACCATATGGCAGGTGATATTTGCGCGGCGCATGACGTCTACGACCGTCAAGGCTTCAATTTCTTCAAAACCATTTGCTAGGATAACTGCAACTTTAGGCATAGCGACCTCCTTATTTCACTTTTTTCAATACAACTTTTTTACGTTTGAATCTTGTTCGACCACTCTTTTCATCAGCCAAATGGGTTTGGTAGCTCATCGATAACAGCAAACCGACACCAATTAGATTACTGATAATAGCTGATCCCCCTTGGGAAATAAAGGGCAAAGGAATCCCTGTCAGAGGAAGAAGACCAGTAACCGCACCAATATTTTCAAAGATATGGAACAAGAGCATCATGATAAATCCAGTTGAGATGTAGGTATAAAATTGATTATTGGATTTTAGGGTAATCTTTAACATGCGATAGATGAGCAGTAGATAGAGTGCAACCACTACAACTGAACCAATAAATCCAAAATCTTCCGCAATTACTGTGAAAATCATATCACTCTCGCGGACTGGAATAAGGAGATTAGACACATTAAAGCCTTGACCAAAAATTCCACCGCTACCAATCGCAATTTGACCCTGCGCCTGTTGATAGGTAGTCGTTTGGGCATAATCAAAGGGATTGAGCCAAGCTAGGATACGATTTATCTGATAAGTTGGCATCCCAATCTGATGCATAAAGGCACGCCCGTCTTTTGTGATAAAGATTGCTAGGAATCCTGCAATCGCCGATACAACTGCTACAAAAATTGGAATAATAATCTTCCAAGAAACACCAGACAATAAGACAAGTCCTGCAAAGATTGCGACAAAAACCATAGCTGTACCAAGGTCACTTTGCAAGGCTAGCAAAACCATAACTGGCATCGTGAAAACAATCATCCACAAAATTAATAAAAAATCTAAACCAATCGTTCGTTCTTTGTCTTTATGTTTCTTGGTAAAGGTTACGATAACGTATGCCAGCATCAAAATATAGGATATCTTCATGAATTCGGAGGGTTGAAAAAGTGTATAACCACCGATTGACACCCAGTTTTTCGCACCAGTTGCAGCTACTAAACTCGGCTTGTAGAAGACTAAAGGCAAGACCATCAAGGCTAGACCGAGTCCATATAAATAAGGCGTGGACTGCCAGAGAAATTTTGTGTTAAAAAACATGACTATGAAGCTAAAAACAATCCCTAGCGATATCCAAGCCAGTTGTTGTCCAAGTATGGACCAAACATTGTTTGGGTAGTCATGACTAACTGCTATATAAATAGCTACAACTCCAATCACCAACAAACAAAATACTGGTAATATTAAACTATAATCGACCCTAGAGTCGAGAGAACGTTTCATAAAAGGCCTCCTTCATTCTTTCAGGTATTCATTTCATTGTTTATTTAAAAATTCTTGAACTTTTGAGAATACTTGCTCTCGGCTAATATTCCTTACTCGACTGGTACGAGACAGAGCCTTGCTGATTTGTTTGCCATATCGTTTACTTGACATACGGCTATCTAAAATCAAAACTGCGGAGCGTTGACCAACTCGGCGCATGGTTCGTCCAATCGCTTGCTTAAGACGAATAATGGCCATAGGAAGCTGATAATCGTAAAAAGGATTTTTTCCTTCCAAACGAAGTTCTTGATTCATCTTTTTAGTAAAGGGATCTTCTGGATTTTGGAAAGGTAGACGAGTCACCACTTCAATAACCCGCGGATGTCTTGAAAAATCGACACCTTCCCAAAAACTTCCCGCCCCAAGCAAGAGCTCACGCTCGCCTCTTTCAAAGCGTTTTTTCAATTGGGCTGGTTCTCCGTGCTTGTACTGGGCCAGATGGGGAACCCTCAAAGCATCTGAAACTTGCAACAATAAATCTTTTGCAGTAAATAAGACTAGAATGGGTTCTTCAAGCTGGAATAATTCTTCTAGAACTTCTACAATTGCTTGTGCATATTCCTCAGATGAAATTTCTGTCACCAACGGAAAATCCTTCACTAATAAAATTTCCTGATTTTCCTGAAACTGTTTGTCCATGCAGTAAAAGGCAGCTTGAGGAAAACCTAACAATTCTGGTAAAGAAACCCTACTACTAATTTCAAGAGTTGCAGAGATTCCTAAAAGTTGACAGGATTCTGGGAAAATCTGAGAAAAGAGCAACCGATGATTTCGACTAGAAGTGATTTCAACCTTCTTACTAGACACATCTGAACTCGATAACCAAAATTCTCCCTCAGATGTAAAAAATCTCTGATAGTCTTTAAATTCTGGTAAATTCAACTCAGAAAAATCTTGGTGGAGCTTGTCAATGCTACTAGCTGGGCACATCTTCCGTTTACCAGATAGAAACTGATCGAGTAGGTAAGAAACTTCAAAACGAATACTTTCTAGCAAGCGTCTTTGAAGCATACCTTCTTCTCTCGATAAAGCTTGGTCTAGTTGATCTAGCAAATCCGTTAACAAATAAGTTTTACGAGAAAGATTTTCCAATGTCAACAAGACTTTCTGGGCTTCATCTAAAATCAAGAGACGCCCTTCTAAAAGACTCGGATCATCTTCAAGTCGGGTAACTAAGTAAGCATGATTGGTCACAAGCAACTTGCAAGAACGAGCCTTGTCCTGACCTCGTTTCCAAAAATCCTCTAGCCAAAAGAGAGAGTTTTTGTGAAGATTACCATCGTGTACCAAGTTCGGTAAAAATTGCTGGTAGCGATATAGCTGACCAATCTCGTCTAAATCTCCTGTATCTGTCTCTGTCAACCAAACTAGAAGTTGCATCTTGAAACGAGTATACAAACGATTGGACTCTTCTTCCTCTAGCGCTGCATGAAAGGCATCTAGCTTCAAGTAATTCTGAGGACCTTTAAGACTATGAATAGAGATTTGGAAAATCTCTTCTAGTTTTTTTGCCTCCTCTTGCATCACCTGATTTTGAAGGATTTTAGTCGGAACACTGAGTAGGATTCCCCCTTCATTCTCAAGTGACAAGGCCGGTAGCAGGTAACCATAGGTTTTCCCGATTCCTGTTTGAGCCTGAATAAAGGAAATGGCTTCCCCTTGTAAAAACTCTTGAACCTTTTGGGCAAATTCTTCTTGTTGACTTCTCTCCTCCAAACCTAGCAAGGCAATATTAGTTTGGAAATCTTTTGAGAGTTTGCGTGGAGAAAGGACTGGCTTCTCTTTTCTTAAGAATAAGCCTTGCACTTCTACCAAATCATGCTCAACGAGGAGAGACTGTTTCTGATAAACTTCCTCGATGACTAGGTAAGATTCATAGAGTAAGCTGTCTGATAAACTCAATAAGCGCTCCAACAACCCTTTTGGCAGTCCAAACATTTTTTGTCTCATACAAAGAAAGAGTTCTGCTGTTGCTTGGGCATCAGATAGGGCTGAATGGGCTTGCTCTAGAGGAATCCCCAACTCTTGGCAAAGAATGCCGAGATTATACTTCTCAAGCTGAGGGTAAAATACTTGAGCCAACTCCACTGTATCGATACGAGGCGTGCGCAATTCATAACCCTCAAAAAAGAGGAATTCTGCCAATAAATTAGCATCGAATTGAACATTGTGCGCAACAAAAATACCGTCTTTGACCAGTTCAAAAATCTTTTCAGCCACCTGAGAAAACTCCGGAGCCTTTGCCAAACGTTTATCAGTCAAACCCGTTAATTCTTTGATATGAGAATCCAAGTGTTCATGAGGGTTGACATCAGTCGCATACTGCTCAACAATCTCACCATCTTCAATGACTACAATTCCCACTTGGATGATTTTTGCCTTACTTCCAGTACTTGTTGCTTCTAAATCTACAACCACGTACCGATTATTTCTAAAATTCATCACTAAAAATTATATCAAAATTTGCACCATTTGACACCCCTGAACTTTATTTGAAGAGTCAAGTTTCTTGCAAGATTTAAAAAAAAAATGATTGAATAGAATTGTAGTAAAGGAGGGAACTCATGAACCCATTAGATTTGTTTAATCAAGTAAAAGAACTCATTGAGAACAAAGATTTTTCTGCAGCAAAAACTTTTGTTGAAGAAAACAAGGATCAACTCGGTGAGTACCTAAGCCAAGCTCAAGCTTTGGTTTCAGGCTCAGAAGGACTTGACGGTCTTGTAGATAAGGTCAAAGGCCTCTTCTAATCATCAAAAGACACCTGGAAAAATCAGGTGTCTTTTTGTATTTTTTTCATGAATGCAGGAATATGTTGACTAATCGTGGTTGGCAGAACTACAAAGTTGTCCTCAGCTAGTTCTTGGGCAATGGCTGAATGTAGATAGGTCGCTACCGTCACTCTTTCATAGAGACTAACTTGTGGGAATTGACCAGCAAAACCAGCAATCATCCCAGCTAGGGTATCTCCCATGCCCCCAGTCGCCTGATATGGACCACCAACACTTAGCTGATAACAATCAGTTTGACCAGCTAGCCAGATTCTAGTCGCAGGACCTTTTTGAACTAGAATCGTTCCTGAAGGAAATCTCTTCAAAGTCTCTCCTGTTTCCTCAGTTCCCTGAGAATCCAAATCTAAACCTGACAAGACTTGCCATTCCCTTTGGTGTGGCGTTAAAACAAGCTGAGCCTTAGGAAATTTCATTCCCGTCTTAGCAAAAATGGATAGGGCGCCACCATCCAGTATGAGAGTCTGATCTTGATTTGAATGATTAAAGACTGTTTGGAGAAGCTCTTCTCCACGCTCATCATCCACTAGTCCAGGTCCGACCAAGACAATATTAGCTTTCTGCAACTGTTGCTCGAGCAATTGCTTATCACCAAGGTCAAAAGCCATAGCCTCTGGCAGATGGCTATGTAGAGCTGAAATATTCTCTTTATCCGTTGCTACTGTCACCAAGCCTGCACCGCTTCTAACCGCCCCTAAAGCAGCCATAATAATCGCTCCCCCATAAGGATACGTTCCCCCAATCAAGAGAAGACGACCGTAGTCTCCCTTATGACTAGAACAAGGACGCTCGATGATCACTTTTTTCAGTAGAGCTTGATTAATGACTTTCATAAGCTACTCCTTCATGCTTGTTCCTATTTTTATTATACTACAAAAAAATAAAGAAAAACATCAATTGAAATAAGTATCTTTACAGCAAATGAAAAGTCGAGATATCACTATCTCAACCATTTTTCATCATAAACTTAATTTTTATCCAGCGTTCTTAAAGCAGCCTGATAAGTCTGCTCCATCAGCATGGTAATGGTCATTGGACCAACTCCACCAGGTACAGGGGTGATATGACTAGCAATTGGTGCAACAGCATCGTAATCAACATCTCCACAGAGCTTGTCATTTTCATCTCGGTTCATCCCTACATCAATGACAACTGCACCTGGTTTGACAAAGTCGGCAGTCACAAACTTGGCGCGACCGATAGCTACGACCAAAATATCGGCTTTAGAAGCTACTTGGGCTAGATTGTGGGTGCGAGAGTGGGTCAAGGTTACAGTTGCATTCTTAGCCAATAGCAACTGGGCCATGGGTTTCCCAACAATATTTGAACGACCAATGACAACCGCATTTTTACCTTCTAAGTCAATCCCATATTCATGAAACATTTCCATAATCCCTGCAGGTGTTGAAGGAATCATAACTGGGTGACCAGACCAGAGACGTCCCATGTTGAGAGGATGGAAACCATCCACATCCTTTTCAGGGTCAATTGCTAGTAAAACAGCTTCTTCATCGATGTGTTTTGGTAATGGAAGCTGGACCAAAATCCCATGCCAAGCTGGATCTTGATTGTATTTAGCGATTAATTCTAACAATTCCTCTTGAGTAATGGTCCCAGGAACTCGCACGACTTCACTTTGGAAGCCTGCAGCGATAGCAGAACGCTCCTTGTTGCGTACGTAAACTTGGCTTGCTGGATTTTCTCCGACTAAAATAACGACCAATCCTGGAACCAAACCTGTCTCTTCCTTTAATTTGGCTGTTTTTTCAGCCAACTGTCCTTGTAGCTTGGCTGCTAAAGCCTTTCCATCAATCATCTGTGTCATGTATTATCTCTTTTCTAAAAAATATTCTCTATTATAACAAAAAATCGTTCGGCATTCTAACACTTCTTACCTAAGATACCCTATAGTCTGAAACTATAAGAAAAGGCTCAGTTGGAGAACTAGTCATTCTCTTACTGGAGGATAAAGGAACTTCACAGAATAAAGATATTAATTTTTGATTCTGCATTTAAAATAATGTATAATGTAAGTAATGGAAGTCTTACAATAAAAGGAGGAAATCCATGCCAATATTTAATAAATATATACTATTTTTTATATTTCTTATACTAGCATTATACTCTGATAAGCTTTTCAAAAAGAACCAACAAGTTTGGAAAATTATTTTCGCAGTATTAGGTATACTTACAAGCATTACCTTCTTATTTTAACTACAAAAAGTAGGCATCAGCATTTGCTGATGCCTACTTTTTATTTATAACTTTAATCTAAACTAAGTAATGAAGTTTTGCTCTAACTTGTCGAACTATCCACCTAAAAAAAGTCGAAATGGATATAATTTTACGACTCTTACAAAACCTTACTCAAGAAATCCTTGGTTCTTTGTTCTTGGGTTTGTTCAAAAACTTGCTCTGGAGTTCCGTCTTCGACAACGACACCGTCAGCCATAAAGATGACACGATCCGCCACCTCACGAGCAAAGCCCATTTCATGCGTTACGATAACCATGGTCATTCCTGACTGAGCAAGTTCTTGCATAACTGCTAGTACTTCTCCTACCATTTCTGGGTCTAGAGCAGAAGTTGGTTCATCAAAGAGTAGGACATCTGGTTCCATAGCAAGACCACGGGCGATAGCGATACGTTGTTGTTGCCCACCAGACAGACTTTGTGGATAAGCATCTGCCTTATCTGGTAACCCAACCTTTGCCAAAAGCTCATGGGCTCTCTTTTCAGCAACTGCCTTACTTTCCCCTTTAGTCTTAATAGGAGAGAGTGTAATATTTCCCATTACCGTCATATTTGGGAAGAGATTGAATTGTTGGAAAACCATTCCCATCTTTTCGCGCATGGCAAAGAGGTCATTTTTCTTATCGGTAATGTCAACACCTTCAAATATAACTTTTCCTTTAGTAGCTTCTTCGAGGAGATTCATCGAACGAAGGAGGGTTGACTTACCGCTACCAGAAGGTCCGATAATCACCACTACTTGTCCTTTTTTGATTTCAAGATCAATTCCTTTTAAAACTTCATTTTTCCCAAAGTTTTTATGAAGGTTTTCAATTTTTATATGTGTTTCAGTCATTATTTCTTATCTCCTTGTCCCATACGATTTTCAAAAGCTTTCAAGGCCAGTGTCAAGATAGAGGTCATAATCAAGTAGTAAAAGGCTGCAAATAAGAGCGGTGTTAAAGGTAGGTAAGTAGTTGTTGATACTGTAGTAGCTCCATTCCACAACTCCATAACCCCGATAGCTGACAAGAGCGAGCTATCCTTGATAATAGTGATAAACTCATTTCCTAGAGAAGGTAAGATATTTTTGATAGCCTGGGGCAAAATGACATAACGCATGGCATTCTTAGGACGAATACCTAGTGAATAAGCTGCTTCTAATTGTCCCTTTGGCACTGCATTAATCCCAGCACGAACTGTTTCTGATACATAGGCACCACTATTCATAGAGATAATCAAAATCCCCGGAATCAAGCGAGTCAGATCAACATCTAAGATCCCAATTTGAATAGTCGGAGCACTAATATGCATCAAGGCAAATGCAATCATAATCTGCACCATCATTGGAGTCCCACGGAAGACCCAGATATATAGATTAGCAAACCAGGCAAGTGGTTTAATCTTTGAACGTTGTGCAAAGGCCAGCAGCACTCCTAGAATGGTCCCCAAGAAGACTACCAAGATAGATATGATAATTGTTACAACGGCTCCATAGTTAAAATATGGTAGATATTTCGGTAAAAAAGAAAAATTCATGGATACTCTACTTTCTGTTTTTAATATTTAAACTTAAAACTTGTATAAGGATAACATATATTGCATAAAAATTCAACATTTTCTCCTAATATTTTCAATAAATTTTCAAAGACGATAGAAATAGCGAGAAATCTTAGTTTTTTTCTAGTCAAGTCGAGTCTGTTTATGGTAAAATAGTAAAGATAAGAAATGGAGGAGAATCAAAATGGAATCACATTTGGTTAGAATCATCAATCGCTTAGAAGCAATGACTAAAGATGGTGGTAACTTGAAACGTAACTTTGAGCGCGAAGGAGTTGTTGTCGCAGAGGTTGCTTTTAACCACGACGAAGAAAACGGACCACTCTTTACACTTCGTGACGTTGAAGCTCGTGAAACATATACATTTGATAGCATCGACCTCATTGCGATGGAAATCTACGAACTTTTATACTAATTGTTGAATAAATGCCGGAGAAGTCTCCTGCTTTGACCAATGAAAATCCTTTTTGCATGACAAATAGGATTTTTCTTTTTATCCCTATATTTCATCTACAAAACTCTTTTATCATGAGTTCTAAGACTCAATCTTTTTACTTGCTTTCCCCTTCAATCATGATATAATGAGACTAAAGAACTTTGACTATTTTTGACCTTTCTGTTTTAGTCAAAGCCAAGAAAGAAACGAGGTAGTGATATGCTCTGTCAAAATTGTAAAATCAATGATTCTACGATCCATCTTTACACCAATCTTAATGGGCAACAAAAGCAAATCGATCTTTGCCAAAATTGCTACAAAATTATCAAAACAGATCCTAACAATAGCTTATTCAAAGGCATTACAGATTTAAACAATCGTGATTTTGATCCATTTGGAGACTTCTTTAACGATCTGAATAACTTTAGACCTTCTTCAAATAATAATGTTCCTCCAACCCAGTCAGGTGGTGGAAATGGTGGCAATGGTGGTTTTGGTTCCCAAAATCGCGGGCCAGCTCAAACACCTCCTCCTAGTCAAGAAAAAGGACTCTTGGATGAGTACGGTATCAACATAACCGAGATTGCCCGCCGTGGAAATGTCGACCCTGTTATCGGTCGCGACGAAGAAATCATCCGTGTCATTGAAATTCTCAACCGTAGAACCAAAAACAATCCCGTCCTTATCGGAGAGCCTGGTGTTGGTAAGACAGCCGTTGTCGAAGGCCTCGCTCAAAAAATTGTAGATGGTGATGTTCCCCACAAACTTCAAGGGAAAGAAGTCATCCGTTTAGACGTTGTTAGCCTTGTCCAAGGTACAGGAATTCGTGGACAGTTTGAAGAGCGCATGCAGAAACTCATGGAAGAAATTCGTGAGCGCAAAGATGTCATCCTCTTTATCGATGAAATTCACGAGATTGTCGGTGCTGGTTCTGCCGGAGACGGCAATATGGATGCAGGAAATATCCTAAAACCAGCTCTTGCTCGTGGCGAACTCCAACTAGTTGGTGCTACTACCCTCAATGAATATCGCATCATCGAAAAAGATGCTGCCCTTGAACGTCGTATGCAACCTGTCAAAGTTGATGAACCAACTGTGGAAGAGACTATTATTATTCTCAAAGGTATCCAAAAGAAATACGAAGATTACCACCACGTTCATTATACAGATGCTGCTATCGAAGCTGCTGCTACTCTTTCTAACCGCTACATCCAAGATCGTTTCTTGCCGGACAAGGCTATTGACCTCCTAGATGAGGCTGGTTCTAAAATGAACTTAACTTTGAATTTTGTGGATCCTAAGGTCATCGACCAACGCTTAATCGAGGCAGAAAATCTCAAGGCCCAAGCAACTCGAGATGAAGATTTTGAGAAAGCAGCCTACTTCCGTGACCAGATTGCTAAATATAAAGAAATGCAAAAGACCAAGGTAACGGATCAGGATACTCCAATCATCAGCGAAAAGACGATTGAACACATTATTGAGCAAAAGACTAATATTCCAGTTGGTGATTTGAAAGAAAAAGAGCAGTCTCAACTCATCAACCTAGCAGACGACCTCAAGGCTCATGTCATCGGTCAAGATGATGCAGTTGATAAGATTGCTAAGGCTATCCGCCGTAACCGTGTTGGGCTTGGAACTCCAAACCGTCCAATCGGTAGCTTCCTCTTTGTTGGTCCTACTGGTGTCGGTAAGACAGAACTTTCTAAACAACTGGCCATTGAGCTTTTTGGTGCTGCTGATAGCATGATTCGCTTTGATATGAGCGAATACATGGAAAAACATAGCGTTGCCAAACTCGTCGGTGCCCCTCCAGGATACGTAGGCTATGATGAAGCTGGACAATTGACTGAAAAGGTTCGTCGTAACCCCTACTCACTTATCCTCTTGGACGAGGTTGAAAAAGCCCATCCAGATGTTATGCATATGTTCCTTCAAGTATTGGATGATGGCCGTTTAACAGATGGTCAAGGTCGAACTGTTAGCTTTAAGGATGCCATCATTATCATGACCTCAAATGCAGGTACAGGCAAGGCTGAAGCTAGTGTTGGTTTTGGTGCTGCTAGAGAAGGTCGTACCAACTCTGTCCTTGGAGAATTAGGTAACTTCTTTAGTCCAGAATTCATGAACCGCTTTGATGGGATTATCGAATTCAAAGCTCTCAGCAAGGAAAATCTCCTACAAATCGTTGACCTTATGTTGGATGATGTGAATAAACGTCTCTCAAGCAACAACATCCATTTAGATGTAACAGATAAGGTGAAAGAAAAACTTGTAGACCTTGGTTACGATCCAAAAATGGGAGCTCGTCCACTCCGTCGTACGATTCAAGACTATATCGAAGATGCCATTACAGACTACTACCTTGAAAATCCAAGTGAAAAAGACCTCAAGGCAGTCATGACAAGTAAAGGTAAAATCGTGATTAAGTCCAAAAATAAAACGGAAACAGTCGAGTCAAACGACTAGTTCCTCACATACAAAAGAATGTTCTTGCTTGACAGTGAGAACATTCTTTACTATTATAGAAAGAAAGCGCACTCACGAAGGAGAACTTTATGGCAAATCCAACATTTGGAGAAAAAAAAGAGGGAGTAACCTACAAAAATAGATATGGCGTTTATGCAGTCATACCTGATGCAAACCATGAAAAGATTATCCTCGTACAAGCTCCAAATGGTGCATGGTTCTTACCAGGGGGCGAAATTGAAGAAGGTGAAAATCACCTTGAAGCTCTCAAACGAGAATTGATTGAAGAATTAGGATTTACAGCTGAAATCGGCACCTACTACGGGCAAGCTGATGAATACTTCTACTCTAGACATCGTGACACCTATTACTACAATCCAGCCTATCTCTACGAAGCTACTTCTTACCAAGAAATCCAAAGACCTCTCGAGGACTTCAATCATCTAGCTTGGTTCCCAATCGATGAAGCTATTACTAACTTAAAACGCGGAAGTCACAAATGGGCGATTGAAGCTTGGAAAAAACAACATCAAATTTAAACTATCTTTACCAAATTTCCCAAAAAGTGCTATAATAGACATAGAAATACAGGAGGAAACCCTATGAAGCTTATCAATACTACAAATTCACACTCGCAACTTGTTAAAAGTCAGCTAGAAAGTACCGACGCAACGCTTGTAGAGGTTTATTCTGCGGGAAATACAGATGTTATTTTTACTCAGGCTCCACTTCATTACGAAATCCTCATTTCCAATAAACATCGGGCAATCCGTGAAAAAGAAATGGAAATAATCAAAGAATTTTTCCTCAATCGTAAAATTAATCAACAGGCTATTGATAAGGCAAATATTAAAACCCTCTATTCTGATAAATTGATTGAGATTTCAATCCCTACAAAATAGAATTAATCTACCCTACAGTTAAAACTGCGGGGTTTTTTAATACCTTTTCTTGTTTATATCTTTAAATAAATTATTGTGAATAAAGCTTTTTTGTGAAAATTTCACACTTTAATCGAAAAATGTGAGAAATTTCGTTATAATAGATAGAGAGATTTTAATGAAGGAGTTTGATATGAAAGAAATAGTATACAGAGAAGCCAGGCTAGATGAATATCAAAAAATTGGAAAAGTGTTGGCTGGTGCCTTTATGGACTACCCTTTCATGACTCTTATTAAAGATGATTTAAAAAAACCAGAATATTACCAAGCATTCTTAGAATTATTGGATAGCCTTCTGACCAGACTCTATATCAAAGGAGAGACCTGTCTGATAGCTGAACAAGACGGGGAAATCATGGCCGTTGCCCTCCTGCAACAAAAGGATTTTTCCATTCTATCTTATTTGCTGAATGGTATGGTCAAGCTTTTCCGTTTTATTACTCTGCGCAATCTCTTGAAATATCTTGATTTGGTGGAACGTTCCGAACAGCATTTGAAAAGATCAGGAAATTTTGACTGGTATTTGATGATATTGGGAGTCAACGCTTCTAGTCAAAACCAAGGAATCGGGAGTGCTTTTCTACAAGAAGGTGTTGAACCTTATCTTAAATCCAAAGGCTGCAAACGCTTGGGCTTGATTACTAGTACTGAAAAAAATGTTTGCTTCTATGAAAAAAACAAGTATGAATTACTAGATTCGATGATGTTAGAATACGGAACAAAATCTATTGGAAACTGGGCTTTTGTAAAAATACTGGATAACTAATTTTAAACATAAAAAAGATTGGTCTAAGGACCAATCTTTTTTTTAGTTTACTTAACGGCTTCTTTCAAAGCTTCTACTTTATCCAAGCGTTCCCATGGAAGATCAATATCTGTACGTCCCATATGTCCATAAGCCGCTGTTTGACGGTAGATTGGACGTTTGAGGTCAAGCATTTGGATAATTCCTGCAGGACGAAGGTCAAAGATTTGACGCGCTGCTTTTTCAAGTTTACTTTCAGCTACTGTTCCTGTACCGAAAGTATCGATACGGACAGATACAGGTTGAGCTACCCCAATCGCGTAAGCCAATTGCACTTCTGCTTTCTTAGCAAGACCTGCAGCAACAATGTTTTTAGCAATGTAGCGAGCTGCATAAGAAGCTGAACGGTCAACCTTAGTCGCATCCTTACCAGAGAAGGCACCACCACCGTGACGTGAATAACCACCATAGGTATCCACGATGATCTTACGGCCCGTCAAACCTGAGTCTCCTTGAGGACCTCCGATAACGAAACGACCTGTTGGATTGATGAAAAATTTAGTTTCATCGTCAAGATATGAAGCTGGAATCACTTCTTTGATGACCTTGTTAATCACATCCTCATGGATCTGTTCATTGCTGACTTCTGGATCATGTTGAGTTGAAATAACGACAGTGTCCACACGCACTGGTTGATCATTTTCATCATATTCAACAGTAACTTGAGATTTAGCGTCTGGACGAAGGTAGCTAATTTCACCACACTTACGTAGCTCTGCCAAGCGACGAACCAACTTGTGGCTGAGTGAGATTGGCAATGGCATGAGTTCTTCAGTTTCATCAACTGCAAAACCAAACATGAGACCTTGGTCTCCAGCTCCAATCAAATCAAGTGGATCTTGATCCGCATTCCCACGAACCTCTAAGGCTTCATTAACCCCTTGAGCGATATCTGGTGATTGTTCTACCAAGGATGGGTGAACTCCTACCGTCTCCGCAGAAAAACCGTACTCTGTATTGGTATAACCGATTTCTGCAATCGTATCACGAACCACTCGGTTAATATCGACATAAGCATTGGTTGAAATTTCACCGAAAACATGTACTGAACCAGTATAAACAGCTGTTTCAGCAGCAACGTGCGCCTCTGGATCTTGCTCTAGAATAGCATCCAAGATAGCATCTGAAATTTGGTCTGCAATCTTATCTGGATGCCCCTCAGATACAGATTCAGACGTGAATAATTTACGTTCTGACATAAAAATGTCCCCCCTTAAAAAATATTCGTTATAGAGTTACAAAGAACTGGTAGGAAGAGTATTTACAATCAATCCCACCACCTTATCGGGACCATATAACCTAACTATTATAACACGAATCTTTGAAAAATACTCGTATGATTACTATTTTTCTTACTAGGAAAATGTTTTCTAATCATAACCAAATAAAAACTCTTAAAGTAGATGAGTTTCTACTCTAAGAGTGATGTTATAAACTAATTATTTTCTAGATAAAACTCAAACCGTTCTCCGACGTATTGACTCTTTACATACTCAAAAGCCGTTCCGTCATCAAAGTAAGAAACCTGAGTCAAACCTAAAATAGCATGCCCTTTTTCAACTTCTAAGTAATGAGCTATCTTTTCTTTGGCTAAACGTGCGTATATGGTCTGGTGAGATTTACCAATTCGATAACCATGCTCTTGCAAGGTTTGAAAGAAGTGCCTGGTTACTTCCTCTTTTTTGAAATTTTTGATAAATTTCTCAGGAATCGACGCCACTTCATAGACAACAGGAACCTTATCCGCATAACGAACACGCTCCATACGAATGATATTATCAGTTGGCAGTAAACCTAGTTTAACCACTTCTTGCTCATTTGGAATGGTTCGACGATAAGAAATCAAGTGACTAGACGGAGTTTTCCCTTGAGCTTTAACAATCTCCGTAAAACTAGTTGTTCCACGCATTCTTTCCTGAACACGTGTACTTGAAACAAAGGTCCCACTACCTACACGTCGTTCCAAAACCCCTTCTTCAACCAAAAGAGAGATTGCTTGACGTAAGGTCATGCGGCTAACGGCAAATTCTTCTGCTAAATCTCGCTCACTTGGAAGTCTTTCCCCAATTTCCCAACTTCCCTCATCAATATCTTTCTTGATTTGGTCGTGGATTTTCATATAAGCTGGTAACATGCTTGATCACTTCTTTTCTTTATTTTTTCCATTGTACCCTATCTCATAGGGAAAAGTCAAACCACACTTGTTTGGTTGGTAATTCTAGCCCTTTTATGATAGAATATTCAAGAAGATATTTCTTTTAAGAAGGGGAACAGATGAGCAACATTTCAACTGATTTGCAATATGTCGAAAAGATCATCGTGCTGGACTATGGTAGCCAGTACAACCAACTCATCTCACGTCGTATCCGTGAGATTGGTGTCTTTTCAGAACTAAAAAGTCACAAGATTTCGGCTGACGAAGTCCGTACTATCAATCCTATTGGGATTGTACTTTCAGGTGGTCCAAACTCTGTTTACGAAGAAGGATCATTTGATATTGACCCAGAAATTTTTGAACTTGGAATTCCGATTTTGGGAATCTGCTATGGTATGCAGCTATTGACTCACAAGCTTGGTGGTAAGGTTGTTCCTGCAGGTGACGCTGGTAACCGTGAATACGGTCAATCAACATTGACTCACACAGAATCAGCTCTTTTTGCGGGTACTCCAGATGAGCAACTTGTCTTGATGAGCCACGGTGATGCTGTAACGGAAATTCCTGCTGACTTTGTTCGTACTGGAACTTCTGCAGACTGTCCTTATGCATCTATTGAAAACCCTGATAAGAAAATTTACGGTATCCAATTCCACCCAGAAGTTCGCCACTCAGTTCACGGTTATGATATTTTGCGTAACTTTGCTTTAAATATCTGTGGTGCCAAAGGTGACTGGACTATGGATAATTTCATCGAGATGCAAATCAAACAAATCCGTGAAAAAGTTGGAGATAAACGTGTTCTTCTCGGACTTTCTGGTGGTGTTGACTCTTCTGTTGTTGGGGTTCTCCTCCAAAAAGCAATCGGCGATCAGTTAATCTGTATCTTTGTAGACCACGGTCTTCTTCGTAAAGGGGAAGCTGACCAAGTTATGGATATGCTTGGTGGTAAGTTTGGTTTGAACATTGTTAAAGCAGATGCTGCAAAACGTTTCTTGGACAAGTTGGCAGGTGTGTCTGATCCTGAACAAAAGCGGAAGATTATCGGTAACGAGTTTGTTTATGTCTTTGATGACGAAGCAAGCAAGCTAACAGATGTGAAATTCCTTGCTCAAGGAACTCTTTATACTGACGTGATTGAGTCTGGTACGGATACTGCTCAAACCATCAAGTCTCACCACAACGTGGGTGGACTTCCTGAAGATATGCAGTTTGAACTGATCGAGCCACTCAATACTCTTTACAAGGATGAAGTTCGTGCCCTTGGTACAGAACTTGGTATGCCAGACCACATCGTGTGGCGCCAACCATTCCCAGGTCCAGGGCTTGCTATCCGTGTCATGGGAGAAATCACTGAAGAAAAACTAGAAACTGTTCGTGAGTCAGATGCTATCCTTCGTGAAGAAATCGCTAAAGCTGGCCTTGACCGGGACATCTGGCAATATTTCACTGTTAACACTGGCGTTCGTTCAGTAGGTGTTATGGGAGATGGACGTACTTACGACTACACTATCGCTATCCGTGCTATCACTTCTATCGATGGTATGACAGCTGACTTCGCTAAAATTCCTTGGGAAGTTCTCCAGAAAATCTCAGTGCGCATCGTAAACGAAGTTGACCACGTTAACCGTATCGTCTACGATATCACAAGTAAACCACCTGCAACTGTAGAGTGGGAATGATTTATAAACATGATTTGAAGTGAAATGGTTGATTTAACAGCATTTTCAGTTATTATAAAAGGTTAAAAACAAATCAAAATTGATTGGTTCCCCACCAAAAATCCCACCAGAATATTCTGATGGGATTTTTTTATATTAAATTTTATTTTTCTATTATTTGATGCTTTACAAGCTTTCTAAAGACCTGGTTTAATATGATTCTATTTTAGAAAAACTGAGAATAGCATAATATCAACATTTAACATGCTTCTACTATTATCTCCCTTAATAAAATTTGAATAAATTTAATTAAAATAGGAAAATTTCTTAGTAAAGAAAAATTAATATCTATTATAAATAGTACCCAATTTTACATGATTTACATCTAAAGAATGGTAAATGTTTATTTAAAAATCTTTGCTTGTTCAAATATATATTATGACAATATGAATTTACAGAACTACTGATGAAGATAAGTCATAATTAGATTTCACTTAATATTTCTTCTATTTTTTTATCGTAAGCCTCCTGAGAAATTTTATCTTTTAGTAGGTCTAATCGCTGTAATCTTAATTCTATTGAATTATTTTTTAAATCTTGATTAGCTTCTAGTGAACGAGCGATTTCTTCTCCCTTATTCATTGCTATGTCAACTCCAGCAAATGCTAAAATATTCCCATTTTCATTTGAAGCAGCCATTCTCAAAGCATCTCCACGTGCTTGATTAAAGTGACCAAGAGCAACCTCTTGAGCCGAATATGCTCTCTTCTCTTGTAAATTTGTCAATATTCTTTGTTCTTCATCAGGTAAATTAATTGCTTCAAATGCAATTGATATTAATTTAATTCCTCTTAAATTTCCCCAAGAATTCTCCATATTGCTATTCATTTCATTCACAATAACATTGGTATATTTTAATAACTCACTTGGTCTCATACCAATTGAGGAAATTGAACTTAACGCAATATAAAACGAATTCATGAACTCTGCCCTCAGTTGTTCACAAATCTCACTTGAATGGTAAACATCTTTAACGTTGCCTGCGATATTAGAATAAAATTTAATAGGATCAATAATTTGGTAAGAAAAACGACCTCTACATTGAATATGTAAATCAAAATCCGCATTGATAGAGATATCAACAAATCTAAAAGCAATGGGGGTTTGGGTGCCAAAGAGATTATTTTCAATTAATTTCAAATTAATAAAATAAATTCTCTGGTCCTTACCAGTAGTTCCTTGAAATTGAAATCGCTTAGAAATTTCTCTAAATGATTCCCTAACACTATCTTTAAGATTCCCAGTAAAAATACATGGAGAGGTTGAAAAATCCCAAATAAACTGTCCAGGTTCCGAAACGATATCTATTATTTCGCCATCTTCTATTATAAGAGCACATTGGCCCTGATTAACAGCAATTACACTTCCGTTAGCTATAATATTATCTTCGTGTGTTTTTCTTGTACTTAGACCTTTTTTCATTAATACTGTAGCAGGCAAGCTATCGCAATAAAAATATTCTTTCCACTGATCATCCAAAACTCCTGATACACTATCAATAGTTGTCTTTATTAGTCCCATTATCTTCTCCTATTAGATTAAACGACCACAGTAATTACATTTTGTAGGTTGGCCAGCAACAGAAACAACAAAGGCTCCACAGCCTCCACAGCAAACCACACCTACATTAGATTTAATCTCTTGTTTTTCAGTTTCAGATAACTCACTCGGAACTGATAGATTAGACTGAACTGTATTTAATACAGCTTCACTAATTTTAAAAACCCATAAATCTTTATCCCCCCTAGTGACTACAAACGAATGTTCTTCACCATTTTTCGTTCTAAAACTAATTGTAAAAGAGACTAAATTAGAAACAACAAATATTGTGATTGTATTTTTTTCAACATAAATTTCATCTAAGTAACATTCAAAATACTTTTTCCCAAAATTGATTAAGTGAGCTTTAAAAATAATTCTTTTATTTGTTAAGAACAGCTTACCACCTTTTGAATTTAAAGTCGTATTCCAATTAGCAAATCCCTCCATCAAAATTTCTTCATCCGGCAATAAATTTTCTAAATCAGTGAAAGACATAATGTTATCCTCTTTTCATTTTTTCATCTACAATTATATCAAAATGATTTTCATTTTAAAACATACATTATAATAATTGAATTAAGAAGTGTTAAAAACTTAAAAATATTAATAGTAGCACTAAAACAAAGAAAAGTAATAAAACTCTACTCTAAGTTTATAATAACAAAAATCCCTACCCAAGTTTGGATAGGGAGGAAATGTTTTGTAGCATTCGTTAATGTTTAATACCTATTTATAGCTATACCTCACGCATTAAAAAAATGAATATAAAATTAACAATATTATGAATAACATTATTCTTCCACTCCACACTAACTATTTGAACTATCGAATGAAATCAGTAAGAAAAAGATATCAGTAAGAAAAAGATACTCTGGACTCTATCCAACATCGCCTCATAAATTGAGACATACAAGCGCAGCACTTGTAAAACAAGCAGAAATTTTACTCAAAACCATTTTAGAGACACTAACACATAGTAATAAGGAAGTTATCAAAACATATGTCAACACTATCTATAAAGTCAATAAAGCAGTCGGATAAATTGTTTATAGAAACCTTTTAATATACAAGGAATAAACAGAATTTAAATTCAAATTAAATACTTTTAAAAAAACCATCTCAAATTTGATGAGATGGTCAAATATTTAATCTACTTTATAATAAACCTGTTTTGAACTATGTGGTGCATTTTGTCCCGCAATGATTCTATTTTTACTTAAATCAGAATCTACCCATTTTATAGTAGCACCAGCCGGGTAAATAGTCATACCATATCCTGTAGCACCGGTACTAATACTAAATGAAATACTTCCATCACTACCTATGCTAGCTTTATTAATATTACCAGCATTCACTAGACCTTTTTTATCAAATGTAAACTCATGACCAATCCCATTTCTCCATGTTCCAGCCACAGTGGAGAAGTCTCCATTGAGAATAGCTTGAGCATCAATTTCTTGTTGCTCAGATACTTGTTCATCTTTCTGAGTCGATGGTTCTGTATTTGGAGTTGCCTCTGTAACAACCCAGTATTGGAATTTCTCTGAGTCTTCAAAAATTTTTACTGTGAAAGTAACTATTTGTCCTTCCTTCCATCCACCAGTTAGCTTTTTATCAATATGAATTTCTATACCTGCTATTGAAGCATTGGACGCCTTAACTTTTATGTTATAGTATTTATTTAAGTAACTAAAGTGACCGGAATAATCTCCCCAATCTTCTTGACGAAATAATTCAGCAGTAAAGCGATAGAGTTGTCCAGTCTTTAAAGTGCCATCATTCTCCATATCTCTAAGTGTTTCTGCTGTAGTATCAATAATACTAGCCTGAGAAGATGTTGCAGAAGTTGAGCTAGTTGTCGTCGTACTTGTTGTACTAGTCGTTGTCGTACTAGTAGTAGAAACTTGTTCTGTTGTAGCACTTACTGCTTCTTTATCTTGCTTCTTATGATTAAAGAAGAACATAAAACTTATCAGTACTATAGGAATTAAGGAACATGACAAAAGCAACAGCCAGTTGATGCCTTTTTCTTTCGATCGTAGAACAATAATTTCATCAGCATCCTGATAAATCTCAACTAATTCATTCAATTTAGGCTGAAAATTCAACTCACGAATCGGAATTGTTAATTCATCCCCTGTATTCCGCTGTATTCTAGCAAGTCCATCTTCAATTCTAATGATCTTATGCTTCGGTTTATAAATAAAAGCAGAATTTTTAGCTTCAAGTTTTACAACTAGATCCTCATAGATATGAACAATATCCCCGATTTTGGGCTCAAATTCACAATTCTCAACAGCAGACTTTTGAAAATTTCCATTATTATAACCGATATAAACAGTATCTTCAGTACTTTTAATTATCTTGCCTATTTTCATTTATAATACCTTTCGATTGTTGTCACCCTAATTATATCATACTAAACTTATACTAGGAACAAATTATATAAGACAAAGACTATTGGGAGAACTTGGTGTGAAAAGTGGTGTGAATTTTGCTAAAAATCATTAAAAAAAGCACACCATAGTGTGAACCATAAAGTGTTTTGAAACGTTGATATAATCGTGTTGATTAACGTTTTGAGGCAACTGACTTTGTTAGATTGCAGCCACATTTGTACCAACTTAGTCAGAAAGTATAAAAAAGAACACCCCGAAAGGTGCTCTTTGTAAGTATAGTAATTCTTTCGAATTAACGTTTACTAAATTGTGATGCTTTACGAGCTTTCTTAAGACCTGGTTGGAAACACTTTTATTTGAATAAGTTTCAATATCCGCTTAAAATCAATGTTTTCCCACATTTACAGAAAACAGAATTTCATCTAATTTGAATAAATTTCATTTGAATGGTGTGAATTTTACCCTAAAAATACACAAATTGAGCTAGATTCTACCAAAAAGTTCACACCATTTGAATTGTTATTGTTTTGTACATTTGATATACGAAGTGCATTATAAATTATCACAAATATCTCTCAATATGCTCTACGAAGATAAAAGGTTCTATATCTTTAAGAGCGAGACCTTTAGATAGAGTAATGCATTGTTTTGCTGTACCTTTTCCTGGTCGATGGTAAAACTTTCTAATCCCTTGAAGGAATATTCCAAAACGCGAATGACGTTCCGAGGCTGTCATCTCATCTAAATATTTGTCAACAGCTAAAGCGAATACATTTCCATAATACCTATCATCGTCAAATCTTGTTCTAGTCATATAATCTTGAATGTCATAGAGCATAGATTTCATATTTCGATAATTGGGTGCTCCCACCAATGCTCGACTAGCTCTATTTATACCATCAACATAACTATAAGCGTCGTTTAATGTACTAAAATTCCAAAACCTTTTAGAATCAAAATACTTATACTCTATATCTAGTTGTGATTTTAATATTCTTAAAATGGACAGAGCTGTACTGTCATCATTATTTTTTATTGCAACATAAGCTTCTTCAACTCCAATATTATAAAAATCAATATGCTGATTAATTTCAGAACCTAGAACACCTGTAATATCAAATTCAAGAATTTTTTTTTGTAATGTAATCATACTTTTTCCTTACTAAATTTAAGTTAACAAATATTATTATTTACGCTTTGTCTAAACATAGAACATCAACAATATCACTAGATTCAAAATAATCTTGAGCTTTTTCAACAATCTGTTGATCATTACTTGGCATGTAAACAATTAAATTTTTCATTGCTCTAGTGATTGCAACATAAAAAAGTTTCTTAGTCCTGTTTTGAACATTCTCATTAGCTGAACCTTTTCCAAATATAGTGTTAAAATTATATTGATTCCATCTTCCGTTGTCTAACAAAACTAAGACATTCTCATATTCACTACCTTTAACCTTATGCTGAGTTATGACTGAAACATATTCTCTAAGATAAGCAATACTATTTACATATTCTTTAAATGGTAATTTCTCGAGTCGTAACCATAAATAACATCCCTTATTTTCAATAAAACTAGTAAATAAGTCGTCCTTTGAAATTAATCCTGTTCTCTCTGCAAGTTCTATGACTCTTCCAATTGTAGTATCATTAGCAGAGATTTCCGTCATAATTTTAGATAGAGTAATTTTATCATCTGACGAAGTTATTTTAAAACGAGTAATACGCAAAAATTCATTATGTTTACCTATTTTATATAGTTCTAATAGTTCATAAATTAAATCTAATCTTTTAAGAATCCTATCTCTATCTGTACCAGCCTCATATCTATTATTTAAACCATTAAATTTATAAGCCAATAAAGAATCTTTATTAATTTTACTCTTACTAATCACTTCTTCAAACGAAAATGTCTTAATTCTATTGTAAATAGCTAAAAGTTCTGGAGTAGATTTGACAATATCAATTATTAATGGACCGCCCTTCCCAAAAACTATTTTTGCCTCTTCTACTAGTTCTTCAAACGATTTTCCTTTATCAACTAGCTCGTTTGCACTAATTTTTTTCTTTATATTTGTAATTAACTTTACAAACAAATCAGAATTATATAATTCAAATAGCTTAGAGAAACCTGCCATTTCAGCATTAAGTTTATGTGTCAGGCGTAATTCCTTTGTTTTTTTAGATATATCAAATTCTAAATCTTTGTATAGTTTACTATTTCTAAGATTTTCAAGATGATTAATTCCATCTCCATAGATGAATTTCACCACCCCTTGAATTACATTACCATTATTCATGTTCGGAGCGTCTACATCCCCCGAAGGAATCTGGACTAATCCATCACTTCTAAATTTATTCGCTAAATTTATAACTTTTTGTGGATTACGTCTGTTTAGATTTTTTTGTATTTTTTCAAGACCGTAGAAATCTATGTTTCCCACTCCCGAATCATATATAGCCTGCATTGAATCTCCAAAAAAACCTACAATATTAGTTCTAGTACTCTTTTCAAGGTGCTCTAATAAAATTTTTACAACTAAAGGACTCGTATCTTGATACTCGTCAACAAATATATAGTTTGCAGTATTCGCTAAAATATCACATAACTTCTTATATTTAGAAAACATTTTTTCAGCAACTATAAGAACATGGTCATGACTTATTTGAACCTTATTTTGCTCAGTTATGCTCATAGAATACCATTCAGCATAGTCAACACGAACACCATCAAAGTAATCAAGTGAAATAAAGTCTTCACTAGATATCTCCTTTGGAGTAATAAATAAATTTTGTGCATCATCATTTATTAACTCAACAAGACATTCTTTAATCTCTTTTTGAAAATTTCCAATGACACGCCAAATAAACTCGTGAATTGTTGAAACCCATAAATTATCATTAATGATTCGTGATTTAATCTCTGCAACAGCATTATTAGTATAAGTAATGCATACAATCGATTTTTTTGGTTCTTCTATAGATATTTTTTCAATAATGGAAATTAATGAATAAGTTTTCCCACTCCCAGCACCACCCTCAAGAATAAAATTTTGACCTTGTTTTATTACTTCAAATACTTTTTCTACCTCTGGTTCTACTGTTTTCTCAACCATAATAATCCCTCCGAAATATAGTTAGGTACTTTCCAAGTATTTTCTTCACCTTCAAAATATAATAAACTTGATGCAAATGCAGATTTTTTGTTTACTTTATCCCTAGCAAATTTATAAAAATCTTCTATTTCACTATCATCAAAGTCTTTTAAAGCTTTAAATTGAATAAAACCAGCTTTTTGATCAATAATGAATTGTTTATTTAAACTGATAAAAGCATCCTCAAAACTAGCAGGCTGATAACCATTTTCATCTTCGGGAATTTGATATGCAATACGAATTCTACCATCTGATGTTATTTTTTCTGCAGAACTCTTTTGGGCTACTATTGAAAAAACTTCATCTCCAGAAATATCAAAAAAATTTTTAATTGAAGCATTTGTCGTAGAAGTAGCCTCTACTGCTGAACAAGAAGTCAAGCGATTATTTCCATTTTTATTCGCTGGGTCAATATCTGTAATTATCAATACTTTTATTCCTAAAAAATCAAATAACTTCCTAAACACTTGTGAATGAGCACCTGTTTCAATGATTGAAATATTTTGAGAAAGCAATGGCATTGTATTAGAAGTTTGATTTATTGGATTGGATATATCCACCTTTTGCATCATCGTAGGAATTAAAATTCTTTCTGTATCACCCTCAACACAAATGACTTTATCAGCAAAAAATAATTCACTACTATTGAGAGTAAGGTACTGCTTTACAAATTTATATCCTAGTTGTTCATCACCATATTCTTCTTTCAATGAATTAAAAGCCTTTGATACTGCTGTACCGTTATCACGTTTAAAATAAATTAGATCATCAAAGTTACAATCAGAAACTATATGAGAGGAATGAGTTGTAATTAAAGTTTGAATACAACTAAAATCTCCACTTTCTTTTAGTTCATCATTGTGTTCCTTTAGCAAATCTTTAATATTCTTGATAAAAATATACTGTAATTGTGGATGTGTATGTGATTCTGGTTCTTCAATATATATTAGGTTAATATCAGCAGGTTCGTTTTTTATATCTGCCATTAAAGTCTCAATTTCAAAAATAATTCCATATAAATTTAAATACCCCAAACCATTATATGTTTCAGGTAATAGACTATCATCATGCTTATAGTACAGTGTCGTATTATTACTTAAAATATCTTTCTCAGACAATGATGAATGAATTGCTAACTCTGCTTCACTATCATTTCCACCAAATCTTTTGACGCGTTCAAAGACTGAAGTAAAAATTCCTTCGTCGCTATCATCACCACTATATGCTCTGGTTAAAGTTTCATCTGCCTTTAAAATAGCAGATTGCAGTAAATTATTTGCTTTACTGTTAATTTCTTCGCCATTATTTAATTTATAAAATCGATTTGATGTCTTAGATAATGAATGGTTATTTTCTTTATTAGATACTTCTCGACTAGCACTAATGCCTCTTACTTTAATAATTTTATGAACATCTTTCATTTCATGTAAATCAGACTTTTCTTCTGTCATTTCTTGAGTAATAGGATTATATCCACGTGAATAAATCTGTATTTCGAAAAATTTATTCAGATTTTTCTTCATAAATGATTCAAATTTTGAAAAATCATCTGCAAAATCACAAGTCAAACTACTTATCTCACGAAGCTTTTGAGTAGGAATTATATACGAAAATTCAAGAATAATAAAATTATTTTCGGGATTTAAATCCATCATAAATCCTTGGATATTTTGATAAGAATCTAATTCTGAGTATTGAATCCAAATTTGAAGATTAATCCCTAAAATAGACGATAATTCCGAATCAGGAATATCAGCGACTCTCTTTATATTCTCAAAGATTTCCCTCCTATGATTTAAATTAATATCTTCCCATACCAAATTGCGATTAGAATTTTTATTGAATATTTTTTCTAACACAGATAAAACTGAAGTCTTGCCACAATTATTTTTACCCACAATTAAGGATAAATCATTTTTCAACTCTAAAGAAAAATCGTTTAATAAACGATAATGTTGAATATAGATTTTTTTAATTTCCATCAATTATACCTTTTTTTATTTCCATTAATTCTCTCAACCGTTCCTGCCCTATCTTCAACATCTCTTCCTCCACCTTACTCCATTTTCCAAATAGGCATTTGTGTAAAACTTCTGCTGCTGAGATTTGATCTACTTCCGAATCATAAACACACGATTGATCTCTTTGATAAATTTGAATTTGATTAAAAATTTTGTCATTTTCTAACTCTCGTAAGTTATCAACTAAATGTTCTACAATTCCATCATGGTGCTCTTTGGGAGTCGCTCTTGCTTGACTAGGATCTATGGCGTAGAGCTCCTCATAACGTATCAAGGTACTGAGATAAGACAATTCTGGCTTGGTCGCAATCAGTGCAAGTGAGACTTGATATCCTCTAGTTGCCAATAATTGGGCCGTTTTTCTAGGGACTTCTGTTGTTCTCAAGGTACCCTCGATTAATAAATGATAACCTTTTTTACTCAACTCATCTACAAGATATTCAACCATTTGTCCCGCGAATACTTTGGTATAATCCACACTATCTTTGCCATACTTTTCCTGTAGGCCAAGGTAGTTCGGATGAAAAGAGCGATAACTATCCCCATCAATGATAATGATATTACCTTGAAATTCTCTTTGTTTAATACGATGAATCGTTGTTTTCCCAGCACCACTCTGTCCACCGAGCAAAATAGCCTTAGGATGAGATGAGCTTGTTTTTCCACGAGTTAAAGAACGGATAAGCCGTTTGGAGGCTTGTTCAAAATTATTTTGACTAAATTCTTCTAATTTCATTAAGCCACCACCAGATGACTAGCTTGTTCTAACATACGTTCAATGCCATCCAAATAGCCATTAAATCGCTCAATATCCTCAAAAGTTGAAACAAGATAAATCCTCGTGTTAATCAAATCAGACAAATCATCGCTCATTAGAACCCAAGGATTAGAAGTATCATCAAATGCAATTCCTTGTTCATCTTGAAAACGATAAAGTTGAGCTAAGATATTCGCCCCTCGTTCTTTAATCACTTCAATTTTTAGAGTTAACTGATAATCTTCTACTGGTGTGAGCATTTTTTCCTCCCCTACGATATCGATATAAGAAACATTAAATTTCTTGCAGATACGATCGATTAATTCTGTCGAAACTCGACTTGTCCCATTTTCATAACGACTCAGACTATTTCTAGAGATACCAACGATCTTTGCAAACTCAGGCTGGGTTAATTTATGTGTTTTACGTAACGTTTTTATATTTTCTCCAATCATGTAACTCCTCCTTTTATTTCTATTATAGCACAAAAAATAAAAACGCACCAAAAATGGTGCGTTTTTTATCCAGCTCTAGCTGAATGAAATAATTCATCTGTTACATTCTTGGCAAACCAATCATCTAATACAACGGCTTTATCAAATAATCTATCTTATCTATTTTAAAGACAAATTTACCACAAAAACACACTGAGATACTCGTCCCAGTATGTTTATTTCATTTTGGATAACTTCATCAATAAATTTAAGCGTTCATCATTTTTGAACTCTGATAACAAGCAAATCAACCTTTCATATCAAAGTTCTTTCTTCTGCTTGATTAAAGAATTCATCATAGCCACCAAATCCTCTAGCGTAACACTTCTAAATTATTCCAAAAAAACAGTAAAACCACTTGGTTTTACTGTCTCAATTCTAAAATGTTTGACGTTTGGCTTTTCGTTCTGCACGTCCACGGGCACGACTTTCAGCACGCTTGGTTTTACGGCGTTTTTCGTCGACAGCCCACTGGATTTTCTTCTTATAGCCTGGTTTGACTTTTTTCTTTTTCTTTTTAACCAAGCCAATCATTTCGATATCCAGTTTTTCTTGTTTTTTCTCACGATTGGCACGACGGTCACGGTCATAAGTGTCTTGGAACTCTCCATCTTTAACAACCTTAGGTACAAACTTGATTCCTAATTTCTCCAACTCACGGATATCAGAGTCATCGCTTGGTTGATAGAGGGTGATGGCTGTACCTGGTAGACCATTACGTCCAGTTCGTCCAACACGGTGGACAAAGAAGGACAAGTCTTGTGGAATGGCATCATTGATAACGTGGCTGACACCCTCAATATCAATTCCACGCGCAGCCAAGTCAGTCGCTACGATATATTCAAAATCAAGATTTTTCACCTGATTCATGATTCGTTTGCGTTCACGAGGAGCAATATCTCCATGAATCTTAGCCACCTTCAAGCCTTGAGCCGTTAGGTAGTTGTGCAATTCATCCGCACGAGTTTTTGTATTGACAAAAATCATGGCGAGATACGGCTGCATGACTTGAGTCAACTCATAAATCTGAGCGTTCTTGTCTCTACCCTTGGTCGAAATCAGCCAGTTGTCAATGGTATCAGAGATAACTGTCTTGGTCTTGATTTTCTCCATGACAGGATTTGACAAGTATTTCTTCAAAAATGGTTGTAGTTTTTGTGGGATAGTCGCTGAAAAGACCATAAACTGCAAGTCCTTAGGAAGACTACCTGCAATCTTATCAACTGTTTCCAAGAATCCCATATCCAAGGTCATGTCAGCTTCATCTACTACAAAGGTCTTAGCCTTGTGAATAGCCAAATCACCTGATTTTACCAAATCATAGATACGACCTGGAGTTCCGATGACAATATGTGGCTGATTGCTTGCCAGTTTGTCAATTTGGCGAGCCTTATCTGTACCACCAACATAGTTCACAACACGAATCTCTACTTCTGAGTGTCCTGCAATCTGACGAGCAGCTTGGTAAATCTGAGTCGCTAATTCACGACTTGGAGCTGTAATAACTGCCTGCACGCTATCGCTCTCTTCATCCAACTGTTGGAAAATAGGTAACAAGAAAGTATGAGTCTTACCTGAACCTGTTTTTGATTCACCAACCAAGTCACGACCTGCTAGGACAATAGGAATTAACTTTTCCTGAACCTCGGTAGGAGTCGTAAATTTCAACTCCTCCAAGGCTTCTTCTATATATTTTTTAAATTTAAATTGTGTAAATGACATAATTTCCTCGATTCTATCTATCTACTCATTATACCATAATTTAGTCTATTACAGGGGATGGATTTCCGTCAAGAATAATACCATGAACATTTTAACAACCAAGCATACATAAGAAACACTCCTAGTTATGATGAACAAGGAGTGTTATAGGATTACTAAAGCTTCCATTCGTCTCTCAGCCAATCACAAAAATGATGATAACGTTCCTTAAGAGCTTCATGATGCCCATAAGCATCAAATGTGCAATAAGTCGAAGGCACTTTCTCTGAAATCAAATCATGAATGTCTCTTGCAAAAATAGGAGCCTTAGACAGACGATTGGAATGATTGGCACCTTCTGTCTGACCATTTTGTAGATAAATCAGGCTTTGGCTCTGTATCAAGTCCTGTTCCCTACAATATTCTGTAAAATCAGGATACCAGAAGGAACCACAGATAGAAAAGATACAGGACGCAGGAAGATAACTACTATAGAGACTATAGACAGCAGCAAGCCCACCCAGTGAATAGCCACCATAAGCAATTCGACTTTCATCAAGCAAATAGTCTTTTTTTAGACTTGCTATAATTCCTTGAAATAGCTTCTGATGGTATTGGTCTACCTTTCCACCAAAGTCTGGTGCCCCTTCTTTCAAAGCTCTAGACTTCCAGGGTGTAAAGTCATCCAGACGATTTTCTGGAATCAACCCCACCAAAATCACAGATTGGGATAGGTCTGACAAATAGTCCAATTGTCCATCATTTAAAAGAATCGTTGGGTAGGCTTGTTGAGGATCATAGTTTGAAGGAAGACTGACCCTAACTCGAATCCCTTCCCAGTTAAACTCCTTATTTCTTGATAAAGTCATTGATCTTCTCAAGGGAATCAATCACGGCAGGACCGTAATCCATCAGCTCATCGTAAGAGATAGTCATGATTTTTTGATTCTTGATTGCTGGTACATTTTCCAAAACAGCATTTGCCTTCATCAAATCCACTGCTTTTTCATCTAATTTTTGATTGCGGTCACTAGTTACATAGATAATCAACTCAGGATCCATTGATACTAGATTTTCCAAGGTCAAGCCAGAAGTTCCCGTTGCGACATTGGTATAACCAAGTTGATTGAGCAAGCTTTCCTGAAGGGCTGACTTGTAAGCACCAAAGGTTTCGTCATTGTAGGCCACCATAATCAGAGCTTTTTTCTTTTCACCCTGTGTTTCTGGGTTTGCTTTCTTAACCGCATCGATTTTAGCTTGTAATTGTTCTGCGTATTGATTCGCCTTGTCTTGGACATTGAAAATGGTACCAAGATTCTTCACATCTTCTACGATATTTCCTAAATCTTGTTGGATAGTTGAAAGTGAAGCTTTTTGCGTATAAACAGGGATTTTGTTTTCATTCCAAGCACTAATGGTTCCCATTGATTTTTCAGAAAACATCATGTTGCGTCCCATCAAGGCATCTGGTTCATAAGAAAGAACTGTTTCTTGTGAGACAGATTTTTTATCACCAATGTGAGGGATGGCTTCAATAGCATTCTTGTATTTACCAGTTACAGCATTATCAGGATTGAGCATGCCAGCAATTTTATCTTGCAAACCGAGTTCAAGTAGGATTTCAGTTGTTGAGAGGTTGTTGGTGATGACCTTTTCAGGTGCCTTTTCAAATACTTGTTCGACTTCGTTTCCTTTAGCATCATAAGTTTTGATAGTTACAGGATAGCTGGTTTCTGTAGTAGCTTTTTGACTAGCTTCTGTTGTAGCCGGTGCAGATGATGTTTCTTTAGATGCGTTACCACAAGCTGCCAAAGATAAGGTAGCTACTGTTACAAGTAAAATACTAAGTGTTTTTTTCATGTTTTTATTTTCCTTTTTATAAATAGTGAATCATGGCTTGCTGATCTTCTGTCCAAGTTACCTTACTTTGAACGCCATAGACAGCCTGCAATGACTCGGGTGTGATGGTCTCTTTTGGAGTACCTTGGTAAACAATCTCCCCTTCTTTCATTAGGTAGAGATAGTCTGAATAGCGACAAGCTAGCTGAATATCATGTAATACTGCTAGTACATTGATCTGAAGATTTTTGACAATGGTCAATAAGTCTAGCTGATACTTGATATCCAAATGATTGGTCGGTTCATCTAAGAGCAAGAGGGTCGGCTCTTGGGCCAAGGCGCGTGCTAACAGAACCCGCTGCTTCTCTCCTCCTGACAAAGAAGAGTAGAGTCGATTTCTCTTTTCGAGCATATCTACCTTGACCAAAGCATCCTCAACCAAAGCAAAATCTCTGTCTTTTTCCTTTTGCAAGAAAGAGAGATGGGGTGTTCTACCCAGCATGACAATCTCCTCAACCGTACAATCAAACTGAAGTTGATTAAACTGCGTGATGACTGCCATCTGCTTTGCCGTTTCTTTGACGCTCATTTGGTCTAGAGGCTTCCCATCTAAAGAAATCAAGCCCTGATTCGGCTTTTCCTGTCTATAGAAGAGTTTCAGCAAGCTGGTCTTTCCACTTCCATTTGGTCCCAAAATAGTATGAAATTGGTTTCCCTCAAGTTTAAGTGAGACTCCTTTGAGAATCTTTTTTTCTCCAATTCCAAAGTGAATATCCTGACACATTAAGTCCATATCAGACCTTCACCTCCCTTCGTCTACTTGCAACCATGTAGATAAAGAAAGGGGCTCCTACTAAGGCTGTGAAAATTCCAATCGGTAGTTCAGCATTTTGAATCAAAACGCGAGCAAAGACATCTGCCCAGACGACAAAGAGGGCTCCTAGCAAGGTTGCAATTGGAAAAAGCCTTCTATAATTTGTACCAACCAAACTTCGGGCCAAATGTGGTGTAATCAAACCGACAAAACCGATGATCCCACAAGTCGAAACTAGGACTGCCGTCATCACAGCTACAATCGTCACATAGAGATACCAATAAAAACGCAAGGGAATTCCCAAAGTCAAAGCCGCCTCATCTCCCATCATCATGGCATTGAAAACACGATATTGGGTAGAGAAAAATAAAAAAGCGATTCCAACGACTACTGCTGGCAGGGTTAAGTGAGCCCATGAAATCCCTGCTAGAGAACCCATGGTCCAAAACTTGATGGTCATGACACTGTCAGCATTGGCCCCAATAGAGATAATAAAGTTTGAAAAAGCCAAAAATAGGGCATTCACTACCGTACCCGATAAGATTAAGCTAGAAGTTGTCATCCTACCCTGCATAGATGCAATGAGAAGAACTGCAACTGTTGCTAAAATCGCTCCGAGGAAAGATCCTAGACCAATCATAACTTTAAATCCAAGAATAATACTCAAAGTTGCTCCAAAGGTTGCCCCGGCTGAAATTCCTAATACATAGGGCTCTGCTATTGGATTGTTGACAGTTGACTGCATGACACTGCCACACATGGAGAGGCCAGCACCAACAATCAAAGCAAGAAAAACCCGTGGCAATCTCATATTCCAAACAATAGCAAGCGTAGACTTTGAAATGTCTCCTATCTCAAAAGGAGCCCCTAACTGACTCAAAATTATCCGATAGGTGTCACTCAAGCTAATTTGAACAGACCCCATAGAAACTGCCAGAAACAGAGAAATCCCCAAAGCTCCTAACAGGATAGCTAGTAAAAAACAATATCTCAGGTTTTGATGGCTTCCAGAAAATTTGGAAAGCATGAAACCCTCCTTTAACAAAAATTAAAAATTTAGACAATTTTCATAATTAGTATACCACATTTCTAAATCAGGAACAAGACTAGAAAAAAGCACACAAAAAAGCCCTCTGATTTCAGAGAGTTCGTTTGAACTCGGGATAAAATCTTAGTGAAACAAAAAATCTCCCCGAAGGGAGATCATCCTGGTTTATTTTTCCTTACAGTGCTAGGAACCGTAACCGAAGATTATACTTGAGTATATCGAGGTAAGGTGACAAAAATAAAAAGCCCTCTGAAGTCAGAGAGCTTGATTCTTGCTGGATAAAACGTTTGTAGACTAGGCGGCAAGCCGAAGATTGTACTGATGGTACATCGATGCGAAGCCAACGAAGTATAGAAACGTTTTAGATGCAAGATTAGCGACGAAGTCCTAGAGAGTTGATCAACTCACGGTAACGGTTAACGTCGTTTTTACGCAAGTATGCAAGCAAGTTACGACGGCGACCAATTTTCTTCATCAATCCACGGTAAGTAGCGTGGTCTTTTTTGTGTTGTTTGATGTGTTCGTTAAGGTGGTTGATTTCCCAAGTAAGGACAGCAACTTGAACCTCTACTGAACCTGTATCACCTTCGTGACGTGCATATTGTGCAATGATTTCATTTTTTTTCTCTTTTGAGATTGCCATGATGTTTCTCCTTTTTATTTGGCTTCATCCGAGTGACAGGTTGGCATGCCTGTAACCAAGAAGAAGTTATTTGTCTTTACGACATTTCTTATTCTACCAATAACTAAGTTCTTTGTCAACTGATTTACTATCCATACCTCAAATGTGCTATAATAGTTATAGGAAGGATATCTAAGTAGACAGCTTGAAAAGAGAGGTGATTGACCATGCGTAAATTCTTCAAATATCTCCCCTACTATTTGGTCGTATTTTTCTTTTATTGTCCACTTTATGGATTATTTATACTACTATTACAGAATCCAAAACTAACGGAGCTCTATCTTTTAAATATATTCATCATTTCGCCTGTTGTAGTTTTTATAGTCTCTCTTCTTTATAGCTACCGATTTGGTTTTTCACTTCATTGGCTTTTAGGTAGTTGCTTACTCTATGGATTTACTATCATTCCTTTCAGAGAATTTATCATTGTTTATTTCCTAGCCTATGAAATTCTTATTCTACTAGGTACAGTTATTGGTGCCACTATCAAGTATCTGGTTCAAAAACTGAAAAACAAAAAACTTTCACAAAATCCTTGAAAAATCTCGCAATCATGCTATAATAATGCATAGAGACAAGTCACTTAGAACCTTTCTACCAGAGAGTGCGTGGTTGCTGAGAACGCATAGAAAGACTATACTGATACTACTCTACTAACTTTTATGCAAACATAAAACGGTGGCCACGTTAGAGCCAATCAGAGGTGTCCCTCTTTTTTGAGGAACATAAATGAAGGTGGAACCACGTTGCGACGTCCTTTTTAGGATGTCGCTTTTTGTTTTTCTTGATTTAAGACTGCAAAATAGGAAACACTTCTGCTATAGAAATAATGGATAACTAATATAAGGAGAAAACCATGATCAAAATTACTTTCCCAGATGGCGCTGTTCGTGAATTCGAATCTGGCGTTACAACTTTTGAAATTGCTCAATCAATCAGCAATTCCCTAGCTAAAAAAGCTCTTGCTGGTAAATTCAACGGCAAACTCATCGACACTACTCGTGCGATCACTGAAGATGGAAGCATTGAAATCGTGACACCTGATCACGAAGACGCTCTTGACATCTTGCGTCACTCAGCAGCTCACTTGTTTGCTCAAGCCGCTCGTCGCCTTTTCCCAGATATTCACTTGGGTGTTGGTCCAGCTATCGAAGATGGTTTCTACTACGATACAGATAACCAAGCTGGTCAAATCTCTAACGAAGACCTTCCTCGTATCGAAGAAGAAATGCAAAAAATCGTTAAAGAAAACTTCCCATCTATTCGTGAAGAAGTGACTAAGGATGAAGCGCGTGAAATCTTTAAGAATGATCCATACAAATTGGAATTGATCGAAGAGCACTCAGAAGACGAGGGTGGCTTGACCATCTACCGTCAAGGTGAATATGTAGACCTCTGTCGTGGACCACACGTCCCATCAACAGGCCGCATCCAAATCTTCCACCTTCTCCATGTAGCTGGTGCTTACTGGCGTGGAAATAGTGACAATGCTATGATGCAACGTATTTACGGTACAGCTTGGTTCGACAAGAAAGACTTGAAAAACTACCTTCAAATGCGTGAAGAAGCCAAAGAACGTGACCACCGTAAACTTGGTAAAGAGCTTGATCTCTTCATGATTTCTCAAGAAGTTGGTCAAGGTCTACCATTCTGGTTGCCAAATGGTGCCACTATCCGTCGTGAATTGGAACGCTACATCGTCGACAAGGAAATCGCTGCTGGTTACCAACACGTCTACACTCCACCAATTGCCTCAGTAGAACTTTACAAGACTTCTGGTCACTGGGATCACTACCGTGAAGATATGTTCCCAACTATGGATATGGGTGATGGGGAAGAATTCGTTCTTCGTCCAATGAACTGTCCTCACCATATCGAAGTCTTTAAACACCACGTTCACTCTTACCGTGAATTGCCAATCCGTATTGCTGAAATCGGTATGATGCACCGCTATGAAAAATCTGGTGCTCTCACAGGGCTTCAACGTGTACGTGAAATGTCACTTAATGATGGTCATACTTTCGTAACACCTGAACAAATCAAAGATGAGTTCCAACGTACGCTTCAATTGATTATTGATGTTTACGAAGATTTCAACTTGACTGACTATCGTTTCCGTTTGTCATACCGCGACCCTAAAGATACTCACAAATATTTTGATAATGATGAAATGTGGGAAAATGCTCAACGTATGTTGAAATCAGCTATGGATGACATGGGACTTGACTACTTTGAAGCTGAAGGGGAAGCAGCCTTCTATGGACCAAAATTGGATATCCAGGTTAAGACTGCCCTTGGAAAAGAAGAAACCCTTTCTACGATCCAGCTTGACTTCTTGCTCCCAGAACGCTTCGACCTTAAATACATCGGAGCTGATGGTGAAGAACATCGCCCAGTTATGATCCACCGTGGGGTTATCTCAACCATGGAACGCTTCACAGCGATCTTGATTGAGAACTACAAGGGTGCCTTCCCAACATGGCTTGCACCACATCAAGTAACCCTCATCCCAGTATCTAACGAGAAACACGTTGACTACGCTTGGGAAGTAGCTAAGAAGCTCCGTGACCGTGGTGTCCGTGCTGATGTGGATGAACGTAATGAAAAAATGCAGTTCAAGATCCGTGCTTCACAAACTAGCAAGATTCCTTACCAATTGATCGTTGGTGACAAGGAAATGGAGGATGGAACTGTCAACGTTCGTCGCTATGGACAAAAAGAAACAAACACTGTGCCAGTAGATGAGTTTGTAGCAGCTATCCTAGCTGATATCGCCAACAAATCTCGTGTTGAGAAATAAAACGATCACAGTCTGAGAAACATTTTTCAGTAAGAAAAAGCAACAACTATTTCAGTTGTTGCTTTTTTGTATTTTGATTAAGCTGAGCTAGTAGTGATTGGTCAAACTACCACAAATGGTATCCTCGTCAACGATCCTTTCTATCCACTAACTTTTGGATATAGGATATTCTCCCAAGATTTGCTTCCTCGAGTTAGATAAGTTGACTATCCTCAATCCTTGTCTGCTTCATTCTCTTTTACGAGATCTTTTTGTGAATCTTTTTCAGAGAGTTTTTGATCGATATACTTGTTAATAGTTTCATAAAATTCCTTGGTCATCTCACTATCTAATTTTGTCGAATTATGGACTTGATTGACTTTCAATTGAACAGTTTGAATACCGTAAGAGGCTTGTTTTTGGCGGATTGTTTCTAATTCTTCTTCTGAAATCGGATCTCCAACAACTGTCAAGACTAATTCATTGCTACTTGACTTGTAGACTTGATTAATGAGCGTATGATTGGCGAACTCTTTTCCTACAAACTGTTTAATCCCTTCTTTTCGCGCTTGATCTATCGTCAGAGTGACTGCTGAATAGCTGGCTGGAAGAACCAATAATACAATTAAGGATATCAAGCCAATTTTCATTTTAATGTTTAGCTCTTTAAATGAACTTAAAGGAGATTTTCTCATTAAAATTCTAGTTCCAACAATATTGGTTAGCATGATAAAGACACAGTTGATCAAGAAAAGATAGAGAGCTCCAAATAAAAATCGCACATTTCCATTAGCTAAACCATAACCTGCAGTACAGATAGGTGGCATCAGAGCTGTTGCAATAGCTACTCCAGGCACGATATTGTTTGCTTCTTTTTTCCTTGAACCAATAACACCTGCTATCCCACCAGCAATAGCAATGAGAACATCCCAAATTGTTGGAGAGGTTCGTGCAATCAACTCGCTACTTGCATAAGATAAGGGAGTAATCCAGAAATACAGAGTCGAGACAAGCAAACTGACCAATACTTGAGTAAATAAAACCTCTAGAGATTGCTTGATTAAACGCGTATCAAAAATAGCTAAACCGAATCCCAGTCCAACAATCGGTGTCATAAGAGGGGAAATCAGCATGGCTCCAATAATGACAGCTGTTGAATTCATATTTAGACCTATAGAGGCAATAAAAATCGAACACATCAAAATCAGTGTATCTCTTAATCGAACATGAAGATCATCATATAATTTTTCACGGTATTCACGTGTTGAATAGTTTCCGGTCATTGGTTACTCCTTTTATTTCATATAATCTTGTTTCTGTATAGACGATGGTAGAGAGACTTTTGTCCAATCTGACATATTTTTAATTCTTAGCTGTAATTCTTTTGAACATTATCTTTTTATCCATCAATCCATCCTTGATATTATATCAAAAATTTTACAGTCTTTCTCTGAAGAAATCAATTCATTTAAAAGATAGAGAAAGGAAGAAATTTTTGTATCCTTATCCGTTGAAGAAGAAAAACGATATCTCCTCTGAAAGTAGATACCGTTTTAATGTTTAAACATGATGAGTTTGTAGCAGCAATCCTAGTTGATATCGCCAACAAATCACGTGTTGAGAAATAAGAGATAAAACCTTGTACAAAATCCCAGCTCTAAAAAAGAGGCTGGGACAAAAGTCCTAGCCTCTCAATTGTCTTTGGATTGTTGAGCAAGACGCAGTGGTTGAGTGGGCTCTACTACGCTGATTTCATCAGCTTTTACAGCCCTACTCAACTGTGCGGAGGTGGGACGACGAAATCGAATTCTAGCGAATTAACGATTTCTGTCCCACTCTCTTTTTTGATGTTTCTGTTTTTACATTTGAACGATTCTACGATAGCTTCTTGAAGTAATTATAAAGATTAGTACATAGACTAAAGCAAAGATACCACAAATAGAAAGTGTTACACTTAACATCATAGCTGTATCTACTACCCCAATGACCTTAAGAATCAAACTTAACATATGATAGGCAAAAGCCAAGTGTAGGAAAGCAAAGATTACAGGGAGGAAGAAAACAGTCAAGACCTGCTTGTTAATGGTTTGTTTGATTTGTTTTTGATCCAAGCCCACTTTTTGTAAGATGACAAAGCGTTCACGATCCTCATAACCTTCTGAGATTTGTTTATAGTAGATAACGAGTACTGTTCCAATCATAAAGATGATAGAGAGGAAAATACCAATAAAGAGAACTCCTCCAAAGAGGGCATTCATTTGGGCAATTGCGTCACTTGCAGTGCCTCCACCATAAACCATACCGTCTTCATTTTTGAGATTATGACTAAAATTGTTCACATACGCATCAAAATCATCAGATAGCTTTAACTGTTCCTCTAGACTAGCTGTTACATCCATACCACCGTAGATCTGTGAGTATACAGCTGAATCCTGGAACTGTTTTAAAAAGCTTTGAAGGTCAGCTACTACAAGATAGTTATAATCCGATACCAATAGTACATAGGGATTGGAAACATGATTGGCAATAAAATCCTGCTGAATTGCTTCCTTGATCGTATAGTTCTGATTGTTCAGACTAAATGCTTTCTGATCTTTAAGTTGGTCATTTCGAGCCCAAAGTCCTACTTCGTTACCAGTAAGGTTTAGCTTTTGTCCAGTCATTTTTTCATAATCTTTTTGATCAAAAACCAGGAAGACTGTCTTAGGCATGACATTGTTTTGCCCTTTTTCAAAGGCGGTTAATTTTGTCCCGTCTTGACTCGAAAGACCGAAACTTGCATAACTGAGGACGTCCTTATTGCTGATGGTTAGGTTCTTTTCGCTAGCGTATTGAGTCAAAAGCTTGTCTAAATCCTCAACTTCTATATTTTGTCCCTTAACATCAAAATCGTGAGGATACATGAGTTTTTTCATATTCTCAGATCCGTTGTAGATGCTGGTTGCTGCAGACATGGTGATTAAAACCATTGTTGAAAGGATGGCAATGGTTGCTAATCCGACCGCATTTTTCTTCATACGAAAGATAAGGTTAGAAACAGAGATGAGGTTATTGGGTTGGTAGTAATATCTCTTATTTTTCTTGAGCAACTGTAAGAAAACTGTAATACCAGCATTGAATAAGAGATAGGTCCCTACAATAACTAACATAACCGCAATAAAGAAAGTAGCGACAGCTTTGAAAGCATCTGTTACGCTTAGTGCTAGGTAGTAGCCACCGCCTAGAGTAATTAGCCCTACAAGTGTTTGAAGGACTAGGAAACGCCCCTTCTTCTCACCCTTCGCTTTTTCTCTAGAAAGCTGGAGAGCATCCATACGGATAATGCGTACAGCGTTCAGGAAAACGATGACTAAAAAGATAAAACCGAATACCAGAAGGATTGAAAGCACTACGGACCATTGGAAAGTTGCAACTAACTCTACCTTCATCTTTGCAAGTTTGAGCAGTAATGCGAAAATCAGATTATCAAAGAGGGCACCAATTCCAATCCCGGCAGTGACTGTTACTAGCCCAAATATCAAGAGCTCCTTAAAGGTCATACCAATCAAGTGGCGCTTTTCTAATCCCAACATGCCATATACACCCAGTTCTTTTGAGCGATTTTTCATGACAAAGCTATTGGCATAAAGAACGATAATGGCAGATGCAAGTGTCACAACGACAAGCCCTAGTTGTAGGGTAAATTGTATAGCAGATGCACCACGTAAATCCACAATTTTAGGATTAAAGGCTAGAGAGTAAAAGAGATAGCTGATAGTGACTGCCAAAATAACAGACAAAGCAAACGGATAATAGAGTTTGCGGTTTTTAATTAAGTTGGATATGGCCAACTTATTGGTTAATCGAAACATACTAGTTCACCTCACTTGCCATAACAGTCAAGGTGTCAGAGATTTCTTGGAACATCTGACGATCCGTCTTTTCACCACGGTAGATTTGATTATAGAGAATACCGTCCTTGATGAAAAGAACACGTTTTGCACGGCTAGCTGCTGCTGTTGAGTGGGTCACCATGAGAATGGTTTGCCCTTGCTCGTTAATCTGATCAAAGATATCAAGGAGGGCTGCAGACGATTTAGAGTCTAGAGCACCTGTTGGCTCGTCCGCAAGAAGAATTTCTGGTTCTGTGATGATAGCCCGTGCAACTGCTACCCTTTGTTTTTGCCCTCCAGAGATTTCATAAGGGTACTTCTCCTGCAATTGATTGATGCCAAGATTTTCGGCTGTCACGACCAATTTTTTCATCATTTCTGTAATAGGCTTTCTAGACAATACCAAAGGGAGTAAGATATTGTCTTTAACAGAAAGCGTATCTAACAAATTGAAGTCTTGGAAGACAAAGCCTAACTTTTCACGACGGAAGCTTGATGCTTCAGAATTTTTAATGGTAGCTGTGTCAGTTCCGTTTAGGAAGACCTGCCCACGCGTTGGCTTGTCAAGCATAGCAAGAATATTGAGTAGAGTAGATTTACCAGATCCAGACTCACCCATGATAGCGACGTAGTCGCCTTTTTCAACGGTAAAGTGAATATCTTTCAGTGCTTCTACTTGGTTGCCTTGAAAGCGAGTTTTATAAATCTTTTGAACGTGTTTTACATCTAATAGTGTCATTTTAACTTCTCCTTTTTAATATCCCATTAATTGAAACTGAGCTTGCATCATTTGAATGCCGATTTGAACTCGCTCGATTTCCTTTGGACTTGGCTTACTTGTTTGTTTCTTTTGTAAAATTGTTTTCATGGTTCCTCTCCTTTTTCTTTATGCTCTAAGTTTACTCCAAAAAAAGAGGGCTTGCCATAACATAACCTTACAAAAGAGGCCTTTAATCTTACATTTTTGTAAGATTAAACTATTTTATACTCAATGAAAATCAAAGAGCAAACTAGGAAGCTAGCCGCAGGCTGTACTTGAGTACGGCAAGGCGAAGCTGACGTGGTTTGAATTTGATTTTCAAAGAGTATTATCTGATTGGAGCCTTTTTTCTCACCATATCAAGGTCTAAAGAAGAGAGTGGGACAGAAATCGGTAATTCGTTAGAATTTGATTTCGTCGTCCCACCTCCGCACAGTTGAGTAGGGCTGTAAAAGTTGATGAAATCAGCGTAGTAGAGCCCACTCAACCACTGCGTCTTGCTCGACAATCCAAAGATAATTGAGAGGCTAGGACTTTTGTCCCAGCCTCTTCACAATCTTTTCATTCAATCAGTAAATTCACTTCAGAGAACTTAATCCTCACAGTTGTTCCTTGCCCAAGTTCGGATTCTATTTGAATCTGATGTCCTAATTCTTGGCTGATTTTCTGGGTTAGATAGAGCCCAAGTCCAGATGACTGCTGGGTCATTCGACCATTATATCCTGAAAATCCACGTTCAAAGACTCGCAACCGATCACTGTTTTTGATACCAATCCCAGTATCTTTGATGCAAAGGTCTGAACCTTCCATGTAAATTTCAACCCCACCTTCATTTGTGTACTTGAGGCTATTTGACAGGATTTGTTCAATGACTACCAACAGCCATTTTTTATCCGTCACAATACTTCTATCCAAGTCATGCAGATTGATACTAAGACCTTTCTGGATAAAGAAAATGGCATATTTGCGAATGACTTCCTTGACCAGATCTTCTATATTTTCTTTCTTCAACACCAAATCATCATGGAAACTTTCTAAGCGTAGATATTGAAGTACGAGATTGGTATATGAATCAATCTTAAAAATTTCCTGCTCCAACTGTTGCTTCAGTTGGCGATCTGCCACCTCACTCACTAGGAGTTTACTAGCTGCAATTGGTGTTTTTATCTGATGAACCCAGAGTGTATAGTAGTCCACCAAATCATTATAGCGGTTTTCAGCATCTGATTTCTTTTGATAGAGTTCAGATTCGCTTTTCTCTAATTTTTCAGTTAGAAGGACTTCCATTGGTGACTTAGCTTTTCTTTCGCCATAGAGCAATTCCTTACGATAACGTTGCAATTCTATCAAGAAATCAAATACCAAAAACAAAAATGTCAAAAATGTAGATAGAAAGAAGAAATAGTTAAAGTAGGGCCCTTGCTTATCAAACAAGATTTCAAAGAGAAAAAGCAAACCTGTAAGCGATAGAATAAAAGCAAAAAAACGGCTACGCGAACGGATATAAGCTAGAAAAAAACTTTTAAGTTCAAGCATGTTTCAATCCATACCCTATCCCTTTCTTGGTTTCGATAAAACCAATCAAACCTTCTTCCTCCAGTTTCTTGCGCAAACGAGCGACATTAACAGATAAGGTATTGTCATCGATAAAAAAGTCACTGTTCCAGAGTTCCCGCATCAAGTCGTCACGCGCTACGATATTTCCTGCATGCTCAAATAAAACTCGTAAAATCTGAAATTCATTCTTGGTTAGGCTGATAGCTTTGCCATTGACATGCACATCCATAGACTTGGTATTGAGAATAACTCCAGCATACTCTAGGAGACTTTCATCCCGTCCAAATTCATAAGAGCGGCGCAACAAACCCTGTACCTTAGCTAAAAGGACCTGCTGGTCAAAAGGCTTGGTCACAAAATCGTCTGCTCCCATATTAATAGCCATCACGATATCCATAGCCTGGTCTCTTGAAGACAGAAACATAATAGGAACTTTGGAAATCTTGCGAATTTCCTGACACCAATGATAACCATTAAAGAGAGGCAATCCAATATCCATCAGGACCAGATGAGGCTCAGACTGAACAAATAATGTCAGAACTTCCATAAAGTCTTCTACCATGACTACTTCAAAACCCCATTCGGAGAGCATTTTCCCAACTTGCTGACGGATTACTGGATCATCTTCTACTAGTAAAATCTTATGCATCTGCTCCTCCTTTTTTTATATTATAGCAAAATTCTTCTGACTACTAGCGAAATTGATGCAAATCTGATATGATAAAAGTTAAGAAAGGAATTCTCATGGCCAATATTTTTGACTATCTAATTGATGTTCAATACGATTCTTTTTATGATCTTCCCTTAAATGAACTGGATGTACTTGCTTTGACAGAGCTGACTTATCTTCCTTTTGATAACCTATTGGACCAGCCTGTCAATCGTTTAAGCGATATCGCAACACGTGTTCCGCGAGAAAGCACCATGCTGACCAATAAAGAACGTCTGCAACTTTTAGACCAGCTTGCCCAACACAAACGTTTTAGAAATTGCAAGCTATCAAACTTTATTAACGAGATTGACACTGAGCAACAGAAACAGTTCGCTGCTATGACCTATCGTCTGAACCTAGATACTTATCTCATTGTCTTTCGTGGCACAGACGACAGTATTATTGGCTGGAAGGAAGATTTCCATATGACCTATATGAAGGAAATCCCTGCCCAAAAGCATGCTCTTGAGTACTTGGAAGATTTCTTTAAACAACATCCAAAACAAAAAGTACTTCTTGCTGGGCATTCTAAAGGTGGGAATCTAGCCGTCTTTGCTGCTAGTCAAATCCAGCCTGAATTGCAGGAAAAGATATCAGCAGTTTATACCTACGATGCTCCTGGTTTGCAGGCTCATCTGACAGAAACGACTGGTTATCAAGATGTTATCCCTAAATTTCACCGTTATGTCCCACAAGGTTCTGTCATCGGCATGATGCTAGAAGTTCCTGATACTCCTACCGTTGTCAAATCTACGGCTCTCGGTGGAATCGCTCAACACAATACCTTTAGCTGGCTAACTGAAGGACAGCACTTTGTCCAACTAGAGGAAATTAGTAGCGAAAGTCTCCAAATCAAAGACGCTCTTAAAGAATGGGTGGACAGTGTGCCTGATGAAGAACTAGAGCTCTACTTTGATCTCTTTTTCGGAACCATCCTAGAATCTGGAATCACTTCCATCAACGATTTATCTTCTAGAAATGCTATTGAACACATTCAACAACTTGTTTCTCAAGCCCAGACACTGGAGCCCGAGCAAGTCGAAATCTTAAAAAACCTGACACAACTCCTACTGGATGCACGCTTCCAAGCCTGGAAAAATCATTTTTAAAAAGTTAAAAGTCCCTTCTTTTATGGAGGGACTTTCTTGTTGATTCCTTATTTTATTCTTCTGTGTTATACTAGAAACTGTAAATCTATGAAAGAGGAAATCCTATGAAAATCCATAAAACTGTGAATCCTGTCGCCTATGAAAATACTTATTATCTCGAAGGGGAGCAACACCTGATTGTAGTCGATCCTGGTAGCCATTGGGAGGCTATTCGCAAGACTATCGAAACCATCAACAAACCGGTCTGTGCCATTCTTCTGACCCACACTCACTACGACCATATTATGAGTCTTGACTTGGTCAGAGATACTTATGGAAATCCTCCAGTCTATGTGGCAGAAAGTGAAGCTAGCTGGCTCTATACTCCTGTTGACAACCTTTCAGGACTCCCTCGACACGATGATATGGCGGATGTCATCTGCAAACCAGCTGAACACACTTATGTCTTTCATGAAGAATACCAGATTGAGGAATTCCGCTTCACAGCCTTACCAACGCCAGGTCACTCTATCGGTGGAGTTTCATTGGTTTTCCCAGATGGACACTTGGTCTTAACGGGAGATGCCCTTTTCCGAGAAACCATTGGTCGGACAGACTTGCCAACTGGTAGTATGGAACAACTCCTTCATAGTGTCCAAACCCAGCTCTTCACCCTTCCAAACTACGATGTCTATCCAGGACATGGTCCGGCTACGACCATCGCTCACGAAAAAACTTTCAATCCATTTTTCTAAAACATAAAAACCAAGGACAATCATCCTTGGTTTTTGTGTAGCTTCAATTTCTACATCACTACTTGCTCGGTAGAATCAACATTGACTAGAAAAATAATTCAAAACTAATTTGTTGGATTCAATTCTTTCCAGTCAATGTTAGACAAATCAAGCTTTTCAGAAGAAATATCTAAAACTTGCTCTGCTTTTTCATTACCACCGATTTGAATAGTTGCTTCTTTAATCTTCTGCACTCCATTTTTATCAAATGAATATAGAGCCAGGTTCATTTCTGGACGAGTTGACTGCCAGTCTGCATAAGAGACTAGACCATTTTCGTAAATAACAAAGCCTGAGCGAAAACCACCTGCAGAAGCTACATAAGCTGTATGAAGTAAGTTTGGTTTTTGATTTTCCAAATAATAAATGGCTGAAACAAATTTTTCATCCCCAATAAGCAACTCATCTTGCCCATCTTTATTCAAATCAAGAAGGGCATATTTAAAGTCTGGTGCATTTTGATAATCCATACGAGAGAAAATCATGCCATATTCTTCTGAAGCAATCTTGTGTTGTTTATTTTCCTCGTATAAATCTTCTCTATTACCTTGTTTTAAAAGCTCTGTATAGTGATTATAACGTTCAATCACTTCTTTATACAAATCTGGTCCCGTTTCCTTCTTATTTTCAACAGTTGATTGAGACACTTTGGTTGACGAGTCGCTTGTATTTTCAGTCTTTGCTTCTGTTGATATACTAGACTTATCGTCTTTGGAAACAGATGATAGCGGAGATGAAGGTTCTGTATTGCTATTATTTTTATTGAGACCACAAGATGCCAAAACTGAAATCGAAAAAATAGCTGAAAGCATCATTAAAAATTTCTTCATATTAACCTCGATAGCATTGCATTTTCAGATGTATAAACTTCAAAAATGAATCATTCACGCCAAGTTATACTTGATTAAGAAATCATTTTACCAAATAATAACACGGTCTTCTGGTGAACGCCACATGCCGTCGCCTTCTTTGACATCATAAGTTGTAAAGAAGTCGTCAAAGTTAGGCACTTGGACATTGACACGAAGTTTAGCTGGTGCGTGTACGTCGACGCTAGCCATGAGTTTCATCAACTCTGGTCGACCTTTCATTCGCCAGATACGAGCAAAGTTATGGAAGAACTCTTCAGCTGAGAAGTCTGGTTCTCTCTTAGCAGCTTCCAAGGCTGCAGCGATACCTCCTAGGTCGGCAACGTTTTCGGATACAGTTAATTTGCCATTGATTTTTGCACCGTAAGATTCTTGACCATCAAACTGGTCGATAACCTTCTGCGTTTTTTCTTTAAAGGCTGCATAATCGCTCTCAGTCCACCAATCCTTAAGACTTCCATTTTCATCAAAGGAAGCTCCATTAGTATCAAAGGCGTGAGAAATTTCATGGGCAATAACTGCTCCAATACCACCATAGTTGGCAGAAGATGACTGATGCAAGTCATAGAATGGTGCCTGTAAGATAGCAGCTGGGAAGACAATCAAGTTCTTTTGTGGATTGTAGTAGGCATTGACCATATGAGCAGGCATTCCCCACTCCTTGTAGTCAACTGGCTGGTTCCACTTGCTCCAACTGTGCTTAATTTCCACACGCGCAAATGCTAGGGCATTCTCAAAGAGGCTAGCAGATTCATCCACTACCTTGTCCTTATAGCGAGCTGGCAGTTCTTCTGGATAACCGATATAAGGCTTGATGACATTGAGTTTGACAATGGCCTTATCTCGCGTTTCAGGCGTGAGCCAGTCGTTCTTAGCCAAACGTTCCTTATAAACGTCAATCATAGTCGCCACTTTTTTCTCTACGTCTGCCTTAGCTTCTGGGGAGAATTTTTCATGCGCATACCAGAGACCAAGGGCTTGCTTAAAGGGACCTTGGGCCAAGTGATAGGCTGCCTTGACCTTATCCTGAGCTTCTGGAACACCTGAAAGGGCACGTCCGTAGGCACCTGACAAGACACGAATCTCGTCTGTGAGATAGCTGGTTGAAAGATTGACCACACTCAAGATCAAGCTTGCCTTAAGCAAAGGCCAAGCTTCTTCACTATAAAATTGGTCTGCTGCTTGCCAGAAACGTTCCTCATCTACGATAACCTTGTCAGGCACTTGCCCAAGAACAGCTTGGAAGAAATCATCTAGAGGTAGGGCAGGGGCGAATTTCTTGAAATCTTCATAAGCATATGGATGATAGAGTTTTGCATATTCTGAACTTTCTTCGTTTGAAAGAACCACTGCTGCGATACGACGGTCCAAATCCAATCGTTTCTCTAAAAGATCTTCGATTTCTTCATCTGAGAAGTTATAGGCTTTGAGGAGATTAGAAGTACTTTCTTTCCAAAGGTTCAATAATTCCTCACGCTGAGGATGGTCTTCCGCATAGTAGGTTGTATCAGGCAAGATAGTTCCTGGAGCACTAGCCCAGAGAACATTGGTTCTAGCATCCATAAAGTCTGGTGATACTCCAAATGGAAGGAAGTTTGGTTTACCAGCTAATTCAAATGCTGCTAGTTTACTTGCGAAATCTGCAAAACTTTCCAAATCTTGGTATTCCTTAAGCATAGGAAGAACTGGTTTGATTCCATCTGCTTCTCGTTTGTCAAAATCTCTGACCATACGATGGTACTTAACAAAATTTGCTAAGATGGCATCTTCTGGCACATCTTCACCTTCCAACCATTTGTCGGTTGTTGTTAGCATCAACTCTTCGATTTCTTCGTCAAGGTCAATAAAACCACCTGTTCGTGATTTGTCAGCTGGAATGACTGCAGTCTTTTCCCATTCACCATTTATAGCATCATAAAAATCATCTTGATAACGTGTCATCTTGTTCTCACTTTCCTATTTTCACTTATTCCTAGCTTAGCAAAATTCCCTGGGGAATGCAATTAAAAATGCCGCCTCTTACTGATCGATTTCATCATTAATATTTTAAATTTTTACCAAAATTAACTTGACTTAAAAATAAAATTAAGGTATATTAAAATCCAGGAGGAATACAACTGTATGATACGTATCGAAAACCTCAGTGTCTCCTACAAAGAAACGTTGGCACTTAAGGATATTTCACTAGTGCTCCAAGGACCAACGATTACCGGAATTATTGGTCCAAACGGCGCCGGGAAATCAACATTATTAAAAGGTATGCTGGGCATTATCCCACATGAAGGACATGCTTTTATCGAAGATAAAGAAATGAAAAAATCTCTTAAGAAAGTTGCCTATGTCGAGCAAAAAATTCATATCGACTACAACTTCCCTATCAAGGTAAAAGAATGTGTCTCTCTGGGACTCTATCCATCCATTCCACTCTTTCACACTTTAAAAGCAAACCACTGGCAAAAGGTGGCTGAAGCACTAGAAATTGTTGGACTTTCTGACTACGCAGATCGTCAGATTAGTCAACTCTCTGGTGGCCAATTCCAGCGTGTCTTGATTGCCCGTTGTCTAGTTCAAGATGCTGATTATATTCTCTTAGACGAGCCCTTTGTGGGGATTGACTCTGTCAGTGAAGAGATCATCATGAACACGCTGAGAGAACTTAAAAAAGCTGGCAAGACTGTCCTTATCGTTCACCATGACCTCGGCAAGGTTGCCCATTATTTTGACCAGGTACTCCTTCTCAACAAGGAGCTAATTGCCTTTGGTCCAACAAAGGAGACCTTCACCCAAGCCAATCTCAAACAAGCTTATGGTGACCGACTCTTTTTCAATGGAGGTGACCTATGATTGCAGAATTTATAGATGGATTGCAGAACTTCCACTTTCTCCAAAATGCCTTGATTACAGCTGTTGTGATTGGTATTGTTGCTGGAGCGGTCGGATGCTTTATCATTCTCCGTGGTATGTCCCTTATGGGAGATGCTATCTCGCACGCTGTCTTACCTGGTGTAGCTCTTTCTTTTATTTTAGGAATTGACTTCTTTATTGGTGCTATCATCTTTGGACTGCTTGCCTCTGTCATCATCACCTACATCAAGGGGAACTCTATTATCAAGAGTGACACTGCCATTGGGATTACCTTTTCATCTTTATTGGCTCTGGGCATTATCTTGATTAGTGTGGCTAAAAGCTCGACTGACCTCTTCCATATTCTCTTTGGGAATATCTTAGCTGTGCAAGACATAGACATGTATATTACCATCGGTATGGGAGCTCTCATTCTATTGATTATCGGGATTTTCTTCAAGCAACTCTTGATTACATCCTTTGATGAACTCCTAGCCAAAGCTATGGGCATGCCAGTTAATTTCTACCACTATCTACTCATGATACTCTTGACTTTGGTGTCAGTGACTGCTATGCAAAGTGTCGGAACCATCCTTATCGTAGCCATGCTGATTACTCCAGCCGCGACAGCTTATCTTTACGCCAATAGTCTAAAGACCATGATTTTTCTTTCATCAGGCTTGGGAGCTCTAGCTTCTGTCTTGGGACTTTTTATCGGTTATAGCTTTAACCTGGCTGCAGGTTCAAGTATCGTGCTGACATCTGCAAGTTTCTTTCTCATCAGTTTCTTTATCGCACCAAAACAACGTTATCTGAAGCTGAAAAATAAAAAAATCAAACAATAATGAGGGAGCCCCTCTGGAGGAATCTAATGAAAAAATTAGGTACATTGCTTGTTCTTTTTCTTGCTATCATTGGATTAGCTGCCTGTGCTAGCGGAAAAAAAGACACAGCATCTACAAACCAAAAACTAAAGGTTGTAGCAACTAACTCTATCATCGCTGATATTACTAAAAATATCGCAGGAGACAAGATTGATCTTCATAGTATCGTGCCTGTAGGACAAGATCCACACGAGTACGAGCCACTACCAGAAGACGTCAAGAAAACTTCGCAAGCCGACTTAATTTTCTACAATGGTATCAACCTTGAAACAGGTGGAAATGCCTGGTTTACAAAATTAGTTGAGAATGCTAAGAAAACTGAAAACAAAGACTACTTTGCAGTTAGTGAAGGCGTTGATGTCATCTACCTAGAAGGGGAAAATGAAAAAGGGAAAGAAGACCCACACGCTTGGCTCAATCTTGAAAATGGGATCATCTATGCTCAAAATATTGCTAAGCAACTCATCGCCAAAGACCCTAGCAACAAGGAATTCTACGAAAAGAATCTCAAAGAATACACTGAAAAACTAGACAAGCTTGACAAGGAAGCCAAAGAGAAATTTAACGCTATTGATGCGGACAAGAAACTCATCGTAACCAGCGAGGGGTGCTTCAAATACTTCTCTAAAGCTTACGGTGTCCCAAGTGCATACATTTGGGAAATCAACACTGAAGAAGAAGGAACACCTGACCAAATCAAGACTTTGGTTGAAAAACTTCGCCAAATGAAAGTTCCATCACTATTTGTTGAATCCAGTGTCGATGATCGTCCAATGAAGACTGTTTCAAAAGACACAAACATCCCAATCTATGCTCAAATCTTTACGGACTCAATCGCTGAAGAAGGTAAAGAAGGCGATAGCTACTACAACATGATGAAATACAATCTTGACAAGATTTCTGAAGGTTTAGCTAAATAATCATTTTAAAAACGTCAGTCACCATGAATTGGCGTTTTTTGTCTATTTAAATTTCGGTCAAATTATTGGAAGAGTCTGAACGTTTAATGTAAAATGAAAGAAAAAAGATTGGAGTAGCTTATGACTACATTTCTTGGAAACCCTGTTACGTTTACAGGAAAACAACTACAAGTAGGAGACAAAGCACTTGATTTCTCTCTCACAACGACTGACCTCTCTAAAAAAACACTGGCTGACTTTGAAGGCAAGAAAAAGATCTTGAGTGTCATCCCTTCTATCGATACAGGCATCTGCTCGCTACAGACTCGTCGCTTTAACCAAGAATTGGCTAGCTTAGACAACACTGTTGTCCTAACGGTATCTATGGACCTTCCATTTGCACAAAAACGCTGGTGTGGTGCTGAGGGAATTGAGAATGCCATCATGCTTTCAGACTACTTCGACCATTCCTTTGGACGCGATTACGCCCTCTTAATCAATGAATGGCATCTGCTTGCACGCGCAGTTTTTGTTCTCGATACCGATAATACCATCCGCTACGTCGAATATGTGGATAATATCAACAGCGAACCAGACTTTGAAGCCGCTATTGCAGCTGCAAAAGAACTCAACTAAGTCAAGCTCTTGTAGCAATAGAGAGGGGGACAGAAATCGGTCATTCGTTAGAATTCGATTTCGTCGTCCCACCTCCGCACAGTTGAGTAGGGCTATAAAAGCTGATGAAATCAGCGTAGTAGAGTCCACTCAACCACTGCGTCTTGCTCGACAATCCAAAGACAATTGAGAGGCTAGGACTTTTGTCCCAGCCTCTTTTTTGGTATACTAGATGGAGATAATAAACAAGGAAATGCGAATGACACCAAATAAAGAAGACTACTTAAAATGTATTTATGAGATTGGCATGGATGTTCCTAAGATTACCAATAAGGAAATTGCTGCTCGAATGCAGGTATCTCCTCCAGCTGTAACTGAAATGATTAAGCGCATGCAGTCTGAAAATCTCATCTTAAAAGATAAGAAAAAAGGATACTTGCTAACCAATATTGGGCTAACACTTGTATCAGAACTTTATCGTAAACATCGTCTGATTGAGGTTTTTCTGGTCCACCATCTAGACTATACCAGTGACCAAATTCATGAGGAAGCTGAAGTATTAGAACATACCGTTTCAGACTTTTTTGTAGAGAGATTAGAAAGTATGCTAGGTTTCCCAAAAACTTGCCCTCACGGTGGTACCATTCCTGCTAAAGGAGAGCTTTTGGTTGAAATCAACAACCTACCACTATCAGAAACCAAAGAAGCTGGAACCTATCTCCTAACTCGGGTTCACGATAGCTTTGATCTCCTAAAATATCTGGAAAAACATGCCATCAATATCGGAGACAAACTCCAAGTTCAACAGTTTGATGATTTCTCTAATACCTTTACTTTAATTCACAACAATGAAGAACTCTTGGTAAGTCTAGAAATCGCCAAACAGCTCTATGTTGAAAAGATGAACTAAATCCGTCACAAAAAAACCAAGCTAACAAGCTTGGTTTTTCTTATCTATTTTTTGTATCAAGGATGATAGTTACCGGCCCATCATTGACCAGTTCTACCTGCATATCTGCTCCGAAGACACCTGTTTCAACAGGAACCTCTTTGGCTAGTTCCTTGTTAAAATCTTGATAGAAGGCCTCAGCAATATCAGGTTTGGCAGCACCTGTAAATGCTGGACGATTGCCTTTTTTGGTATCAGCAAACAGAGTGAATTGAGAGATGGAGAGAATTTCTCCTTGGATATCCTTAACAGATAGGTTCATCTTGCCTTCGTCATCCGAAAAGATCCGCATATTGACAAGTTTTCTGACTGCATACTCCAAATCCTCTTGCTGATCCTCAGGTCCAACACCCACTAGGAGCAAGAGACCTTGTTTGATTTGAGCATGAATCTGCCCCTCAATAGAAACCTGAGCTTGCTTGACTCGCTGAACGATGATTTTCATAGAAATCCTTTCTGACTGTATCGATCATACTTAACCATTGGTCCGTTTGACTGAGTAGACTTCTGGTACACTCTTAATCTTATCAACCACAGTTGTCAACATTGAAAGGTTAGAAATTCCAAAGGATACATGGATATTGGCAAATTTCATATCCTTGGTCGGTTGGGCATTAACTGACGAGATATTCTTAGTTGTGTTTGATAGGACTTGCAAGATATCATTCAAAAGACCAGAACGGTTGAGTCCATAGATATCGATATGAGCCATATATTCCTTGGTTGAGAATTGGTCTTCCCATTCAACATCTAGCAGACGTTGCTCATAGTTTTCCTGTGAACGAAGGTTCATACAGTCCACACGGTGGATGGCAACACCGCGACCTTTGGTAATATAACCAACGATATCATCACCGGGAACAGGGTTACAACATTTGGCAATCCGAACCAAGAGCCCAGAAGCACCTTGGATGACAACTCCACCCTCATGCTTCACCTTAAGCGTGTCCTTGTTCTCTACCTTGACTTCGCCACCCTTGACCAGTTCTTCTGCTTCTGCCTTAGCCTTGGCACGCTCTTCTTCACGACGCTCTTTTTCCGTCAAACGATTGAAGACGGTGATGGCTCCGATTTCTCCAAAACCAATGGCTGCAAAGAGAGCTTCTTCTGTCTTGTAGCTGGTTTTTTGAAGGACTTCATCCATGTGGCGCTTGTCCATAAATTTATTGGCCACATAGCCGTTTTCTTGGAGCTGACTAATCAGCATTTCACGGCCTTTATTGATGGACAATTCTTTGTCTTGGTTTTTAAAGAACTGACGAATTTTGTTGCGGGCCTTGCTGGTCTTAACCATGTTGAGCCAGTCACGGCTTGGTCCAAATGAATTTGGATTGGTGATGATTTCAACCTGGTCACCCGTTTTCAGCTTGGTAGTCAAAGGAACCATACGGCCATTGACCTTGGCACCAGTCGCTTTTTCCCCAATCTTGGTATGAATCTCATAGGCAAAGTCAATCGGTCCCGAATCCTTTGGAAGAGAACGAACCGCCCCATCTGGAGTAAAGACATAAATCTCCTCAGCCAGATAGTTTTCTTTGACCGTATCTACAAATTCCTTGGCATCATCCGCCTGGTCTTGGAGTTCCATCATCTCCTTGATCCAGTTCATCCCAATGGCAGATTCTTTACTATTAACTTGGCCTTTCATTCCTTTTTTGTAGGCCCAGTGAGCCGCAACCCCGTACTCAGCAACCTCGTGCATTTCCTTGGTACGGATCTGGAACTCGATTGGGCCTTTTGGTCCATAAACAGTCGTATGGATAGACTGGTAACCATTGGCCTTACGATTGGCAATGTAGTCCTTGAAACGTCCTGGCATTGGTTTCCATAGCTCATGAACGTAACCCAACATGGCATAAACATCACTCTGGGTATCTAGGATACAGCGAATGGCAATCAGGTCATAGATTTCCTCAAAGCGTTTTTTCTTGTCCTGCATCTTGCGATAGATAGAGTAGATATGCTTTGGACGACCATAGATTTTTCCTGTAAGATTGCGCTCAGATGAATACTCCTCAAGCTTCGTCACAACTTCATCGACCAAGGCTTCACGTTCTTGACGTTTCTCCTTCATCATGTGAGTTATCTTGTAAAACTCTGTCGGATTGAGGTAACGGAAGGAAAGATCCTCTAGTTCCCACTTAACACTTGAAATCCCCAGACGGTGAGCAAGTGGTGCGTAAATTTCCATGGTTTCTCGGGAAATACGTTCTTGCTTGTCCTTACGAAGATGCGTGAGGGTACGCATATTGTGCAGGCGGTCAGAGAGTTTGACCAAGATAACGCGGATATCCTCTGACATGGCCATAAGCATCTTGCGGTGATTCTCAGCTAGTTGCTCTTCTATAGACTTGTATTCGACCTTACCAAGCTTGGTAACACCGTCTACAATCACTCGAACATCATGGCCAAACTCGCGCTCTAAGTCATCCAAAGTAGCATCTGTGTCTTCTACCACGTCATGCAAAAAACCACAGGCAACAGTGACAGCGTCCAACTTGAGCTTAGCCAAGATACCTGCGACCTGGATAGGGTGGATAATGTAAGGCTCGCCTGATTTACGATATTGGCCACTGTGGCACTCTACAGCATAAACCAAGGCCTTATGGACAAAAGCCACATCTTCTTTCGATAAATATTTTTGCGTTAAAGCGACGACTTCATCGCCAGAATAAATTACTTCTTTTGGCATGCATACTCTCCAGTTCTTCCTACCATTTTAACACTTTTTAGTGAATAAGAAAACTAGTAAAGTCTCCTTCTATCCGAGTTTCTAAACTTTATAAAACAACACTACTAGAAAAACTCTAGTAGTGTTGTTTTATTCAAATCTATCTTAGTAAACTGTCTTTTCAGTTTCTACATCGAAGAAGTGAGCTTTGTTTAAGTCAAATCCAAGTTCCACAGTTGCACCAGCTTGCAAGTAGTCACGTGCGTCAACTTTAGCAACGAATTCATCTTTACCAACTTGGCAGTATAGGTGAGATTCTGAACCAAGCAATTCTGATACAGAGATAGTTGCTTTCACAACTGATTCTGGGAATGTTTCGAGGAAAGCAGGTTCTGCGTTCACGTCTTCTGGACGGATACCGAAAATCAATTCTTTACCTTCGTAACCTTTATCGCGAAGAACTTTCAAAGCACCTTCTGGAACTTTCAAGTTAAAGGCGTCACCAACGATGTGGTCACCGATCAATTTAACGTTGATGAAGTTCATAGCTGGGCTTCCGATGAATCCTGCTACGAATTTGTTAACTGGGTTTTTGTAAACTTCTTGAGGAGTACCGATTTGTTCAACACGTCCGATAGTACCAGTACCAGCAGGGTTTTTAGTTGCTGACATGATAACGATACGGTCTGCAAGTGTCATCGCTTCTGTTTGGTCGTGAGTTACGTAGATAGTTGTAGCTCCGATACGACGGTGGATTTTAGCGATTTCAGCACGCATAGATACACGAAGTTTCGCATCCAAGTTTGACAAAGGTTCGTCCATCAAGAATACCTTAGCATCACGGACGATCGCACGACCCATGGCAACACGTTGACGTTGACCACCTGAAAGGTCAGCTGGTTTACGATCCAAGAATTCTTTCAAACCAAGAATTTCAGCTGCTTCTTGTACACGTTTGTCGATGTCGTCTTTGCTGTATTTACGCAATTTCAAACCGAAAGCCATGTTATCGTATACAGTCATGTGTGGGTAAAGAGCGTAGTTTTGGAATACCATGGCGATGTCACGGTCTTTTGGAGCTACGTCATTGACAACAACGCCATCGATAGATGCAGTACCTTCTGTGATGTCTTCAAGACCTGCAATCATACGGAGAGTAGTTGATTTACCACATCCTGAAGGTCCTACGAAAACGATAAATTCTTTGTCTTTGATGTCCAAGTTGAAGTCTTCAACTGAGTAGTGTTCGCTGTTTGGATATTTTTTGTAAATGTTTTTAAGATTTAATTCTACCATTTCGGTGAACTCCTTTTATTTTTGATAGTTTTATTATAGATGAAAACGCTTTACATTTCTATGGCAAGATGACCAAAAAAATAAAAAAGTTCTGTGCAACTTGCACAAAACTTTAAATAATATCTGGTAAAATCAATTGATAACACAAGGTCAAATCTGTCAATTCTTTCAACTGAAGCCCTGTCAATTCTTCCCATTTATCAATCTTGTATTGGAGAGAATTGCGGTGCAAATAGAGTTGCTGTGCTGTTTTAGTTAGGACTGCACTATTTTCCCATAAGGAGAGAATGATTTCCTGAATTTGATCCTGATCCAAAATCATCTGGTGGAGATAATCTTTTATCATTTCGAGATCCACCATTTTTTCACCCATACTCCAAAGGTAGAGTTGAGAAAACGTATGGAATCCTTGATGACCTTGACGCCACCAGTTTTTAAATAAGTCACGTTCTGCTTTGATGAGATCTGTCAAACTCTGATTTCCTGTTTGCGACCAAACCTGCCCCAGCATGATAGATAAGCGAACCCCAAAGTCATACTCTACGGCTTCCAAGGTATCCATCAAGATAGACCGAACAGAAGTGTATTTGTCCTGTTGGAGAACAAATAGGTAATCCTGAGCTCCCACCTGAAGCACTGTCTCGCAATTAGGAAAGAGGGTTTTCATCATATCCAACCAAGAAGTCAAGTTTTCCTGTTGGTAATAGGAAAGGTGACAATAGACAACTTGTAGCTTTTTAAAACTTTGCGGTGCTTGTCCCTTGCCCTCAATCAAATAACTATACCAAGGATTGAGCGAGATCGTTTGCTCTTGCTGGGTTAGGAGAGCTACCAACTGTTTCTCACGTTCACTTAGTCCAACTTCCTCCAGTAAAATCCACTGTTGCGAGGAAACTGGCAGCGTAAGAAAACCTTCCTTATCAATTGGCTGGTCTACGATTTGAGCTTGTGGAAACCAATCTAGTAATTCTTTTGCAATCATTCCTAGCCCTCCACTTTTTGGATACACCAAGAAATCAAGGTTTCAAGGCGCTCCACATTTTCGGTCATATGAAGATAACCCATGACCGCTTCAAAACCTGTAGACATACGGTAGGTAACAACATCTGCGTTCTTTGCCTTGGTATGGCTATTGGTGTTACGGCCCCGTTTATAAATTTCTTCTTCCTTTTCCGTTAGGACTTCTTCTTCTAACATAAGGGAAATCAAGCGTGCCTGAGCCTTGGCTGACACATACTTGGTTGCCTCTTGGTGGAGTTTATTGGGCTTGGTCATGCCTTTTAGGATGAGGTGACGTCGAATATACATAGAATACACCGCATCTCCTTCAAAGGCTAGCGCAATCCCGTTAATGAGATTGACATCAATCACGTGTCCACCTCACTCCATCCTTGGTATCCAGTAGCTTAATCCCTTGAGCAGCCAATTGGTCACGGATTTGGTCAGCTGTCGCAAAATCACGATTGGCACGCGCTTCTTGACGTTTTTGAATCAAGGCTTCAATCTCTTCATCCAAAACTTCCTCGACGAAAACAATACCAAAGACCTCTAACATAGCCGTAAGAGCTTCCTTAACCGTTGCATCATAGTTGCCTGAGTTGATCCACTTGGCCATTTCAAAGACGACTGTGATACCATTTGCTGTATTGAAATCTTCATCCATGGCAGCTACGAACTTATCTTTAAAAACTTGCAACTCCCCCGCATCTACAGTTCCAGTAAATGGTTGCTCATAAGTGTTCTTGAGATACTTGAGATTGGTCTCGGCATCACGCACAGCCTTCTCCGTAAAGTTGATAGGTTTGCGGTAATGCTGAGTCGCAAAGAAGAAACGAAGCACTTGGCCATCAATGGTCTTGAGGGCATCATGCACGGTGATGAAATTCCCCAAGGACTTGGACATCTTGACATTGTCGATGTTGACAAAGCCATTGTGCATCCAGTAGTTAGCAAAGGTCTTACCTGTCTTGGCTTCTGACTGGGCAATTTCATTTGTGTGGTGTGGAAACTCAAGGTCAGCTCCACCACCGTGAATATCGATGGTATCGCCTAAAATCTCCGTTGACATGACCGAACACTCGATGTGCCAGCCTGGACGACCAGGCCCCCAAGGACTGTCCCAAGAAATCTCACCTAGTTTGGCTGCTTTCCAAAGAGCAAAGTCCACAGGATTCTCCTTTCGAGCTGTTTCTTCGTCTGTCCGACCTGAAGCACCTAACTCCAAGTCTTCTAGGGTTTTATTGGCTAACTTAGCATAGTTATGGGATTTTTCCACACGGAAGTATACATCCCCCTGGCTCTCATAGGCATAACCTTTTTCAATCAGGTCAGAGACAAAGCGGATGATATCCGCCATAAACTCCACTACACGAGGATGACGAGTCGCAGGCTTAACACCAAGAGCCGTCACGTCTTCACGAAAGGCAGCGATGTACTTATCCGCTACTTCTTGAGGTGTGATACCTTCTTCCTTAGCACGGTTGATAATCTTATCATCCACATCCGTGAAGTTAGAAATATAGGCAACCTCATAGCCACGGTACTCAAAGTAGCGACGAATGGTATCGAAGGCTACTGTCGAACGAGCATTCCCCACGTGGATATAATTGTATACAGTTGGCCCACAGACATACATCTTGACCTTGCCGTCCTCGATTGGGACAAATTCTCGCAAATCACGAGACATGGTGTCATAGATTTTAATCACTCACTGACTCCTTTCTGTGTCTTGTTTATCGTAAAGAGTCGTTTCAATCCAACTCTCTAGCAATTACTAATGCTATCTCAAAGAAAGTCATAACATCCGCATTTCTATCCTCGCGTCTAGCATCCCATTCATGATTATGATGGTCAACATAATCAGCCGTATAAAAAAATTGATAAACTTTTGCTTGTCGAAATTGTGCCCAAGCCATGATTGCTGAGGCTTCCATATCTACAACAGTCGCACCTGCTGCTAGTCTACGTTTGACTTTATCAGCTGTTTCACGATAGAAAGCATCTGTGGTCCAAGCCTTTGTTCGAATGTGCTCAACATCAGATTTGTTTAAAGCTTCTTCTATGGTTAGGAGTAGAGTTTCATCATAAGCTATTTCATCACTTGCAGGAGCGTAATGGTAACTTGTACCTTCATCACGTAGAGCTGAACTTGGTAGGATAATCTTATCTGCCTGAATAGACTGATCTAGAACTCCGCAAGAACCCAAAACAATAAAGTTCTTAAATCCTCTTGCTTTGAGTTCTTCTAAGAGTCCAACAACCATCGGGGCTCCAATCGTAGCTATAGCAACTGCTACCTTACTCCCATCTTTTTCATAGATATACCATGGAAATCTACCATTTAGATTGGTTAGATAGCCACCTTCGTAAACATCTTCAAACTGCTTTACTCGTTCAACGATTTCTCCATTAAAAGATAAAATAATCGTATCACAGATTTCTCCACCACTAAGGAGGCTTCGATCAGTTGGCTCGATAACAGCAGGTACATTTTCAAATTCTTCTAATAGCATCGGCCTAACCTCCTAATTAAAGAGTCACTTCCCATTACAAACCAGACGACCTGTGACTGGCTTCTCTAGCATGCTCAAGTTTATTGACATAGTATTCACGTTTTTCTTCGACTTCGTGAATGGTTGGTTCATCCTTTTGCCCATGCACTCGGACAATTTTAGCAGGAATACCGACAACCGTCACATCACTAGGAACATCTGCCACAACGACCGCAGCGGCACCGACTTTGGCATTTTCACCGATTTCTACAGGTCCGATGACTTGGGCATGAGCAGAGATGAGAGCTCCTTTACGAACAGTCGGATGGCGTTTGCCACTATCCTTACCTGTCCCACCGAGAGTCACTCCGTGGTAGAGAAGAACACCTTTTTCAACGATAGCTGTCTCCCCAATCACAAGTCCTGCTCCATGGTCAATAAAGACACCTGATTCGATCTGAGCACCAGGGTGAATCTCTATCTGCGTCCAAAAACGCCAAAACTGGCTGTGCATACGAGCTAAAAGCTTAAAGCCATGTTTCCAGAGAAAATGAGAGAGACGGTGAGCAGCCAAGGCCTTGACACCAGGATAAGTCAGCAAGACTTCCAAGGTAGTGCGAGCCGCTGGATCATTTTCTTTTACGATATCAATGGTTTCACGCCACCATCCCATACATTTCTCCTTTCTTATTCTGAGTCTTTTGGTGTTTCTGTAGTTTCTTTCTTAGGTTTGTGGTCCTTGTGGTGGTGACGAGGACGATCGCCATGACGATGACCTTTTTCCCCTTTTTCTTCTGCATGTTCTGGTTTTGGCGGACGTGGCAAGAGTGCCTTCATAGAAGCATCTACACGACCTTTTTCATCGATCTTAATAACCTTCACATCGACAAAATCACCAATTTGAACTAAATCTTCTACATTATTAGTACGAGTCCAAGCCATTTCAGAGATGTGTACGAGGGCATCTGTCTTGTCAAAGAGGTTGACAAAGGCACCAAATTTCTCGATACGAACAACTTTGGCATGGTAGACTTCGTCCACTTTGGCTTCACGAACCAAACCAGCAATGATTTCTTTAGCACGGTTAATGGCAGCTTGGTCGCTAGAGTAGATAGATACGTTACCTTCTTCGTCGATGTCAATCTTAACGCCTGTTTCAGCGATAATCTTATCGATGGTTTCTCCACCCTTACCGATGACAATCTTAATCTTATCAACATCAATCTTGATAGTATCAATTTTCGGAGCAGTTGGAGCCAATTCTGGACGAACTTCAGGAATAGTTGCTTCGATCACATCAAGGATTTCAAAACGAGCTTTCTTGGCTTGAGCAAGAGCCTCCGTCAAGATTTCAGCAGTAATCCCTTGGATCTTAATATCCATTTGAAGGGCTGTAATCCCGTCGCGAGTACCTGCAACCTTAAAGTCCATATCTCCAAAGTGGTCTTCCAAACCTTGGATATCTGTCAATACTGTATAGTTGTTTCCATCTGAGATGAGACCCATAGCAATCCCTGCTACTGGTGCCTTGATTGGCACACCACCAGCCATAAGGGCAAGAGTGCCGGCACAGATAGAGGCTTGAGATGAAGAACCGTTTGATTCCAATACTTCTGCTACCAAACGAATCGCATATGGAAATTCTTCCAAGCTTGGCAATACTTGAGCAAGGGCACGCTCCCCAAGAGCACCGTGACCAATTTCACGACGACCAGGTGCACCGTAACGTCCAGTTTCCCCAACAGAGTATTGTGGGAAGTTATAGTGGTGCATAAAGCGTTTCTTGTACTCTGGATCCAAACCATCGATGATTTGCGTTTCACCCATTGGCGCCAAAGTCAAGATAGAAAGAGCCTGAGTTTGCCCACGAGTAAAGAGACCTGAACCGTGCACACGTGGAACGAAGTCAACAACCGCATCCAAAGGACGGATTTCATCGACCTTACGACCATCAGGACGTACCTTGTCTTCTGTGATCAAACGGCGTACTTCTGCGTGTTCCATTTGTTCCAAGATTTCAGCCACATCACGCATGATACGGTCAAATTCTTCGTGGTCTGCATATTTTTCTTCGTAAACGGCTGTGACTTGGTCCTTCACTGCTTGAGTTGCAGCTTCACGAGCCAATTTTTCTTCTACTTGAACCGCTTTTTGGAGGTCACTGTTGTAAGCTGCGATGATTTCAGCTTGCAAGTCAGCATCTACATGAAGCAATTCTACTTCTGCTTTTTCTTTACCAACTGCCGCAACGATTTCTTCTTGGAAGGCAATCAATTCTTTGACAGCTTCATGTCCTTTCAGAAGAGCTTCCAACATGATTTCTTCTGACAATTCTTTGGCACCAGACTCTACCATGTTGATAGCGTGTTTCGTACCAGCTACTGTCAATTCAAGAAGCGATTGCTCTGCTTGTTCTTGCGTTGGGTTGATGATAATTTGACCATCAACATAGCCTACTTGTACCCCAGCGATTGGGCCGTCAAATGGAATATCTGAGATAGACAAGGCCAATGATGAACCAAACATAGCTGCCATTGGTGCAGATGCATTTTCATCGTAAGAAAGGACTGTGTTGATGACCTGCACTTCGTTACGGAAACCTTCCGCAAACATTGGACGGATTGGACGGTCAATCAAACGCGCTGTCAAAGTCGCGTCTGTTGAAGGACGTCCTTCACGTTTCATAAAGCCACCAGGAAACTTCCCAGCTGCATACATTTTTTCTTCGTAGTTGACTTGAAGCGGGAAGAAATCCCCAGTTGCCATCTTCTTAGACATAACGGCTGCAGTCAAGACAGTTGACTCACCATAACGCACGACAACAGAGCCATTTGCTTGCTTAGCAACCTGACCAGTCTCTACGATCAATTCACGACCCGCAAAAGTCGTTTGAAACACATGTTTTGTCATTTTAATCCCCTTTGGATTGATAAAATTATACGCCTTGCCTACAAAGATCAAGATACCAAGGCCGTCAAAAGCAAAGTAAAAATAGGAAACTGACGAAGTCTTCGATGAAGACAAGACAGTTTATCTTTTTTACACAGCTTTTCGGCCGGGTTCAATTACTCAAGACATTTTGGATTTTTTGAGTTTCGTTTTCGCAACCTTTATAACCTAAATACCCTCATCTTTGTATCAAGTACGTACAGAGTCTATTTTATCATATTTTTCTTAAAAAGTACGGTCTTTTCTATAAAAAAGGAACCATTCTGCTATGAAAAGAAGAATGGTTTGCTTTTTATTATTTTAAGGTTGGTGATTGAACAAGGCATTGGTTGCTTGGTGAATGTACTGAGCAGTGTCTGCGTTGTTCATGGTGTAGAGATGCACGCCTGCTACGTCTTGCGTTACCAAGTCCACGATTTGGTCTACGGCATAGGCAAGTCCTGCTGCTCTGAGTGACTCAGGGTCATTCTCATACTTGTCCAAGATAGCCTTGAACTTACGTGGCAGATGGATATTCTCACAAGTCTTCAAGAGACGAAGAGCTTGGTTACGATTGAGGATTGGCATGATACCTGCATGAATAGGAACATCAATCCCTGCCAAGGTACATTTGTCTTGGAAATCGTAGAAACGCTCATTGTCAAAGAAAAGCTGAGTGACAAGGCTTGAACAGCCTGCATCCACTTTTTTCTTGAGATTTTGAATATCTGAGATTTGGTTTGGCGAATCAGGATGCCCCTCTGGATAACAAGCTCCGATGATATCAAAATGCGGTGCCTGTTCCTTGATAAACTCAATCAAGTCTGTGGCGTAACGAAAATCCTTTTGTGGCTCCACATCCGGAATGATATCTCCACGAAGTGCCAAGATTTTCTGAACCCCAACCTTATCCAAATCTGCAATGGTCTCAGCCACCTTATCCTTAGTTAAGTAGATAGCTGGCAAGTGAGCAATGGTCGGAATCTCCAAGTCATTTTGGATATAGTCTGCCAAACGAACCGTCGTCTCTTTGATATTAAATTTATTATTGCTAGCAGTTACACTGATGAAGTGTGGTGCCAAGCCCTGCATGTCTTTCAGAGCTGCAATAATTTTGTCATTGCCTACTGCTGGGTTTGGAGGGAAAACTTCAAATGAGAGTGACGGTGTTTGACGCGACATATGTAATAACCTTTTTCTAGTTGATTTCTTACTGATCAACCATGTATGGAGAACTGTCTTATCTTACAATTTCTCACGCGCAGCTTTGGCAGCTTCTACAAGGCGGATCAAGCTTTCTTTCGTTTCTGGAATACCACGTGTTTTCAAACCACAGTCAGGGTTGATCCAAACTTTCTTGCTTGGTACTTTCGCAAGGATAGCTTCGATTGTGTGGTCGATTTCGCCTTCATTAGGCACACGAGGTGAGTGGATATCGTAAACCCCAGGTCCAACTTCTGTTTGGAAGTTTTTCGCTTTGAGTTCGTCCAAGATTTCAAGGTTTGAACGGCTAGCTTCAAATGAGATAACGTCTGCATCCATGTTGTCGATAGCTGGGATGATATCTGTAAATTCTGAGTAACACATGTGAGTGTGGATTTGTGTGTCTGGCGCTACTGTTGAGTGTACCAAACGGAAGGCTGGAATAGCCCAGTCAAGGTAATCTTCGTACCAGTCGCTACGACGAAGTGGCAATTTCTCACGAAGAGCAGCCTCGTCGATTTGGATGATTTTCACGCCTGCAGCTTCAAGGTCAAGAACTTCATCCTTGATTGCAAGAGCGATTTGAAGAGTAGAATCCTTGATAGAGATGTCTTCACGTGGGAATGACCAGTTAAGGATTGTAACAGGTCCAGTCAACATACCTTTAACAGGTTTGTCCGTACGGCTTTGTGCGTAGCTAGACCATTTAACAGTGATTGGGTTGAGACGAGTCACATCACCCCAGATGATTGGTGGTTTAACCCCACGCATACCATATGATTGTACCCAACCGTTCTTAGAGAAGAGGTAACCTGACAAGTTTTGACCGAAGTACTCAACCATGTCATTACGCTCAAATTCACCGTGTACAAGCACGTCAAATCCAACTTCTTCTTGCCATTTGATCCATTCGTCGATGGTTTCAGCAAGGAAGGCATCGTATTCTTCTTGTGACAATTCACCCTTACGGAAGGCCAAACGTTTGGCACGTACTTCCTTGGTTTGAGGGAATGAACCGATGGTAGTTGTTGGAAGAGCTGGAAGTTTGAAAGCTTCTTCTTGGATCGCTTCACGTTCTGCGAAGGCTGGCAAACGAGTGTAGTCTGCGTCTGTCAATCCAGCGATACGCGCACGAAGTTCAGCATTTTCACCAACACGTTCAGTTGCAAAGAGTTCTTTGTTTGCTGCAAGAGCTTCTGTACCTTGACCGTTGCGGATAGCATCCAAGTCACGGATTTCATCCAATTTTTCAACTGCAAATGCAAAGTGGTTCAAGATAGCTGGTTCAAATTCTTCATTAGCAGTTGTAAATGGCACATGAAGAAGTGAACATGAGCTAGTCAAAACGATGTTTTCAGCTGGGATTTGCTCAAGAATCGCCAAGCTCTTTTCGTAGTTGTTGCGCCAGATGTTCTTACCATTGACAATACCTGCATAAAGAGTCTTGTCAGCTGGGAATCCACCTTTAACAAGTTCAAGAGTTTTCTTACCTTCCACGAAGTCAAGACCGATCGCATCTACTGGCAATTTCACAAGGTCAGCGTAAACGTCACGAACGTCACCGAAGTAAGTTTGAAGCAAGACTTCAAGACCTTTTTTATCAGCCAAGAGTTTGTTGTAGATGTTCAAGAAGAGGGCTTTTTCTTCTTCTGACAAGTCTTTGACAAGAGCAGCTTCATCGAGTTGGATACGAGTTGCACCAAGTTCAGCCAATTTCGCAAAAACACCTTGGTAAGCAGCTACTAAGCTATCTACGAAGTCTTCTGCTTTCACACCTTCTTCAAAGTCTGACAATTGAAGGAAAGTAAATGGACCGACAAGGACAGGACGAGTGTTAAGACCCAATTCTTTAGCTTCTTGGAACTCATCAAAGATCTTGTGACCAGCCAATTTTACTTGAGTGTCTTTTTCAAATTTTGGAACGATGTAGTGGTAGTTGGTGTTGAACCATTTCTTCATCGGAAGGGCACGAACATCCCCTTTTTCTCCTTGGTAACCACGTCCCAAAGCAAAGTAGCGTTCAAGATCAGACAAGTCCAAGTTTTGAACAGATGCAGGAACTACGTTGAAAAGGAAGGCAGCATCAAGGAAGTTGTCATAGTGAGAAAAGTCATTTGATGGGATTTCAGTAATGCCTTTTTCTTTGACGATGTTCCAGTGTTTTGCACGCAATTCTTTCGCAGCAGCCAAAAGTTCTTCTTCTGAGATTTCTTTTCTAAAGTATTTTTCAGTTGTAAATTTTAATTCGCGGAATTCACCCAAACGAGGGAAACCGATAATTGTAGTTGACATGTTTTGTCCTCCAAAAATTGTTGTTGAAACTATCTTAACAGAAAAGAAATCATCTGTATAATTGTAAAAATTTAGGCTTTGATATAGTTTGAAACTATATCTCTTTTTGAAGCACAAAAAAGGATTTGGAGAAAATTCCCCAAATCCTTTGATAGACAATGGTTAACAGTATTTCAAGATAGTCCTATTCATAGTCAAACTTGAGTAAACAGATAGTTGACTATGGCTTGTTATTAGAAAAGACTATAAGTTGGTTTTCTTTTGTAATTCTGATATTTCCCTGATAAAGTGAGGACGGGAGGTAAAATTATCCAGTGGATGATTTTAGCAAACCAAGTCATTCCATCCCTATCAACCTTTTTCCTGTTCAAGCGGGACAACTGCGAGTGTCTTGCCTAAACTGGCTAGAACTTTCAAGACCGTATCCAACTGAGGACTGGTCTTGCCTGTTTCCATCCTGGCTATGACAGGCTGGCTCACTCCACTGAGTTCTTCTAGTTTTTTCTGACTGATACCTTGCTCATGTCTAGCTTCAATTAACTCACTCATGATAGCTACTCGCATATCACTTTCAAGGATTTCCTCCTTGGTAAAGAGTTGAGATCGAACATCCTTCCAGTTACTCCCAATGGCACTATTTTTCATCACTTACTCCTCTTTCTTTTAAGTCCTTCAGTTCACGCTTGGCTTTTTCAATTTCTCTTCTAGGGGTCTTTTGAGTCTTTTTGATAAAATGATGTAAAAGAACAAAACTCCCATCAAACCAAGCTACAAATAAAATCCTATCCCTAAGAGGTCTTAATTCCCATATCTCATCTTCCAAATGTTTCATATAGGGTTCACCAGCTCTAGTCCCATGCTGACTAAGTAGCTCGATATAGTCGTTTAGTTTATTCAATTTAATGCGACTATCTTTACTTTTACGACTAGCCAATTCTCTCATATAATCCAATACTGGCTCATTCCCATTTTTGTCCTTATAGAAGTAAATTGTGTGCACCAAGCAACCTCTTTTCAATTAAATTATAACTTAAAAGTTATTAAAAGTAAATCCAAATACTTATAAAAGAAGACCTTAGAATCATTCTAAAGGTCTTATTTTAATTATTCGAAAAAATTACTAAAAGAGTTATAAAGTGGAGCTAATCCATACTCTTACTCCAGCTCTATCCCCTTGTCACGGAGATTTGCCAGACACTCCTCATAGTAGGCATGGTCATGCTCGCTATAGATAGGACTATTCAGCTTTTCCTCAGCTAAGTCTTGATAAGGAGGGCAGGTCTTGCCTCGGTAGTTCTTGTCCAGCCACTCTGGACTGACCTTGTAGCCACGGCCAGCCATCTCCTCCATGATCAAGCGATGATAGGCATAGAGACGATAGGGCGAGTGGGTAAAGACATAGTCAACCGTCGCATGCTTTCTGCCCCAGCCATTGCCACGCAGGGCGCAGCACTCTCGATGTTGTCCCAAGAGCTGCGGGCGGGGAAGTTGTGGTATCAAAGCTTCATGCCAAAGTCTCATGGGAGTCTCCTTTCAGCAAGGTCGAATGTTGCAGATAAGTATTTGGGTAACGCTCAAGCAAATCTCGAGTCCTAGCAATCAAATCTTCCTTGGAAGCCTGACCAAAGCGATAGCGATCCAGCAAGAGCATATAGTCCTTGCGCTCATCAAGGCTGGCTTGCTTTTTGAAGTAACCCCAAATATGCTGAAAGGCATTGCAAACCTGACCCCTGTGCTCTGGAATCTGGCAGGCACGGTCAATCATCTCTTGAACCTGACTCAGCTCCACCACTTCTTGCTTGAGATACTGGCGAATATCCTTATAAATATTACTGGAATGGCTCAAAACAAGGTATTTATTTTCCGCCCAGAGTTGCTGACAAAGGGCGCGTTGGTTGTTGTTATTCATAACTGACATTATACCATGTTTGAGTCAAAAACATTATTTATTACATTATGTACTTATAAAATTGCCTCTTTTAAAGCTGCTTGAAGTTCTTCATCTACTGCGTATATATAAAGTCCATTGACTCCTCTAGTTAGTAAAACATTTAATTCATTTTTCAAAAGATCTTCACCAAAGTTCTTCATCTCACCATTTTCAATTTTTCTATTTTGAACCGCACCTTTATTTTTACTTGCAGAAATATCAAACTTAATTTCACCATCTCTGTATTTAACTGATGGACCAATAATTACCCCAGCGTAACTCAAATCAAAACCTTGCACTGTAAAGGTCGAACCAACTTCATTAATAGTTTGTGGTTGCTCAATCCAAGATAGTTTCGAGGATTTTTTATCTCTAGGTAATTCTCTGTTCCACGGGCATGACCAATCATCTATTTCCACACACCAATAATCTTTATCTTTAGGTTTAGATTGACTACTATATTCCCAATCATAAGTTGCTGTCAATCTAGAAATCCCTAAATGCTGATTCTTGTCTTTTAATTTAATAGCATCCTGTAATTCCTTCGGAGAATTAAATATTTGTATATCATAGTTCTTGTCTTCTTTTAATTTGGTAATTTCTCTTTTATCAATGATATTTCTAATCCAACTAATTGTTGAATCACTAGCTTTTATACGCATTTGATTATTTAATTCAATTAAATTACCAGAAACCATTGCTTGATGTTGTAAAGTCAAAAATGAATCATCTACCCATATTTGGGATTTATTCATTATTTGATTATCATCATAAACTAGAACGACCACTTTAGATTTTGAAAGAATATCCTTTAAATGATTACCACCTTGATAAGCTTGATTTTTTGCCGTTAAAAGTAAGTGTCCTTCGTCAATAACGACTACACCAGCATCTACATTTTGTTTTTTCAATGCATTTAAAAACTGGGTTGGTTTCATAGCAACATCAAGAGTTGAGCCACTTTTCCACTCAAGTTTTTTCTCAATTTCTTTATAGACACTTAATTGGTCGTCATGATTGACAACTAGATTTATTGCATTATTTTCTCTTATAAATTCTGTATCGTCAGAATTCAATAAATCATCAATTAAAGAACTCATTAGTACCGTTTTACCAGCACCAGCTTCTCCTTTAACCAAGATTAAAGTTCCAAACTCGCTCTTACTCAGTGCTGAAGTAATTTTAAAAATGATTTCATTTTTTGCTTTTATTTGCTCATTGGTTAATTTATGGAAAGGAGAAGATTTAAAAATTGCGGAATTTCTAACAATACTTTCAGCTGGAAACAAATACTGATTTTTCTTATTTAATGAACGCCAAATCTTGGTAAAAATTTCATCAATCTCATTAGAAGTATAATATTTATTTTGAGGATTTCCTCGCCTATTTTGAATACTTGAAACCTTATCAACACTTGACAAATACAACATTAGTCTATTCTCTATATCAAGTGTCAAAGACTTATTAAAGTGACGATGACCTATAACAAACATTTTAGTGGTATTCGATTTTGAAAATTTCATCCAATCTTCTCTGATTTCACCTAAATGTTGATTTGTACGACGTACAATATCTGTGGTTTCACCTACATAAACACTATATCCATCTGAATTTTTATCATTTACGATATACAGAGTTGGATATTCAAATAAAAGCATCTTGTTTTCATCACGAAAACTGATTTTTAAAGTTTCCTGTAAAGTGTCTAATGAGCCACTTTCATATTTTACTTCTTCAATTACTGGTTTAGATATTTTACTCATATTAGTTACTTAACACTAGAATTCAGTATATTTTTTATTCGTTCCTTTACTACGAGAAACTGGATATTTTTCATTATTTTTTTCTAATTTCTCTTCAATTATATTGTCTATATTCAAATCTAAATTATCAGCTAACATCATTGAGTATATTAGTACATCTGCTAACTCTTCTTTAATTCTTTCAAGAGATTTGTCTGTAACTTCTTCAGGTTGTTTCCATTGGAACAATTCCAAAAGTTCACTTGCTTCTATCGAAATTGAAATCGCTAAATCTTTTTCGTTATGAAATTTTCTCCAATCTCTATCATCTCGAAATTTATTTATTTTATCAATGGTTGATTGCATATTCACTCTCCACAATCTGTTAATCTTAATTATTTACTATTATATCATATTCCTACTTCAAAGCACTTTTAACCTTCTTTTTGGTGATGATGCGGTCGTTTTTATTGGCTAAGGATTTGAGTCTGGCTTCGAGCAGGATTTTTCTGCCTGCTTCGTTGCGGGTATAGACGAGTTGGTAGTTGCCTATGTGTGGTGCGACGGCATTTTGGAAGAGCTGGGCATCTTCCTTGCGTTTTTCAAAGAGACTAGGGACTACGAAATACTTGGACTGGCCGGCTGGTGCTTTTTGAGCTACTAAGAGGTAGCGTTGATTGTCCACTGGCGCAAAGAATTCTCCTAAAACCTTCGAAAAGAGCTCCTTGTCTCGCATGCTTCCACCTTTTAGATAGGCGAAAACATTAAAGCTTTCCTTGTCCTCATCGACCTGCACGCGCGACTGGTCATCAGACAAATGTCCCGCAGTCACCATGACCTTGCGAATAGATTCACCGATTTGGCGCAAGCGTTTATAGGGACTCTTGTAACTGTAATAGCGAAAGGCTGTAATAGCTAGGAAGAGGACACAAAGAGCTGTCAACCATGGCAAGGCAAAGAAGGTTAGTCTAAAGACATAGGCTAGGAAACTAATGGCAGATACCATAAAAGCATAGCGAAGCCACTTTTCAGCATCCGCTAGGGCAAGCAGAGGGATTCGTTTACTGTCGGTCGCTACTTCATTGACAATCTCGATCTTATCAGCAATGATGAGAGAGTCCTGCCATTTTTTACGAAGGGAGGCACGATCCTTGGATAGTTCCTTGATCTTCTCGTTATAGTCTTCGAGTTTCTTTTTCTTAAATGGAAACTCAGGGAAGTTCAAGCGATCCAAACCTGTTTCGATGGTATCTTCTTTATAGGACAAGCCAAGGAAGTGGTCCATACGACGGGCAAGAGTCTGCAGGTCTTGATATGGATTGAGGTCTTGTTCTTCTTGATTTTCATTAGAAAAGGCTGGATTTTTGTAAGGTTTGATGGCTACTAGGTGCCAAATATTGCTGGTCTTATCTGGATGTCCTGGCCAGATACGGATAGCACGGCCTCGCATCTGATTACTCAGCATAAAGCTTCCGACAAAACTTCCTAGGATGAGAGAGTTGACACAAGGTGCATCCCATCCTTCTCCCAAGAGTGACTTAGTGCCGACCAAGACCTGGATAGAACCACGTTGGAAGAGTTCGGTCACTGCTGCGACCATCCCCTTAAAGCTAGATGGAAATCCTACTTGGAGATAGGCGCCTTGGTCGAGTTTTCCGATAGCAGAGAAGCTTAAGCTGGTATTTGGGGTGAGGGCTTCGAGTTCTTCCTTGACACTGGCCGGTATGATAACGACACTACCTGAAAGGACTGCTATTGGGACAGAAAGACCTTGTTTTTGCGCACTTCGGCGAATGGTTTCAAAGTAAGGGAGGACACCTAATTGCGTGATTGGGGCTTGGTCATCTCCCAGATAACTGGCAAAGTCCTTGCGAATATAGTCTGCCAAGACCAACTGTCTCAAGTCCTTTCCTAGACTGGCATACTCGGTTTCAAAAATAGATGCAATGCCAGCTAGTTTTCCTAGAGATTGGTTGAGGATTTGGTCATTGGCCTTGGATTTGACCAAGAAAACCTGACGTTTTTCAATCAACCCTCTTGATTTCAGTTCTGCTTCTATCTTTTTCTTTGTCTCTTGCGGATCCTCATACCAGTCAGGTGTCTGATAGAGAAGTCCTTGCAAGAGAACTTCTAGCCAGTAGTAATTAAGAGCAGGCAAGCCTTCAGCACCTAGTAAATCTCGTAGATACTTGGGGATTTCCAGCTTTTGAGCCTGTAGATAAATGAGGAGTGCTGAGAGATACTTGGGATCTTCAAGGAGCATATCCGCAGAAATTTCCCCTTTGAGAACCTTGGAACTCCGAATCAACTCTTGGAAGTCAGGATCATCGACTAGTTGACTAACATACTGCCACTTGGTGTCTTCAAACTCTTCCAAGCGCTTGTCCTCTTCCTTAGTCGGAAAACAGATATAGACAAAGTCCTGGTGAGGGCAGAGGGTATCTTCCTTGACTAGTTCTGGCACTGTGATTTCTTGGTCAATCTCGCCACACATCTGGAGATAGCGTTCCCAGAGTTCTGGCTCACTGTCGTAAGGTGGTGTTGCTGTGAGAGAGATGACTTGCAGTTGCGGGTAGTTTTTACGGAAATCTTCTAAACTTCTCCACCATTCATTTCTCAAGTGATGGCATTCATCCAGACAGAGGGTTTCAACGCCCTTTTCCTTGAGTCTGGCAAGCAGGTCAAAGCCGACAAAGTCCTCAACCTCGCCATTATCTTCTTGAGATTGTACCTGTTGCATAGCACTGTGAAAGGCTTGGTAGGTGGCGATGGTGATTTGCTTCATGTCCTTGAGATTTTGAGACACGAGACTTGTAATCTGGTCCTCATCCTCTAAAAAAGCCTGGCGAATCCTATCCACCCATTGTTCCCGAATGGTAACCGTCGGCACCAAAACCAGAGCTGGCTTATCAAAGCGGGCAATCAACTCGATACCAATGGTTGTTTTCCCAGAACCTGGTGCTGCCACCAAGTGGACATGGCCATCTGTTTGATATTCCTGAAAGTTATTCAAGACCTGTCTTTGGTAGTTGCGCCAAGTGCCATTAAACTTCAATCCTAACATGATTTTCCTCATTCTAAGCTGCCATTTTCTTATTCCCATTTTACCATACTTGAGGCAAAGTCACATGAAGTATCCCATGTAGTCTTTCTCCCTAAAATATGGTATAGTAGAATCATACTACACAAGAGGAGTTTACATGTCACACGAGAAAGAAATGAAAGCTGTTTCTCCCCTTCTACAGCAAGCCATTCATATTTCCTCCATCGTCGGTGGAGTTGCTACTGTAATATTCTGTATCTGGGCCTATCAGGCTGGTATCTTGCACTCCAAGGAAACCCTATCTGCCTTTATCCAACAGGCGGGTGTCTGGGGCCCACCACTCTTTATCTTTTTACAGATTTTGCAGACAGTTGTTCCTATCATTCCAGGAGCTCTTACCTCCGTTGCAGGTGTCTTTATCTACGGACATATCATCGGGACCATTTACAACTATATCGGTATTGTCATTGGTTGTGCCATCATCTTTTACTTAGTCCGTCTCTACGGAGCACCCTTTGTCCAGTCCATGGTCAGCAAGCGTACCTATGACAAGTATATCGGTTGGCTGGATGAGGGCAATCGCTTTGACCGATTCTTTATCTTTATGATGATTTGGCCAGTTAGTCCAGCTGATTTTCTCTGCATGTTGGCTGCCCTGACCAAGATGAGCTTCAAGCGGTATATGACCATTATCATCCTGACCAAACCCTTTACCCTGGTCGTTTACACCTATGGCTTGACCTACATCATCGATTACTTTTGGCAGATGTTTGGCTAATAGACAAAAAACTCAAGGATTCATCCTTGAGTTTTTCTTTGTTAGGCTTCTTTTTTCAATAAGAGGGAAACAATGACTGATGTAGCAATCATCCATGCTCCTAGAATGATGAAGGTCATTCGACCATCCGTAGTCACCAAGCTAATCCCTGAAAGAACGAAGGGTGTTAATGATGCTCCAAAAGAACATCCCAAAACAGCATAGGAAGTTGCTTTGTTGAGGAGTTTTGCAGGAATTCGTTCAGATATCAACTGAAAGACTGTCGTCAGAGCGATGCTGTAGGCAAATCCTCCCAGAATAGAACCTGCAACCACCACCCAGAGTGAAGGGGAAAGAGCAATGATGATTTGCCCGATACCAAAAGTGACACCAGCGACCAATAGAAGTTTTTCCTTAAAGGTCGATATCAGGAAAGAAAAGCTGATTCCAGCTAGAATCCCAATCAACTGCATGGCACTAAGTACCAAACTGGACAACTGAGCATCTCCAAATCCTGCCTCAATCATGAGACTAGGGATGCGGAAGGTGATAGCCGTATTGGTACATACAATCACTGCGGCTGCAATAGCAAGGAAGAAAATGAGCTTTTTCATAGAAGCAGTCAATCTTACTGCTTCTTCTGTCTGATGCTTGGACTCATGAACTTCTGGATTTCCATAAGGGACAAATAGAAGGAAGAGTACGAGAACTACTAGACCAGCTGCATAGGCTAGGAAGGTTGCTGTCCAGCCAAAGGCTAAGAGCTGACCGACTGCCAGCGTCAAGATAGAGGCTCCTACTACCTCAGCCGATCCACGAAAACCAAGCATCTGGATACGTGTTTTCCCGTGATAGCGTTCACTGATGATCGAGATAGCCTTGGCATTGAGCATTCCTACTCCAAGCCCAAATAAAAAGCGTGTCGCAAAGACAAAGTAATAACCCTGATACCAGAAAGGTGCTGTTCCGCTGATTGATAAAATCAAAAGTCCCAAGGTCAACTGGAGGCGTTCAGGAAAAATACGCTCTAGAACTCCGTTTAATAAAAGCATGGCCATAATCCCAAAGGATGGGAGGCTGACCAAGAGTTCGACCTGACCAGTCGAATAGCCCTGATAATAGTCAAACATGGCAGGTAGGGCACTCGAAATTGAAAACGATGTGATCAATACTAACGATAGGGAGAGTATGCTCACTTTTTCCAAAAATTGTTTCATCTTTTCCTCATTCATTGTTCATTTTTCATATTAGTAAAAAGGTCCTTTCCTATCATACACTCTTTACCTAAAATTGGCAAGCGACTGAGCACCAAGACCAAAAGAAAAAGCGGGGCATCAAGAGCTGTGAAGTCTTGATGACATCCCACTTTTTTATGTGTTTTATCAAGTTATGTGACTTAGATTTTCAAGAATCGACGCATTGAGATTCCTGAACCAAGTGAACCGATACAGATTCCGATGAGGAACAAGAGACCGATCATCATTGGAATAAAGGTATTCGGTGTAATCAAAGATAGGTTTTGACCAACCAAGGATGGGTTGACAGATTGGAACACTCGGTTATAGATAAAGTAAACCAATGCTGACGGAAGAGCTGCTCCCAACAATCCGATAAAGGCACCTTCTAGCAAGAATGGGCCACGGATATAACCGTTCTTGGCACCAACCAAACGCATGATTTGGATTTCACGGCTACGTGAAATGATAGTAATACGGATGGTATTTGAAATCAAGAAGACTGCGATGAAGATCAAGAGTCCTGCGATGACCAATCCCCATACACGGATGAAGGAAGCCAACTTGAAGAGACGTTCGGTATTGGCACCACCGTCTTGAACTTCAGAGACACCTTCAATCTTTTTAGCTTCTTCAGCTACAGGTTTTACATCACTTGGTGAATTGGTATCTACGATGTAGGCATCATGAAGAGGGTTTGCATCTCCTTCAAACACCTTCCACTCGTCACCCATAGTTTCAGTCAGCTTTTGGTACTGCTCTTCTTTACTTGAGAAGGTTACATTTTTTACAGCTGGCAGAGCTTTAAGGGCGTTATAGACCTTGTGGTAGTCATTGTTCGTGACTGTCTGGCCTTCTTTTACAATGGTTTCACTGTTGTCTTCAACGTCTTTACGAACATAAACCATGACGCGGACGTTGTTTTCAATATCAGTTGCTAATTTCGCAGTATTGAAGATAACTGAAGCAAAGATAGCAACCAAGGTCAAGGTAATCATTACTGAACTGACAGCAGCAATGGTCATCCATCCATTACGCTTTAAACTCTTTAAAGCTTCGAACAGATGGCGGAAAAATCTACTAATCATCGTATCCGTACTCTCCTTTCGCTTCATCACGTACCACGCGACCATTCTCGATGGCAATAACGCGGTGGCGCAAGGTATTTACGATTTGGCTGTTGTGGGTCGCCATCAAAACAGTTGTCCCTTGAAGATTGATACGTTCCAAGAGGTTCATGATTTCCCATGAGTTATCTGGGTCCAAGTTTCCTGTTGGTTCGTCGGCAATCAAAACCTTAGGATTGTTTACAATAGCACGCGCAATGGCGATACGTTGTTGCTCACCACCTGAAAGTTCATTCGGGAATGAACGAACCTTGTGCTTCAAACCGACAAGGTCCAAGACTTCCATAACACGTTTTTTGATGTTACGACGACTTTCACCAACAACCTCCATGGCGTAAGCAATGTTCTCATAAACGGTTTTCTTTGGCAAAAGTTTGTAATCCTGAAAGACTACTCCAACGTTTCTACGCAAGAACGGAATATCTTTCTTTTTAATCTTAACGAGGTTATAACCTGCAACTTGCAAGCTTCCTTTGTCGATTTTGACCTCACGATACAAGGCACGGATAAAAGTTGATTTACCAGCACCTGAAGGTCCTACGATGTAGGCAAATTCTCCTGCATCGATATTTACAGTGATGCCACGTAGGGCTGTTGTCCCGTTGTCATATTTTTTGACAACATCTCTCATTTCAATGATTGACATGTGACTTCCTTTCTTTTAACTGATACGCCATTTCAGATAAGCATCGATGAAACCATCTAGGTCTCCATCCATTACCTTATCTACTTGCGCTACTTCAAAGTTGGTACGATGGTCTTTTACCATTGTATAAGGCGTAAATACATAGGAGCGGATTTGGCTTCCCCATGTAATTTCCTTTTTCTCACCCTTGAGCGAGTCTACCTCAGCAGCTTTCTTTTCCTGCTCCATCTGGTAGAGTTTTGCCTGAAGCATCTTCATAGCACGGTCACGGTTTCCGTACTGAGTACGGTCGACGGTTGATGCTACGACGATCCCTGTCGGAATGTGAGTCAAGCGGACACCTGTTGAAACCTTGTTGACGTTTTGTCCACCTGCTCCACCTGAACGGAAGGTATCCATCTTGATATCATCCTCACGGATTTCAACTTCGATAGTATCATCCAACTCTGGCATAACTTCTACAGAAGTAAATGAGGTGTGGCGACGTTTAGCAGAGTCAAATGGTGAGATACGGACCAAACGGTGAACTCCCATCTCTGACTTGAGAAGACCATAAGCATTTGGTCCTTCAAAAGACAAGGTTACTGACTTGATTCCTGCCTCATCACCTGCTTGGTAGTCCAATACCTCAACCTTGAAGCCTTTGGCATTTCCATAGCGAGTATACATACGAAGGAGCATATCGCCCCAGTCTTGAGCCTCTGTTCCCCCAGAACCTGGATGGATTTCAAGGATGGCGTTGTTGTGATCGTAGGGCTCTGACAAGAGAAGTGTCATTTCGTAGCTAGTCATCATCTGATCTAACTCAGAGAGTTTTTCAACCAACTCATCCTTCACAGATTCGTCCTCTGCCAAAAAGTCCAGTAAAATCTCAACTTCATCCTGCAACTCATCCATCTTGTGGAAGGTATTATAGGTATTTTTGAGTTCGTTTAATTCTTGCGACGTTTTTTGGGCCGCAATATTATCGTTCCAAAAATCAGGTTCTGTCATTTTGTTTTCCAAAATGGCAATTTCTTCCTCTAAACCTTCGAGGTCAAAGAGACCCCCTGAAAGAAGCTAATTTTTCACGATTTGCATCAATTTTTTGACGAATTTCTGAAATGTCCATAGATACTCCTTTTTTTGCATCTTATTATTATACCACAATTTTTTTTTTTTATCTAATAGGTGTTTTTCTAATTTAGTATCAATATATTTCTGCAAGACATCTACTCGCCTGATTTCTAGCAAAATTTTAAAAACCTCACAAGAATTTTCCCGTGAGATTTAGAGAATTTATACTACTTTTTTACAAGTTAACCGTCAACACTTGTCCGTCTTTTACGACTTGCTCACCAGCGATATAGACATCATTAACATCACTGGATTTGACGGCATAAACGAGGTGAGATAGCATGTTTTCTTGAGGTTGAAGATGGATTTTTCCTTGAGGTTGGATGACGAGGAAATCAGCCTGTTTGCCGACTTCTAGACTACCAATCTCATCTTCCATTCCTAACACCTTAGCACCCTCTATTGTCAGTGCCTTGAGGGCAGTTTCAATTGGAAATTGGCTGGCATCGCCACTCTTCATCTTCTGTAAGAGTGCTGCTGTCCGCCCTTCCTCAAACATATCCAGGTTATTGTTAGAAGCAACTGAATCCGTCGCAATACCAACTGCTACTCCTGCTTTTTGAAGTTGGACGACTGGTGCAATCCCTGAGGCTAATTTGAGGTTGCTGATAGGATTGTGGGCGATAGCGACTTGCGAATCTGCCAAGCGGGCAATCTCTGCTTCATTTAACTCCACACCATGGGCAAAGACAGCTTTATGATCTAAATAGCCGAGCTCATCTAGGAAGGCTAATGGGCGTTTGCCATAGCGTTTCAGGATAATGCCTGACTCTTCCTGTGTTTCTGCAACATGGATATGAAGAGGAATGTTTTCTTCTTTTGCTAGCCCAAGACTTGCCTCCAGCAAATCTCGACTACAACTGTAGGGCGAATGAGGAGCCACCATCACCTTGAAATTTGTATCCTGGTAGCCTTTGATTGTCTCGATAACAGATCGAGTTCTGGCTATAGTTTCAGCCGTCGTCTCAGATTCTGAAGAAAAGAGGGTTGGAGAAAAATAACAACGCATCTTGGATGCCTTGACTGCCTCATAAATCTCAGTTATATCCACTCCATTAGGATTGTACATGTCGTTGAAGGTTGTTGTTCCAGACTGGAGCATTTCTGTTAGCGCCTCTTTGACGGCCTTTGTAGTCATCTCTGGTGTGAATTCTGCTTCTGCTGGCCAGATATAGTCCTCTAGCCATTCATGGAGATTACTATCATCACGAATACCTCTCAAGCCTGTCATGGCAGAGTGAGTATGGCAGTTAACCAAGCCAGGCATAATCCAGGCACCCTGATAGTCTATGATTTGATCTGCTTGTTTAAGAATCTCTTGATTTTCCTGACCGACATAGACGATTTGAGATTCTTTAATAGCCAAAATCCCATCCAAATAGACGTGGAAATCTTGGTCACAAGTCACGATATTTACATGCTGAAAGACTTTCATCCCTAGGCTCCTTTTCTATATAAGTATTCATACTGGATAATTTTCTAGCTATTGTAACAAAAAAGTCACCCGAAGGCAACTTTTCTTATTGTTTATGAGGTTTAAAGTAAGAAAGTAAGTGTTTCATGAGTCCCTTCTATTTCCAAAATGAAGAAGGTGGAAAAACCACCATCTTTTTTACTTGTTCAAATATGGAAGTAAGTAGCCATAACCAGCCTCTTCCATCTCATCCTTTGCAATGAATCGTAAAGAAGCAGAATTGATACAATAGCGTAAACCACCTAGTTCCTGAGGTCCGTCTGTAAAGACATGTCCCAAGTGGGCATTGCCCGAACGTGACCGCACTTCAATACGCTCCATACCGTGACTCAAGTCACGATAGTAATGGATCAGCTCTTTAGAAATCGGTCTACTAAAACTTGGCCAACCACAGCCTGAGGCAAACTTATCCTTGGCAAAGAAGAGGGGCTCCCCAGTCGTGATATCGACATAAATTCCTTCCTCAAAAGTTTGGTCGTAAGCATTTCTAAATGGAGCTTCCGTTGCTGCTTCTTGGGTAACTCTATAAGATTCTTCTGACAAATTTTCTCTTAAAGCTGCCTGACTAGGTTTTTCATAGTTGGCCGCATCAATCAGTGGTTTCTCCGCATCCCTCACATCAATATGGCAATAGCCTCCAGGATTTTTCTTGAGGTAGTCTTGGTGATAGTCTTCAGCCAGGATATAGTGACGAAGCTTCTCCACTTCTACCGCTATTTTACGACCGATGAGGAGTTCTTGCTCGCGAACTACTGTATTGATCGTTGGTAGATCAGCTTCTTCTAGGTAATAAATCCCTGTGCGGTATTGACGACCACGGTCATTGCCTTGTTGGTTGACAGAAAGGGGATCGATAACTCGGAAATAATAGAGTAAAATCTCACGGAGCGAAACTACCTTTTCATCATAAATAACTTGAACAGTCTCTGCATGATCTGTTTCTTTGATCAGTTGATAATTGGTGGTTTCTATCTGACCATTGGCATAACCAACACTGGTTTGCAACACTCCAGAAATACGGGAAAAGTATTCCTCTAAGCCCCAAAAACAACCGCCTGCTAGATATATTTCTGCCATTTCAAATCCTCCTTGACCGTCTGTCGGTCGCTAAACACGGGAAACATTTCATATCCCATCTTTCATTTTCAAAAAAAGGACAGGAAGCCCTCTAATAGAGAGTTTCCCCATCCTATTGCTAAATTTATTTTGCTTCGACGCGAACGCCTTGTGTATCTACTTGCAAATCATGAAGCTTGCCTTTGAAGGGTTGCTTTTCAAGCTCAGCCTTAATCTTAGGCATCTTGTCAGGATCAGCCAAGACCATAACAGTCGGACCAGCACCAGACAAGTAGGTAGCATAAGCACCATTTCTCTTAGCAACTTTCTTGATGGTCGCAAATTCTCTCACCAGTTCTTGACGGTAACGCTCATGGAAAAGGTCACTCTCAATCGCCTGGCCTGCTTTGACCATATCTCCAGTCAGTAGGGCTGCAATAGCCACATTGGCGATAGAACTTGCCGCAACGGCTTCCTTGTAAGAGAGTTTCTTAGGCAAGACACCACGACTATCTCGAGTTCGCAATTCATAGTTTGGAATGTAAGCTAGAAAGGCACACTCTGGGAAAGGCGCCACAACAGCTGAAACCTGACCTTCGACTGAGCTTGCAATGACTAGATTACCATAGATAGCTGGCGCAACATTATCAGGATGCCCTTCGATTTTAGTTGCCAATTGTAACTTATCATGATCAGTTAATTTGAGATTCCCTAATTGATTTGCTAGTTCAATCCCAGCAACGATGACTGAACTAGAAGAACCTAGCCCACGCGCAAGAGGAATATCACTAACCATCTTCAAGCGTCTAGGTTGTAGATCTGGAGCAATTTGTAGAGCAATCTTCAGCAAAAGATTACGCTCATCACGTGGAATCCATTTGCCTAATTGGTGCTCAATCATCCATTCTTCACGTTCCTCACAAACCTGAATTTCTAGATACTTAGTTACAGCTACTCCAACCGAGTCAAAACCAGGACCCACATTGGCACTTGTAGCAGGTACAATAATCTTCATCTTAGTCTCCTAAAACCTTGAAGGTGTTGAGAAGTTCAAACTCGGCTACCGCCTTCAAAGCTGCTGTAATATTTTCAAGCTGGGCCTTGTTGATTTTATGAGTGATGATGACAACACGAGCCTTGCCTTCTTGCTTACCATCTTGAAGGATCTGCTTGAAGGAAATATCTTCTGCGTTAAATAGCTCAGCCAATTTCAAGACTTGACCTTTTGAATCTGGAGCCAAGATTGAGAAATAGTAGTTGGCTTTGACGTCTTCTGGCTTAGCCAAGACTACTGGACGGCTGTATTCATTAAAGGCTTTTCCAATTGTTCCATCATTCAGACGACGAACGATGCGGGCAATATCAGCCACAACACTTGTTGCAGTTGGTTTTTGACCTGCACCTGGTCCATAGTACATAGACTCGCCGATACCGATAGACTCAACAAAGACAGCATTCATAACACCATTAACACTTGCAAGCGGGTGAGTTTTAGGAAGGAAGGTTGGCGTAACCTCAGCAGCAATTCCTGAAGCTGTTTCTTCGATAGAACCAACTAATTTCACAACATAACCAAGTTCTTGAGCTACTGCCACATCTTCTGGAGTGATGTTGCGAATTCCTTGGTGACCCACATCTTCAAACTTAACATTCATTCCAAAGGCGAACTGACTGAGGATGACCATCTTGTAAGCCGCATCAATTCCATCAACGTCATTGGTAGGGTCGCTTTCAGCAAAGCCAAGTCGTTGGGCTTCTGCCAAAGCATCTTCATAAGACCAACCTTCTGTTACCATTTTGGTCATCATGAAGTTAGATGTTCCGTTGACAACACCAAGAACGCGTGTGATTTTGTCTGATGCTAATGAGTTAACCAAAGTACGAAGAATTGGGATTCCTCCTGCAACAGCTGCTTCATAGTATAGAGCAACATTGTGAGCTTTGGCTACCTCAAGCAATTCTGCACCATGGACTGCCAAAAGATCCTTGTTAGCTGTCACAACGTGTTTCCCTGCTTCTAAAGCACGAGTGATAAAGGTTTTAGCAGGTTCGATACGCCCCATCAACTCAACAACAATAGTAATGTCTTTGTCTGACAAAATTTCATCGATATTTGTTACAAAATTAAAATCATTTCCTGCTTCAAGTAAGCGGGCTTTCTCTTGATCGTCTTTGACCAAAACTTTAGCTACTTCAATTTCTGACTGGGCTGCTTGAACAATTTTTTCTTTATTTTCCTTTAGCAAGAATGGCACACCACTGGCTACTGTACCAAATCCAAGTAAAGCAATCTTAACTGACATGTTTGTCTCCTCGAAATTTTCTAATAGTCCTATTATACCAAAATTGTGTGAAAATTCCTACCATTCTAAACTAAAAATAGGAGCACCAAATCACAAAAAGAGGCTGGGACAAAAGTCCTAGCCTCTCAATTGCCTTTGGATTGTCGAGCAAGACGCAGTGGTTGAGTGGGCTCTAACTACGCTGATTTCATCAGCTTTTACAGCCCTACTCAACTGTGCGGAGGTGGGACGACGAAATCGAATTCTAACGAATTACCGATTTCTGTCCCACTCTCTCTATTTTCTATCTATTTCACAAAAGCCAATTCCTTGTCACTAGACAAGCCTTCTCGATAATTGAAACCCGCAAAGCTTAGCTTTTTAATCTCTTCAACCGAAGTTACCTGACCTTCCATCAAAGCTGTCAAAAAGGCTCCTCGGGCTTTTTTAGAAATGGTTGAGTGGATTTTTAGTTTTCCATCTCGCTCTTCCATAAACTTGAAGGTCACCATTTTTTCACGGATTTCTTTAGGAAAAACATTCTCAAATTCTGATGACAAGAGAGAAAAGATTAACTCCTGGTCTTTCATTGACTCCTCATAGGCTGACTGCCAATGACTTTTCAAGCTTTTTCCAGCGACTTTTAGTTTCATCAAAAAGTCCAGTCTGTGAGGCGCAATCGGTTCAAAGGCTGGAATCACACCATAGAAAGCTGACGTTATCATGAGGTGTTTCTCGAGATATGTTTGCTCCTCCTTGGTGAGATCGTCCCGTTTGATGTTGCGATACATGAGTCCATCAAAGAGGTGCAAGGCTGGATAGTTTGTCGCAGTTTCATTTTTCAAGGCCTGGATATGGTCATACTCCTCTTGCGCTTTTCCGGCAGATATTTTGTAAAAACTCTCCAGCTCTTGGGCAGAGTATGTCGCCAATTCATCCAGCACTGCCTGACTTTCAGGACACAAGGGTTTAGCCTCTAAACGAGGGATTTCGGTGTTCATTTCTTTTGCGGTTGGGATTAGAATTTTCATAGTGTTAGTGTAGCATATTTTTTTAGGACTACCAAGGATTTGAGCCTAAAAACCTCGGTGAATACCGAGGCTTCTTTCCTTATTTTGGCAATCCTAACCAGATTGCAAAGAGAACTAGTGCTGTCCCAAGGCAGCTTGCCAAGATAGATGACAGATTAAACTTTTTCTCCTTTAGATGAGAAAATCCTATCTTCAAAGCGAAAAGACCAAGCAACATCGAACCAATCATCAGATAAAACCCCATTTGACTGTCCTCCATTTATTATTCTTTCATTTATTATCACAAATTTCAAACAAGAGTGCAAGAAAAACGAGGTTGTTTCCTTAAGCTTAAAGGATGTACCCTGATCTGGGATACAAGGCCTATATGATAATCCCTTCCAAATGATCCAATTCGTGTTGACAAATCTGAGCCGGAAAACCTGTCAGGGTAATGGTCTGCTCTTGCCAATGGATATCTCTGTAGCTTACTGTAATCTTCTCATACCTAGTTGTCGGTCTTACACCTGTCAAAGACAAACAACCTTCCTCTGTCTCGTATGATCCTTCAAAAGATTGGAGAACTGGATTAAACATAACCATGGGAATCATTCCGATATTAAAAATAATGACGCGTTTTTGTACCCCAATCATATTGGCCGCTAGTCCAACACAGCTTTCTCGGTTAGCCAATAGGGTATCCTGCAAATCCTTTGCTAGGGGTAAATCTTCCTGACTAGCAGGCTGAGATACCTGCGACAAAAACAAGATATCTTTTACAATTTTCTTTTCCAACTACTATTCCTCCATCTTTTTCTCAACTTGATTATAGCATAAAATCTATCTCTGTTTACCATATATAAAAGCAAAAAGCCATCCGAAGATGACTTTTCAATGCTTAAATAGCGTTTTTATCTTTTCCAAGTGCTCGTTGAACTGCTTTGACAATCTCAACAAGGACCACGATCATAAGTGCTCCTACAGCGACCACCATCCATTGAGTCAAACTCAAATGTGACACGTGGAAGAGATTATTAAATCCAGGAACCAAAATTGTCACCACAAAGAGGACAAAGGCAACAGGGATAGACCAGTTAAAGGTCTTGTTTGTAAAGAGTCCCACTTTAAAGATTGATTGGTAAACCGACTTAACGTTAAAGGCATGGAGCAATTGGATCAAACCGAGAGTTGCAAAAGCCATGGTAAGGGCATCCGCATGGATCTCAGTATGACTTTGGTGCTCTGGGAAGAGAAGAGCCCAACCATAAACACCTAAAACGAGCATGGTTTGGAAGATCCCTTGATAAATGATTGCTCCGAAGACACCACCATCAAAGAAGTTAGACTTACGTCCACGAGGTTTGTGAGTCATAACGCCTGGCTCAGCTGGTTCCACCCCAAGAGCGATGGCTGGTAGCGTATCTGTTACCAGGTTAATCCATAGCAAATGCACTGGTTGAAGCACATCCCAACCTAACAAGGTTGCAAAGAAGATGGTGAAAACTTCAGCCATATTGGCAGACAAGAGGTATTGGATTGATTTTTGGATATTTGAGAAGACCTTACGTCCTTCTTCTACCGCTACGATAATGGTTGCAAAGTTATCATCAGCAAGGACCATATCCGAAGCTCCCTTAGAAACTTCTGTACCTGTAATCCCCATACCGATACCGATATCCGCTGTCTTAAGTGAAGGCGCATCGTTGACCCCATCACCCGTCATAGCGACAACCTTACCTTCATTTTGCCATGCTTTCACGATACGAACCTTGTGCTCAGGTGATACACGCGCGTAAACAGAGTATTGCTTGAAGACTTTTTGGAATTCTTCATCAGTGAGTTCATTCAACTCAGCACCCGTGAAGACATGGTCTTCTGTATCATTTGGATCGATGATACCGAGACGTTTAGCGATAGCTTCCGCTGTATCTTGGTGGTCACCAGTGATCATAATCGGACGGATACCCGCTTCCTTAGCGACACGAACAGCTTCTGCAGCTTCTGGACGTTCAGGGTCAATCATGCCGACCAAACCAGAGAAAATAAGGTCAGATTCAACAATTTCAGATTCCAAGGTTGGAATTTCGTTACTTGTCTTGTAAGCCATCATCAAGACACGAAGGGCTTGTTTAGCTAAGTCTTTGTTGGTAGCAAGGATAGCTTGTTTATCTTCTTCTGTGATGGGGCGAACTTCCCCATTGACTTCAATACGAGTCACGCGCTTGAGCAACTGATCAGGTGCACCCTTGACAGCGATAAAGTAAGAACCGTCTGCTTCCTTATGAATGGTAGACATGAGTTTACGGTCTGAGTCAAATGGCAATTCAGCTACACGTGGTTCATCCTTCAAGACTTCACGAACATCAAAGTTGTGGTCCAAACCAAACTGTACAAGAGCTGTCTCAGTTGGGTCCCCAATCAACTTACCAGATGGATCTACCTTGGTGTCATTGGCAAAGTTCATGATACGGAGGGTATTGTTGTCAGCAGCAATCTCGGATGCCGAGCTTTGCAATTGACCGTTGGTATAAACTTTTTCAACCGTCATTTGGTTCATGGTCAAAGTACCTGTTTTATCAGATGCGATGATTTCTGTTGAACCAAGAGTTTCAACCGCTGGTAATTTACGAACAATCGAATTCCGTTTGGCAAGGGTTGTTGTTCCCAAAGATAGAACGATGGTTACAATGGCAGGGAGACCTTCTGGAATCGCAGCAACCGCAAGAGCAACCGCCACCATCAAGCCTTCTAATGGATGTTCTCCACGAACAAAGACACCAACCAAGAAAGTGATCACTGCAATCACAACGATCAAGTAAGTCAAGGCCTTAGATAATTGTTCCAAGCTTTGCTTCAATGGTGTCTCTGTCTCGTCAGCATTAGCCAACATGTCCGCAATCTTACCAACTTCTGTGTACATACCAGTGTTGGTCACGACACCAATCCCACGACCGTATGTTACGTTTGAGTTTTGGTAAGCCATGTTAACACGATCCCCGATACCAGCATCTGCTTCAACAAGTCCTGTCACATCTTTTTCAACTGGGACAGACTCTCCTGTAAGAGCTGCTTCTTCAATTTTAAGGGAAGCTGCTTCAAACAAACGCATATCTGCGGGCACGACATCTCCCGCTTCAAGCAAGACGATATCTCCAGGTACCAATTCTTTTGAGTCAATCTCAATGACATGACCATCACGACGAACACGAGCCATCGGGCTAGACATATTTTTCAGAGCTTCAATGGCTGCTTCTGCTTGCCCTTCCTGGTAAACCCCAAAGGCAGCATTCAAGACAACAACGGCCAAGATGATAATGGCATCCGTTAGGCCGTCCATTCCTTCTGTAATCACAGAAAGTGCCGCTGCCGCAAGCAAGATGATAATCATCAAATCCTTAAATTGATCAAGGAATTTAGCTAGTAGGCTACGTTTCTCTCCCTCTTCCAACTCATTACGACCATAAGTCGCTAGTCGTTCTTGAGCTTGAGCAGTTGACAAACCCTCGATAGATGAGTCTAAGTTCTTTAGGACTTCTTCTGAGGTCTGTGTGTAAAACAAGTCTTTATTTTGTTCTTTTGACAAAACAGTCTCCTCCTTTTTGGCCTCTTTTTACAAAAAAAGAGACCTGTTTTTTAAAAAAACAAGTCTCGCTGTTTAATATAGTGCCGGAAAAAATTCGTAATGACGACACTATCGCGGTTTCCCGCCAGCTACTCCCTTGAGTAGTTCTATTATATCAGAAATTCAAAAGTTTTCAAGTTTTGAGGTGTATTTAACTTACTTCCCACATTTGAATTTTCCTTGGAAAACCAGTATAATGAAAGAATACTAAAATGCTAGAAGGGGAGTTAGATGAATCAATCGGTTTCAAACTTAAAATTAGCTGAGCGTGGTGCCATTATCAGCATCTTGACCTATCTATTCTTGTCTGCAGCTAAGCTAGCGACCGGACACCTCCTCCATTCATCCAGTTTGGTGGCAGATGGTTTTAACAACGTTTCAGATATCGTTGGAAACGTGGCCCTTCTCATCGGGATTCGTTTGGCTCGCCAACCGGCAGATAGAGATCATCGCTTCGGCCACTGGAAAATAGAGGATTTGGCAAGTCTCATCACTTCCATCATCATGTTTTACGTTGGCTTTGATGTTCTACGTGACACCATTCAAAAGATACTCAGCCGAGAACAAACGGTCATTGACCCACTTGGTGCGACTCTGGGAGTCATCTCTGCTATCATCATGTTTGCCGTTTATCTCTACAATACCCATCTGAGTAAGCAAGCTAAATCAAAGGCTCTCAAGGCAGCCGCTAAGGATAATTTATCAGATGCGGTAACATCTCTTGGAACTTCTATTGCTATCCTGGCTAGCAGCTTCAACTATCCAATCGTGGATAAGTTAGTCGCGATTATCATTACCTTCTTTATCCTTAAAACAGCTTATGACATCTTTATCGAGTCATCCTTCAGCCTTTCTGATGGTTTTGACGAACACTTGCTAGAAGATTATCAAAAAGCTATCATGGAAATTCCTAAGATTAGCAAGGTTAAATCACAACGCGGTCGTACCTACGGAAGCAATATTTATCTGGATATCACACTTGAGATGAACCCAGACCTGTCTGTTTTTGAAAGTCACGAAATTGCAGACCAAGTCGAATCCATGTTATCAGAACGATTTGGTGTCTTTGATACAGACATTCATATCGAACCAGCACCAATCCCTGAGGATGAAATCCTAGATAATGTATATAAAAAATTGCTCATGAGAGAGCAACTGATTGACCAAGGAAATCAACTGGAAGAATTACTTGCAGAAGACTTCGTTTATATCCGCCAGGACGGACAAGAACTTGACAAGGGAGCCTATAAGGCTGAAAAAGAACTAACCTCTGCTATCAAGGAGCTTCATTTAACTTCTATCAGTCAAAAGACTAAACTCATCCGCTACCAAGTCGGTGATACCATTCATACCAGCATCTGGCGTCGCCACGAAACTTGGCAAAATATTTTCCATCAGGAAACCAAAATAGAAAAAGACTAAAGCAAAACTCCCAACTTTCTCAGTTGGGAGTTTTTTATATTCTTATTTTGCAACGCTCTTAGCAAGAACGAAGTTTCCTAGTGTAGCTGAACCATTGCCAGCAACAGCTGGAGTCACGATATAGTCACGTACATCTGGAACTGGTAGGTAGCCATTGAGTAGGGCTGTGAATTTCTCACGTACGCGGTCAAGCATATGTTGTTGAGCCATAACCCCACCACCAAAGACGATGACATCTGGACGGAAAGTTACAGTCGCATTCACTGCAGCTTGAGCAATGTAGTAGGCTTGAACATCCCAGACAGAGTTGTTGAGTTCAATGTTTTCCCCACGAACACCTGTACGAGCTTCCAAACTTGGACCAGCTGCATAACCTTCCAAACATCCATTATGGAAAGGACAAACACCTTTAAATTCTTTTTCAATATCCATTGGGTGTCTAGCCACATAATAATGACCCATCTCAGGGTGACCAACACCGCCAATAAACTCGCCACGTTGGATAACACCTGCACCGATACCTGTACCGATTGTGTAATAAACCAAGTTTTCGATACGACCACCGGCATTATTACGAGCAACCACTTCACCGTATGCAGAACTGTTTACGTCTGTCGTAAAATACATAGGCACGTTTAGAGGGCGACGAAGAGCACCAAGCAAGTCGACATTTGCCCAGTTAGGTTTTGGAGTTGTTGTGATAAATCCGTAAGTTTTTGAGTTTTTATCGATATCGATTGGACCAAATGAACCAATGGCAAGTCCTGCAAGATTGTCGAATTTTGAGAAGAACTCGATGGTTTTATCGATTGTTTCAATAGGTGTTGTTGTAGGAAATTGTACCTTTTCTACAACGTTATAGTTTTCATCTCCGACAGCACAGACAAATTTTGTACCGCCCGCTTCCAAGCTTCCGTATAGTTTTGTCATGATTAACCTCTTGTATTTATTTTCTCTATTATAGCATATTTCCATGCTGAAAATTGCTCAATATTTTAGATTTTCCTCTGTAAATTTTACCATTCAATCAAAAACGAACAAACATGACATTTGTTCGTTTTTTGATCTATTAAATCGAAAGTAGTGTACTCAATGAAAATCAAAGAACAAACTAGGAATCGAGCTGCAGATTGCTCAAAGCACAGCTTTGAGGTTGTAGATAGAACTGACGAAGTCAGTAACACATACATACGGCAAAGCGAGTATGACGCAGTTTGAATTTGATTTTCGAAGAGTATTAAGCTTTAACTTCGATGATTGCATCCCCCTTAGCAACTGATCCAGAAGCTACTGGATTTACTGAAGCAAAGTCTGCAGTGTTTGTTACGATAACCATAGTAGTGTTATCAAGTCCTGCAGCAGCAATCTTAGCTGAGTCAAATGTTCCAAGAACATCTCCAGCTTTAACCTTGTCACCTTGGGCAACTTTATGGTTGAATCCTTCACCGTTCATTGAAACAGTGTCGATACCAACGTGGATCAAGATTTCAGCTCCGTTAGCTGTTCTTAGCCCATAAGCATGTCCTGTTGGGAAGACAATTGTCACTTCAGCATCAGCTGGTGCGTAAACAACATCTTCACTTGGTTTTACAGCGATACCTTGTCCCATAGCTCCACTTGAGAAGACTGGATCATTCACATTTGAAAGAGCAACGACATCACCAACGATTGGTGTTTGGATAACACCTTCGCTAGGTGAAACCACAGTACCAGTTACTGCTTCTTCTGTTAAACGGTCAGTTTCAGCTTCAGAAATTGCTCCTGAAACTTCTTCTACTTCATCTTCGTAACCAAACATGTAAGTAAGAGCAAAACCAAGTACAAATGATACAGCTACCATAAGAAGGTATTGTAGAAGTTGTCCGTTACCAATGTAAAGCATTGTACCAGGGATGATTGTGATACCATTACCAGTACCAGCAAGTCCAAGGATAGATGCCAATCCACCACCGATTGCACCAGCAATCAATGAAAGGAAGAATGGTTTACGGAAACGCAAGTTAACCCCGAAGATAGCAGGCTCAGTAATACCTAGGAAGGCAGAAAGAGCAGCTGGGAAAGCAAGTGTTTTAAGTTTAGGATTTTTAGTTTTCACACCAACGGCTACTGTCGCAGCACCTTGAGCAGTCATGGCAGCTGTGATGATAGCGTTGAATGGGTTAGCATGGTCAGCAGCAAGCAATTGAACTTCAAGCAAGTTGAAGATGTGGTGAACACCTGATACGACGATTAATTGGTGAACTCCACCAATCAAGAAACCACCAAGTCCGAATGGCAAGTTAAGAATTGCTTTAGTTCCAATGAGGATGTAGTTTTCAACAACGTGGAAGACTGGTCCGATAACAAACAATCCAAGAATTGACATTACAAGGAGTGTTACGAACGGTGTTACCAAGAGGTCAAGTACATCTGGAACAACCTTGCGAACTGCTTTTTCAAACTTAGCTCCGACAACCCCGATAATGAAGGCTGGAAGAACTGAACCTTGCAAACCTACAACTGGGATAAATCCGAAGAACTGCATTGCAGTTACTTCACCACCAGACGCAACAGCCCAGGCATTTGGAAGCGAACCAGAAACGAGCATCATACCAAGAACGATACCAACGGCTGGGTTACCACCGAATACACGGAAAGTTGACCAAACAACCAAACCTGGCAAGATAATAAAGGCAGTGTCAGTCAAGATCTGAGTATAAGTTGTCACATCTTCTGGAAGTGTCATTCCAAGAGCAGTCAAGAGACCACGAACACCCATGAAGAGACCAGTTGCTACGATAACAGGAATGATTGGAACGAAGACGTCACCGAAAGTACGGATGGCACGTTGGAACCAATTTCCTTGTTTAGCAGCTTCTGCTTTCATTTCAGCTTTTGTTGAAGTTGGCAAACCAAGGGCTACGACTTCATCGTACATCTTGTTTACTGTACCAGTACCAAAGATGATTTGGTATTGACCTGAGTTAAAGAAAGCACCTTGAACTTTTTCCAAGCTCTCGATAGCATCTTTGTTAATTTTCGCTTCATCTTTAACCATAACGCGAAGGCGAGTCGCACAGTGCGCAACACTGTTAACGTTCTCACGTCCACCCAAGGCTTCGATGACTTTTTTTGCAATTTCTGTATTCGTCATTTGCAAAAATCTCCTTATAAAAAATTTGTAAAATGTTTGAAAGCGATTTTATCCACCCTACGCATATAATTCTATCATGTTTTTAAAATATGTCAAGCGTTTTGCAGAAAAAATTTTAGCATTTTGAATTTTTTGATTGTTTTTGATGTTTTTGAAATAAAACAAGCAATATTTTACCTATTATTGTGAGGTTTTTAAAGATTTTTTTACAAATTCTTTCATTTTTTCATTTATTTTCATAAAATCCTTCAATCTGTTTCTGTCAATCGTTTGACATTTTTTTCTTAATTTTATGATAAAAGACTTGCTTTTTTAAAAGGAAACGTTTACTATAAAGATAGTAGAATTTATGGAGGGAATATAAATGGAATGGACTACTGAACGTCGTTACAGACGTTATGAAGATTGGACACAAGAAGAAAGAAAAGAAATCCAAGAAAAGATGGCACAATCCCCATGGCATGTCAGCTATCACATTGAACCAAAGGAAGGACTCCTTAACGACCCAAACGGTTTTTCTTACTTTGATGGCAAGTGGGTTGTCTTTTACCAAAACTTCCCCTTTGGTGCAGCTCATGGATTAAAATCTTGGGTTCAGCTTGAAAGCGACGACTTGGTTCACTTTACTGAAACAGGTGTAAAAATCTTACCTGATACTCCACTTGATAGCCACGGCGCTTACTCTGGATCTGCTATGCAGTTTGGTGATCAATTGTTCCTATTCTATACAGGAAATGTCCGTGATGAAAATTGGGTTCGCCACCCTTATCAGATTGGTGCCTTAATGGATAAGGACGGCAAGATTGAAAAAATTGACAAAGTCTTGATTGATCAACCAGCTGATGCTACTGACCACTTCCGTGATCCACAGATTTTTAACTTTAAAGGACAATACTACGCTATCGTCGGTGGTCAGGACTTGGAGAAAAAAGGATTCATCCGTCTCTATAAGGCTGTAGACAACGACTACACGAACTGGCAAGTAGTTGGCGACCTTGACTTTGCTAACGACCGTACTGCCTACATGATGGAATGTCCTAATCTGGTCTTTGTCGGAGAACAGCCTGTCCTTCTCTACTGCCCACAAGGTTTGGATAAAAAGGTTCTTGACTATGACAATATCTATCCAAATATGTATAAAATTGGTGCTTCCTTCGATTCTAAAAATGCACGTATGGTAGATGTGTCTGAACTACACAATCTAGACTATGGTTTCGAAGCCTATGCTACTCAAGCTTTTAACGCTCCTGATGGACGTGCTCTTGCTGTTAGTTGGCTTGGTTTGCCAGATGTTTCTTATCCATCTGATCGCTTTGATCACCAAGGAACTTTCTCATTGGTCAAAGAACTTACCATTAAAGATGGCAAACTCTATCAGTATCCTGTAGCTGCTATCAAAGAACTCCGTGCTTCAGAAGAGGAATTTTCAAATCGCTCTGAAACCAAAAACACTTACGAACTTGAGCTTAACTTAGAGGCTAATAGTCAAAGTGAAATCGTCCTTCTTGCAGATAAAGACGGCAAAGGACTCTCGATCAACTTTGATCTTGTCAATGGCCAAGTTACCGTTGACCGCAGTCAGGCAGGTGAGCAATACGCTCAAGAATTTGGAACTACTCGCTCATGTCCAATTGATAACCAAGCTACTACCGTAAATATCTTCATCGACAATTCAGTCTTTGAAATTTTCATCAATAAAGGAGAAAAAGTATTTTCTGGTCGTGTCTTCCCACATGAGAACCAAAATGGAATCGTGATTAAATCTGGAAACCCAACTGGAACTTACTACGAATTAGAATATGGTCGCAAAACTAACTGATGTCGCAAAATTGGCTGGCGTCAGCCCTACTACCGTTTCACGTGTCATCAATAAAAAAGGCTATCTGTCTGAAAAAACCATCCAAAAGGTCAATGAGGCCATGCGAGAGTTGGGCTATAAACCTAACAATCTTGCTCGTAGCCTCCAAGGAAAATCAGCCAAATTAATCGGTTTGATTTTTCCAAAAATCAGCCATGTTTTCTATGCTGAATTGATTGACAAATTGGAACACGAACTCTTCAAAAAAGGCTACAAGACGATCATCTGCAATAGTGAGCACGATTCGGAAAAAGAACGTGAGTACCTTGAAATGCTAGAAGCCAACCAAGTGGATGGAATCATCTCTGGTAGTCATAACTTGGGAATTGAAGACTACAATCGCGTAACGGCCCCAATCATCTCTTTTGACCGTAACCTATCGCCAGACATTCCAGTGGTTTCTTCTGATAACTATGCTGGTGGGATTCTGGCTGCTGAAACCTTATCTAAAGCCGGAGCTAAGTCTGTTATTATGATTACAGGTAATGACAACTCCAACTCACCAACTGGACTTCGTCATGCAGGCTTTGCTTCTATCTTCCCTAAAGCTCCCATCATCAATATTTCCAGTGACTTTTCACCCCTCCGCAAGGAAATGGAAATCAAAACTATCCTAACCAAACAAAAACCAGATGCTATTTTCGCATCGGATGATTTGACAGCCATCTTGGTGATGAAGATTGCTCAGGAACTTGGTATTTCTGTTCCAGAACAACTTAAGGTTATTGGCTACGATGGAACTTATTTTATCGAGAATTTCTATCCTCACCTTACTACCATTAAACAACCTTTGGAGGAAATTGCTCGCCTGACAGTTGATTTACTACTTCAAAAAATTGAGGGGAAAGAAGTTGCTACGACTGGTTATTTCTTACCAGTTAGTCTCTTACCAGGTAAAAGTATTTAAACAAAAAACTCAGACTGAAACAGTCTGAGTTTTTCTTATGATCTTAATTTTTTCAAAAGAGTCTGTGCTTTTTCTAGGTTAAAAGTTTTTTCAGCAATCAAGCTTTCTACCAACTTAGGCACTTCTGCCTCAGTCGCACCTGCTAAAAGAGCTAACGATTTTGCCTGAAGTTTCATGTGTCCATGCTGGATCCCTGTGCTGACAAGAGCTTTAAGAGCTGCAAAATTCTGTGCAAGACCAATCGAAACGATAATTTGAGCTAATTCCTTAGCTGATGGATGACCTAGCAACTCATGGCTGAGGACTACTCGAGGATTGAGACCAATCGATCCACCCTTGGTAGCAACCGGCATCGGCATAGTCATCTCTCCTATTAGCTCTTCTGTTTCCAAATCCATAGTCCAACGACTGAGACCTCGATAAGCACCATCATGACTGGCATAGGCATGCGCTCCTGCTTCGATGGCACGCCAATCATTTCCTGTCGCAATCAAGAGAGCATCAATCCCATTAAAAATTCCTTTGTTATGGGTAGCTGCTCGATAAGAATCTGCTTGAGCGAACTGGCTGGCTAAAACCATTTTTTCAGCTAGTTCACGCGCTTCATCCTTCTGGCGACTCAAATAACGAAAGGCAATCCGACAAGTTGCAGTTACTAGAGAATCTGTGGCATAGTTGGATAAGATTCCCATTAAACTTTGCCCTTGACTTAGAGCCTCTAAGCTAGGTTTTAAAGCTTCAAGCATGGTATTGAGCATATTAGCTCCCATGGCTTCCTGAGTATCCACGTGGAGATAAACCACTAAAAAGTCAGCCTCACCAGAAATTTTCTCAACTGTTAGCTCTCTGGCTCCACCACCACGTTTGACAATAGATGGATAGGCTTGGTTTGCTTGTTCGAGTAGCTCTGCTTTCTGACTCAAAATAGCCTGACATGCTTTATCCCTATCTGGAACCTGATAAAGAGCTACCTGACCAATCATTTGGCGTTGATGAACCTGAGCAGTAAAACCACCCGCACGTTTGATAATCTTACTAGCAAAACTAGCCGCAGCAACGACGGATGGTTCTTCTGTTACATAAGGAACTGTATACTCTTGACCATTTACCAACACTTCTGGAACTACTGAGAAGGGTAGTGAGAAGGTTCCCACTACATTTTCACTCAGTTGGTCCGCAACTGCTATACTAAGATTTTCATTTTGCTCAAGACTTTCTTGGGCTTCCATAGAAGTAAGCGCCTGAGACTTAACGAACTCAAGGCGCTCTTGAATTGATTTTTTAGCAAATCCATTCCAATTTTTTTTCATTATTTTTCAACCTTGCTGTAGCGACGTTGGTGTTCTACAATCTCAACCAGAGCATAGTCCTGTCCTTCATAGCCTGACATGGTTGCAGAACCTGACTCATCCAAGTTTGCTTCCTCAAAGAAGATTCGTTCATAATCAGCTACGCTCAATGCTTGACGCTGGTCTAGCAATTCTAAGCGATTTTTCTGCAATTGCTGTTCATAGCCTTCAACCAATTCCACACTGAAGAACTCAGATACAGCACCACTTCCGTAGCTATAGAGAGCTAGCTTGTCCCCTGCTTTGAGACTATCAGAATTTTCAAGAAGAGACAAGAGTCCTAAAAAGAGTGAACCCGTATAGATGTTCCCAACCTTTTGGCTGTAAATAATGGACTCATCAAAGTGTTTTTGAAGTAAATCCTTTTTCTCTTGAGGTAGAGATTTGTCAAGAATTTTTTTCAATCCCTTGAGAGCTAGCTTTGGATAAGGCAAATGGAAACAAATAGCTTCAAAATCATTCAAGTCGCAATCATAACGCTTTTGGTACTCTTCCCAAGTCGTTTTTAAGCTATCCAAATACTGCTGTGTTGAGTAGACTCCATTTACAAATGGTGTCGTTGAATAATTTGGACGCCAAAAGTCCATGATATCACGAGTCTGCGCAACGTTATCGTTGTTGAAGACCATAACACGTGGATTTTGACTAATCAACATGGCAACACAACCTGCTCCTTGAGTTGGTTCCCCAGGAGTTTCGACACCATATTTTGCAATATCACTAGCTAGTACCAAAACTTTTGATTTAGGAGAATTTTCTACGTGTAACTTAGCATAGTGAAGGGCCGCAGTTGCACCATAGCAAGCTTCTTTGATTTCAAAACTACGAGCAAAAGGTTGAATTCCAAGTAGACCGTGTACAAAAACCGCAGCCGCCTTACTTTGATCGACTCCAGATTCTGTCGCTACGATAACCATATCAATCTCTTGCTTCTCTTCTTCAGTCAGGATAGAATCTCCTGCACTGGCAGCCAAGGTAACAATATCCTCTGTTAAAGGAGCAATACTCAATTCTTTTAAAAGGAGTCCTTTACTCAATTTTTCAGGATCAGTTCCTCGAGCTTCTGCTAAATCTTGTAATTTCAAAACGTATTGACTGGTCGCAAAACCAATCTTATCAATACCGATTTTCATATTTACCTCTATTTTTATCATTCATTGTAAAAATTCGTTCACCTCTATTTTATCATAATTGAGGTCAAATGAGCGAAAAAAGACTTGATTCCCCAAATCAAGTTCATTTCTATCGCCGTACTCATATTCTTTCAGCCACTCTACCCACGAAAAAATCGAGACTTAGCTAGCTCGATTCTTTTTGAGATAGTGATACAACTTCAGTACAACTGTCCCACTTGCCATTCCTATTGAAATAACAAGAGCCAACATCATCACCAACATTGCACTGGCAATGGCGTTTCTATAGTCACCTGTCACAAAAAATGAAGTCGTTCGATAAGAGAGATAACCTGGTACCAGCGGAGCCAAGATGGCCAAAGCAAAGACAACTGCTGGTGTTTTGTAAATTATACTCATAATCTGGCTGATACAAGAACCAATCACAGCGGCAATAAAGGTCGCCAAAATAACATTGGTTGGCTCCTTGAGTATTAGATAGAGCAGCCAGATTGACATTCCCAAAACTCCACCAGGAATGAGCATGGAACGTTGGACGTTTAAAACGATTAAAAAAGTGATAATAGCTAGCAGACTAGCTAGAGCCTGCAATAAAAATGTTGTTAGAGTCATATTAGTTCATGAGTACGAGGGCGACAGAGGTGCCTGCCCCTAAGGCAAGGGTAACCAGCAAGGATTCAAACATCTTGCTCATACCAGAGTTAATGTGATTGGTCATAATATCTCTAACAGCATTGGTCAGAGCAATTCCCGGTACAAATGGCATGACCGCACCTGCAATGACCAAATCAGCTGTCGAAGGAAAGCCAGAATAGCGCGCCCAAAATTGTGCAATCAAACCAAAAACAAGAGCACCTGCAAAAGCTGTCATAAAGGGAATACGAATAAATTTTTCTACGTAAAGAGAAAAGGTGAAAGCAAAGATGGTTGCTACTCCTGCACCAATGGCATCGTAGGCATTCCCCCCGAACATGATCGAGAAGAAGGGAGCACTAAGGGTCGCTGCAGCAGTTAGCTGAACATTGGTGTAGGGAGATGCCTTAGCATTTAATTGCTTGAGTTGAATAAAGGCTGTCTCCAAATCAAGCTGCCCTGATACAAGTTGCCGTGAAATCTGGTTGACATCACACACCTTCTCAATATTATAAGCAGAGGAGGTTACTCGTTTCATTCGAGAGATATTTGTATTTTCAATGGAGAAAAAAATAGCTGCAGGCATGGCCAAAACATTACAATCCATGATGCCTTGTGAATGAGCAATTCGAATCATGGTGTCTTCGACACGATAGATTTCAGATCCATTGCGAAGCAGAATTGTTCCTGCTAACATAATGACATCAATAACTGCATTCAGTTTTTTTGATTCGTCCATGTTCCCCTCCTTTTTAAACTCCTTTTATTTTATCATAAATTTTAAGGAAAAAAAATCTTTGCCACAAAAACTGTGACAAAGATTGATTAGTTCTCACCATTATGGTTCTCCGACTGATTATTCGATGACGGAGATGACGGTGCTGTCGTAGTTTGAGGTTCTCTAATCTGTGGTGATGTCGCTCCACGATATGGATTTCCTTGTGAAGGATTTGTTGTCGTTGTTGTTGTTTTCGGTTTGTAGATAGAAATTTTGATACGAGTTGTATTCAAATCTACACCTTCACCTGGTTTTGGACTTTGACTAACTACAGTATCCTCAACAGTCCCTTCTGGTGCTGTAGAAACCTCTACCACTTCAATATTCGCCTCTTTAACACCGACTATCTGAATCAAATTATTCTTGGTAAATTCAAGACTTGATCCAATATAACTTGGCATAGGAACGCTAGTTACCTTCTTGGCTACTGTCAAGGTAATCTCTATCGCCTTACTAAGATCATAAGTGGTTCCTTCTGGCAGACTCTGTCTCAAAACAAGTCCTGCCTCTGTTTCACTTGATTCTTCTTCAACAACCTTGATGAGATTTTCAGGAACCTTTTTCCCTTTCAATTCTGCTATAACATCTGTTGATTTACGACCAACATAATTTCCAAGCTTGAAGGATTGTTGACCTGAAGAGATAATAAGATTAACTTTTATTCCTTCTTTACGAGACGAACCAGCATCTGGATCTGTTCGGATAACTCGACCTTCTTCTACCGTATCACTAGCTTCGGTCTTCTCCTCACCAATCTCAAAATTTGCTTTTTTCAGGTTTTCCTTAGCTTCAGCTACAGTTTGACCTGCAACTTTTGGAATCTCAACAGTAGCTGGTGTTTTCGATACAATCCAGAAAAGGGAAGCCAAAACAAGTATAAAGCTAGCTAAAAGCACAAAATACCTTGCTTTGAAACGACGTTTCTTGACTGGTTTTGCAACAGTTCCTTTACTAGTTGCCTTTTGAGTCGGCTTTTGGCTCTGAGGACTTTCTTCCTTTGGTTGCACTTTGGGAATCGCTGTTAAAGTAGATTGTGAAATTTTCGGTAAGGTTTTTGTGTCAACTTTACTTGTATCTTCAAATACCAGCTTTGGTTCATTTCGACGGTTATAAGAAAGACTACTCAATAAGTCAACATACATCTCTGAGACAGTTTGATAACGGTCTGTCAACTTTTTAGCTGTCGCTTTTATAACTACGTTTTCCAAGGATTGTGGTACTGATGGGTTTTCTGCAATGACCGAAGGAAGCGGTTTTTGGAAATGCTGAAGTGCAATGGTAACAGCACTATCTCCATCATAAGGAATATGGCCTGTCAACATTTCGAAAAAGATAATTCCCATTGCATAAATATCACTCTGTATGGTCGCCTTAGAACCACGCGCCTGCTCAGGTGATAGATAGTGAACAGAACCCAACATGGAGTTGGTCTGTGTCAAACTGGTTTCTGCAAAGGCCACTGCAATCCCAAAGTCAGTAACTTTTGCGGTTCCATCAGGAGTCAAGAGTATATTTTGAGGTTTTAAATCACGGTGAATAATCCCCTTTGCATGCGCCAAACGCATAGCCAAGAGAATTTGACCCATGATACGAACAGCTTCCTCGTTTGATAGAGGGTGGTGTTCTTTAATATAACGTTTGAGGTCAAGCCCAGCTACATATTCCATAGCTAGATATTGTTGACCGTCTTCTTCACCGATATCCGTAATTCGAACGATATGAGGATGATCTAGGTCCGCCATCGCACGTGCTTCACGCTGAAAACGTGCAACAGCGATTGGATCCGTTTGGTAGTTGGTCCTCAGGACCTTCACCGCTACCTCTTCCCCATCCAGAATCAAATCTTTGGCCAGGTAGACATCTGCCATCCCGCCACGGCCAATTTGTTTGATAATCCGATATCGTCCGGCAAATATCTTGCCGATCTGGATCATTTTGATTCCTCCTCAATCGCAATCAAGGCAACAGTAATGTTATCAAGCCCTCCGGCATTGTTTGCAAAACGTACTAAGGTTGCCGCCTTGTCTTCAAGTGAAATATCACTTGTCACGATGTCATAGATTTCACTTCCTGAAATCATATTCGTGAGACCATCACTGTTCATAACGATATAGTCACCAGGTTCCAAGCTCACAATCCCTAAATCAGGTTGAATCTCATCTTTTTGTCCAATAGACTGGGTGATGATATTTTTTTGCGGATGCGCTTCAGCTTCTTCAGGTGTTAATTGACCTGCCTTGAGCAACTCATTTACTAATGAATGATCACTCGTTAATTGGTGGTACTCTTCTCCACGAACCAAGCCGATACGAGAATCACCAATATGAGCATAGATGGCTTGGTTATCAATGATTGCAAGGGCTTCTAGAGTTGTTCCCATTCCCTTATAGGCCTCATCACGTCCCATTTGATAAATCTTTTGATTTTCAATTTCTAGGTGTTCTGCAAACCATTCACGAACTTCATTCACGGTATCGATCTGAGTATCTACCCAGGCAACACCTAAGTCCGTAACTGCCATCTCACTGGCAATATTACCTGCTCGGTGTCCTCCCATCCCGTCAGCCAAGATAATCATCGTACGACCGGCACGGTTGACAAAAAGATTGACATAGTCTTGATTATTTGTACGTTTCTGACCCACATCTGTTAATAATGAAATCTCCATTGTGTCAGTTCCTTCCTAATTGGATATCTTGCGAAATTGGCTAATAAAGAATCCATCACTTCCGTACAATTCTGGAGTAATGAGGATACAGCCATCTTTTAGGATATCCTTGCATTCGTGTTCTAGTTTAACCTGCTCGAACTCTGGATGACTTTCTAAAAATGCTTGAACCACTTGAAAGTTCTCCTCAGAGACAATAGTGCAGGTACTATAAGTTATTATACCACCTTTACGTAGCGTTTGACAAACACTACCTAATATTTCCAACTGAATTTCCTGTAATGACGCGAAATCAGCAGTGTCTTTGTTGTATTTGATATCTGGTTTCCGACGCAATAGACCAATCCCTGAGCAAGGAGCATCAACAAGAATCTTATCAAATTGATCCTTACCAAAAAACTCGTGAACCTTTCGGGCATCCAATTTTTGTGTTTGAACACGGTCTGCTACGCCTAAACGCTGGGCATTCTCTTGAATCAAAGTGAGTTTGTGGTCGTAGAGATCCAGAGCTGTTACCTGACCTGTCGTTAGATAAGACGCCATATGGGCTGTTTTCCCACCTGGAGCTGCACAGGCATCCAAAACCTGCTCCTCTCCTTGTAGCTCTAGTGTTGGTGCAACCAGTTGACTAGACTCGTCCTGGATAGTAATAAGCCCTTCCGAAAATAAGTCAAGATCCGCAAAATGCCCTTGTTCTTTGACCAGACCAGTATTTGATAAGATAGAATCACTTGCACTAAGCAAAGTTTTGATTTCTTCTTTTCGACTCAAATCTGTCACCCGAATACTAGCTTTATTGCGTTGCAAAAGACTCTCAAAAATCGCTTGCGCCCGTTCTTCCCCGTACTCTTCTTTGAGCTTAGAAACTAACCACACTGGCAAAGAGTAGGCGATAGAATCACGCTTGTTCTTACGTTTGATACTGGCAATATCTGGCAAACCTTCTCGCAAGATACGGCGAAGGACTGCATTGACCAGTTTTTCGCTACCTTTTTTACGAAGTTTTGCAATTTCTACCGCTTCATTGACCACTGCATGATCAGGAAGCTTATCCAAGTATTGGAGTTGATAGACGCTCATGAGAAGCAAAACATAGAGCCAGTTGTCTAGCTTGTCTCTATCCTCAATAAAGTGAGACAAATACCATTCCAAAGTTAGTTTACGGGCTACGGTTCCATAAACAAGCTCAGTCACCAAACCTTTGTCAGTTGCTGACAGTTGACTTCCCTTGAGGTGTTTATTTAAGGCAATATTGGAGTAGGCTTGATTGACAAAGACATCCTCTAGCACCTTTAAGGCTAAGTTTCTAGCCGTTTCTACTTTAGTCACCAAATCGTTCTCCTACAGCCAAATTTCGTCCAACACCGTTGAGGAAGGAAGCAATGTCCATTTTAGGTTTTCCTGCAGGTTGAACCTGTTTGAGAGATAGAGCTCCTTCTGCCGTTGCGACAATCAATTCTTTCTTACCGATGGAGAGTATCTCACCCGGATTACCCTGACCTTCTACAGGCAGAGCTTCATAGATTTTGAAGCGTTCTCCCTTGAGGAAGGTATGAGCAACTGGCCATGGATTCATCCCACGGATTTGGTTGAAAAGTTGACGGTTGGTCTTGTTCCAGTCCAGTTTTTCCTCCTCAGGTTTGATATTTGGTGAGAAAGTTACTTGGCTTGGGTCTTGTGGTTGAGGCTGAATTTCACCAGCTATATAAGCAGGTAGAGTATCCAAAAGCAAATCACGCCCAACAATGGCCAATTTTTCAAACAAAGTTCCAACATTGTCCTCATCAGTAATTGGAATACTGCGACGAGAAATCATGTCCCCTGCATCCATTTCCTTGACCATTTCCATAATGGTCACTCCTGCCTCCTCATCACCCTGAATCAAGGCGTAATGAATAGGAGCTCCACCACGGTGCTTAGGAAGGAGTGAAGCATGGACATTGACTGCAAAATCCATACTATCAAGGAGTTTACTTGGGAGAAATTGTCCAAAAGCTGCAGTCACAATCCCGTCAGCTCCCAAATTCATGATAGCTTCCATTTCTGGACTACCTGATAATTTTTCAGGTTGGTAGATGGGTAAGCCTGCCTCTTTGGCAGCTTGTTTCACTGGGGTTTCCTGGATAACTTTTTTACGGCCGACAGCACGATCTGGCTGAGTTACAACCGCTATAATCTCGTAGCGGTCATCTGCCAAAAGCCCCTTTAAAACAGTTGCTGAAAAATTGGGAGTTCCCATAAAGATTAGTTTTGTCATCTTTTCTCCTTCTATAAAAATTGGTGCGGTTCATGGTCAATACTGAGACGAAGTTCGCTATTTTCACGTTCTTGAGTTAGGGCTAAGACCTGATTAAGGGTGGAAGCCAACTCATCTTCTAAACGGTATTTAATCAAAATTTGGTAATGATAGAGATTATGAGTGCGAGCGATAGGTTTAGGCGTTGGTCCAAGGATGACACTAGCATCCGACAAACCCGACCGCAAAATCTCCATGACTTGATAAGCACGTCTAAGAACCTCTTCTTCTTTTTTATGAGATAAGGTGATTCCAATAGTGAAATAATAAGGTGGATAACCCAACTGACGTCTGATGCCCATTTCATAGGCATAAAAACCTTCGTAATCCTGATCCTTTGCGAATCGAATGGCATAATGCTGAGGATTATAAGACTGAATCAAGACCTGACCTGCTTTTTCAGCACGACCGGCGCGACCTGCTACCTGGGTCAAGAGTTGGAAGGTTCTCTCAGAAGAACGGAAATCAGGCAGGTTCAAGGCTGTGTCCGCATTGAGAACACCAACCAAGGTCACATTTGGAAAATCCAAGCCCTTAGCAATCATCTGGGTTCCCAACAGGATATCTGCCTCCCCTTTGCCAAATTGTTCAAGTAAAGCTTGGTGACTGCCCTTTTTACGAGTTGTATCCACATCCATGCGTAGAATGCGTGCCTCTGGAAAGAGTTCCGCTAGCTCATCGTAGGCCTTTTGAGTTCCCGTTCCATAGTATCGAATACTACGACTCTGACAGTTTGGACAGACATGGGGAATTTCCTTCGAAAAGCCACAATAATGGCAGTTCATGGTTTTGGTATCCATATGTAGCGTCAAGGAAATATCACAGTTAGGACATGTATCAACAGTTCCACATTCCCGACACATGACAAAACTAGAATAACCACGACGATTGAGCATGAGAACAACCTGCTCTTTTTTATCCAGTCGATCTTGAATGGCCTCAATCAGTGGTGGTGTAAAGTTTGATGTTTCATTCTGCCCAATGTAATCACGAAAGTCAATCAGTTGAACTTCAGGAATACTTGCTAAAGGATTGGCCCGTTGAGTCAGACGTAGATGTTGATAAACACCCTTACCAGCACGCGCACGACTTTCTAGACTTGGTGTTGCAGAACCAAGAACTAGGGCAGCTTGATTGTACTGGGCACGTAAAAGAGCCACATCTCTAGCATGATAACGAGGATTGCTGTCTTGCTTATAACTAGCCTCGTGCTCTTCATCGATAATGATAACCCCTAGATTTTTCAAAGGTGCAAAAATAGCAGACCTAGCCCCAACAACTACCTGAGCATCTCCACGTTCCACCTTGCGCCACTCATCATACTTTTCACCATTTGACAAGCCAGAGTGGAGGATGGCGACTTTATCGCCAAAACGAGCAATAAAGCGCTCGGTCATTTGAGGTGTCAGAGAGATTTCTGGAACTAGAACAATCGCTGTTTTCCCCATATCCAGGGCCCCTTGGATAATCTGCAGGTAAACCTCAGTTTTCCCACTTCCAGTGATTCCTTGTAGAAGAAAGGGAGGATGTTTCTTTCCAATCGCTCCAACAACCGCCTCACAGGCTTGTTTTTGCTCTGGATTTAACTCTAAGGCTTGATTTGACTCGATTCCTTCAAAGTAGGCAGCTGAACGTTGAACTTCCTTTTGAAGAATCGTCAAAGCACCCTGTTCCACAAAGAAATTGACTTGTTTGCGAGAATAATGTTCTAACAAAGTAGCCAAAGGGGTACTTTCTGGATGTACTAATAAATAATCTCGCAGTTCCAATTTCTTCTTGGCACGGTTTGAGATTTCTAGCTTTTCTAATTTGTCAAGATTCACTTGAATCCAAGACTGTGTTTTGACCTTCTTCTGGTCTATAGCCTGATACTCTAACTTCAAAAGTCCTTTGCGAGTCAATCGCATCATCTCGGCCTGCTTTTCTAAGTCTAGAGATGAAAATGCTAAGGATTCTTGCGATCCAAACAAACGGTCTCTGTCTTTCTGACTCAAGCCTTCCAGAGGATAGAGGATTTTATCATAGCTAGAATTCAAAAATCCTGGAAGCATAGCTTTTAGAATAGAAATCTTGTATGAAAAAACTGACTTACGTAGTTCTTCGGCCAGCCAGAGTTGTTCCTCCGTTAAGACAGGAGAAAAGTCCAGCACCTCAGCAATTTCTTTCAAGTCCTCATCTGCCACATCTACATCAGATTCTTGTTTCATTCCAAGAACAATCCCTTGAATCAAGCGATTGGCCTTCCCAAAAGGCACATGAACCCGCATACCAATTTCCAGCATCCCTTCAAATTCCTCTGGAATCTTGTAGCTATAGGGCTGGTCCGTCTGCATCAAGGGAACATCTACAATGATTTTTGCAATAGCCATATCCTCACCTCCTTCTTTACTTAAATCGTTTCAATTGATTGAGTATTCTTGCAATAGAAAAAATAAGATTGAGTCCCCCCAACCTTAAATTTTTTCACCTTCTTCTTTTTCTTTCGCGATTTGCTCTTTGATTTTCTTTTCTTCTTCTTCTCTCAATCGTCTTTCTTCTTCGATACGACGACGAACAGCTTCGCGTTTTCCTTCTGGATCTGGGTGGATGGTTACATTCCCTGATTCAATTTCTTCCAAGGCACGAAGTGTAGATTTTTCAGATTTGAATTCTTGTGTTGGAGTTGCTCCAGCTTCTAATTCGTGAGCACGTTTTGCTTCCAAGATTACGAGTGAATATTTTGATGGTACCTTGTCAAGCAAGGTATCAATAGAGGGTTTAAGCATCATTTGTTTGTACCTGTTTTCTATAGTTTATCGAATAGTTGGAGACTTTGGTAGCATATCCTGGTAGTGACCGATGACACGATCGACGCGGAAATGTTCTGCTTCAATCACACGTTTGACACGTTCTGCGGCAAGAGGAACATGATCATTGACAATAGCATAGTCATACTCACGCATCAAAGCAATTTCTTCTTTAGCTTTTTCGATACGTTGGGCGATCACTTCTGCGCTATCGGTACCACGGCCTACGAGACGATCTTGCAATTCTTCCAAATCTGGTGGTGTCAAAAAGATAAAGACTGCATCTGGAACTTTTTTCTTGACCTGAAGAGCTCCCTGCACTTCAATTTCAAGGAAAACGTCAATCCCCTTATCAAGGGTTTCATTGACATAGGTCAGAGGAGTTCCGTAGTAGTTGCCTACATACTCTGCATACTCTAACATCTGTCCTTGACGGATCAATTCTTCAAATTCTTCACGCGTACGGAAGAAATAGTCAACTCCGTCTACTTCACCTGGACGTTGAGCCCGTGTTGTCATAGATACAGAATATTGGAATTGGTTTTCAGAACTCTCAAAAATTTCTCGTCTAACCGTTCCTTTTCCAACTCCTGAAGGACCTGAAAAAACGATTAGTAAGCCACGGTCTGCCATGATGTCTCCTTTGGATAGTTTGTGAAATGCCTTGGAAATTCATTCAGAATTCTCTTTGTGAAGGCATTTCTGCTTACTACAATCTTTCTATCTAGTGTAACAAAAAAGCAGTAATTTTTCAACTGCTCTTTCTTATTTATTTTGCATAATCAACTGCACGAAGTTCACGAATCACGGTTACCTTGATATTTCCTGGGTAATCGAGGTTACTTTCGATTTTCTCACGAACTTTGTGAGCCAAGATTGTGACCTTGTCGTCCTTGATTTGACCTGGATTTACCATGATTCGGATTTCACGACCTGCTTGAAGGGCAAAGCTATTTTGAACACCTTCAAAGCTATTAGCGATTTCCTCTAAATCATGGAGACGTTTGATGTAGCTTTCAAGCGACTCACTACGAGCTCCTGGACGGGCTGCACTCAAGGCATCCGCTGCAGCAACGAGAACTGCAATCACACTTTCAGGTTCTACATCTCCGTGGTGACTAGCAATCGTGTTAATCACAACTGGATGCTCTTTGTACTTGCGAGCTAATTCAGTACCAATCTCAACGTGGCTACCTTCTACTTCTCGGTCAATGGCTTTACCAATATCGTGAAGGAATCCTGCACGACGGGCTAGGGCTGCATTTTCACCAAGTTCGCTAGCCATGATACCAGCTAACTTAGCCACTTCAATCGAGTGACGCAAGACATTTTGTCCGTATGAAGTACGGAACTGTAAGCGACCCATGATTTTCATCAAGTCTGGGTGAAGATTTGGTGCGCCGATTTCATAGGCTGCAGCTTCACCATATTCACGAATTCTGTTATCAATTTCTTGACGGTTTTTCTCAACCAACTCTTCGATACGAGCTGGGTGAATTCGTCCATCCTTAAGTAAGGTTTCCATCGTCATACGGGCAATCTCACGGCGGATAGGATCGAAACCTGACAAGGTTACCACTTCTGGAGTATCATCAATGATAACATCAACCCCTGTCAAACTTTCAAAAGTACGGATGTTACGACCTTCACGACCAATGATACGACCTTTCATAGTATCATCAGGCAGATGAACTGTCGAGTTGGTAGACTCAGCTACATACTCACCAGCAATTCTCTGCATCGCTTGGGACAGGATATCCTTAGCAAGCTTATCTGAACGTTCCTTGACTTCTTGCTCCGCCTCACGAATGCGGCTAGCAATTTCCTTGGTCAAGTTTTCTTCTGTCTGGGCTAAAATAATATCTTTTGCCTCTGACTGTGTCAGACTTCCGACACGCTCTAGTTCTGCTTGCTTTTGCTTTTCAATTTCCTCTAGTTGCTCTTCACGTGCATCAAGGTTTTTTGCTCTATCAGAAATACTTTGTTCTTTTTGTTCAAGTGTTTTTTCTTTGTTCGTCAAATTATCGTCTTTACGGTCAAGGCTCGTAGCTCTCTCCGTCAAACGACTTTCGATTTGCTTGAGTTCTTGACGCTCCGACTTAAATTCAGCGTCCACTTCTTCGCGGTATTTTCTGGCTTCTTCTTTAGCCTCCAATAGTGCTTCTTTTTTAAGGGATTTGCTTTCGCTCTTGGCTTCATTTAGTAATAAATCCGCTTCGCGCTCAGCTTGTCCTCGTAAATTAGTTGCTTCTTGTTCAGCATTTAAAAGCATCAACTCTGCAGCCTCTTGTGATGATTTCATCTTGACTGAGATGCTGACATATCCAATGACTAAACCAATGATGACGGCAAAAACAACTATAACAATTGTCATAATTTCCATGTTTTTACCTCAATTTATTTGTTTATCTGAATGACATGCATTCTTATACATTTTACCACAAAAAAATATTTTTAACAAACCTTAAATGGAAGTTGTTTTAGTTATTTTTAGGAGCAATATCTCCATTTTCCTTAGTAAAATAAGCTGCTTAAACCTAACTATTTTTTAAAAGAATTATTTTGCAAAAAATAAGAAAAAAGTCCACCTCACAGTAGACTTAGTTCGATTCGATTCTGATTGGCACTCTGCCAAAATTTTGTTCTGCTATACTAGGGTGTCCTAGTTGATAAATTTGGTCTGCCTTTTGTGTTATGGCATCCCAGGGTTCTTTACCGATTCGGCTGACGAGATTGACCTGCTCCTTGAGAGCTTTAAGGTGTTGTCTGCCTTTTTCGGTAAAACCAAGGATATGAATGGCTTCTGGCAAGTCACTTTCTCTAGCCTGCACCAAGATATAGGTCAAGAGGCGTCGCACACGTGCCTTTGTGTAGCGTTTGGTAGCCACTAACTCAACCAATTCCTCAATAGATTTTGCTATTTTGATGGCTTCCTTGATGCGCACCGCCATTTCTTGATTGACCTGATAAATAGTACTTAAGTCTGAATTTGACAAGATTTGATAGCGTAAAAGTTGAAAATAATCTTCCCAACTCACCTTACTCGTCTGTTCAAAAAGAGTAACAGAAGGCATATAGCGTTCTAAGAAATCTTTGTCCCTTTGGTGCTGACGGAGGGCTGTTGCCGAGGCAAAGTCCACATCCTTGTCCACCGAATGGTATCCAGCTCCCTGACGTTTAATCGGTTGGAGTTTGATGTTTCTCCCAGCAACTGCCTTGGCGTAGGCAAGAGCTAAGACATGATTGGGCGTATTACCCGAAAAATCAAGACCTGCAAATTCCTTCCACATAGCTTGCGTTTTCTGAGGGTAGGAGAGGGAGTCAGGCAGTTTATCCACAAAATCCTCCATCTCTTGACCACACTCTGCATATAAGTCAACGATTTTTTGATAATCCAAAACTTGCTCTGTCCCAAAGGAAAGGGTATCTATGCCCAAACGAGCCAAGAGTTCAACAGCACCTTGACCGAAAAAATCTGCTGCTTGAACACTGACTAAAAAGGGCAATTCTACAACTAAGTCCGCTCCATTCTCTAGTGCCATTTGAGCCCGTGTCCACTTGTCAACGATAGCCGGCTCGCCTCTCTGCATGAAATTTCCAGACATGACAACAATTTTCAACCCATCTGCCTGTTCTAGCAGGTATTTGTGGCCATTATGAAAAGGATTGAACTCCGCGATAATACCTGTGATGGTCATGGCAATCTCCTACTTCTGCGCGACGAAAAACCAACGGGTGCTAGTTTCTGTAGGCTCTTTATCCTCAAAGTCAGCATAAAGCTTGAAGGACTTAAAACCAGCCTGTTCCAACAAAATATCATAGGTCAAGACCTCGTATGTACGCTCCTCATGCACTTCGTCGTGACGACTAAAGGAATCATCTGCTTCCTTGATAAAAAAGGTCAACTCATGCACGATAGAATGTGGTGCATCATCTTCATAGGTATCCCAAAGCATAGCGAAGTCTTCCGCATTTTCATGGTAGGAATAGCCTGGGAAGACTTCATCTGTCTGGTAGGTCGAATGCACATCAAAGATGAAGACCCCATCTTCATTGAGGGCATTATAAACTTCTTTAAAGACATCCCCGACTTCAACCTCATCCTGCATGTAACAGATTGAGTCCGAGTAACACGTGACAAAGTCGTATTGACCTGCCTTGGACAAATCCAACATATTGCCTTCCATAAAATCAATCTTTTGCTTGGCTGAAGCAGCTCTCTTCTCAGCAATTTTCAGCATATCTGCACTTAAGTCGAGTCCTGTTACATCAAATCCAGCTTGAGAAAAGCGAACGGACTGGATGCCTGTCCCACAAGCCAGCTCCAAGAGTTTCTTTCTCTCCTTAGTCTTGGGCAAATGACGCAGCGAAAAATCCGTCCATTTATCGTATAAACTATCGTCCATGACTGCATCGTAAACAGCTGCAAAAGTCTCGTATGTTGCCATATTCATGATACCAAGAACCCCATGGTAAACACCACTAGCCCTTACCTTTCTAACAATTTTCCTCTAAAATAAGCAAAGAAACTCAGTTGACTACAACTGAGTTCGTCGACTAGGCCAAGGTTTCAGATAAATCTACTGAATCCGCCTCATGCCATAGTTTTTCTAAGTTATAGTGGGCACGCATTTCTTCTGAGAAGATATGCACTACGACACCACCAAGGTCAAGTAAAACCCAGCCCCCAGTTGCATCACCTTCAACATGGCTACCTTTAAAGCCCGCTTGAGCTACTTTTTCACGGATATTGTCAGCGATAGCATCCAACTGACGGCTATTCATTGAGCTAGTGATAACAAAGTAGTCTGTCACGCTAGTCAAATCTTGTACGTCAAGTGCGAGGATATCCTCCGCACGTTTCTCATCAGCCGCTTTCACGACTAGTTCTAATAATTCTTTTTCGTTCATTTAGTCCTCTTTCAAATAGTGCACATAGGCGTTATAGGTTTCAAGGGTTTGGGGATAAATAGGCAATCCTTGGCGAGCCAAATGCTCCACAGTGCGAGCTGTTTCATAAGCTACTGCCTTATTGAGTGACAAACTTGCAATCTCACGCGCCTGGTCCACCCCTGGAAAGGCACGATTATGCTCGATGTAGTCTGCGACGTAGATAACCTTATCAAGGTCCGTCATCTGACCAGCTCCAACTGTATGGATTTCAATAGCTCGCAAAATTTCAGGATTTTTCAAATCCAAATCTTCCTGAATCTTGTAGATACCGACCATGCCATGCCAGACATTATTGCCCCAGTTTTTAAGATTAGAGTCTAGTTGATAACGATCTATCAAGTCTAAAAATTCTTGATCTGATAGCTTTTTAGCATAGTCATGAAGGAGACCAGCTAAACCAGCTTTCTCAACATCCACACCAAAGCGCTGAGCCAATTCTATGGCCGCACGCTCTACACCCAAACAATGGGTTAGGCGTTTTTCAGGTAGGAGCTCTGCCATTTTTTCCAACAATTCTTCACGTGAACAGTTGATATAGTCTTTGTATGCCATCAGTAAAGCCCTTCTTTCTCAATATAGTCTAGCACTGGTTTTGGCAAGAGAAAGTTAGGTGTGCGACCTTGGGCGATGAAATCACGCACCATACTGGATGAAATATCCATAAGAGGCACATCCACCCAGATGACGGGATAAGAAGTCCCAGCCTTGTAGCGTGGTCGTTGAACTCCTACAAACTGAACGAGGTCGACCAATTCGTCAATTCTATACCACTTAGGCAGATAGTCTACCATGTCAGCACCGATGATAAAGTAATAATCTGTATCTGGATTCTTCTCTGTCAAAATCTTCATGGTGTCGTAGGTGTAGGAAACACCCTTGCGCTCTAGCTCAATTGTCTCAATAGCTAAACCTTCGATTCCGTCAATTGCCAATTCAAGCATCTTGAGGCGGTGGTGTTCAGAAATGGTTTCTTTTTTGTCTACGTGAGGTGGTTGGTATTCAGGCATAAGCAGAACTTGATCCAATCCCAACTGTTGGCGCACTTGGTCTGCGACGATAAGGTGGGCATTGTGAACAGGGTTAAAATTTCCCCCTAAGATTCCAACTTGCTTACGTTTTTTATCCTTGATTTCTGGCTCTAACTCCACTTTTGTAAAGGGAGTTAATAATTCGATTGCCATAGGCTAATCTCCTTTAGTCTTCTGTAAAAACAGTTTGGGAGTATATTTTTAGATTTCTTTAACTTTTTTAGAAATCTTACGATTTTCTTTCTTGCTTGATTGTTTATACAAAATCAAGATACGACCGATTTTTTGTACTGTATCCACACCGATTTCTTCTTCCAAGATTTCAGCTACTTCGTGGATGTTTTCATCTGTGTTTTGCAAGAGAGTAACCTTGATCAATTCGCGGGCATCAAGTGCCTGACGAACGCTGGTTTTGATTTGGTCGTTGAGTCCATTTTTTCCAATTTGGATAATGGGTTTGAGGGTGTGTGCCTGGCTGTTGAGGAAGGCACGTTGTTTTGATGTTAATGACATAATTCATTTAAAAGAGTTTCTTTTTATACTTTTCTGAAGTGGTGACGGACGTCAGCAAAGTCCTCTGGATTTTCATGACTAGAATTTGAACCTAAGGTCTCAAATTTTCCTCAGTTGGTACAATCACTTGTACCAACTAACACCACGGCGAAAAGTATCTTCTAGGGGCTCGCAGTGCTCGCCTTTATAAAGACAACCCTTTCCTTTCTGTGTTTAAATAATTGCTTTTCGTGTGACGACTGCGACGCCTTCTGGTGCCCAGACGGCTACTTTGGCAGTTCCTGTTACACGGATCCAGCCTAGTCCTGAGATAACGAGGTCTGTCTTATCCTTGATAGTAAAGACATGTTGGACCAGTTTTGGAAACTCTTCTTTTTCTTTGCTATTTGGTGGTGTAAGGAGGGTTCCAAGGTGCTTATCGTAAAAGTCACTCGCTCCTTCAAGCTTGGTACGATGAAGTTTGAGTTCATTGTCAAAGAAAGCTGTAAACCCTTGCTTTTCTCCTGCAATGAAATCAAATCGTCCCAAACCTCCTAAAAAGAGAGTTTGCTCAGGATTTAGCTGGTAGGTTTTAGGTTTGATTTCCTTTTTAGGACTGACATACTTGAGGTTTTTGGCCGTCAAGTAATGGGCCATCTGATGACGATGAATAATTCCCGGTGTATCATAGATATAAGAACCATCATCAAGCGGAATTTCAATCTTATCTAAGGTTGTCCCTGGGAAACGTGAAGTTGTGATAACGTTCTGGTCACCCGTAATTTCCTGGATAATGGCGTTGATAAGAGTTGATTTCCCAACATTGGTAACCCCAACTACATAGACGTCACGACCCTTACGATAGTACTCAATTTTATCAATGACTTCCTTGATAGCATACTTGTTTTGGGCTGAAGTCAGAACGACGTCAACAGGACGTAGACCTTCTTCGTGGGCACGTTCCATAAGCCATTGACTAATCTTACCAGGCTTAACAGACTTAGGGAGGATGTCTTTTTTATTTCCAACCAAGAGAACATCGTTGCCTGATACAAAGCGAGGCAATCCTGGGATAACAGAGCCATTAAAGTCAAAGATATCAATAACATTGACCACCAAGGCATCACTGTCTCCCACCTCGTGCAAGAGTTTGAGGAAATCATCATCCGTCAGTTGCACATCTGTGATTTCATTGTAATGACGAAGACGAAAACAACGTTGGCAATAAACTTCACCAGTCTCCAAACCTTTTTCAAGTGCTGACTGAGGCGTAAAACCAAGACCAGTCTTATCTGTCGTCTGAATGGTTGCTCCACAGCCAATACAGAGAATTTCTTCCATAGTTAGATTCCTTTTTTATATGTAATAGGCCCGTACTTTTCAGTGATTTGTTTCATGACACGGCGCTCACGAGCGCGGTTAATCTTCGTTTTGATAGAGTCGTGCTGAACTAAGGGCTTGACCAAAATCGAACGAATCCCTGCTCGATGAGCCGCTCGAATATCCGTCATGAGTTGATCCCCAACCATGACCACTTCGTTTTTATCATAGTGGAATTCCTTCATGGCACGATCAATCCCGAAAGTAAAGGGCTTCAAAGCCCAATAAACATAGTCAATCCCAAATTTTTCAACCGCACGTTGAACTCGTTTTTTAGAGTTGTTAGACACTACGATAATGCGAATACCAGCATCACGAAGGTCATGCAACCATCGTTTCATCTCTGGAGTCCCATCAGGGTTATTCCAAGCAATCAGAGTGTTGTCCAAATCCACCAAAACAGCTTTAATCCCTTGTTTTTGCAGGCTTTCTACTGTCAAATCATAAACTGCTTCTACAGTAAAATCTGGCATGTAATTTTCAATCGCCATTCTGGCTCCTTCTCTTTTATTTTCTAGTAATTTTCTTCAGCCATTGAGATAAGGCTGCCCATAAAATCAAGCTAGCCATTAAGATATAAATCCAAGCATTTGGCTCTTCTGTAAATGGTAGAGGAACATTCATTCCGAAGAAACCTGTAATAACCGCAAGTACTGCTAGTAAGACGGAGATAATAGTCAAAACTGTCAAACTATCATTCAGGTTATTGTTTAGGATGTTGTTGTAAGAAGATGAGAGTTGTTGCAAGACTTGAGAAATCAAGTCTGTCATAGATACCAACTGATGGGCTTCAATCATTGCATCATCAAACTGCTCTCGTTCGACTTCATTAAATCTCCGATAAAGAGCATGGCCCTGGATATGTTCTAAGAGGAGTCGATTTTGTTTTGCCGCTGCTGTTAAGTAAACCATACCAGTCTCCAAGTCAGAGAGGGCGAAGAGATTTTTCTTTGTTGTTCTCTGACGAAGTAAGCTGTTGACTTCATCTTTACTCTTATCCATCTTTTCAATGATTGGATAATAGGCGTTACTAATGATTTCTAGACTAGCAAAAAGAAATTTGTAAATAGAAAGCAACTCATGGCTATCCAGATAAGCTAACATCTGATCAATGACATAAGCATTCTTATGGTTGCTGATGGTAATCATTCGTTTGTTTTCAACGATAAAGGTCATGGGAATCGCTTCATAGTAATCCTTGTCCTTTTCTAAGTCCAGAACATTGTAGATAAAGGTCACAGTCCCATTCTCACGGTTGTAATCCATATGGGCACGTTCATTTTTATCAAGCGCATATTCTATGGTTTCCTTATCCAATCCGTAGATTTCAGATAAATCTTCAAGATTTTTAATTTTTTCTACATCTAGATTGATCCAAACACAACCATTTCCTAATTGCTCATCTAAAAACATCGTTTCTCCTTTACCAAACTCTTTCTATTGTACCATAAAAGAGGTAAAATTTCAGTTCTCTTCTTTCCTTGAAAAATTGCTGACAACCGTGATACTTCTATTGGGAACAAAGTGAAGGACTCCATCCTCACTGCGCAGTTGAGTCGTACGAATACCGACACTCACAACCTTACCAGAGATTGTAATCGGACCATTCGTAAACTCAACTTGATCTCCAACATCTAACTGGCGCTCAAAGAGGATGAAAAAGCCATTGACCACGTCTGACAAGAAGCCTTGAGCACCCATCCCTATTGCCACCCCAGCAATCCCAGCACCTGCCAGTAGACTTGATACAGGTAAGCCTAGAGTAGATAAAACAAAGTAGAGTAAAAAGAAATAGAGGGTGTAGTTCAAAATATTTTCTATCAATCTAGAAATTGTCTTTTGGCGCGCCTCATCTTTCTGGGAAAATTTTAAGGATGGTTTAACGACTCTTTTCACAACTTGATGGAGAATTATTTTAACGATATAAAAGACAATAAAAAGAAGGACTAGAGAGACTGATTTTGAAAACAACTCTTCTAGAATACTGTTGATATTTAACTTATCGATATAATTTTGAATAAATGTTGGCATAGTAAGCTCCTTTCCTAACATTATACCATAAAACGATATCTGAACCAGTTTGGTAAATATTCATTCTTCCTAAACTATTATTAGATTCACTTGATTTCAAAACATATTTATACTATAATCAAACCACTACATGGAGAACAAATTACTTTCTCAATAACTCTCTTAGAATAGACCTTTCTACCTCACCTACTACTAAAACTTTAAAGTATTTATCTCAAGGAAGTATTCTATGTCTATCACACAACGCACTCTTAAACTAGTCTTGGCAACCTGTTTTGCTTGTTTACTAGCCTACTTTTTTGATTTGTCATCCGCTGTATCAGCTGGTATCATTGCTATCTTGAGTCTTTCTGATACTCGAAGAAGCACGATCAAGCTAGCCCGCAATCGTCTTTTTTCAACCTTGCTGGCGTTAATGATCGGTGTTATAGCTTTCAAACTAACTGGTTATCATATCTGGAGCTTTGGACTCTACTTAGCAATCTATGTTCCCCTTGCCTATAAACTCGGTTGGGAAATTGGAATCACTCCTAGTAGCGTTCTGGTCAGCCATCTCTTAATCCAACAATCAACAGCACCAGCACTTTTACTGAATGAGCTCTTACTCTTCCTAATCGGTACTGGATTTGCGCTTCTGGTCAATCTCTATATGCCTTCACGTGAAAAAGAAATTCAACATTATCATACTCTTGTTGAAGAAAAACTCAGAGATGTTCTTCTACGACTTTCTTACTATCTGAAAAGAGGAGATGGCCGTAATCAGGCTCAACTTGTAAATGAACTTGATCAACTACTTGAGGATGCTCTTAAGTTAGTTTACCTCGATCATTCTGACCATCTCTTTCACCAGACAGATTATCATATCCACTACTTTGAGATGCGACAAAGACAAACGCGTATCTTAAGAAATATGGCTCAACAGATTAACACATGCCAACTAGCCGCTAGTGAGAGTTTGATTGTCGCTCAGCTCTTTTCAAAAACAGCTAGTCAATTGAGTCAAACAAATCCAGCCTACGACTTATTGAATGATATTGAAAGCTACCTAGAGGTGTTTCGCAATCGATCTCTCCCTAAAACTAGAGAAGAGTTTGAGACACGGGCTACGCTTCTACAACTCTTTCGTGAATTAGAACATTTTATCCAGATAAAAGTAGATTTCTACAACCGTTATTCTGACAAAAACAGTAACAAATAAAAACTTCTATCGGCAACTGAGTTGCTGATAGAAGTTTTTTGTTATGAATAGATTTAATTTTCGCGCTTCTTTCGAATCGACATGAGACTGATGTCTCTCAAACTAAAGTAAGTAAGAGCCAGCATTCCCAATGTAATAAAGATTTCTGCTGGAAGTTGGAAAATCTGTAGGGCAGACAAGAGCAACAAGATTACGAGGGCAACAAGTCCAAAGACTAATATTACAACATTGACCGTCCCCTTGATACTTTGAGGTGTCGCAAATACATAGAGTAATAATAAGAGTATCCCTATGATTAAATAGACCATCTTTATCTCTTTCTAGCTCTTATTCAGCTGATTTTTTCTTTTTGTTTGCTTTCTCACGCTCTGCCTTGTTGAGGATTTGCTTACGCAAACGAATCGATTCAGGCGTTACTTCCATGTACTCATCGTCATTCAAGAACTCAAGTGATTCTTCAAGTGTCAAGATACGAGGAGTTTTGATAACCGCTGTTTGGTCCTTAGTAGCAGAACGAACGTTAGTCATTTGTTTTGCTTTCGTGATATTAACAGTCAAGTCATTTTCACGAGAGTTTTCACCGATGATCATTCCTTCGTAAACCTCAGTACCTGGGTTAACAAAGATAGTACCACGTTCTTCGATCGACATGATTGAGTAGGTTGTTGCTTTACCAGCATCGATGGAAACGAGGGCACCACGGTGACGTCCACCAATTTCGCCTGGAATCAATGGCAAGTATTGGTCGAAGGTATGGTTCATGATCCCGTAACCACGAGTCATTGACAAGAACTCAGTTGAGTATCCAATCAAACCACGCGCAGGAACAAGGAAGACCAAACGAGTTTGACCGTTTCCAGTTGCAATCATATCCAACATTTCACCCTTACGTTCAGAAAGACTTTGGATAACAGAACCTTGGTATTCTTCTGGTGTGTCGATTTGCACGCGCTCAAACGGCTCGCACTTCACACCGTCAATTTCTTTGACGATAACTTCTGGACGAGATACTTGAAGCTCATAACCTTCACGACGCATAGTCTCGATGAGGATTGACAAGTGCAATTCCCCACGTCCTGAAACTGTCCATTTATCTGGTGAGTCTGTTGGATCTACACGAAGAGATACGTCTGTTTGCAATTCTGCTTGCAAACGTTCTTCAACCTTACGAGAAGTCACCCATTTACCTTCACGACCAGCAAATGGTGAGTTGTTAACCAAGAAGGTCATTTGAAGAGTAGGTTCGTCGATGTGAAGAACTGGAAGAGCTTCAACTGCATCTGTTGGAGTGATTGTTTCCCCAACGAAGATGTCTTCCATACCTGATACGGCAATCAAGTCACCAGCCTTAGCTTCTTGGATTTCACGACGTTCCAAACCAAAGAAACCAAAGAGTTTTGTAACACGGAAGTTCTTGGTTGTACCATCAAGTTTAGAAAGAGTAACTTGGTCTCCGACCTTAACAGTACCACGGAAGACACGTCCGATACCGATACGACCAACGAAGTCATTGTAGTCAAGAAGAGACACTTGGAATTGAAGTGGCTCATCTGAGTTATCGATTGGAGCTGGAATGTGGTCAATAATGGTATCAAAGATTGGCGCCATAGTCTTTTCTTGGTCGGCTGGATCATCTGACAATGAAGATGTTCCGTTGATTGCTGAAGCATAGACTACTGGGAAGTCAAGCTGATCATCATCTGCACCAAGTTCGATGAAAAGTTCTAAAACTTCATCCACTACTTCTGCTGGACGAGCTGATGGTTTGTCAATTTTATTGATAACAACGATTGGGACAAGGTCTTGTTCCAAAGCTTTTTTCAATACGAAACGAGTTTGAGGCATAGTACCTTCGTAGGAATCCACTACCAAGACTACACCGTCAACCATTTTCATGATACGTTCAACTTCTCCACCGAAGTCCGCGTGTCCTGGTGTGTCCATGATATTGATACGAGTTCCGTTATAGGCAACGGCTGTATTTTTCGCAAGAATCGTGATTCCACGCTCTTTTTCAATATCATTTGAGTCCATTGCACGCTCAGCTAATTCTGTACGTGCGTCAAGAGTTTCAGATTGTTTCAACAATTCGTCAACGAGGGTTGTTTTACCGTGGTCGACGTGGGCGATAATCGCGATATTACGGATATCTTCTCTTAATTTTGTCATGATTTCCTCTATTATATTCAAAAATTTATTTTCTAACTGAACGATTATACCACAATTTTCAGCAAATGACTTAACTCAAGTAAGTGTAAATGTTTTCAAAAGAAAATTCATTCCTTCTCTTTTCTTTTCAAAAATACCGACTTGTGATAAGATAGGCTGGTATGCGTTTAGATAATTTATTAGCTCAGGAAAAAATCAGTCGAAAAGCCATGAAACAGGCTCTCCTAAAAAAAGAAATCTTAGTAGATGGAGTCCCTGCTACTTCCCTTGCACAGAATGTTGATACGGGATTACAAGAGTTGATTTTTCAGGGGAGAAAAATCCAAGGATATGAGCACACCTATCTCATGCTTCACAAACCAAATGGTGTCGTGACAGCTAGCAAGGACAAGAAGCTCCCAACGGTTATGGACTTACTACCTCAACACCTCCAATCAGACCAACTCTATGCTATCGGTCGGCTAGATCGAGATACGACAGGACTTCTCCTCTTAACAAACAATGGCCCTCTAGGTTTTCAACTTCTCCACCCTCAATATCATGTCGATAAAACTTATCAAGTTGAGGTGAACGGCTTGCTCACACCAGATCACATCCAGCAGTTCAAAAACGGGATTGTCTTTCTTGATGGAACTTTTTGTAAACCTGCTCAGCTTGAGATTCTATCTTCAAGCCCTAGTCTCAGCCGAGCCACCATCACCATCTCTGAAGGGAAATTTCATCAGGTCAAGAAAATGTTCCTCTCAATTGGTGTCAAGGTCACTGCCCTCAAACGAGTTCAGTTCGGAGATTTTCTATTAGATCCTGACCTAGCAGAAGGTCAATACCGACCCTTGAATCAAGGGGAATTGAAAATTATTAAAAACTACTTAGAGAAAAGTGGATAAAATAAAAAAGCTTTAAAACTAAAGCTTTTTTGTTTTAATGAATTCCCGAAAGTTGTGAGATAAGTACGATACAGATAAGTGCAGAAATCACAATCCCTAACACAATCCCTAAAATAGAGAGAATTTTTTCTGTCTTATAGTCTAGTCCAGACTCTTTTTGATGTGAATTAGCCAAGATCAAACCAAAAATACCAAAAATAATACTTAACACTGGAAATCCAAAGGCAAATATGATAGACAGGATACTCAAAACAAGTGATGCTTTTTTCTTTTCTTGCATGCTCTAAAATCTCCTTAAACTTATTACGCATTCATTATACCATACAAACCGGATTTATCTATTAGGTAACAAGTTTTAGAACTATGAAAACCTGTCCCTGAACCAAAAAAATTAAAAATGATTAAAAACCACTTAACGAAAAGTGGATAAAACAAAAAAAGCTTTAAACATAAAGCTTTTTTGTTTTTGATTAACCAAAAATCATTACGAGGGCTGCAATCCAGTTAAGTACAGAAATGACAAGCCCTACGATATTGAGAATTTTTTCTGTTTTATACACTAGTCCAGATTGTTTTTCGTGCGAATTAGCCAAGACAAGACCAATGATACCCAAAACAAGACCTACGATTGGAGATAACAAACCAAGGACGATAGATAGGATACCTAAAACAAGTGATGCTTTTTTCTTTTCTTGCATAATAAAAACTCCTTAAATTTAATACAAATTAATTATATCATAAAAAGCTAGATCTATCTACAATTCAATAACTTTTTACAAAATGTTAGCTGGTCTTAACCTTCCCTGTCCAAGAATCCAATCCGTAAGAAAGGATATAAATTTCTGAGAAACCTTGTTTTTTCAAAAAAAGTGCTGCATTGGTCACACGTTGCGCACGTTGGTTTTCATATAGAAGGACAGGTTTATCCTTGCGAAGAGCTGCAAGACTTGTCTTCAATTGATTTGAAGGAATATTACGAGCTCCGAGGATATGTTTTCTGTGGAATTCAGCTGGCTCACGCAAGTCAATTAGCTGACCAGTACGAATCAAAGATTCAAACTCTGCATTGTCTACAATTTTTGCTGCACGGCGAATACGAAGATAGTTGTATCCCATCCATGCCAACATCGCCACTACAAGTCCCCATAATACCCAAGTTACCATAATATCTAATCTCCATTTTTTTCTAAATAGTCTAATTCTAGTTTGTGCTCTCTGCGAAGAACAGCCTCCGCTTCTAGATAATCCAGTTTATCCATCAAACCAGCATCATAGATTCGAGATAGTTCAATCTTCATTAATTCAATGTCATAAAGACGTTTGCCCATATAGACAAGAATGCCGAACTGTTTGAGAAATTGTTGCACATCGTAGAGTGTTTTCATAGCTTTCATTTTAGCAAATAATCAGATTTTTTTCAATAGTTCCCAGGGAAGACTTCCTTTTTACTGCTTACTAATTTTCTTAATACTCTGATAGAGAAGATACCCAACAATCATTCCAACAAAATTCTGCAACAAATTGTGAGGAATATCTGTCAGAGCTACACCCCAACCTTTCATCCAAGAAGTCGCACATGCATATCCAGCTACCATGAGAAAAGTTGCTAAAACTAATCCAAGCCACTTCCATTTTCCTTTAAAACCTGCAAAGTAACCCTGCAAACCATGGAAAAGCAAGCTGAAGAACATCCAATGAGGATAGCCTGAGATCAGGTCAATAATGAAACCTCCTAGACCTCCCACAATAGCTCCTTCTCGTTTTCCATAATAAAAAGCAGTAAAAAAGATACCAGCATCTAAAAGAGTTAAGATTCCTGTTTGGGTTGGGATTTTGACAATATAACCTAAAACTACCGATAGGGCAGTCAGTATTGATAATAGGGCGATTTTACTTGTTTTGGTTTGCTTCATATTGTCTTACTCCATATTGATCTGCTTGTGCGATGGCACGGTAAACAAAGGCTTTGGAACTCTCAACCGCAGGTAATAGCCCCTCTCCCTTGACTAATTGACTTGCAATGCTCGATGCAAAAGTACATCCTGCACCAGCATTTTGTCCTTCTATGACTGGATTCTCAAAAATGGTAAAATTCACTCCATCATAAAAGACATCCACAGCCTTATCCTGACTAAGGCGATTCCCACCTTTAATAATGACTGCTGGTGCACCCAAGTCATGTAATTTTTGAGCTGCAGCCTTCATATCGTCCAAGGTTTCAATCTTTTGACCTGCTAGCAATTCTGCCTCAGGTAGATTGGGTGTAATTACAGTCACATAAGGGAAAAAGCGAATCAACTCTTGACAGAGTTCGCTGACTGCAACGTCGTGCGTTTCCTTACAAACGAGAACTGGATCCAATACCACTGGAACTCCTGTGCGTTCCTTGATAAAGTTAAGAGCTTTCTCAGCAACACCAACAGTCGGTAAGAGACCAATCTTAATCCCTCCAAAGTCTACGCTCTTGAGGCTATCCAACTGTTGTTGGAAAATAGTCTCATCTGTTGGGAAGACCTCAAAACCATTTTCCGTCAAAGCAGTTAAGCAAGTCATAGCTACAAAACCATGTAAACCATTTAAAGTATAGGTCGCAAGGTCAGCAGCTAGTCCACCACCACTAAAAATATCATTTCCTGAAAGTGCTAAAATACGATTATTCTTCATAACGAATCTCCTTCAAATACAAACCATTGGGTGCTGCAGTTGGACCTGCCAACTGTCTGTCTTTTTTCTCCAAAATCAGGTCAATCTGCTCTATCGGCATTCTGTCATTACCAATTTTCAGCAAGGTCCCGACCATATTTCGAATCTGCTTATAGAGGAAGCCATTACCAGAGAAGGTAAAGGTCAAAAATTGACCGGTCTCGTCAACCCTAAGACTGGCTTCCGTGATCGTTCTTACCTTGTCCTCCACACTGGTTCCGGCAGCAGTAAAACCGGTAAAATCATGGGTTCCTTCTAATTTCTTTACAGCCTTTTGCATCCGTTCCACATCAAGTGGATATGGATAGTGGGTGACATAATGACGTCTCATAGGATTTTTAGGACGCCCTCTATCCACGATAAACTCGTAGGTCTTGCTATGCTTGGCATAACGGCAATGAAAATCATCAGCCACAATCTCAATCGAAATCACATCGATGTCTTCAGAACTTTGGGTATCAAGAGCAAAGCGAAGTTTTTCCTCATCCATCTGATAGGGGAGATCAAAGTGGATGACCTGCCCTAAGGCATGAACACCACTATCCGTTCGCCCTGCACCATGGATGGTAATGGCCTGCCCTTTATTTAATTTGGTTAAAGTTATTTCAATTTCCTCTTGGACACTACGCGCGTGTGGTTGCCGCTGAAAACCAGCAAAGGCGTAGCCATCATAGGAAATGATTGCTTTATATCTAGTCATATATCTATTTTATCAAGAAAATTTCTCTGCAACAAGTTTGAAAACCAAAAATTGTACGGGGACAAATATTGATATAATCTAATTCTTATCTAGATTTTATCATCATATATTTTCGTACAGGTACTTCAACCATTTGAACGATTTCAAATCCTTCTTTTTGGTAAAGATTGTAAGCTGTTTGATTTGCCTCGTAGACATTTAGAGAAATACTATCTATGTCTTCATTTTCAAAGGCCAAACTAACAAATTTCCTTAAAGCCTGGCTACCTAATCCCTGCCCCTGTTTCTGGGGATTGATAAAAAATCTCCCGATATGAAGATTCCTATCTTCTAGCCTGATTTTCTGGATAAGCCCCACAAACTCTTGTCCATCAAATATTGAAAAAATTCCTTCCAAATCTTGCAAGACTTGAATTGTCAAGGGAAAAGGAATCATTGGTCCCATCCATTGCTTCTGAAAACTTTCTCCCAAAGCATTAGACCAGCGACAAATGAGTTGGGCATTTTCTATCTGAAGTCCTTTTTCAAAGTGAATTTTCATATTTGCTCCTAAAATTTCTCCTTTATCCAACTATTATACTCTTTCTCTTATTTTTTCCGAATTAATAAGTATGATTCACCTTTACTTTTTTCTTGTTGGAGCTATTTTTGCTTCCTTTCTAGGTCTTGTCATTGACCGCTTTCCTGAGCAGTCTATTATCTTTCCTGCTAGTCACTGTGATTCTTGTCAGACTCCCTTGAAACCACTGGATTTGATTCCATTTCTCTCACAGGTATTCAATCGCTTTCGCTGTCGCTATTGCAAGTCAAGCTATCCTGTCTGGTATGCCTTCCTTGAGTTGTCTTTGGGACTGCTCTTTCTAGCTGAGTCTGTGGGATTTTTAACTTTGGGGCAAGTCATCTTGATAACTGCTGGCTTAACTTTGGGAATTTATGACCTTCGTCATCAAGAATATCCCTTGATCGTCTGGCTGATTTTTCACTTATTCCTCATGGTTTGCTGTAGTTGGAATCTGGCCATGACTTTCTTCTTGATTCTTGGAATCATTGCTCATTTCATCGATATCCGCATAGGTGCAGGAGATTTTCTCTTTCTGGCTTCTTGTGCCCTTGTTTTTTCTCTTACAGAAATACTGATTTTAATCCAATTTGCCTCCACGACCGGCATTCTAGCCTTTCTCCTACTAAAGAAAAAGAAAAGACTACCTTTTGTGCCTTTCCTCTTACTGGCTGCTTGCGTGATTATTTTTGGTAAGCTACTGCTTCTCGGATAAAGTCAGCGATTTCTGCTACTTGTCCTTCATGCAGAGCCTTAACAATCTTGGAACCAACGATAACACCGTCTGATACAGCATTGAAGCGTTCGACATCAGCCTGAGTGGATACACCAAAACCGGTCAATACTGGAATGTCAGCCACTTGATGAAGTTGATCCAAGTGCTTATCCAAATCAGATCGGTAATTTCCTGATTTCCCTGTCACTCCATTGATAGCAACGGCATAGACAAAACCTTCAGCTCCCTCAATGAGTTCTTTTTGACGCTCCATTCCTGTCGTCAAGCTGACAAGTGGAATCAAAGCAATGTCTGTATCTGCCAAAAAGGGCTCTACAAAGTTAGCGTGCTCATGAGGCAGGTCTGGGATAATCAATCCCTTGACCGCTGTATCAGCAAGATCTCTGACAAATTTCTCCACACCGTACTGAAAGAGGGGGTTAAAATAGGTCATGATGACAAGCGGGATTTCTGTTTCAATGGTTTTCAAGGTTTCAACCAAAGCCTGGGTAGAGGTTCCGCGAGCTAGACTGCGCAAGCCTGCTTCTTCGATAACTGGACCATCTGCAACTGGGTCTGAAAAGGGAACTCCTATCTCAATGGCAGACACACCCAAAGCTTCTAAAAAGTGAATTGTTTCAGCGAGACCATCTAATCCTTTTTCATGGTCTCCAGCCATGATATAGGGAACAAAAATTCCCTTTTTTGCTGCTTTAAGAGTTGTCAATTTTTCGGTTAGAGTCTTAGGCATTAGCTTCTCCCTTCTTTGCTGCGTCTGCTTCCAATCGGTTTTTAACTTGAACTACATCCTTGTCCCCACGACCTGATAGACAGACAATCATAGACTTGTCTGGTCCAAGTTCTTTGGCTAATTTCACCGCAAAGGCGATGGCATGGCTGGACTCTAAAGCTGGGATAATTCCTTCTACACGAGACAAGAGTTGGAATCCTTCCAAGGCTTCCTCGTCTGTCACTGGTACATAAGTCGCACGTTTGATATCATGGTAATGAGAATGTTCTGGACCGATACCAGGATAGTCCAAACCTGCTGAGATTGAGAAAGCTTCTAGGATTTGACCATGAGCATCTTGGAGCACATCCATGAGAGAGCCGTGGAGAACACCTGGACGTCCTTTAGTCAAGGTAGCTGCGTGGTGCTCCGTATCCACACCTAGTCCTGCTGCTTCAGCTCCATACATAGCCACTGACTCATCTTCCACAAATGGATGGAAAAGTCCGATGGCATTAGAGCCACCACCAACACAGGCTACTAGGGCTTCTGGTAAATTTTCACCTGTCAATTCTCGGTACTGTTGTTTGGCTTCTCGTCCGATAACACTTTGGAAGTCACGAACAATTTCTGGGAAAGGATGAGGTCCCAAGGCAGAACCAAGGATATAGTGGGTATCATCGATATTTGCAACCCAAGAACGAAGGGCTGCATTGACTGCATCCTTGAGCACGCGCGAACCATCTGTCACAGCCTCTACCTTAGCTCCTAAAAGCTCCATGCGGAAAACATTGAGTGCTTGACGTTTGACATCTTCCTCACCCATGTAGATAGTACATTCCATGTTAAAGAGTGCTGCAGCTGTTGCAGTTGCCACACCGTGCTGACCGGCTCCTGTTTCAGCGATAATTTTCTTTTTGCCCATACGTTTAGCCAGAAGAACTTGTCCTAAGGCATTGTTAATCTTGTGAGCGCCTGTATGGTTGAGGTCTTCACGTTTAAGGTAAATCTTGGCTCCGCCGATATGCTGGGTCAAGTTTTTTGCGTAGTAAAGGGGAGTTTCACGTCCTACATACTGGCGCAAAAGTTGGTTTAATTCCTCTTGGAAACTTGGATCTGCCTGACTTTCACGGTAGGCCTTCTCCAACTCCAAAACTGCTGTCATCAATGTTTCTGGGACAAAACGTCCACCGAATTTTCCGTAAAATCCATCTTTATTTGGTTCTTGATATGCCATTCTTTACCCTCTCTATGAATCTTTTAATCTTTTCATGATCTTTTTGTCCGTCTGTTTCTACTCCGCTTGATACATCTACTGCAAAGGGAGAGAAATGCTGAATTGCTCTTGCTACATTATCTTCGTTAAGCCCACCTGCGATGAAGAAAGGCTGGGCTAGTTCTGTCGTATCCAGTTGACCCCAGTCAAAGGTTTGTCCACTTCCTGCCACAGGAGCGTCAAAGAGTAGATAATCTGCCTGAGAATTGGGTACATGCCCCCCTTCATCGACCTGAACAGCCTGAATGCTGCCACAAGGTAAATTTTCAAATAGTTTATCTACTACCTGACCGTGAACCTGCACCAAGTCCAAGCCAACCTTTTCAATTGCTTCTAACAGTTCTGCTCGACTGGGTGAAACAAATACTCCAACTTTTTGAATATGCCTAGGAATAAACTTAGCCAGATCTATGGCTTGTTCTACGGTCACCTGTCTTTTGCTAGGAGCAAAGACAAAACCGATATAGTCTGCTCCAGCTGACACAGCTGTTTTTACGGCTTCTTTGGTCGATAGTCCACAAATCTTAACCTTTGTCAATCTGCAACTCCTTGATTCTCTGGGCTACATTTTCTGCCTGCATGAGGGCTGTTCCTACTAAAATTCCGTTAAAGTATGGTGCTACTCGTTTTGCATCCTCCTCTGTAAAAATAGCAGATTCGGAAATGTAGAAGCAATCATCCTTAAAGTGTTTGGCCAAGTCTACGCTTGTCTGCAAGTCGACTTCAAAGGTTGTTAAATTGCGATTGTTGACACCAATAATTTGAGCTCCAAGTCTATGAGCCACTTCCAGTTCAACAAGATTATGAGTTTCCACCAAAACTTCTAGACCCAGTTCTGTCGCGTAGTCATAAAGCTCCTTCAGTCGTTTTTCAGATAAGGCCGCTACGATGAGCAAGATGACGGTCGCACCTGCATTGCGAGCACGGATGATTTGCTTTTCATCGATAATAAAATCCTTATTCAGTGTCGGAATCTCTACCTGACTAGAAATCTCTTGCAAATAATCCAAATGCCCTTTAAAGAAAACCTCATCTGTCAGAACAGAAATCATAACCGCGCCGTTAGCCTCGTAAGTCTGGGCCTGTTGTACGATATCCACATCGAGATTGATATCACCTAGACTTGGACTTGCCTTTTTGACCTCAGCAATGATTTGCAAACGGTCTTGATGATTTTTTAAATATTCACTCAATCGATAAGTTTGACGCAAGGATTGAAGCTCCTCTCGCTCCATCTTTTCAACTTCACGCGCCTTTTGCTCTAGGATACGTGATAAAAATTCCTGACTCATCTTTGATACTCCTGTAATAGTCTGAGTTTTTCAAGGGCCTTACCACTGGCAATCACTTGACGTGCCAATTCAACTCCGTCCTTGATACTATCTGCTTTACCATTGGCGTAGAAACCGAGACCTGCATTTAAGACTGTTGTTTCCAAGAATGGACTTGGTTCGTTATTAAGAACGCTGACAAGGATGGCTGCATTCTCATGAGCATTTCCCCCACGAATGTCCTCAATAGCAATGCGTTCCATTCCCAAATCTTCTGGAGTAAAGGTTGATAAAGTAATTTCACCATTTTCAAGAAGGGCAATGCTGGTAGTTCCATTCAAACCAGCTTCATCCAATCCTTCTGGACCAGCTACTACAATAGCACGTTTGCGACCCATGTTTTTCAAAACCTGAGCAGTACTTTCCAGAAGTTCAGGACGACTGATTCCTAGAAGCTGTGTTTCCAAAACCATTGGGTGAATTAGCGGACCTGTCAAATTCATGATGGTTGGAATTCCCAATTCCAAGCGTGCTGGCATAATGTATTTCATGGCTGGGTGCATGTTTTTGGCAAAGAGAAAGACGATTCCTGTTTGGTCAAATACCTTACCCAATTGTGATGGTTTAAGGTCAATGTTGATTCCCAAAGCTTGCAAGACATCTGCTGACCCAGATTTAGAGGAAATTGAACGATTACCATGTTTAGCCATATGGATTCCTCCACCTGCCAAAACAAAGGCTGCAGTTGTAGAAATGTTGAAGCTAAATGACTTATCTCCACCTGTACCACAGTTATCCATAGCATCTTGAATATTTGTTGGAATGTGTTGAGCATGTCCTCTCATGACTTGAGCGAGGGCTGTTCTTTCTTCCGGTGTTTCTCCCTTCATCTTAAGGGCTAACAGTAGTGAAGCGATTTGTGCTTCTGTCACTCGCCCTGTCACGATGCGTTCGATCACATCTGTCATCTCAACACTTGATAAGTCTTTAAAGTTTGCTAATTTTTCAATAATTTCTTTCATTTTGTGTTCCTCACTTTACAACTTTCTCGATAAAATTCTGAATAGAAGATAGACCATCTGGCGTTCCAATACTTTCTGGATGATACTGCAAGCCATAAATCGGCAAGGTTTTGTGTTGAATCCCCATAATAGCTTGGTCATCTGTCGAACGAGCTGTCACTTCAAACTCTTCTGGCATCTCTTCGATTAAAATACTGTGGTAACGCATGACTGGACGATTGTCCTCAATTCCTTGATAGAGAACGGATGGGGTCTCAAATCGAATCTGGCTTTGTTTACCGTGCATAACTTTAGGAGCCAAGCCCAACTTACCACCAAAGACTTCTGCAATGGCTTGGTGCCCCAAACAAATCCCTAGAATAGGTTTCTTACCTGCAAAATCACGAATCATTTCTTCCATTTTCCCAGCATCAGCTGGCCAACCTGGGCCAGGAGAAAAGACCAGTCCATCTGCCTTTGCAGCTTCTTCATAAAGGTTTGGATCATCATTTCTCAAAACCTGAACTTCTGCGAAATTCCCGATATATTGAGCCAGGTTATAAGTAAATGAATCATAATTGTCAATCAATAAGATCATGGTCTTAGTTCTCCCATTCTTGTCATAGATTTAGCTTTGTTAATCGTTTCTTGGTATTCATTCTGAGCGATGGAATCATAAACAATTCCTGCACCAGCCTGTACGTAGGCTGTTTTATTTTTAAGAATCATGGTTCGAATTGCAATGGCGAAATCCATATCTCCAGTTGCTGATAGGTAACCGATAGCTCCTGCATATACGCCTCGCTTCTCTGTTTCTAGTTCATAGATGCGTTTCATGGCCCGAATCTTTGGTGCCCCCGATACTGTTCCTGCCGGAAGAGTCGCCTTCAAGGCATCCATAGCAGTCAGTTCTGGTAACAAACGTCCTTTAACCACGCTGGTCAAATGCATGACATAACGGAAAAGTTCTACTTCCATATACTTAGTTACTTGGACACTTGCTGTTTCAGCAATTCTACCGATATCATTTCGTCCCAAGTCCACCAACATTCGGTGTTCTGCCGTTTCCTTTTCATCAGAAAGTAGATCACTTGCAAGTACCGAATCTTCCTCATCATTGGTACCTCTAGGACGTGTACCTGCAATTGGATTGGTTGTCACAATGCCATTTTTGACGGAAACCAAGCTCTCAGGACTGGCACCGATAATTTGATAATTTCCAAAGTCATAAAAGTAGAGGTAATTTGATGGATTGGTCACTCGGAGATTTCTGTAGAAGTCAAAAGGATTTCCAGTTACTTCTGCGGAGAAGCGCTGACTGAGCACACATTGGAACATATCTCCGTTGCGAATCAAGTCGCGAGCTGTTTCTACCATCTCTTCAAATTTCTGAGGTGCAATATGTGGTCTAAACTGAAGTGGAGAAACATCCAAATCTTCAAATTCATTTGGAGCAGGGATTTTCAACTCTTCTAAAACCTGATCTAAAGCCACTTCTAGTTCTTCATTACTACGTTCACTGTAGAGAGCATCCTCGATGATATGAATTTTTTCTTTCTTATGGTCAAAAACTATATAACTCTCATATACGAAGAAATGCATATCTGGCGTCCCAATCGTATCCTCAGGGAGCTGGCCAATTTCTTCATAGAGAGAAATCATATCGTAGCCAACAAAGCCAATAGCTCCACCACCAAAGGGTAGTTCTGAATGGTGCTGACTCTTATGAGTTACTTCATAAAGGAAATCCAAGGGATCACGATCAATCACTTGCCCATTTTGATAAAGAACTCCATTCTCGAACTTAATTTCAAAAACTGGATTATAGGCTAAGATAGAAAAACGAGCATTTTCTTTTTCTCTTGGGATACTTTCAAGTATGACCTTGTGTTGTCCGTTCAAACGCATATAAGCCAAGATTGGTGATAAAACATCTCCATGAATGATTCGTTCCATTGTAATTTCCCTTTCGATTCGTATCTTTATAGAATTTTAGTTTTAATTTATCTTTTTCTATTTCCCTTAAATAGTGCGGACGGGAGCAACTTTCTCCGAAATTTCATCCCTAATTTTTGAGCCATGTGTCTCAAAAATTCCGTCCTAGAGAAGCATCTTTGCTTCTCTAGGATACCACCATGGCGGGAAATAGCGGTTCAATGCTCACTTCGTTCGCAAATATTCTATAACGATCTATTTATTGAAAATATTTAAAAAATTAATCGCAATATCTGAGAAGAATATATAAAAATCCCCACGCAAAATAACTTGCGTGAGGACGAAATTCGCGGTGCCACCTCAATTATAGGATTTCTCCTATCTCTCATTCCTGTCTCAGATAGTTCCTGTAACAGGTTGTGCGATAAAGGGCACTCCCTTGAGAATTATGTTTTCTTCTCTCATTTCAGATGGACCCAACCTTACAGCTTTCTCTGCTTGTTTTCAGCAACTACAAGCTCTCTGTGAGAGAAATCTCTGTATCTTTTCCATCTTTTATTTTTTAGCTTCAAGGTAGTCTGCAATGGCAGCTACGTCCTTGTCTCCACGACCAGAGACATTGATGATAATAATCTCATCTTTACTTAGTTTCGGTGCGCGTTTGACTGCTTCAGCGATAGCATGTGAGCTTTCAATTGCAGGGATGATTCCTTCTGTTTTGCTTAATAAAAGCAAGGCTTGGACAGCTTCTTCGTCTGTCGCTGCTACATATTCTACTCGACCAGAGTCTTTAAAGAAGGCATGTTCTGGACCAACCCCTGGATAGTCCAAACCTGCTGAGATAGAGTAAACTGGCGCGAGCTCTCCATCTTCCTTAAAGACTGCATAGGTCTTCATTCCATCAACGATACCAACACTACCCTTAGTCATAGTTGCTGCGTGCTTGTCTGTATCAAGTCCATGACCAGCAGCTTCTACCCCAACCAATTTTACTTCTTCATCAGCTACATACTGTGAAAAAGCTCCGATAGCATTGGAACCACCGCCCACACAGGCAATGACGTAGTCTGGTAGACGTCCTTCTTTTTCCAAGATTTGACGACGTGATTCTTCACTGATGACTTTTTGGAATTCATGAACAATAGTTGGATAAGGGTGAGGACCTACAGCAGAACCTAAAACGTAGAAAGCTTCAAGGTCATTCATCCATGCTCCAAAGGCTGCATCGACCGCATCCTTCAGAGTACGTGTTCCTGTTTCAACTGCATGAACAGTTGCTCCCATCATCTCCATACGGAAGACATTGAGACGTTGACGCTCCACATCTTCTGCTCCCATATAGACATCACATGCCATACCAAATTTGGCCGCAGCTGCAGCTGTCGCAACACCGTGCTGGCCAGCTCCTGTCTCAGCAATGACACGCTTTTTACCCATGCGTTTTGCTAGAAGGATTTGTCCCAAAACATTGTTCAGTTTGTGAGAACCCAAGTGGTTAAGGTCTTCACGCTTGAGATAAATCTTAGCTCCGCCTAGGTGCTCTGTCAAACTTTCTGCAAAATAGAGCGGTGTTTCGCGACCTGAATAATCCTTCAAGTAATGACGAAACTCCGCTAAAAACTCTGGATCATCCTTGTATTTTTCAAAAGTCACTTCTAATTCATCTAGTAAAACCTGAATTGGTTCTGGTACAAAACTACCACCAAATTGTCCAAAATATCCTTTAGTTGTCATAAATTTTTCCTCCTTCTGTATGAATCCGGCTTTTTGTTTGCTTTTGGTAGTGAAATGGTCTGGGGGACCATTTCAGCCTTTACTTAAAGAACAAGTAAAACTTGAATATTACTCTAAGTTCATGCCCTAATAAAAGATATACAAAATGACGGATAGAAAAAGCCCACACACGGAATATATTTCCATGTGAGGGCGTTCGTAACGCGGTACCACCTCAATTGTAAAGAGAATATCCCCTTTACATCTCTGCCTTGTCTAACAACAAGTTGCACTGTAAGGTGTGCCTACCGAATTTTCATTGTTTCAAATTCATTTTTTCAAATCAGCCCAATTTCACTACTTTCAACCACCTGTTCACAGTAACCACAGGCTCCCTGAAGATCAAAAATAACTACTTTTCTGATTTGTTGAGTTAATTATATGTTATTGTTTTTTCTTTGTCAATCGTTTTCATTCATTTTTTACTAATTTTTTTAATTATTTTTGTGAAGCACCTAGAATTTCTTCAGAAACTCTGACAAAAGTCTCAATGATATAATCTACTTCTTCGTCCGTTAATTTCGTGTGAAGTGGTAGTGTAATCTCGTTTACAAAGAAGGCATAAGCTCGCGGATAATCTGCCATATCAAAGCCAAGATTCTTATAGGCTGTCAAAAGCGGAAGCGGTTTGTAATGAACATTACTTGCAATTCCTGCCTTGGCCAATTCTTGAATGATTTGATTACGTTGTTCGAGACTAGCACCTTCTACATGGGTGATGTAAAGGTGACGACAAGATTCAACAGTATCTGTCTCATGAGCCAATGGATGGATAGGAGTCCCTGCAAATCCACGGTCATAGCGATCCACGATGTCCTTACGACGTTGTAATAAAGCAGGATAACGATCTAGCTGAACTAGACCAAGTGAAGCCATGATATCTGTCATGTTGCACTTGTAGGCTGGTGTTACGATATCGTATTCCCATGAACCCAGTTGCATCTTGGCAAGAGCATCTTTTGTTTGACCGTGAAGGGAAAGGATTTGGAATTCCTTGTACATTTCTTCATCGTCAATCGCTGGATTGGCTTTCCAAGTGGCACTTCCTCCTTCTGCAGTTGTAAAATTCTTAACTGCGTGGAAAGAGAATGAAGTAAAGTCAGCAATTGAACCGGCTGGTTGTCCCTTATAGGTTGAACCTAAAGCATGGGCACTATCAGAGACAATCACAATACGGTTAAAAGCCTTCTGCCACTTGCTAGCAGCTGTAAAGAGGTCGCGTTTCTTTTCTACAACTTGGAACAAACGGTCATAGTCACAGATAATCCCTGCTAGTTCTACCGGGATGATGACTTTAGTCTTCTCAGTAATAGCTTGCTCAAGCTTATCATAGTCCATTTCAAAGGTATCATCTTGGATATCAACCATCACTGGTGTCGCACCTACGTGAGTGATGACGCTACATGATGCTGTATAAGTCATAGCTGGAACGATGACTTCGTCACCAGGCCCTACTTCAAGTACGCGCAAGATCAATTCAAGAGCTGCTGTTGCAGAGTTGAGGCAGACTGTCTTAGGCGTTTGAGTATAGACGGACAGACGACGCTCTAGTTCTTTTGTCTTTGGACCTGTTGTGATCCAACCAGAACGAAGGGTATCGGCTACTTCAGCAATTTCAGCTTCGGTAATATCGGGTGGTGAAAATGGAATATTATACTTTGTCATTGATTTACTCCTTTTACTGTATTCACTCTTATGACTACTTTATTTTAAAACTTCAACTACGGTCTGGAACATGATTTTGATATCTCCGAAGAAATTAAAATCACGTAGGTAGGCTAGGTTAAAGTGCATTTTCTCTGGAAGGACTCTTTCCACATAAGCCTGGTCAACCGTCATACCTTTTGCAGTCATTTGACTGATGATGGCATCCTCATCCTTATAGTTAATGCTGGCAAGGGATGTAATCCCCGCAGGTAAGAGCAAGGTAGCCATCATTTCAGGGCTATACTGCTCTGTGTAGCGTGGTACTTCTGGGCGTGTTCCTACAAAAGACATCTCTCCTTTGAGGACATTGACCAATTGCGGCAATTCATCCAAACGAACACGTCGAATGAAATTTCCAACTTTTGTGATACGACTGTCATTTGCAGAAGTTACTAGACTTCCTTTTTTATCAGCATCCGTCACCATGGTCCGGAATTTCCAAATTTTGAAATGACGGTTGTACTGGGTTACCCGCACTTGCTTGTAAATAACTGGACCCTTGCTATCTAGCTTGATCCAGATGCTTAGAATCAGAAATAAGGGGGAGGTCAAGATTAACAAGACTACGGCTAGAAACAAATCTAGACAACGCTTGAAAATCAGTGAGCCTTTTCTTCTAGACACAAGCTGGTAGTATGGTTTTACCTCGCTCAATTGCATTTCTTGAGGTAGTTCATCCCATTTCAGCATGCACATTCTCCTCTGTTTTTATATAATCTTTATTAACATTCTACATTATACCACAAAATGAAAGAGGCAGTGCAAGAAATCTATGTTTTAAAGGAATTCTTCCTTAGGAAAGAGCACCTGCTTGCAAACTATACATCTTGTGATAGGTTCCACCCAATGCTAGGAGTTCCTCGTGGGTCCCACTTTCAATGATACGTCCCTTATCAAGAACATAGATACAATTAGCATCTTGAATGGTAGAAAGGCGATGGGCGATGGCAATGGTTGTCCGACCTTGTCTCATCTTAGCTAGGGAATTTTGGACCAGAGCTTCTGTTTCAGAGTCGATATTGGCTGTTGCTTCATCCAAAATCAGGATTTTAGGTTGACTGGCAACAGTTCTAGCAAAGGCAAGAAGCTGACGTTGACCGGTTGAAAAACTCGAACCACGCTCAGATACAGGAGCATCATAACCTAAAGGAAGATCTTGAATGAAGGAATCTGCATCGACAAATTCTGCTGCAGCCTTGACTTGGTCATCGCTGATATCTTGGTACATGGCGATATTGGACTTAATGGTCCCATGATAGAGGAAGGGGTCCTGTAGAACCAAACCGATGTTTTTTCTCAGCTCCTCTTGACTATACTCTCGAATATCCACACCATCTAGTAGAACCCGTCCTGACTGAAATTCGTAAAAACGCATGAGGACATTGATGATAGAAGATTTTCCCGATCCTGTATGTCCGACAAAGGCAATGGTTTCACCTTTATTGACGGTAAAGGAAATATCATCGAGAATTTGGTGTTTTCCATCATAAGAGAAGGACACGTGTTCAAAGCGGAGATTCCCTTCTCTAATCTCGGCTTGTCCATTTTCTTGGACCGGTTCATAGTTGGTCTCATCGATCAGTGCAAAGACACGACCTGCTGACACCATGGATGTCTGAAGAGTAGAAAAGTTTTGCGTTACCTCGATGAGCGGATCAAAGAGACGGTTGATGTACTGGATAAAGGCGTACATGGTTCCTGCCGTTATTCCTAGATAAAGACCGCGATAGCCAAAGTAAGCCATCAAAACCGCATATCCCAATAGCTTCAACAAACTCATAGCTGGACGTAAAAAGAGAGAATCCAAGGCTACTGAACGGTTAGCATAGACTAGGTGTTCCTGGTTTATCTCATCAAACTCTTCTTGCAGGCGTTTTTCTTGGTTAAAGGCTTGAATAATACGAATTCCTTCGATATTTTCTGCCAGCTTACTGTTAATATCTGACAGTAGACTTCTGGTTTTTTCAATGACCTTGACCGATTTTTTACGGTAGAGATTGACCAAAAGGAAAATCAAAGGTAGAAAGAACAAGACTAAAGCAGTCAGACGATAGTCCAGAACTAACATGGTATAAAGGGTCGTCACGAATATAAAGACTGCCGAGATAAAGCTGGATAAGATCCCCGAAAACATATCACTAATGGTCTCCGTGTCGTTGGTCAAACGAGAAACGATGGAACCTGCAGGTGTTTTATCAAAATAAGACATGCCTAGCTTCTCCATATTGGCAAAGGCATCACGTCGGATATCTCTAACGATGCTGTAGGACACGCGCGCAAAGAGGATGTTCCCCACATATTGGACAATAGTTTGAAGAATGTAGAGACCATAGTAAATTAGCAAAACTGTAACAGCAAGCTGATTAAGGTTGTTTAGATACTGGTCGATAAAGTGCGAAGCAACCAAGGGGATAATACTCTTAACAACAGTCGTCGCAAGGAGAAAAGCAAGGGCTAAAAAGGTGAGGACACTATAGGGCTTAAGATAAGACAATAAACGCTTCAATACAGACCATTGTTCTTGTTTATTCCGCATCTTCTTCTCCTTTCATTTCTAACTGTTGAGACTGGTAGGTTTGGGCATACCAACCATCCAAGGCTAGTAAGTCTTCATGCCTACCTCGTTCAATGATGCGACCATCCTGCATGACCAAAATCAAATCTGCATGAACAACTGCACTGAGACGATGGGCAGTGATGATAGTCGTTTTATCCTTGCGAGTTTCCTTGAGATTATCGATAATCGCGAACTCTGTCTTAGCATCCACAGCTGACAAGGAATCATCTAAAATCAAGATATCAGGATTTAAAATCATAGCCCGACTCATAGCCAGACGTTGCTTTTGTCCACCAGATAGACTAACACCTTTTTCCCCGATAACTGTATCAAATCCCTCAGGCATGGCTTGAATGTCTTGATAGACTTGAGCCAACTGAGTTGCTTTCTCTACTGCAGAGAAAGGTAGGTCGGGATTTCCAAAACAAATATTCTCTATGATAGAACTAGCAAAGAGAAATTGGTCCTGTGGGACGTATCCCATCAAACTTCGTAAGTCAGCTAGTCTATAGGCACGAATATCGTGACCATTCAGATAAATAGCTCCTCGGTCAACATCATACTCACGCAAGAGCAACTTAATCAAAGCAGTTTTCCCTGAACCAGTTTGCCCAACCAAGCCCAAGGTTTGCCCTTTTTCGAGACTAAAACGGATATCTCTCAGCGTCTCTTCGTCTTCAAATGCAAAACGATCAATGGCATAGTCTAAGCGCCCATTTTCAATCCCGTCAAGTGGAGATTCTGGTTCTTTGACAGGTGACTCTTGAGATAAGAGACTCTCAATTCGTTGATAAGAAACCTTCCCTCTTTGAGTAATATTAAAGAGGAAACCAATCGCCATCAAGGGCCAGACCAACATATCCAAGTAAGAGATAAAGGTGACAAGATTCCCAACGGTTACTTGTCCTGCTTGCACCATAAAGGCACCGACTAAGAGAGTTAAGGCATAGGAAGAACCAACAAAGAGTAGAACCATGGGGTCAAAGAGACTATCATATTTCATGGTTTGCAGATTCTTTTGGAAGGTCAAATCATTAACTTCCTGGAAAGATGCCAATTCATCAGACTGATAGCCAAAGGACTTGGTTACCTTAATACCTGATACAGACTCTTGAACCTTATTGTTGAGTTCAGAAAAGGCTGCTTGCGATTCACCAAAAGCCTTATGGGTCTTTCTCCCCAGACGACTAGTCGCATAGGCCATAAATGGCAAGGGCAGAATGGCAACCAAGGTCATCTGCCAAGAAATGCTAAAGAGCATAGTTAGCAGAGTCACCAAGGCCGTGATAGAGGCATCCACCGCCGACATGACACCACCACCTGCTAAACGAGTCAGAGCATTGATATCATTGGTTGCGTGAGCCATCAAATCCCCAGTTCGATAATTCTGATAAAAAGCAGGAGACATTCTTGTAAAATGCTCAAATAGTCTTGAACGCATGATTTGTCCAAGTCGGTAGGAGGTCCCTAGGATATACATGCGCCAAACATAACGCAGGTAGTACATCCCGAAAGCTGCCAGCAGGAGATAAAAGAGATGAAGCAGGAGCTCATCTTGTGTTAATCGTCCCGAAGTAACGGCATCGATCACGCGCCCCATGACCATAGGTGGGATGAGGTTTAGTACAGAAACCAAAACCAAAGCTACGATTCCAACTAGGTAACGGCGTTTTTCTAATTTAAAAAACCACCAGAGTTTTTGGATGATGGACATAAAATTCCTTTCTAATGACAAATGGAAACCTGAGGCGACTACCTCAGGTTTTTCCTATTCATAGGTGATGACACTAACTTAAACTTTGTCATATTCAGCGATAAAGATACTCAAAGGAGTAACATTTCATTTATTTTCAATCCTTTACATAAATCATTCTTTATTATATAGGAATGACCTGGATTTTTCAAACTATACGCTGGGGAAATACTTCTTTTTCTGGTATAATATTGTCTATAATCTGAATGAAAAGGTAAACATTATGAAATTGATCTCATGGAATATTGATTCCCTCAATGCAGCATTGACGAGCGACTCTGCGCGTGCGAAATTATCACAAGATGTCCTACAAACCTTGGTAGCCGAAGACGCTGATATCATTGCCATCCAAGAAACCAAGCTTTCAGCTACAGGGCCTACTAAAAAACACCTCGAGGTGTTAGAAGAACTCTTCCCTGGATATGAAAATACTTGGCGTTCCTCTCAAGAACCTGCTCGTAAAGGCTATGCTGGAACCATGTTCCTCTACAAGAAAGAACTCACTCCAACTATCAGCTTCCCGGAAATCGGTGCTCCTTCTACTATGGACTCGGAAGGTCGCATCATTACCATAGAATTTGATACATTTTTCGTGACCCAAGTTTACACACCAAACGCTGGTGATGGCCTCAAACGCTTGGAAGAACGTCAAGTCTGGGATGTCAAATATGCAGAGTACTTGGCTCAACTAGACAAGCAAAAACCTGTCCTAGCAACAGGAGACTACAATGTTGCCCACAAGGAAATTGACCTTGCCAACCCAGCCAGCAACCGCCGTTCACCAGGATTTACAGACGAAGAACGTGAAGGATTTACAAACCTTCTAGCAACAGGATTTACAGATACCTTCCGCCACCTCCACGGCGATGTGCCAGAACGCTATACTTGGTGGGCACAACGCAGCAAGACTTCAAAAATCAACAACACAGGCTGGAGAATCGACTACTGGCTCACAAGTAACCGTGTAGCAGACAAGGTTACCAAGTCAGACATGATTGACTCAGGCGCACGCCAAGACCATACACCGATTGTCTTGGAGATTGATTTCTAAGGAGAAAACGAATGGACTATCAAGCTGTCATCCCTGAATTTGTCGTATCGGATATCGAGAAATCGCGTCACTTCTACTGCGACTTATTGGGATTCTCTGTCGAATACGAGCGTCCAGAGGAAAAATTTCTCTTCCTTTCGCTTGAAGACTGCCAACTTATGCTAGAAGAAGGCAACGCAGAAGAATTATCCCAACTGACTTATCCTTTCGGGCGTGGTGTCAATATCTCCTTTGGCATAAAGGATGTTCCTCGACTCTATCAGAAAGTAATCGAATCTAACTATCCTATTCATCGTCCTTTGACCAAAAGAGAATTTCTGGTTGGCGACCATTATATCTATCCTCATGAATTTGCAGTTTTAGACCCAGATGGCTATTTTTTAAGATTTAGTGAATAGAATAATAAATCATTAGAGTGGAAAAGTAATAAAAAAAGAGGCATCTGCCTCTTTTTTATATTTCCTATATCCTCACCTGTCTATCTTCAGATCGTTGTCCTGTGACAAACATGGTGAAGGTTGCCTTGCAGACATTTCGGCCATCTTGGTTGATGATGTCAACATCGACGACACAAGTGGTGCGTCCTTGGTGGACACATTCTCCCTTGATAGTGAGAACGTCCCCTAGATTTCCAGCTTTCAGATAATTGATGGAAGACTGGAGTGTCACCCCGTCTAATCCTAGCGAAATCACCACAAGACCACTGATTTGGTCACAAAGGGTAAATAGATAGCCTCCATGGGCATTTCCATAGTAGTTGAGTGAAGAGTCCACTACTTTTGTCGTCACCACCACGTGACCATCTCTCATTTTTTCAATTTCGTAATTTTCAAAGGCAGATATAGCGTCAAAGTGAAAATCTTTCATACGTTCCTCCTGATACTTCAAACGACACTATGATACTACTTTTCAAGACTCTACGCAAGAGAGAAGCACTTATTCGGGCAAAATACCAACCAGCTCCACAAAGCGCATAAAGGCAGCTTGTCCTTCTTCTGTTTGCTTGTAAACTCCTGCATCTTCCAAAACTCGAGCAAAGATTTTTCCAACAGATTCTTGGACGATATTAAGAGCTTGGTCTTTGTCAGTCAATCCAAGATGGGATTCTTTCAACTCATCTGCCCATTCTTGGTGATAATCTGCTACTGAAACATCCTTTCCGACTAGGTAAGCTGCTACTTGCTCCACTTCTTCCTTCAAGCGTGGTGGCAAGATTGCCAAACCCATGACCTCTATCAAGCCGATATTTTCCTTCTTGATATGTTGGACATCCTTGTGGGGATGATAGATACCATCTGGATGCTCTGGAGATGTTTGGTTATCCCGTAAAACCAAGTCTAACTCAAACTGCCCATCTCGTTTACGGGCTATCGGTGTAATGGTATGGTGCGGTGTTCCATTGCTTTCCGCCAAGACCTGAACACTTGGATCAGAATACTGACGCCAAGCCAGCAAGATTTTATCCGCAAGGTTAGTCAGCTCGTCTTTTGAATCCGACGTCAATCGAATCACAGACATAGGCCACTGGACAATTCCTGCTTTGACAGTTTCAAAACCTTCAAAGGTAAAGTTTTTCTGAATAGGAGCCACTTCCATTGGGAAAACATGACAACCACCTTGATAATGATCATGGGTCAGGATGGAACCACCCACGATTGGTAAGTCTGCATTCGAACCAGCAAAGTAGCCTGGAAACTGCTCCACAATCGCTAACAAACGTTCAAAACTTTGGCGACTAATAGCCATAGGACGATGTTTGCTGTCTAGGAAAATACAGTGCTCATTAAAGTAAGCGTAAGGCGAATACTGGAAGCCCCACTCCTGCCCAGAAATATCAAAACGAATAATCCGGTGATTGCTTCTAGCTGGATGATTGACACGGCCATGATAGCCTTCATTTTCCATACAGAGCTGGCATTGAGGATAGTTACTCGACTTAACCAACTTAGCTGCCGCAATCTCTTTTGGATCCTTTTCAGGCTTCGAGAGATTGATGGTAATCTCTAGTTCACCGTAGTCAGATGGTACACGATAAGCAATATTCTTTGCGATAGCCTTCAGTTTGATGTAGTCATTCTTCTGACTGAGTTGGTAGAAATCCGCAATTGCCTGCTCTGGTGACTGAGCATAGGTATCCCAAAAATCACGATTAACCTGACTTGGACAAGGGGTTACCAAATCCATGAGGTCAGCACCGAGAATCTCACGCGCAGCCTGACTATCTTCAATCGTTTCCAATCGAACGGCTTCCTCGACAAGCTGATCTTTTAGTTCGATCAAATCATCCTGATCAGTCTCAACTTCAAGAACTCCATCTCCCACCAGTGCTAAAACACGATTGGTCAGATAGATCCGATCCAACTCTTCAAAGCTACTTTCTGCAATGACTTTGGTCACAAAATTTTCTACTAAGGTCACTAGAAAACCTCCTTCTGACTATTCAAGAACGCGAGTTCCACCTGCCACTTCAGCGATATAGAAACTTGGAGCGTAACCAACGATTTCTTCATAGTGCTTGCCTACAGCTTCCTTAAAGGACTCAACAGCATCCTTTTGAACCAAGGCGATCGCACAACCACCAAAGCCAGCTCCTGTCATACGAGCACCAAGAACACCTTCTTGAGCCCAAGCTGTATGAACAAGGGTATCTAATTCCAAGCCAGTTACTTCGTAATCGTGCTCAAGTGAAACGTGAGAAGCATTCATCAAACGACCAAATTTGTCCAAATCTCCAGCTTGAAGAGCTGCTTGTGCTTTAAGGGTACGTTGATTCTCAAGAACAGCATGGCGCGCACGTTTCAAGCGATTTTCGTCTTTGATGAGGTAACTGAACTCATCAAAAGCCCACTCGTCCAATTCACCCAAGGTTTGAATGTCCAAGGCCACCTGGAGTTCTTCTACTGCTTTTTCACATTCAGCACGACGTTCATTGTATTTAGAATCTGCAAGTTCACGGCGTTTGTTAGTGTTCATGATAACAACAACATTGTCCTTCAAATCAAGGGGAACCAAGTCATATTCTAAACTATTTGTATCCAGATAAATGGCACGTTGGTCTGCCCCCATACCGATAGCAAATTGGTCCATGATACCAGAGTTAACACCAATAAAGTTATTCTCTGTCAATTTCCCGATTTTTACTAAATCTAGACGATCCAATTTTAGGTCAAAGAGATATTCTGCCACGACACCAGTCAAAAGCTCTAAGGATGCAGATGAAGACAAACCAGCACCATTTGGGATATTCCCATAGACATAGAAATCAAAACCTTTATCAATCACATGCCCAGCTTCTTGCAAGAAATGAAGGACACCTTTTGGATAGTTAGTCCAGTTGTGCTCCTTCTCAAACTTAAGGTCAGCCAGAGGAACTTCGATAATGCCTTTGTCCTCAAAGTTTGCGGAGTAGAAACGCAAAACTTGGTCATCACGCTTGCGTGCTGCTCCATAAGTTCCTAGTGAAATAGCAGCTGGGAAAACATGGCCACCGTTGTAGTCAGTATGTTCCCCAATCAAGTTGATACGGCCTGGTGAGAAGAAGGTTTGATCTGCTTCTTGACCAAAAACATCAAGAAAGTCCTTGCGAAGTGCATCAGCAGTAAGATGTTGTGTCATATGAATTCTCCTTTGACAATTTGTTAGGTAAAAAAGTTTACCTTGTAATCGTTTTCTTCTATTGTACCCAAGGGTTTTGCTTTGGTCAACATTTTTACCGATATTTTACTAAACTATGAGTAAAAAGATAAAAAAATATGATATAATAACCTAAAAAGGAGGGGAATTATGGCTACACTCAAAGATATTGCTCAGTTAGCCTCTGTCTCAATCGCAACTGTATCCCGTGTCCTCAATCGCGATCAGAGTCTATCTGTGACAGAAGAAACCAGACATCGTATTTTAACCGTTGCCGAAGAACTAGGCTATACCAAACATCTCAAAACTGGTGAAAGTCACAAACTGAAACAAAAGATTGCCATCATCCAGTGGGTCAGTGAACAGGGAGAGTTGGAAGATCTCTACTACTACCAGATTCGACTAGGGATTGAAAATAGAGCTCAAGAATTAGATTATGATATTCTGCGCTATTTTAATGACCAGCCTTTCACGCTCAGTGAAGAAGTTATTGGAATTCTTTGTATTGGAAAATTTAGCCAAGCACAGATTGCCTCATTTGAAGAATATCAAAAACCTCTAGTTTTTCTTGATAGTGACACCATCGCCTTGGGCCATACCTGTGTCATTACAGATTTTAATAATGCTGTTAGACAGGTAGTCGATTACTTTACAGACCACGGGATTAAGAAGATTGGTATCTTATCCGGTCTTGAAACGACTACTGACCAAGAAGAAGTCATCGCAGACAAACGCTTAGGTTACTTTAAATCCTATACACAAGAAAAAGGAATTTATAACGAAAAATTCATTTTCCAAGGTCTATTTACTGCCCAATCTGGATATGACTTGATGAAAGAGGCTATCGAAAAATTAGGAGATAAACTTCCACAAGCCTTTTTTGCAGCTAGTGATAGTTTGGCAATCGGTGCCCTTCGCGCCCTTCAAGAAGCCAGCATCAGCATACCAGAGCGCGTCAGCATTATTTCCTTTAATGATACTATTCTAACCAAGCAAGTGTTCCCACCCCTTTCCAGTATCTCAGTCTACACCGAAGAAATGGGACGTACAGGAATGGATATTCTTAACAGAGAAGTTCTTCATGGGCGTAAAATTCCAAGCCTCACTATGCTTGGAACCAAACTAACGTTAAGAGAAAGCACCTTGCATTAAGTACAACACTTGAACATAAAAAAATCCTAATAAGAGCTTTTCAGTTCTCTATTAGGATTTTCTTTTTATACTCAATGAAAATCAAAGAGCAAACTAGGAAGCTAGCCGCAGGTTGCTCAAAGCACTGCTTTGAGGTTGTGGATAAGACTGACAAAGTCAGCTCAAAACACTGTTTTGAGGTTGCAGATAGAGCTGACGTGGTTTGAAGAGATTTTCGAAGAGTATTAATCCATCACAATCATAGACTTGATAGTCTTGCGTTCATCCATAGCCTTATAAGCTTGGTCGATATCTTTTAGTTTATAGCTTGAAGTAAAGACGCGACCTGGATTGATATCACCATCAAGAACAGCTTTGAGCAAGAATTGCTTATCGTATGTTGTTGCAGAAGCTGCTCCACCCGCAACAGAAATATTCTGAGCAAAGGTCGAACCAAGGGCACGGTTATTATAGTGAGGCACACCAACAATTCCCATACGACCGCCATTATGAAGGACACCCAGAGCCTGTTCAACAGCCGCCTCAGTACCAACACACTCAAGTGCTGCATCTGCTCCTCCTCCGAGGATTTCACGCACCTTGGCAATGCCTTCTTCACCACGTTCGGCCACAACAGCTGTCGCTCCTGACTCCAAGGCCATTTGTTGTCGATCTTCGTGACGACTCATAAGGATAATTTGTGAAGCTCCACGCATCTTAGCTGCGATGACAGCACATTGGCCAACAGCCCCATCCCCAATTACCACAACCTTGTCGCCTTTTTGCACATTAGCCACACGCGCTGCATGGTAACCGGTCGGCATGACATCAGCAAGTGTTAAAAGTGACTTGAGCATGCCTTCGCTATAATCTGAAGGTTGACCTGGAATTTTCACAAGTGCCCAATTGGCATAGTGGAAACGGATATACTCAGCCTGGACACCACCTGACCAGTTGGTGCCAATATGGCGGTCACAAGTCCCATCATAACCAGCACGACAGGCATCACATTCCCCACAACCATGAGTAAATGGTACAATCACAAAATCACCGTGCTTGACCGTTGTAATGGCTTCTCCAGTTTCTTCAACGATTCCAATCGCTTCGTGTCCACTATTTTTATGTCCCGCTTTAATATCTGGATTTCGGTAACTCCATAGGTCTGAACCACATACGCAAGCACGAACCACACGGATAATCACATCATCCGCTTCTTGAATGCTTGGACGTTTAACCTCTTCAATACCAACCTGACCTGCTTTTTTATAGACTGCTGATTTCATAAACATTTACCTCTCTGTATCTAACTTATTTCAAGTATACACTTTTTATGAAGCTTTCGCTCACTTATACTACGCCTCATCAATGATGATCGAGATCATGGTTTGCTTCTAGCTCTGCCATATTACGCTTATGGACCTGGTGGCTTGCTAAGTCTGCATCCACTTCAATGGTAATATTTTGAAAACCACAATCTTTGAGTATGTCTCGAATGGATTCTTTACAAACTTCCATATGCTTGACATGCTCGAGACAAACATGGATAATGGCATTTTTCTCCAAACCATCCATAGTCCAGAGATTGAGCTGATTGACACTAGCAACATAGTCCAATTGCTCTAAGCGACTCTTGACTTGCTTGATATCTACTCCTTCTGGCACAGCATCCAAGAAAATCTTGAGAGTAGACCAAAAACGTGGAATGGCTTTTGATAGAATAAAGAAAGAAATGACAAGAGATAAGAGCGGATCCAAAATATACCAGTCTGTAAATCGGAGAATAATTGCCATCAGGATAACAGCCAGCCAGCCCAGAGTATCTTCTAGAAAATGCAGGCTAAGAATAGATTCATTCTTTGTTTTTCCTTTACGAACCACTAAACTTGCTAACACATTTATAGTAACCGCAATGATTCCAAGCCAGAGGATGCCCTTATCATTAACAGGTTGTGGATGAAACATTTTTGTGATATTTTCCAAAATGACAAGTACAGATCCTGTCATAAGAATCACAGCCGTTATCAAAGCTCCTAGGAGGCTAAATCGTTTGTAGCCCAAAGTGTAATGACTATCCTCTTCACGATTGGAGATTGTTTCTAGAAAGGCTGATAGCCCAATTGCTATTGCATCTCCCAAGTCATGAACAGAGTCAGCAAGAACAGCACTCGAACCAAATACTCCACCTGCGATAAATTCAACAATGGCAAAGCTTAGATTTAAGAAAAAAGCCAGCCAAACAGCACGATTTGTTGTCATTTTTTTATTCTCCTTTGGTATAATAGTAGTAGTATAATTATTATCTTTACTAGTATTATATCTCATTCCAAAAAGAAAGGATAGGGGCTAACTGTTCGCTATGTACGTTACTGAACAGTTTGTTCAAATTGTTCATATGAGTACTCAAGATCGTCGCATTACCAAGACTCGAAAAGCCATCTATGCTGCTTTTTTGCAATTACTAAATCAAAAAAACTTTGAAACAATCACCGTTCAGGAGATAATAGACCTAGCAGATGTTGGTCGTTCCACCTTTTATAGCCATTATGAAAGTAAAGAATTACTCCTAGACCAGCTTTGCCTCTATCTCTTTCACCACCTTTTTGAACGCGAGGAAAATATTAGCATCGAAGCATATTTGACACATATTTTTTTGCATTTTAAGAAAAATCAAGACCACGTGACCAGTCTTCTTTTCTCAAAAAATGACTACTTCCTCCGTCAATTACAGAAAGAACTGGAACACCATGTTTATCCTATGGTAGCAGAGGACTTGCAAGTTTCCTATCCTAACATTCCCGCTTCCTACCTCAAGCATTTTGTAGTAATTAACTTTATCGAGACATTGACCTGGTGGCTGAAAAAGGGGAAATCTTATAAAGAAGACCAAGTAGTGAGATTTTACTTAGACGTCATGGAAATGAAGACTGAAAAAAAACTACTCTAGTTCTTACACTTTTAATTCTATTAGATTAGCTAATTGTATTTATTTCTTGACTTAAACTTACACAAAAACCCATCCTGCACAAAAGCAAGATGGGTTTATCATTCTAACTTATTTGAACAAGTTCGTAGCTAAAGCTAACTAGAGTTTACTTCTTCAGCAATCCTTCCTGGACTAGAAAATCACGCGCCACTTCTTCAGCTGATTGGCCTTCCACACCAACCTGATAGTTCATCTGACTCATCTGGCTCTCGGTGATTTTACCAGCTAGTTTATTGAGTACTGCTTCCAACTCAGGATGTTTTTCGAGTAATTCAGCTTTCATGAGTGGAGCGCCTTGGTATGGAGGGAAGAGTTGTTTATCATCCTCCAAAACCACTAAATCATAGCGAGCAATTTCAGCATCTGTTGAGTAAGCATCTGTAATTTGAATGTCCCCTGACTGGATGGCTTGGTAGCGAAGAGCTGGCTCCATGGTTGCCACATTGAGATTCAATCCATAAACAGACTGCAAACCCTTGTTTCCATCCTCACGGTCATTAAACTCCAGAGTGAATCCCGCCTTGAGCTGTCCTTCTACTTTTTTCAAGTCTGAAATCGTCTTAAGCCCATATTCTTGCGCAATTTTTTTAGGAACTGCTATAGCATAAGTATTTTGATAAGCCATGGGTTTAAGAAAGGCTAGTTGATCCTGTTTGGCAATACCATCACGAGCCACCTCGTAAACCTTTTCCGGGTCATGCCCAATTTGTGGAGATGATTGGAGGAGACTCTCTGTCACTGTCCCAGAAAATTCTGGATAGATATCAATGTCCCCTTTTTTCAGCGCTTGGTAAAGAAAGTCTGTCTTCCCAAAATTGGGTTTAACCGTCACCGTCATATCCGTATTTTCCTCGATGAGAAGTTTATACATATTCATGAGAATCTCAGGTTCAGGTCCTAACTTCCCAGCAATGACGAGATTGTCTTTCTCATTATGTGGAATGATGCTTGGAACATAACTAACTCCCAAACCAAGGACCATGACAGCAAAGGTCGAAACAATCGTACGCAATTTTGCCTTTTCCAAGTATTTGAGAATGACATTAAAGAGAATGGCCAAGATGGCTGATGAGATTGCTCCGATTAAAATGAGACTAGCATTCCGACGATCAATTCCCAAAAGGATAAAGGAGCCCAATCCACCAGCTCCCACAAGAGCTGCTAGAGTCGCTGTCCCAATGATCATAACGGTCGCTGTTCGAACCCCCGATACAATGACAGGCATGGCAAGTGGAATTTCAAACTTCTTGAGTCGCTCCCACTTGGTCATCCCAAAAGCAATCCCTGCCTCCTCAAGACTAGGATCAATGCCATTCAGGGCTGTGATTGTATTTTCTAAAATCGGGAAAATAGCGTAAATGACAAGGGCTGTGAGTGCTGGTAAGGTTCCAATCCCCATGAAAGGAATAAAGAGCCCCAACAAAGCCATTGAAGGAATGGTCTGGAAGATACCTGCAACTTGTAGCACCCAGGTCGCTACTTTTTTGTGACCATTTAGATAAACCGCAAGTGGGATGGTCAGAAAAATAGCGACCAATAAGGTCAAAAGAGATAATTGTAGGTGTTGACCCAGAGCTGTTACCCATTCACTAAATCGCTCCTGAAAGATTGAAATGAAATTAGACATGAAGGACACCTCCAAACAAGTTTGCTACAAAGTCTGTCGCAGGTGCTTGTAAAATTGTTTCAGGGTCAGCGACCTGGCAAATCTCCCCATCCTGTAAAACAGCAATTCGATCGCCTATTTTTAAGGCCTCGTCCGTATCATGAGTCACGAAGATAGTGGTCATACCAAACTCTTTGTGCAATTTTTTTGTCAGAGCCTGCAACTGCTTGCGAGAAATGGCATCGAGAGCAGAGAAAGGCTCATCCATCAGTAAGATTTTTGGCTCCGCAATGATGGCCCGCACAATCCCAATCCGTTGTTGCTCCCCACCTGATAACTCACTAGGCATGCGCTCTGCATACTCTGCAGCAGGCAGACCCACCTTGTCCAAGAGTTCTTCTGTTTTAGTGGCTATTTGTTCCTTACTCCAGCCCTTCATCTCAGGAATCAGTGCAATATTTTCAGCAACCGTTAAATTTGGAAAAAGAGCAATGGCTTGAAGGACATAGCCGGTAGAAAGACGTAATTCCCGTTCATCATAGTCCTTGATCCGTTTTCCGTCCATATAGATATTGCCATCAGTCGGCTCCAAGAGACGGTTCACCATCTTGATCATGGTGGTCTTTCCAGATCCTGAAGGACCCACTAGCACCATGAATTCTCCATTTTCAATGCGGAGATTGACATCTTTTAAAATGTCCTTATCCGTGTAGCGCAAGGCTACATGTTTGTATTCAATCATATTCTTCCTCACCATCTCCTTAAAAGCTAAGATCCTTATCTCACTTTTTATAAGAGTGTAATCATTAATATAATATTGTAATGCTAGAAATTACATCTGTCAACAATTTTGACTTGAAATCATATATAAGAAAAAGAGTTTGGCTAAGGCCAAACTCTCCATTATGATTGATTATTCTTCTTCTACCAAACGTTTAAACTCTGCTTGGATCTCTGTATTTTCTGTCGGTTTTAAGTACATGATTCCACCATTTGTCGTTGGTGAATGAAAAACAATCGTTTCTCCTGTGTTAGTTATCGCAAAAAAGTAACTATGCACATCCGGGTACTTATCCCAATTGCTATAACGCTCTACAATTCGGTACTGAGCATTTCCTAGACCTGTATCCGTATACTCAGCATTCATTTTCTCACTTGGTCCATCATCCCTAAGTGTATAGAGGTGGTCAGCCCCCACATCTCCTCCTGAGATTCCCTTTTGGTAATTGGGTTGTCCTAGTCTTTCTCCCCACCCTTTTATGAAGGCTTCTAATTTAGCAGACTTGCTAGCATTCCATGGTGCTTTCTGCTTTTCTCCCGAAATTGTCGTGCTAGTAGAGCTTTCAAATTTCTGCCAATCTAGTTGCTTGAAGTTCATTAATTCGGCTTCTGTCTTACCAAAGTCAGAGTGCAAACTTTTATTCCCAGGAACTCGAATATCCTGTTCTTGTAGTTTACTTGCAACTTGCTGGTATAAATTAAGATGATAGAGTACTCCTCTACCTTCTCCTGTTCCAGAGGACCAACTTAATTCCAGGATATCACCACCCTTATAGATATTCATAGAATTTCTAGCACCACCATGGCCGGCTACAAAACCTTCTGCTAAAAGAACCGGTTTCTCATTTACAAGATAATAAAGACCCGAAATAAAATAATCACCATTAGATTGCTCAACGCCTACTAATAATTCATCTACACCATCTTGATTAAGATCCGCATAGGCATAACTCATCTTATCTGATTGAAAAACTGCATTTTCAAGAGACCAACTATTGATAGGGCGTTCAGTGCCTTGTAAACTCTTATAGAGACCAGAGATTGCATTTACATCCTTCGGTGTAGAAAGTATTTTTTGATAATTATCAAAAACTGGCTTGTAGAATTCTTTAAAATTTTTCTTAGACTCTACGGAAGTTAGTTCATTAGTATTTGATTGACTAACAGTTGTTGATAAATCGAGCCCCTGATTAGAACTTTCGGAGCTATGATTACTACAGCCAAACATAAAAAGACTTATGAATAGAACTAGCAACCCTCCTAAAATACTCTTTTCTTCCATAACCAACTCCTTTATAGTTATCTAATTATTGTAGTGATTTCAATTACATTATATCAAATGTTTAAGAGTTATAAAAAGAATAATATAAGACTAAGGCAATAAAAAAAGAGCTATAAAGCTCTTTAATTACGGAGAATAAGGGATTCGAACCCTTGCGCCAGTTACCCGACCTAACGATTTAGCAAACCGTCCTCTTCAGCCTCTTGAGTAATTCTCCTATTAATGGGCACGAGTGGACTCGAACCACCGACCTCACGCTTATCAGGCGTGCGCTCTAACCACCTGAGCTACGCGCCCAAGTAAAAACTTGGTACTTGAACAAAGTTCAAAGCGGGTGACGAGAATCGAACTCGCGACAACAGCTTGGAAGGCTGTAGTTTTACCACTAAACTACACCCGCATAGTATCATATTAAAAAATGGCGCGAGACGGAATCGAACCGCCGACACATGGAGCTTCAATCCATTGCTCTACCAACTGAGCTACCGAGCCAATATTGCGGGAGCAGGATTTGAACCTACGACCTTCGGGTTATGAGCCCGACGAGCTACCGAGCTGCTCCATCCCGCGTTAATAATAAAGGAGGATGTGGGATTCGAACCCACGCACGCTTTTACACGCCTGACGGTTTTCAAGACCGTTCCCTTCAGCCGGACTTGGGTAATCCTCCAACATTTCAATGGACCTTGTAGGACTTGAACCTACGACCACTCGGTTATGAGCCGAGAGCTCTAACCAGCTGAGCTAAAGGTCCAACAAGATCATTATAGCGGCGAAGGGGATCGAACCCCCGACCTCCCGGGTATGAACCGGACGCTCTAGCCAGCTGAGCTACACCGCCATCAATCGGGAAGACAGGATTCGAACCTGCGACACCTTGGTCCCAAACCAAGTACTCTACCAAGCTGAGCTACTTCCCGAGTTTAATGTTTAATGCACCCTAGAGGAGTCGAACCTCTAACCGCCTGATTCGTAGTCAGGTACTCTATCCAGTTGAGCTAAGGGTGCTCTTCAATATATGCCGAGGACCGGAATCGAACCGGTACGATCGTTACCAATCGCAGGATTTTAAGTCCTGTGCGTCTGCCAGTTCCGCCACCCCGGCCTCTCTAAGCGAACGACGGGATTCGAACCCGCGACCCCCACCTTGGCAAGGTGGTGTTCTACCACTGAACTACGTTCGCATCGACTCTGGTTTATATTAAAAAAAATGCCGGCTACATGACTTGAACACGCGACCCTCTGATTACAAATCAGATGCTCTACCAACTGAGCTAAGCCGGCTGATTTCTATTATGCGGGTTAAGGGACTTGAACCCCCACGCCGTTAAGCGCCAGATCCTAAATCTGGTGCGTCTGCCAATTCCGCCAAACCCGCAAATATGACCCGTACTGGGCTCGAACCAGTGACCCATTGATTAAAAGTCAATTGCTCTACCAACTGAGCTAACGAGTCAAATAACTTTCGTTATTACGGTCCCGACGGGAATCGAACCCGCGATCTTCGCCGTGACAGGGCGACGTGATAACCGCTACACTACGGGACCTATGGGAGTTAACGGGATCGAACCGCTGACCCTCTGCTTGTAAGGCAGATGCTCTCCCAGCTGAGCTAAACTCCCTCGAGCTAAGCGACTTCCATATCTCACAGGGGGCAACCCCCAACTACTTCCGGCGTTCTAGGGCTTAACTTCTGTGTTCGGCATGGGTACAGGTGTATCTCCTAGGCTATCGTCACTTAACTCTGAGTAATACCTACTCAAAATTGAATATCTATCAAATATCAAGAAAACCTTACGCTTTCGTATTCTCAGTTACTTTGGATAAGTCCTCGAGCTATTAGTATTAGTCCGCTACATGTGTCGCCACACTTCCACTTCTAACCTATCTACCTGATCATCTCTCAGGGCTCTTACTGATATAAAATCATGGGAAATCTCATCTTGAGGTGGGTTTCACACTTAGATGCTTTCAGCGTTTATCCCTTCCCTACATAGCTACCCAGCGATGCCTTTGGCAAGACAACTGGTACACCAGCGGTAAGTCCACTCTGGTCCTCTCGTACTAGGAGCAGATCCTCTCAAATTTCCTACGCCCGCGACGGATAGGGACCGAACTGTCTCACGACGTTCTGAACCCAGCTCGCGTGCCGCTTTAATGGGCGAACAGCCCAACCCTTGGGACCGACTACAGCCCCAGGATGCGACGAGCCGACATCGAGGTGCCAAACCTCCCCGTCGATGTGAACTCTTGGGGGAGATAAGCCTGTTATCCCCAGGGTAGCTTTTATCCGTTGAGCGATGGCCCTTCCATACGGAACCACCGGATCACTAAGCCCGACTTTCGTCCCTGCTCGAGTTGTAGCTCTCGCAGTCAAGCTCCCTTATACCTTTACACTCTGCGAATGATTTCCAACCATTCTGAGGGAACCTTTGGGCGCCTCCGTTACCTTTTAGGAGGCGACCGCCCCAGTCAAACTGCCCGTCAGACACTGTCTCCGATAGGGATCACCTATCCGGGTTAGAGTGGCCATAACACAAGGGTAGTATCCCAACAACGTCTCCTTCGAAACTGGCGTCCCGATCTCATAGACTCCTACCTATCCTGTACATGTGGTACAGACACTCAATATCAAACTGCAGTAAAGCTCCATGGGGTCTTTCCGTCCTGTCGCGGGTAACCTGCATCTTCACAGGTACTAAAATTTCACCGAGTCTCTCGTTGAGACAGTGCCCAAATCATTACGCCTTTCGTGCGGGTCGGAACTTACCCGACAAGGAATTTCGCTACCTTAGGACCGTTATAGTTACGGCCGCCGTTTACTGGGGCTTCAATTCATACCTTCGCTTGCGCTAAGCACTCCTCTTAACCTTCCAGCACCGGGCAGGCGTCACCCCCTATACATCATCTTACGATTTAGCAGAGAGCTGTGTTTTTGATAAACAGTTGCTTGGGCCTATTCACTGCGGCTGACATAAAGTCAGCACCCCTTCTCCCGAAGTTACGGGGTCATTTTGCCGAGTTCCTTAACGAGAGTTCTCTCGCTCACCTGAGGCTACTCGCCTCGACTACCTGTGTCGGTTTGCGGTACGGGTAGAGTATGTTTAAACGCTAGAAGCTTTTCTTGGCAGTGTGACGTCACTAACTTCGCTACTAAACTTCGCTCCCCATCACAGCTCAATGTTATAGAATTAAGCATTTAACTCAATTCACACCTCACTGCTTAGACAGACACTTCCAATCGTCTGCTTTAGTTAGCCTACTGCGTCCCTCCATCACTACATACTCTAGTACAGGAATATCAACCTGTTGTCCATCGGATACACCTTTCGGTCTCTCCTTAGGTCCCGACTAACCCAGGGCGGACGAGCCTTCCCCTGGAAACCTTAGTCTTACGGTGGACAGGATTCTCACCTGTCTTTCGCTACTCATACCGGCATTCTCACTTCTATGCGTTCCAGCGCTCCTCACGGTACACCTTCTCCACACATAGAACGCTCTCCTACCATACCTATAAAGGTATCCACAGCTTCGGTAAATTGTTTTAGCCCCGGTACATTTTCGGCGCAGGGTCACTCGACTAGTGAGCTATTACGCACTCTTTGAATGAATAGCTGCTTCTAAGCTAACATCCTAGTTGTCTGTGCAACCCCACATCCTTTTCCACTTAACAATTATTTTGGGACCTTAGCTGGTGGTCTGGGCTGTTTCCCTTTCGACTACGGATCTTAGCACTCGCAGTCTGACTGCCGACCATAATTCATTGGCATTCGGAGTTTATCTGAGATTGGTAATCCGGGATGGACCCCTCACCCAAACAGTGCTCTACCTCCAAGAATCTTGATGTCGACGCTAGCCCTAAAGCTATTTCGGAGAGAACCAGCTATCTCCAAGTTCGTTTGGAATTTCTCCGCTACCCACAAGTCATCCAAGCACTTTTCAACGTGCCCTGGTTCGGTCCTCCAGTGCGTCTTACCGCACCTTCAACCTGCTCATGGGTAGGTCACATGGTTTCGGGTCTACGACATAATACTAAAGCGCCCTATTCAGACTCGGTTTCCCTACGGCTCCGTCTCTTCAACTTAACCTCGCATCATATCGTAACTCGCCGGTTCATTCTACAAAAGGCACGCTCTCACCCATTAACGGGCTCGAACTTGTTGTAGGCACACGGTTTCAGGTTCTATTTCACTCCCCTCCCGGGGTGCTTTTCACCTTTCCCTCACGGTACTGGTTCACTATCGGTCACTAGGGAGTATTTAGGGTTGGGAGATGGTCCTCCCAGATTCCGACGGGATTTCACGTGTCCCGCCGTACTCAGGATACTGCTAGGTACAAAGACTATTTTAAATACGAGGCTCTCACTCTCTTTGGCTGACCTTCCCATGTCATTCTTCTATAATCTTTGAGTCCACATTGCAGTCCTACAACCCCGAAGAGTAAACTCTTCGGTTTGCCCTCCTGCCGTTTCGCTCGCCGCTACTAAGGCAATCGCTTTTGCTTTCTCTTCCTGCAGCTACTTAGATGTTTCAGTTCACTGCGTCTTCCTCCTCATATCCTTAACAGATATGGGTAACAGGTAGTACCTGTTGGGTTCCCCCATTCGGAAATCCCTGGATCATCGCTTACTTACAGCTACCCAAGGCATATCGTCGTTTGTCACGTCCTTCTTCGGCTCCTAGTGCCAAGGCATCCACCGTGCGCCCTTATTAACTTAACCTTACTTTTTTGACCTTTCAGTCATAAACTCTTATTAATACTACAGCGTTTTCGGTTTATTTTCTTGTTACTATTTGATATAGATATTCAATTTTCAATGTGCATTACTTGGTGATCTCTCACCAATGGAGCCTAGCGGGATCGAACCGCTGACCTCCTGCGTGCAAAGCAGGCGCTCTCCCAGCTGAGCTAAGGCCCCACAAGACCTCTCAAGACTAAACAAGACCAATGTGCATTCCTTATCCTTAGAAAGGAGGTGATCCAGCCGCACCTTCCGATACGGCTACCTTGTTACGACTTCACCCCAATCATCTATCCCACCTTAGGCGGCTGGCTCCTAAAAGGTTACCTCACCGACTTCGGGTGTTACAAACTCTCGTGGTGTGACGGGCGGTGTGTACAAGGCCCGGGAACGTATTCACCGCGGCGTGCTGATCCGCGATTACTAGCGATTCCGACTTCATGTAGGCGAGTTGCAGCCTACAATCCGAACTGAGATTGGCTTTAAGAGATTAGCTTGCCGTCACCGGCTTGCGACTCGTTGTACCAACCATTGTAGCACGTGTGTAGCCCAGGTCATAAGGGGCATGATGATTTGACGTCATCCCCACCTTCCTCCGGTTTATTACCGGCAGTCTCGCTAGAGTGCCCAACTGAATGATGGCAACTAACAATAGGGGTTGCGCTCGTTGCGGGACTTAACCCAACATCTCACGACACGAGCTGACGACAACCATGCACCACCTGTCACCTCTGTCCCGAAGGAAAACTCTATCTCTAGAGCGGTCAGAGGGATGTCAAGACCTGGTAAGGTTCTTCGCGTTGCTTCGAATTAAACCACATGCTCCACCGCTTGTGCGGGCCCCCGTCAATTCCTTTGAGTTTCAACCTTGCGGTCGTACTCCCCAGGCGGAGTGCTTAATGCGTTAGCTACGGCACTAAACCCCGGAAAGGGTCTAACACCTAGCACTCATCGTTTACGGCGTGGACTACCAGGGTATCTAATCCTGTTTGCTCCCCACGCTTTCGAGCCTCAGCGTCAGTTACAAGCCAGAGAGCCGCTTTCGCCACCGGTGTTCCTCCATATATCTACGCATTTCACCGCTACACATGGAATTCCACTCTCCCCTCTTGCACTCAAGTTAAACAGTTTCCAAAGCGTACTATGGTTAAGCCACAGCCTTTAACTTCAGACTTATCTAACCGCCTGCGCTCGCTTTACGCCCAATAAATCCGGACAACGCTCGGGACCTACGTATTACCGCGGCTGCTGGCACGTAGTTAGCCGTCCCTTTCTGGTAAGATACCGTCACAGTGTGAACTTTCCACTCTCACACTCGTTCTTCTCTTACAACAGAGCTTTACGATCCGAAAACCTTCTTCACTCACGCGGCGTTGCTCGGTCAGACTTCCGTCCATTGCCGAAGATTCCCTACTGCTGCCTCCCGTAGGAGTCTGGGCCGTGTCTCAGTCCCAGTGTGGCCGATCACCCTCTCAGGTCGGCTATGTATCGTTGCCTTGGTGAGCCGTTACCTCACCAACTAGCTAATACAACGCAGGTCCATCTGGTAGTGGTGCAATTGCACCTTTCAAGCAGCTATCATGCGATATCTACTGTTATGCGGTATTAGCTATCGTTTCCAATAGTTATCCCCCGCTACCAGGCAGGTTACCTACGCGTTACTCACCCGTTCGCAACTCATCCGCTCGGTGCAAGCACCAACTTCAGCGTTCTACTTGCATGTATTAGGCACGCCGCCAGCGTTCGTCCTGAGCCAGGATCAAACTCTCATTAAAAGTTTGAGTTCTCACTCATTTCTGTCACTGACAGATTTATTGTTTTTTCATTGTTCAGTACTACAACTTCATGTTGTAGTGCCCTGCACATTGGTTCGTCTTGTTCAGTTTTCAAAGGTCTTTGTCGCGCTTACGACAACTATATTAGTATATCACAGTCACTTTTCTCTGTCAACAGGTTTTTTTAACTTTTTTTTATAACCTGTTTCCATCAACCGCGATACACCCATAGTCCGTACGGGATTCGAACCCGTGTTACCGCCGTGAAAAGGCGGTGTCTTAACCCCTTGACCAACGGACCTTGAGCTTGTCAACTCTTTCTATTATACCTACTTTTAGAATCTTGTCAACTGGTTTTATAAAAAATTAGTTGACTAGAGTCAATAGCTACAAATAGAATGTCGGCAATCACAATTCAGCAATTTGATTCAAGTTTACTTCTGCTACTGTATCATTACCAAACATTGAAATAATCATCTTCACTTTGTTATTATCAATTTCAGTAATTTTTCCTGTGTAATCAGCAAAGGCACCATCGATAATACGGACAGTTTGACCTACTTCAACATTGATATTGAATTCTTGTACAGTTTGTCCCATTGATACCAAGATATCTCTGATTTCTTGTTCCAATAGTGGAGTTGGTTTAGATCTGTTACCGTGTGACCCAACAAATCCAGTAACGTTTGGTGTGTTACGCACTACAAACCAAGCTTCATCTGTCATAACCATCTCTACAAGAACATAACCTGGAAAACGATTTTCTTCAACTTCTTTTTTCTTCCCATTTTTTTCAACTTGTACAGTTTGAGTTGGGATTTCAACACGCAAGATGTTATCCAACATATTGTATGTCTGTGCACGTTGCAAGAGATTTTCTTTTACTTTATTTTCATAACCAGAATATGTTTGTAGGACAAACCATCCTTTGTCAAAACTATCCATCTTTTTTCCTTTCTTAACAGTAAACTTCTTTCAGTGAATTTGTTCTATTTTAAAAAATATTAATGAATCGAATTAATCCGCTAACGATTAATTGGTCAAAAATATAAATAATAACTACAAAGAAGGCAGTGTATTCCATGATAGATTTAAAATCTACCCAACTTTGTTTTCGAGTTGGCCAAGTTGTATCTTTAAGAAGAGTAAAGATATCCTTAATAAAACCCATTTTTATCTCCTATCTCGTTTCTCTATGTGTTGTGTATTTACCACAATGTTTACAAAATTTATTTACTTCTAAGCGAGTCGGTTTTGGATTCCCACTAATTTTAATTGAGTAGTTTCTCGAACCACAAACCGCACAGGCTAGACTTGCTTTTTTCAGTGCCATAGCGCCTCCATCTTAACTATTATAACAAGAATCCCTGTCTTTGACAAGTTAAATTATATTATCAGTTTTTCCTATTTTCAAAATAAAAAAGCCTAGGATTAATCCTAGACTCTATTTTACATTATTTTCCAAGATAGTATTCTTTCACAACGTTCAATTTTTCGTCAAATTCGAATACCAATGGTGGGAAGTTAGGAATTTCCACATCCATGATTTCGTCGTCTGACAATTGTTTGATGTGTTTTACAAGAGCGCGGATTGAGTTACCGTGTGCACCTACGAATACGTTTTTACCATCTTTAAGTGCTGGAGCGATTTTGTCTTCCCAGAATGGAAGAGCGCGTTCCAAAGTCACTTTCAAGTTTTCAGCATCTGGAATTACTGAGTCATCAAGTGAAGCGTAACGACGGTCAGTATGAGCTGAGTACTCATCATCACGAGGCATTGCTGGAGGCAATACATCGTATGAACGGCGCCAGATGTGAACTTGCTCATCACCAAATTGTTCAGCAGCTTCAGCTTTGTTTTTACCAGTCAAACCACCGTAGTGACGTTCGTTCAAGCGCCATGATTTTTCAACTGGAACCCAAAGTTGGTCAGATGCTTCAAGTGCAAGGTTAGTTGTTTTGATAGCACGTTTCAATACTGAAGTGTAAGCTTGGTCAAATTCAATACCAGCTTCTTTGATCAATTTACCAGCATCGATAGCTTGTTGAGTACCTTTTTCAGAAAGATCTACGTCAGCCCATCCTGTGAAAAGGTTAGCTTTGTTCCATTCAGACTCACCGTGGCGAGCAAAAACCAATTTTACCATTAGTTGGATTCTCCTTTTATTTTTCGAGGTCGCCCTCGTTTATCTATTCTATTTTACACAATTTTTCACAAAAAAGCTAGTTAAAATCAACGAAAAAGAGAAGAGCTCTTGGACTCTTCCCTAAAAAATAATTTATTCTTCAATTCTAAATTGTTTCAAGCTTGCTAGGTACAAAGCTCCACCAATGACAAGGACGATTCCACCAATCCACCCAAGGAAAGGAATCAAGGCAACTACAGATCCAACGATAAATAGAATCGATGGTGCTAGTGAAATACGATTGTCATCCTTATAGTAGATAAGTGAGAGGATTCCAAGAATGAGGGTTGCAATTTTCACTAAAGAGAAAACAATGAAAATAATGCCCAAAATTAGCCCTGCAGCATCTTCGTCTTCAGAAATGGCTGCAAGAAATACCATAAAAATCGGTAAGAAAGCTAAAATTGCCCCTGCAATAATACCAATAAAGCCATCTACTTGTGCTAGTGTTTTTGTCTTCATAAATATCTCCTTTTATTTTAATAAGGTATATTATACCATATTTTTAATAAAGTTTTTATTTTTAAAAAAAATACAGGAATTTCTCCTGTATTTTTGTTGGATTATTTAGCTTCAAATCCTTCTGCCACTGCGTCCGCAAAGTTTTCTTCAACGATGTTTGCACAGTGATCACAGACGGTCGCATTATAGCTACGTTCTGCTGTACTTGGGTCGATACGACGACAACGGTCACAAACTTCACCAGCTGCACGGTCAACTGTGAAGGCCACATCTTCAAAGACCACTGCACCTTCTGGAGCTGGTCCTTCTGCGATGGTCAATTCAGAGACAATCAAGAGTTGTGCTACATTGCTATCAACAGCTCCAAGAAGAGTTTTCACGACTTCGTTTGGATAAACGGTCAAGTGAGCTTCGAGTGATTTACCGATCACTTTTTCATTACGCGCTTCTTCCAAAGCCTTTTGCGCTTGACCACGGAAGTCCATGAAGGCTGACCAGGTATCTAAGATTTCTTCTTGGTTGGCAAATGTTTGAGCTTCTGGTAATTCTGACAATTGAACGAAGTCTTCAGCTTCATACTCGAGATAAGACCAGATTTCTTCCGCAGTGTGAGGAAGGATCGGTGTTAAGAGTTTGGTAATTTTTACAAGGATGTCATAGAAGACAGTTTGCATTTGACGGCGTTCAAGTGACTTAGCTCCTTCGATATAAACAACATCTTTGGCAAAATCAAGGTAGAAGGCTGACAAATCAACGTTGATAAAGTTTACCAGTGCTTTGTAAATGGTCAAGAATTCAAAGTTAGCATAAGCATCACGAATCGTTTTAACAAGTTGGTTAAAGCGAATGGTCATGTACTTATCAACAGAACGAAGTTCGTCATAAGCGACGGCATCCTCAGCTGGGTTAAAGTCAGATGTGTTGGCAATCAAGAAACGAAGCGTGTTACGGATCTTACGGTAAGTTTCAGAGACTTGACTCAAGATATCCATAGAGATACGCACATCGTTGCTTGAATCTACACTGGTAACCCAGAGACGCAAGATTTCAGCACCAAATTGTTTTTCAACATCGCTTGGAGCAATGGTATTTCCAAGTGATTTAGACATCTTCTCACCTTTACCATCCAAAGCAAAACCTTGCGACAAGATTTGTTTGTATGGTGCGACACCATGGTTAGCTACAGAGGTGATGAGTGATGAGTTGAACCAGCCACGGTATTGGTCTGAACCTTCTAAATAGAGGTCAGCTGGGTATTTGAGCTCTGGACGGTTCACTACAACCCCATTCCATGATGAACCTGAGTCGAACCATACATCCATGATGTCTGTTTCTTTCTTAAATTCACCATTTGGTGAACCAGGATGGGTAAATCCTTCAGGCAAGAGGTCTTTAGCGTCACGTTCCCACCAGATGATTGAACCATGTTCTTCAAAGAGTTGAGCTACATGCTCGATGGTTTCAGCTGTCATGATTGGTGTTCCGTCTTCTGCATAGAAGATTGGAAGAGGAACACCCCAAGCACGTTGGCGAGAGATAACCCAGTCACCACGGTCACGAATCATATTGTAAAGACGGACTTTACCCCACTCTGAGTGGAACTTGACTTTTTCAATTTCGTCCAAGATTTCTTGGCGGAATTTAGATACAGAAGCAAACCATTGAGGTACTGCACGCCAGATAATTGGTTTTTTCGTACGCCAGTCAAATGGGTAGGAGTGAGAGATTTCTTCTTGAGCAAGAAGAAGATTTCCAAGTTTTTCAATAACTGTTGGCACAACCTTGTCATAAAATTGACCTTCAAACTCAGTGCCAGCATTAGCCATCATGATACCGCGTTCGTTGACAGTTACAGCAACTTCAAGACCATTGGCAACACCGACATTGTAGTCGTCCTCACCAAAACCAGGGGCTGTATGGACGATACCTGTACCAGAATCAGTTGTAACGTGATCACCAAGGATAACGAGTTCATCTACAGCTGTATCCCATGGGTGCTCAGTCACGATATGGTTTAATTCTGAACCACGGTAAGTTGCCAAGACTTGAACATCCGCCCAACCGAATTTCTCAGACAAGCTATTCAATAATTCTGAAGCAACTACAAATTTACGAGTTTCGCCAGCTGGTTGCACCAAGACGTAATCAATATCCGCACCAACAGTCAAACCACGAGAAGCTGTGATGGTAAATGGAGTTGTTGTCCAAACGACGATATAAGTATCAGTGTCTAGAATACCTTTGCCATCTTTGACTTTGTTAGCATAGTAAAGGGACGTTGATACCAAGTCATGGTATTCAATTTCCGCTTCAGCAAGAGCTGACTCAGATGACCATGACCAGTAAACTGGCTTCGCACCACGGTAGATGTAGCCCTTGTTAGCCATCTCACCGAAGACACGGATTTGCGCTGCTTCATAGTCAGGGGTCAAGGTTACATAAGGATTTTCCCAGTCACCTGAAACACCCAAGCGTTTGAAGTCTTCGCGTTGTTTATCGACTTGAGAAAGAGCGTATTCACGACAAAGTTTCAAGTATTCAACCAAATCCATCTCTTTGCGTTTGACACCTTGTTTTGCCAAAACTTGCTCGATAGGTAGTCCGTGTGTATCCCAACCTGGGATGTATGGTGCGTAAAATCCTGACATAGACTTAGAACGAACAATGATATCTTTAGAGATCTTGTTCATGGCATGTCCTACGTGGATATTTCCATTGGCATATGGAGGGCCATCATGAAGAGTGAAGTGAGGTTTTCCTTCATTCAACTCTTGACGACGTTGATAGAGTTTTGCTTCTTCCCACTCTTTTTGCCAAACTGGCTCTTTTGTAGGAAGGCCTGCACGCATTGGGAAATCTGTTTTTCCTAGGTTTAGGGTATCTTTTAGTTTCATGTTTACTCCTTTAATGTAAATTGACAATATAAAAACCACGACTCGCTAAAAAGGACGAAAATCGTGGTACCACCTTTGTTCGGAAAAAGAACTAGTCTTTCTCCCTCTTTTCCCGTAACGTGGGTAACGTCAAATCCTACTAACTTCAGACTTGATAACTTGAGAGGATAAATTTACCAACAGGGATTGTAGGACTTCCACCATCTCCTACTCGCTAGAAATGTGTTTGATAAATTCTTGTTCTCTAATGAGATTCTTATAAAATTAGAACTGACTCTTGTTGAGTGTTAGGATCGTCTTGAGATCCTTCCTCATGCGATGGTTCAACAGGAGTTTCAGCAACTGGCTGAACTTCAACTTCAGTTTCAGTTGACTCTTCAGCAGTTTGTTGCGTTTCCAACAATTCCTTGTTAGCTGCTTCAATACGTGCTTGAAGTTCTGCAACTTCTTCTGGAGAGAATTGACGAGTCATGTCAATCGGCTCTTCTTCATGGTATGACGATACATCTTCACCTAGAACCTCTCGGACAACTTCCTTGAAAGCTTCGTCACTCGTTTGAAGATAAGTTGCAGTCGGACGCAAAATTTCTTCCCAATCTGATGAATCAACAATAGCCAACTGACTTTCGATTGTTGATTTCAAACGTTGGTGGAAGACGCGACTCTTGTTCTTCAACTCTTCAGTTTCCACAGCAACTTTTTTAGCATTATCTGTAGCTTGTCGCAAAATTTCATTGGCTTTATACTTAGCTTCATCAAGTAAACGTTGAGCATCTTGCTCAGCCTGCTTAATGATGTTATTAGAACGGTCATTCGCAGCTTGTTTTACACGTTCAGCTGTGTCTTGGGCAATCAAAACTGACTGACTCAACGAATCTTTGATTTCGTCAAAATAAGATAGACGCTCTTCTAAATTTTTGATATGTTGATCCTTTTCATGATTGCTACGAACTAAATCTTCATAGTCCCGAACAACAATATCTAAAAATTCATCAACTTCTTCACGGTTAAAACCTCTAAACTGAACACCAAAGGTTTTATCCTTAATTTCTAACGATGTAATTGGCATATTTTCCCTCACTTATTTAATAAAAAATAGAATCATTAATTGCTTCTGGTTCTTGCTCGTTTGTTACTGTTCTTTTAGGAATATCAGTCGTATAATAGGAAAGACGTTCTTCTAGTTTTTTGATATAGAGTTCAGTTTCCTCTTTGTATCGGATTAATTCCTCTAATTCAAAATAAATCTTATCTAGAAATAGGTCAACCTCTTCCTGATCGTAGCCTCTGAATTTTCTTGAGAATTCCTTGTCAGTAATATCTTGTGGTGTAATTGACATATTTTCTCACTTGCTTAAAAGTAGTTGGACTGTTAGTTTTATCTTATCTTTCTTGGTTTGACCGTTTTCTTTAAGTAAGATAATTCGACCAAAGTGTCTGACGCTGATTAAATCACCAATTTTTACCGGATAGTCCGATTTTTCAACTATATGATAGTTGACTTGAACCAACTTTTTTTCAACCAGGGCCGAAGTTTGGGAACGAGATAATTTCAATATGCTAGATAAGAAGGTATCCAGACGAAGACTTGAAACCAAGACTTCTTTTTCTTGATAGTCATCTTTGGATTCTATCATATCTGAAAAAGGACGTTCTACTAAACTTACAGGCAACTTGGAAATCTTTTGAATTCCATCTTGGAAAAGAGTGGTAAATCTTCGATCGACAATAATTTGGGCTTTATCTTCTGTCACCAGAATGTCTCCGAATAACTTACGGTCAATACCTAATCGATTGAGAACTGTACCCAATATCTTTGAATGGGTCAGTTGCTGAAACTTGCTGGGATACACGATCTCAAGCAAGGTCATTTCAAAATCTTCCAAACTTGGCGTGAAGTATTCGGGCGCTAAAATAACCCTAGCGTATTCCGAAGAGATATAACTCGTACTAGAGAAGACTTTTACCCCTCTATTATTTCCCAAAGTTTCCAAGATAAATACTTGGTGAGGATTTATAAAAGGAGATAAAATCGGTGCATAGTGCTCCTCGACTTGATTCAACCATTCCAAGCCCTTATCGATGAATGGAATATCCTCCGTTGCGAAATGTTGGTAAAGTTCCTTGCTCATAATATGACTAGCAAATTGATAAGATAGCGACTAATCATGCGCAAGAGAATTAGAGCTATCCAAACAGAGAAATCCAAACCTGCGATTTGAAGAGGTAGACGTTTTAGAGGTTCAAGAATTGGTTTACACAAAGTCTCTAAAAATTTCCCCAACTGTGTGTTATAGGCATTTGGAAACCATGATAATAGAGCAAAAGCTACAAGTATCAGTGAATAGATATCTGTAGCATTTTGGATAAAACGAATTATTAGAAACATTAACGTACTCTATTTCTCTTCATGTCAAAGTCGTATTCTTCGCTTTGAGCTTCTTCAGGTAAACGAATATCTTCAATGTTTACCACAACACCAACAGGTGTCAAAAGATACATTGTGTTCGCTACTTTTCTTAACTCACCAGCAAGGACATGACGTGCTCCATCCAAGTAATCCAAACAACGACGAGCTTGAACTTCTGTCATATATTGGAAGTCAATCAAGATACTTTCATTTCCAGCCAACAAATCAACAATATCTGTTGCATCTTCGTAACGGCGTGGGTAACGAACATCGATGGTTACTTTTTCAGTAGAGTGATGACTTTCAATTGCTAGTTGTTGCTGACGGGCATGAAGTTTTGTAATATTTTTCTCTTTTGCTCCGACTGAAGAAGAATCTTGAGCAGCAGCTTGCTGTGGCAATTCTCTTTTTTGAGGAACCGAAGCTAGTGAACGTTCAGGTTGTGCAGCTACAACTTCTGAAGCAACTTCATCTCCATCTTCTGTAAAGTAATCTATAAATTTATCAAATTTATCTTTTAATGACATGATTATTTCCTATTTAAAAAATGCTGTACCAATTCGAACAAAAGTTGAGCCACACTGAATCGCTTCTTTATAGTCACGGCTCATTCCCATACTTAGTTCTGTCATTGGCATATTGGGGAATTGTTGTTCACGAATGTATTGTTGCAACTCTTGCGTTTCTTTAAAGATTTTTTGCAACTCTTCTGTTTGGGCCTCAAAGGGAGCCATGGTCATGAGACCAACATACTCGATTTGATCCAAGCTAGACAAGTCGGACAAGACTGTCAATAGTTCTTCTTTTGAAAAACCATGCTTGCTTTCCTCTCCAGAAATATTGACCTGCAAAAAACATTTAACTGTTCGATCGGCACGTTTTTGAATCTCTTGAGCTAATTTCAAAGAATCTAAAGCGTGAAAATAATCAACAAAAGGAATAACATCCTTGACTTTTCTTCTTTGTAAGCTACCAATCAAGTGCCAAGTAACATCTTTATCACTTAAAGCATGATACTTTTCAAGAAATTTGTCAACACGGTTTTCACCGATGTGTTTGACTCCTTGGTCAATCAAATTTGCTGCAGTTGCAATATCAACATATTTTGTTACAGCAATTACAGAAACCGAACCGTCTTCACGGCCGGTTTCTTGAATTGCTTTTGTAACCTGTTGAAATACCTGATTTGTATTTTCTTTTAAATCCATCTCTATTAACGGTTTTTAAAGAATGGTGGTGTTTCCAACTCATCTTCGTCAGAAGATGGTGCTTCAAAACGCTCAACTGGTGATACGACTGACTCACCTTGACGAACAATTGAATCACGTCTCAAGTCCCAATCACCAAAAGCTGATGCTTTAGGCGCTTCAGTGTGACGTTGTGAAGGAGTTGGAAGTTCAGCTGTTTCTGCCAAATCAAAATGGCGGTCATAAGTGTGTGTATGTCCAGATTTTACTGGTTCACGGAATGACGCTTGTCTTGGTTGTGGCGCTACAACTTTTTCGACTGCATCTTGACGAACTCCAGTAGCAACAACAGTTACACGGATTTCATCTTTCATTGATTCATCAATAGAAGTACCGAGCCAGATATTTACGCCATGCCCAGCAGCTTGATTGACGATTTCAGAAGCTTCTTCCGCTTCAATCAAAGTCATATCCAAACCACCAGTTACGTTAACGATAACATCTTCTGCTCCATCAATAGTTGTTTCAAGAAGTGGTGAGTAGATAGCTTTACGAGCCGCTTCGATAACACGCTCTTCTCCGCTACCGATACCAATACCCATAAGGGCATTCCCTTTATTGGCCATTACTGTCTTCACGTCTGCGAAGTCCAAGTTGATCAAACCAGGATTTGTAATCAAATCTGTAATTCCTTGAACACCTTGACGAAGAACGTTATCTGCTTCAGACAAAGCTTCAAGAAGTGGAGTTTTCTTGTCAACAATTTCTAATAAATTGTTGTTTGAGATAATCAAGAGAGTATCAACATGTTCGCGAAGTTCGTTGATCCCTTGGACTGCGAATTGGCCACGTTTGCTTCCTTCGAAACCGAATGGACGTGTCACAACACCGACAGTCAAAGCACCTAAACCTTTAGCGATACGAGCGATAACTGGTGCAGCACCTGTACCAGAACCACCACCCATACCAGCAGTGATGAAGACCATATCTGCACCACTGATAGCTTCAGTAATTACTTCTTCGCTTTCTTCAGCAGCCTTACGACCAACTTCAGGCTGTCCTCCAGCACCAAGTCCGCGAGTTAATTTTGGACCAAGTTGGATAACTGTTTCAGCTTTTGTACTGCTCAAGGCTTGTACATCTGTGTTGGCTGCGATGAACTCAACACCTGAAACGCCTTCGTCAACCATGCGGTTAATGGCGTTTCCACCGCCACCACCGACACCAATTACTTTAATTACTGCACCTTGTGCTGCTGCTGTATCAAATGAAAATGTCATATTTTATTCCTCTATCCTATTCATCAAACATGCTTCCGATTAAGCTACGGAATCGGTCAGTCAATTTTGGTTTTTCTTCTGATTGATTTGGAGTTGCTGATTCAGCAGTATAAGTTGGTTCTGCTGATTCAGTTGAAGTTGTACCAAACACTGAACGTTGAGAAGCTGCAGGTTTTTCCTGACTTGAAGTTCTGAAATCAATTGGTTGTTGACGTAGAACTTGATCTCCTCTGATAGCTCTTTGAGCCAAAACATTCACTTCTGTAAGACTTCCAGCAAATTCTGACAAACTAATCACATGAGCAAATGCAGGATTGCGGATACCTACTTGGTTTGGAACATAAAGTTTCACACGAACTCCAAGTACTTCTTGGGCAAGCTCAACGATGCCTGGTAGAATAGCATTCCCACCAATCAGAGCAATACCACCTGGCAAGTCCAACAAATGTCTTCTTTCCAAATCTTGTTTGATTTGTTCAAAGATGTGTTTCAATCTAGCTGAAATAATTTGAGCCAAGTATTCTTCTGTAACTTCTACAGGTTCTACTTCACCAATCACTTCAACTTGGAAAGTTTCTTTGCTTGCAAGTTGCGGATAAGCTTCACCGTAGTTAAGCTTCAAACCTTCTGCAATCTTCTTAGAAGTTTTAAGAACTTTTGAAATGTCTTTAGTGACGTAATCGCCACCTTCTTGGTAAACATTTGTGTATTGTAGCTCTTGATTACGGATAGTAGCAACACTTGTTTGACCACCGCCCATATCGATAACAGTCGCTCCAAACTCACGTTCGCCTTCGTTAAGAACAGAGTTTACAATCGCAAGTGGTGAAATAATCACGTTATCAACTTGAACTCCAACACGTTCTACAGTTTTACGAAGGTTGTGAAGAATGGTTCTTGGGCCTGTATAGAGAAGTCCACGCATTTCCAAACGAACACCCATCATTCCACGAGGGTCACGAATACCTTGGAAACCGTCTACTACAAATTCTTCTGGCACAAACGTAATCACTTCACGATCAGGTGTCATGCTCTTGGTCAAAGCTGATTTGACTACATTCTCGACATCTTGATCTGTAATTTCTTTTGTATCTGATGTTACAGGAATCATTCCTTGAGTTGGTTCCACTTGCAACAAGTTTGCTGGAAGTCCAACGTTCACTGATTTAATTGAAATTCCTGCTTTTTCTTCTGCTTGAGAAATAGCAGATTTGATAGCCGTTGCTGCGGCTTCGATGTCAACGATAATCCCATCCTTGACACCTTTACTTTTGGCGTTACTAACACCGATTACATTTACTTCACCATCTACAAGCTCAGCAACTAACACTTTAATTGAGCTTGTTCCAATATCTAAGCCTGTAAAAAAACCATTTCTAGTCATTACATTGCGTCCTCTCTATCTTCCAAGTTTCACACTTTGATTTTTTAACAGCTACAAGAAGGCATAGCTATTCACAGAATATTATATCACAAAAATCCGATTCGTGCCTAATTTTTTGTGATTTTATAGCATCTTTTTGAAGAAAAAAAGGTAAAAATTTCTTAAAATGAAACTTTATTATAAAACTTAATTTAAAAATAATACTAAAATGTGTCAAATTATTATCAATTGGATTAAAGTTCGGTTTTTCTAACTGCGGGGAGCCTCTTTTTTTGATCTTGTTTTTTACGTAACTTTCAGCTGTTATTTTTGAAATTATTCGTTTTTTAGAAATGTGTCCTAAAGTAACTAATTACAGAACAATAAAAAGAAGCCAGGGTTTCTAACTTCTTTTAAAGGCTCAACTGTTTTAATGCAGTACGTAAATAATATCCTTCTCGAATCTCTTTTCCTACACGCTTGGTGTTTTCTAATAGAGTCTGGTAGTCATCTAAAGTTAACTCCTCTATTACTTGCGACAAGTCATGTAGTGACTCGACTGCGACACCACACTCTTTCTCTAGAACAAAATGAGAGAGAGCTGACTGCTTCCACACTACAAGCGGGAATCCAGATGCCAAGTAAAGGGATGCCTTGTGAGAGTTGTTGTAGCGAAGGTACTCACCAAAAACACCACTACAGGTTTCAGCACTATCCCCATCCCATACGAGTCCAAATCCACCCTCAAGGGCTACAGGAAGCTCGTCAGGCAAGAAAGAACCAAAGTAAGTTTCATTCTCTAAAGCTCTACTCTCATCAAAACCAACACCATAGAGATTATAGGCAGGTTTTACCGGCAATTTATACAAGTAACCAGCTTTTTCTTGTGCTAGATTACCTGCCACAATCATCGGCTGGTCTTTTGTTTGACCGCTCTTCTCTTGGAAATCTGGAATCAGATAGTCGAAAATACCAAGGCTGACAATCTTATCTGCCACAATTCCTTTATCCACCAAAACAGACTTCATAATTGGATTATGGGCGATAATACCATCAGCTGTTTTGAGAAAACTTGCTTCTTGAAGGTACATCCGAATTCTGTGTTTTAAAGGAAGTGAGGTCATGTTGGCATGGCGGAGGACTTCTAGGTCATGAATCAAAAGATAGACTTTAATCCCTCTTTTTTGCACTTTTTTGACCAAATGGGTGGAAAAAAAGCTATGGTGAAGCATTGGAAACTGGATCAACAACTCATCTCCTTGCTTTAGTTGATCCAAGGCTTGTCCAAAAGCCTTTGCCTTATGGCGTTGAGCCGCAAGGGTACTCATTTGATACCAATTGTCGACGGACAAGACCAAAGGGTGATAGCCTTCTTCTTTCACAATACTTTCTACGTCATTGCGCGCTTTATTTCCCGCATTCTTTGCGTTGACATCATGCAGGAATTCTTCTTTTAAGTAGTATTTCATAGATTATTGTTTCTTTCAATCAAACTCATTTGCTACGACTTCTAAGGAACGCTCAATAACCACATGCATATCGTAGTATTTATAGTCTGCTAGGCGTCCACAGAAGATGACCTTGTCATTTTTGGCTGCTTCATCTTGGTATTTGACAAACATCGTATTATTCTTTTCATCATTGATTGGGTAGTATGGTTCATCTCCACGTTTCCAGTCAGCTGGGTACTCACGTGTGATCACCGTCTTAGGTTGTGTACCATACTCGAAGTGCTTGTGCTCAATGATACGAGTATAAGGAATCTCACGCTCAGTGTAGTTGACCACGGCATTCCCTTGATGATTTTCCTCATCCAAGATTTCGTGTTCAAAACGGAGACTACGATATTCTAACTCACCATGTTTGTAATCAAAGTATTGGTCAATCATTCCTGTAAAGACCACTTTGTTAGCTGAAGCTTCAAGCTCTTCACGATTAGCAAAGAAATCCACCTCAAGTTCTACTTCTACATCGCCCAGCATGTTTTCGATGATGACGTTATAGCCACCGATCGGAATTCCTTGGTAACGGTCATTAAAGTAGTTATTATTAAAGGTCAAACGAACCGGAAGGCGCTTGATGATGAAGGGCGGAAGGTCTGTCGCAGAACGTCCCCATTGTTTTTCAGTGTATCCCTTGATCAATTTTTCATAGATATCTGGACCAATCAACTTGATGGCTTGTTCTTCCAAGTTCTTTGGCTCAACATCCTTCATATCAACCGTTTGCTCCGCAATCTTGTCCTTGACTTCTTGTGGAGTCTTGGTTCCCCACATAGCATAAAATGTATTCATGTTAAAAGGAAGGTTGTAAAGACTGCCCTTGTAGTTAGCTACTGGTGAATTGATATAGTTGTTAAATTCAGCGAACTGGTTGACATAATCCCATACTTTTTTGTTTGAAGTATGGAAAATGTGGGCACCATACTTGTGAACATTGATACCTTCAACCTCTTCACAATAGATATTCCCACCAATGTGATCACGTTTGTCAATCACTTTTACTTTTTTGCCACGTTTTGTAGCTTCGTGTGCAAAGATTGCTCCAGACAAACCTGCACCTACAATTAAATAGTCATACATATTAAATTAAAACTCCGTTAATGAACTTTACATTTCTTATTATTGCCGACTCAGGATCAGCAAAAGTTAGTTGTTTTTTAGAAAGGTATCATATCATGTATTAGACCCACATAAAATTTAGCACTAGAGCTAGGTCTCATTTAATGCAACAACATCATTTGACTCTTTTTTGCTAAAAGTATTTGTTGTAAATAGTAAAAACATGAATATATTATATGTAGGAACAAACCAGAAGGCTTCAATCATACAGTTAAAAGCAATCAATGATAAAATCGTAACTAATAAATATTGACCATCCTTATACTGTTTCCTTGAGACAACAACATAAATTATTATCAATAGAACTACAGGCACTATTCCATATGTAAACAACATCTGAACATAAGAGGAATCAACATAGTTATATCCTATTACAGATTCTGTTTTTCCACCTGATCCTATAAACTGAACATTTCTCGTCCCAAATAGATGAACTTCAAATGTATCAAATGCATTCCTACCTAGAGCTAGCCTTCCTGTGATTAATTTGTTTATTGATACCAAAAATGGATTAGACCAAGAAAACTTGTATGACAGATAGGTAACAACTGATGCGAAGACAACAGCCGAATAAGGCAACAAGGCAAATATTTTTAGTTTTTTCCCATTGCTGTAATAAAAATAAATGAAAATAACTGTCGCTAACAAGATTGACACAGCATTTAAACGTGCATCGCAGTATTTTATAATAAAAGCTGATAGTAAGACACCAAACAGAGATCTGGTCCATATAAATTTATCTTTTAAAAGATAAGAAATTGCTAAAAATAGATAGAAGCAATGTGATGCAAAATCCGTAGGATAAATAAACCCAAACGAATTTCGAATAACTCCCGCACGATTATATTGCAAGTTAGGAACCATGCCAACAAGTGATAAAAGAAAAACTCCAACTACGAGAATACCAGCTACAACTACATAGTTCCTCAAAACTACTTTCATATCTACATTAACCAAGAGGACTAGTAGCATCGAATAAACTAGAAAATTAAGTCTGTTCGTTTGAAAATACACTAAAACCCCCGAAAGCAACAATAGAATAGAAAATATTAGATATTTGTATGAGACCCGCATTTTATACAAAAAACGAAGCCCTAAAAGCAATACAACCAAAAATAGGAAGTTTACTTTGACTTGAAAAAAAGTCCTATCCAGCATCGTAGTTGATATGGTATTAAAAAACACCACTACAGATACAACAATGCTGACTAGTAGGTTTTCAAATTTAATTTTTATCATATTTTTTGAAAAAGAATCATACAGGGTGAATTATAAGAAAAAGAAATATCGAATTGAATGAGAAAAAATAATATTTCTTTAATCTTCTAGTTCACTTATACTCTTCTATCCTCCCTTTCCTAACTATTTAATCAACCAAAGCGAATTTAATCTATACAAGAGTTCATTTTACAATAAGACTATAAGCTACTGAAATTTCTATTTATTCCATTCAATTTCACTTATTCAATAACTGCTGTTTCAACTCTTTTGGACTAATTACTTTTAAGAATAGTATTTGAGAAATGTAAAGTATCGCTCCTATTGTAGCAAATACCATAACATTTATAACAGGCGTAAAATTCACTGTAGTTTTTACAACGAATAGTACACCGTACATAAGAGCTGATGCTCCTATAATTTTAAAAGTCGAAGCTAGAAGAGGCACTTCCTTTAAATAGTTTCTTGTAAAATACAGTTGAATAGCCCATACTAAGGCTTCTGTTAATACAGAAACAATGGCTGCTCCGATATAACCTAATTTAGGTAGTAATAATAAATTTAAACCGACACTCACAATAGCTGGAATAGTTGTCGAAATCATAAATTCTTTATTTTTATTATGTGGAATCAAGATTTGAATACCCATAATATTTGTCCAGCCAATAAAGAACATTCTAAAAATCATAATTGCTATCGCATATTTAGCATCTTGGAAATCCTGTCCTAAGAAAAATTGCACGAAATCATCATTAACAATTAACATTCCTGCTATTATAGGAAAAATGACTAAATTGTATATTAAGAAAGACATCTGATGCATTTTGTTTACAGCCTTGTGATCTCCAGTTGATAGGAGATTGGCAACACGAGGAAGCATTACGCTTCCTAACGAAGTCACTAGTGTAAGCAAAATATTGACCAATTTTAAGGCTTGGTCATAAATTCCGACATCTTTAGTTGAGGCTAATGCCCCTAGCATAGTACGATCCAAAGTAACATATAGCGAAATAGCTATTTGCGGCAAAAACAAGAGAACAACTGGTTTCAAGTGTTGTTTAGCATAGGACCAATCAAAATGTGGTTTCCCGATAAATTCTCTGGCTGGCAACCACATACTAAACTGCCCCAATAATTCAAATATTGTTAGCAAAAACACATAAAGATATAAATCATTTGCTGATTTTACAAATAAGAAGATTGAAATGACACCGACCAGTTTAACAGTAATATTTCTAACTGTTATCTTGCGAAAATCCTCTAACCCTTGAAATAACCAGGAGATATCCATCCCTTTAGATACCAGACTCAAGCCCAAAATATATGCAACGGGATTTTGCATAAATGACAAGGACAGACATAAGAGAATGTATAAGCATATCGACAGAATGGTCGCACCAAACTGCAAGGTGTATATGCCCCAAAAGTTTTTTCTGATATCTTTACGATGGCCTGAAATTTCTTTTGTACCATAATTGGCCACGCCCAATGTCGCCAATAAAATAAAGTAGGTTACAATTGAATTGAAATAACCATAAGTACCTAAATCAGTTGAACTAAATACCCTAGTTACATAAGGTGTTGTTATAATAGGAAGAATTATCACTAAAAGCTGGTAAGAAAGATTATATGCATAATTTTTTAAAACCTTCATTCTTACCTAACCCATCTTCTCTCTGATTTTTTCATACAATTTTGGTGAAACCAAGAGCATCACGTACTTCAATTTATTTTTCCCTGTTATATTTGGATTAGGAATAATATCGTTGAAGTAACTAGTGTATTCTTTTCTGATTTTATTGACATCCGAATACATCTTTGAACTAAGCATAGCATGTACTACATGTAACCCCTTAAAGACATAACGTACAGTAAGTGCTTTCTTCATTTCCTTATCATTAGGATAATCTCTCTGAACAAATTCTCTATTCATCTCTATAGCCTTATAGAAGTCTAAAAATTTATCACTATAAGAAGAATTGACAATACTTCCAGGTCTTCTATAATATTTGTATAAATTGATGCATCCTACGGCAATTTCATTGCATGCTCCGATATGCTCAAAAGAGACAGCCAAATCTTCATAGATCATACCCTCTGGAAAAGGAAACTTCATCAAGATTTCTTTTTTGTATAGTTTTCCCCCTGGATGAGTTCCAACTATATTTCCATAAAACATCTCCTTCAAAGCTGTATAGCGATCTAATTTCAAAGAATCTATGTTAGTTAATGAACCTAAAAAATCCTCACTTTGGAAGTCCCTAACTTCGATGACGGAAGTTGCAACAAGATCAACATCATACTTCTTTTGAAGTTGCACTAAATACTCAACAGTTCTACGATCATAGTAATCATCAGAATCAATGAAAATTATCCACTCAGCAGAAGCAAACTTTACACCCGTATTTCGAGCATTAGAAAGGCCTCCATTCTCAATATGCAAGACTCTAATACGGTCATCTTCTTGGGCATACTTATCACATATTTTTCCAGAATCATCAGTAGAGCCATCATCTACCAAAATAATCTCAATATCCTTGTACGATTGATTAATTAAGCTATCAACACAATATTTCAAATAATCTTCAACGTTGTATACTGGAACAACAATCGAAACTTTCCCCATTATACTAATCCCTTCATGATAACTTCTACAATCTGTTGACAAGCTGTTCCATTCCCATAAGGATTGCTTGCCTTACTCATCTTGTTGTATTCCTCTTCATTTTCCAAAAGAAGCTTAAAATTCCTATAAATATTTTCTTCTTCTGTTCCTACCAATTTCAAAGTTCCTGCCGCAATCCCCTCGGGACGTTCTGTGGTATCACGCATGACTAAAACTGGTTTCCCTAAGGATGGAGCTTCTTCTTGAACTCCACCAGAATCTGTTAAAATCATATAGCTTTGGTTCATAAAATTATGGAAATCAATGACCTCTAAAGGTTCAATAATTTTCATGCGTTCATTTTCACCAAATACTTTACTTGCCAACTCTCGAACCTTAGGGTTTTTATGAATTGGGTAAACAACCTTAACATCTTCAAATTCATTTAAAATACGGTTAACGGCATTAAACATATGCTCCATTGGTTGCCCAAGATTTTCACGTCTGTGAGCTGTCAGCATAATTAACTTACTGTCCTTAGCCCACTCTAAAATTGGGTGGTCGTAATTATCCTGAACAGTTGTCTTTAAAGCATCAATAACGGTATTCCCTGTTACAAAGATATTTTCTCTTCCCTCTTTTAGAAGATTTTCCTTTGCAACTTCTGTCGGCGCAAAATGATAATCTGCAATAATGGAAGTGGTTTGGCGGTTGAACTCTTCAGGGAACGGACTTTGAAGATTATAAGTTCGCAAACCTGCTTCTACATGCCCAACCTTGATACCCAAATAAAACGCAGCTAAAGCCGTAGCAAAAGTCGTAGTTGTATCCCCGTGAACAAGAACGATATCTGGTTTTTCTTGCTCTAAAACTGTTTGAATCTTATCAAGAATACTAGTCGTGATTGTAAATAGAGTTTGGTTCGCTTTCATAATTCCTAAATCATAATCAGGAACTACTTCAAAAACATCCAAAACTTGTTCAAGCATTTCTTTGTGTTGGCCAGTTACACAGACAATAGTCTTAATTGAATCATTTTTCTTCAACTCATTTACTAATGGACACATTTTGATTGCTTCTGGACGTGTCCCAAAAACCAACATTACTTTTTTCATTTCGGTTCTCCCTGTATCTCTCTATACAACGCTCGATAATTTTCTAAAAACATAGGATAACTAAATTTTTCGTCATAGGTTTTTTTGGCTTGGAAAGCTAGACTATTTCTTAATGCTACATCTGTTGCTAATTTGTCTATAGCACCAGCTAGGGCAATCGGATCTTTTACTGGGACTAAGATTCCATTTTCATTTGTAACAACTTCGTTTAATCCCGGTATATCCGTGGCAACTAAGGTTTTGCTATTCATAAATGCCTCAATGGCAACTAAGCCAAATCCTTCAAATACTGAAGGCAAAACACAAAAATCAAAACTATTGATACATTCTACGATATCCTTGCGATATCCTAAAAATGTTACTGAATCTTGAAGATGTAGCTCTTCAACCTTATTCTCAAGTTCATTTTTAAGCTCACCATCACCGACGATAAACAATCGAATATCCTTTACCGTAAGTAAAGACATAGCTTCAATAAGATATATCAAGCCCTTCTGTTCAGATAATCTTGCAATACACCCTATTTTAATCCCACTATAACTGATAATCTCATCGACTTGGTCATCCGTTTCTTTGAAGACGACTCCATTATAAATAACCCTACTATCCGTAATGCCTACGTCCTCTTTTAAGTTTTTATTTACTGCTTCTCCTACTGCTACACTTTTAGCATTTCCTAAAGCAAATTTATATAGAGGTAATTTATCTTTGAAGACATTGTGGGCAGTATAAACGTGTATTAATTTTGAATTAAACAGTTTTAATAAACGGATATAAAAAGCGGCCATACGATGATGAGTGTGAACTATAGTAATCTCATTATTTTTGATAATCTGGCGAATAGTATATAGAAGCTTTAATATTGTCAAAGGATTTTTACTATCGATATCTAAAATTTTATGATGTTGAATCCCTTGAGTAGCAAGCTCACTCTCCCAAAGTCCACCTGTAGATGCGACATGAACACTGTCAAACTCATCTTTCAAATCTGAGCTCAACTGGTAAACAATACGCTCTGCACCACCGATATCCATGGTACGTGAAATATGTAAAATATTATTTTTTTGATTTTCGTTTTTCATCTAAAACTCGCTTAATAAAAGTGGCATTCCCTACAAAATAACGTTTAAAGAGACGTTTAGGTTCATTTGCCACTCGGAACAGCCATTCAAGATGCACATTTTGCATCCAGATAGGAGCTCGTTTAATATGGCCAGATAAAACGTCAAAGCTACCTCCAACTCCCATAAAGACAGAATTAACACCTTGATCCATAAATTTTTGAATGATGTATTCTTTCTTGGGAGAGGTAATCCCAACAAAAACAAAATCAGGATTTTTCTCTCGGATATCTTCTTGAATACCGTATTCATCTTCTTCAGAAAAATAACCATTACGATGTCCAAGGACTCGTAAATTTGGATAATCTTTCTTAAAGATTTCTAGCATGTCTATTAAAACTTCTTCCTTGGCACCAAAAAAATAAACCGAATATGACTTTTCATTGGCTAAATGGAGCAACTTTTGCATCAAATCAATCCCAGCAACTCTCTCAGGAACTTGATAACCCAAAAAGCGGGAAGCTAGAACAACTGAAGCTCCATCTGCATTAATGATCTCAGAATCGTTCACTATCTTTTTAATCGATTCATCTGTCTGACATTGATTAATTTTGTCTGCGTTCACCCCCATTAGATGGAGTGGGCGTTGCTCAAGAACAAATTTTTCAACAGCTTGGACAGTTTCGTCCATTGTTAAGGGGTCAATTCTGACCCCCATTAAATCAAAACTATTCAATTTAATCTCCCCACGTAGACTCAAAATGACCCTTCCGTTCAGCTTCTTTTGGTAGTTGCATGTAATCACCATATATTTTTTTCAAATATTCATCAGGATTTGCATGACAACTTATTTGTAAATTTTCAAATTCTAGTAATTGCGGTTCCCCGAAGACTTCTTTTCTTGCGAGTTCTCGCTCGCGGTAGGAACCCAAGACATTTCCGACTATGGTACTAGTTTCGTAATCATATTGTTTAATGATATTTTGTAATTTTTTATTAATTTTTGAAGTGTTTAAGAGCTTATTTAATTTTAAGGCTTTGGAAACTTTCACAATTGCATTTTCGAACGAGCCTCTATCTCTTTCATGCAAACGATCGATGACAGAAATTTTAGACAAGGCACGATAAAGTTTGATTTTATTTGTATGCAACCAGTAATGGAAGCCATCTTCTGGATAACCATCTAAAGGAAAAATATCAATAAAAGGACTACACCATTCATTACCAAATTGAATTTGGATTGAAGTATCCATAATCGAAGTATTACCTAGATTATCGTCGTGAAGTCTTAAAATAACACTTTCAGGAAGCTCTTGATCACAGATTGACAAGAATTTTTCATAATCTTTTCTAGGCATTCCTAAATCCATATCATCATCCCATGGGATAAATCCTTTATGACGAATGGCACCTAGTAATGTCCCACCTAAGGCGTAATAACGCAAATTATGTCTTTTACAAAGATCAATATAAATTTCTAAAAGAGTTAACTCCCCTAATTGAATTTCTCTCACTTTATTCATAGAATCATTTTGCTCCATCTCTCATCAGCACTACTTTTATTGTTTTTAATAAAATTTCGAAGTCTTTCCAAATTGTCCAATCATCGATATAGGCCACATCTAGTTTGACAACATCATCAAAATTGGTAATTCCACTACGACCACTAATTTGCCACAAGCCAGTAATTCCTGGTTTGAAACTCAAACGACGTTTTTGCTCTGGTGTGTATTTTTCGTATTCGTCCACAGTTGGAGGACGAGTTCCAACTAGGCTCATGTCCCCAATCAGTACATTCCAAAACTGGGGCAATTCATCCAAACTTGTCTTTCGAATAAAGTGTCCAATTTTTGTAACGCGAGGGTCATTATCCATTTTAAACATACCACCTTGCATGGTATTTTGATCCATCAATTGCTGCTTGATTTCTTCTGCATCTACCCTCATAGATCGGAATTTATAAAAAGTGAAATAGCGACCATTTTTACCGACTCGGGTTTGAGAAAAGATTGCTGGTCCACCATCTTTTCGAATCATTGGAACAAGGACTATGCTTACCAGTCCACAGATGATTAGCCCAACAATTGCCCCTAAAATATCAATAATTCGTTTGGCAACTATGTGACTTGGTTTATATAAGTTTGTAGAAAAAGTTACTACATTCAATCCAGCCATCTCATGGATCTGTTTATTTCTACCTAAATTCTTATCAAAGGCATTTAAATTTACAGTAACATCAATTCCCATTGTTTCAAATTGCGAAATAATGCTACCAATATCATAATCCTCACTAGGTAGATTCACAAAGACTTCGTCTACTACCTCATGAGTTGCATAATTAATAAGATTTTTAGGTAGAACAGACTTAACTTTATCATGTTTAAAATCAGGTTTATCTAGTACACTTACAGCGACTAACTTACCCGTGACATCACTGGCTGTTAAAAGACGCTCTATTACCTTCTCAATACGAGTTGTCGCTGTTATCAAAAGAATCTTTCGGCTCCCTTTTAAATTATGATTAAATTGAACCCAATATTTTTTAATAACAAAACTAAGAATATAATTTAGAATTCCGTATAAAGAGAGGAAATAAATCATTCCCCTTCTAGAAATAACAAATTGGTCTTTCAGGAAAAAACTAGAGAAACTAATTAACAAGGCAAAAAAGATGATGTATTTTACTGTCTCTATCAATTCAACCGACTGACTTCGCTTGAAAAAATCTTTACCATAGCCACTAATGTAGAAGGCAGCAAAGTGAAGAAAATAAAGGACAAACACAGTTTTTGCAACAATCTCTGTCTCTGTAACAGAAATCAGTATATAAGCTAATACACTAACGAGTATACTCTGCAAAAACGCTAGAGTTACGTTATAGAAACCCCTTCCTTCCATATTTCCTCCCTAAACTTATTTTTTACCGTAGGCACCGTAATTCCCATATCCACCATATGTACCATATGTACCATACTTTTCAAGATGGATATTGAATTTATTCAAAATAACTCCCAAGAACGGTACACCTGTTTGCTCTAATTGTGTCTTAGCTTTTTGAACTTCTCTACGTTTCGTAGCAGAAGCCTCCGTTACTAAAATAGAAGCATCGCATTTTTGAACAATAATCGCAGCATCGATAACTACTCCAATCGGAGCTGTATCTACAATAATGTAGTCAAAATACTTACGTAGTGTTTCTATCATGACTTCAAATTTTTCACTTTGAAGAAGGGCTGTTGGATTAGGAGAAATAGCTCCAGACTGGATAACAAACAAATTCTCCACATTTGTCTCACACAAACCATGTGACAAATCTTTTGTACCTGACAAGTAGTCTGTCAAACCAGTGATTTTTTCGGTTGACATGAAGACCCCAGACATAACAGAATTTCGAATATCTGCATCAATAAGGAGTGTTTTGTAACCAGCACGCGCAAAAGCCCAGGCAATGTTGGTTGATGTCGTAGATTTTCCTTCTCCAGGTCTAACTGAAGACACCGCAATAACCTTTAACTTATCTCCACTCAATTGAATATTTGTGCGTAGAGCGTTGTAGTATTCTTCTGCTTTTTTTACTAACGCTTGGCGTTTTTCTGATAATTCTAACTTTGCCATGTTTACTCCCTTACTTTAATTTCTCTAGATTTGGAATAACTCCCAAAAGTGAGAGATGCATTACTTCTTCAATATCTTCTGGACGTTTCACTCGATCATCCAATAGTTCAACTAATAGAGCCAATAGAATCACAACACTTGCTCCTGCACCTACACCCAAGATTGTGTTGCGACGAATGTTTGGAGAAGATGGTGATACAGCAGGACGAGCTTCTTCTAAGGTCGTTACATCTGACACGCGTGTTACTGAAATGATCTTTTGAGCAGCTACTTCTCTGAGGGCATTGGCAATACGGCTTGCTTCTTCAGGTTTACTGTCACGTACAGAAATTGACACAATACGTGTATCTGCCGGAACTGTTACTTGAACTTTTCTAGCAAGAGCTTTCGCATCAAAATTTAATCCTTGCTCAGCCACTACTTTTTCTAATACATCCTGAGAAAGGATAATCTCACGGTAGTCTTTTACTAAGTAAGAACCTGCTTGCAAATCTTGATTAGTTAATCCAGGTTTATCAGCTTGATTTCTATTAACAACGTAGATACGTGTAGTACTTGTATATTCAGGTTTAACCACAAACGAACTATAGGCAAAAGCAATAGCTCCAGCAACAATAGCTACTAGAGCGATAAATAATTTACGCTTCCACAATACTTTTAACATTTGTACTACATCAATTTCGATTTTATCTTTGTCTTTCATTATAACTCCTATAATATTTGATTTTTAATCACTTTTGCAGGATTGGTTGTGAAAAGCTCACGGGCTTTTTCTTGGCCGTACTTTTTACTAACCAATTCGTAGGCTTCCTTCATATAAGGTCGTCGATCAATTAGGTTATGCATGTCACTTGCCACGATATGAACTAGATCTCTATCTAGAAAATAGCGAGCTCGTTTTTTCATAAACTTATAGGTATCACCAAATAGTTTTGGCTTTAGAATACTTGAACTATTAATTTGCGTGTAACATCCCATATTGATAAGCTCTCTCACTCTTTTTTCATCATTTTCCAAGGCGTGGTAGCGTTCGATATGAGCAATCACAGGCGTTATTCCTAACATGAGAACCTTAGACAAGGCGCTGTGAATCTCACGATAAGGTGTATTCATGCTAAATTCGATCAAAGCATAACGAGTGTCATTGAGTTTTGGGATGATATTTTGTTCAAGTTTTTCTAAAACATCACTAGAAAAGTAAATCTCAGCTCCGTACACGATATTCAAATCTGGTGCAATTTCTTGAGCCAACCGTTTGACTTCGCTAAAATTAGCTGCAATTTTGTCTTCTGGTGTTTCAAACATCCCTTTTCTACGATGAGAGGTCGAAACAATAGTACGTACACCTTGTGCGTAAGCTTCCTCAAGGAGGGCCTTGCTCTCAGCTTTATTTTTAGGTCCATCGTCAACATCGAAAACAATATGTGAATGAATATCAATCATCTTAGTTTCCTTCCATGGTATCTTTAATGGCCACCTTAACAGTCTCCAAGTTTGTTGGATCGATTTCCAACATGTAAAGATTGCTATCTGGCATAGCGTAAGATGGAAGATCCATACGTCCAGTCCCTTTCAAATCTTGATTAGTAACGGTATATTTCCCACCGCTTGCCAACTGAGTATTGACAAGACTAACCATTGTTTCTGGCGGCATATTGGTTTGAATCGAATCCTGCAAACTTTGAATAATACTGTCATAGTTTTTCAATGATTCTGTCGAGGTTAATTTCTGGATAATCGCCGCAATGACTTTTTGTTGGTTACGACCACGATCCCCGTCACCATTAGCAAGCGAATAGCGTTCACGAACAAATCCCAAAGCTTGCTCAGAATCCAAATGAACATTTCCGACTGGAAAATGATATTGTCCATGACGCGATGTGAATTCTTGGTCGTTATAGACATCAACACCTCCGAGAAGGTCAATCAACTTCAAGAAAGAGGTGAAATTAAGTCGAGCATAGTAGTTCAAGTCGATACCGTAAAGATTTTCTAAGGTATGGATAGAAGCATCTACGCCATAGATACCCGCATGCGTCAACTTATCATTTTGGTTATTCCCGCCATCCGCGATAGGGACATAAGCATCCCTAGGAGTTGTCGTCAAGAGAATCTTCTTGGTATCTTGATTCACTGTCATGATGATATTGACATCTGAGCGTGAAACAGAACTGATAGGACCATAGGTATCAATCCCGCTGATGTAGACATTGAAAGAATTTCCTGTAGCTACCTTAGGCGCTTCCACTTTCTTGGTCAAGTCCTTGGTATAGATTTTTTTGATCTTTTTAGCATGGTCAGGATATTCCTGTTCAATCAGATTTTCAAAAACGCTGTTTAAGACAATTGCTTTGGTTTCTCCATCTAACAAACTCTTATAGGATGCTAGGTAAGAAGAAGCTTCCTCAACTGTCAATTCCTTGCTTTGAGTTGTTTTAATGTCATCTATCAATTTTTGAATATTCTCAGCATCTGTTCCTGTTGGAGCAGTTACACTAGAAAGTTGAGAAACGTTATTAATCTCACTGTCTGCTAGCACTGCCACACTCATAGAGTAGCTTGAATAATTTGAAGTTGCATTAAATTGATTGGCGAGCCCTACAAATCGATTGACAGCTACTAATGCTACCGAGCTAAATAAAACTGAGAGCAATAGGACTATCAAGGTGAACACCTTGGCTTTGCGCTTAACTATCAACAAGAGGGATAATAATGCTATGAGCACTAAAGCTACTGCCAAGATAATATTAAAATAGCTGACCGCTAAAATATGATATTTAAAAATCAAAAACAATAAAAAAGAAGCTAGAACAGCATAGATTAGCAACAAACCTACATTTAAACTTTGCTGAAATTTACCAGATTGACTTTTTTTTATACGCCTATTCTTCATGGAATACCTCTTCAAAACATTTTAGTTTAATTATATCATAAAGCACCTCTAAAGACTATCTACATAATCCAAGGAAGCACTTGTTTTTTGTAAATATTTTTAGTTAGTGCATATTTATTATCATTTCTCTATGTTTTGTGTTTCCAAAACACAATCAAAATAAAAATAGAGCTTTTAAAAGCTCTATTTTTATTATTTAACGTGACTTTCGAATTCTTTTTGACTCTTTTCAATTGATTTTTTACGTTCTTGTTCCCACTTGGCTTTGGCTTCGTCAAATTGAGCGGTCGTTACCACTTCGGTTTGCAATTTCATGTACTTATAGTTGCTTCCAGTCCCTTTGATTCCGACAAGTGAGTAGGCACGAGTGAAAGGTGTCACACGTGTCACTGATGCCCCACCACCATTTGAATTTACAGGGAGCAATAGCGAACTATCAATCAGCCAAGCTTGTGCGTCTGCATAATTTTCATAACGTTTGGCTACGTCTGTATTTTCTGCATCTGCCGCTTTCAATTTTTTAGTATATTGGTCCAATCCGATATTTGCAATCTTATCAGTATCCTTGCTTGGATCAAGTCCTAAAATCTTAAGATAGAATCCATCCTCAGCATTGAAAGGATTGAGATAAGTCGATGGATCTTGGTAGTCTGCAGACCAACCATCCAAGTTCAAGTCATAGTCATGATCAGCTGTGGTTGGCGCTTGGAATGTCGCATTAGCATAGTCTTCTGTTGAAATTTGAACGACATCAATCACTACATTTTCTGCCCCAAGAGTTGATTCGACAGATTGTTTAAGCGAATGAATCTTTGGAAGCAAGGTTTTGTTAACTTGGTCTACAGGCAAATCCAAATGAATCGGGAAAGTTACACCTTGTGCTTCTAATTCTTTCTTAGCCTCTGCAAATTGAGCTTGTGCTTTCTCTTTGTTGAAGTAACCATCTTGGGCGTCTTCAAGATTCATATTTGCCCACTGTGTACCGTAGTTTACCAACTTAGATGAAACGGTCTCACCAAAAGTCTTGTCACCTACTTGCACGAAAGTTGGTGGCACAAGTGTGTTACGAAGAGTGTTTTTAGCTGCTTCCTCTCCATTAGACTGAGCCGAATAAGCTGTACGGTCAATTGCAAAGTTGATTGCTTGACGGAAATTTTTATTTAAAATCGCAGCTTGGGTAGCTTGTTTTTGCTCATCGCTAGTCTTAGCTGTATGATTGTATGTTTGGCGATTAACGTTAAAATTATAGTACCAAGAAGTCGCATCCTGCAAGCTATAGACGATGTTTTCCTTGTATTTTTCCTTTGTCTTAGCAAAGTTTGAACTATTTGGGTAGACACCAGCAGACGAGTAAGCTCCGCTTTCGAAATTGCGGATCGTCATATCTTGGTCAGAACCATCAACATAAGCCAATTTAACTTTTTCAATCGTTACTTTTTCTTGGTCGTAGTAATGCGGGTTCTTCATGTACTCAAGAGATGATTTTGATGTAAATTCTTTTAACAGATATGGACCGCTATAAAGAATACCATCTGGTTTTAATTCTCCAAATTCTTTACCTTTAGAAGTCAAGAACTCTTCATTGACTGGAAAGAGGATACTATTGGTTGTTTTAGAGTTCCAGAATGGTTCTGGACGTGTCAAAGTATATTGGACAGTGTAATCATCTACAGCTTTCACACCAACATTTGAAAAGTCAGTGTTTGCGCCTGTCACATAATCATCTAATCCCTTGATTGAGTTCTGAATCAAATCGAGAGCTTGACTCTTGTTATCAGCTGCATACTTGATACCTGTGACGAAATCTTGTGCTTTAATTGGGGCATACTCTTCCCCGTCAGCCGTGAACCATTTAGCATCTTGACGAAGTTTATAAGTGTAAGTCAAACCATCCTTTGAAACACTCCAATCTTCTGCAAGAGCAGGAATGAGATTTCCATAATTGTCATTTTCAAGCAAACCATCTACCAAGTTGGTTACAACAGCGGTATTATCACCAGAGTAGTCCAACAGGTAGTTGAAGGTTGTTGGATCGGCACCAAATGTTGACGAGTAGGTTTTAACATCTGACGCTGACTTCCCACACGCTGTCAATAAGACCGCCGCAGCAAGCGTCAACCCCGCTCCAATCAGTCGTTTTTTGAGTTTCATGATTCATTTTCTCCTTAAATGTTAGGTTTTATGACATATAGTTATTCTATCAAATTTCGCCCCAAAAGTAAAGTTATTTAATTATTTGCCCTCTCGTCAGTATATGAAAAAAAGAAAGAAATCCCTCATAAAATCAGGATTTCCTTCATCGTTGTTTAAGATTATTTAACGTGATTCGCTAACTCTTTTTGATATTTAGCATTTGTTTCAAGTTTCTCTTTTTGCCATTTCTTGAGAGCTTCTTCGTATTCTTTAGTGGTTACAATATCATTTTGCAACTCTAAACCTTTAAATACAAACGGATCTCCCTTGATACCAACTTGAGAGTAGGCTTTCGAAAATGGTACTGTACGACTAACTGTAGGAGAACCTCCTGAAGATGCTACAGGAATGAGGAGTGAACTATCAGATACCCAAGCCTGTGCTTTCGCATATTTTTCATAGCGTTTGTTAAGGTCGGTTGTTTCTGATGCTGCATCATCCAAGAGTTTCTTGTACTCATCAAGACCAACTTGTGCCATGACTTCTGGATCTTTACCTTTTGTGATACCCAAGTGTTTAAGGGCAGAACCCTTCTTAGCATCCAAAATATTTAGATAGGTAGCTGGATCTTGATAGTCTGGTCCCCAACCAGTTCCGTTCAAGTCATAGTCTTTTTGAGAAGGAACCTTAGCTTGAGAAGTAATACTCATTTTCTCATTATCTGTCATTTGAAGCACATCTATGACAACATTTTCAGTTCCAAGCGCTGCTTCGACAGATTGTTTGAGGGAGTTGGTTTGTTGAACAGCAATGACATCTGTCTGTTCAACTGGAATATCCAAATGGATTGGGAAGGTTACACCTTTAGCTTGCAATTCTGATTTTGCTTTTTCAAAGGCAGCTTTTGCTTTTGTTGGATTGTAAATAGTGTCTTTACCATCTGTCAAAGCTACATCTTTCCACTGGTCTCCGTATGTTACTAATTGTTCTTGAGCCAATTCACCGAAGGTCTTTTCACCAACCTGAACATAGTCATAAGGTACAAGACTGGTACGGATAATCTTGTCCGCTCCTTCTTCACCATTCATCTGAGCAGAGTAAGAATGACGGTCAAGAGCAAAGTTGATTGCCTGGCGGAAGTTTTTGTTGAGAAGCGCTTCTTTTGTAGAAGTCTTTTGTGCTTCATCTGTCTTTGCTGTTTTATTATAAGACTGACGATTCACGTTGAAAGTAAAGTAATAGCTGGTCGCTTCTTGCGGACTATAGACAATCTTATCCCCATATTCTTGCTTAGTTGAATCAAAGTTTGAACTTGTTGGGAAGAGACGAGCTGTTGTATAGGCTCCTGATGAGAAACTACGAATCAATGATTCTTGGTCAGATCCATCGTAGAAAGTAAGTTTGACGTGGTCAATCTTAACATTGTCTTTATCCCAATAATTTGGATTTTTTTCATACTCGATCACTGATTTTGAAGTGAAGTTCTTCAAAATATATGGTCCATTATAGAGAATACCTGAAGGTGTTGCTGCACCATAATCTTTACCTTGAGAATTCAGGAATTCTTCGTTAACTGGGAGCATAGTCGCTGTTGTTACCTTAGAATTCCAGAAGCTTTCTGGTTGGTTCAAGGTGTATTGAACAGTGTAGTCATCAATTGCTTTAACTCCAACTGTTGAGAAGTCATTGCTTTCACCACTGACATATTCTGCTAAACCTTTGATAGAATCTTGGATCAGACTTAAGCCATCTGACTTACCATCAGCAGCATGCTTCAAACCAGTCACAAAGTCTTGGGCTTTGACCTCGGCGTACTCCTCACCTTCAGAAGTATACCATTTAACACCTTTACGTAGTTTGTAAGTATAGGTCAAACCGTCTTGTGAAACCGACCAGTCTTCAGCAAGAGATGGAATCAAGTTTCCGTATTTGTCATTTTCCAAGAGTCCGTCGACCAAGTTAGCAATGACGTCCGATGTTGAACTCTTACTAGTAACGCTATAGTCCAATGTTGATGGATCAATGGCATATACGTATGAAAATGTTGTAGGAGCATCTGCTTTTTTCTCTGTCTTTCCACAAGCCGCTAAAAGAAGAGCTGCACTCATCGTTATCCCTGCTACTGCGAGCAACTTTTTCGATTTCATCGGTATTCTCCTTTAAAATACTATTTTTCACCATTATACCCTATTTTTTTATAAAAGCAAGGGTTTTCATGCAATTTTTTAGAAAATTCAAAATAATATTTTTTTAAGAAATTTCTACACTTATTTTAGAAAAAACTCAAGCATCTTGGATACTTGAGTTTTTTAAGTTTAATTGGCCAATTCGACACAGAATGCATCCCAAGGAGCTAGTGTTAGTTGCTCGAGCTTTTCTTGAACCTCGGTGTTAGCAACCAAGATTGATTTGAGAACCCCATTAAAGTGAAATTCTTGTTCTTGATTTGAGAGGTTAGCTACTACTAGGAAACGACGTTCCCCGTCCTTGCGAATATAGGCAAAGACTTTCTCAGCCGTTTCTAATAATTCAAAGTCAGCTTGAACTAGCCAGCTGTTTTCTTTGCGAATCTGAACTAATTTTTGATAAGTATAGAAGATGGAATCTGGATTTGCTAAAGCCTCTTCTACATTAATCTTCGCATAGTTTGGATTGACTCCTAACCATGGTTTCGAGCTTGAAAAACCAGCGTAGTCTGTAGTATTCCACTGCATTGGGGTACGCGCATTATCACGTCCAATCACACGAATGCTATCCATAATTTGCTCTAGCGGTACACCTTGTTCTAGCGCTTCTTTGGCATAGTTGATAGATTCAATATCTTCTACTTGCTCTAAACTTTCAAATGGGAAATTGGTCATACCAATTTCTTCGCCTTGGTAAATATAAGGTGTTCCTCTCATAAGATGAAGTAAGATTGCAAAGGCTTTGGCGGATTTTTCACGGTATTCTTGGTCATTTCCCCAGATAGAGACGATTCGTGGAAGATCGTGATTATTCCAGAAAAGGGAATTCCAGCCATCCTCAACTCCTAATTCTGTCTGCCACTTGTTGAAAATCTCTTTTAATTTCCCAACATTTAGCTCTTTTTGGTAATGCCACTTAGGTTGTCCTTCCTGATACTGAAGACAGATATGTTCAAACTGGAAGACCATAGACAACTCTTGACCTTCTGGATTCGAATATTTCTTGGCCTCTTCTGGATTTGCTCCCCATGTCTCCCCTACTGTCAAGAGCTCTTTGTCGCCGAAAGTAGCCTGATTCATTTCCTTGAGGTAGGGATGGAGCATGGGACCATTGTTGACAATCTTTTGATCAGGAATTTTCCCAATCATGTCAATAACGTCCATACGAAATCCACCGATCCCTTTATCAATCCAGAAATTCATCATTTCATAGATTTTTTGGCGGAGCTCTTCGTTTTCCCAGTTAAGGTCTGGTTGTTTCTTACTGAAAAAGTGTAGATAGTATTGACCAGATTTTTCATCATATTCCCATGCAGAACCACTAAAAGTAGAGGTTAAATCATTGGGTTTATCTCGCCAAATATAGTAGTCTCGCTCTGGACTTTGGGGATTTTCACGCGCTTCGATAAACCAAGCATGCTCATCGGATGTATGATTGACAACCAAATCCATAATGATTCGAATATCTCGTTTTTTGGCTTCAGCAATCAGCTGGTCCATATCTTCCATAGTTCCAAAGATAGAAGCGATGTCTTGGTAGTTGGCAATATCATAACCATTGTCATCCATAGGGCTATCATAAACTGGTGAAAGCCAAATTGCTGTAACTCCAAGCTTAGCTAGATAATCTAACTTGCTAGTAATTCCAGGTAAATCACCAATCCCATCTCCATTACTATCCTTGAAACTTTTTGGATAAACTTGATAAACAACTGCATTATGCCACCATTCTTCTTGCATATTTTCACCTCTTTTAAATTCACTTTACTCCATCATAGACTTTTTTTATGTTTTGTGCAAGCGTTTGCTTTATCTTTTTTCTTACTTTTATTACTCTCTAGTTTCTTATCTTCTATTTTTTTTATATAATAGAAATAGAGGTAAAAAAATGAAAAAACAAGCTTTTAGTTCTGAAAAATATCTAAATTTACAACGCGACCATATTTTGGAGCGTATTAACCAGTTTGACGGCAAACTCTACTTGGAGTTTGGAGGCAAGATGTTGGAGGACTTCCACGCTGCCCGTGTCCTTCCTGGATATGAGCCAGATAACAAAATCAAACTCTTGCAAGAGTTGAAAGAACAAGTCGAAGTTGTTATTGCCATTAACGCTAGCAATATCGAGCACTCAAAAGCTCGTGGTGACTTGGGTATTTCTTACGACCAAGAAGTGCTTCGTTTGATTGATAAATTCAATGAACTCGGTATCTTTGTTGGTTCAGTTGTCATTACTCAATATGCAGGCCAACCGGCAGCTGATGCCTTCCGTAATCAATTAGAGAAAAATGGGATCGACTCTTATCTTCACTACCCTATCAAGGGGTATCCGACAGATATGGATCACATCATCTCTCCTGAAGGTATGGGGAAAAACGACTATATCAAAACTAGTCGTAACTTGATTGTTGTGACTGCTCCTGGGCCTGGTTCAGGTAAGTTGGCAACTTGTATGTCCAACATGTACCACGACCAACTGAATGGTATCAAATCTGGTTATGCTAAGTTTGAAACCTTCCCAGTTTGGAATCTACCTCTCCATCATCCAGTTAACCTGGCTTATGAGGCTGCTACAGCAGACCTTGATGATGTCAACATGATTGACCCATTCCATCTCCAAACTTACGGAGAAACTACAGTCAACTACAATCGTGATATCGAGATTTTCCCTGTTCTCAAGCGTATGCTCGAACGTATCTTGGGTGAATCTCCTTATGCCTCTCCAACTGACATGGGTGTAAATATGGTTGGTTTTGCAATCACTGATAACGATGCTGCAATTGAAGCATCGAAACAAGAGATTATCCGTCGCTACTACCAAACAGTTCTCGACTTCAAGGCTGAAAAAGTTGCTGAGTCTGCTGTCAAGAAAATCGAACTTCTCATGAATGATCTCGGCATCACGCCAGCTGACCGCAAGGTTGCTGTTGCCGCTCGACAAAAAGCTGAAGAAACAGACGGGCCTGCTCTAGCACTTGAGTTACCTTCTGGTGAAATTGTCACTGGTAAGAACTCGGAACTCTTCGGTCCAACAGCAGCTGCTGTGATTAATGCTATCAAAAAGTCAGCAAACATCGATGCTGAAACAAAATTAATTGAACCAGAAGTGGTGAAACCGATTCAAGGTTTGAAAATCAATCACTTAGGTAGTCGCAATCCACGTCTTCATTCTAACGAGATTCTCATCGCTCTTGCAATCACAGCTATGCAGAATCCTGATGCAGACCGTGCTATGAAAGAACTCGGGAACCTCAAAGGAAGCGAAGCTCATTCTACGATTATCTTAACAGATGAAGACAAGAATGTTCTCCGTAAATTGGGAATTAACGTAACCTTTGATCCATACTACCAATACGATCGTTTATATCGTAAGTAGATTGAAGACTAGTAAGAACTTCTTATCAAGTATCACCCCTCTTCGATAGACTTCGAATCTCTCTTAAGGGGTGACTTTCTTTTATGCTAGAATTCTGACAATCTCCAATTATCTTCTTTTCTAATTATTCTAACATTACTTCGGGAGTTTATTAAAAATGAGAGAATTACTCAGTCAAAAAGAGCAAAGGCAATTAACGATTTTAGAATATTTGTTTGAAAATCCTGATTGGATTTACCTAGATGATTTATCTAAAACCATTGGACACAACGCTCGCATCATTAAAAGTGATATCAAAGAATTACGTGAAATCTTTCCTGATTTTGATATTCGACACTCAACTGCGGGGATTATGATGGTGAATACGAAAAATAATGGCATCGAGCGAATTTACCAATATTTTTTACAGACGTCTGAGTATTTTCAAATTTTAAAAGCATTTTTCCTTTTGGACAGCCCCTTTACCTATGAGCATCTTGCCGAATCTCTGGATATTTCCCTTCCTTCTTTGAGAAAGAAAATTGCGGATATCAATAAGACACTTGATGGAACTTACCGCTTCAAGCTCAAGGTAACCCCAATCTCTATTATTGGAAATGAAAAAGATATTCGATTTTTCTTCTCCCAATTTTTCCACGAAGCTTATAATTTTCTGGACTGGCCCTTTGAGGAGGTTAAGGAAGAAAAAATAAATGATTTTGTCTCTTTCTTCATCAATTTGGCGAAATTCCCTGCAAAATATCAAAATCTTTACCAAATCAGAACGCAGGCTACAGTCGATTTGCACCGAATGAAGAGAGGATATTTCGTTCAGTTATCAAAACAAAACATTTCCTGGTTAAATCCTATTTTCGACCAACTACCCGATTTTCAACATCAGTTACAAGAATTGGCCCAAGCACTTAACATTGATATCAATCCGGAAAATCTCTATCAAATCTTCAGTCCATTTGCTGAACCTAGTCTCTTCTTCACAGTCGAAGACTTTCTAGCTGCTCGTCAATCTGACGAAAAAGTTAATTTGTCCTATCATGCTGCACGAGACATTCTGGACAACTTAACTCGAAGATTTAGTGTTCAATTTTCAAATACGGATACTTTAATTTGGAACTTGCACAATACTGCCTTACTCGAGCGAAGAGAAATCAACTCCGAATCGATCATTTCACAAAATAAAGACTATACACTTGGAAAGATTAAAAAATTCTTCCCTAATTTTTATGAAGCAACAGTCTTTGAAATGATGCGCTATAAGAATATTATGGGACAAAAGGAGAAGATACCTGCTCTTTCTCACCTGATCTACACGCTGTTCACTCACGCAGAGGGGCTTACAGATCAATTATTTGAACATAAAAAGAAAGTCAAAGTCTTAGTTCTCAGTGAGTATGACTTTGCTCATCCAGAATTCTTGATATCTCTCTACGAATTCCATACTTCAAATAACATCCAGTATGAAACTTGGGATAAAGAAACCCTAAATATCGAAGAAATTAGGCAAAGTGACTATGACGCTATTATCACTAATTTTGATATTAAAGAAATCGATAATAAGCGAATCATGAACATTAGCCGACTATCTATTCTGCAAGTTGTCAACGAACTCAATAAGATTTCTATGCAAGATTTATAATTTTAAAAACCTCCTAGAAAGAATCTAGGAGGTTTTTAGTAATCTATGTTTTTCTAAAGAATCATGAGCCAATCACATTATTCAAAATCAACAGTATTATTCTTAATCACAAGCTTGGTATGAGCTGTTATATATTGTCGGTCAAGGGTTGTTGTAACTTCCCCTTCACCATTTATAATATGCCAAGCTCCATCTTTATGAACCACCATAGCAACTTCTTGTTTGTTTTTATCTTCATTCTTAACAGCCAAGGCATAGGCGTCATCGACCCCTTCTAGCAAGAGTTCTTTGTTGCTACTGAGTGTCAGTAGATAATAGGCTCCGTCTCGAACACCAATATCGTATTGTTGATTCACAAATATGGTTTTGTCGTAGCTAGGTCTTGGTTCAGAAGTCCCTGATCCATTTCCAAGAATACTTTTAAAAGTACTTTTTTGTTTTTCTGACTCTGCCTGTTCTTGAGATTTGATAAATTCCTGAACTGCAGCAATCTTTTCACTCTCTTGTTTCTTTGCAGCTCTCATTTGATGAATAATGACAGTCCGAATCAAAAACGAACTTGCTAACAAGAGTCCTATGATAGATGAAATTTTCCCCTTTTTCATTTCCGCTCCAATCTCCTTATACTTCACTATTAACGACTTTTCTATAGTATAACAAGATTTTTATAGGATGACAAGAAATGTTGGCATTTAGTAACAGGACTTCCTTATTCTACCGTTACAGACTTAGCAAGATTACGTGGTTTATCCACATCGAGTCCACGGTGTAGAGTTGCAAAGTAAGCGACTAGTTGCGTTGGTACGACCATTGAGATTGGTGAGAGGTAAGGGTGTACGGTCGTAAGAACGATATCGTCTGTATCTTTGGCAACATTTTCTTCTGCGATTGTGAGTACCTTAGCACCACGCGCTGCCACTTCTTGGATATTTCCACGAGTGTGGTTAGCAAGAACTGGGTCTGACAAGAGGGCTAAAACAGGTGTTCCCTCTTCAATCAAGGCAATGGTTCCGTGCTTGAGTTCTCCAGCCGCAAAACCTTCACATTGGATGTAAGAAATCTCTTTGAGTTTGAGACTGGCTTCCATGGCTACATAGTAATCTTGACCACGTCCGATGTAAAAGGCATTACGTGTTGTTTCAAGAAGCTCACGAACTTTACTATCAATCAATTCTTTTTCTGAAAGAGTTGATTCGATAGACTGAGCTACGATTGACAATTCGTGAACCAGGTCAAAAGCTTTGGCCTTTTCATTCCCATTTGCTTCACCGACTGCTTTTGCAAGAAAGGCAAGGGCTGCGATTTGCGCCGTATAAGCCTTGGTTGAAGCTACGGCAATTTCAGGACCTGCATGAAGCGGCATAGTATGGTTGGCTTCACGAGAAAGAGTGGATCCTGGCACATTTGTCACTGTCAAGCTTGGAATCCCCATTTCATTGGCCTTGACCAAAACCTGACGGCTATCAGCTGTTTCACCAGACTGGCTGATAAAGATAAAGAGTGGTTTTTTGCTGAGAAGTGGCATACCGTAGCCCCACTCAGATGAAATTCCAAGTTCAACTGGTGTATCCGTCAACTCTTCTATCATCTTCTTAGATGCAAATCCAGCGTGATAAGATGTTCCAGCTGCAAGAATATAGATGCGGTCTGCATCTTGAACAGCCTTGATGATAGCTGGATCTACGACTACTTGACCAGCCTCATCAGTATAGGCTTGGATCAACTTACGCATCACCGTTGGTTGCTCATCGATTTCCTTGAGCATGTAGTAAGGATAAGTTCCCTTACCGATATCAGACAAATCAAGTTCAGCAGTGTAGCTAGCACGCTCACGACGATTGCCATCATAGTCTTGAACTTCAACGCTATCAGCTTTCACTATTACTAACTCTTGATCATGGATTTCCATGTATTGGTTGGTTTCACGAATCATAGCCATAGCATCTGAGCAGACCATGTTATAGCCTTCTCCAAGACCAATCAAGAGTGGTGATTTGTTTTTCGCTACATAGATGACATCTGGATTTTCAGAGTCAATCAAGGCAAAAGCATAAGAACCACGGATGATATGAAGAGCTTTTTTGAAGGCTTCAAGTACTGACAAGCCGTCTTCTTCTGTAAATTTTCCAATCAAGTGAACAGCGATTTCTGTATCTGTTTGTCCCTTGAAGTTGTGTCCTGCAAGGTATTCTTCCTTAATTTCAAGATAGTTTTCGATCACCCCATTGTGGACTAAGACAAAACGTCCTGTCTCAGAGCGATGTGGGTGAGCGTTATCTTCTGTTGGTTTTCCGTGAGTGGCCCAACGAGTATGTCCGATACCAGTTGTTCCCTCAACCCCAGCTGTCTTAGCAGACAATTCTGCGATACGACCAACAGCCTTGACCAAATGGCTCTCAGCACCACCTAGAACAAAAATCCCCGCAGAATCATAACCACGGTATTCGAGTTTTTCAAGTCCTTGAATCAAAATGTCAGTTGCATTTGTGTTTCCAACAACACCAACAATTCCACACATAGTATATACGACACAGACCAGCTGTGCTTTCTCCTTAAAATTGGTATAGTCTGATTTTCTGTTTTTAGAATCAGCGAAAACAGTATATACTTGTTTCTTTTACTTGTCAAGAATAAAAATTGGTATAGTTCAATTGCTTTTAAACAGCAAACAAAAAACCATTCAAGAAACAGCTCTTGAACGGCTGGAAATTATAGTTGTTTTCAGTGTTATTATTGCAACAAATATATCTAAGATAAGAATTTTTACTAATGATTTCGCCCCAGTCCAAGATAGGTATAGGTTCGAGTACGTGGACAATCTTTTTCCATCTTCACTCTAAAATAAAACCGATGTTCCCTACCGTCCTTGGAATTTTCCTTGTTCAAGACAAAGTAGTCCTTTTGGTTCATAGCCATGGTTCGTAGAATGTCGTCAATCAAGAAAGTCAAGGGTACATTCATGGCAGAGTATTTTTGGAAATCTTCCTCAAAACGAATATAGTCATCTGAGAAGTAATCCATCTGCAATTTGTTTTCATATAACTCTTTTCTAGTCATCAACTTCCTCCTGACAAAGTTGGATTGTGAGAATATCATCTAGTCTGATTAATCGATAGCCTTCATCCGTTCTAACAGAGATTTCTTGAGGAGATAATTCTCTTACTTCACCCAATATCGTGCTTTTATGATTTTTCTCCTTGACCATAAAAGAGCCTTTTAGGCGTCCAACGTAGAGCTGGGAAAGTAGCAACAACTTCTCGACTGGATTCAAATCTGTTGATAAAGCGACACGATTTTTTTCTGCACCGAGTGAACTGGTATGCTCCGATAGAAAAAAGCCCATCCACTTCTGCATGCCTGGATCCTGATAATCCCTCGCGGATTGGAAGGGCAAATAAGAGCGATCAATCATTTTAGTCCATCTAATCCTCCAGCAGAGTGCCCTCCGATGAGCTTACTTCTGGCAATACTTCTCGATGCGTCCTCTAAGGCAGTCGCCTTCAAAAGGGAAGTAAAGCCGAATTGCTCTCGAATAGAATCAATGGCAGTCTGGAGCCTTTCTTCTTTTTCTACTTTATCAACATCATCAAAAAGGGAAATCAAACCAAAGGATTCATCCACAAACCCTGAATAACTAACGGCAACACTCCTGACAGCCCCAGAAGTATATTTGCTATGGAATAATTTCAGTACATAACTGACCAAAAGACCGGTATTATTGGTCGGATCCACCTTCATCTGGGTATGGATGGAGCGTTTTTGTTCCTGCTTAGAAAAACCAAGATGAATAGACACAACTGTCGTCTTCTTTCTGGCCCGTCGAAGCCTGATAGCCACCTGCTCAGCCATCTCTCGAAGGATAATTTCGATGTCTCGCTGCTTGACATAATCTCTCGGTAAAATTTGCGAATTGCCCAAGCCTTGAGATTTGGCTTTATAGGGCTTATGAACATTACTCTCGTCTATTCCATTGGCATGAAACCACAAGCGAAGTCCAGCTTGGCCAAGTTCTTTCTTCAGGACATCAGGATTGCTATTGGCTAATTCCTTAATCGAATAGATTTCCAAGCTATTCAAGCGCTTCTCCATCCGATGCCCAATCCCCCAAAAGTCGGTCATCTTTGGAATGGACCAGACCTTATCCTCCACATCTTGGTAAGACCAATTGGCTCGCATGGTCGGTGTGTGCTTGGCTTCATTATCCAAGGCTAACTTAGCAAGCAGGGGATTGGCATTCGACATACCGACTGTTGAGTAAATCCCGGTCTGCCGCCAGATATCTCTCTGGATACGAGCCGAAAGCATGTCCAGCTTATCTTTACGAGAAATCTGCTGGTCCGGGACAAAATAATTGAGCGAACTGGTTAGGTCAATAAAGCCTTCATCAATTGAATAAGGATAAATATCATCTGGACTTCCATAATTCTGGAAAATGCGCTGAATTTCCATGTTGACTGCGATATACTTATCCATCCGAGGAGGGACAATCACGGTCACCCGAGCCCAGTCTTCGATAAATTTCACATAGGCTGGGTCTATCCGTAAACCTTGTTTCTTGGCATTGTAGTAGGAAAATTTACGTGTCTTGATATCAAAGGGGAGGTCATAGGCACGTCCGACATTTGCTTTCCCAAAAACCTTTTTAAACATCGGTGAGGAGGCAAGAATAAGCCCAACAGAATTATCCGCCCGACTCATAACACAAAGGGAGGTTTTGAGGGGATGGAGTCCTCTTTCCACACACTCAACACTGGCATAAAAGGACTTCATATCGACAAAGGCAATATCACTTTTGGGCTCTCTGGAATAATCAAAGTAGCCCATAGACTAGCCCTCCATGGGTACGAAATTGCCCACGATAATACCCACAATCCGCGGATCTTCTTCGTAAGAAATGTGAATATCCTTATATTTAGGATTGATGGAGACCAAACGTAAACCATCTTCTTCTCGATAGACCCGTTTAATATAGGTCTGGTTATTGCAAACAACTGCATAGACAGCACCGTCATAATCAAATCCGGTCTCTCGAATCAGGGCTACTGATCCATTTTGATATTTGGGTTCCATGGAATCTCCAGAGACCCATGAAGCAAAATCGTGAGCTAGTTCCTCATTAAAGTAAACCGTATCAAAGTTTCGATCATCATAAACCGAAGCACCAATCCCAGCTGACATGCGTTCATAGACATGATACTCGAAAAGTTTTTCTGAAATAGCAGTCACCTTCTTGGCTTGTTCTTCTTGAGCCAAGTCGCGAGCATAGACTATCACCTTTTCTTTTCCTTTATTGGAAAGGTTATTATAGAGACGGACAATCTCGATTTGAGTAAAATAGCCTTTTGGTACTTTTAAAATCTCTTCTAGCTGTTTAACTTTTTCTTTAGAAGGCTCCTTGACTCCACGCTCCCAAGCCGAATAGGCCTGAAAACTAATGCCAAGCTGCTCCGCAATCTCTTTTTGTGTTAACTTTAACTCTTTTCTTCGAGCCTTGAGTTTTTCTGGTTGGTACATGGTTTACCTCCTAGTGGGATATTTCATCGTAGGTTGACTTTTTTTGAAACTCAACCATTTTGGTTTATTTTTATTATATAAAAAAAGTAGACGAATGTCTACTAGAAATGTTGAGTTTTGGCAAACGACTGGTAATGATGATGCTATAGATTCCTTATCTCAAATACTGCCGTATGAATCCACTCGTTATGCATTTGAAAGTCATTCTCTATGATTCTACTAAAGGTGAAACCATTTTTTAAAAGCACTCTCTGAGAGATCAGATTGTCCGTTGCCGTCCCTGCGATAATCTTATGTAAACCATAAGTAGTAAAGGCCTTTTCTAAAACGAGTTTAACCGCTTCACTTGCATAACCTAAATTAGTAACATTTTCTCCGATCCTATATCCAAGTTCTGCTGTTTTTCGATCATCCTCTAAGACACTTAAATTGATTCTTCCGACCATAGTACCTTGTGCATCTCTAATAAGATGCATGTAGACATCATGATTCTCTTGTTCCCTTAACAATTCCCTTGTAATTTCTTTAAAACCTTCTGAATCAAAATAGGTAGCTGATCTAGGAGGTAAATTCCGCTCAAAATACTCCCGATTTTCTTTTTCAAAAGAATAAACATCTATGCTATTTTCTTCAGACATCAGCTCTAAACTTATCATTGTAAACCACCTCCTATCATTCTATAAATTCAAATGTACTCATGTTCACACAAAGTGACATTTACAGAATTTACAGAGATATCTTAATTTATTCATATCGTATCTACATTATAACACAACATACTATGAAGAAAAATAATACCCGTCAAGGTCCTCATAAATTCCAACATCTTGCTAAACAGGCTGGAACGCCTATGGAAGCTATTTTTGAAGCATACTTGATTAACCTTCATAAAATGATCACAACTCACAAATAAAGAAGAAAACCACCTCAAATTTGATGAGATGGTTAATCATTTAGTCTACTTTATAAAAAACTTGTTCTGAGCTAGTTGGAGCAGCTTGACCAGCAGTAAGTCTGTTTTTACTTAAGTCAGAATCTAACCCATCTATAATAAGTCCAGCAGGGTAAACACTCATTCCATACCCTGTAAAACCAGATCTAACACTGAATTCAATAGTTCCATGGTTACCCATGCTCACTTTCTCAATGCTCCCACTGTTTACTAATCCATTTTTATCAAATGTAAACTCTTGGCCAAGTCCATTTCTCCACGTTCCAACTAGAGTAGAGAAATCTCCATTTAGAAGGGCTTGCTCATCTATTTTTTGTGATTTAGCATTCGTTTGCTCTTCTTGTGTCGAGATTTTTTCCTCAGTAGTCGTAACACTATCTTGAGTAGTCGTTGAACTAGTGGTTGTTGTACTAGTCGTTGTCGTACTAGTAGTAGAGACCTGTTCTGTTGTAGTATTTACTGCTTCTGCATCATGCTTCTTATGATTAAAGAAAAACATAAAACTTATCAGTACTATAGCAATTAAGCAACTTAACAGAATCAAAATCCAATTGATACCTTTTCCTATTCTCATTTATAACTCCTTTATATTATTTTTATTTAATTATATCATACTAAATTCATACTAGGAAGAATTTGTATAAGACAAAGACTATTGGTGTAATTTTTGCTAAAAATCATCAAAAAAACACCCCATGGTGTGAACCATGAAGTGTTGTAAATGCTGTATTGTAGCTGGTTCTTAACGTTTAGAGAACTGGCTAGCTTTACGAGCTTTCTTAAGACCTGGTTGGGGCATCACTTATTTTATCCAATTTCAAAATGCTTTAAAATCAACGTTTTCATAAGTTTTTAAAAATTAAAATTTCAATTAAGTTCAATCACTTTCATTTAAATAAGGTAAACTTTCATTAAAAATAAGATAAAATCGAACCAGAATATCAAAAGTTTACCTTATTTGGTTTTTACAGATATAGTGAGCTCCCCATTCCAATAAAATGGTATATTGATTTAAAACACTTCCTCCCTGTCCGAATTTGGATAGGGTTTTTCATTATTTAAAACTCGCAGTAAGGTTTCAATACTTGCTTTTAAATGGAATAGTTCAACTTTCATATCACTATGAGAGTGGTTATTTTCTATATGGTAACAATGGCGTTTGATATGCCATAATGCTTTTTGAATGTTATTTTCTTTTATATTTTTCATGTTTAGATTATATCTTGAAAAGTTCTTGAAGTGAGGAAAACTCCTGAAATGCTGGGAATTTCAGCTCAATAGTCCAATGCCCTGAACTCGATTAAAAAGGGGCTTCGCCAGCTTGTCGCCCGTTGGCCGACCGATCGTCGAAACGGACAGAGGTCGGTGCAATTATCATTTGAATTTATGTTTTACAATTTTTATGGTAAAATGTAAACGTAAACACAAGAAACTCTCTAAATATTCTATGCTTTTAAAAAAGATAGGAGGTGATGTGAAATGGGAAGCGTTGGTTTGATTACAGTTGCTCTTATTATAACTCTCCCTCTAGTCATAATTTTTTTAATAGTAAAAAATCTTAAGAAAAAATAACTTTAAAATATTTAGAGAGCAGATAAAAGACACCAAAACTAAATAATTTGGTGTCTTTTATTGTGAAATCTCCTAAAACCCCTCTCCTTTATTTCACAAAACTTTCCGAAAATGCTTGTTTTCTGAAAAATACTTACTCTAAAGAAAGTACTTAAAAAACGCTCAGAATCACCGTCTCAATACCAAATAAACGTTATTTTTGCGTGATTAAAACAAAAATCGGGGCATCTATACAAAACTTAAGGGCACAAAAAGTGGAGGTGTTATCCTCCGCTTCATCCTATTTATTTTTTATTCTCCTGATTATTTTTTAATGATAGTTTAATCAAAGTAGTACTAATAAGAGAACTAAAAGCTATAATGAGATAGGTATTCTCGATAGTTCCATGTGAAATTAGCATATATGAAATAAAGATAATTTGGACTACTATATTCAACCAAAATATGAAATTAAAAACACTATTCATTTAAATTCTCCTTAATATATCTACTTATTTCCAAAATAATAATAATTTTAAAATATTCATCTTCATAAATGATTTTTTGGTTGTCTTTAAAGATAGAACAAGAAGTAAGCTAACGACACCACACCATGCTAACAAGTAATAAGTAGATTTGCTAAAAATATCAAAATAAGGGTTTCTATAAAACTCAATATAAGCTCCAATAAAACTATATTCTAGAATTTTGCCAACAGTTTCATTAACTATTGCTAAACTAGGCCCTAAAGAAATGACCATCGTGACTATCATCGAAAAAATTTGAGCCTTTGATTGAGTTTGAGAAATAGTTCCTACTAAAAAGTTTATCAAAATTGAAGCTACTGATGTCATAATCATAATGATAGAATAGCTTTCCCAGATTCCAGACAAATTTGTTTCAGTAATCAAAGGGAACAAAATGAGATTTGCCATAGAAATCAGAACTGGATAAAATAAAACTGAAATTACATATTCTACAGGGCGAACTCCATTTAAAAGTAATGTTGTCAAATTATTCTTTTCTTTTTCTTCTGCAATCATAGCAGAAATAGGACTTCCTACAGCCATTCCTATAGCCATTGAAAAGCACAGAGACATAAGATCCAACCCTTTAGAACTGTCTGTGTTCATAACAAACTTTAACAGTAATACCATAAAGTATGGCATTAATACTGGGATCAGAATATTCTTATTAGTGATAAAAATTTGAGTTCGTAACCAAATCAAGGCTGATAATCTTTTAAACATTTAATTTTACTCCTGTTCTTTGAATAAAAACATCTTCAAGTGTTGGCTCGCAAGAATGTATAGTGACTGATTCTGACAAATCGTAATTCTGAAGTTCGTTAAAATTTAACTCGATTTCTTCATGATTTTTAAAAGTAATTTTCACTCTCTTGTTATTATTATATTTATTGATTATATCTTTAGGAGTACCTTGCTCGATGAGGCAACCTTGATTTAGAAGAACAAGGTTATCACATAGAAGAGTTGCTTCATGCATATCATGCGTGGTTAAGAAAATAGTTGTTCCTTGAGATTTTAATTCAAGTAATAGTTCGTGAATCTGTTTAGATGTTGTTGGATCTAACCCACTAGTAGGTTCATCAAGAAATAAAACTTTAGGGGAATTAATTAAAGCTCTAACAAGAAGCATACGTTGTTTCATTCCCGTTGATAATTTTTCTGCTATAACTTTTTTACTATTTTGTAAACCAACTTTTTCCAAAATTTCATTGACCTTTATAAAATCGACCCCATGTAATTTTGCATATAGATTAAGATTTTTTTCCAAACTCATTTTTTCGAAAAAACCACTTGTATCGCTAACGATTCCTATTCTTTCAAAATCCTCTGGAGATAATAGTGATGATTCTTTATTTAGTAAGTAAGTCTCGCCATGATCAGATGATAATTGCCCAGTGATAATTTTAATCATTGTTGTTTTTCCAGAACCAGATGGCCCTAAAAAACCAAAAATCTCTCCTTCATTAATGTCAAAACTAACATTTTTTAAAGCAAATTTTTCATCGAATTTTTTTTTAACATTTTTAACCTTTACTACTTGCTCCATCGCTATTTCTCCTTTTTACTTTCTTAATGATTAAACAGCCACATAATTAGTGGCATACCAACAGGTCCTATAAACCACATATTTTAGTCCTCCTATTTAGAATTCTCTTAAAACTGAAACCGATAAATAATCGATTATCTCTTCTTGATTATAGAAAATTTCAATGATTGACAGAGGTTCTAAGTAAACAATTTTGTATAGTCTATGATTAACCTCAACTCTACATAGACACCCTTCATTTTTTTCATTTTCTATTATTATTTTGTGTTGTTCTACATATTCAGATTTTAGGGAATATCTCATAACGTAATCCAAACTAGAGCGGTTAAAAGAGTTGCAACAATTACCATAGCACTATCCTCCATTTTTTTACTTAATCTTTAAGACCTCTGTCTTTATGGTTTAAGTATAAAACAAACATAAAAAAAGCAACATGACGTGGAAGTCAGGTTGCTAAGTCTTCGTCTCTTTCTTTTTTTAAGTTAGCTACTAAAACATTATCATTAAGCATTTCAGCAAAAAGAATAGCTTTATGATAAGATTCTTTAGATTTATCATAATTTTTTTCTATTTGGAGGTAATATTTAGCCTCAAAAGCATAAATAGCTGGTTTATGCTGGAAATTATTTGTTTCGGCAATCACTTCTCTAAATAGAGTAGTATAGGTTAAATAATGCTCTGGTTCAATTTTAGACAAGATGGTGAGTAAAATTCTCTCAAATAAGTACATTCGTTCAAGATCGCTATAATCAATGTATAAAGGAATCTTCTTAGCCAGTTCATCAAAATATGAATTATCCTCTAATCCAATTGCACAACAGAAAAAATACAAATTAATTAATACCAAATCATTATAACTATACTTTTTCTTCTTAAGAATTTGATGAAAATATTCTTCAAATAAACCTAGGGCAAAGCCAGAGTCTTGCGATACCCAAACATCTAATCTAACTTGTAACATTTCAACTAGTAATTGTTCGTCTTCTGGCAAATTATCAAAAAAATCTTTATAAATTTCATCGAATATCAACTCATGTTGCTTAATTCTTTCTTGATCACCATATGTGTGCGATTTTATCAACTTATTTTTCAATTCCAAATATCTTTTAGGAATTTCCATTTTATCAACATCTATTAAATTTTGAATTGGAACTCCTAATTTTTCTGCTAAAAACATCATTTTAGGTAATGTAATCATAGCCTGACCATTTTCAATACGAGCTAATTGTCGAACAGTCAATTCTGACTCATCATCACAAATATCTGCTTGAGTTAGCCCGTGGTTCAACCGAGCTATTTTTATCTTTTTACCAATTTCCTTCTTTAAATTTTCCATATATCTATCCAAATATTTTGATTTTATTTATCTTATCACATTTCAACAAAAATATCATTAAGAATAAATTCCAATTTTAATTATAAATACAAAACTAAAATCCTTGGAGAAGATATTCATCACCGAACTATTCCCCTATTTAAAAAATATTGATTCAAATTTTATGAAATTAAAAAGTAGATATCGTTCTGAAAATCCTTGATATTACGCTGTTTTTAATCCAACTGAAATTCATACTTTCCAAACCAGGTTTTAAGTTTATTAAGAATTTTTGGAAAATCTAGATACTGTATGAATCTCTACCTTTTTCTCTACTTTTTTCCGCAGACGGTTATAAAGTCTGACATAATAAGCTTTGTAGGTGTAGGAGTTGATTTTTACAGAAGTGAAATAGGTATTCACTACACACCAACAGACGTGAGAAACCTTGATTTTAAGTGATTCTTAAAATTTTAAATTTCAATACATTGCAATATAAATCAACCGGCTCACTACCTTTTTTGAAATAAGATTATTGATTCGGACAATAAAAAGTAAAAGGAGCTTTATCGGAAGATAAAGCTCCTTTTTTGTATATTTTCACTATATGAGGTTCTTGAAATAACTTATTGTATTTATCTTGAATTTATTGCATAGATATATGCAAGGTAAGACACGAAATCTCCAATTTGTTTTCGATTTTTTTCTATTTCTTTTAGGTATTTCACTACTTCACTCGACTGCTCCATGTTACGACTAAGTAGCTTAAAATTATATATAACTATTTCATGTTGAGCTGTGCGACCTTCATCTTTTTCTCTACGTTCTGCACTTTCCCATAATAACCACTGACTGCGGGTATATGCGTAATCCATACTTGCTTTTAGAAAATCATGCCATATTTCTAAAATATCTGGTTCAGTTCCCAACTCAAGTAAAATTGCTTGATGAATTTTTTGACAATATTCAAAAGAGAGAGCATCTTTACACTTTAAATAGTTTTCATAACTTATATTTTTCATATTTTCCCCCTTAAAAACTTTATATAGTTAAAATTTATAAAAAAAAAAAGCCTGAGGCTTAGTCAAAAATTCCTAAAATGTTGAAATCTCTCCTACTTCAAACTTATAATTCGTATACACGAATTATAAGAATAATGAGGTTTCACCTCAAACACCAATTTATTCATAAAAATTTATTTTCAATTGTTTATTCCCTAAAGGGAATTATACTCCAAAATTAAGATTCTGTCAAGTTAAATTTCCGTTACAAATCTACCCTATCTTCCCTCCCCCACAAGTGCTGTGGGGGATTTTTTTGTTTTTTCTAAACTTTTTTCACTTTTTGTCCGAGAACATTCAAAAAATCTCCTTATAAACAAGAACAACCATCCAGCTCATGATGTTAAACCGAGCAAGAACACGTTCACTATTTTTATCCATAAGAAAGGTAAAGGTTCATGGCAAAAGAAAATTCAAAACAACCCAAACCTGACAAGGTCGCTATCCGAAGAGAAAAAGAAATTAAGGAAGCGGCTGAACGTGGCGACTGGAAAAGAGTTGTCCATCTTTTATCATTACCATTTGATAACGCAGAAAGGAAAGACAGGTATCATGGAAAACTCAGCCTCAATTTCATCTATAAGAGGAAAGAAATGCTTGACTTTCTACCAGATAACTTCAGACACTCCAATCCTCTTGAAATGCTCATTTATCAAGAAGATATCCAAATAGTCTATCAGACAATTGATAATTTTGACGATATCGTACAAAGCATTATCTATGGTTACTTCTTTGAAGATAAGAATTTTACTCAATTAGCTGAAGAAGTTCACCTCAGTGATAAAACAGTCAAAAGAAGGCTAGAAAAATCACTCAAACTTCTGAGGGAAAAACTAGAAGAGTAAATAAAGACTGTCCAGCTCATGACATGAAACCGAGCTTGTCCCTTTTCATTTTTTAAGCTTCATATAGAAAGGTATAACCATATGAAAATCAAACCACAAAACCGCAAAGGCGGATACTCAAATCAAACAGCAGAACAATACGTGAATCTTCAAGCACCTATTCACTTGCTCAGTGATGAGCTTGAGCCACAACAAAAATTCGAGGATGGAAAGCCAACCGGTGAAATTGTCGCTTACAAGGCTTGGTTCGGGCAAAAAGGATTACCTCCTTTTCAGGTTAAATTTCTTGAACAACCTGAGCTTCCTGAATATCTTTCTCTTGTCACCTTTGATAACTTACAGGCATGTGAAGTGAATTATAATGTTTACTTTAAAGCTGACTCATTGAAAGAGGTGAAATAATGGTTCAATCTCTCATTAAAAGAGAGTTGGAACAATACCTGCTACAGAGCCTAAATATGTCTTTAGGCTCTGCTCTACAGGGTGAAACATCATATACCAACTCTTTTGACATTAATGTTCAAGAAGAAGGATTTATCTTTATTCCTCGTCTGCCATCTGGATTTATCATTGATGATGATTTGTATCAAAAGATTTTCTTAATTGCTAATGCATCATTATATCCACAGTATACATTACTAAAGCAAAATTCTGCGTACTTTGTCGCATTAAAAACAGATGACATCCATGTGCAACGCGGATTATTTTTTCCGTGGAAGAAGGGAATTTCTCAACGTCTAGTGATTTCAGACCTTGAACAGTTTACATCATCAATCAAAGGAGACGCTGTTCCTATCATGGAAAATCTAGTCGTTAATTATGATAAGGTGACATCTATCGCAATTGCTGGTAACTCAGGAAGTGGGAAAAGTTATGCTTTGACGTATTTGTTAAGCGTATTAAAAAATTTTTCTGATTTGATTATCGTTGACCCAAAATTCGATACTCCTTCACGATGGGCAAGAGAGAACCAAATCTCCGTCATTCATCCACACGAAAACCGTTCTAAATCTGATTTTGTGTCAGAAATCAATGAAAGTTTAAGTCAATGTCTATCTATTATTCATAAAAGGCAAGCCATACTTTTTGAAAACCCTAGACACAACTTTAAACATCTAACTATCGTCATTGATGAAGTGCTCGCCTTATCTGAGGGAGTCAATAAAAATATTAAGGATTCCTTCTTCTCCTTGTTATCGCAAATTGCTTTATTAGGACGAGCAACAAAGGTTCACTTACTTTTAGTCAGTCAACGATTTGACCACAATACTATACCAGTTTCGGTTCGAGAACAACTTAATGTACTTATTCAGGTTGGGAACATCAATCAGAAAACTACACAATTTCTATTTCCTGACCTCGACCCAAAAGGAATTGTCATTCCCATTGGCAAAGGAACAGGACTTATCCAGGTTATTGATAATGAGCACCCTTATCAGGTTTTGCCTTTGCTATGTCCAACCTATTACACTAAGAAAGGAATTTTATAGATTATGAGAAAAACGAACTTTCAAAAAAACATACATCCCGCAACTACCCTTTTTATAGTGGGAATCCTATCCATGTTTATTGCAATTCTATTGAGGTTTGGGATGAACCCCTTGGAAAACAGTATCTATTTCACATCTCTGTTTGAGTTCCTGCGCTTGCTTCACTTTATCAGCTCATCTATCTCTTTCTTGTCCCTTCTCTTATTCTTTGGATTATTTGGCTATGAAATCAAGATACGCCAGAGTGAAGACAGAATAGTTAACCTCTTTAAATCCATCATACAGACCTTTTCACTTCGCCTTTTTCTTATTCAAAGAGAACACTCAGAATCTGTAAGCACAAGCGAGCAAGGGAATGTAAAAAGATACAGTCCTGTCAATAAACAGTTCAATAAAGCAATTCAGAAAGTGGTTGTAGATATAAGAGAAGGAAGCGCAACCTTGATTATTCCTGTTCCCAAATCCCAACAAGCCATTAAAATCTTAAAGGATTTGGAAACAATCATCAGTGAAGAAGTTTCTAGTCGCAATCCAGACTATTATTTTTCAAGACCTGAAAGAAAGGGCATGGACTTCTACTTTATCGGAACAAGACGCAAATGATTGGAAGGGCGCTTTGGCGCACGAAGTGAGCGCCACCTAGCGCCCTTCTGTTTTGGTCTACGGACTAACGGGTTACTACGACCCCGTTAGTCCAATAATCAATAATCACAAAAATATCAAATAAAGCGTGTCCCACCTTCCGAAGACACCCTTCTAAATCTCCTTATAGATAGAAATACAACTGAAAGCGAGACATATTGCACATGGCAAAAGAACAACGTTCTAACAAGTGGGCTTTTCTTTTCTACAGAGAAAGCGCCCCAGAAAACTATTTAGAAATCCTTGAGAGTTTTCATATCCCCTTCATCTTATCCCCTTGGCATGATAGAGATATCAATCGAAAAACAGGTGAGCTAAAAAAAGCTCATAAGCATGGCGCCTTTTTCTTTGATTCACTAAAAAGCTATAATCAAGTATCTGAGCTAATCAAGGATAAATTAAAGGGTCCTGCTCATGTAGAGCCTATTATGTCTCCCAAGGGGATGTATGACTACTTTGTTCATGCAGAGAATCCTGAAAAGACTCAATACAAAATTGATGATATAGAAATAGGATGCGGATTTGAATTAGACAAATTCCTCATAAACAATAACAACGATGATTTTCTATCAACTATTATTGACGTGATAGATAAGAAGAATTTCACAGAGTTTAATCATTTGGTTAGATATGCGAGAGAAGAAAATCCTACCTTATTAAGGCTTATCGTAGACAAAACTTACTTTTTTGCTAAGTATTTAGATTCACGAAGGTATAGCACAGACAAAAGCAAAATAACTTCATCAGAAAATTCTTTGACGAATACTCCTAATGAAACTAGTGACGTCATATCAAGCACTACTTCAATAGAAGTATAATGGAGGAAAAGCTATGCAAGTAATCTTACCAGATGAGCAAATTCATCAAATTCAACTTTTACTCTCTAATCTTATAAATAAAGAAATCAGAGAGCAATTAGACAAGAGCGGTATCGATAGCCCCTATTTGAACAAGCAACAAGCTTGTAACTATTTAGGTATATCAAACAATACACTGGATTCTTGGATTGTAAAAGGCCTACCCAAAATCAAAATCGGTAAAACGATTCGATTCCATAAAGACGCTATCGACCAATGGCTAAACTCACATAACTAGAAATATCAAGATTTTTGTTTTATAATAGTCATGATATTTTCTGGTTCGATACATAAGGAGAATATCATGACTATCACTAAAACAAAAAATGGTACTTATCGTTTAAAAATCTACATTCCAATAGAAGCTCGAATGCCACTTGGAATCGTCAGCAACAACTACTACGATAAACGATTCAAAACAAGAAAGGAGGCACGACAAGCAGAGATAGACTTACTCACGAAGTTAAACCAAATTGAAGACAATGCGTTTTCGGGACTAGGAAAAGAAGATATTCTTTTCTCAGACTTCTATAATAATATTTGGTGGGAATCCTATAAAGCAGGACAAACTACATCAACTTCTAAGCCACCAAGCAGGTCAACAATTGCTAATACCAAAACATGTTTTGAAAAGCATATACTACCACTTCTTGGCAACTATACGATTCAATTTTTAAACCAAAATAAACAGGTTATTCTAAATTTGATGACGGCAAAAGCCAACGAATATGCCAACTTCAAAACTTTACGAAGTTACGTTATTTCTATTTTTGATTGGGCAGAAGAACTTGAATATATTGAAGCAAATAGAGTTGCAAAAACTTTAAGACGAATTAAGGCTGTTAAAAAAATTCAACTTGCAGAATCAAAACGTGATGAAGATTTATATTTAACTCATGAGCAACTCCAAGAATGGTTCTCAGCTTTTAAAGAAGATTTAGAAAACGATAAAATATCACTCAAAGATTACGTCCTTTTCTATCTCACTTTTTTCCTTGGAGATAGAAAATCAGAAACATATGCTCTCCAGTGGAAACATATCGACTTTTCAAAATCTCAGATTCAGTTAATTCAGGCTTTAGATAGATATGGACAAGTAAAATCTACCAAAGGAAATAAAAAAACTATCTTTTCTATTTCTAGCGACTTGCTTCAACTTCTAACCTTATGGAAAAAACAACAAAAATATGAACTAGCAAAGTTTGGTATCATCACTAATCCAGAACAATTCATCTTCACTTACATAGATACCAGAGGATATATCAATAAACCTTTACACTCTGACTATCTCAATAATAAGATGAAAACTATCAGAAAGCGACACCCAGAGCTTACACACGCTACACCACATAAACTACGTCATACGGGAGCAACACTCGCTAAACAGGCAGGAATGAGCTTAGAAGCTATTTCCGAAGCTCTAACACATAGCGACACAGGTACAACACAGATTTATGTCAATACTTCTAATGTAGTCCCTATGGCAGTCGGTGAATTTGCCTTAAAGTCTCTAAAACAATAAGGTTAAAATAAGGTGAACTTTGAGGTGAACTTTTTCAAAAAACATAAAAAAAGCACCCTTGAGGTAAACTCTTGAGTGCTTTGAAACGTTGATATAATCGTGTTGATTAACGTTTTGAGAATTGTGATGCTTTACGAGCTTTCTTAAGACCTGGTTTCTTACGCTCAACTTTACGTGAGTCACGTGTAAGAAGTCCTGCGCGTTTCAATGAATCGCGGAAGTCTGGGTCTACTTGAAGAAGGGCACGAGCGATACCGTGACGGATAGCTCCTGCTTGACCAGCGTATCCACCACCTACAACGTTAACGAAAACGTCGTATGAACCTACAGTTGAAGTAACTGCGAATGGTTGGTTGATGACCAAACGAAGGTCAGCGTGTGGGATGTACTCTTCAACATCTTTTTTGTTAACAGTGATTTTACCAGTTCCTGGAACAAGGCGAACGCGTGCAACAGCGTTTTTACGACGTCCAGTACCTGCATATTGTGCTTGTGACATACTTTATTGTTCCTTTCCTTAGATAAGTCCTGAAATATCAAGAACTTCTGGTTGTTGTGCAGCGTGAGTGTGCTCAGCTCCAACGAATACTTTCAATTTCATACCTTGAGCGCGGCCAAGAGTATTGTGTGGAAGCATACCTTTAACTGATTTCTCGATCAAACGAACTGCATTTTTAGAACGAAGTTCACCAGCAGAGATTGATTTCAATCCACCTGGGTGGTTTGAGTGAGTGTAGTAGATCTTATCAGATGCTTTTTTACCAGTCAATTTAACTTTTTCAGCATTGATAACGATTACGAAGTCACCTGTATCAGTGTGTGGTGTGAATGTTGGTTTGTTTTTTCCGCGAAGTACGCTAGCAACAACTGCTGAAAGGCGTCCAAGAGGTACATCAGTTGCGTCAACAACGTACCATTTGCGTTCTACTTGGCCTGGTTTAGCCATGAATGTAGTTTTGTTCATGATTTCTCCTATATGAATGTCGTTTTTGTTTACAGGGCGGATGTTCCGGTCCGCAGGGTATTTGAAAGGTTCCGGGGCCTTACAAATGGGGTAAACAATACCGCCTACTATTGTATCAAAATTATCAGATAAAAGTCAAGCGGTTGGGAAAATATTTTTTATTTCTGCCAGATTTTCAATCTTCTTTCTGCCTTCTCCTGAGTGATGACTTGAAAACCTTTAGAGAAGAGGAAAATAGCACAAGTCAAAAATAGAGTGACAATGATATAATTAACCACAAGACCATGGTCTCCCACCAATGGTGGTTTTGTCATAAAACCGTAATCTCCACCCGTCAATAAATTGACTATAAAAATCAAACCATTAAGTAAAGAGGTCAGTATAAGAATACCTTTGAAATCCAACAGACGAGCATCGTAGTTGTTTAAAAGATAAATCAAGGAATTTCCAAGAAGGGCTAGATGTCCGAAAATAAAGGACAAAATAACGATGTGTGGGAAAGAGTAAGCGTCTGGTATTGGATAAACAAAGGCTGCAATCGTCCCGAAGGTTCCAAGCAAAGCAAAATATTGTTTGGTTTTTGAAACACCTGGCAGTAGTAGAACTACAAACATGGCTAATCGACAATGATAAAAAGGCAAGCTTTCTGACAGTGGGAACTGATTGATCCAATACCAGCTGTAAAGCGAGATTAACTGTATTGCCTGTATAATCTGGAAGAATCGTTGACAAACCTTATTATCACGATAGCGATAAGCAAGATAAATTGTCAAAAACAGTAAGGCAAATGTGCTTGCGTACCAAGTAAATCCAAATTGGGGTGGTTCCGTCGGATGGGTGGTAAATAAAGCATCCCAAATATTCATATAATTTTCCTCATTTTCATATAAGCAGGCCTCTTACTTATCTCCATAGAGCCTAGCTTACATTTATTTCTTATAGTTTTGTGTTCAAAAGAAGCTATCGGCCTTAAGATAAAGCAAAGCTTCTAATCGATATATTGTTCCCGCTCACCCTGATAAACCTGCCATAGAATATCCATTTGTTCCTTGGTTATTCTTTTTTCAGATAGGGGAGGGAGACTTACAATATCAAAAAATCCTAATTCTGCAACTTCTTGATTTTCCTGAAAGCATCCATCTAATAACTGACAGTCAAAGACGAATTTTGCATACTGCTTGTTCTGAAGTTGAAAGCGATTGGTATCAAAAACAGCCAATAAAGAGCCTACTTCTACAGAAAAGCCTGTTTCTTCCTGAACTTCTTTTCGGATATTTTCCTTAGGCGAATAGCCTACTTCACCAAAGCCACCAGGTAATGCCCAAGTATCTTCTCCTTGTCCCCTAACCAAACAAATCTTCTGGTCTTGAACAATCCAAGCCCGCACATCCATCAAGGGAGTTGCATAACTACCTGTTGGTTTTAAAATTGCAGTCAATTCCTCTTGATTGAGCTCTGTTTGATCCTGCAAAACACTCCATAAAATCTGACGTAAATCCTCATAACGTTCACGATCAAATGGATCCTTTGTATAGGTCAACCCAGTATCGGTAATCGCTAACATTCTCTGCATAGCTTTGGCGAAATCAGTTGTGCTCATTTTCTAGGCTTTCTACTAGCTTAGCTAGATTCATAGAGTTCGAACCTTTAAGCAAGATTTGGTCATGTGCACCAAGACTCTCCTTGACCTGCTTAAGCATAGCTTCAAACTGGTCTTCCTCAGCTGTTTTCTTAAAGTAATAAACATGACCGATTGGGAACATTTGACTGGCTAATTGGGCTAGGGCAGCGATATCTTCACCGTAGAAAATAACGGTATCAAGGACATCTGGTGACAGGCTCAAAATCATTTGATTATGGAGTTGAACAGACTGGTCTCCAAGTTCTTTCATATCCGCCAGAACTGCGATTTTCTTACCACCTTCATTTGCTGGGATAGCAGAGAAAGTTTCTAAAATCAACTTCATGGCTGTTGGGTTGGCATTGTAGACATCTGATAAGATATCCGCACCATTGGCAGCTTTTTTCCACTCGGTACGATTGCGGGTCAATTCTAGATCCTGGAAGGCTTGAGCAATCTGCTCCTCAGTCACTCCTTCTTGCAGGGCAACATAAGAAGCAATCATAGCATTAGTCGCATTGTACTTACCTGTTACTGGTAAATCAAGGGATTTCTCCAAGAAATTAGCCTTAAAACTCAAGCTATCCTTGCGCTCAATTAAGTCTGTAATTTCGAGTTCTGCACCCGGACCAAAACGAACTACCTTTTGGTCAGCAGGTAGATAATCCTCTACAATGGGATCAGCTGGCGCCAAGAGCAAGCTCCCTTTCTCCATTCCATCAGCAATCTGTAATTTACCTTTGGCAATCTCTGAACGATCTTTGAAGAAGGCCAAATGTGCCTCTCCGACCAGAGTCACAATAGCTGTTTTCGGATGAGCCAGTTCAGACAAAAGATGAATATCTCCCAAGTGATCCTGTCCCATCTCCAAGACCAACTTTTCAGTATCATCCGGCATATGGAGAACTGTATAAGGCAATCCAATCTCGTTATTGTAATTTCCTTGCGTTTTGTAGGTTTTGTAGCTTGTAGAAAGTAAATGAGCCAACATATCCTTGGTCGTTGTCTTCCCATTTGAACCTGTAACAGCAAAGACATCTACTCCTGTTTTTTGAAGGTAATAAGCTGCAAGAGCTTGAAAGGCTGTCAAAACATCCTCTACTAAAATGTAAGGATGATCTGCTACTTCCTTCTCTGACAAGGTTACAGCAGCGCCGTTTTCAAAAGCCGTCTCGATAAAGTCATGACCATCACGCGCCCCCTTGAGCGGCACAAATAGATCACCAGGTCCAATCAAACGACTATCAAACTCAGCCTTGACTAGCGGGCTGTCCGCATAGCTTGTCACATCATTTTTTGCACCGATAACACGTGCAACTTCGTGAATCGTAAGTTTCATGTTTACTCCTTTAAAAAGGGGCAGGGAGTCTTGCCCCGCCCTTATGTTTGTCTTTACAATAGGTGCGCTTCACGCTTGTCAAAACTTTCCTTAGCAAGATCAACCAAACGTTCAATTAATTCTGGATAAGAAATTCCCATATTGTCCCAAAGCAAGGGATACATAGACCACTGGGTAAATCCTGGCATGGTGTTGAGCTCATTTAGGAAAACTTCTCCCTTATCTGTATAGAAGAAGTCACAACGTGAGAGACCAAGCCCGCCAATAGCACGGAAGGCAGTTTCTGCATTTTTACGCATGACTGCTACTACATCATCACTAATCTTGGCTGGAATATCCATGGTGATCTTGTTATCGATATACTTGGCATCATAGTCATAGAAGGCTACGTCCTTGACAACTTCACCAGGTAGAGTGCTCTTGACATCATAGTTTCCTAAAAGCCCAACTTCGATTTCACGCGCAGTGACACCTTGCTCTACCAAGACACGGCTATCATATTTAAAGGCGAGTTCGAGAGCTTGATGGAGTTCCTCTTTATTTTCAGACTTAGAAATACCAACACTAGAACCCATATTAGATGGTTTGGTAAAGACTGGATACCTTAATTTTTCTTCAACTTCTGCGATCTTAGAAGCTAAGTCATCCCCTTCAACAATGGCTACGTAAGGGACTTGGGAAATCCCAGCAGATTCCAAGACACGTTTAGTCGTGATTTTGTCCATAGCAAGGCTTGAAGACAAGATGTTGCAACCGACATAAGGCATTTTCAAGACTTCTAGGAAACCTTGAACGGAACCGTCTTCTCCCATAGGTCCATGAAGAACTGGAAAAACAACTGCGCCTTCTTCGTAGATGGCACTTGGAGCAATTTTCTTGTCCCAATCAATCGTTTCATTGGTCATGAGACGTTCATCTTGGCCAGGAGTTTGGGTAAATTCTTGGGTTTTGATAAAATCACCAGACTGGCTGATAAAGAAAGTTTTGACTGCGAAACGATCATAGTTAACCGCACGCATGACACTCTCAGCTGATAATACAGACACCTCACGCTCTGCACTGCGTCCACCATATAATAGAATAATTGTTTGTTTCATATGATTGTCCTATTTCTACTAGAATACTCGCTTTTTAGTATATCACATTTGTTTATTTTTTTAAACTTGAATAGCACAAAAGAGACTGGATTAAAAATAAATCCAGTCTCTTGATTTCTTAAAGTCTTATCTGCTAACTAATTGCCTGTTCGATATCCTTACAGACTAAAGTTCGGTACGATTTTCAATGGCTCTTAGGAGCGTTACTTCGTCCGCATATTCGATATCAGCTCCTACTGCCAGACCTCGTGCTAGACGAGTGACCTTAATCCCTGCAGGTTTAAGAAGTCTAGAGATATACATGGAGGTCGCCTCACCATCTGCTGTTGCATTGGTGGCCACGATAACCTCTGAAACTTCGCTATCCATGAGACGAGTCATGAGACTTTTAAGATTGATATCGTCAGGGCTAATCCCATTCATTGGTGAAATGAGGCCGTGCAAGACATGGTATAGTCCATGGTATTCTTGGATATTTTCCATAGCAGCAACATCTCGGCTATCCTCCAGGACCAGAATCGTAGACTGATCACGGCTAGGATCGGTACAGATAGAACAAGGATCCTCATCTGTCAAACGTCCACAAATAGAGCAATAGGTCAATTCTCGCTTGGCTGCAAGGAGATTTTTTGCAAATTCATTGACATCATCATCCGACATCCCAATAGTATAAAAGGCCAGTCGGGTTGCTGTCTTAATCCCAATACCAGGAAGTTTGGAATAACTGTCAATCAACTTAGCAATAGGTGTTGGATAAAGCATGGCTTCCTTTCTAATTCATTGGATGGTGTTGGTTGTATAGATTGATAATGTCGCGAGCAATTGCTGGCCCAACATTTTTGGTTAAATTGGTATTATGAGGAAAGACTACTGCAACTGCAATTTGAGGATTTTCTGTTGGAGCATAGGCCACGGCATTGGTATTATTAGCTTCTTGACCACCAGCTACATAGCTTTCACCTGTACCGGTCTTACCACTGATAGAAACAGTGGCGCCATCTGAAAACGCCCGTCCTGTCGTAAGGGGACTAGTTCCATGCGATACTTGGTAAAATCCTTGGTGCAAGATTGCCATATCTGATTCAGAAATATTGACCTTGTTGATTTCCTTGGTATCTATTGCTTGGATTAATTCCCCAAGGCCACCCTTATCATTGTTGTCGTATATTCCCTCGACAATATGTGGAGCTAGACGAACACCATCATTTGCAATAGTTGCAACGTACTGGGCTAATTGCATCGGTGTGTAGTTATCAAACTGGCCAAAAGCATTAGTTAAATAATTAGCCAAGTCAAATTTTTGGGGGATAAATCCTGTTGACTCATCCGGTAGGTCGACTCCTGTAGAAACTCCTAAACCATACTCACCGAAGGTTGAACGGAGTTTTCCCATGGCAGACTCAAGTTGGTTGGTTTTGACTGTCATCTCTGGTTGATAGGTCTGACCCATCATTCCTAACGCGGTTTGAACCATGTAAGCATTGGATGAATACTCCAAGGCTTCCACAGCTGTAATAGGAAAAGATCCATATGCCAATTTATACCAAGAATAAATTGGAGCTGAACCTTGGAAAACAATAGGCTGATCTGTTAAGGTTTGGTTTCCTGATAAAACACCATTTTCCCAACCTGAGCTGATGGTAGCGGCCTTAACAACCGAACCTGGGACAAAGACATTGGTTACCGTTCCCAAGGAATCAGGAGTCAACTCTCCCGTTTTCAGGTCATGTTTGAGTCCTGACATAGACAAAACAGCACCTGTTTTGGGGTTAAGGGCGACTGCATACACACCCTCTGAATATCTAGCTCCACCATTTGCAAGTTCTGAGTTGAAATAGTTCTTTAAGAGGTTGTCTACGCTATCTTGGAAGGCCAAATCAATGGTTAATTTGATGTTTTTCCCCTTGCTACCTTCTTCGATATTTTCTACGCTCTCCATGTCTCCGTGCTTATCCAAATGGATTTCCTTGACGGTCCGTTTCCCTTGCAAGACCTCTTCGTATTGCTTTTCAAGATAGGAAGTCCCGACTCGGTCATTGAGCGAATAGCCTTTTTTCAAATAAGTGTCTACTTCTTCTGCTGGAAGACCGGATTTTTCACTAGAAACAGTTCCGACAATAGATGAAAGAGAGGTTTCTAAGACTTTTCGGTCCCATGAAGTAGAGATGGAAATACCTGGTAATTCCTTAGAAGCAGAAGCAATCACAGCTACCTGTGTATCGCTCAAAGGATCGGTTTGAATATTCCCGGTCGCAAAATTAGCAACTGCATTGAGCTGACTAAAGAGATAAATAGCCTTCTTTTCATCCTCTGTATAATTAGTTTGGCTAGAGCTAACACTCTCAACAGCATTGTTATAGAGATCCGATTCAGAAAGTTGATTACCATCAGAATCAAAACGCTTATCTTTTGGTAGGGCCTCTACCGTTTTTTTATAAACTGCTGGATCAGCTAGGTAATAGTCAGCAATTTGACGTTCCGTCAAATCTGGTGAGGATATCGTTACATAAGTTAAAAGTTTAGTAGCAATATCCTTTAAATCTGCAGCCGTCATCTTGTTGTTTCGTGTGAAAGCAACCACTTGTTTGACTGTGTTTTCTACCAAAGGTTTTCCTGTAGCATCGTAGATTTCCCCACGAGCAGAACCCGTTGTAACCCGTGTCTGGCTAGCAGATGCCAACTTAGCTTCATAAAAATCTTTGTTTAAGACTTGCATATAGAGCAAGCGACCAATGATTGTCATGAAGAGCAAAATAACAATTGCAAACAATAAATTAAGCCGAGTCGGTATCGAGTGGCTATTGAATTTTCTCATACACATCAATCTCATTTCTAATCAAAATCACACTCTTCATTGTACCATAATTTAGGTAGAAAATTATGGAAAAAGAAAAGACTTTTCCTTTTTGGTCCAAAAATTATTTTCTATGATATAATGGAGGTAAGCGCTATTTTATTTGTTAGATTTATCAAATAAATTCTGGCAAATAGCTATCAAAGGAGTCCCATGAATAAGCAAGATATTTCTACAATCATTGAGCTTCACTTTGAAGAAATGACCGATTTAGAGCAAGAAATTGCTCGCTATTTTCTGCAGGCAGATACCATAAACGATGACTTATCCTCTCAGCAAGTTACTCAAAAACTTCATATTTCCCAGGCAGCGCTCACTCGTTTTGCCAAGAAATGTGGTTTTAAGGGCTATCGAGAGTTCATCTTCAAATACCAACAACAAAAAGACACTCTTTCTACTCCTCAACAGGATATGAATCCTTTGACTCAGAGAGTCCTTAGAAGTTATGCAAACCTGCGAGAAATTTCTCAAGGATTGATTGACGATGAGCAGCTGGAACGCGTGGCTCAGATGATTGACCAATCCGAACGCGTGTATTTTTTCGGAACTGGGAGTTCTGGTCTAGTCGCACGTGAGATGAAGCTACGTTTTATGAGATTGGGTGTCGTCTGTGAAGCCTTAACAGATCCAGACGGTTTTGCCTGGACGACTAGCATTATTGATGAAAAATGTTTGGTGTTTGGTTTTTCTCTCTCAGGAACAACACCATCTATCATCGATAGCCTATTAGATGCCCAGGATATGGGAGCTAAGACAGTTCTATTTACAAGTTCACCGAATAAGGATACTCAAGCATTTACAGAAACCATTTTGGTCGCAAGCCAAAACCAAGCATCTTATATTCAACGAATTTCTGCTCAGATTCCAATGCTGATTATCATTGATTTACTCTACGCTTATTTCCTAGAGATTGATCGCGAAAGTAAAGAAAAAATCTTTAATAGCTATTGGGAGAATAATAGACTGAATGGTTATCGTAGAAATCACAGAAAGGGAAAATCCTAAATTGATTTTAACAATTAAGGGAAAATCCTAAATTGATTTTAACAATTTAGGATTTTTTATCATTCAAATGTGGTTATAACAAATGTATCAAAACTCAATTCTCTTTTGAAAGCAAGTCTACTTTCATTACTCGAATAGTTGTTTCAGTTGCGAATCCAAGAAGGGCATTGTCAGAAACGCTGGTCATTTTCACCTTGAAGTCAAAGATTGAATCAGCTTGCTCTGTAAAGTCGATAGTTGGAATCGTGATTGTTTTCTCAGTTTCACCATCTTGGAAGGTCAAGTCAGCTGTTGTGTCCTCGTACACTTTACCATGAACCCCTGTTCCTGGTTCTGTTACAACATGGACTGTTGCTGTTCCTTTGCTACCACCAACACGCTTAATGGTTACAGTAACCGGTTGACCTTTTTGAACTTCATAGGTCGTTTCTTTCATCTCAAACATACCTTTACCAGCATTGTTGAGCGTGTAGATACCTTCCGTTGCAATAGCTTTACCAGTTTTGTTAACGAGTTTGATGGTATGTTCACCTGGAGCCAAGTCTTCAGTTTCATAAACCATCTGGCTACGTTTACGAGCTGCATTATTCGTTTGTACGTCTGCAACCTTTTGACCATCCACGTAAACGGACATTTCACCGTGGTTTGGATCAACTGTAGACACTACATATGCTTTTGTTCCAGTGAAACGGTAGGTTACGCTAGCATCTTTTTGGTTAGTCCACATAGATGTTCCGCGGACGCCTTCAGATTCATCATACCAAGTTGTATTCTCTTTATCAGCAGTTGTATTTGAATGGTAATCTAGTCCTAGAGGGTAACCATCTGTCTTCTCGATACTGCTTGGTGTCTTATAAACAGAGAAGTTTGTCAAGATTGGAGTCGCTTGTGCACCAGTAATAGTTACACGAATCTTTTGTGCCTCTACTGGTTGACCTTGGATAAGACGACGATAACCAACAGTTGACCCTTCACCATATGGAACCCAACGACCATTGAGTTCAACTTCAACCTTGAAGCCAGAGATACGTTGACCCTTAGCGATATCTTCTTTGAGTTCGACTACGTCAAAGCGTCTCTTTTGTCCAAGATCGACAGTAAATTCACCTGTCTTAGCATCATTTGCTAGTGCCCAGCTCGTATCATCCTTACCATCTGTCAAATGACTTGCTTGATACAAGTGATTATTACGAGTAGAGCTTGCAGTTACAGTTGCACCCTTAGCAAAGTCAGTTGCATACATTTGATCCAAGGTTGCTCGGAATTCTTGCAAGCGAGCCACGTCTGCATCTGCAAATTTACCTTCTTTGTTTGGTGGAATATTGAGAAGAAGCGGTGTTCCACGACCAACAGACTTAAAGTAGATATCCATCAAATCTTTGATTGATTTTGGTTGTTGATTATCATGGTAGAACCAACCTGAACGGATAGAAACGTCTGCTTCACCGACAGAGTACATATCTCCTTCTGGGTCTCCATTGTTGAGATATTCATTCTTCACATCATCAGTGATTTTAGCTTTCTTAACCTTATGCCAAACTGGATCTCCAGCGATACCACGTTCATTACCGATCCAACGGACACTTGTCGGTTGTGCAGAGAAGATAGCGATATCTCCTTCAGCTTCCTTGATGTACTTGAACCATTCGTCAAAGGTGTAGGTTACTTTTTGAGCTCCACTACCACGCGCACCGTCCATCCATACTTCGATAAATTTACCATTGTTTCCGTATTTAGGATTGCCAAAAATTTCCTTGAGTTGGTTGAGGTAGTATTCGTTGTACTCTTTCTCAGTTGCAACATGATATTTAGGATGGTTGGCATCCCATGGTGATAGGTAAACACCCATATTCATGTCATACTTAGTCGCTGATTTAGAGATTTCTTCGAGAAGGTCACCCTTACCATCTTTCCACGGACTAGCAGCGACCGTATGTTTTGTGTATTGAGAAGGATAGATTACAAATCCGTCATGATGTTTTACAACCATAATTGTTCGTTTGAAACCAGCATCCTTCAAAGTCTTAATCCACTGATCTGTATCAAGATTTGTTGGATTGAAGTATTGAGGATTTTCTCTACCGTTCCCCCACTCAGAGTTGGTATAAGTATTCATACCATAGTGGATGAAGGCAGCCAATTCTTCCTTGTGGTAGTCCAATTGAGCCTTGCTTGGAAGTGGTCCATAAGCAGCAATTTCTGTTTCTTGATCCTCAGGGGAGCTTACTTTACTGTTATATTTTTCTTGTTGATTATAGGTCAATGATTGCTCTCCTTTAGTCCATATCTATTGGTGTTACTGATATATATTTGAATTAACTTAAATATACTATATCGAAGTCAAAAATGCAAGATACCTTGCCAGCAGTAAGCAAGTTAGTATTTGTCTTTATTTAAAAATCCTAAATTGGCAAGGCCAATTTAGGATTGTTTTGTTTTGAAATGATAATAAGCACCGAGCATGCCAGCAGTATTCTGATGGTGGGCAAATTCAAGTCGAGTCTTGTCTGCTAAGCTTGGAACAAGCGAATCTTTCAAAGCCTTACGGATTTTTGGTTTCAAAATTGCTTCTTGCCCCATGATACCACCACCAAGGATGACAACTTCTGGATTGGCAACATAACAAATATTTGCGAGACCCTTACCAAGGTAATCCACCATACGGTCAATCCCCTCCATACAGAGTTTATTGCCTTCGGTAGCTTCTTTGAAAATTCTGCGACCGTTCCACTGTTCCACTTCATCTCCATGTGCATCAGCCACATACTTAACAAGAGCTGTCGTAGACGCTAAGTCCTGGAAGGCTCCATCCTGCATGTGCAGATAACCAACCTCACAGGCAGAATTACTAAAGCCATGGAAAACTTGCCCATCAATGATTAAGCAACCACCGATACCAGTCCCAATCGTCAAGCAAAGGGTAATACTTGCACCCTTTCCTGAACCAGAGACAGCTTCAGCAAGCCCTGCACAGTTAACATCATTTTCAATTTCACAAGGAATGTTAAAGCTTTCTTCAATTTCTTTCTTAAATTGAGTTCCAGCATAATTTGGAATCTGTGGACCAGCATAGAAAATCTCACCCTTATCAGGATCAACCATTCCCGCCGAGGAAATTGCTACACCTGACACTGGTCCTTTTTCTAGATAGCTAGCTACGATATCTTTTGTTTTCTGTAAGATGTGTGGACCACCCTTGTGAGCCTCAGTCGCTACTTCGTTAGACTCTACAAGTTGTCCATCCTGATCAATTAAACCATATTTGATATTAGTTCCACCAATATCAATTGCAACGTAATTAGTCATAAAGCCTCCTATTGATTAGAGGAAACGCTCCTTAGTTTCACGAATCAATTGAGCAGCTGCTTCTACAACTGGACGATCTTCTTCGGTCACTGGTGTAAGTGGAGAACGAACTGATCCGATGTTAAGTCCTTCATTGATTTTCAAGACTTCTTTAATCACACAGTACATATTCCCATGAGCTGCAGTCAATTTACCGATGATAGCGTTGATAGCGTATTGCAATTCACGCGCTGTTTCTAGGTCTTTATCCGCAATCAATTGGTTGAGTTTCAAGAAGAGTTCTGGCATAGCACCATAAGTACCACCGATACCAGCTTTTGCACCCATGAGACGTCCGCCTAGGAATTGTTCGTCTGGACCGTTAAAGACGATATGGTCATCGCCACCAAGGCTAACGAATGTTTGGATATCTTGAACTGGCATTGAAGAATTTTTAACACCAATGACACGTGGGTTTTTCAACATTTCTGTGTAAAGACTTGGAGTCAAAGCAACACCTGCCAATTGAGGAATGTTGTAGATAACATAGTCTGTGTTTGGTGCAGCAGCACTGATGTCGTTCCAGTATTTAGCAACTGAGTACTCAGGCAAACGGAAGTAAATTGGTGGGATTGTTGCGATAGCATCTACTCCCAAACTTTCTGCATGACGAGCCAGTTCAATACTATCTTTGGTATTGTTACAAGCTACGTGAGCAATGATGGTCAATTTACCTTTGGCAACTGCCATAACTTCTTCTAAGATCAATTTACGGTCTTCTACACTTTGGTAGATACATTCACCTGAAGAACCGTTGACATAAAGCCCTTGAACACCTTTATCAATAAAGTATTGTACCAAGGCACGAGTACGTTCTGGGCTAACTTCACCCGCATCATCATAACATGCGTAGAAGGCAGGAATGACACCTTCATATTTTTTTAAATCTGACATAGATTTCTCCTAAGATTTCTTTTTTCTGCTTTGAGCAGATGATTTTTTACTATTTTAGTATACACCTTGTAAAAAGCGCTTTCAATACATCTTAGCCACTTAGATTTTAATTTCTATTCATCTCCCATAGCTTTTCTTGTTTGAAAGTAGTTTCATATCGTTTTCAATCTGCTTGATATTTAGCAAACAATTTTTCCATTAATCCAGCTTGGCAAAAGGCAAGAAGACCAAAGCCAAAGAGTAGAAATGCTGAACCACCAAGCACTAGAGTAAAGCCTGATAGATAAAGAAGCATAATGATTAACAAAATAATTGCAAGCATCAAGAAGAACCATACGAAGTTAAAGCTGACCAAAAGCAAGCCCTTTTGAAGAACTTCTTTCCAAGTTAATTCATAGCGTGCAGCAATTGGATAGCTAGCCAACATAACTAAGGTTAAAAATATCAGAATTCCCAAGCAAATAGCTTTAATGAGCTGAAAGGCAACACCAGTTTGACTCCAAAATAGTGATAAGTCAACCAAACTGATCAAAAAGATTCCTAATTCCAGCAAACCTAACTGAAAACCTAATTTCAAATTTTGCTTAAAGGCTCTAATATAAATTTTGAAAACAGGAATACGACGGCTGCGCTTCACTTCAAAGATTGTCTGATAGAGACTGATTTTAGCTACTCCAATAGTCACAATAGGCAAACAAGACACAACAAAGAGTAGGTTAACCGTCACAATATCTAAAACCTTCTCGCAAAAACGCATCAGAAAGTTATCCGTATCAAATGCCGCTTTTATCAATCCAGATCCTTTATGTGCCATTGTTTGCTCCTCCTAACTGACTAATCGATTAAAATTTTAAATAAATATTTGCGAACTTTATCTTCCATACCTGCATAACCGTTAGGCTGGTGAGGTTCTCCTGGGAAGAAAACTGCAAAATTGTGATATCCCAACAAAAGTGGGTATTGTTCGTGACAATGAACAAAGCCAATATCACTGGCTTCATCAAAGGCTACAGCCTCATCTTTGATGCGAGAACCGTAGCTAGAATACTCATGTCCTTCAACTAACAAATGCAAATCTGCATAGTTTTTATGATGCTCAAAGCGATCATTTTCTTCTTTGTTGAGAACATTTTCCTGTACAACTAGAAAGACCTTATCCCCATTAATATCGTATTTACCTAATTCAAAAGTATCCTTACGATGCTCATAGAGATAATCTATAGCTTTGTCCAGATTTGGGTGAATTCCCTTGTAAAAGCTAATGTTTTTTAAATCATCAAAAATCATAGTAATTTCCTTTACCTGATTGTTATCTTCAGACACAAAATGTCTAGCCAGTAAGTTTATAAGTGTCTAACAAAACTTCATGAAGCAACCAACTCCTATCCATTTTGTAGACACTTATAATACTATATCGTTTTCAATAAATAGATTTTCCTATTCTCAATTAAAATTGAAGAGCAAACTAGGAAGCAATCCGCAGGCTGTACTTGAGTACGGCAAGGAGTCGCTGACGTGGTTTGAATTCAATTTTCGCAGAGTATTAACCTTTGACCGCTCCCATAGTAATCCCTTGAGTGAAGGATTTTTGGAAGACAAGGAAGACTGTTACGATTGGCACAGCTGCAAGAGCAGCCCCTGCCATAATTAAACCATAGTTGGTTGCCATCTCAGCCTGCATAGTCGCAACCCCGAGTGAGATGGTCAAGTTGTTACGAGATGTCAACATAACCAACTGCATAAAGTAGTCATTCCATGTATTGATGAAGGTAAAGATTGCAAGAGCTGCAAATCCTGGCTTCACGATTGGGAAGGCTACGCTCCAGAAAGTACGAATCTCACCACATCCATCAATCTTAGCAGATTCGAGCAATTCTGTTGGAATGTTTTCACTGAACTGTTTCATGAGGAAGACCCCAAATGGCCATCCGATTAAAGGCAAGATAACCGCCCAAAGAGTGTCATGGATTCCCATGAAGTTGACGATACGTACCAATGGTACTAGGACAACTTGTTTTGGAAGAGCCATGGCAGCGATAAAGATAGCGAATAGAATGCGTTGTCCATAGAAACGTTTCTTAGCCAATACATAACCTGCTAGGGAAGAAGTTGCACAAACCAAGAACATAGTTACCAATGAAATGAAGACTGAGTTCCACATCCATTGCAAGGCTGGGTTTTGCACCATCAATTGTTGGAAGTTCTCCATTGTTGGAGCTTTAGGGAACCATTGTGGTGGAATCATAATGGTATCTGGTTGTGATTTGAATGCACCTGTCAAAATCCAGTAGAATGGAAAGATAAACAGTACAGTCAATAAAAGCAAGAAGATGGTTGAAATAACAGTGAAAGCTGTTAAAGGTTTCTTTTGTGTAGATTGCATAGCTGTCTCCTTTCTATTAATATTCTACGTCGTTTCCAAGTACTTTAAATTGAACAAAGCTGACAATTGCGATCATAACTGCCAAGAATACACCAATAGTATTGGCATAGCCATACTCAGTCAATTGGAAGGCTTTCTCGTATAGGTAGTACATAAGTGTACTTGTTGAGTAGTTTGGACCACCTGAAGTCAAAAGCTGAATCAAAGCGAAACACTGGAATGAGTTGATGGTTGTAATGATTGCGATATAAAGAGTTGTTGGAAGGAGGCTTGGCCATTTAATCTTCCAGAAAACTTGTAACTCAGTAGCTCCGTCGACACGCGCCGCTTCAACAAGTGAGTTATCAATATTACCCATTGCAGCGATGTAAAGGATGATTGGCTGACCAACTGATGTTGTCAAAAGAATAATCATAATCGCCATCAAAGCCCAGTTTTTATCACCCAACCAAGAAATGTTTTGGCTAATGATATGGCTTGACTTAAGTACGAAATTCAAAATACCTGATAGAGGATCATAAATCCATTTCCATACAACCGTTACGGCAACACTACCTGTTACAACAGGAAGGAAGAATACGAAACGATAGAAGGATCTAGCAACTGCATTTTGTTGGTAAGTTTGTGATGCCACAAATAGTGAGAAGAGTACAACGACTGGTACAGAACCGATAACTAAGATTACGGTATTAATCAAAGATTTTGTAAAGACAGGGTCTTTAAACATGCGGATGTAGTTGTCAAGTCCCACAAACTCAAAGCTAGTCATCGAGTAGTTAAAGAAACTAGTGATGAATCCCATGATCATTGGAGCTAGGACAAAGACGATAAAGAAGATTAATACTGGTGCTAAGAATGCATAAGAAACAATTGTTTCTCTCATGCGAATTTTATTGACTTTCACAGTCGGCACCTCACTTTCAAATAGTTTTTGTTTTTTGATTGTTATCTGACATTGATGTAAAATCAAAATGAAATTTTTTCCAAGAAAAGCCTATGTAAGAACTTCATTTTAATTTTGACCTGTCAGTTCCTTACATTTTTTTAAACAAAACTCCCCCTTTTCGTACACAGATGTGCACAGGGAAAAGGGGGGATTTTACTTTTTATTTAGGGCTTATTATTTAGCTGCTTTTTTGATTGTTTCATTCGCTTTTTCAGTGAATGTCTTCAAAGCTGCAGCAGGTTGTTCGTCACCGTTAGACACTGATTGCAACATTGGGAACCATAGAGTTCTCATTTCAGCAAATCCGTCGATTGTGTTGTAGTATGGAGAGTAGTATTGAGTCCAACCACTGATTGTTTCCATACGTTTGTCATCGTAAAGTTTTCCAAATGAAGTACGAACTGGGAAGGCACCTGTACGAACTACGTCTTTAGGACCCCACTCTTTATCATCAGCGATGAATTGGATGAATTTCTTAGCTGCAGCAACTTTCTTTTCATCCTTGTTGTTAAATACTGCAAATCCGTTTACAAGGTACTCAAGAGCTGGTTTGCCTGAATCAGATGGGAATGGAACTTCTACCACTTCAACTTTACTTGCTTCCAAGAGTTTAGCTTGGATACCGTTTTGAGCTGGTGCCCAAAGGATTGTGTATGATGTTTGACCGTTTGCAAAGTTTTGGATGTCTGCTCCACCATCAAATTGTGAACCGTTGTTCAACAAACCATCTTTAATCCAGCTAGTTGCTTTTTCAAGACCTTTGACGAACTTAGGATCGTCAGTTGTGTATTTAGTAACTTCTTTGTCTGTTACAGAACCGCCGTATAGGTTAGCGATGAAGGCACGTGTTCCTTGGTCTCCCCCTTGACCAGAACTGAACAATGAACCTGGAGTGTATCCTTTGTCTTTAAGTGCTTTCAAGACTTTTTCAAAATCATCTGTTGTCCAACCTTCTTTAACAAGGTTAGCTACACCAGCATCTTCCAACATTTTCTTGTTCATAGCCATGTAGAATGGTGCAGAACTGATTGGATACATGTATGCTTTATCACCAGCTTTACTTGCTTGAATGATGTTTTCATTGTTAACATCTTTAACAAATTCATCTGTAAAGAGGTCATTCAACTCAGCTAATTTACCATTTTTACCGTAATTAATGATACGACCTGGTGCATCGAAAAGTACATCTGGAGCAGTTCCAGCTTCAATAGCTGTCGTGATTTTTTCTGGACCAGATTTGAAGTCGATTGTTTCTAGTTTAACTTTGATATCTGGGTTTGCTTTTTCGAAAGCTTCGATGATAGATTTTTCATAAGTTCCTACACCGTCACCAGATTTTTCTTGAGTGAAGACTGGGAAAGCCCACCAAGTGATTTCAGTTTTCCCTGCATCACTTGCAGCGTCTTTTTTAGCGTCTGATTTGCCACAAGCAGCAAGAGATAGAACAGCAGCACCCGCAAGTACTGTACAAGCTAGTTTTCTAAATTTCATTAGTATTCTCCTAAATGATGATATGCGTATCCGAAATGGATATTGAGTATTGACAACTTTGTATACGTTTACATTTTATTTTACTAATCAACCACTCTCCTCGTGTTTTAATTGTCTTATTTGAGACCTGCAACAAATCGTTCCGTGATCTCTTTTGGTCTAGTAATAGCGCCACCAACTACGATGCCTCGTACTCCGTAACCTAGGATTTGCTTAGCCTGTTCTGGTGTATGAATTTTTCCTTCTGCGATGACGTCTACACCTGCATCGCATAGTTTCTTGATGAGTTCAAAATCTGGACCATCCACTTTTGGACTATAAGATGTGTAGCCTGACAAGGTTGTTCCGACAAAGTCGATTCCCGCCTCAACTGCTGTTAGTCCTTCTTCAAAGGTACTTGTGTCAGCCATCAAGAGTTGGTTTGGATATTTTTCCTTGATTTGACGGATAAATTCTTGAATCTCTAGGCCATCATGGCGTTCTCTCTTTGTACAATCTAGAGCGATTACCTCAATATCTAAAGCTGCTAGTTCATCAACTTCTTTCATAGTAGCTGTGATGAATGGTTCCTGTGGTGGATAATCACGTTTGATAATTCCGATAATCGGAAGATTTGTGACCTCTTTGATTTCCTTAATATCTCGAACACTATTTGCTCGGATACCGACTGCTCCACCTTGCTCAGCCGCTTTGACTAGCAAGGGCATTACACCTCCCGCTTCTGTATAAAGCGGTTCGTGAGGAAGTGCCTGACAAGAAACGATGATTCCATCTTTAATCTGCTCAATCAAGGCTTCTTTACTGATCTGTGGCATCCACTTTCCTCCTTTTCTTTTTTCTTATGATCCTATTATATATCATTTTTAAAGCGCTTTCAATAACTTGTGCTAGAATAGATTGAAGTTTCAAAACAATTTTATGAAACAGAATCTCCTGAAAGTAGTTTCAGGGAGAAATACCCGACTTTGAATCACCTTCCATCCGCTTATTTCCACTAAAATCTTCGCTTTCTGCAAATAAAGAGCCTGTAACGAATAAACGTTACAGGCCCTTCTAATATAAGTCTAAACCTTTTTTATAGAGACTTTTTAGATTCAATGTTGCCATTAATCTTCTTTTTTCTTAGCCATTCCAAACAAACCGAGGAGCATTCCAACCATTCCTACAGATACTAGAGGAGTTGAAACCTCACTTCCTGTTGCAGGGAGAGTTGGTTGTTGTGGTTGAGCTGCTGGAGCTTGATAGGTCTTGTCTTGCTGTGCTACTAAAGTGACAAGCGGTTTTTCTTCAACCTTATATTCCGGAAGTTCGTTTTTGGCTGCTTCGACTGCATATACTCCGCCTGTGAATTCTGAAAGTTCATGCTTAAAGGCTTGAACTGCATTTGCTCCATCTTCGAATTCTTGAAGCTCATGCTTAAGGGCTTGAACTGCATTTGCTCTACCTGCAAATTCTGGAAGCTCATTCTTGAGCGCTTCAACTGCGTTTACTCCGCCTGTGAATTCTGGAAGCTCATGCTTAAGGGCTTGAACTGCATTTACTCCGCCTGTGAATTCTGGAAGCTCATGCTTAAGGGCTTGAACTGCATTTGCTCCACCTGCAAATTCTGGAAGCTCATTTTTGAGCGCTTCAACTGCGTTTACTCCGCCTGTGAATTCTGGAAGCTCATGAACTGCAGCTTCGACTGCATTGACACCACCTTCGAATTCTGGGACTTCTACTGTTGGTGCTGCTTCATCACCTACTGTTGCACTAGGTTCAGTGTACTCAGGGAGCTCTGTTACAGCCGCTTCGTCACCATTGACACCACCTTCGAATTCTGGGACTTCCACTGTTTGTGCTGCTTCGTCACTTACTGTTCCAATGGCTTCAGTGTACTCAGGAAGTTCTGTTACAGCTGCTTCGTCGCCATTTACGCCACCTTCGAATTCTTGAACTTCCACTGTTGGTGCTGCTTCGTCACCTACTGTCCCAATAGCTTCAGTGTACTCAGGGAGCTCTGTTACAGCCGCTTCGTCACCATTGACGCCACCTTCGAATTCTTGAACTTCCACTGTTGGTGCTGTTTCCTCACCCGCTGTTCCAATGGCTTCTGTATAGTCAGGCGCCTCTGTTACAGCCACTTCGTCACCATTGACGCCTCCAGTGAACTCTGGAACTTCATGAATAGCAGGTTCTTTACTATTAATTCCACCAGGAATTCCTGCCTCATCAAGGCTAACTGGCAAATTATGCATGCTCTCAATCGCACCATCAACTATCTCTGTAACTTCTTGGCCAATATCTTCTTTTTTGACAACAAATAGCAGTGTTTTTGTATCGTACTGAGTTAAGAAGGTTGCTAGGTTTCCATTCGCTAATTTAAGAACAGGAGCTTGGTTTACCAAGACTTCTGAATCAAATTCTAGTGCAACAATATTGTTACCCATATCTACTGCACTTTTTACTTTTGCTTTAGTTGGAGCAATCATATCCTTGCTCAAGAAATCCCAGTTGAATTTCTTATAAGACAAAGTATATTCATTTTGATTGGCATCTGCATGCTCATAAAGTAAGCCAAATTCACCATTACCAAGATCTTGCAATGAGTTATAGGCAAATTTACCGCTTTGAATTGGATTGTGTTTAAGCCAAGTTAATTCTCCGTTAGCTTCCACACGTGCCAAGTGTACCAAACCGTTGTAACGTCCTGGTCCACCTGCGTTACTGAGGACGATATATTCCTTACCATCTTGTACAGTATGAATAGCTGACATTTGAACATAGACATCTTTGACATCTGAATAGCGTTTTACATCTTTTTCCCAAGTCGCTCCGCCATCTTTACTTGTTGCAACCTGCAAATCTCCTGTCAATCCACGCATGAAGAGTTTGAGGTCTCCGTTGTTCAACTGAACAACAGTTGACTCAGTATTTTGAGCACCTGGATTATTCATAGTTGAAGAGTGAATTGTTTGGTTACCTACTGGGCGGTTATCATTGACAGCTTCACCTGCTTGCCAAGTTTCACCATGGTCATCCGAGTAAATGACGCGTGAAGACTGAGAACCACTCAAGTAAGATACGTTATTTGTAGTATAGACTGGTATAACGAGACGACCTTTGTGAGGTCCTGAATGCAAGGCGATCCCTGTACCAGGTCCAGTACCTAAGAAGTGCATCCAGTTCTTGCGGATACCGTATGTAATATCTTTAGGTGCAGACCATGTTTTTCCATCATCATCACTATAAGACATCCAGAGATAGTTGGTATTTGAAACTCTAAAGATATTCTTGTCACTGTATTCGAAATAGACATTACCAATTAGTTCTTCACCCTTGTATAAATCACCCTTATCGCTATAAGCTGGTTGTTTAGGAGCAACTACAACACGGTATTCTGTTTTTCTATTTTCAGGGTCAAAAACTTCACCATTTTCACGGATAGTATAACGTCCCGCATCACCTTGTTTGTACAAGACTTGGTAAACCTTATCACCGATTTGCTCATAGGCTTGTGGTGCTTTCCCTGGTAGAGAGAATACTGCCTTCCCTTCGAGGAACATATCATAAATTGAGAAGATTCTCTTAGTTTCAGGATCTTGGACTAAAGCCATGTCAATATTAACTGGTGATGGCCATTCTGGATTTTTAGCTTTCTCATTGTCACGAGGATTAGAGATGGTAATTCTATCTCCCCATGTCTTCCCATTGTCATCACTACGACGAACGACCATACCGATATCACCCCAGTCAGAGTGATGCAAGCGTCTTTCATCCGTTCCGGCAATCAAGGTACCTTTATCTGTCTTAAGAAGTGCAGGTATACGGTAACTTGCAATACCATCTTTATTTGGCTTGCGGTTCACACCACCTTCAAATACATCCAGTTTATCCGTAACTTTTGCTCCTTCAGGAAGTTTCTTCTCTAACTCTCCTCTTTCAAAAAGTTGGCTACGTTTTTTAACTTCTTCTGGAGAAAGGGCACGATCATAAACAGTTAGATTACGAACATTAAGATTTGATCCCCAGAAGTTTTTGCCTGTACGTTTTGTTGTACCGATTTGAACATGATTAACATCTGGCATATCTTGGATAAAACGACCAGACTGAGGACTTGTTCGAGACAAGACACCATTTACATAGACGCGAACCTGACCTTTTGGTTGGTCTACATTTGGTCTTTCAACTGTAAAGGTTACAGAGTTCCACTGACCTGGCTTAATCTTCAAAGGAGCAGTTTTATAATCACCATAGAATTGGTTTCCATTTGCATCACGACCTTCAACGATAGCCGTGTTATCAAGGATGGCCATTGTGAAGTACTCATTTACTTTGGTATCACTGGAGACTGAGAAGAGGTTGTAAAAACGTGGAGCAGACGTATCTGGCTTAAACTCCATATGAACGGTAGCATTCTGAAGTTTTTTCAGTTTATCAAGTTCATCATTCAAATCAACTCGTTGACCATTTGTTGCATTGGTCTCTACATCTTCTTTTTCAACGACAACATTGGCATTTTCCAATTCTCTTGAGTAATAATCACGAGCGATAGCTTCTTGTTTCTCAGTTTCTTCTGTCTTATCAGTTTCAGCTGATGGAGTTTCAGTTTCTGTTGGGTTTTCAGAACCTGGATTTGCTTGCAGCTCCTCACGGTTTACCTCAGTTCCTTTATCTGTCGCTGCTGCCAACTTATCAGCAAGTTCCTTATCTATGTTAGCCAGATTTCCTGATTCTACTTCTTTTGGCAATTCTGGCAAAGCTTGTCCAGTTGTTTCACCACCGGTTGCTGGGGCTTCTTGGGCTAAAACTGGTGAAGCACCAAAAACAACTGCTCCAATGACAACTGATGCAGCTCCTACTGTAAATTTTCTAATTCCAAAACGTTGTTTCCGTTCAAAATCTCTCTGTGTCATATATTTCCTTCCGTCTTTCACAAAAAATAAAGCGCTTTCTTTTTTATTGAAATTTTTTTGCCTCCAGGGCATAAATCATGTAAAGAAACTGTATTGTTGATGGGTTTTTCCCATTCTTTTCATCTGAATTTCTGTTGCATTTTTATACTTTATATCTTAAAGCAAGCAACAATTTTACTCCTTTCAAATTGATACTACACTTATTATATAATAAATATTCTAAATAATAGCCTTAGTAATCTATAATAGAATTTACTTTCATATATATTTCTATGCTTCAAACTTTTCGAAACTACTTTCTTTAATCTCTCAAAAAGAAAGCCCTGTTTTAGCAGGGCTCTTTTTACATATTTCTAACGACCTACATAGGTAAAGGGAATCTCACTACCACATAACCAGTTGTAAACCTGGTCATTGACATGGACATTCATAGCCTCGTGGGCGTATTCTGGCATGAGACGATAGCTCTTTTCACAAGTCAAACGATTGTAAATAGCAAACTGGGTGATTGGATAGCAGACATCGTCATCAAGCCCTGTAATCATTCTCACCTCACCTTTAATGCGATGGGCAAGGTTTTTCACATCGATATAACCAAGCGTCTCCATAATCTGCTCTTCTGTTTCGTGGAAAGGATCATGGAACTTAAAGTAACGAAAAAGCTCATCATAAGCTTCGCTGGTATTGCCAATTTCTAGCACTCGTCTAAAGTCTGACAAGAATGGATAGATTGCCACTGTTCGCTTGATACGTGGATTGAGACCAGCAGCCACTAGAGCCAAGGCTCCTCCTTGCGAAGCTCCATAACTAGCCAACTGCTCCTCATCCACTTGTGGTAAGCTAGCGACAATTTCAACCAATTGATAAATATCAAGATAAACATCCTTATAGAAGAGTTGCTCTTTTCCTTCTACTGCACCACGGATGATTTGACCCTTAACTGTATTTCCGAGAGGCGAACGCAAGCCATCTTGTGAGTAACCAGATTGCCCACGAACATCCATAGATACAACCCCATAACCAGCGACGGTGAAGGCTAGCATATCTGTCCAATCCCAGCAACGTCCCATATACCCATGGAAGTGGAAAATGACCGGTACTTTCTTATCTAATTTTGGTAAGACTACACGTGCATAAACAAGTCCATCACGTGTACCTTTAAAGGTTAACTCATAGCACTTAACATTTGGAATATGAAAGTCACGTCCCTCTAGTTGGTAGTCTGGCAAGACCGAAACCTTGTCAATCTCACCATCCCAAAAAGCATCAAAATCTTGAGGCACTTCATCTCTTCCTTTATATGTTTTCATTTCTTCTACTAATGCTGGATTTCTCATAGAATTCTCCTTTATTTTGTAATCGTTATCATAACTGTAGCACATATAGGAAATCAATGCAAGAAAGAAAGGGAAACGGAAAGTGGATTTAATGTCCGATCCCAGCAAGAATCCCTCTGAAAGTAGTTTTAAAAAAATAAAAAAGAGCGATTTCGCTCTTTTCTTAGTATTTAGGAGAAGGTTGAGTTTCCTTTTGAAATGTCTTTTGGTAATTTACTTTAATAGTCATGAGAGAGTCCTCGTTTCTTTTGATGACTCTAGTATAGATACTCACCCTAAAAGCAAACTTAACAATATCTTAGAAAAAGCTTAATCCAGATATTCTTTCTTCTCTAGATGTAAGGCAATCATGTGCCACTCTGGGTCCTCTCGCCAATTTGGGAGGGAGCTGATATAGCTAGCTACCTTTCTAGCTTCCTCAAGAATTGGGAAATCTTCGATGATATCAGCCACATGAAACTCTGGTAGACCTGACTGTTTAGTTCCAAAAATTTCACCAGAGCCTCGCATTTTCAAATCTTCTTCTGCAAGGACAAAACCATTGGTCGTTTCCGTCATGATACGCATGCGGTCTTTCCCGGAGTCAGTTTTTGGATTGGCCACTAGAACTGCATAGGACTGCTTGTCTCCACGACCGACACGACCTCTGAGCTGGTGAAGTTGACTAAGTCCGAAACGGTCAGCATCCATGATAATCATGACTGTCGCATTTGGCACATTGACCCCAACTTCGATAACCGTTGTAGAGACCAGGATATCTGTCTTTCTCTCTTTGAAATCCTGCATAATCTGGTCTTTTTCATCACTCTTCATCTTTCCATGTAAGAGGGCAACTTTTGCTTTCCCTGCAAAATGAGTCGTCAACTCTTCTGAGAGTGCAATGGCATTTTTAAGATCCAGGGCTTCAGATTCTTCGATCAAGGGCGAAATAACATAGGCTTGAGAACCTTTTTGAATCTCACCTTCCAACCAAGTCAAAACCTGTGGCAGTTGCTCATGCTTAATCCAACGCGTTACGATTGGTTTACGCCCTGCTGGCATCTGGTCAATAATGGAAACATCCATATCTCCAAAGGCTGTGATGGCTAAGGTTCGTGGAATGGGAGTTGCCGTCATCATGAGGACATCTGGATTTTCTCCTTTTTCACGTAAAATACGCCTTTGTCCGACTCCAAAACGGTGTTGCTCGTCGATGATAATCAAACCGAGTTTAGCATAGTCCACCCCATCCTGTATAAGGGCATGGGTACCGATAATTACATCAACATCACCCTTAGCAATAGTTTCCAAAACCGTACGTTTTTCTGCAGCTTTTAATGAACCTGTTAGGAGAGCTAGTTTCAAATCAGGAAAGAGACTTTCTAGACTTTCAAAATGTTGCTCTGCAAGGATCTCTGTAGGAACCATGAGGGCAGCCTGATACCCTGCCGTTACAGCAGCATACATGGCAAGACCTGCAACCACTGTCTTCCCACTACCAACATCCCCTTGTAAGAGTCGATTCATGTGATGGTCCGACTTCATATCTGTCAAAATTTCCTGCAAACTCTTTTCCTGAGCTTGAGTCAGGGCAAAGGGCAAATTTTCTTTAACCGCCCTTAGTTTTTCCTGGGACCAATTCAGAATCAATCCACTTCCATCAACCTTATTTTCAGACTTGAGGGTCTGTAATTGCATTTGGAAATAAAAGAGTTCCTCAAATTTGATTCGACGGAGAGCCTGTTTGTATTCTGCCAAATCTTTAGGAAAGTGCATGGCACGAACAGCCTGACTACGGGGCATGAGTTTGTATTTTTCTAGCAAGGACTGGGGGATGTTTTCTTCTATCAAGAGGTCCAGCCCCTGATCAAAGGCGGTCTTGATGACCTTAACAAGTCCTGCTTGACTGACGCCTTGCGCTAGGCGATAGACAGGCTGGAGGTCATCCTCGACTTGGGCTAAAACCTTCATTCCTGTGAGGCTTGCCTTGGCACGATCCCACTTGCCAAAGACAGCCAAGGTTGCTCCTAGTTCAATCTTGTCTGCCAGGTAGGGTTGGTTAAAGAAGTTCACTGCAAAAACAACCTCCCCCTGCTTGAGGCTAAAACGTAGGCGATTACGCTTAAAACCATAATATTGAACACTGGCTGGTGTCACTACCTGGCCAGACAGGACTGCCTTCTCTCCGTCTTCTAGCTCTAGCACCTGCTTAGTCTTAAAATCTTCATAACGGAAAGGGAAGTAGAGCAAGAGATCTTGCAAGTTTTCAATTCCTAGTTTGGCATATTTCTCTGCTGATTTAGGTCCTACTCCTGGTAAGACATGCAAGGGTTGATGTAAATTCATGCTCTTCTCCTTTCCTTCTATTTCTTAATAATATTCTCTTGGAATTCGATCACTGAGGAGACAAACCACCTCATAATTGATGGTTCCTCGGTAAACTGCTACGTCTGTTGCAGTAATTTCTTTATAACCGTCTGAGCCAATTAAAGTTACCTTGGTACCCAATGGGTAAAGCTTAGGTAAGCGAATGGTGATTTGGTCCATGGATACACGCCCTACAATGGGACACAATTGACCATCTACCAGAACTGAGAAATTCTGCATGTCTCGTGTCCAACCATCTGCATAACCGATTGGCAAAGTAGCAATGACTTGCTCACTCTCTGCCTGATAGGTCGCTCCGTAGCCCATACAAGCACCAGCCTCTACTGTTTTGACATGAACGATGGCTGACTCCAAAGTTAAGGCTGGTTTTAGTTCATAAGGCAATTCCAAAACTTGTCCACTTGGATTGAGACCATACATAGAGTCCCCCATGCGAACAGCATTGAAAATCGTTTCCGCATGCCATAGAGTCGTTGCGGAGTTACTAGCATGAACCAATTTTGGTACTTCTTGCAAATCATCTAGGATTCCCTTGAAACAATCTAGCTGTTGTTTAAAGTAGCTAACTGACTCTTCATCTGCAGTAGCAAAGTGGGTAAAGATTCCCTCAACATTGGCTCCATGTTCCTTGAGTAAAGCTTGAGCTTTTGCTGCCTCGCTTGCACTTCTAAAACCAATTCGTCCCATGCCTGAGTCAATCTTAAGGTGAACGGCTAAACCTGATAAGTCTGACTCAGTATCAAGGAGATTCTCAATCCATTCCAATCCTGCCACTGTCAAGGTAATATCAAAATCCTTAGCCAATGAAAATGATTCAACATCAGATACTCCTAAAATGAGGATCTTCTTAGAAATCCCTGCCTGACGGAGTTCAATGGCTTCATCAATATTTGACACACAAAAGCCATCTACATCATCCTGTATAGCTCTTGCAACAGCTATCGCTCCATGTCCATAAGCATTGGCTTTCACAACCGCCCATTTGAGGGTGTCTTTAGGAATATGTGCTCCCATTTGTTGAATATTGTATCGGATTGCTTCTAGATTAATGAGGGCCTTGGTTGGTCTATGTGGACTAGTTTTCATGATTTTCCTCCAAAATAACACTAGCTGTCACAAACTGTTCTGTATGGCTAATCGATAACCAAACATTTCCTGAAAATGGGGATTTGCTGAAGTAGGGAGCTCCCTTCTCATCGTTCAAGACTTCCAAATCCTGAAAACCTAGCTTCCCAATTCCCGTTCCCATAGCCTTTGAGAAAGCCTCTTTAGCTGACCAACGACCAGCCAAATACTCGACCTGTCTGCGACCTTTGAGACTAGCAAAGCGCTCCATTTCCTTGTCTGTCAAGACACGCTGCGCAAAGCCTTCTCTTTTTTCAACTGCATTTTGTATAGAAGCTAATTCTTCAATATCGATTCCGTGTCCAACTATCATTTTCATCAAAAGGAGTTGAGATTCCCCCAACTCCATCCTTTTCACTTATTTTGTTAAGGTAGAATAGATTTCTTCTACTAAAGCTACTGTGTTTTCCCAGCCCAAACATGGGTCTGTAATGGAACATCCAAAGATTTCTGGCTGGTTTTGGCGGCCATCCGCTAAGTAGGATTCAATCATGAAGCCTCGAATTGTCTTCTTAATCTTTTCATTCCAGGCACGGTTGAGAAGAGTTTGGCGAACAATTCGAACTTGCTCCATATACTGTTTCCCTGAATTATCATGATTGGTATCAATCATGATAAAGGGATTTTCGAGCCCCATAGACTCGTAACGCCCAATAGCATCTAGAAGAGTTTCATAGTAGAAGTTAGGTTCATTTTTCCCGTATTCATTCATAGCTCCACGAAGGATAACGTGAGCCAAGGGATTTCCTGAAGTTTCAACTTCTTGACCATGAAAGAGAAAGGTTTGTTTGTTTTGTGCAGCATAGATGGCATTAAACATCACAGATAGGTTTCCAGATGTTGGGTTCTTCATTCCCACTGGTGCATCGATTCCTGAAGCTACAAAACGGTGTTCTTGGTCTTCTACTGAACGCGCACCCACTGCATGATAACTCACCAAGTCATCAACCAAGACAAGATTGGCTGGATAAAGCATTTCATCCGCTGTAGTCAATCCTGTTTCTGTAATCACCCGATAATGAAGCTGACGTACAGCCTGTAAACCATTGATTAAGCTTGGAGCTTTAGAAGTATCTGGCTGATGAACCAAGCCCTTGTAGCCATCTCCATTGGTACGTGGCTTTGCAGTATATACACGCATAACCATGAAAATCTTATCTGCCACTTTTTTCTGCAAGTCTGCCAAACGACGAGCATACTCTAGGACTGCTTCTTCATTATCAGACGAACAAGGCCCAATGACCAAAAGGATACGATCATCCTTACCTGAAAGGATATCTGCTAATTCTTGATCACGATTTTCCTTATGTTGCAAGGTTTCTGCAGATAGCCGTGTTTCCGCCTTAATTGCTTCAATATCTATTTCTTGACCTTTCTCGATAAATGCCATATTATTCTCCTAGTCTTTGATAGATTTCGCGAACAAGAGCTTCCGTATTTTCCCATCCTAGACATGGATCGGTGATAGATTTTCCAAAGACCTCAGGTTCGTTTTGGCGACCGTCTTCTAGATAAGACTCAATCATGAAACCACGAACATATTTTTTAATCTTTTCATTCCAATCACGGTTAATCAAAGTCTGACGAACGATACGAATCTGCTCCATATACTGTTTCCCTGAGTTATCATGGTTGGTATCAATAATAATGAATGGATTCTCAAGTCCCATCTTTTCATACTGAGCAATAGTATCCATCAAATTATCGTAGTAGTAGTTAGGAATGTTTTTCCCGTACTCGTTAAGAGCTCCACGGAGAATAGCGTGCGATAGAGGATTTCCAGTAGTCTCGACTTCTTTCCCTAGGAAAAGGAAACTTTGCTTGTTTTGAGCTGCATAAATACCGTTAAACATGACATTGAGATTTCCTGAGGTTGGATTTTTAAAACCTGTCGCAAAATCTGCTCCGCTGGCTACAAAACGGTGTTGTTGATCTTCGACTGAACGAGCCCCAACTGCCATGTAAGAAATCAAATCATCTACCAAGGGAAGGTTCTCTGGGTACAACATTTCATCTGCTGTTGTCATTCCTGTTTCAGAAATAACACGGTAGTGCAGATGACGAACCGCCTTGATTCCATTGATGAGGCTAGGCGCTTCTTTGGCATTTGGTTGGTGAATCAAGCCCTTATAGCCATCACCATTAGTACGTGGTTTAGCAGTATAGACACGCATGACCATAAAGACGCGGTCTTTGACTTCTTCCTGAAGTTTTGACAAACGCTTAGCGTACTCTAGGACTGCTTCTTCATTGTCAGACGAGCAAGGACCAATCACTAATAAGATGCGTTGGTCTTCCCCACGAATAATTGCTTCAAGCTCTTGATCACGTTGGAGTTTGTTCGCAAGTACTTGTCCTTCTAGTTTAGACAAACTACGAACTTCATCAATATTAATTTTAGGGCTTTTTGCTGTAAATACCATTATCCATCTCCTTATAAAGCAAACGGACGCCAAGCGAAAATTCACTTTTCACTAGGCATCCGCCTGAAAATTAGTCATTCTTAACGTCGTTTACCGTGACAGTTTTTAAATTTCTTACCAGATCCACATGGGCACAAATCATTGCGTTTCACTTGACTTAGGTCCAAATCAGCTGGAAGATTTGCTTGTTGCGCAGCGATATTGCGAGTTGCTGTCGTACTGATATGGTGTTCTGTTTGTGGACGTTCTTGTTCATGGATTTGCGCTTTCATCATCAAGCGAGTCACATCAAACTCAATCGAACCAATCATATCGTTAAACATACGGAAGCCTTCTGCTTGATACTCTACAACAGGGTTGTTCTGAGCATAGCCACGAAGACCAACAGCGTTTCTCAACTGATCAAGAGCATCGATGTGGTCTGTCCACTTGTTATCTACAACACGTAGAATCAAGACTTTCTGGAACTCTCTTACAGCTTCTTCGTCACGCAGTTTTGCAACTTGGCTATCATAGACTTTCAATGCACGTTGGTATAATTCATCCTTGATAGCTTGGTCTGACAAACCTTCTAGGTCTGAAAGTGAAATCGAATCTTCTGGAAGCAAGTTGTACTTGGCAAAGTTCAAGATTGCTTCTAGTTTTTCATCTTGTTTAGAACGAGCATGCCCATCGACAATTCGTCCAATCGTACGGCGAATCATCGCGTGAATTTCAGGAGCCAAGTCACGTTCTGCAGTGATAACATCATAGCGTTGTGCGTAGATGATCTCACGTTGTTCACGCATGACATCATCATATTGAAGGACTTGTTTACGAGTATCGTAGTTATTTCCTTCAACACGTTTTTGCGCTGCTTCGACCTGACGTGTCAACATACGAGATTCAATGGCTTCGTCAGACATATTGAGACGTTCAAAGACACCCTTCAAGCGTTCTGAACCAAAACGTTTCATCAAATCATCTTCGAGTGACAAGTAGAATTGTGACTCACCTGGGTCACCTTGACGACCTGAACGTCCACGAAGCTGGTTATCGATACGACGGCTCTCATGACGTTCTGTACCGATGACACAAAGACCACCAAGTTCACGAACCCCTTCACCAAGCTTAATATCGGTACCACGACCAGCCATGTTGGTTGCGATTGTAATCGCACCACGTTGACCAGCATTCATGATGATTTGCGCTTCTCTATAGTGGTTTTTAGCATTCAATACTTCGTGAGGCACGCCTGCTTCAACCAATTTCTTAGAAAGAAAATCACTGGTTTCAACGGCAACAGTACCTACCAAGACAGGCTGACCTTTTTGGTAACGCGCCTTAACATCTTCTACTACAGCCTTGAATTTTGCATCAAGACTAGCGTAAAGAAGGTCTGAATGGTCGATACGTTGGATCGGACGGTTAGTAGGAATTGGAATAACACGAATGTTGTAGATTTCGCGGAATTCTTCTTCTTCTGTTTTACCAGTACCTGTCATACCTGCCAATTTTTTATACATACGGAAAAGGTTTTGGTAGGTAATCGATGCTGATGTCTTAGTTTCATCTTGGATTGGCACACCTTCTTTAGCTTCAATCGCTTGGTGCAAACCATCAGAGTAACGACGACCTTCCATGGTACGACCTGTAAATTGGTCGACAATCAAGATTTCTTGTTCTTCGCTGACCACATAGTCAATATCAAGAATCATGATGTAGTTGGCACGAAGGGCGTTGTCGATAAAGTGAGTCAAAGCCACATTTTCGATATCATAAAGATTTTCTAGTTTGAAGAAACTTTCAGCCTTGTCAATACCTGAATCAGACAAACCGATTGTCTTAGACTGAATATCAATGATATAGTCATCTTTATCCAAAGACTTCACAAAGTGGTCAGCCATATGATAAAGTTGGCTTGTTTCAACTGCATTAGCTCCTGAAACGATCAATGGTGTACGAGCTTCGTCGATCAAGATAGAGTCAACCTCATCGACCAAGGCATAGTTGAGCGGACGTTGAACCATGTTCTCTGCACGAACAACCATGTTGTCACGAAGATAGTCGAAACCAATTTCTGAGTTCGTTGAGTAAGTAATGTCACAGAGATAAGCTTCTTTTTTCTCCATTGGAGATTTTGCAGCCAAATTGATCCCTACTGACAAACCAAGCCATGAGTACAATTCACCCATCTCAGTCGCGTCACGCTCTGTAAGGTATTCGTTGACGGTAACTACGTGTACACCTTTTCCTGAAAGGGCATTAAGGTATACCGGCATTGTCGCTGTCAAGGTTTTCCCTTCACCTGTACGCATTTCTGGAACGTCACCGTGGTGAAGAACAATACCACCCATAACCTGAACCTTGTATGGGAAAAGTCCAAGAACACGCTTAGCTCCCTCACGTACAACCGCAAAGGCTTCGTACAAGAGTTGATCAAGCGTTTCACCATTTTGATAACGTTGCTTAAATTCTTCTGTCTTAGCTTGCAACTGCTCGTCTGTCAAAGCAGCCATTTCATCTTCGTATTTGAGGACTTTATCAGCCATCTTTTCTAAGCGACGAAGTTCCCCTTTATCATTTTCGATGATTGTTTTTAATAAATTTGCCATTTTTTTCCTTACTTTAAATTCTGAATATTTTAGAATGTTCTTTTTATTGTAGCATATTTGCTCAGCTTTTTCAAGAAAGAATCCGTGTTTATACAAGCTAAAAAAGGCTCATTTAGAGCCTTTTTTTGTAAATGTTCAAACTATTGCTAATCATTGATTTTCTTTTAAAAAATTCAAGCCTACTCTTTGGTTGTAGAAGTACTAAAGTCAACCTTTGGAGCTGTCTTAGCTTCTTCGCTTTCTTTAAAGGTTTCTGCCTCTTTAAAATTCATCATATTAGCAAAAAGAACTGTTGGGAAGCTTCTTAATTTTTGATTGTATTCTGTTGCCACTTTGTTGTAATCCTTGCGGGCTACAAAGATACGATTTTCACTTCCAGCCAATTCTGTCATGAGTTGTTCCACATTTTGATTGCTCTTGAGTTCTGGATAATTTTCTGTTAGCGATATCAAACGTGAAATAGCTGAACTTAACTCTCCTTGAGCCTCTTGGTTTTCTTTTGAAGTCACGGAGCCATTCCCAATTTTAGCACGAGCTTCCGCAATCTTGGTAAAAACCTCTGTCTCATGGTTCATCTGGCCTTTTACAGACTCTACCAAATTTCCAATCAAGTCAGAACGACGTTGAAGAGCTGTCGCTACATCAGCTTGCGCTTGTTCGACCTTGGTTTGTTCAGAGACAAGTCCGTTATAAGTGCCTACTACTGAGCAACCGCCAAGCAAGATAATAGCCAGCAAAATGCCCAACACATAAATAATTCCTTTATTTTTCATATCTAAACCTACTTATTTCCTTAAATTTTATACGAGCATCACCAATCATCTGATGAACCACCGCCATCGAAGCCACCACCGTCCCAGCTACTAGAAGAGTCTGAGCCTGAATCGGACCAAGATGAACCTGAGTCGGATGAGTCACTAAACCACCATCCTCCGTCAGAGGAACCTCCTCCTCGGCCACCGCCGCCTCCTCTAATAATAGCTATAAATACGATAATGAAATAAATGATTATCCCGACTCCGAACACATTGTCCATAGGGTCACTGTTCTTACGATGACTAGACGAGCTACTATTGCGACTCGATTTTTTCCCACTGATGCTATCAGAATAACGTTTGATTTCAGAGGATTCATCAGATGGAAATGTTCCACTTCCTCTATAAAACTGATTGTCCAAGGCTTTGGCAACCGCTAGAATTCCTTTACCATAGTCACCAGTTTTAAAATCTGTACGGCTGGTTGCCAAGATCTGCTTGGTTTGATAGTCCGTTATTCTAATGGCGGTGTTATTACTGGTTTCAATTCTTGATTTACGGTCTTGAACGGCTACTACAATGAGACTTCCAAAATTATCTCCTGAATAGCCAATCTTCCAAGCCCTGGCAGTTTCATTAGCCACCGTTTCAATGCTTTCTCCTTCCAGACTATCTACGATATAGACACCTATTTGAAGCTTTTCTGCCTTTTGACTATTAGTTTCATTCAAATCACGAATCTGAGTAACTACTTCCTCTGTCAAATAATGATTTGGATCATAGATACCATAGTCTGGTTTTTCAGGTGCAGTGAATGCTGATAGGAAGAAAAATGCCATCAGCAAACCAAGTAGACGCACCAAGAAAGGATGCTTTAACAATCTATCTTTTTTCATAATAACCTCCTTATGCAAGGAAAATTGTTTAGAGCATTATAGCATTTTGAATCTTACAAAGAAAGTACGTTTCCATTACAAAATCGTGACAGGAACTAGGAAAATGATGTTAATTTGATGACAAATTAGATCTACGCTCTTGGTATCATCTACAAAAAAAGAAGGTCTGAGAACCTTCTTCTTTTTATCATCTTATTTCCGTTTTCTTGCAATCAGATGGATTGGCGTTCCTTCAAAGACGAAAGCCTTGCGGATTTGATTTTCCAAGAAACGCAAGTAAGAGAAGTGCATAAGTTCTTCTTCGTTGACAAAAATCACAAAGGTCGGCGGTTTAGTTGCCACTTGAGTCGCATAGAAGATCTTGAGACGTTTCCCTTTGTCTGTCGGTGTTGGGTTGATGGCGATAGCATCCATAATGACATCATTCAAGACTGCTGATGGGATACGGGTATTTTGACTCTCGCTGATTTGTTTAATCATCTCTGGAAGTTTGTGGAGACGTTGCTTGGTCAAAGCCGAAACAAAGATAATCGGTGCGTAAGGTAGATATTGGAACTGTTCACGGATATCCTCTTCCCAGTTTTTCATAGTATGATTATCTTTCTCAAGAGTATCCCACTTGTTAACTACGATGATCATCCCTTTACCAGCTTCGTGGGCAAATCCTGCGATACGCTTGTCATACTCTCGGATGCCTTCTTCAGCATTGAGGACCATCAAGACTACATCTGAACGGTCAATAGCACGCATGGCACGCATAACTGAGTATTTTTCCGTGTTTTCATAGACTTTACCAGACTTACGCATACCAGCCGTATCAATCATGGTAAACTCTTGGCCATCCGCATCTGTAAAATGTGTATCAATGGCATCACGAGTTGTACCAGCAACAGGACTGGCAATCACGCGATCTTCTCCCAAAATGGCATTAATCAAGCTAGATTTTCCGACATTCGGGCGACCAATCAAGCTGAATTTAATGACATCTGGATTTTCATCTTCGACTTCATGTGGAAGATTTTCGACGATGGCATCTAATACATCCCCTGTACCAATCCCGTGCACAGATGAAATTGGCAATGGTTCTCCCAATCCAAGAGCATAAAAATCATAGATATCATTTCGCATTTCCGGATTGTCAACCTTGTTGACAGCGAGGATAACAGGTTTATGAGTTTTATATAGTTTACGTGCTACGTATTCATCCGCATCCGTAATTCCTTCTTTACCGGAAACTACAAAAACGATGACATCAGCTTCTTCCATGGCAATCTCTGCCTGGTGCTTGATTTGTTCCATAAATGGAGCATCAACATCATCAATCCCTCCAGTATCAATCATACTGAAAGAACGGTTAAGCCATTCACCAGTAGCATAGATACGGTCCCGTGTCACTCCTTCGACATCTTCTACGATTGAGATGCGTTCCCCTGCAATACGGTTAAACAGGGTTGATTTCCCAACATTGGGACGTCCTACGATGGCAACAGTTGGTAAGGCCATGTTTTCTCACTTTCTATAATAAGTTCTTTTGTTCAAGATTTTCTCTAGTTGAGCTTGGTTCAGGCTGACCGAATTGCTCTGCAAGACGTTGACTCCAAGTGGTAGTCGCACGAGCTCCTGCATATTCGGTCTGCACACGGTCATAGGCTTCAATAGCCTCAGTTGTTTGTTCTTGGTATTCTTCCTCAAAAACAACATTCTCTAGTGGCAATCTTGGTTTTACATCATGTTTTTGGTTCGGCACACCGAGTGCAATCCCAAAAACTGGATAGGTATAGTCAGGAAGGTTGAACAATTCTGCCACTTCAACAGATTTTAACGCACCAAACCGATGATTACTCCACCATAGCCAAGGCTTTCTGCCGCTAGCAAGGTATTCTGTCCAGCCAAGGCTGCATCTACTGAAGTAATGAGGAGTCCTTCCACCCCTTGAGGTTGGAAAGTATCGGTATGGAGACGAGCCCCTTTTTCTGCACGATTTAAATCTCCTACAAAGAGGAGGAAGGCGGCAGACTGACGAATCGCTTCCTGAGGAACCAGTTCAAAAAGAGCATCTTTCTTTTCTTGACTTCTGACTAGAATCACAGAATAAGATTGGAAATTTTTCCAAGAAGAAGCCATTTGGGCAGCTGATAAAATCTCATTCAAGTCCTCTTGAGGAATCGCTTCTTCTTTAAATCTGCGAACCGAGGTATGAGATTTCATTAAGGTGATTGTTTCACTCATCGGCGATTTTCTCCTTCTAGTCGTGTTTCTTCTGCTAAATAACGGATACGCTCCATAACGCGTCTAGCTTCCCATGTTTCATCGTTTCCGTTCTTGCCTTTAGCAAAATGTTTTTCCAAATCTTCAAAATTGAAATTTGAGGTAAAGAAGGTTGGCAAATCTTCCTGCATACGATATTGGAGAATGACTTGCAAGACTTCATCACGCACCCAAGGCGTTGATTGCTCCGCACCAATATCATCCAAAATCAAGACTTCAGCTTGCTTGATTTCATCCACCAAATTCTTAACATTCCCATCTCCGATAGCATTTTTGACATCAATAACAAAGCTAGGATAGTGAAGAAGGGTTGATGAAACCCCACGTTTTTCTGACAAATCATGGGCAAGGGCAGCCACCATAAAGCTCTTTCCAACTCCAAAGTCTCCATAGAGATAGAGACCTTTACGGACTTCTGGATATTGCTCAACAAAGGTAAAGAGCTTTTCAAAAACTGGCAAACGTCCCAAATCATCCAAATCAACTTGAGCCAAACTAGCTTTTTTAAGACTAGCTGGAAGATTAATCAGTTTGAGACGGTTCTTGATAGCTGCTTCTTTTTCAGCCGCAATCAGTTCCGGAGTTTCCTCATAGGATACATCTGCGTAACCATGATTCATAACTAGAATTGGCTTATAGCCACGCGCGATATAGTCGGTATCTCCACGAAGGAACTTATCTCGCTCGGTGATGTATTGGTTAAACTTAGAGATACTACGATTCAATTCCTCTTGACTGAGAGATTCCTTCTGGATAAAAGCCGCAACATCAGGATCTTTTACAATCTGCTGGACCAGGTCCTGGTATTGAAAACGACTGGGATGACCCTTAAGCACATCTCCTACACTTTCCATCTAGTCTCCTCCTTTTCCTAATCGATCTAACATTTCTTTTTTCTTACGTTCTAACTCCAAACGAGTTTCTTCGCTGGTTTCATTTTTATATTCTGGATTACTCCATTTCGGGACATTGCTTTTGGCTTGGCTTGGCTTCGCTGATTTTTGTTCTTGCCCCTTTTGATTCTTCTCTCTGATTCGAAGTACAGCTTCCTCAGCAGAACGAATCTTGTTATAAGAGTAATCATTAGCCACTTTCATGGCATACTTTTCATTGAGATTGGCCGAATCAACCTTGTTGAAGGTCAAAAGTATAACAACATTAATGACTTCATCAAGCAAGCCCAAGTCTGCCATCTGTTTTAGCAAATCGCGTTCAGATTGGATAATTCCAGCATTTAGGGTTTGTTTGATCCCCGCTAAAAATTGCAAGGCAGTTTTACTTTTAGCTTCTCGAATAATGGCCGCTTCTTGGGGACTAAAGTCCGATGAAACAGACTCTTGCGCTAATTTTTCACGCATACGCTTGACAGAAATTACTTGCGAAACAGCTGTTCCTTTAGCTAATTGATAGGTTTCAAACCAGGTCCATTTTTTCTCATCAGCAATTTTAAATAACTCCAAGACATCTGACTGTTCATCTTGGAAACGGAGATTATCTCTCGCCATGAGCTGACGAAAATGCTCCAAATCAAAATCATTTTTAAAATCAGCTTTTACTGGTGTCTCATCATGACTAGCCAATTCTTCTATCTCTGGAAAGGCCTGACTCAAAGGAACAGTCAAAGGCTCTCCGCCTGCCTGTTCTTGGCGCAAATCAGAAACTGCTGGCTCACCGATTTTTTTCTCCAATAAGGTACGATAAACTATATGACGCAAGAAATCTGAGCTAGAAAGCGTTGGATGAATAGCAAGTTCATAGCCGTCACTCTTTTGATAGAGGGTAACTAAATTGAAGGCTGATAAGATTTTAAAAGCCTTTAACAGCCTGTCCATCCCAAAATTGAGATGATTGAGGATAGCTGCAAACAGGTGTTCTTTTTGTCCATCATCCCAAAAAGATAAGGTATAAAGATAAAGACTCAGCGCATCCTGACCGATAATCGGGAGGTAGCACTGCACCAAAGTTGTGGGATCTTGCGACACCCGATTATTCTTTAGAAAAGAAAAACGATCATTAGGCTTCATTTATTTTTCCTTTTTCTTCTTTGAAGATTGCGTAATTTGTTTGAGTAGATTTTCGAGCTCACTCACGTCTTTAAAGCTACGATAGACGCTGGCGAAACGAACGTAAGTGATTTCATCCAGTTCAGCCAATTCTTCCATGACCAGAGAACCAATATCTTCACTTTGAATTTCATTATCATTACGACTGAGGAGTTTTTGTTCGATACGATTGACCACCATGCCAATCTCATCACTAGACACCGGACGTTTTTGAGCCGAACGAATAATCCCGTTAAAGATTTTATCTCTGGAGAACTGCTCCCGTGTGCCATCCTTCTTGACTACAACCAGCGTTCTTTCTTCTACACGTTCATAGGTCGTAAAACGATGCTGACATTCTTCACACTCACGTCTTCTTCTAATCGTATTTCCTTCTTCAGCCTGACGGCTATCGATAACACTTGATTTAGTAGCGCCACATTTTGGACAACGCATGCCTTCCCCTCCTTGTCGTTTTCTTTTCATTATACCATTTTTTAAGCAATTCCCAAAATAATTCTCCTTTTAGCTTGACAAGTTTTTTGTTTAGTTGTATTATTTAAGTGACACAAAAAGAAGTTGTTGAAAGGAGACCGTGATGTCCTGGACATTTGATAACAACAAACCCATTTATTTGCAGATCATGGATAAGATCAAACTGCAAATCGTTTCCCATAAACTCGAACCCAACCAACAACTCCCGACTGTTAGAGAACTGGCTAGTGAGGCTGGCGTCAATCCTAATACCATCCAACGTGCCCTATCAGACCTAGAAAGAGAAGGCTTCGTATACACAAAGCGGACTGCAGGGCGTTTTGTCACCGAGGATTTGGACCTAATCCTCCAATCCCGGAAGCAACTATCAGAAGAACAGTTGCAGCAGTTTGTAACAGGCATGGTAGAATTTGGATATGAAAAAGAAGAACTACCAACTGTTTTGAGAGATTATATTGAAGGAGTTTAGACTATGACCTTGTTAACGTTTGAAAATGTTTCAAAATTCTATGGAGCAAGCCCTGCTCTTCAAAATGTTTCCCTTGAAATCCCGGCAGGAAAGATTGTGGGTCTCCTTGGCCCAAACGGTTCCGGAAAAACAACCCTGATTAAACTAATCAACGGTTTACTCCAACCAGAGCAAGGGCGTATCCTCATCAATGGCATGGAACCAAGTCCTGCAACTAAGGCTATCGTTTCTTATCTACCTGATACGACCTATCTCAACGAACAGATGAAGGTCAAAGAAGCTCTTACCTTTTTCAAGACCTTCTATAAAGATTTTAATCTGGAACGTGCTCAAGGTCTTCTTCGTGACCTTGGTATCGACGAGAATAGCCGTTTCAAGAAACTCTCAAAAGGAAACAAAGAAAAAGTTCAGTTGATTCTTGTCATGAGTCGTGACGCTCGTCTATACGTCCTTGACGAACCAATCGGTGGTGTCGATCCCGCAGCTCGTGACTACATCTTGAACACCATCATCAACAATTACTCTCCAACTTCGACTGTCTTGATTTCAACTCACTTGATTTCGGACATCGAACCAATCTTGGATGAGATTGTCTTCCTCAAGGACGGAAAAGTCATCCGTCAAGGAAATGTGGATGATATTCGCTATGAATCTGGAGAGTCTATCGACCAGCTCTTCCGTCACGAATTCAAAGCCTAGTTAAAGGAGATTGTTATGTTTTGGAATTTAGTTCGTTATGAATTTAAAAATGTCAACAAATGGTTTTTAGCCCTCTATGCAGCTGTACTATCCTTATCTGTCATCATCGGTATTCAGGGCAGTAGCCTCTCAAGCACCTATTATCAAGATAAGGGCGTTGTCATGTTAGTATTTCTATCTCTGGTTTTTGGTGGTCTGGTTATTACTTTGAGTATCTCAACCTTGATTTTGATTATTCAACGATTTAAGGGAAGTGTTTATTATCGTCGTGGCTATCTAACACTCACCCTGCCAGTATCTGAACACCAGATCCTCTCCGCTAAACTTCTTGGAGCCTTTGTTTGGTCTTTGGCAAGTACAGTGGTCTTCCTTTTTAGCCTTTATATTATCATTTCCATGATTCAACCAGACGCCTTCCTATCTAGTTTTGCCGAGTATATGCTAAAAAATTATACAGATAATTTCTGGTTAGCCTTGATTTCCTATATTTTTAACACTCTTGCAGGTATTCTTTGTATCTACTTGTCTATCTCTATCGGCCAACTCTTTAATGAATACCGTACAGCTCTTGCGGTCGTCGCCTACATCGCCATCCAAGTTGTTCTTGGATTTATCACCCTCAATCTTCGCATCGATTTCGACTACAATTGGGTATTATCCTTTGAAATTTTCAAAGACATAATCCTTAGCGTCGGCTTCTATCTCGGAACCTACTATATTTTAAAGAACAAAGTAAACTTACAATAATGAATGAAGCCCCTAGCAAATAAAGCTAGGGGCTTCTTTTTACACAAAGAAATATAACATTCTTATTTTTTAACTCAATATCAAACCTGCTACGATGGGACTTACAAATACATAGAGAATACCGGTGACACCGATGGCTAGTCCTCCCATAGCACCTGCAACTGGTCCATAGCTAAAAGCTGTTCCAGTCCCAACTGCGTGACCAGTTCCTCCAAGAGCAAGACCAACAGCTACTGGGTCGTCAATCTTGAGCCATTTTAAAAGTGTTGGTCCAATAACGCTAGTCAAAATACCAGTTGCTACCACAACTACCAAGGTGATCGTCGCTATCCCTTGTAGCTTATCCGTAATTCCAACTGCCATGGCCGTCGTTACAGACTTTGGGAAAAGCGAAATCGCCAAGAAGAAATCCATACCGAAAAATTTTGCAACTAAAGCTGTAAAAACTGTATTTACAACAACAGCAAGGAAACTACTGAGTAGAATACTTCTAACATGGTGTTTCATGAGGTGAAAACTCTTATAAAGAGGAATTCCTAAAGCTACCGTTGAGGGAACAATCAAGTTATTGAGGTAGACCCCGCCTTGATAATAGGCAACATAAGAAATACCAGTCAGTTTTAGAAAAACAATGATAAATAAAGTTGCTAGCAGCAAGGGAGTGGTCAGAGGATGAGGATACCGTCTAAAGATAATCATGCCTCCAAGATAAGCCAAAATAGACAAGGCTATCCCAAAAAGTGGATTAGATACAAATTCGCTCATTTGGCACCTCTTTCTTCGTAATCTCCTTCATAACGCTTTTTGATAAACTGAACTACAAGCGCAATCAAGATAATATTGATAACTGCTGCAAAAAAGACAATCAAGACAATGGGCAATAAATAGGGAGCAATCACATCAAATTTCTCCATAATCCCAACTGCAGGAGGTAGAAAGAGGATAGTCATATTAGCTAGGAGAAAATTCCCAACCATGTTTACATGACGTACCCGCAACCACTTGAACTGCAAGGCTAAAAATAAAATAATCAAACCGATAATGCTTCCAGGAATAGGCAAATGGAAAAAGCTAGAGATTCCCTCACCAATCAGTGAAATGACAAAGAGAATCATTAATTGTACATATAACTTCATCGTTTACTCCACAAATAGACTTTCTGCATACCAGTTTACTCTTTTTTCAGAAAATTTCAAGGAAATACACAAGAAACTTCCTTCTTGCTATCTAATCTAAAAAGTTGTATACTAATTGCGTGCGCAAGCATCTCAGATAGGCAAATCTGTTTATAACTACATATAGAAAGGAGATTGATATGACTTACTTAGAAAAATGGTTTGACTTCAACCGCCGACAAGTAGAGCTAGAAGCTATTTTAGAGCAAACGATCGCTGAGCAAAGCGAACAAAGTCTAACGCTCAAAGAATTTTACCTCTTGCACTTTTTAAATCAGGCTCAAGAAAAATCTTTGAGACAGATTGACCTGCCTGACAAACTCCATCTAAGTCCAAGTGCTGTATCACGAATGGTGGCACGCCTAGAAGCCAAAAACTGCGGTTTACTCAGTCGGAGATGTTGTGACCAGGATAAGCGAGCTAGTTTTATCTGCCTCACTAAGGAGGGTCAGACAACTCTTGCCTATCTACAAAAGGCTGTAGAAGAAAGCCTGTCTACAAATACAGACTGGTAATTTTAATTTTTTACAAAAAAACTTGCGTGCGCAATCAATTTTCTTGACATTCCTTTTTCCAAGGAGTAAAATGAAAACATGATTTAACAAAGGAGAATCCTATGATTGAAATCACTTATCTTGATGCCAGCAAGCAAGAGAGAACCATGAGCTTCGAGTCATACGAAGAATTTGAACGTTCTCAACATGCCTGCCTGATTGGTGTCGCAGACTACTACCCTGTCCAAAAACTAACCTACAATGGTCATGTTCTGGACTACCATGGGACTTATGGGGATGTTTTCTTCTATCTCATGAAACAAGATTTAAGCCAATATAACTAAAAAGGAGAAATACTATGGCAAAAGCAATTACAGATGCAACATTTGAACAAGAAACTAAAGACGGATTGGTCTTAGTAGACTTCTGGGCAACTTGGTGTGGTCCATGTCGTATGCAAGGTCCAATTTTGGACAAATTGTCTGAAGAACTTTCAGAAGATGTTTTGAAAATCGTTAAAATGGACGTTGATGAAAATCCAAATACAGCTCGTTCATTTGGTATCATGTCTATCCCTACTCTTCTTTTCAAGAAAGATGGACAAGTCGTCAAACAAGTTGCAGGTGTCCACACTGCAGAACAAATCAAAGCCATCGTTGCTGAATTGAGTTAATTATAAAATCCCCCACCTCTTATCATGGGGGATTTTAATATACAAAAAAACTACTCTCCAATGTGAAGAGTAGGCTTTTTGCGTTTCAATTATTCTTCAGTTCCAAGGAAGTTTTTAGCAACAAGAGCTGCAAGAACTCCACCAACGATTGGTGCAAGGATGAAAATCCAAACTTGTTGAAGAGCTGCGCCACCTACCAATACAGCAGGAGCCAAGCTACGAGCTGGGTTTACTGAAAGTCCAGTGATGTTCAATCCCACAAGGATCAAAGCTGTCAATGACAAACCGATCACCAAACCAGCAATTGCGCCATTTCCTTTGCTTGCTGATGTTACAGTCATGATCACCAAAACAAACAAGAATGTTGCGATTGTTTCAAACAAGAAACCACCAAAGACAGTTACACCGTTTGCCAAGGCATTTTCACCAAGACTTGCAGTTGACATACCTGAATTTGCCAAGAGGAAGAACACAGATCCTGATGCAAGGAAAGCACCGACTACTTGACCAAGGATGTAGTTTACAAGTTCTGAAGATGACAAACGTTTGTTCACAAACATAGCGATAGAAACAGCTGGGTTCAAGTGGGCACCTGAAACAGTTCCGATTGAGAAAGCTGCGACTACGATTGCCAAACCAAAGGCAAGAGCAATTCCAAGGTGTCCAAGACCTTCAACACCATTTCCAAAAACAACAGCTCCTGTTCCGATGAACACAAGCATAAAAGTACCGATCAATTCAGCAACAAATTTTTTCATGTTAAGTCTCCTTTTTTCAAACTATGTATTAGTCTATCAGAAGAAGGAAAGGGTTTCAAGAAAAGTGCTTGGAAAATAATGGTTTGCCTTACTATCTTTTAATTGAGGAATTAAACAGAAAAATACATTTCCTCTATAGAGCTTATCAGTCGCTTATCTCACTAGCATTTAGCAACTTGATATAATCCAGACCCCATTTCTCGACAGCATCTAATACAACTTTGAATTCCTGCCCCATTTCGGTTAAGCTGTACTCAACTCGTGGGGGAACTTCCGCATAGACCTTTCGTTGAATAATCTTATCCTTTTCTAATTGACGGAGATGACGTGTCAAAATAGTTTGAGTAATCCCAGGCAATAATCTCTGCAATTCTTTAAATCGTTTAGTACCCGTACTCAACTGATAAATGATTACCAGTGCCCATTTCCCCGTTAAAACCCTCTGCGTTGTCGCGAATGGACAAATACCATACTCACTCACTTTATTGGGCATAAAATACCTTCTTTCTATTTTTTTAAAAAAATTTTATCTTTTAGTATCAACAATAGTACTACTTTTGATACCAGCTATCGAAAAAGTATCTACTTGTTTTTTTGATTGTAACTGTTACAATTATATCATAAAAAAGAAATGGAGAAAATATATGTCAACAAACTTAGAAATTTTCAATGCTTATAACCAAGCTTTAATTGCTGGTGACTTTCCTGGTGTCTTTGAAACGATGGCAGACGATATTGTCTGGCATCAACCTGGTACTCATAGTATATCTGGTACAGTTGTTGGTAAGGACCAACTAGGATCTCACCTAGCTACATTTGCTGAGAAAACTAATGGAACCTTTAAGGTGATAACAAATTGGGTTTCTGACAATAAGGATTTAATCGCAGCCAATGTTACTTTTCTTGGAACACGTGCTGATGGTACTGAACTCAATATGAACGGGATTGACCTCTTCCGTATTGAAGACGGGAAAATCAAAGAAGTTTGGCTCTTCTCTTCAGATCAAGCTGAAGAAGATAGCTTTTGGGGATAAGCAAAACAGATTGGAAAAATCCAATCTGTTTTTGCTTATACTCATAACTCTGCACTATAAGCGATAATCTGATCAACCGTATCAGACAAGAACTGAATCGTATCGCGAAGTGGTTTGTCAGTTGAGATATCTGCTCCGATAATCATAGCAGACTCAAGTGGTGTCTTGCTACCACCTGATTTGAGGAGGTTGAGCCAGTCTTCAGCTCCAGTCTCAGATAGTTTTTTCACTCTTAGAGGGTTAATTTCCCCAAAAACCAGTCTTTGTTTGACACAAATTTCACAAAGGTATATACTAAAAAGTGATAGGACTTCTTTTAGAATCTATCACAACTCACTTATAACCCTTTGCTGTTCTTTTATGAACGTTTGAATGGTATCACGGATACCAAAGGAGGAGTCATATGTCTAAAGTAGCTATTGTTACAGGTGCAGGTCAAGGAATCGGTTTTGCAATCGCAAAACGCTTGGTCCAAGATGGTTTTAAGGTTGGGGTATTAGACTATAATGCTGAAACAGCTGAAAAAGCAGTTGCTGAATTGTCAGCAGGCAAGGCTTTTGCTATTGTGGCTGATGTGTCTAAACAAGCGGAGGTTGCTGCAGCTTTCCAAAAAGTTGTAGACCATTTCGGAGACTTGAACGTTGTGGTAAACAACGCTGGTGTCGCTCCGACTACACCTCTAGATACGATTACAGAAGAACAGTTCAATCGTACCTTTGCTATTAACGTCGGTGGGGTAATCTGGGGAGCACAAGCTGCTCAAGCTCAATTCAAAGCACTTGGTCACGGTGGTAAAATCATCAACGCTACTTCTCAAGCAGGTGTTGTTGGAAATCCAAACTTGACTGTTTATGGTGGTACAAAATTCGCTGTTCGTGGTATTACTCAAACATTGGCGCGTGATTTAGCTGACTCAGGCATCACTGTTAACGCTTATGCTCCAGGTATCGTTAAAACACCAATGATGTATGATATCGCTCACGAAGTTGGGAAAAATGCAGGAAAAGACGACGAATGGGGTATGCAAACATTCGCAAAAGATATTACATTGAAACGCCTATCTGAACCAGAAGATGTCGCTGCAGCGGTTAGCTTCCTTGCTGGACCAGATTCAAACTACATTACAGGGCAAACCATTATCGTTGATGGTGGTATGCAATTCCATTAAGATACATAAAAAGAGGTTGGAAAATGATCCAACCTCTTTTATCATCTCCACGATTCCAATTTTCGGAGTCGTTTTTTGTCATTTAAAATAATCTTTCTGTCCTATTCATGCTTCAGAAATGAAAGGATTTCTTCAAGACTAGCGGAACTTCCTTGCTCTAAATAACGTGATTTACTACCATTTTGATAGACTGAAAGATTCGGAACAGTTTGGATATCCATTTCTTTTGCAAAGGCTGTAATCTCATCCTTTTCATCAGAATCACTATCCAAATAATAGACCGTCTGGTGACTTTTTTGAATCGCTAGAGCCAAATTGGGCACAAACTTTTGACAGTAGGGACAGGATTCTCTTCCAATGTAGACGACAAACTCGTCGCCATTTGCAAGTTTGGAGCGCATTTCTTTCATATTGATTGCTTTCGTGTACTGAACAGCTTCCTGATAAGTTTTTGGAAGAACAGGCTGACTGAATTTCCAAATCATAAACAAAATCGGCATAGCAATTCCAATGATAAGCAAGCTAAGTTTTTTATTGAAACGCACTATCATCTCCGTCCTTTTCTAAGTATTTTCCCTAGTCTAATCGCCCACGACAAGATATAAAATCCAACCGATAGACCTATAATAACGCACATTCTGAAGACAAAGTCTTCAGTAAACTTTATTAAATAAATGTCATTCTAAAATCTCAACAATATAACTCTATTGTTGCACTTTTATGATTTTATTCTTCCAACTGGGCACTGTAAGCTATAATCTGATCAACTGTATCAGACAAGAACTGGATGGTATCACAGAGTGGTTTATCCGTTGAGATATCCGCTCCGATAATCATGGCTGATTCAAGTGGTGTCTTGCTACCACCTGATTTGAGGAGATTGAGCCAATCTTCAGCTCCAGTTTCTGAATGTTTCAGATGAAGGTAACCCGCTGTCGAGATGACTAGTCCAGCTGAGTAGGTGTAACTATACAAGCCCATATAGTAGTGAGCTTGACGCATCCAAGTCAAAGCCGCATCGTCGTCAATTTCAATGGCATCTCCCCAGAAATCCGTCAAGACTTCCTTCATAATGCTGTTAAGTTTGCTTGCTCCGAAGGTTTCTCCTTCTTCAATCAATTTATAAACCTTACGCTGGAAGGCTGCTTCCAAGAGGTGGGTAATAAAGTTATGGAAGTAGGTGTCTGTCAAACGATGTGCAAGGGCAAAGCGTTTTTGACGAGGGTCGTCAGACTGATGTTCCAAATAATCACTTAAAAGCAATTCATTGAAGGTTGACGGCGCTTCGACGTAGTAAGTCGACATATGGGCATTGAAGTAACTTTGGTGATTGTCAGAAAAAATAAATTGACCAGAGTGACCAATTTCATGAATCAAGGTATAGACGTCGCTCAAACGGCCTGTCCAGCTCATAAGGACATAAGGGTGCACGCGATATGGATCCGCCGCATAACCGCCAGAATCCTTGCCACTATTGGCAGCGAAGTCCACCCAACGCTCTTCTTGATAGCGAGCAACTTCCTGACAATATTCTTGTCCCAAAGGTTCTACTGACTTCATGACCAAATCGTAGGCATCATCAATGCTAACCTCTGGATTCAACGCACTATCCAAATCCAATTTCCAATCAGCAAAGGTCATCCTCTCAAGACCATTCACCTTGGCAACATGCTTGAGATATCTCTGAGCAACTGGCGCAAAGTCCTTCATGATGAGGTCAATCTGACGATCAAACATGGAACGATCTACTTCTTGCTCAGCTAAAAGATAGTCAAATACTGAGTCATATCCCTTCATGTCTGCCAAGAGTTTTTCAGACTTTACTTGGGCTAAATAAGCTGCGGCTGCCGTATTTTGGTGTTTACGAAGTCCTTCTGAGAAGGAACGGAAAGATTTTTCACGGACTTCAGCATCCTCGTGATTTTGGTAGAAGTTTTCATAGGTCACAAAGCTATTTTTGTAAGTCTTCCCATGGGCTTCAAAGTCAGCCATTTCAAAGTCGCCAGCTCGCATTTTAGTATAGATATCCTGTGGACTATAGAAAACTTCACCCAGATTAGTCAAGGCCTTCTCCACATCAGCCCCAAGATAGTGGACTTTTTTGATTTTTGCCTGACGAATAGCCGACGTCAAATGTGGTAAGTTACCCAAACGGTCCAAGACTTCCTCATCTGCAGCCACTAAGGCATCATTAAAGAAGGTTAAGGCGACACTGGCATCTGTCTCAAAGTCCATTCCAGCTTGGGCGATATTGGCAAAATCTTCATTAGCATAGTCTGTCGTCTGAGGCATAAAGGCGTAATTACCGATATGACTCATCTGGATGTAGATTTGCTCCAATTCCGCAAAAGCTTTCTCGAAATCTTCAAAAGTGTGAAGATTGCCCTTATAGTCACGACTAAATTGATTGATATCTTCACGCGCCTTCTCAATCGCACGCAAGAAATCCTCGCGATCTTGGTATAGGGCTGTCAAATCCCAAAGCTCCTTTTCAGGAAATTCTGAACGGTGTTTTTGTTCCATCTTTCTCCTCTTATTTCTCTAATTCTAATAAAACACTAAGGGCTGACAGGGCATAAAGTGGCGCTGTTTCAGCTCGTAGGATGCGAGGGCCAAGTCCTGCTAGAACAGCTCCTTTAGCTTCAAAAGATTCGATTTCCGTAGGTGAAAGGCCACCTTCTGGTCCAAAGATAAAGAGAAGTTTAGCTCCTTTTTCAAGATTAGAGACTGCTTGTAGGAGCGCTGCTGATTCTCCTTCTTTAGCTGACTCTTCGTAAGCTACCACGATGCGGTCAAACTGGTCGAACTGAGCTAGAAAGTCTGCTTTTTTTTCAAAAAGGGTAATGCTCGGTACCAAATTCCGCTTGCTTTGTTCTGCTGCTCCAAGGGCGATTTTTTCTAGCTTCTCAACCTTTTTGCCCAATTTCTTGCCGTCCCATTTGGCGACTGACCAGTCTGCAGGAAAGGCCCAAATCTGGTTAGCGCCAAGTTCAGTTACTTTCTGGGTGATAAACTCGAGCTTGTCTCCCTTAGGGAAGCCTGATGCGATGGTCGCTTGGACTGGCAGTTCCACATTGTCAGCCAATTCCTCAACCAGCTCCAATCGACGTGCTTCCACATTGACCACGCGCGCCAAGCGCTTAATCCCATCATCAAAAACTAAGGTAACCTCGTCCTCTTCTTTCAAACGCATGACCTGAAACATGTGCTTGCTGGTCTCCTTATCCTCGATAGTGACAGGTGAGCTAGCCAAACCTTTTACAAAATACTGTTGCATGCTAGCCTCCAATCACACCAGAAATATCCTTGGTCTTCTTGAAGACGCAGGCATTCCATTCCCCTTGAATCATGTGGGTTTCAAGAAAGAATCCAGCCGCTTCTGCTGACTCACGCACCATGTCCCACTTGTCCTTGATAATACCACTCATGATGAGATAGCCTTCGTCCTTAACCAAACGATAAGCATCATCTGTCAGATGGATGAGAATATCCGCCAAGATGTTAGCCACGATGACATCTGCTTCAATCTCCACACCCTTAAGCAAATCTCCTGGGGCTACATGGATGTTCTCCATGCCCGGATTGAGTTCAATATTTTCCTGAGCCACCCGAACTGCCACATCATCCAAGTCATAGGCGAAGATTTCCTTGGCACCCAAAAGCGAGCTAGCAATAGAAAGGACGCCTGAACCTGTCCCCACATCTAGCACCGTTTCCCCACCGCGAAGAACCTGCTCCAAGGCAAAGAGACTCATCTTGGTTGTTGGGTGGGTTCCTGTCCCAAAGGCCATCCCTGGATCCAGCTTGATAATCTTCTCGCCAGCAGTCGCCTCATAGTCTGTCCATGACGGTACGATGGTCAAGTCATGGGTGATACGAGCTGGTTCATAGTATTTCTTCCAATTATCTGCCCAATCTTCCTCAGCTAAGGCAGTGGTGCCAAACTTGACTTCACCCAAATCCATAAAGTCCGTCAATTCTGCTAGACGCGCCTGCAAATCCGCTTCAACAACGGCTACATCAACCGTGTCCGGGTAGTAGGCCGTCACCACGATATCTTCCTGTTGCTCAACCTCTGGGAAAATTTCACCAAAACGATCCACATTCCCTACATAGTCCATACTGTCTTCAATCGCAACACCTTGGGCGCCTAGTTCAATCAAAAGATTGGAAACTAATTCCTCCCCCTCACGTTTCACTGTTACTTTTAACTCTTGCCATGTTTCCATCTGGTTCTCCTTAACAATCCATTGTTTCTTCTAATTCTTTTAAAGTCTTGCCGTCCTTATTTTTCCAATCAGTTCGTCCATTCGTATTCATTCCTAGCACAAAAGCAGCTGCATAAGATGGACTGGAGAACAGTTGTTTTTCTTGTAAAACACCATCTTTAATCACATTTGATTTGATTAATTCCTTACGCAATTCTTTTAGACTTGCAGGTATTGCGGGTGAATCGACCACATCCACTTGACTACCTTCTAAAACAACAAAACCTTCCGAAGTCTGTTCACAGATGGCTTCAATCATTCGATTTGATTTCTTGGTTTTTCGCTTCAAATAGAGATAAGTTGAATTTTCATCAGAAACATTCTGACCTGTTTTCTTGGTCATAGGAACAAACAGTCGATACCCTAAGGTTCCTACAATCATCAAAGTATTTTCTACAACCTCATCCAACTCAGATTGCTTTTCTTCTGTTACATTCCCAGAATTGGGCTCATTCCCATTTTTTACAATGAAGCGCCCCGCGTCCTTTGCTAGTTGTGTAAATTTATTTTCTAAGTAACTAATTTCCGTGGGTCCAAAGGAGTTATTCTGCGTCGTCAAAATAATGACATCATTAAAATAATCTGCATGGTTGTCACGAGTATGTTCCTGAACACGTAAAAAGACACCTTCACCATTTTTGCGATTCGTCGCCTGCCCGATGTAGGTAACATCCTTTTGCTTATCCTCATTACGACCAAATAGGAAATAAATGCCGCTTTGCTTCATTTCATCACGTGATTTTAAATCTGCCAATTGAATTCGAGGAATTTTATAAATCACCCCTGTCCAATTCGACAAGGTACATTTAATTATCCCAGTAACTTCTCCATCCATGAGAAACATATTGATATTCTTACTACGATTTGGCATCTACCTTACTTCCTCCAAATAATCCCTCAATCTCCCCTGTAGCTGAGGCACTGCTTGTTTAGAATTGAGAAATTCCTCAATGCTCATCAGTTGATAGGCTTGCCCTTCATCTCCAAAGGTGATACTGTCAAACTGATCCTGACTTAACTGACCGACCATAAATACTGACTGTCTGCCTTCATAGAGCATGCTGGGATAGATCTTGCTCCAGAGCAGGCAATCTTCGGTCAAGTGAATGCCTAGTTCCTCATAAACTTCACGCGCCACGCACTCAAAAGGACTTTCGTCCCCTTCACGACCACCACCCGGCAACTCCCACATATTGGGCCAAGGAATATTTTCCTTGTCATCACGCAAGATGGTTAGTAGCTTATCTCCGCAAAATAGAGCAATTTTGCAGCCTGTGAAATCTAAAATATCTACGTCCACTACAAGCTCCTAGTATCTAGGATAAGGGTAAAATTCTCCCTCTTCCAAGCCAACTTTCCCTTCTTCAAAGACTTCTTGGTTCCATTCCATGACGAATTCTTCTGCTTCTGGGTCTTCCAAAAAGTCCATGAGGGCATCTAGTCCAACCTCTGCAGTATCTTTAAGGAATAGCGCAAAATAAGCTAAAAATTCACGAGAAAAACCTTTCTTCGGTAGGTAAGGGATGACTGTGAGATAGTCTTCTGCATTAACTGTTGACTTGGCAGGGTTGTAAAAAAGTACCGCTTCTTCAAAAAGGATATCATCTGACGAAACCTCTCCGTCTTCATCTAACATCTCCACCCCTGCAGCATTTTGTGCCTCTAATAGAAAACTCACTTCAACCGCATGATTGCGCTTGTCCCAGCTAATCTCATAATCAAAAGGAAAGTTCTTGTTCAACTCTTCTTGTAAAACATCTAAAAATCCATATGTTGCCATTTTGTCCTCTTTCTATACGACTCTTCAATCGCCCCGAATACTCGGAAATATGCTAAAATAGATACTACCATCTTACCACATTCGTATCAGAAAATCCATGTTAGAAAGGACTGCTATGCCAGACAATCTCGCGCTTCGTATGCGCCCCAAAACCATCGACCAGGTCATCGGTCAGGAGCATCTAGTTGGACCTGGCAAGATTATCCGCCGTATGGTGGAAGCCAATCGCCTATCCTCTATGATACTCTACGGACCTCCAGGCATCGGAAAAACCAGTATCGCTTCAGCCATCGCTGGAACGACCAAGTATGCCTTTCGGACCTTTAATGCGACAGTTGATAGTAAAAAACGTCTCCAAGAAATTGCTGAAGAAGCTAAATTCTCAGGTGGCCTTGTACTGCTACTGGACGAGATTCATCGTCTTGACAAGACTAAACAAGACTTCCTCTTGCCTCTCTTGGAAAGTGGACTGGTCATTATGATTGGAGCGACGACTGAAAATCCTTTCTTTTCTGTCACGCCAGCCATTCGTAGCCGTGTTCAGATTTTTGAGTTGGAACCCTTGTCTAACCAAGATGTCAAAGAGGCCATTCAAATCGCCCTGACTGACCCTGAACGAGGCTTTGATTTCCCTGTCGAGTTAGATGATGATGCCCTTGATTTTATCGCAACATCTACCAACGGAGACCTCCGTTCTGCCTTTAACTCACTGGACTTGGCAGTTCTCTCCACTCCAGAAAATAATGACGGTATCCGTCATATCACGCTGAATATCATGGAAAATAGTCTCCAGAGAAGCTATATCACTATGGACAAGGATGGAGATGGACACTATGATGTTCTATCTGCCCTTCAAAAGTCCATCCGTGGCTCGGATGTGGATGCCAGTCTTCACTATGCTGCTCGCTTGATAGAGGCCGGTGACCTTCCTAGCCTAGCTCGTCGTTTGACTGTGATTGCTTATGAAGATATTGGCTTAGCCAATCCTGAAGCCCAGATTCATACTGTAACTGCTTTGGATGCAGCACAGAGGATTGGATTCCCCGAAGCCCGCATCCTCATTGCCAATGTTGTGATTGATTTGGCCCTTTCTCCAAAATCCAACTCAGCCTATGTGGCTATGGATAAGGCTCTGGCTGATCTTAAATCATCCGGTCACCTACCAATCCCACGTCACTTGCGTGATGGTCACTATAGTGGTAGCAAGGAACTAGGCAATGCCCAAAACTACCTCTATCCACACAACTACCCAGGTCACTGGGTCAAACAAGAGTACTTGCCAGAAAAAATCCGCAACCATAGCTACTTCTCACCAGAAGATAGTGGAAAATACGAACGTGCCCTGGCTCAACGCAAGGAAACCATTGATAAATTACGAAACTTATGAAATCCTTTTCAAAATTTTTAATTTTCCCTTGATTTTTTTTGAAAAAGTGGTATCATATAATCATAGAAACGCTGTGGTGTACGACTTCACATTTAAGTGTTGACCGACTATTTTTTGTATTATTAGGGAAACAAAAGTCTTCTAACAGCATGTAGGCCGTCTCACACGGAAACAGCTTCAGTTAGAGCGAGTTGCCCACCTGCTTAATTGCGCGGGTTCAATACAAACCGTGAAGTTTCGGCACCAATACAGCTTTTTATTTGCCTCCTTAGCTCAGTTGGTAGAGCAGTAGACTCTTAATCTATGGGTCACAGGTTCGAGCCCTGTAGGGGGCATCTAAATCAACAGGAAAAAGCCTTGATTTATAAGGCTTTTTTGCTTGTCTATAACTGATTTGCCCCATCATTTGCCCCACATTTTTTTATGAGCAATCTTTCCAGACATCTCTGATTACGAAAAACAAAAAAGCTATCCTACCTTTGCAAATTTGGATAAGATAGCAGAATATTTTAATGCAACTCCAACCCAACTCTTTGGAACGAGTAAAGAGATTGAGTTAGAAAAGAGTGTTCTTGAATCTAATGAATACTCTGATAAAGTAAGTGAAATCTTAAAAGCTGTCAAATACATCGAGCATTTCCTACATACTGATGGACAGTACTTAGAGGATTTACTTTACCTAACAAGAGGCAACCAACTATACACAGAAGATGGAGATGAGTTGTATATTGATCCAACTTCTCAGAAAAGAACACTTCATACCCAATATGAACCTGGTTTTATTGAAGCAAGGGATAAATCTCCACTAGAACTCTTAATTGAAAATAAGGAATTGTTTGATAAATAGAAAAAGCGAGGATAACCTCGCTTCAGATTGAAGTTAAAATCTTTAGAAGACACTTTTATAAGGACTTTGTCTTCAATCTGTGAAAAGGAGTGAAAACTCCTTTTCTTTTTGTAAGTCAGACTGAAACTTCCAAATTGTTTATTTATTTTATTGACATTTTCTATAAAAATAAGTATAATAGTTTTATTAGCAAACTATACTATATAGGGGGTATTGAAATGAAATTTTCTAATCGTTTACTGCTATTCCTTGCAGGAGTTGTTTTTGTCCTTTTAGGACTTTTCCTATTTACAAACCCAGTAGCTAATCTTGTTGCTTACAGCTGGTGGATTTCATTTGGTTTACTGGTTTCTTCTATAGCAGCTATTTTAGGCTATTTCTCTGCACCAAAAGAGCTTCGCTCACCTGTTTATCTTTTCCAAGGATTTGTTAGTCTTCTCTTAGCTCTTTACCTCGTTGCTTATGGCTTTGTGACCCTGCCGGTCGTCATTCCGACCATTGTAGGAATTTGGTTAATTGTAGAAGCCATTATTGCTTTCTTTAAAGGCAATCGTCTAAGATTGATTTTCCCTATTATTGGTAGCAATATCATGTGGGTAGCCTTGCTTGAATTTTTACTAGGTCTAGTGATTCTGTTCAATCCAGTGGCTACAGGTGTCTTTGTCGTTTATGTCATTGCCTTTTCATTTTTAGTTACTGGCTTCACCTACATTATTGAGGCCTTTCGTAAATAGTCTAGTTGCTATTTCTATCGCATTCAAAAAAGCTGGGAAATCATATTCTCAGCTTTTTCGTCTCTTTAATTATCACTTTTTCGCATTCCATTCTACGTAGAAATTTGTTTTTCCATTTTATTCTCCAATTTGATCTCGCACTGACATTTATTTATAACAAAACTATATATCTAGAATAGCATAATCATTAGGTATTATAGGTTTTCAAACAAAATACGAGTCATTCGTTTTTGCCCCACTTTTGCCCCATTTTTAAATCCTGACATTGAAAATACCTAAAAGTATTTCCCTAAAATCAGCTATATTTCAACATTTTTGTTTATTTTCAATATGAAAAGTTCTTACAAATCCATGTAGGGGGCATCTAAACAACAGGAAAAAGCCTTGATTTATAAGGCTTTTTTGCTTGTCATTTTGTTTTTTGTACCAAAAAGTTTATATTCACAAAATAAGCGACTCTCATCAAAGACTCGCTATTTATCTAACACCTCGATTTAATAGAAAAAAACACCTCACGGTGATTACTTATTATCAATCGTCCATTACTCCGCCTGTAAGTTGGTACATGAGATAAATGTGCTCCAAGGTTTTTAGCTTATCCATATGTTCCACATCTTTAAAGGCACCTAATGCTAGTAAAGGAACAAAACCGAAACATTGGTTATAAGACAAGGGACCATCTTTTAACACAGCCTGTCTATATAAATCCAGTTCAAAGTTATCAGTCACATATGAGTTATCTAAATACTGAAGAAAATATTTCAAGCTCTTGATAATAATGTCGCAGTTTTGAAGATTGTATTTTACAATACCAACAAATTCATTCTCTTCCCAAGTAATAATATCTCCAAAGGCTGTTACGAACATCGGAAAAAGAAGTAAGGAACTATTCATAATAATAGCCGTAGCAAATCTTTGCATTTTTGCCTTATCTTATTTAAGATAGTACTATTAAAAAAAGAAAAGGTGAAAATCATGGAAACATATACGCTTGCAAATGGGGTTGCTATTCCTAAAATTGGTTTTGGAACTTGGCAAATTGCTGAAGGCGAAGAAGCCTATAACAGCGTTAGCTTCGCACTTAAGGCTGGTTACACACATATTGATACCGCACAAATTTACGGTAACGAGGTTTCTGTAGGTAAGGCGATTGCTGATAGTAATTTGGCACGTGAGGATATTTTCCTAACTACCAAACTTTGGAATGATAAGCACGATTACGAGTTGGCTAAGACTTCTATCGATGAGTCTCTCGAAAGACTCGGTGTGGATTATTTGGATCTTTTGCTTATCCATTGGCCAAATCCAAAGGCACTTCGTGAGAATGATGCTTGGAAGTCTGGTAATGCAGGCGCTTGGAAGGCAATGGAAGAAGCCTACAAAGAAGGTAAGGTGCGTGCTATCGGTGTGTCTAACTTTATGCAACATCACCTAGAAGCTCTTCTTGAAACGGCTGAAATTGTGCCACATGTCAATCAAATCCTCTTGGCTCCAGGTTGTGACCAAAAAGACTTAGTTGCCTATTGCCAAGAGCGCGATATCCTTCTTGAAGCCTATAGTCCACTAGGTACAGGTAGCATTTTTGGAAATGAAGATGTTGAAGCAGTGGCTGAACGTAACGGTAAATCTGTAGCACAAGTTGCTCTGCGTTGGAGCCTTCAAAAAGGTTTCTTGCCACTACCTAAGTCTGTGACACCTAAAAATATTGAAGCCAACTTGGATATCTTCGACTTCGACTTATCAGAGGAAGATATGGCAGTCTTGGATAAGATTCAAGGCATCAAAACTCAGAATGATCCTGACACAGTTAATTTTTAATAGGATTTTAAGCAACTCGTCAGGGTTGCTTTTTCAAGTAAATGACAAAAGAAGTCAAGGTTTTGACAATTCGCGCCACATGAAATTATTTAAGCATATCCTTTTCTTTCATTACCATTTTCTGTTATAATGTATTGTATTTCTAAAGTAGAAAGGTATTAATATGACAACTCTTATTAAGCATAAACGTGTAGAATTTTCAGAACTTTTTTATGACTTAGTTTTTGTTTTTGCAATTTCAAAAGTAACTACTTTAATTGACCATCTTCATAACGGTATTTTGACTTGGAATTCTTTCCTTGATTTTTTCATTGCTTCTTTGCTTCTCATCGATTCCTGGATGATTCAAACCGATTATACCAATCGCTATGGAAAGAACTCTTTATTTAACATAGTAATCATGTTTATCAAAATGGGAATTTTACTCTTTATAGCCAATATGATTGGACCTGATTGGCAACAATATTTTCATTATCTCTGTTGGGCTATTGGTACATTAACCCTTACCTTATTTTTTCAATATTTGGTTGAATTTTTTAGAAAATCAACCGATGATGTTCATCGGGAAAGTATCAAAGGTTTTCTATGGATAACAGGTCTAGGAAGTTTAGGAGTCTATTTAGCAGCTCTTCTTCCTATTTACGTTGGAGTCTCTGTCTTATTTGCTAGTATTCTGCTAACATTTATTATGCCAAGTATCTTGCTTAATAAAGATAAGCATTACCAGGTAAATCTCCCCCATTTAATCGAGCGCATCTCCCTTCTTGTCATTATTATGTTTGGAGAGATGATTACGGAGCTAGCTAACTTCTTTACAATCGAGAATTTCTCGATTTATTCGGTTCTTTATTTCATTATTATGATTTCTCTGTTCTTGTTTTATTTTGGTCAATTCGACCATGCTATTGATGAAAAATCTAATCAAAAGGGGCTATTTCTAATTTACAGTCACTATCCTATTTTCATTGGGCTTATGATGATGACTGTATCGATGAGTTTTCTTCTGAATCCTGAAGCTAATCGTCTCTTTGCAACCAGCTTCTCTTATATCGGATTTGGCCTCTTTCAAGCTGCTGTCCTAGTAAATGGGCCCCATAACAAACACTATCTTCGCTATTCGAAAAGTTACTACTGTGTCCAAGCGACACTCTATCTGGCTGCCTTGATTCTCTCTTTAATCTTTGCTTCTAATCCTATAATAGTAGTGAGTATAACAACCATTTTAGCTCTAGCTATAACCATTCATTTTATTTATTTTTATATGACACAGAATAAAAAATATTCCAAATCTAACTGGGGGATATTTTAATGAGTTTATAACATTAAAAAGCTTTGGGAACCAAGGCTTTTTTTTCATTAATTTGTTTTTCCATTTTATCCTCCGATTTGAACTCGCACTGACATTTATTTATAACAACACTATATATCTAGTATGGCATAATCATTAGGTATTATAGGTTTTCAAACCAAATGTGAGTCATTCGTTTTTGCCCCACTTTTGCCCCATTTTTAAATCCTGACATTGAAAACACCTAAAAGTATTTCCCTAAAATCAGCTATATTTCAACACTTTTGTTTATTTTCAATATGAAAAGTTCTTACAAATTCATGCAGGGGGCATCTAAACAACAGGAAAAAGCCTTGATTTCAAGGCTTTTTTGATGTCAAATAACTTTTTGTAGCAAATCATTATAAAGGTTTTCCAACCTTATCAAACTTATCATTTATTCTCAATCAATTGCTAGCAATATTTGATAAGACCAACTGTTTTTTACAGTACAGAGCTAGTCTATAATTAACTAAACTATACTAATTTGTGCCCATATTACATGGCCAATCCGCATAGAGATTAAAATGGGCTATTATGAATTCATAAATTTTCGCAACAGAACAAGAGCAAGTCATTTAGAAATAAAAGAGAAGAGAATCTCTCACTCTCTTCTCAGTATATCTTATTAAATTTAGTTTTTCTTAATCTACCTGATTTTCCTTTGCAACGACAAATTCTTTAACCAGTCGATAGATAACAGCAAATACGGGGGTAAAGAATATCATCCCAAGTAAGCCAAAGAGATTGCCTCCAATACTAGCAGCCGCAAGCGTGAAAATAGCTGGTAAACCAATAGACTGACCTACAACTTTTGGATAAATAAGGTTTCCTTCAATCAGCTGTATAACTTGATATAGAAGAAGAGAAAGTAAGGCTTGAGTAGGACTCACTGTGAAGATAAAAATCGCTCCCACAACACAAGCAATCATAGGCCCTACATAAGGAATGAACGATAGCACTCCTGCAAATATACCTGTCATTACTCCATAGGGTATCCCAAACAGGCTGTAACCAACCGCTATCATAACTCCTATGATAACTGCTTCAATCAGCTGACTCATCAAAAATTGGTCATAAGTCTCTAGTGCTACTTGTCCAATGTAAGTCAACTTTATCACCACCTTCTCTGGAAGAAAAACTTTTAGAAGTCGACTCGTCATCGCTGCCAAATGTTCCTTACTGGATAAAAATAAAAAGGTGAAGACTATAATCAAAAAGGCATTCATCAAACTTGAAAAAATATTGCCGATATTACTAGTCAGACCTGATAAAAAACCTATCAAAGCTTGGCTAATAGAACTAGATTGTCCCTGTATGCCTGATACGATAGTTGACAACATGTCTTTGGTTACAAATTCCGAGCTGCCTAGCAATTTCCCAAGTTGAGTAAGGACTGTTGAAAGGACTGTTCCCAGCTGACTAATAGTCTGAGCTAGGGTTGGCAGCACCAAAACCAAAAGAGCAATCACGATTAAGATAAGAGCTAGGAAAACAAGTACCATGGCAATCGGACGACGCAACTCTGCCTTTACCTTCAATTTAACTAAGTACTGTTCAATTTTTTTCATAGGAACATTAAGCACAAAAGCAATAACAGCACCATAAATCAAGGTTGATGTTACATCAAAGAGAGAGATTGCTCCTGATATAAAGCTCGATGCATTCAGAATTACAAGAGCAACCAGCCCTATAAAAAGGATTAACGGGGTATATTTTTTAACTAAGTTCATAAATTCTCCTTAATAAACATGTTTAGATACGACTATACTATTTGGTTTTTCAAACTCTCGATCAAGGTAGGCTTGGTAAGTTCCTGGAGCGATAAATCCTTTTGGTGAGAGGATATCTGTTCCAGCTTGACCGACTATGGTATCAGCCAAGAGCACACAGTTTGTGGACAAGACAAAGTAGGATTTAAACTTAGATTTGATAAATTTATAAAGTTCCCCATCCGTCTCATGTCTGATTTTATAAGCGTAGGTGTAGTCTTCCTTACCATCTTCCGTTTTAATTTTATCTGCGCTTGGCTCCCAAGGAATCGTTAGTTGTTTTAATTCAGCTAATTTTTCCTGAACCGCTTCTTCCATTTCCGGTGTCAAATCTATTCCGTAACCAAATAGCGTTTTTTGACTCTCCCGTTTACATAAGTCAATGTACTTATCACGGTCGCAAAAATATAAAACACCATCTCCAACCATACCAAATAAGGTCTCAGATGACGGATCATAGTTTCCATAAGAAATCACACGTCCTTGATAACAAAGGTCCACATGACCAATAGCTGAAAATAGAGAAGTCTCCGCTGTATGAACGAAAATTTCAAGATCTGCTGTCTTACCAAACTTCACCATTCCAAGATAGATTTCCTCTTCCTCATCAGCATTTTCCTGCATGAATTTATTGATTTTTGCTAAAGTACTTGCAGGGATGAGAGCGGCTAGGGCAATAGGTAAGCTCATTCTGACACGACGTTTGAGATGGTTTTTCCCAATTTCCTTTTCAAATAAGAAACCGTCACGGATATTGGACACACCATAAAGGCAAAAATAAGCCCCTAAAACAAAGAGTTGAAAGACAGAATTTCCCGTAGAGGACAAAAGACTAGTCCCACCAAGAAAAACTAGTACGAGACCATCTAGTAAGAAACGAAAACGAGGTCGAATTTTGTTTTTGCGGTAGAGAACATAGGTGACAAGGTTGATACTAGCATGAAAAATCTGAGAAATTCCAATCACAAGAGCCAAAATATAAATTGGCACATCAGTAGCAAGATTCGAGCCTAGCAAATATCCCATCACTAACAATTTAACCAGTGCAACTCCCAAGGTGTCCGTTGACTGACTTTTTTTGAAAATACGTAATACTAAATCTAAGACCGTTGCTATCCAAGCTAAAAACAGAACCAGTCGAATAACCGTCACTGGCAACCAAGTTCCCGTGACCATCAAGATAAGACCTAGCAGAACAAACAAGAAACCCTGAACAAGTAATTTCTTACCTGTCAGACCTAAAGAAAGAATTTTTTCCATAAAAGACCTTTCAAAAATAATAATTAAGCCCTTTGATCAAATTGACTGGTAAATAGCTGACGGCACAAACAGCCTGTGCCAGCAAGACATGGCGACTGACTGTAGCAATGTCACCATCTTGTCTTTTGCACTTCTGAAATTTGTTTTATTGAGTCGAAATCAGAGCTTTTAAAAACTAGCTAAACTTGAAAGCTAACCATAATTGCTAGATAAAAAAGGTGCAACCAATCCTTCTTGTAAAGGTAGGAAAGAATTATATCCATTCCATTAATTATTTATATATTACCTATTGTGACACAATACTCACTATAATTCAACTTTTTACCTATTTAAAACCATAAAGCCTACATAACTCTTTGAAGAGAACAAAAATCTGAATGTAATAAGATAGTACCCATTACCCATATTATAATTAGATTATGAATTGAAGCTTTTTGGAACTAAAATTAGGAATAATTGAGAAAGTAGGGAGGGAAATTTTGCTTTTACCCCATTTTGAAATAATTTCATTTTAGATTTTTCTAAGTTTCTTTCAAAGAGCCTGCAGGGGGCATCTAAACAACAGGAAAAAGCCTTGATTTACAAGGCTTTTTTGTTTTTCTAAAAGATTTTCTCTAGATATTTAGCAGAATCCCAAGATAGTTTCTCAATGTTCCACTTCTTCCTTAAATCGTACTTTTCCTTGGCTGTATAATCTCATAATCTTCACAAAGCGAACTGGATTGTTTTGGTTATACAAAAGAAATACTGAAAAGAATAACAAGCCAGCAAACCACAAACCATAGCCTTCATCACCAATCGGTTGGCCAAATTTTAGAGGAAGAATCAAGAAATACAAAAAGTAATAGATAGACACTATATTTACTACAAAGCGGGCAAATCGAAAAACTAGAGTACCCAGTTGTCTGGGATCAAACTGGTTTTTCACAAACAAATTATGAGATGCTGCATAGTAAAAGACTTTCTCTGTCGTCGGCTGTGCCTTGCGAACATTTTTATAGAGAGCTCGTTCGAGTAAAGCAACCAACGAGAAAAACTGCATCAACCAAAACAGAAAAATACAAGCTAGACTAAACCAATTATAGAGCCCAATAAACTTGAGGGAAAAGAAGCCCGAAATTGCAGGTCCACCTGCCAGTAGGAGAATCACCCATCCTGGAATAAAGGAATTCGTGTCACCAGCACCTTCAGTATTGAGCAGCTTACTCTTTGGAGCGGCTAAAGCCTCTCTCGTCTTTTAGTCATAATAAACAGCTTGTCCATCACATTCGCCGATAAAGACACGACGTCGTCTAAGAAAAAACATATTGACCTCTTTCTATTTGTGAAAATAAGTTCTCAAAGTTTGGAATGCCTAAATCCCATTATACCACAAACCAACTGCTCCATCATACTACGACTAAGATTGGCAACTTGCTAAAAGGTTGACAGAACTTCGCTCCATAGGATATGATGGGAATACCTAGAATTTTAACTCTGCACGACCTATACGCCTTCTACTGAAAAAGCGTTGGCGAGTTCAATTCTATAGATGGAGGTTTCTATGAAAATCTATTATTCAAAATTTGTCGGTGTCGGCTATCTAGTTTTTGCGACGGGTGTATTCTTTCAATTTTTCTTTTTTCTCGCACATGGATTGATCGACTTTTCTCAACTGAATCTTCTCACAGTGGTCCCAACCATTCTCTTTTTCGCTGCTATCTATTCAACGATTGCAGGCATCAAAAGACTTTCTAGCCACAGACTCTCCTTTGAATTCACCTTTGAAGGTATTTATGTCTATCCCGGACTCTTCTTTTCCAAGGAAATCTTCATCCCAAAAGAAGAATTGTTGCGAGCATCTTATGTTGAAGTGGATGTCAGTGACCCCGACCACGTTAACAGCAAGGCTTACTATTTAGACTTCGATCTGAGAGAGGTGACCCAGCTAGAAGATATTTCTAAATCAAACGTCATCATCGATACAACCTCCTTGAAATTACGTCTCGCCCTTAGCCTTTGTCGATTTAGAGAGGAAGAAAAAGCCGAGTTAGCGACCTATCTAAAAGAAAACTACGGCATTGATTTCTTATATTAGCAAGTTAAAAAAGTCCTGATGTAGGGCTTTTTGTGTTGTTAGCGATTCACCACTTGCGCTTCAAAGTGGGCTGGTTTGTCATCTACATTTGTTACGGTAATGGTGTAGGGCTTGCTTTTGGTTACATCAAAAACTTTTTCACCTAGATAGGTGACCACAATCCCATCTTCTACCAACTGAATATCCTGTTGATTGTTGGGAAGCTCAGTATCATTTCCTAACTGGATGATTTTATTTTCTGTTACTTCAAAATACAGGCCACTGAATTGTTCAGACCAAACATTTCTTCCAGATAATTTGATTTTTTGATTATCCTTCTTTTCTAAAATCAATTCTGAACTATACTCTAGTTGGTCTGCACGAGGACGGACACGTATTTCAACACTTTGCCCAGGTTGCAGAGTGTGATTGTAGGCATTTTTGACTGAAAAATATAAAAGAGCAACACCTACGAGGACTGCCGTAAGTAATAAATTACAACCAAGATTCCAATTTGGTTCTTTTTCTGAAGCCATCTTCTCCTCCTTATTTGCTTTCTTATAGCTGGTCTTATCTGTTGGGTATTGTCTCAGCTTCTGTGAATTTTCGACGCTCACCTGACCACTTGATACAGAGTAGTAACACTATAAAACGAAGGACTAGATAAAACAGACAGACAGTCTTCATCTTGCCAAGAACATGCAGGAAATCTTTGCGTGCTTGATCGATATCCTGAGTTAACTCCTCAACAGTTTTCCCAGTCTTTTGTTCTATGACAATCGCATTATCTGCTGTTAGATAATACTTGCTATCTACCGTTGAAAAATACGCAGCTGTTAATGCTCCATCTAAGGGAAATGAAATCTCGTAATTGTTTGTATCAGAAGCCGGACTGTATGTAGCGAAGACCTGCTCGCCAGATTTTGAAGGGTAGGCACTTATCTTAGTAATTTTATAGTCTAAATGCATGAGTCCGTTCAAGGCAGGCGTAGTCCATTCTTCTGCATAATGATAGAGCTTGACCTGACCATCTACCATAGGCCAGACCATCACATAGCGGCTATGCATAAATTCCTTGGTCAAGGACGCGTTGCTAGCGGTACTAATCGACCCAATCTCATAGACTGACCAAGCCAAAACTATAAGCATCAAGATTGCTTGAATAGGTTTTGTTTTAACATACTTTTTTAACATGTTCACTCTCCGATAAGAATTACCAACTCATTTAAAGCAAAATATGTAAATCTTTTCCAGAAACACCATCTAAAATAAAGGAACTAAGGTTAGGATGTAGCTTCTTCAATTTGAATTTTTGAATGTTTGTTATTTCAGGGTCATAAGAGATATTTCCAATCGGATAGTGCTCTTTCAGGATTTTATCATAAATTTCCTTGATAAAAGTTTTCCAGGATTTCAATAAAGGATTTGCAAAAGCATCCTCTCCTTCAAATAAATATCGTAACCCATCTGCCCTATAAAAAGCTAATAAGGCAACAGAAAGAGTACAATTCGTGTGAGTAATAATTGCCTCTGGCACTTCAAATCCATTATCCCAGTTATAATTATCAAGCAAGACAAAGAGTTCATCTTCAGCGTTAATAGACTGAACTAGTTTCACAACTTCAGACTTGTTTTCAGAATATAAAATATCAGATAGTTTCTTTAATTGCTCGGCATTCATTTTGTCTTCCTTTCTTGCAACTTGAATGGGGACTCACACTTTACGATTCCTTTTTAAATAAAACAAAAAGTAAAGAACGGGCTCGAATAATCACGAATGTCTGTAGTAGCACCTATATCTATACTTAGGCATATAAGATCCGATACATATTTTCCATGAAGCCATCAATCTCTCCTCGAACAGTTTTCAACAGACGATCTTCTTCGGATTGCGAGATAGAGACTCCTTCTCTTTTTCCACTGTCGTTATCCTGAGAATAGTTAGAATAAATTAAATTAAGGTCTTTATCTAACACGAAAGCTACATATGTTTGTTTTTCATTAACTTGTGTAATGAAAAATAACTGAAAATCTTTTGCATCTTTCTGAGGAGGGCTGATTTTCAAATGTAGGTCTCCTTCTATTTCAAGCGGATAAATAACTCCATCTAGACGAATAGCACCATCAGATGGAATGATGTACCCCGCTTCACGTATTTGAGATGCGTACTTTTCCGACCTCATTAAATAATGAAGAGCTTCAATTCTATCCTGTTTTTCAAAAGCTGTTTTTAGAGTACTAGATTCTTGAGAATTTTTATTAGTGCGATAAAAAGGAATGACTAATAAGATAAAAGATACTATTATCAACCACTTAAACTGTTTCATTTTATCTAACATTGATCTTACCACCTCTTTCCAAATAGTCAAAGAAGGCTTTCTGCTTCTTCTTTCTCCCTATCTCTTCTTTTTTATCTGAGAATACACAAGACTAATCATAGCATCCAAGAGAATGGTATACCCAAAAATTCTTATGGTTGCTATGAGCCAACTTGGGCTATTTTCGGCATCTATATTCAATAGTTTTAAAGACACTGCTAGAGTCAAAAATAAGACAACTTCTGTAGTCAAGCGGTGTTTGGCCTTTTTGAGATCTATGGTTTTCAAGAAGAACTTACTCTGGTCTTCCTTCGGTCCTTCTTCCCAATAGGTCTTATCCTTACTTCTTAGATAAAGTAGATAACCAACTTCGACGATTAATCTTGAAAAAGCTGAAATAAACACTATATTGCTCACAATCCCAAATGTTTGCAAATAATAACCGGATAAACTAGCCAATCCTCCGCCTAACAAAGTAACTCCTAGAATAATCCAAAGGGATGGTTTACTGTAAACACTTGAAAAGGCTATATAGTTAGCAGTTGTTCGTTTTTCTGAAAATCCTTTTCTTAGTTGCTTTTTTAACCAACTGGCATTATAAACAATTAACCCAATGAATAAACCAATGGAACTTAACCAATAAATCAGCGAGTAGATCAGCGAATTTTTTAGAACCTCATTCGTTAAAATAGTGAGGATATAATCCATTAAAACCAATGAAAGATGAATCCCATTGATTAGTACAAAGAGCATCGCAGTACTAAAGAGTTGATGTTTATAGACGAATGTCTTGCTGAATGACATAATCTGACAGCCCAGCATGAGCAATAGAAGGAGACATAGAAAAAGAAAAGGGACATTCGAAAAGGGATCTACTGTGAATTGCTCCTTGATAAAAAAGTATACATGAGTCAGGTCGATGCTCAATACAAACAAACCAGCCCAGGCCAAACTCAACATTCTAACAGAAGCTCGCGTGGAACCCAGCGCTTGAAAATATTCCTTATTTAATGCTTCTGACTGACGGTTCATATCCCACTACTCCTCTTCTAGTTGACTGCTTTTGATCAACTTCTTATAATAGCGTTTGCTGTACCATTCGCGGTCGCTAATCCCCAGATATTCTTTGTATTCCAGACGGCGTCTAAGAAAAAACATATTGACCTCTTTCTATTTCCTTTGTTATATTTACTTCTTAACTCGACTATTTCTGTACCGTTCAACTGCCTTCAGCCATCGAATCATATTATTTTGCCACAGCAATAGAACTGCGACAGCTGGCAAAACCCCCATCAAACTTAAAGGAAACACCTCACTGCCGATTGGTGTTCCCATCATCTTCAAAACGAGCATGGAAATGACAGAAATTGGACCCACCAAGCCCATAACAGCCATAAAGACTGTGAAAACCCAAGCAATTAGCTTCTTGCCAAGGGTAACCTTCTTATCTGAAAAATTATTCCAAAAGAGATTACTATTGACGGCTCTTCTGAAGTTTTCCTTGCTGGTAGCCTCCGCTAGGGAAACATTTTTGTAGAGTGCTCGCTCCACGATCACCAATAGTAGAATGACTTCCAGTAACCAAATTAGCAGAAAATAAATCAGGGTTCCATAGCTATAGACACCTGTAAAAAAGCGCGTTGCGGGAAAAAACTGCATGATGCTACTGAATGCTAAAAGGCCACAAATCAACCAGACAATGTGTTTTCGATTTCCACGAGAGGCCTCAGTATCTAAAAATTTACTTTTAGGAGCTGCTAGAGGATTTCGTGGCTCGTCGATATGAACATAAATAGCCTGACCTTCGCTCTCCCCTATATAAATCACTTTCCTAAAAAACATGCTTGTCTTTCCCCTCTAACCAACTGATTTTCTTAAAACTTGCCTGCAAAAGAATTTTTTTCTTCATTTATTCCTTCAATTTTATGACACCATTGATAGAACTTGCTCCATAGAGAGATCTAGAATGAAAGAATTATAAACCTTGAGCAATATTTCCTAGTTGGTTCACTCGATCATGAATGGTTTCCACATTTAGATTTCCATGTTGGTATTCGCAAAGAAATCCATTTTCGTAGAAGACTTGCTCTGAAAGCTGACCTTTTGGTGTATTTGGACATTCAATCATGACAACATTAAAGACACCACCTGTTCCTGTCCCTTCGATTGCATTGCCTCTAAAATGATAAGTGAAAGCTCGGAATTGCTTCCCCTTGTAGTTACCAGAGATGACATAGGCAACTTTTCTCTCATGTCCACACCCAAAAGGATAATGGCTAAAATTGGCATATTTTTCTACATAGGGACTTTGGGTAGGAGTTATAGTAAGCGTACTAGATATCGTTTTGCTTGAGTAATCCCTATAGTTGTCTCTACCTTGAGCTTGTTCAAATTGATAGCCGTGAGCAGTTGCAAAGGCTTGGTATTCTTTGTTGTTTTTATTGGCGTGGCTAATAGCCCAATAAACAATCCCTGCTACAAAAACAAAGATTAGTAACATAAAGATGATAAAGAAAATAACAAAAGCCGTACTCATTTTATACTCCTTTTAAAATTGGTTAGAACGCAAGGACATTTCACCACCCTTACTTCTGATTGATCTTCTTAGTTACGGTAAAATTGGTTATCTTTGTCACTTACAGATTGACCGATAGACAAGACATCTTGGCTACCGTCTGTACCTGTCACTTCGTTTTGGACTCCGGCTGGGGTAAAGATTAGTCGTGCCCCTTGTCCACCACCGACAAGATGAATACCTGTTGAGTAGTAGCCGTCTTTTTCCTCTACTTGCCCCATCTCGTATTTAAAGGTTCCATTTGAACTTTGGATCGTTACAATTCCATCTGCTGTGACTGTTGCAGTTGTTCCCGCGTAGTTTTCCCAAGTCCCTACAAACTTAGCGTAAGCCTCTTGTGATTTTTGCTTATCTTCCTTTTGTTCTGCTTGAGTGGTTGTAGCTTCTGTCGCACTATTTGTTTCTGACTTCTGCTCCTCTTTTTGGCCTGCTTCAGTTTTACTTGCGGACTCTGTAGTCACCTTACTTGTTGTTTCCTTTTGGTTTGAAGATGACGTATTCTTGTCAGTCTTTCCACCACAGGCAACCAAGGTCAAGGCAGTCAACAAGGTCAGGACTGATAGGCTCGTATAGCGTAATGTTTTGTTTTTCATAAAAATCTCCTTTGAAATAGACTCAGATAAAAGTAGCTCGTCAGATTTTGCATATATTTGACGGCTGTATCATAGTCTTCAGTGTATCATTTATTTGCTTTTAATTCAACAGCTATCATATATCGAAAAAAGGCTAATCCAAGTAGGAATTAGCCCTTTTATTTCTAGTTTTGATTTGCTCGTTTTTTAGTAGATAAACATGGCATCGCCAAAGCTAAAGAAACGGTATTTTTCATCGATAGCATGCTGGTAGGCTTTGAGGACCAATTCACGGCCTGCAAAGGCTGAGACAAGCATGACCAAGGTAGACTTCGGCAAATGGAAATTAGTAGAAAAAGCATCCACCACCTTCCAGTCATAACCTGGCTTGATAAAGATATTAGTCCAGCCAGAGTCGGCCTGGATTTGGCCGTTAAACTTGCTTCCAATAGTCTCTAGCGTACGGATAGAGGTTGTCCCCACAGCAATGACACGGCCACCATTTTCTTTGACCTGACGCAAGGTCGCTGCAGCTTCCTCAGACAATTGATAAAACTCTGAGTGCATCTCATGCTCATCCAGATTATCTACTGAAACAGGTCTAAAGGTCCCAAGTCCAACATGCAAGGTCAGGTAGACTAGGTGAACGCCTTTTTGCTGGATTTCTTCTAGTAATTCTTTGGTAAAATGTAGCCCTGCAGTTGGGGCTGCTGCTGATCCACTCTCCTTGGCATAGACGGTCTGGTAACGTTCACGGTCATCCAATTTTTCGTGAATATAAGGAGGCAAAGGCATTTCTCCAAGACTTTCAAGTACTTCTAGGAAAATCCCCTCATACTCAAAACGGACAATACGGCCACCATGGGTTAATTCCTCGATCACAACTGCGCTAAGTCGACCATCACCAAAGATAACACGGGTGCCGACCTTGAGACGTTTAGCTGGTTTAGCCAAGACTTCCCACTCATCTCCTGCTGTATTTTTCAAAAGCAAGAGTTCAACATGGCCTCCTGTTTCTTCTTTTTGACCATGAAGTCGAGCTGGCAAGACACGGGTATCATTCATAACCAGGGCATCACCTGGCTCTAGCATTTCGATAATGGAGTGAAAGTGGCGATCTTGAAATTCACCTGTTTTGCGATTGACCATCAAGAGTTTAGAGGCATCGCGCTTTTCCAAAGGAGTCTGAGCAATCAGTTCCTCCGGCAAGTGAAAATCAAAATCATTTGTATTTAATGTCGTCATTCTTCTTTTCTCTTCTCATTTATTCAAATTACTTATCAAAGCGAACTTCTTCAAGTAGGTACTCGATGAAGCGTTCACCCATCTTAGATAAGCTAGTTTTCTCATGCTGGATATAAACCAACTCAATGGGATCATCAATATCAAGTGGAATCGAAACGATATTGTCTCCATTGAGGTTACTATTAAGGATACCAGTCGCGATGGTATAGCCATCCAAACCAATCAAGAGATTGAACAAGGTCGCACGGTCACTAACAACGATGGATTTCTTGTGGTGTTCCTGAGACAAAATCTCCTCTGAGAAATAGAAAGAATTATGGGTACCTTGGTCATAGCTCAAGTATGGAAAGTCTTCTAGGTCTGCCAACTGCACCTTGTCTCTTTTAGCAAGAGGGTTAGTCTTGCTGACAAAGATATGGGGTTGGGCTGTAAAGAGATGGTGGGCAACGAGATGGTTGTCATCCAACATCTTCGAAAGAACGTCCCGGTTATAGCTATTTAAAAAGAGGACCCCCACTTCACTTCGGAAGTTCTTGACGTCGTCGATAATCTCCCAAGTTCTCGTCTCACGCAAAAAAAGCTCGTACTTTTCCATATCGCTTTTCTTGAGCAAGGAAACAAAGGCATTAACTACAAAAGCATAGTGTTGTGAAGACACACTAAAAAGCTCGCGATGAGCGATTGGATTCTTATAACGTTCTTCTAGAAGTTGCGTTTGCTCAACAACCTGACGGGCATAGGATAGAAACTCCATCCCATCACGTGTGAGGGTAATTCCCTTAGGATTTCGGATAAAAATCTCAATTCCCATCTCATTTTCTAGGTCACGAACGGCATTTGATAGAGAAGGCTGAGTAATGAAAAGTTGCTTGGCAGCCTCATTCATCGAACCAGTCTCTACGATTTTGATAATATAGTGTAATTGTTGAATTCTCATGTTTTTATTGTACCATACTTGAGGCAATATAAAAAGGAACAGTCACTGAAAGCCAAGCTAGCCGCATATCAGTCTTTTTTTGCAGCTCATAAAAAAGAGGTTGGATGATTTCCAACCTCTTTATCTGTTCTAGCAAGTTAAAACTAGCTGTCTTTTCTCCAAAAGATGGCTAATAAAATCATGGCTCCTAAAACTGATGGGATAATAGCCGTATCAGCTAAGATAGGGCCCCAAGTTCCAAAAAGCATTTGACCCAGGAAAGCACCAATCCAACCCAAGAACATTTTTCCGAAGCATCCCATCCGTTCTCCACGATTGGTGATAGCTCCTGCTAATAGTCCGATCAAAAGACCGACAAACATACTTCCAATCATAGTTTCTCCTTAAATTGCCCAATCTCCATTGCGGAAGAGTGGTACGCGTGTTCCATCCTCACGGATACCATCGATATCCATTTGGTTGGAACCAATCATAAAGTCAACGTGAACATCTGAACGATTAAGTCCTGCAGCTTCCAGTTCTTCTTCGCTCATCTCTGCTCCACCAACAACGCTCGTTGCATAGGCTGCACCAATAGCCAAGTGGTTAGAAGCATTTTCATCGAAAAGGGTGTTAAAGAAGGTAATACCTGACTGTGAAATTGGGCTTGGATCTGGTACCAAGGCACATTCACCCAAGGCACGCGCACCAGCATTCTTAAAGACGAGGTCCTTCATAACCTGATCACCCTTTTCAGCTGTGATATCAACAATTTGACCATTTTCAAAGGTCACCTTGATGCCTTCGATGATATTCCCATTGTAGCTAAGAGGTTTTGTAGACGTTACATAACCATCTGCACGACGGAAATCAGGGGCTGTAAAGACCTCTTCTGTTGGCATGTTTGGCAAGAAACCTTCGCCTTGAGCATTGATCGCTCCGGCAGATTCCCAAACGTGGTTCTTCGGCAAGCCAAGTGTCAAATCAGTTCCTGGTGCTGTGTAGTGAAGGGCTGAGAATTGTTCTTTGTTGAGCATTTCCGCCTTGCTCTTCAAGATAGCTGCATGTTCTTCCCAAGCCTTAACTGGATCTTCTTCGTAGATACGGCAAGTCTTGAAGATTTGGTCCCAAAGGAGATCCACTGCTTCTTCGTCACTCGCAGCATTTGGAAAGACTTTCTTAGCCCACTCAAGTCCAGCAGCGGCTGCTACAGTCCAGCTAACCTTGTTAGATTGAGTTGCGATACGCATTGGCTTCATTGCAATTCCCATAGCTTTGGCAGAAGCTGAGAGCTTTTCAGCATCCACTCCGTTCAAGGCACCTGGGTCAGAAGAACGAACACCGAGACGACTTGCTTTGTTTTCAAGAAGGTAGTTCATCTCAGCGATCTTGTATTCTGGCACATTGTCCAAACGCTCCATCGGCGCGTGAAGGAATTTCTCACGGTTTAAAAAGTCATCTGCCCATTGAACGATAACTTCGTGCGCTCCAAGTGCATAGGCTTCTTTGACGATTAAGTGAGCCAACTCGCGTTGCTCCACATCAATAGAGAGAGCCAAGGTATGACCAGGTTGCACGTTCACTCCGTTTGCAACCAAAAGCTTAGCGTATTTTTCTAGATTTTCTTTAAAATTTGGTAAAACCATGTTGTTTCTCTTTTCTTTTTTATTTCAAATCTTTGAGCATATTTGTCTTACTCAAAATTCTTCCCTTACTAGTATATCACATATGATGTAAATTTAAAAACAAGCCTAATAAAGCTTGTTTTTATTTAACTATCACAAAAGTCGTGTACATATCTTTCCACTTCTTTTTCCATAAATTGAATCTCACAAATACCCCATTTATCATTCTTTACCGTTACATCTGCCATCATCTGTAATTTTAAACTCTGGCGATTGAAAATTCCTTCCCATTGTTTATATTTTGCACTTGGAACTAAATTTCCAAACTTCGAATTTTGACTATCTGTAATGATACAGAGATTCCCAAAGGAGTGCAAAAATTTATCATCAATTTTTTCAACTCTTTCATCACTATTTGGATGTTGTGGAAACCAATGCTCTATAGAACGACGATATGCAAATTTGAAATCTTCAAACTTAACATCGTATGCTTTCTTTAATTCTTCACGATTTTTCCATAGGATGTAATCAACAAAATTGAATGCATAAACAGGAATATCATTATATTTCTTGATAATACCTTCCTTGGTAAACAATTTTCCATCAGCATATCTTACAGCCATTATTTCAAGAAAATCCTTAAAATAAGAGCCAAATTCTGGCTGATCTAACTCTTCAATATGGTTAAAGAGGAATTGCAAGATCTCATATAACCAACGACTGTCACGATTGGCCGTGAAGGTCACAGCAAACATAGATTGGAGCATTAAAATATCATCATTGAACTTTTCAAAAGAATTTTTATCATAATAGTATTGAACAAATAAATCTCCTCTAGTTTTATTATTATAATCATTCCGATAAACTTTCTGCAGAAACCAATCATTTTCTTGTCTTCTATTATTAGTCTCTTGTGACATTCGTACGATTAAATTATCAAATATAAATTTTAATTTCAATAAATTCCTAATAAATAATGTAATATCTTCTATGTTTGTATTAACACTAGTTACGTTTTCAAATGTTTCTAATAATTTCTTGTCATCAAGCTGTATATCAGAAGGGGAGACATTCCCAAATGTTATATAATATACGAAAAATAAAAATGTTTCAAAGTTTATAATCGTTCTGTATTTTTCCACTTCATTCGTATGTGATATTACTTTAACTGTTGTAGATTCTTTATTTTCTATACTAGATAATAAAGATTTCTTATTAGTTGACTGAACTTCTACTTGACTTAAAGACTCATCAATGTTTAAAAGAAAGCTATTCTGATAATTATTTCCTTTAATCCAATTCAAAGGAAATATTTTTTCTCTTTCTGCATCAGGATGCTTTTTCTTTGCTTTTTTTGTAAATGCATTGATTACCGGCTTATCAAATTCTGCACAAGCATCCCATATTCTCGCAAATTTTTGTGCCATTTCTTGATTTTCACCAAACTTAGCCATCATTTGCGCCTTAAGAATTTCATGAGCTTCTAGTTGTTCACCTCGAGAGTTAAAACGTTCAAAATAAAGATTCAAATCTAAATCTTCAGGAAGTATACTCCGAAAAATGATGACATTCTCAAAAAGATAATCAACGAAAGACTGAGGATTAAGCTGGCGCTCCTCTAGCACTTTTTTCAAGGTATCTTTAGCATGCCCGTAACCTCTAGTTAATTCATTTTCATCGTCCTCAGAGATTTTTTGCTTAGTAAATAGTTTTTGAATATTCTCATTTGATTTCTTCCTAGCTGGAAAGGTAAGATTGACAGCTTTCAATCTATCAAAACCAAACTCATGCTTCAAAGCTAAGGCAATCAAATTAAGAGCTGTTGTTCGTTGTTGCCCATCTATGATTTTGAAAAGGTTATTCTCTTTATTAACGACTAATGTTCCAATATAGTAATTGTCTCTATTTTCTTGAAAAGCATCTGCTACGTCGTTCAATAACTGCTCAATTTCATCATAAGTCCAAGCAAAATTTCTCTGATAAAGAGGAATAGCATAGGTATCTTCATTTAACAAACGATTCACTGATAAACTTATATGTGTTTCTACCATTTATCTTTTTCCTCTTCTATAATCTTGTCCACAGTATAATTTTCAAATAGCTCTCTATCTATCTTGATCATGAAATCATTCGGAGTAACAGCATGGGATAAAAGTTGAAATAGCTTTTGAGCCTCTTTTTGTCTAAAACTTCCACCAGCGGCATATTTCCCTACCGTTGCATCATATATTGCTTTAGACTTAACTCGAGGGTAATAAGACCAAATAAACAAGGTCTCTACTATATCCTTTGATAGCTCATTCTTTCCAAATCTCTCTGCAAAAAGCGAGCAAATATTTAGGAATATATTGTGACACTTGAGGTAGCGTCCTTTTGAGCTATTGTAAATGTTCAACATACCTTCTGGGTAAGCTAGATTTTTTTCTTCCCCTTCAGGTTCATCAGAAAATCCTAACTCTTCATTTAAAAAATCTTTATGTTCTTTAATAGTTTCATGAGCAGATTCAATATACTCAAAAAATTTACTTCCATCAATTATTGGCATAGTAATGGACATGGGGAGATTTTCAATATGACGATACAATTCTAGATATGGAAAATTCTGATTCAAATCAACGCCTTTAAAGTCGTCAATATAATCCTCTGTAAATCGTAGATAAGAGCCATAACGCTTGTTTGTTAATCCTGTTTCTCCCCTAGACCAACGTCTCATACGAAAAAGATGCTTATCAAATAACTCTTTGAGACTTAACTCTTTATCCTCTACAAATTGCTCCCACTTTTCAACAATTCTTTCATCTTCAGAATCTTGCTTACGAAGATGATAGGCTTTGAGCAAATCATGAGGTTCTAGAGATTTTCCACGATTATTCTGAGAATCAAATAACTGAAAGGCCTCTGATAATCGTTCCTGTGGCATAGTAATCACAGAGACAGAACAATTTTCCAATAGAAAGTTACAAATATCTTTTGCCTGATTCTCACCAACCAATTGAGTCAAATTTTCCCACTCATTATAATTTTCACTCGCATGATAACAAGATAGCTCTCCAAATTCAGCACTTAGTAGTTGATTAGCACCCTTATAATCCTCAAAATCATCTAGTAAATAAAGAAACAAGGAAATAGAAATTAGCCGTTGCTGTCCATCGACAATATCTAAGTATCCATCATTTTCATGCAAGATAACAAAACCAACCTGATATTCCTTTTTCCCCATAGCATCTCGTAGATCATAAAAAAGATTACGGATATGCTTTCTGTTCCATTTATAAGGTCTTTGATAAGAAGGAATCCGCAAATCCTCTTCTTTCAATAGTTCTCCAACTTTTTTAGAAGTAAATTGAATACTCATTTTATCCGCCTTTATAGTATTTTAAAAAAACTACAAATTCATATGAATCTGTAGTTAAGAGTGGCTAATTCTTTTGAATAACACTTGTATTAGGAATATTTTTTGAATACTGTTCTGCTGCTTCCTTTGTCCAAAATCCTTGTGCAATCATGTTGCCAAACTGATCAATAACAATCCATTCAGTCATATCTCCATCACCTTTCTACTTCTTTATTAATTATATATTAATTATTAGAGGTAGTATAGCATATAAAAATTGTAAAATCAATATTGTCTATGTAGAACATAATATTATTTTTCTCAATTTAAGACCAACTACAATAAATTTTCTATATTTGAGAATACCAGTATATAATTGCAGGAGTAAAATAGTACGATTTTTAGCAAATTTCGTTCTGTCCTACTCCTGAAAAGATAGTGTAACATTCTTCCGAACTTAGAAAATGAACAATTAAATCAATCAGTTACTGCATCTTGTAATTATGACTTTTGTTCATTTAAGATTGATAACGTTTGAATAAAAATCATTTATCCATAGTTCTCCAACCTTTTTAGAAGTAAATTGAATACTCATTTTATCCTCATCTATATTTATCTATCATTTCTTGAACTGTTTGCTTCATATCCTCTACTAAAATCCGAGGAGACAAAACAGTAACTGCTTCCCCTTGTCCCAACAACCAGCGTTTAAGACCCGGTGTATGCTGACTTTCAAACTTAAAATGAGTCCAGCTACCATTTTCCCCAACTATTTTTGCATTTGGAAATTGATCCATCACAATCGTCGGATCGTACAAATACTCGATTTCAATACTGATTTTCTTCCCGATAAAAGCATCTACTCTCTCGTTACGAATATCACCATCTCTAAATTTATCTCGATAAGAAATAGAGGGTTTCTCTATACCACTAAGAGACCATGACTGGATACGGTCTACTCTTAAAGTAATATAAGTAGCATGTTTCAACTGGTATACAACCAGATAGAAATAATGACTATCATAATAAAGAGATATAGGCAAAACCGTCTGCTTCTTAGAAGATTCAGAATAAGGTTTTTGATAGATAATGTCTAAGACCTGTTCATGTAGAATAGCCTCCGATAAATTCCAAATTTTCTCTATTCTATCTTGTTGATCCGTTAAGGGAGTATAGTTAAGTTTTTCACTGCCAATGATCTGTTCAATTTCTTTCTGGTCATCACGAGGAACTAAGGCAAGTAAATTTTTTAGTAAGCTATCAATTTCTGGTTTATTCAGTGCTCGATTTTCCAATAAAATCTTTGAAATAACGAGAATATCCTTTTTATTAAAAACTGACTTACTTGCTAAGCAATACTTATTCGTTTTACGGTTATAAAGCAAGTCTCCACTATAACTGGTGTTACTAGATAAAATATCACGGAGTAGCGAAAAATCTCTCTGTATCGTCTTTTCACTAACCTCAAATTCCTGGGCTAATTGCTTTTTTCCTAATGAAATACCTAACTGTAAACGTAAAAAAATGTTTAGTAGTCTCTCTTGATCATTCATTTGCAGTCCTTCTTATTATTTTTCAAGCGATGCTAGACACACTGTCATCCCCCATTTAAAACGCACAATCAAACGAGAAGGTACATTTTCCAATTGATCTGGTTCAGTGTCACTAGAGAAAACCATTTGCTTATCCTTAACATGTAGAGAATTAAAAAGATTAAAGAATTTTTCTTGAATCATATCATCTTTTTCTCCCAATATCTGGATATCATCAACGATAAGAAGATCTAATTCTGCATCTCTAACTTTTTGTATCTCTAGCTCATTTTCTAATAAGTTTTCGGCAGAAATATATTTTACTCGCTTTTCTGGATTGTTCTCAAGAACCTTATTTCCAATTGCTTGAAGGAGATGTGTTTTACCTGAACCTGATTCCCCATAAATATAAAGAGGATTATATTGGGGATTATATTTTAATCCTAAGTTCTTCACTACTTCTAAGGATCCTTTCTTTGCCAAAGCATTACCATCTTTTTCTATAAAATTTTCAAATTGATATTTGTTATCTAATCCTGTATTGACCATCATTTAAACCTCTTTCTTTTTATGGTATAAGTATAACAAAACAGATGGACAATATTTGTCCGTCTGTTATTTTTTTTAAAACAAATCATCAAACAGACTGAGCTGGTTATCCTCTGGCATATTGCCCAGAATTCCCATTTCATCCATCTTTTCAACCAAGGTTGAGGAGAGTCCACCACGCTTGCGTAACTCGGTTTTAGAGAGAAATTCCCCTTCTTGACGGGCACGAACCAGTTGCTTAGCAACGTTCTCTCCCAGACCATCCATAGCGACAAACGGTGGGATGAGGGTATCTCCATCGATGATGAATTCAGTCGCATCACTGCGATAGAGGTCCAATTTACCGAACTTAAAGCCACGTTCCCACATCTCATTGACGATTTCAAGTGTTGTGTAGAGGTCAATTTCTACATTAGAAGCTTCATTATTCTTGCGTTTTTCAGCAATTTCTTGCATCTTACGTTTGATAGCATCCAAGCCTGCCCCCATGGTCTTGATATCAAAGGCCTTAGCACGGATGGAGAAGTATGCACAGTAATAATAAATTGGATGGTGAACCTTGAAGTAGGCCACGCGAAGGGCCATCATAACGTAGGCTGCCGCATGGGCTTTAGGGAACATGTACTTGATTTTTCCACAAGATTCGATATACCACTCAGGCACATTATTGGCCTTCATGGCTTCGATATAACCATTGCGCTCTTCTTCTGAGATTTTAAGCCACAATCCCTTACGCACTCGCTCCATGATGGTAAAGGCCATCTTAGGTTCTAAACCTGCGTGCATGAGGTAAACCATGATGTCATCCCGACATCCGATAACGGTTGATAGGTCTGCAATTCCAGTTTTAATCAAATCCTGGGCATTTCCCAACCATACGTCGGTACCGTGAGACAGCCCAGAAAGTTGAAGCAACTCCGCAAAGGTCGTCGGATGGGTTTCATCCACCATGCCTCGAACAAAGTTAGTTCCAAACTCTGGAATACCAAGCATACCAGTTGAGGTACCGATTTGTTCAGGTGTCACTCCAAGGATATCTGTGCCCGAAAAGAGAGCCATGACACCATGATCATCCATAGGAATATCATTTGGATCAATGCCTGACAAGTCCTGCAGTTTCCGAATCATGGTCGGATCATCGTGTCCCAGGACATCGAGCTTAAGGACGTTCTCATCGATATCGTGGAAGTTAAAGTGAGTGGTCTGCCATTCAGCGGTCACGTCATCTGCAGGGTATTGGACCGGTGTAAAGTCATAGACATCCATATAATTAGGGATAACCACGATTCCTCCTGGGTGCTGACCGGTCGTCCGTTTAACACCAGCAGCTCCTTGAGCTAGACGCTCAACTTCGGCTTCTCGGTAGAATTTGCCATAGTCACGCTCGTAACCCTTGACAAATCCATAGGCTGTTTTAGCAGCCACCGTACCAACCGTTCCTGCACGGAAGGCATATTCTTCCCCAAAGATATCACGGACATCCAAGTGGGCGCTCGGTTGATCCTCACCAGAGAAGTTCAAATCGATATCGGGTACCTTATCCCCATCAAAACCAAGGAAGGTCTCGAAAGGAATATCCTGTCCATTCTTGCTGAGTTTATGGCCACAGTTTGGACAATCCTTATTGGGCATATCAAAACCTGAACCGTAGGAACCATCCGTGATAAACTCACTATACTGACACTGGCCACAGACATAGTGAGGCGAGAGCGGATTGACCTCGGTAATCCCAATCATAGTCGCAACAAAACTAGATCCAACCGACCCACGGGAACCGACCAAATAGCCTCGTTCGTTGGAACGGTGCACTAGCATCTGTGAAGCTAGATAAATCACAGCAAATCCATTCCCCAAAATAGAGGTTAGTTCTTTTTCAATCCGCAAATCGACAATATCTGGGAGTGGATTTCCATAGATTTCAAAGGCTTTTTTATAGGTTAACTCGGCAACCGTTTCCTCGGCTTGGTCGATAAAAGGTGTATATAAGTCGCCTTTAACGACCTCAACAGGCTCAAAGATTTCTGCCAAGGCATTGGTATTTTCAATGACAATCTTGCGAGCCAAGTCTTCCCCTAGAAAGGCAAATTCATCCAACATTTCATTGGTTGTTCTAAAGTGTGCCTTTGGTAGCGGAGCTGGTTGGGCAGCTTCTCCATGACCGATCGTTCGGTTAATCATGGCTCCCTGACCTAGACTTCGCACGATGATTTCCCGATAAATTTCATCCTCAGGTTCGATATAGTGGACATTTCCTGTCGCAAGAACTGGCTTACCGAGACGGTCTCCGACCTCAATCAAGCTCTTGATAATGGTCTGAAGTTCCTCCATATCCTTGACCTGCTCTTTGGCAATCAGAGGTGCATAGATAGCCGGAGGCATCACCTCGATAAAATCGTAGTATTTAGCTACTTCGACTGCCGCATCTACCCCTTGTGATACGACTGCATCAAAGACTTCCCCTTCCGTACAGGCTGAACCTAAGATCAAACCTTCTCGATGGGCATCTAGTACCGTACGTGGAATCCGTGGAACTCCTTCAAAATACTGGGTATTAGAGAGGGAAACCAACTTAAAGATATTTTTCAAGCCCACTTGATTTTTTACATAGATTGTCGCATGCTTGACACGAGCTTTCTTATATGAATCTGGACTGATTAAATCAAGGTTTAATCGTGCTAAGTTCGTCACACCGTGTTTTTCTGCTACTTCTTTGATAAAGATAAAGAGCAGACGGCCAGTTGCTTCCGCATCATAGTTGGCCATATGGTGGTGTTCTAGAGCTACGCCAAAACGTTTGGTCAAAGGTCCCAAACCATGGCGTTTGTACTCTGGATAGAGATTTCTAGCGAACTCTAGCGTATCGATGACAGGTTGAGTAATTTTTGGAAGACCGTGACGCTCATAGTTGGCATTCATAAAACCAACGTCAAAGCTTGCATTATGGGCTACAAGAACGGTATCTTTACAGAATTCTTGGAATTCTTTCAGAACTTGAACCAAGGGTTTAGCGTTTTTTACATGATCATCAGTAATCCCTGTCAATTCGGTTGTAAAGGCTGATAAGGGGTGCCCTGGATTGATGAATTCATCAAACTCAGCGATGATATTGCCCTTATACATCTTGGAAGCTGCCACCTGAATCAAATCATTATAGATAGCAGATAGACCAGTCGTTTCCACGTCAAAGACTACATAGGTAGTTTCAGAAAGATCCATCTCTACTTCGTTATAGACGATAGGAACACGATCCTCAACGATATTGGCTTCCATTCCATAAATGAGCTGAATACCAGCTTTCTTAGCGGCCTTATAACCGTGAGGGAAGGATTGAACATTTCCATGGTCTGTGATTGCTACCGCTTTGTGGCCCCATTTTGCTGCTGTTCCAACGATTTCCTCGACCTCAGGAAGAGCATCCATAGTCGACATATTGGTATGGGCATGAAACTCAACGCGACGCTCACCTTCTGGCATCAAGTCCTTACGTTCATAGTGGACTACTTCCTGCACATCTTGCACATTCATGGTCAAATCTCGTGTGAAATTATTGACCTCGACATTTCCACGAACACGGAGCCAGGAATTTTTCTTAATGATGTCAAACTTCTGAGCTTCTTCTTCGTTTCGGACCCATTTTTGCATGGAGAAACTAGACGTATAGTCCGTCATCTTGAAACTAATCAAGACACGACCCGTTCTAGTCACTTTATGCTCCACATCAAAGACAACCCCTTCAAAAACCAGTCGATTTTCTTCGGTATTGACCTCAATCATTGGAGTTACCTCTGCCTTGTCGAGTTTAGGCTTAGCAGCTGCCTTCTTGGCTTGGAAATCAAAGACAGGTTTGTCCTCAACTGGAGGAGGCGGTGCCATCTGCTCTAACTGTTCCATAGCTCGAAGGGTCTCTTCATTTGCAGCCTGAACAATCATTTGATTTTCCGAATGGAAAGCTTCCTGCTCTTCCTTTGTCAAATCTTCATTTTTCTCTAAATGGCATGTAAACTTAGGAAAACCAAAGAGCTCAAGTTGTTTGCACAGATTTGGCAAATGGTTTTTTCTGAAATGCTCTGTATCTGCTGCTTCAGAGGCCTCAATAATCAACTGATCATTTTCAAATCGAACCTGAAAATCCTGATACGTGGTCCGAAATCCTTGGCTAGAACAAGGGCCATCTGAAAAAGCCTCCCGATAGTAGGCTTGTAAAAGCTCTCTTGAAAAATCTTGGCTTCGAGTTTTAATCTCAAAACTAGCCTGATTTCCAGTCTTTGAAAATTCTTCTTTCAGGCCCTTTTTCAATTCCAGAAAAACCTCAAATGGTAGAATATTCTCAAAGACAAAACGAAACTCCCAAATGTTACTTTGCTTGTGTACAATAACTTGTTCAATTTCAGCCTGGGAGAAGGCCTCATGATTTCTTATCTCAGCGGGAATTCCCAACTGATTCATTAAAATTTCAAAAGTGGTTGACATCCATTTTCCTCACAATATACTCCTTCTATTTTACCATATTTGAGGCAATTTTAGCTATTTCTACCAAACAGAAAAAGAAGCCACAAAGTGACTTCTTTTAAAGTGACGGTGAATTATTCTTCACCTTTGTTTTTCTTAATGATTTCTTCTTGTACTGACTTAGGTACATCTTCGTAGTGATCGAATACCATCATGAATGTACCACGTCCTTGTGATGCAGAACGAAGAACTGTTGCATAACCGAACATTTCAGCAAGTGGAACATAAGCACGAACGATTTGGCTGTTACCGTGTGCTTCCATACCATCTACACGTCCACGACGAGCAGTTACGTGACCCATAACATCACCAAGGTTTTCTTCTGGAACAGTGATTGTTACAAGCATCATTGGCTCAAGGATAGCTGGTTGTGCAGTCTTAGCAGCTTCTTTAAGTGCAAGAGATGCAGCGATCTTGAAGGCAGTTTCAGATGAGTCGACATCGTGGTATGAACCATCGTAAAGCTTAGCTTTAACGTCAACCATTGGGTAACCAGCAAGAACACCGTTAGCCATAGATTCTACCAAACCTTTTTCAACCGCTGGGATAAATTCACGAGGAACCACACCACCGACGATTGCGTTTTCGAATTCGAATCCTTTACCTTCTTCGTTTGGAGTAAATTCAATCCATACATCACCGAATTGACCTTTACCACCAGACTGACGTTTGAAGAATCCACGTGCTTGAGTAGAAGCGCGGAATGTTTCGCGGTAAGATACTTGAGGAGCACCTACGTTCGCTTCAACTTTGAACTCACGACGCATACGGTCAACAAGGACGTCAAGGTGAAGCTCACCCATACCAGAGATAACTGTTTCACCAGTTTCAACGTTAGTTTCAACGCGGAATGTTGGATCTTCTTCAGCCAATTTTTGAAGGGCGATACCCATCTTATCTTGGTCTGCTTTAGATTTAGGCTCAACCATCAATTGGATAACTGGTTCTGGAACGTTGATTGACTCAAGGATGATTTTAGCTTTTTCATCTGTCAATGAGTCACCAGTTGTAGTGTCTTTCAAACCAACGGCAGCAGCGATATCACCTGAGTAAACAGTGTCGATTTCTTGACGGCTGTTAGCGTGCATTTGAAGGATACGTCCGATACGTTCACGTTTACCTTTAGAAGTATTCAATACGTAAGAACCTGATTGAAGAACACCTGAGTAAACACGGAAGAATGTCAAACGACCTACGAATGGGTCAGTCATGATCTTGAAGGCAAGTGCTGCAAATGGCTCTTCATCAGATGCTGGACGAGTTTCTTCTTCTTCAGTATCTGGGTTGATACCTTTGATCGCAGGGATATCAAGTGGGCTTGGAAGGTAGTCGATAACCGCATCAAGCATCAATTGGACACCCTTGTTCTTGAAGGCAGAACCACAAAGTACTGGGTAGAATTCAACGTTGATAGTCGCTTTACGGATACCAGCTTTCAATTCCTCGTTAGTGATTTCTTCACCTTCGAGATATTTCATCATCAATTCTTCGTCAGTTTCAGCAACTGCTTCAACCAATTTTTCACGGTATTCTTGAGCTTGTTCAAGGTATTCAGCTGGAATATCTTCTTCAAGGATATCTGTACCAAGGTCGTTAGTATAGATTTCAGCTTTCATCTTGATCAAGTCAATGATTCCGCGGAAGTCATCTTCAGCACCGATTGGCAATTGAATTGGGTGTGCATTTGCTTGAAGACGATCGTGAAGTGTGCTTACTGAGTAAAGGAAGTCAGCACCGATTTTGTCCATTTTATTGGCAAATACGATACGTGGAACCCCGTACTCAGTTGCTTGACGCCAAACTGTTTCAGTTTGAGGCTCAACACCTGATTGTGAGTCAAGAACTGTAACCGCACCGTCCAATACACGAAGAGAACGTTGTACTTCGATTGTGAAGTCCACGTGTCCTGGTGTGTCGATGATGTTTACGCGGTGGTTGTTCCATTGAGCTGTTGTTGCAGCAGATGTGATAGTGATACCACGTTCTTGCTCTTGCTCCATCCAGTCCATTTGAGACGCACCTTCGTGAGTTTCACCGATTTTGTGGATTTTACCAGTGTAGTAAAGAATACGCTCAGTTGTAGTTGTTTTACCAGCATCGACGTGAGCCATGATACCGATATTACGAGTTTTTTCAAGTGAAAATTCGCGTGCCATGAGGTTTGTTTCTCCTATATTTTTTATTTCTATTCTATTATAACACGATTTCAATAAAAACGGATAGGCAGGACCCACCCGTTCTCAATGTTTATCTTGTTTAGTTGGTTTCAACTTGTGAGATGGGAAGTTGAATTGTACTCGGGCTAAAGTTAGTTAGCCGATTTGAGATCAATTGAACCCGGGCTAAAAGCTCAAGTTAACTGATTTGAACCCGAGCGAGGCCCGGTGCAAAAAAGATAAACTGCTTTGTGTTCACGGAACACTGCATCAGTTTCCTATTTTTGCCTTGGGCCTTTGTCGCTCTTGGTATCATTTTATTACCAACGGAAGTGTGCGAAGGCACGGTTAGCTTCAGCCATACGGTGAGTGTCTTCACGTTTCTTAACTGCTGCACCAGTGTTGTTAGCAGCATCCAAGATTTCTTTTGCAAGGCGGTCTTGCATTGTGTGTTCACCACGAAGGCGAGCGATTGTTACCAACCAACGAAGTCCAAGTGTTGTACGACGTTCTGGACGAACTTCAACTGGGACTTGATAGTTAGATCCACCAACACGACGTGCACGTACTTCAAGTACAGGCATGATGTTTTCCATAGCTGTTTCAAATACTTCAAGTGCATCGTTACCAGTAGCTTCTTTGATTTGTTCAAAAGCACCGTAAACGATTGAAGCAGCTGTACCACGTTTACCGTCAAGCATAACGCGGTTGATAAGACGAGTAACTAATTGTGAATTGTAAAGCGGATCTGGCAATACGTCACGTTTTGGAGCTCTATTTTTACGACTCATTTCTCTTTATCCCCTTTCCTTATGCTTTTTTCGGACGTTTAGTACCGTATTTAGAACGGCCTTGTTTACGATCGTTAACACCTGCAGTATCAAGTGCACCACGGACGATGTGGTAACGTACCCCTGGAAGGTCTTTCACACGTCCACCGCGAAGAAGCACCACGCTGTGCTCTTGCAAGTTGTGTCCGATACCTGGGATGTAGGCAGTAACTTCGATAAGGTTGCTCAAACGTACACGAGCAAATTTACGAAGGGCAGAGTTAGGTTTTTTAGGTGTCATTGTTCCAACACGAGTTGCAACACCACGTTTTTGTGGTGAAGAAACGTTTGTTTGAACTTTTTTATGACTGTTGTAACCAACGTTCAAAGCTGGTGATTTAGATTTTTCTACTTTTGATTTACGCGGTTTGCGAACCAATTGGTTAATTGTAGGCATCTACATTCTCCTGTGTTTTTTTATTTTTGGTGATGATACACTTGGTGACAGCTATCATCTGTGTGTACTTTTGCAACATTTGTCAGCACGTCCCTGTACACTCTTGAGAGACCAAAAGTAAAAAGTACCGTCTAACATTGTACCACGTTTTTTCTATTTTTGTCAATATATTTCTTCTTATTTTTTGACTTCTTTGCTCTAAAATCTCTTTGAAAACGGTCGCCTACCAGATAGACTCTTCAACCGACCACATAGACAAAGCATCTTGTATTTGTCGACAAAATGGTGTTTAATAGATTTGTAAGTAAGAGATCTCTATTACAACTTGATGAAAGGAGAAATTATGAAAGTCAGACTCGATATTGATCAGCAATACACTGAAGAGCAAATCATCATAGAGGCACCGTCCTTGTCCCCTAAAGTTCAAAAGGTTCAGAACTTTGTCCAATCCCTAGATCAAAAAGATACCATAAAAGGGAAATTCCAAGACCAGGTCTACTTGATTCAGATTAGCAAGATTCAGCGTGTATACATTGAAAATCGTAAGGTTCTGGCCGAAACGAATAGCCAAACCTATGCACTTGACATTCGTCTCTACCAAGCAAGTGAAATTCTACCTGCTTCCTTTATCCAAATTTCCCAATCCGAAATTGTCAACATTGATGCGATCAGTCATCTAAAACTAACCTCTAACGGCTTGATTGAAATTTATCTTAAAAACGAAAGTTTCACCTACTCATCTCGCCGTTACCTCAAAGCTATTAAGGAGAAATTAGAACTATGAAAAAACAAGTATTTCACGATGCCACAACTGGTATCCTCATCGGTCTCATCCTATCTATTATCTTTTCGTTTATCCACTCACCAAGTAACTACGCACCTCTCAGCCCCAACTCTTTAATTGGGCAATTCATGACCCAACATCAGGTGCATGGATCACTCGTCTTACTTTACTGTCTGCTTATTTGGGCAGCGATTGGAATCCTCTTTAGTTTTGGTAGCCGTCTCTTTGCTCAAGATTGGAGTCTCCTTCGTGCAACTGTCACCCACTTCTTTCTTATGTTGCTAGGCTTTGTCCCTCTAGCAATCCTAGCAGGCTGGTTCCCTCTTCACTGGACTTTCATCCTTCAGCTCATCCCAGAGTTTGCCATCGTCTACCTCATCATTTGGACGATTCTCTACAAAAGAGAATCAAAGAAGGTTGCCCACATCAACCAACTATTAGCTCAGAAAAAATAAGGCCTAAAAACCCACTCCTTTTTGCGAGTGGGTTTTTGCTTATAATTTTTGCTTCCATTCTAATAAGAGATTCATGGCTTGCATAGGTGTCATATTGTACACATCTACTTGGGCCAACTCTGCTAAGATAGGATTTTCTTCTTTTTCATCAAAGAGAGACATTTGCTCATTGACAACATTCCTTTGATTGATAGAAATTGGATTTTCCTGACCTTGGCTCTCTAGTTGAGTTAGAATCGCATCCGCTCTTTTTAGCAAGTCTGCTGGCAATCCTGCAATCTTAGCAACGTGAATACCGTACGATTTATCTGCTGGACCTGGTTCAATCTTATGAAGGAAAGTGACCTGACCATTTTGCTCAAGCGTAGCTACGTGTACATTTACTAGATGTTCAAGACTAGTTTCCAAACTGGTTAATTCATGGTAGTGCGTGGCAAAGAGAGTCTTGGCACCAATATGCTCATGGATATACTCGATAATAGACTGGGCTAGAGCCATACCATCATAAGTTGCGGTTCCTCGACCAAGCTCATCAAAAAGAATCAATGAATCCTTGGTCGCATGACTAATGGCATTATTAGCTTCCATCATCTCTACCATAAAGGTGGATTGACCTGAAACCAAGTCATCTGCCGCACCGATACGGGTAAAAATTGCATCAAAAATTGGCAAACGAGCACTTTCTGCAGGGACATAAGAACCCATCTGAGCCATAACTGCTGTTATCGCCAACTGGCGCATGTAGGTTGACTTCCCGCTCATGTTCGGACCTGTAATTAGTTGAATGCTAGTATCTTCATCCATCTGGATACTGTTCGGAATATAGGTCTGAGCTCCCATGACCTTTTCAACAACTGCGTGACGACCATTCTGGATATCAATCCGCGACTCTTGCCCAAACTCTGGTCGAATCAGGTGTTGTTTTTCTGCAACTACTGCCAAGCCTTGCAAGACATCGATAGTAGCGATTCCTTGAGCCAGAGCCTGTAGGCGTTGGATATACTTGCCAACCTCCTCACGAATACGCATAAAGATTTCGTATTCTAGGTTTGCTGATTTCTCACGCGCCTCTAACATTTCTCCCTCGATACGCGCCAATTCCTCTGTCCCAAATCGCTCAGAGTTTTTCAGCGTAGCCTTACGGAAAAAGTGGGCTGGTACGTTACCTAGCTGCGAGTTGGTTACATGGAAATAGTAGCCGTCTTTTTTATTGTAGTCAATCTTGAGAGTATTGATGCCAGAGTTTTCTCTTTCCTTGGCCTCGATCTCAGCAATCCAGCTAGTCCCTTCTCTCAGCACACGACGGTATTTATCCAAGGTCTCATCAAAGCCCGTTCGGATAATACCACCTTCGGTAATCACGTGGGGAGCCTCTGGGGCAATGGCAGCACTTATCAGGCTTTCCAACTCAGGAATAGCATCTAGTTGTTCAATTAGATAAGCTAGAGCTGGTTGCTCCATTCCTTCTAAAATGGCGCGAATTCGTGGAACACTTCCTAAGGTAGTTGCTAATTGCAAGAGGTCTTTGGGGTTGCTTTTGCCAAAAGATACTCGACTAGCCAGACGTTCGATATCGTAGACTCCCTTGAGGCTTTCCGTTAAATCACTGCGCTCAAAGAAATAATCCAGAAAGACTTGTACAACTTCCTGACGTTCAAGGATACGGTCTAAATCAATTAAGGGGCGTTGAATCCAAGAACGTAGAAGACGCATGCCCATTGCAGTTTTAGTCTCATCTAGCAACCAGAACAGGCTCCCTTGTTTCTTACCTGAGCGAGCATTTTCAACCAAATCCAGACTAGCCTTGGTCGCAAAATCCATCTGCAAGAAATCTTTGATTTCATAACGGATAACAGGCTTCAAGTGGCTGAGCTCTCGCATCTGCGTCCGATGGACATACTGGAGAAGTTTCCCACTAGCTGCTCCTTCAACAGTTGCCAATCTTGAATCCAACAGATGAACGTCTTCATATGTTTCTTGTTCATAGGAAAGCACTAGATTCATTTGACGACTGAGAATCTGTTCTTCCACTTCAGACAAGTCGTAACCAATCACCACTTCTCTGGCCTTTAGGTTACGGATTTCACCACAGACTAGAGAGAAATCTGATAATCCCGTTACATAAAAATCACCTGTCACCAAATCCATGTAGGCTAGACCATATCGAGACTCATCACGATCAATAGCTACCAAAAAGTTATTGTGGCTATCTGGCTTACTACTATCAACCACTGTGCCTGGTGTAATGACCTGGACGACCTCACGCTTAACAACACCGACAGCTTGCTTAGGGGCTTCCATCTGTTCAGCGATGGCAACCTTGTAGCCACGTTCAACTAGAACATCAATATACTGTTGGGCAGAATGATAAGGAACTCCAGCCATGGGAATCGGATTTTCAGCATTTTTGTTGCGACTGGTCAGTGAGATTTCTAGTATCTGTGCAGCATTGACTGCATCCTCATAAAACAACTCATAAAAATCACCCATACGAAAAAGCAAAAAAGAATCTGGATATTGTTTTTTGATATCCACATACTGTTGCATACCAGGTGATAATTTTTCAGTAGTCATTTACTCTCTCCTTGTAAAAACAGTCCTGAGAGAAGCTCTCAAGACCTTATCTATCTTCCATTAACTCTAGCAAGCGTTCTTCCATGACTTGAGCTGCATGTTGATCCTTACAGATAACCAACAAGGTATTCGCTCCGGCAACAGTACCTAAGATCCACCCATCTTTATTTGAATCTACTACATTGGCTAAAACGGATGCTTCTCCAAGTTTAGTGTGGAGAACCAAGGTGAATTCGGCTCTTGCAACACCCTCTAAGTGATGTGAAAGGAATTCGACTAGATCAATCTTCTCTGTCTCATTTGCTAGCACATAGTAAACAACATCGTTTTTCTTAACTTTGGTTAAGCCAAGCTCTCGCAAATCACGGGATAATGTCGTTTGTGTCACAAAGACATCACAGACTTCCAATCGATCTTGAATTTCCTTTTGAGTTCCTAATTTTTCTTCTGTAATCATTCGCTTGATGAGCTGATGACGTTCTCTTTTTCTCATAAGATCCTTTCAAGTGCATATTTATAACATTTTACATTTTTTTAGTAAGAACATTATATCAAAAAAACTGGATATTTCAAAAAAAATCTCTTCTTTCAAAAAAAATGTAGTAAATTGTGATAAAATAGTAGAAAAGCCCTAAAGGAGCCTTAAATGAATACAAAAGAATTGATTGCTAGCGAGTTGGCTAGCGTCATTGATAGCCTGGACCAAGAGGCTATTTTAAATTTACTAGAAACACCTAAAAACTCAGACATGGGAGATATCGCCTTCCCTGCCTTCTCATTGGCGAAGGTTGAACGTAAAGCTCCTCAAATGATTGCTGCTGACATCGCTGAAAAGATCAATAGCCAAGCTTTTGAAAAGGTTGTAGCAACAGGTCCTTACGTCAACTTCTTCCTTGATAAGACTGCCATTTCTGATCAAGTTCTACAAAACGTTATCACTGAAAAAGAGCACTACGCTGACCAAGAGATTGGCAATCAAGAAAATGTTGTCATTGACATGTCTAGCCCTAATATCGCTAAACCATTTTCAATCGGTCACCTTCGTTCAACAGTTATCGGAGATAGCTTGTCACATATCTTCCAAAAAATCGGCTATAAAACTGTCAAGGTCAACCATTTGGGAGACTGGGGCAAACAGTTTGGGATGTTGATTGTTGCCTACAAGAAATGGGGTAACGAAGAAGCTGTCAAAGCTCATCCAATCGATGAACTCCTTAAGCTCTATGTCCGCATTAATGCTGAAGCTGAGAATGATCCAAGCTTGGATGAAGAAGCACGCGAATGGTTCCGCAAGCTTGAAAACGGCGATGAGGAAGCTCTCGCTCTTTGGCAATGGTTCCGCGATGAAAGCTTGGTAGAATTTAACCGTCTCTACAATGAGTTACAAGTTGAATTCGACAGCTATAACGGAGAAGCTTTCTACAATGATAAAATGGATGCAGTTGTAGACATCCTTTCTGAAAAAGGACTATTAGTCGAATCAGAAGGTGCCCAAGTTGTTAATCTTGAAAAATATGGAATTGAACACCCAGCTCTTATCAAGAAATCTGACGGTGCAACTCTATACATCACGCGTGACTTAGCTGCGGCCCTCTACCGTAAAAATGAGTACCAATTTGCAAAATCTATCTATGTCGTTGGTCAAGAACAATCTGCTCACTTTAAGCAACTCAAGGCTGTCTTACAAGAAATGGGTTACGATTGGAGCCAAGACATTGTCCATGTTCCTTTTGGCTTGGTTACAAAAGAAGGGAAAAAACTTTCTACTCGTAAAGGGAATGTTATCTTACTCGAGCCAACCGTCGCAGAAGCCATCAGCCGTGCTAAAGCGCAGATCGAAGCCAAAAATCCAGAACTTGAAAACAAAGACCAGGTCGCTCATGCTGTTGGAGTTGGGGCCATTAAATTCTATGACCTTAAAACTGACCGTACAAATGGATATGACTTCGACCTTGAAGCTATGGTATCCTTCGAAGGGGAGACTGGCCCTTATGTTCAGTATGCCTACGCTCGTATCCAATCAATCTTGCGTAAAGCCGATTTCAAACCTGAAGCAGGTGCCAACTATAGCTTGAACGATGCTGAAAGCTGGGAAATTATTAAGTTAATCCAAGACTTCCCACGTATTATTAAACGTGCAGCTGATAATTACGAACCTTCTATCATCGCTAAATTTGCAATCAGCTTAGCGCAAGCCTTTAACAAATACTATGCCCACACTCGTATCTTAGATGAAAGTCCAGAACGTGACAGCCGTCTAGCCCTTAGCTATGCAACAGCAGTCGTCCTCAAAGAAGCGCTTCGTCTGTTGGGTGTAGAGGCGCCAGAGAAGATGTAACTCGTTACAAGAGACTGGAACTAAAGTTACTAGTCTCTTGACGACAATCGCTATCGGGCGATTTGCCTAAACGCCTTACTAATTAATAACAAGTGGCTAGGCGCTTACAGTATCATCACTCGAAAGGCGAAGGATATTCGTTTTTCTCTAACCACTTACTTCTTTATCACCTAGGGAGAATTTTTATGAGCCAGTATGCTTATATTCTAGTTGTTATCAGTCTTCTTTTTCTCTTTCTTGTCAACAAATATGAAAAAGAGAAACTTCAAAGACTGCTTCAGGACCAACTATTGAAAGATCCAGCTTTTCGTGCAACTATCAAAGAGAAAATCCAAACGATAGAAAATATCAATGATGTCATTGACTACATCAACAAAGGTTACCGATTAGGAATTCCAATTGCAAAAGAAATCGTTGACGAAATTCGCAACTAACAAAAAGACTCGAGATGCATTTCTCGAGTCTTTTTATTTATTTCTGACAGCTAAGATTTCTACCAGGATAACAATCCCTAAGGATACCATGGTTCCAAATGGTGCTGCATTTTCATCAAAAATTTTCTCAGAGAACAGTAGCAGAGCAATCGCTAATAGTAGCAAAGCACTGCATAGCATAATATCCTTGAAGCTTGGTTTGCGTTTTAAATACTTTAAAAATGATCTCTGTAATTTACTCATTTGAACTGTTCTCTTTTGAAATAATTCTATGATCCATGGGATAAAAATCTAGCCCAGCAACTCTATCCTCTTACAAGGATTCAAGTTCATAAAGCTCTGCAATAATCCCAGCAACCTTCTTAATATCTCCTAGCATTCCGCGCATTTCAAAGTCAGCTAGGACTGGAAAACCAAAGCGCTGGCTATATTGCTTGGCGGTCAAACAGTATTGGTTGTTAAAATTGCGGTTACCCGATCCTACGACACCAAAACACTTGCTAGCATTATCACCATATGCGATAAAGTCACCTACTGGAGTGGTCAAGATTTCCACATCTCCATTGTCAACTCCATTTCCACCTTCGAGGTAAGTTGGTAGAAAAGCCACATATGGGTTGGTCATCTCAAAGAAGTCTTCTCCTTCCTTGACCAAGTCTTTAATATGAATTTTTTCCACATCAATATTCGCATACTGCTCCAACAAATAAGCTTTCAAACGTGTTACAAAGCTCTCCGTGTTGCCGCTTAGACTGATATAAACTAAGGAAATTTTTTTCATCTTTTCCTCCCTCTTTCTCGAATCCAAAAAAATAACTACCAAGATTGTATCTTGATAGTTATCCTTTGTCAACTCTTAGGCGAGTTCTTCCTCTTGAGATTCTGTTAATTCTTTTTGCTGACGCCATATTTTATAGAAGACGATTCCCAAAAAGATAACATTGATGACGATGAAAATAATAGTGGTTGCTTTTGACATGACTTCCATTCCTAAACGTAGGGTGTCATCTTTAATCAATTGCATAGCATCTTGTAGATTCATATTGTCATGGACTAGTCCAACAATAGCTAGTAAGGCATATCCAACATAAGTGTAGTTCGCCAACTGCAAGTTCTTACGAATTAAGAAAACAAAGGCTACTACAACTAGGATAGCGGATAGAATAATGAGTATCGTGTTAAAAATAGAGTGAGATGACTCTGACACTTGGTGGGCATAGTTAACAGCATCTTCTATTTGTTGAGCACTAAGTGTCCCAACATTTTCTTGGCTAGCACGAAGGGCGTCCTTACTAGGTACTGGAGTGAATATTCCAACTATTGCCAAGGCTGAATTAATCGCTGATAAGACTAATAAAATCCATAGATAGATTGGTTTCTTTTTCATAAAAGTAACCTCCTCATAATTTTTAATTTATTATAGCATATTTTAACAAGTAAAACAAATTCTACAAGTTTACTTCCACCTGCTTACGGTATGCTTTCGGAGACTTCCCACATAGTTTTCGAAAGACCTTATAGAAATAGCCTACATTACTGTAACCAACCGTATAGCAAATATCCTCAATACTATCATTTGTAGATAGTAAAAGTTGCTGAGCTGCCTTGATGCGTTGCTTATTGAGAAGCTCAGCAAAGGTTGAATTGGTTTCCTTCTTGATTAACTGACCTAAGTAAACAGGATTGATAAAGAGGTCCTTGCTGATATCCTTGAGAGATAGCTCTTTTTTGTAGTCTCTACCAATAACTTCGAGTACACTGACAACATTCTCATTCATGCGGTATTGGCCAAAGAAGGACGTCAAGGTTTCCTTGGTATAAGCTACTAAGTCTTCAAAGTTTGTGATGGCATGAATATTCTTGACAATATCTGTCATATCATCTGCTTTCAAATGTTCAAAGAGATGGAAGACATCCATAACAAACTGAGTAAAGAGTTGCTTGGTGATGGATACCCTCGGTGTGTTTTCTAAGACAATCTTCTCGAGTAGGTTCAACTCCTCGATAATCTGCTGAAGATTTCCTTGGATAATAACTCGATAAATGGGTTCATAATAAGAAAAGAGACTTTCAGATTGATCGAGGTTTACAGTTCCATAGAAGAGGGCTTTTTCAACGTCAAATTTCCATTTTTCAAAGTTGGCCTGATAAGGTAACTCAAAAGGCATGACAAGTAGACCGTCGAATTTCTGAGCTGCAATCACAATCTGCCAGTCCTGACCTAAAACATAGTAAGGAATGACAAAATCCCCTTGTTTCTCTTGAGAGAGTCCAATCCACCAGTTTTCTTTTTGAGACAGGTGTGCTTTAAATGCTTCGTCGTCTAACTTTTGACTTAACATTTCTGGCTCATGCACTTTCTCACGAAGTTGACCAAGGATTTTCTCAAGTAAATGCTCCAGTTCAACCTTATCAACTGGTTTGACAAGATAATCTACAACATTGAGGTTCATGGCTTTCTTGACATATTCAAATTCTTGATAGCCGGAAAGAAGAATATAGTAAGCCTCTGGCAAGAGTTCCTTCATTTCCCCAATCATTTCAAGTCCTGTCTTGTCAGGCATGTTGACATCAGAAATGACGATGTCTACAGGATGCTCTCGAACATAGTCCAAAGCGTCGTCAGCATGATTGGCTGTTGCAACGACTTCCATATCCCATTTTTCAAAAGGGATCAAACGCTTAAGTCCTTCTGTAATCATGTACTCATCGTCAACTAATAGTACTTTATACATGTTTATCCTTTCTCTTCATCCTGAATGGTAATTCTATATTGAACACCTTTTTGTTCAGCTGATTCTACATTGATGTTATAGCGGTCTCCAAAGTAGAGCACAAAGCGTTCGTGGATATTAACAATCCCAATAGACTGTCGTTGCCCCTTATAATCTGCTGTGTGTTCAAAGGTTCTTTGAGCCAGTTTAGCTTGAATTTCTGCTAGTTTTTCAACAGACATCCCACGGCCATTATCGGTTACTAAAATTTCGACATAGCCATCTTTTTTCAAAGCCTTGATACTGATAACATTATCTGTTCTTTTATGATCAACTCCATGGGCAAAATAATTTTCCACTAACGGTTGGAGTGTGAACTTTGGAATACGCATTTCTTCCAATTCAGGGTCAATCTTAAATCCATAGGCAATGGATTTTGGATAGCGAACCATACAGAGATAACTGTACTTCCGACAAAACTCCACTTCTTGTTTGAGGGTCGTTTCTCGCTCGTCAGAGATATTATTGCGCAGGAGACTACTGAACTCATAGATGATATCTGCTAGTTCATTTTGATTTTCCATCACCGCGTACATCCGCAAAAATTCCAGAGTATTATACATGAAATGCGGATTAATTTGAGCTTGTAAGGCTCGCATGTTGGCATCTTTTTGATTGAGTTCCAGTTGATAAATATCGTGAATATTACTTTCTAGTCGATCCAACATATCATTTGTCGACTCAGCAATTAGTAGCAATTCCTGGTCCTTTTTATCTGTGTCGATTCTCTTGGTCTGCTCTCCCTTAGTAATGGCTTGGATAGAGTCCACCAAGTCCACAACCTGACTTTGATAGTCAGAAAAAGTCCTTCTTAAGGTCATATATAAAATGATGATAAAGAAGGCGCTCAAACCTAAAATAAGTGCCGAACTCGCTAAAGTCCCACTCCAAACATAATCCTTTGGTACAGCTACTCGAACTTGATAACCATGGGCAGTTGTTCCTACCAACCAAGACTCATTCGTTCCCTTCGTTCCAATATAGAACATATCTGTTTCATATGGTGCAATGACAGTTACTGCTACAGGAATTGTTCCCCTGGTGTTGTCAATCGCTTTATAGAGGAATTCTGGTTCTACGGAAATATAAATGACCCCTAGAGCTTGGTCCGAGATGGGATCAGACACTGGAACAGCGAAACTATTGGCATCTGGTTTAAAGCTCTCAGCTGGAATCTTCTGTCCACCTCTGTTTCCTCTTTTGGAAACAAATACATCCGTTGAATCCTGTAGAACAATCGAAATACCTGTCACAAAATCGTTTCGCACGTATATATCATCGATATTTTCATAAATAGAAACGGAAATGTAGGGTGACGCCTTGCGCTCTAACTGCCAGTAAAAATAATCTGGCGTGCTGAGGCTAAAATACTTGTAAATCCCTTCAATGCGGGCTTGATTCTCGACCAATCCCTGAGCTAGGCGATTTGACTCCCGATAGTAGTATTCAACTTCATCGACTGTTCGAGCGAGAACACGCTGACCGACACGATTTGCTTCCCTTTCACGCATATCCCAGTCTGCATAAGAAATCAAGAGAGCAAAGCAGGAAATGATGACAATCATCACCAGACTATAGATTCTTAGGAGTGAGTGGAGGCGGAATTGTTTGGTCTTATTTGGTTGCCAATTTTTCATGAATACTTTCATAAACAGGCTCCAATAAATCACTAATAAAGAAGTGCCACATCCCAATACCTACAAAAGCGATGAGGGCTGGCATATAGAAGCCAATAATGGCTAACAAGACGCTACCAAGGAGAACCTTGGCCACTGCTGATAAACTCATAAAAATTCCGATAAAGGCGAGCTTTAAGGTGTTTTTATAGGACAATTCAAAGTAAACCTGTAACTTTAAAGATACCGTGTAGGCCAAAAATACCAAGGCTACTAAAAAGATATTTAGAAATGTTGCTGCCAAGTGGATAATCGTCTGGTTTGGCAACTGAATCATCAGATACAAGCCATAAATCAAGATTAAGTCAATCCCTATAAAGGTGTAGAAACTGAGATTACTTTTGACAAAACTGCTCTTAAATAAAGCCCATGCTTCCTTGAAACGATAAGCACGGTAAGAATAGCCATTTTCAGCAAATAAACTCATAAGAGTTGCACTAGCGGGTGCTATACCAAAAATCACTCCTCCTGCTAGTGTCAATAACCAAAAATAAGCCGTCGCAATCATCCCCAAAAAGAAACGATGAAAGACTAGCTCAATGAAATTCCCCACGGTTTTCCTCCAAAAATTTAATCTAGTTTTATTATAACATATTTCAAGCGCTCTCAAAAATAGGAGCAATAAATATAAATAGAAAAAAGCTAGATTGGAATTGTGTCCGTTACAACCATCACTTCTCTAAATACAAGCTTGATTAGAAATTATGAATCTCAATATCAAACTATTTTCTATTAACTTTTAAAACGGTATATGAAAATTTTGATAATGTTATCATATGTGTTATACTGGAATCAAGTGAAATATATACTTACAATAAGCATAGATAAGGAGAACAGATGGCTTTTTTAGATCAATTGAAAGATGGAGCTAGACTTGTCAAAGAGACAACAAGCACTGTTATTTCAGAAGGAAAGCAAAATGCAGAAAATCTTCGCAAAAAAAAGGAAATTCAAGTACTACAAAATCAAATCAATGACTTGTATAGATTAATAGGCATCAAATTTGTTGAAGAACATTTAGAAGAAATAAAGAAAAATCCTCTCTATTCAACTGAAATCGCTGAAATCACTAAGCTCTTTCAAGAGCAGATTTCTCTTCAAAAATCTATTGATTCATCTGGTCAAGACTTAGTTTCTTGTCCCCATTGTGGAACAAGTCTATCAAAAAGCTTCGAATTTTGCATCAATTGTGGAAAAGTAGTAAAGTAGAGTCGAAATGAAGGATTATATTGTAAAAACAAAATGTCCTAGCTGCTTCAAAAATATTGGAATCGGTTGGAAGTTTTGTCCTTTTTGTGGAAAGTATATAGATAATATCAAACCTAAAGTGGACTTAAAGTATGTCGATAGCATACGTAGAGACAATGATCAAGAAAATAAAAATATTTCTTTCAAAATGCCATCAACCCTTAAACACATGGGTGATAGGATAAAAGAAACTATCTCTGAAAAATTAGACAAAGGAGAGGAAGTTCAAGATCATACAATCTCCTTATTTACCTTCGTTCTCAAAGAAGGAAGCGTTGTCACCAAGGAAATACCTGAGATTTTGAACGATGATAAGAATATATTATTAGAAAAAGATCATATTGGTTACTATTTACAGAGTGATTCAGAAGTCATCTATATAAATAATGCAAAAATTGATATCGGTAAAAAACACTACCTAAATAATCGAGATACCCTCCGTGTTGATGATACTATTTATATTTTTAGTCTCATGAACCAGAAGTATATCGAATGGAAGCAAAAGGAAATCAACACAAGTCTAGCAGAGAAAGTAGACAAGCATTTTGAAGTCCTAGACAACAGTAATATATATGTCCACCCTCTCGGAGACATGATTTATTTGAATAATCATCTAATTAAGGATAAAACATACCTAAATAACTATGATTTAGTATCCATAAACCATCGACTCTTCGTCATTTATAATAATTCCTTAGTTTTTCAACATGAATTAACTGAAAGTCAAGAAAAGAGTCTCGCAGATAATATCAATAGAATTGAACAAGATACACAGTTATCTGTTCGAATTCGAAAGCGTCTCGCAGGAGAGAAACTTTTATTATCAGAGATTGACTTTCAAGTATCCTCTGGCGAAATCGTGCTCATTTTAGGTGGTTCAGGAGCAGGAAAAACCACACTGATCAATGCAATCATGGGCATAGAAAAAGCGGATGCTGATATCTTATTAGGAAATATAAACATCTATAATCAATTTGACAAAGTTCGAAGAATGATTGCCAATGTCCCTCAATTTAGTCTTCATCGTGAAAAAGATAGTGTTTATATGACTCTGAAAAATGCCGCAGAGATGAAACTAGTACGAGATTTTACTAAAGATCCTGCTTTATTAGAAGAAAAAATTTCAAAAGTATTAGAAACAGTCAAACTAACAAAGAAAAAAGAGGCTTTGGTCTATGAATTAAGTGGCGGAGAGAAAAAAAGATTGAGTATTGCTACTGAGTATATTGCAGATCCAGTTGTATTTGTTCTAGATGAACCAGATTCTGGAGTAGATGGCAGTAACGCTCGTTCAATTATGGCTAGCTTAAGAAGTATCGCAGATGACAATAAGATTGTTTTTGTTATCTCACATAGTCCAGATCGAACACCAGAATTATTTGATAAAGTATTAGTTCTCGCTAAAAGTGAGGAAGAATCGTGCGGTAAAATGGCCTTTTATGGTTCTGTAGAAGATACCCTAGAATTCTTTAATGTCAATCAACTTGAACTCGTGGTGTCTGAAGTAGAGCGAACTTCAGATTACTACATCGAAAAATATAGAGAATATAGAGGAGGTTAAGATGAATTACGCATCGAATAAAGAACAAATTTTGATCTATTTGGGTAAATTTAAACGAAATTTTTTAAATTCTAACGGATGGTATTCTTTTATAAGTACTGCTATCATTGCCCTTATTACTTGCATTGTAGCTGGAAAAGACGGATTTTCAACCGGCTTAGGTGCAGAAGTGAAATCCACTTCATTCATTATTGTTTGTGCCTGTATTTGGATAGGAGTTTTTAATTCTATTACATTGATCTGTAAAGAAAGAGATATTATTAAACACGAATACCGAGGGGGCATGAACCTATCATCGTATATGTTCGCCCACATGTTATTCCAAGCCCTTGTTTCTCTAATTCAAGCTATTATTTTCTCCAGTATTTTATTCTTATTCTATCACCACTCGATTTCAGAATTTAAGACTATCTTTGATAATGACAGTTTACGATTCATTTCTTATTTCTTAACTATATTTTTAACCATTTATTCGGCAGATGCTTTAGGTTTATTTGTCTCTTCAATTGTTAAAAATGTTGAAAAGGCAATGACTGTAATGCCCTTTGTCATTCTCCTTCAATTTCTCTTTGCAGGAAATATACCTTTAAATGGCTTTTTGCAGTTCTTATCTTATTTCACACTTAGTCGTTATAGTTTTGATGGGCTTTTAGACTTAGCGGGTTTTAAAGAGGGAGGATCATTTTTCAGTACGTCAACAAAAGTACAAGTAAATTTAATAGTTGCATGGATCCTTTTAGTTGCTTTCTCTATCCTATTGGCCTATCTAGCAAGCAAACTATTAAAATCTGTCGAAAAAGATACGAGAGGTTAATGTTGATTGAATTAGTTTAGTAAACTAGGTTTATAAATCAAAAAAGGTAGTAAGATACTCTCTTACTACCTTTTTTATTTTAAAATATTTAAATTAGTAAAATTGGAATCTATATTGTCTGTGATATTGTCTCTGCCAAATGTACACTCATAAAAATAAATAACAAAAACAACCCAAAAGTTAGATTTTTTTCTGTCTAACTTTTGAGGTGCAATTCATATGACTAAATCGTTTTCTATATATCCGAACACCTAATTTATATCACGAAAAAATGTAGTTATTTTATCTAGTTGTTAGTTCTGAGATTTTTTGATAAATATCAACTGCTTTAAATTGCTTTTTTAGGAGTAAATTCAGAGCAGGTATCCCTCGTTTTCAAAATTTTACAGATGCCAAACTATAAAAATAATTACATTTATTTGTTTAATAATGATGTTGGTACTATAATAAAGATAGATAGAGATACCGATTAATAATCAAAGAACAAAAGCTTTACCAGAGCAGATGGATATGTTTGAAAATTGTATAATTACTATTCAACTTATTTACTGGATTAACAGAATAACGAAAGGAGTATGGACCATGACTACTCAAACTTTAAGAACTGTGTTGATGTGTGTTGCGCTTGTATTGATTCTTTTCTCTGATAAATTGTTCAAGCAACATGAAAAAATCGGAAAAATAATTTGCACTATAATCGTATTAGTCGCTGCTTTGTTAAATCTGCTCTAAGTTATTTTAAGAATACAGTAATTTGTTTGTCCTGTATCCTTTTTTTCTCTATAAAACGTGCATTGATAAAAACGAATAACAAAAACACCCCCAGTTAGGGAGTGTTTCCAAGGAAAATAGCAAGATTACCTAAATTTTATTATTTAGCGTCGTCTTTTTTAAAGATGTTTTTAACACCTTCAACAGCGCCTTCAATAGCGTCTTTTGCATCTTCAGCGACTTCTTTAACTTTAGAAGCAACTTTTTCAGCAGCTCCTTCGCTTTCAAGTCCTTTGTCACCTACCAATTTACCAACGCCTTCTTTAACAGCTCCTGCTGCTTGGTTGAATTTTTCTTCTGTAGACATAAGTATGTCCTCCTTTTATTTTTTCTAAATTAGTAATTATTGAACACGTGGTTCTGCTTTGGCTGCAGCGTCTTTAACATTATCAACGCCTTGGCCAACTTTTTCTTGAACGAATTCAGCGCCTTCACTAATTTTTTCTTGTGCTGCTGCGACACCTGAACCGATACCAGATTTCACTCTAGACAATTGTTCTGACGCGAACTCGCCTGTTGATTCTGCCACGTCAGTTACACGATCTTGAAGGCTAACTGAGTCTGCTTCATATTGTTCTTTAGTTTTGATGTCAACAACATTAACGTTAACTTCAACTACTTCTAGATCAGTCATTTTCGCAACTTCTGATACGATAACGTCTTTGATTTCCTTGTATAGAGTTGGAACGTTTTTTCTGTACTCTACGATAACGTTCAAGTCAACTGCTACTTGTTCTTTACCAACTTCAACGTTAACACCGTGTGTTACATCATTAGTATTGACAAGTTTTTCTGTAAGATTTGAGAAGAATCCGCCGTCAACATGTAATAGTCCTGGGACTCTTTCTAGTGAAAGACCGATAATTTTTTGAATAACTTTATTTTCGTAAGTTAATTCTCCTCGAACATCTTTAGAAACAACAACATCTTTTTTTTCAGTTACATTTTTTTCTACGTTTGACATATGAAACTCCTTTATTTATTTAAATAATTCTTCTGTACATAGTATCCCAACCAAATTCCTAAGGCTCCACAGATTAAAACGAACAATGTTTTAAAGAAACCGAAGGATAGGATGAAGCAGGCTAGAATAATACCTACTACACCACATAGAATTGGGTATTGATATTTTTTAAACCATTCCATTTTTTACTTCCTTACTTTACACGACTAACAATTTTCTTAGCTGCTTTTTGAGGGTCATATTCTTTCACTGAAACTTCCAGTTTAACCTCTCGATCAATACCAAAGAATTCTTTCAGTCCTTGAGTGATTTCGTTTTGAACTACTTCAAATTTGTTAGCAATGTTATCTGAAAGAACAGCTGTACCTTCTACATAAACGAAACATTTCTTTTTCCGAGTATGTACCTGAATTTTGGGATTTTTGACCATCTTGTGTTCATCCAATAAACATCGAACAAACCCTTCAATAGCTGAATTTTTTAGTTTTAATTTATCGTCTTTAGTTCCAAGTTTTATTTCCAGATATTGTCTAGGATAAAACAGGATTACTAACATCCATAATAAAACTAAGATAGACAGGCCTAGAAGCCCCCAAAATACATATCTAGCGAGATAATATTCAAATGATGTCTGTCGCCAGCTAGTCAATTGAATCCCTAAATCACTAACCTGGTGGTAATCTATCAAAATAGGAAGGAAAATTGTCAAGATTAAAATACAGAAAATAAACAATAATATTTTCTTTGATTTTGACATATAAAATCCTTTCAATTAGTGCAACAAACCATAACTTTACCCGTCATTATAAATTAAAAGCTATAGTCTGCTTTCGAGTAAAACATTAACCTTTTTTACCCAAAAAGAACGATACCACAGAAACTACAATCACTGCACCAACAATAGATGGAATGATAGCCATACCAGCTAGTGAAGGTCCCCAAGTACCAAGGAGTGATTGACCTACTGATGAACCGATTAAACCAGCAAAAATATTAGCAATTACTCCCATTGAGCCACCTTTTTTAGTGATTGCTCCTGCTGCAAGGCCGATAAAGCCTCCTACAATAATGGACCACAACATAATATGCGCCTCCTTTCATAACCCAATATATCTGGGTTGATTTTAGTATATCATAATATGAGAGCGCGCTCAAATTATATGCTCACGAATATGTGCTTTAATAAAATGTCTATTTTTAAAAACAATACAAAAACGCTCTAGTCATTTTGACTAGAGCGTTTTTCTTATGTATTGATTCGAATTGAATGCTTACTTCACTTCTATAAAAAGATTAAATAATTTCTATTTTAGCTGTTAGAAACGTTGGTACATCAATGTTTTTAGAATGCTACATAATAAAAGGTAGAGTGAATGGTAGAGTAGTAAAAATAGTTGTTATCCTAGTTGATTAAAAAAATCTCTGATTTCCTCATCTTTTATAAAATAATATATAATTTTCCCCTCTCTTCTAGTATCCAAGACGTTTTGATTGGCTAGTTTACGAAGATGGTGGGAGGCAGATGCCATACTGAGATTTAGTAAACAGGCTATATCACATACACAGAGTTCTTCAACAGCAAGAAGATAAAAGATGATATTTATCTGTTTATTATCGGTAAATTTTGATAAAATGCGAAGTGATTTTTGGACTTTTTCCTTTTCAAGGTAGTTCGTTGCGGTTGTAACATTTTGTTGATTTATAACATCCACTTGACAGATACTATCTTTTTTCATAATTTTTTCTCCTAGCCGAATACAGTCCTTAGCATGTCAAAAACGTTGTTTTCAATCAGGATATATATCCCCAGTCCTAAATAAACACTGGCAATAAACCATCTGCTATATTTTTCCAAAATTTCTCCAACAGAAGGGACTTGTGCCAATTTTTGGGCAGAAAAAACCAGGAGATAAATCATGACTAGAAAAGTAAGTAAAGTTACTATCAAATTCGTTAAATTTAAGGTAGTAAAATATGGGACAAAAACACCAATATTGTCAGCACCACAACTTGCAAAAGTAATCATAGCAACTAGAAAAATCAGGTTTTTATTATCTTTGCGCAAACCATCTTTTGCAATAGCTTCTCCATCAGAATCTCCTAAAAGCAAAACTTTGAGGCCTAGGAAAATTGGAATCAAACCGAGCAAACCTAAAATCTCTTTACTAGGAATATAATTTAAGACAAATGCAAAAAGCAAACTTAGCAATATTAGACTAACAGAGCCTAGAAATTGTCCTAAATAGATGTTAATGATGTCTTTTCTGCTTTTTCTTTTGGCAAAAAATAACATTAGGATAATAAGTAAGTCTACGGCTGTCCCAGAATACAGGATTATTGAAGTAACAATATTTTGAATCATAAAATACCTCATTCAAATATATTTTTGAATGTATTTTAACATTAAACTTTGTAAATGTCAACTTCAGCTCCATCAAAATATAGATAAGAAGGTAGTGTACTAAACATTAAAAAGCCCTGCCATCGAAATGATAGCAGGGCTTAACTTCAATATCCAGATGATATATTTATCTAAAAAAGTAGAGTTTGGACTGAAATATAGTGAAATGTATTGAAATTGAAAAAAGAAAAAACGCTTGAAATCAGCGTTTTTCTTATGTATTGATTCGTATTGAATGCTTACTTCACTTCTGTAAACACAACGTGCTTGCGAAGTTTTGGTGAGTATTTCTTCAATTGAAGACGGTCTGGAGTGTTACGTTTGTTTTTAGAAGTAAGGTACAAGCGTTCACCAGATTCTTTGTGTTCAAGTGTAATATTTACGCGCATGGTATCTCCCTTCTATTATTCAGCTGATGTAGCTTTAGCAATCTTACGTCCTTTGTAGTATCCTTTAAGTGATACACGGTGTGAACGTGAGTAATCTCCAGTAGTTTCGTCAAAGTTTACAGATGGAGCTGTTACTTTGTAGTGTGTACGACGTTTGTTTTTCTTCGCTTTTGAAGTGCGACGTGCAGGTACTGCCATTTCGTTTTTCTCCTTTTAAGATATAAATTCAATTAGGTTTGATTTTCATCAACTTTAATAGTATATCAAAACTTTTTTGTAAAGTAAAGTTACTTGACAAAAAAAGTTTTATTTTTTTATCGTACACTACTGAATTGTCTGAAAATTTAAAAATTTTCTTCTGTTATTCATGTGAAAATTGTGCTATAATGGAACAAACTAAAATGGGAGGGACTTGAATGACAGAATTAGATAAACGTCACCGTAGCAGCATCTATGACAGCATGGTAAAATCACCTAACCGTGCCATGCTTCGTGCGACTGGTATGACAGATAAGGACTTTGAAACACCGATTGTTGGGGTCATTTCAACTTGGGCAGAAAACACACCATGTAATATCCATTTGCATGACTTTGGAAAATTGGCTAAAGAAGGTGTTAAATCTGCTGGTGCTTGGCCTGTGCAGTTTGGAACCATTACTGTAGCAGACGGGATTGCCATGGGAACGCCGGGTATGCGCTTCTCCCTAACGTCACGTGATATCATCGCAGACTCAATCGAAGCTGCTATGGGTGGTCATAACGTAGATGCCTTTGTAGCTATCGGGGGCTGTGATAAGAACATGCCTGGTTCTATGATTGCCATTGCCAATATGGATATCCCAGCTATTTTCGCTTACGGTGGTACTATCGCCCCTGGAAAACTGGATGGCAAAGACATCGACTTGGTTTCTGTATTTGAAGGTATCGGAAAATGGAACCACGGTGATATGACGGCTGAAGACGTCAAACGTCTGGAATGTAATGCCTGCCCTGGCCCTGGTGGTTGTGGTGGTATGTATACTGCCAATACTATGGCTACTGCTATCGAAGTTTTAGGTATGAGTTTGCCAGGCTCTTCTTCTCACCCAGCTGAATCTGCTGATAAGAAAGAAGACATCGAAGCAGCCGGTCGTGCAGTTGTCAAAATGCTTGAACTTGGTATCAAACCTTCAGATATCTTGACTCGCGAAGCCTTTGAAGATGCCATTACAGTGACAATGGCTCTCGGTGGTTCTACTAACGCCACTCTTCACTTGCTTGCTATTGCCCACGCAGCTAATGTTGACTTGTCTCTTGAGGACTTTAATACTATCCAAGAACGTGTGCCTCACTTGGCCGACTTGAAACCTTCTGGTCAGTATGTCTTCCAAGACCTCTACGAAGTTGGTGGTGTGCCTGCGGTTATGAAGTACTTGCTGGCAAATGGATTCCTTCACGGAGACCGCATCACATGTACTGGTAAGTCTGTCGCTGAAAACTTAGCTGACTTTGCAGATCTTACTCCAGGTCAAAAAGTCATCATGCCTCTTGAAAATCCTAAACGTGCGGACGGTCCGCTTATCATCTTGAACGGTAATCTTGCTCCTGACGGTGCCGTTGCCAAGGTGTCCGGTGTTAAGGTTCGTCGTCACGTTGGTCCAGCTAAGGTCTTTGACTCAGAAGAAGATGCTATCCAAGCTGTCTTGTCAGATGAAATCGTTGATGGCGACGTAGTCGTTGTTCGTTTCGTTGGACCTAAGGGTGGTCCTGGTATGCCTGAGATGCTATCACTTTCATCAATGATCGTTGGTAAAGGCCAAGGAGACAAAGTTGCCCTCTTGACAGACGGACGCTTCTCTGGTGGTACTTATGGATTGGTTGTTGGACATATCGCTCCTGAAGCTCAGGATGGTGGACCAATTGCCTACCTCCGTACAGGCGATATTGTCACTGTCGACCAAGATACTAAAGAAATTTCCATGGCCGTTTCCGATGAAGAACTTGAAAAACGCAAGGCAGAAACAACCTTGCCACCACTCTATAGCCGTGGTGTCCTCGGTAAATATGCCCATACCGTATCATCTGCTTCTCGTGGTGCCGTTACAGATTTCTGGAATATGGAACAATCGGGTAAAAAATAAGCTCTCATATTATCCTATAAAGAATTACCTTATTACAGTGGTATAATAGGCACACAAAAAGGATGAAGTTCTTACGAACTTCATCCTTTTTCATTGGAATAGGCAACAAAGTATGTTATCTACTCCACTTTTTTCTTTTTCCACAAGTAAATGAGTACGATGAGAGAAGTCATTGAAAGTACTATTCCAGTGTTTAACCCTGGTGGGCTATAACTCCATATAATCTCATGTTCTCCTTCAGTTAGTGAAACACCCATAAAGAAACCAAGAGATTTTTGAACTTCTTGATTTTGACCATCTACTGTTACACTCCAACCTGAGTGATATGGAATAGTGAAGGTTGCGAAGGATTGTTCACTATTTGGAACATTGACATGTGCTTTCACCGTTGAATTTGAATAGGAATCAATGGTGATATCATGTGTTTTTTTAAACTGTTCCAATGCATTTGTTAGCGTTGGTATATCAATTGAATAAAATTTAAAACCTCGAAAATCCCATTCTTTGGCTTTTCCTTCTTCAAAAGTGAGAGTAATCGTTTGATCTAAGTTTCCATTGCCAAGCATCCAAAATTGATTATCTCGGAATCGATTTTCATAGGGATAACTTAATCCGTTGAGCTTCACCTTTGACTTATTTACCGAACCAGCTTGTCTTTCTGGAATTTCAACAAAGTACAACTTATTTGGTTCAAGAGTCAACTTCCATTCAATGTTAGAAGATTCTCCTTCATTTGATAGAGTGTATTTGTCTCCCGACTTTGTTAAATTCGAGGTAACTGGTTCCCCAACACTCACTTCGCTTAGTGCATTTGCTCCAGATAATCCAATCACTTGTAATAGCTGATTCAAATTGGCAGCGGGTTGATGTGCTTCAAATGAGATATTCGTCGCTGAACTTTCATTAGTTAAATATCCAAGAGAAAAGGCATATGGATTACGATAAACAGCAAAGTTCTTTAACGTACCTACTTTCTCATACAATCCACGAACGTCTGAAAAAATACGTTTTTCATCTCCATCCATCATAAAGTTTGAGATTCCAAAGAATGAATCCAGAATGACATTACGACTTGTATAGTTAACAACTGATTGCGATGACGGCAATCCTAGATAGCTCAATTCCTCAATCAATGAATACTCGAGACTCGAAGTGAAATGTGATACCCCATTATAATTATAGGCAATAGGGAAGTTGGCATGAGACAAGCCCTTATGCATTTCCATCCGTGTAAATGCCTTTGAACCACTGTAACCTTCTTGGTCAAAAGCAGTAGCGTATTCCATTTGACTCTTTAATCCTTCATTACCAATGAAAAAAGGTACCCTTTTAAATCCAACAAAAGAACTGATCATTAGTTCGATAATCACCACTCCGGCTACTAATTGTAACCTACGAACTTTATCTACTTTTCTAAAGAAAAACGCTAATAAGATAGTTGTCCAAAAGCAAAATGCGAGTATTTTCTGTGGCGTTTCAACAAATTGAAGACTTCTTTGAGTCGATAATACAAGTATTGAACCAAACCCAAAAATAGCCACTAGAAACTCGCTTAATCGAAGCTTATCTTTCCATTGTAGTAAGCTTTCTGACGCCAATACCAGCATAAAGCTGTTGGCTACCCATGAATTTCTAAAGAAGAAACCAACGGGACGTTGTCCCATATGCCAAATTTGATCGAAGCCTTGAATAGAGAATGAGAGAAACAACACAAGAAGGACGACTATCGCTGACAACTTCTTAAGGAGAGTAATCTCTTTCTTAGCAAAGAATGTAAACAACCCAAAGAGAGCCAAGCCACCAATATATAGCTGCGGTAGAGCCTTTGGATCACCCCATTCTTTTTCTCCGAAGGATCCTAGAATAAATTTTTGAGGCATTGCTACTACATCATTAACGAAATCCCATGACCATGCGAAGGTACTCCCAGCGCTCGCTTTACTCTCTAACAAGGCACTAAAGACCGGCAATAACCAAAACGCTGCAATTCCTACACCAATTAGTGTAAATAAAGCAACTTTCCCCATTTTTAGTAGCGCCTCAATCAGAGGGTCATCCGTTGAGAAGATAATATAAAACGTATACAGTGCTACAAAAAGGCACATCATATAGCCTGTATAGAAATTCGTAATCAAACTAATGGAAAGAAAAATCGGTAATTTAAACGATCGCTTTCCACCCGCAATTTCTTCAATTCCTAAAAGAATCAACGGTACATAAATTAGATTATCTAAGAAATTAGGATTGTACTGTTGCGATACGATAAAGCCACTAAGAGCATACGACGAAGATAATCCTAACGATAACCAGTAATGTTTAGACACTCCTTGAAATTTCTTTTCCAAGAAATACCCAAAGACGACTCCCATTATCCCAGAACGAATTAGTGGGATTACATAACTCAAAATTTGAAATGTTGAAACCGGGAAGATTACGTATAAAAACGTGAATGGACTTAAACTATTAAAACCCCAAACACTTGGCATTGCTCCTCCAAGTGATTTCTCGAAGGACCAAAACAGACCGCCAAAATCTCCACTCCAGAACAGTTTATGTAATCCGATATATAGCGGAAAATATTGTGCAAGAAAGTCTCCACTATGTATCGAATTTTGTGAAAAGGGAGTCAACCCTAAACAAAGGAAGACCCCTAACATAACCATAAATGGAACAAAGAACAGCGAACTATATTTTAATTTCATTTTTGAAATTTTCATTATAGTCTACTCCCACTATATTAAATCCATTTTTTGTAAATTGCAAATCCATAAAGAGCGATAGATACGGTTGAGATTATAAAACCTAAAACAAATCCATCTGGCAAGTAACTCATTTCAACTGTATGCTCACCTGGCGTAATTTTATATGCCAACAGGCTATCCCAAACTCTTGCAGTTTCAACTACTTTTCCATCTACTTTAACAGTCCAACCTTTTTCAAATGGAATACTTGTCATCATCCAGGTACTGTCATCAGTAATATTCACTGTCCCTTTAAAACTACGATTATCCCAATGAGACAATTTTATTCCTTGAAGCTGACGTTCTTGAATGATACGATTTACTAATGCACCATTTGAACGAGCTAATCGTAATCCAGATAAGTCATATTCATTATCCGTTTCAATTTCAATCGTTAAATCTACAGGTTGGCCAGCAGAATTATGCGCAATTTGTATGAACTGTGTTTGTTGAAATTTATCTTGGAATTCGTAATTTTTGCCATTCAACAAGATACGAACTTTGTTTTTATCTGTATGAGATAATTTTTGCGGAATTGATACCCAATAATCTTCAGCAGATTGAGGTAATAAATGATAGGTAATCGTTCCTGGTTTAGATGAATCAATTCGTTTGTAAGTTTCTGGTTTAGATGATTCCATATTATCTAACTTCAATTCATTTGCTGCTAATATAGCTAAATAATAATCGCTCGTCGCTCCCATTGCTTGTACTATCTTATTTTGATTTTGAATCGGTTGGTGGTTCTCTAATTTTACATTCACGGTTGCATCATTAACACCATAAGCAATTGGCAAAATCAAATCTGTCTCGAAAGTCTTTGTTCTAGCCGCTTCATAAACAGGTTCTTTTGTCGTAATATCTTTACGCGTTACCATATTTCCGAATACATACAACTTGGATGTATCCGGATAATCCTCTTTAAGCACTGGTTTTGGAGTCACTAAGTATTTCACTGAGAAGAGTGCATCTTGTAGCGGAGTTCCTTGATAGTAGGTCGTTGCGTTAATTCCATTATTTCCTAAACGGTCAAATAAATCTCGCGTACTATTTTCTAAGTTGGAACTAAAAATTGATAAGCCAGGATAATCCACCATGAATGGATCATTCTTACTTAGATTAAATGATTTATTAATTCTGTAAAAATCACTGTGGTCAGGTCGAATAGGGTTAATAGCATCCTTTAATTGTAAAACAGCATCGTGATACTTGTAGGCATCTGTATAGCCAACACGTGATTGAACAAGTGCTGCATTAGCTGTTAACTCAACTACAGTCAAAGCAGCTATAATCATCCAAGCTCTTTTTACTTTAGGATAGAATAAAGCTGCAAGCAGAACCACAAAAATCAAAATCGTTGCAAGACGTTGCCAAACTGTTAAGAAAGAGTGTTGTTGTAACTGTACAATAGAAAAGATAACTGCACCGCTAATCAGCAGGAAGCTAGCTTCTCTTTTAGTAAATTTCTCCACTTCTCGTAGACTTAGATAAGCCAAATAAACTAAAAAGAAAGCAATAATCCATGAGAATCGATAGAAAAATCCAGCAGGATTTTGTCCCATATGCCACAACTTACTTGTAAATTCATGGGCACAAGAAATCAAAAACACTACGAGAACAAAACTTGCTGCAATTTTACTCCATTTTGAAATCTTACTTGAAATAAAGTAATAAAGTGTTCCTAGTAAACCAAAGCTAGCCACATATATATTTGGCAAGTTAGGTCCAGCTGGCCAAGAAGTATTATCAAAAGCTCCTAAAAAGAGTTTTGCTAAAATCTCAAACGGATTGATTTGTAACTTCCAATCAAATCTCAGAGTGCTTTGCAAGCCCCCTTTTGTTGATACCAAACTAATTAGAATTGGGAGCAATACAGCTGATACTATTCCAACAGCTAGTATAGATGCGGCAGCTAATTTCCCCAGTCTTGTTAGAATAACCTTTTTATTTCTTAAATTCTCTGAACGAATAATGTAGAACAAAGCATAAATGACCACAAAAATGCAGGTCATATAACCCATGTAAAATTGAACAAAGAGAGATAATGCCAGCATGCCAATATAGCCTCTTGGAGAATTATTATCTAGTACTTGTTCAACCCCAATTAAAACTAATGGAAGCATGATCATTCCATCATAGAAAATTGGGTTCATTTGATAACTAACATTAAACCCATTTAATGCGTAGATGGTAGCGACGATTGGAACCAAGTAGGTCTTATTCTTTAATCCATCATATCGTTTAACCAAGAAATGTGCCATGGTTAATCCCATCGCTCCATAACGTAAGGCAATAACAATTGGAACCACCCATTGGAAATTTTCTTCAGAGGTTAATAGAAAGAGTAAGTTAAATGGACTCAACAAGTTGAAGCCCCAAATCCCTAACATCCCCCCTCCAATGGATTTAGAGAAAGAGTAGAAGAAACTACTCCAATCGCCATTTAAAAATAAATGTTTGAAATAAGCATATAAGCCAATATACTGTGCGTTAAAGTCAACCGCCATGAGTGACTTTGTCCCGAAAGGAAAGAAGCCATCAATAGCCCAAGCTACAAACATAATGAGCATAGGCGCAATAAAACTTGCTAGATAGACTTTTTTCTTAGTCGTCATTTTGCTCTCCTTTCACAGTAATGTTCGTTTGGTCAACAAGATAATGTGGACGTTTCTTCACTTCATAATAAATCTTACCGATATATTCTCCGAGTACCCCAATAGAAATCAATTGAATTCCACCAAAGAGAACGACTGAGAAGATTGTAGTAAAGTATCCACTCACGAGTGAATCCGGTACTACGAGATATTGGATAAAGGTCCAAAGAACATAAACCAATGAAATTAATAAGCAGAATAAACCAAAATTAATACACATACGTAGAGGTTTATCGTTGAATGATAAAATCCCTTGAATCGCATAGTTCAATGAGAACTTCAACGAGTATTTTGTTTCACCTACAGTACGAACTTGGTTTTCATATTCGATAACTTTTTCGTTAAAGCCGATCCAAGCAAAAATTCCTTTAGAAAAACGATTGTATTCTTGCATAGATATAATGGCGTTTACAACTTTACGGCTAAACAATCGGAATTCAGAGACTCCGTCCATTAGCTCGATATCCATCATTTTATTGGCAAGTTTATAAAAATGTTTAGCTAAAAAAGTACGGTGACGTTTTTCTCCTGTACGTGTACGACGAGCACTTACAACATCGTATCCTTGCTCATAAGCTTCAATCATTTGTGGAAGCATTGCTGGTGGATGCTGCAAATCTCCATCCATTAGAATAACTGCTTCTCCTGTTGCATATTCAAGCCCTGCAATAGTTCCAGCTTCTTTCCCGAAATTCCGACTGAAGCTGATGTATTTAACACGTGAATCGCCAGCTGCGATGGCTAACATACGTTCAAAAGTACGATCCTTACTTCCGTCATTAATAAAAATAATTTCAAATTCCGCCTTTGTAATTTGATTGATTTCTTTAACCAATTCATCATACATCTTCTGAATCATATTCTCTTCGTTATAAAACGGAATTACTACAGATAATTTCATATCTATTCTACCTTATTCTTTTTATTATAATCACTTCTACTATAATAACATTTTTTTGAGTGAAGTGGTTACTCTTAACAAAAATTTTTGTTTATTGTATGAAATAAATAAACAAAAAAAAGAAAAATATAAATCAGGTCTTTAATCCCGATTCATAATTCATCTTATCACTCTATTTTTTATCGCGGAGGCAACCCTAAGGCTATACGTCCATAACGACTAATGCGTGTAATCTTCCATGCTGGAGACCAGGTAACCTCAACCTTGACATCCTCAATCCCATCAATTTGTTTTAAACCTGCCACAATCTCGATTGGTAGACTTTCTGCACAGTCACAGGCAGTATCAGTGAAGGTCATAACAACTGTACAAAGGCCAGCCTCATCTAAATGAATCTCATAAATCAATCCAAGATTGTATACATCTAACTCTACATCTGTATCATAAACTTTTTCGAGTACTTCAATGATTTGATCTTCCAATGCTAGAGCACGGTCATTAATCTTGATGTCTTCTCTCATTGCATTCCCTCCATTTTTTGATTGTTCCTATTTTCTCATAATTCTGACAATTTGGCAAGTTTTTCCCAATTCTCGTTAAAGCAAAAAAGTAGAGATACAATCTCTACTTTTTAGTGATTATTTTGATTTGACAGGTTTGTCTGCAAGAGCTTTAACAGCAGCATTAATGGTTTCTGCGTAAAGTTTTGCTCCTTCATCCTGCTTGGTCGTATCACTACCGAAGTGAACCTGGTCTGTTCCCTTCCAAATATCTGGATGATCTTTAGCGACTTGGTTCCAATCTGCTAGTGCTATATATGAATATTTTTGTGCCAGTTCACGCGCATAGTTTGCATACTGCTCAACATAAGGTTGTGTTTCCTGCGTTGTGTCTCCCTCGTATGGAGTAACTAAAACAAGTTGATGTCCTTTTGGAAGGTTTGTTATCAGCAGATCCAAATCAGCTTTATAATTTTCAGGATTATTAACGCCAGTCGCAATGACTACAATTTTAGGCAAGGCTTTATTCTGACTGTAATTCAACATCAATTCATTTGCCTGTTTGGTATTTCGACTGATCTGACCATCAATCTGCGCATCTGGTAAGATTTCTTTTAGTCCATCTGAAGCACGCAAGGTTACTGAATCACCAATGATGGATACACCCTCAGCTATATTATAGCGACTGGCTTCTGCTTGATCTGCCATGGTTTTTGTTCGGTTTATATTGGTTTGCGCCTGATTGAGACCATTAACCATCAAATCCGTTTCAAATGCGCCTACTTGAGGAGCTATCAGTATCACGATTAAAGTAATCAAACTAAGCACTCCTGCACTACCAGCAAAAATTGGTTTAATGTGCGGAATTTCTTTTGCCTTTTGCAAGAGTTCCGTAGTTTTTCCTGCTACCAAAGGTTCGATGACATAGAAAGAAAGAGTTGCGAAGATATAAGAGAAGATGGTGGTTAAAATCACTGCTAGCAGGTTGCCCATCAATTGAGAAAAGATAATATAAAACGGCCAGTGGAAAAGATAGACAGCATAGCTGGTATCCGCTAAAAAGCTGATAATCTTTGGCTCTTTGATCGTCGGTGTTTTCTCATGCAAGACGCGTGCCGCAACAATCATCAGAAGCGCTGCCAAACTTGCAAACAAGAAGCCGAGTAAATAAGCAAAGAGATATGTAAATTTCACAAAGAAGGTCAATAATAGCAAGACTCCGAGCCCAGCTCCAAAGACTAGCAAAGTCTGCTTCAAATCCAAGCTTCTATTCAAACGTTTAAAAAGTGGCGTTGCATGACGAACCCCTATTACGGTAGCAAGCACACTACCTAAGAAGAATGGATACACATGAGTTAAGCTTGAAAAGTATACTGTTGAATAAGAACTTACAATAAAACTACCGATAAACATCGAAAGGAAACTGACGATAAAGGCAGCTGATGAAAGTAGAAAGATTGTTCCTCGTAGTTGTCCGCTTGATTTTGCTCGCTTAGATAGGAACCAGACTGCCAAGCCCCACAAGATATAATAATGAACTTCAACAGCTAAGCTCCAGTTGTGAACAAAGAGGTGAGGGATAAACTGAGATTCATAACTTCCTCCTGTCAGCATTTCATAGAAGTTCGTCATAAATCCTAGAACACCGGCAATCTGCCCACCAATTCCTGCCACATAATCTTGGCGAACCAAGAAGGTGAATGGCATGATGACAAGAATCATTAAAACAACTGGCGGAAAAATCCGATAGAAACGTCTTCTAAAAAATCCTAAGATATCAATCTTCCCTTTTTGTCCAAATTCTTCTAATAAAAGTGATGTAATCAGAAAACCTGAGAAGGTAAAGAAGACGTCAACCCCAAAGAAACCTCCTGGGAAAGTCGTTTGAAAGAAATGATACAAGAGTACCAAAAGCAAACCTGTAATCCTAATCAAGGAAAACCATTTAATACGCATACGAGTCTATTCTCCATTCATTAGATTGGCAAAAAAGCCATCTAACTTTCATTCATAGTACCTTTATTTTATCAAAAAAAACAGAAAAATCCTAAGATAAAACTTAGGATTTTTAGCTGATTTCAAGCTAAATTTAGAAATTTCGCCCTGACTTGTTATAACCATATTTTTCAACAAAATGTTCACGAAATTCCAGAAGATTATCATCCATGATAGCCTGGCGAACCTGCTTCATCAGATTGAGCAAGAAATACAGATTATGGTAACTTGTCAAGCGGATACCAAAGGTTTCATCTGCCTTAAGCAAATGGCGTAGATAAGCACGGGTATAGTTCTTACATGTGTAGCAATCACACTCTGGATCAAGTGGTGTAAAGTCCTCCGCAAACTGAGCATTCTTGACTACCAAGCGACCTTGACTGGTCATACAAGTCCCGTTACGAGCGATACGAGTCGGCAAGACACAGTCAAACATATCCACACCACGAATAACCCCATCGATCAAGCTATCTGGCGCTCCTACTCCCATCAAGTAACGAGGTTTGTTCTCAGGAAGCAGTTGGGTCGTAAAGTCCAAAACTTCATTCATCTCTTCGTGGGTTTCTCCAACCGCTAGTCCTCCGATAGAGTAGCCTGGGAAGTCCATACTTACAAGATCATGAGCTGATTGACGGCGAAGATCTTCAAATCCTGCCCCCTGTACAATCCCAAATAGACCTTGATCATGTGGACGACGGTGAACCTTTAAACCACGCTCTGCCCAACGGCTAGTACGTTCAATCGATTTTTTCACATAATCATAGGGTTGATAAAATTGGGGACATTCGTCAAAGGACATCATGATGTCTGAGCCCAGATTGTTTTGAATAGAAATGGCCTTTTCAGGTGAAAGGAACATCTTAGAACCGTTGAGGTGATTCTTGAAGGTTACCCCTTCTTCTGTAATATTACGGCTGTCTGCTAGAGAGTACACTTGGAAGCCGCCGCTATCCGTTAAGATTGGTTGGTCCCAGTTCATAAACTTGTGAAGACCTCCAGCACGGGCAATGAGTTCATCCCCAGGTCGAAGCCACAAGTGATAGGTGTTGGATAGGATAATCCCTGAACCCATCTCTTTCAATTCTTCTGGCGACTGAGTCTTGACCGTTGCCTGAGTCCCTACTGGCATAAACATAGGCGTCGGGAAGGTTCCATGGGGTGTGATAATCTCACCCAAACGAGCTCCTGTGTGTTTTTCTTTTTTAATCAATCGATATTTGATTGGCGAATCTGACATTTTTTACCTCCGAAGCTGGGAAAGACAGTCCCAGTTCTTACTTTGTGCCCAGTGGCATACTGTATGATTCTATCAAAAAAAACAGGAACTGTCACGAACTATGGTATAATGAAAGAATGAAGTACCCAAAAATTAATTTAAAAGAAGTTCGCGAGCAGGCTAGACAATTTCAAGCCGAGCATCCTCGCTTGCTGCTTGTCTTTTTATTACCAAGTATTCTCTTGATTCTATCGAGCTTTATCAGACCTTTATCCCTACTTGATGAAGGCATTCTTGAACAGTCCTTCTTGAGTTTTCTAGGGATTACAATCCAGTCTGCTCTCTTTCCGATAGCCGTTGGATTTACAAGTTCCATCATCCTAGCTGGTGCCCTCTTTACCACGATTAATCTTTACAGAATTTCTGAGATAGAGCTTTCCTTTAAAGATAGTCTGTCCTTGCTTGACAACCGCTTCTTTACCCAAACTTTTCTAACGCTCTTACTCAAGCGTTTCTATCTCTTTTTATGGAGCATCCCTAATCTTTTTGGAGTCTACTTGCTCTTTTATAGCAGTGCCATGGCTCGTAAATTTGTGGAACTTCATCCCGAATTTCCATCTGTCGACGTCACCAATCCAGATATCGAACACTTCCTACTTACTTTCGCTCTCTATTTCTTTGGTAGCGTCCTAGTAATGATTTTGGGAACCATTATCTATCTGCCACAATATTATGCCTATTCCCAAGTTGAACTACTTTTATGTGACACCCTTGCAATCGGAATTGCCAAACCGAGCCGCGTGCTGCATACCAGCCGCTTTCTTATGAAAGGCTATAAGTTCCAACGCTTTGTCCTTGATTTACAACTACTTCCTTGGTATATCCTTATCTGGATTAGCTTTGGAATCGCAAGTATCTCTATCTTCCCTTATATCTATAGTAGCCAAATCTTCTTCTATCAAAGACTACTTGAAATCAAGCGGAGAAAAGTTTAACAGCAGTTATTAAAAACCAGCACCTTCATAGAAAGTGCTGGTTTTTTTATTTTAATAAGAGGATACTCAAAAGTGTTAAGATTGCTGGGCCACCTTGCTTTAGAATGATTTTTTTATCTGCTGTTAAAGCGCCATAAGTCGCTGCTCCTATGACAAACAAAACAAAGATTGTTACGATTTCTAAGCTATGCGAGAAATAAATCCCATAGATAAGAAACACCCCAATCAAAGCATTATAAATCCCTTGATTTTTAAACAGTGAGGCAACAGATGGTCGAGTCAACTCTTCCTTTCCCATATTAAAGACCCGGCTAGTTGCGTCTGATTGGGTTACCATACTCTCCAAATAAAAGATATAAAAATGTTCGAGGGCAACAATAGTTGCTAAAACAGTAGTAATGATTGACATAGTGTTCTCCTTAAAATTCTATTTTTTCTAAACCTGAGACTAGTTTTGTCAGTAAGGTTGTCAGTTCTTTCTGCTCACCAGGCGATAAGATGCTCTCCATCTGTTCCTTCACATTCAAGTGATATTTAGGCGGATTAACTAATAGTTGATTCTTGGCTTCTTGGGTTAATTCAACTAGGACTTCCCGCTGATTGATTGGATTACGCTTACGACTGACATAGCCCTCTGACTCTAAAACCTTAAAATGACGGGTCAAAGCTGCCTGGTCAATCTGTAACTTCTCTTGAACGGCAGTTTGGTTACACGGTGACTTTTGCAATAAAAACTGCAGAATTTGATAGCGGGTTAAACTAATTCCCAATTGTTTCTCAAAAAGTTGAGTAATCGTTTGATCCGTTAAATGGAGCTGGTACAGCAATTCATGTATTTCTGACATTGTTCTTTCCTCGTTGATATTTGATTTATCAATAATTGACTCATCAAGTATAATACAAATGAATTGACTTTGCAAGCCATTTGCTCAATCCGTTAAATTTGCCTGCTAGCCACAATCCCAGAAAACTAGGTTTCCAAATTTTATGTCTGGAGTTTATCTTTGCTATCTAAGAATTTGAAAATAAAAAAGAAGTGGAAACTGAATCAGTTCCCAACTTCTCGTTCATTATTAGTTCATTGATACGTGAACATGGTCATAGTGGTTTTCTGTTACGCTACCACGGTCTGGCATTGGATTCCAAGTGTAAGCTGGTCCGTATTTGCTATCAAATGGTGCGTAGAAACGTTGTTTCCAGATGATGTAGTTGATTCCACGGCTAGCCATATTTTGGATAGCATAATCTGCAATTTGATCACCGAGAGCTGAGCTAACTGGGACCATGAAATCAATCGCTAGACCTTTTCCGTGGTCACCTGGATCTCCTGGACGGTAACCACTAAATGATGTGATACCAAACAAGTTAGCTACTTCTTCTTTAAAGGCAGCAGTTTGTGGTTGGAGACCTGCATTTTCTGATTTTGTAGCTGCAATATTTGCATAATCAGGAGCAGCTGGCGCTGTATAAGTTGCTGATGCACCTTGACTTGGTTCAGCTTGGTAAGTTGCTGGAGCTGATTGAGCTTCTGTTACAGCCTCAGTTGTTGCTTCTGTTGTAGTTGTCTCCTCAACAGTAGTCGTTGTTTCTTCAACTGTTGTAGTTGGTTCAGCGACCGTAGTTGTTGGTTCAGCGACCGTAGTTGTTTCTTCAACGACAGGTGCCGCAGCTTCAGTAGTTGCTTCTGCTGTTGTTGCTTCTGACGATACTGTAGTTTCTGCTACAGCTTCAGTTTCTTCAACTGGTTGTGTCAAATCTTCGACTTGAACAGTTTGTTCATCTACTGTTACTTGATTCGTTGTTAAATCTGCTGTTGCACTTGCTACATCAGAACCAACTTCTTGAGGTGTATAAACCTCAACCTCTGTTACTTCTTCATTTTCGTTAACAGTTGTAGTCAGTACAGTTTCTGGGAAAATCAAGTCAATATTTGTGATTTTGTTCAAGTTTGCAAGGACATTTAAGTCTACTCCCAAAGCCTCTGCAATCGTGCTTAGGGTATCTCCGTACTTAATTGTGTAACTTGTTTTATTTTCGCTTTTAGCAACATCGTTTTGAATTTGCTCAACTGAACGTGGTGACCATACAATTTCTTCTGCTTGAGTCGCCAAGGTAGGGGCAAGTGATAGAGCTACTGTTGATGCTAAAATAATTCGTTTCTTCATACTATTCAAACTCCTTTTCAAATGTAGTACCTTTCTATCATAACATAAAGAAAAAAGAAAAAAAGCCCTTGGGGGGCTATTTAATAAAACTGTCTAAGCTCTGTAACAAACCACATTAATTGAAATAGTATGTATGAATTTTGTCACAAAGCTGACATATTCTCTTTCATAAAACTTTCATAAAGAGAGAGAAGGAATATCCGCTAAACAAGAAATCTGATGATTGCAATCCACTAGAGCTCCAAGGAAATTGATACTCTGGATGCCACTGTTTTGTGCAAAATAGATATCTAAGGTGCGGTCCCCTATATAAAAGGTGCGGTCTGGTTTTAAATGGTATTTGCTGATAAGGTAGGTCGCTGCTTCTGGACTTGGTTTACGAGCAAAACCGCTCTGGCTTGTCAAAATTTCTGTAAAATAAACATCCAAGCCCAAATCTCGTAAAAAAGTCAAGGCATTATCGCCTTTGTGGGTGTAAACAAATTGCTGAATTCCTTGCTGATTTGCCCAGGCTAAAACCTCGTGCGCCCCCGGCATCAAGATGACCTGGGCATTCTTTTCAGCCAAGCTCTGAGCCCGAACTTGATTGAGCCTATCAACATCCAAGCCTCTTTCTTCTGCCACTTGCATTAGTAAATCCTGGACAGAGTATTTCAAGATAAAAGCTCGAACTTTCTCCTTGTCAAAAGGAATGGAAAATTGTGCATAGGTTTCCTCGATCCCTGACAAAATAGCTTCATAGGAGTCCAATAAGGTCCCGTCTAAATCCCAAATAAAAGCCGTTTCTTGCATTTTTTATCCTTTCAATGTCATATAAGATTTGTAACGATAGCGTAGGAAAATCCAACGGAAACCATTATCCAAAAGCGTTCCTGCCCAGATACCAGGCAAACCCCAGCCAAGAACAATTCCCATCAGGTAACCAGTCCCAATACGGATGCACCACATTCCAATACTTGTCGCATAAAAGGGAAGTCGGGCATTTCCCAAACCTTGCCAGACAGCTGTATAAATGACCGTTCCCGTTGTCATAGGAGTCCCTAAAAGTGAAAAAAGAATCACTAAAACACTGGCTTTGATAGCCACAGGATCGCTGGTGTAGAGATAGCTTAGTGGTGTCCCGAGAGCATAGATACTAAGCGTTAAGGGCAACATGAGAAAGAAAGACAACCAAAAAGTTTGCTTACTTAGTCTGTCCACCCTTGCCCAATCATCCTCCCCAACTGCTCGAGCTACCTGCATGACTGTTGCTGTCGCAACACCAAAAGCAGGCATATAGTTGAACTGAGTCAAAACTTCACCGATAGCATTTCCCGCGACTGCCTCCGTCCCAAAGGAAACAACCAAGGCAATAATGACTACATCACCAGCCCTCATCATGAGACGCTCTCCTGCTGCAGGTAACGCCAAGGTCAGCAGGTCTTTATCCAGTCCAAACGTCGGTCTCATATATGGAAGTTTTAATTGTGACCACAAAATCACAACCCCGATCAAACGAGACAAAATAGTCCCCCAAGCTACACCAGCTATCCCCATATCAAGGATAAAAATGGCGACACTTGAAAAAACAATATTTAAAGCATTGGATAAAAAACTAACATAAAGCGGCAGTCGAGGATTGTGGGTAGCGCGAATCAAGGCCCCTAAACTAGTCATTAAGCCCAGGAGAACAATTGAACCACCCACCAATGACAGGTAAAGTCCACCGCTCTTAGCCACAGGCGCTTCAGTACCCAAAAGACCAATCATCTCTTGACCTGCAAAGATGGACAAGCCACCTAAAATTAAACTCAATAGCAAGGTTATCTTGAGAGCTTCTGTCACATGGTAGGCTAGTCTAGACTGATCTTTCTGTCCCAAACTTTTTGATATAACACTAGAAATTGCTGCTCCCAAGGCAATAAAAATAGCCTGATAAATGGTGATAATATTTCCAGCTACAGAAACACCCGAAATGGCGATTAACCCAAGATTAGCTACCAAGTAGCTATCTACCATCCCCATGAGCATCTGTAAGAAATTTTCACCCATGGCAGGTAAAGCTATGTTGAGAATATCCTTATTTTTCTTAAACAATCCTTCCTCCTGATGAAAAGAAACTCAGTTAGTTTCCCAACCGAGTTTACTTCCTCTCTTTTAAAGTCCTAAATAAGATTCTACTGCTGCCTGCATATCTGCCGCTGCAACAGTTGTCTTGTGACGAACTGGAGCTGTTTCAAGGCCATCAACTGCTGGTGGCACTGCCACTCCTGAAATTTCGTGCAACTGAGCCAAAGCTTCAAAGTCGGTCAAGCCTGATTTCCCTGTTACAGCTTCTACTGCAACTACTGGGAATTTATATGGACTAGCTGTTGAAGCAATCACGGTCTTAGCCATATCGCCTGTAGCTGCTTGGTATTTTTTATATACGGCCGAAGCAACTGCTGTATGAGGATCCTCAATATAAGCATCTGACTCATAAACACGCTTGATTTCTGCTGCTGTTTCTGCTTCAGTCGCATACTCTGCTGCAAAAAGGTCAAGAATCTCTGCATCAAAATCTGTCAATTCATACTGACCTTGAGTGTTCAAAGCATTCATGAGTTCAGCTGTCTTAACCGCATCATTTCCTAAAAGATGGAAAATCAAACGCTCCAAGTTTGAAGATACTAAGATATCCATAGATGGACTAGTAGTCACCTTAAACTCACGCTTCTTGTCATAAACACGAGTTTTAAAGAAATCTGTCAAGACATTGTTGTCATTTGAAGCACAGATTAACTTGCCAACTGGTAGGCCGATTTGTTTGGCGTAAAAGGCTGCTAAGATATTTCCAAAGTTTCCTGTCGGTACGGTGAAGTTAACTTTATCACCAGCCTTAATTTCGCCAGTTTTAACAAGCTGAGCGTAGGCATAAACATAATAGACAATCTGAGGGACCAAACGACCAATATTCATAGAGTTAGCTGATGAGAACTGGAGCTTGTTGGCTGCCAATTTCTCACGAAGAGCCACATCATTGAACATATGTTTCACGTTTGTCTGAGCATCGTCAAAGTTTCCATCGATGGCGATAACATGAGTATTGTCCCCAGTTTGAGTGGTCATTTGCAACTCTTGTACCTTGCTGACACCATCTTTTGGATAAAAGACGATAATTTCAGTTCCTGGGACATCCGCAAATCCTGCCATAGCAGCTTTCCCAGTATCTCCAGATGTTGCTGTCAAGATGACAATCTTGTTTTCCAAACCGTGTTTCTTAGCAGCTGTTGTCATAAAGTAGGGCAAGATAGACAAGGCCATATCCTTGAAGGCAATGGTTGAACCGTGGAAAAGTTCCAAGTTATATTGACCATCAAGTTTGACAAGAGGGGCAATAGCTGGTGTATCAAATTTGCTGTCATAGGCATTGGTGATACAATAGTCCAACTCTTCTGCTGTAAAGTCATCCAAGAAGGCTGACAAGACAAGTTTAGCCACTTCTTGGTAGGAAGCGTCTTTCAATGTGTCAAAATCCAAGTCCACCTTTGGATAGCTTACTGGAGTGAACAAGCCTCCATCTGTTGCCAAACCTTGCAAAATCGCTTGGCTGGCTGTTACTGTATTGTTCGCATCACGCGTTGATTGATAAACTAATGTCATAAATCTCTATCCTTTATCTATAGTCTCATTCATTATAACATGATTTTTCAGAAAATTCTTCCGTTATAAGAAAATTATACGTCCAATTCTTCTTTCAAAGCTTCTAAATAAGTCGTTTCACTCTGACCTCTCATCTTAAGTCCTTGCTCTGCTATCGCTAGCAAGTCTTTGGAGAACTGGACAATCCCAGCTGTTTCTTCATCTGTGAGGTGTTTTTTAGAAAATTGTCTTCTCAAAGACTTGTAGTCACGACCAAAATTTCCAAAGAAAGGAGCTGATTCTAGGTAAGCTTCAAGCTTGTCAAGATTCACCAACAAACCTAGATGAAAGGCTGCTGAAGCAAAGGTTCGGCCTAGCGGCTGTGTACAAACACTCCGAAATTCGACCGTTCCTCTAGTTGTTAAATCTTGGAATTGGTAGCTACGGTGCGTTTGGAAATCCTTTTCTAGAGGAACAAGAAAAGTTTCTTTCCCATTTAGAGTATAAGCATGAATATCGTCAATAGCTAGGTAATCTCTAGCTTGAATCGGAGAAAAATAATAGGTTTCTCCATCTCGTTCTGCTGTGAAAATCGCAGAATGGTCTAAATAATCAAAGAAATCATCTTCATCTTTAAAGAGTCTGGTATTGACACCAACATTCTCTGGATAAATCCCATGCATGGAGTCTTCCCAAAAAATATCTCGTGAAATCTGGGTGTCCCAGTCTGCTCCAGAAAACTCAGAATTGGCAAACAGGTAAGCTTTGGCTCCCTCTATCTGTGTGAAAGCATTGATGACACGTAGGTAGTTATCGGTCGAAACATCCAACTGGACTTGACTCCCGCAGATGAAGGCTCCGTATTGTGGAAAGTCATGTAAATGCGCACTTTCTTGGTGACTCCCCATACTCAGATAATCCATCAGCATCTGATAGCGTGGATAAGCGACAGGTCGATTGTCATTTTGATTCCAGTTTGGATGAATCCCCAAACCCTGGATAGCATGATTCTTTTCGCCTAGCTTTTCTTGGATTACCTTCATATAGGCCTGAAAACGTCCTTCAACCTCTTGGATATTCTGAGCCCTACCAAAGGCAAATTCCAAGGTCGTGTAGGAAACCTCAAACAAAATCCGATCCTGACTCACAGGTTCTATAAGTTGAATCGGATTGCCCTCCTGGTCCTCCTTTTCAACTTTCAGACTGAGAGCATCCACCAAAAAGCGCAACAAATCCTTGCTGACTTCAATATCTGTAGGTTGGCCTTTCGTATGAACAATAGGAAACTCCAACTCAATACCGATGTAGAGATCTGGATTTTCTTTGATATTTTTTAAATAGCGGTCTTTTAATAACTGAATTGAAGGGGACATACATACCTCTCACTCTAACTTCTTATACTAGAAAATAAATTACTCTCTATTATACCAAAAACTCCTAGAGATGAATCTTAGAAAATCTGTTTGTAAGCTCACTCCCTATATTTGAGACCAAATAAGTTCCTCTTTATATGAAATTTTCCATGAATACGTTAGATATTATTGTGCAAATTTCACAGTATCGTCAACCAGTTAAGCGATTTCATATATTTTTACATAAATCTCCTTGCATTATATTAAATATCGTGATATAATTCACATATAGACAAAAAAGAGGGCAGTTCAAATTTGACTTCACTTGAATCACGATTTAAGGCAAGCCCCTTTTCCTCTGCACCTCAACTACTAACCAAGGAGGATAGCTATGAAAGCTGTTGTTGTAAATCCAGAAAGCACTGGTGTTGCTATTGAAGAAAAAGTGCTCCGTCCGCTCGAAAATGGCGAAGCACTTGTTGAAGTTGAGTACTGTGGTGTTTGCCATACAGACCTCCACGTTGCCCATGGTGACTTTGGAAAAGTTCCAGGACGTGTTCTCGGTCACGAAGGGATCGGTATCGTAAAAGAAATCGCTCCTGATGTTAAGAGTCTAAAAGTTGGTGACCGTGTCAGCGTAGCTTGGTTCTTTGAAGGCTGTGGCATGTGTGAATATTGTACAACCGGACGCGAAACCCTTTGCCGTACAGTAAAAAATGCTGGCTACTCAGTTGATGGTGGTATGGCAGAACAATGTATCGTAACTGCAGATTATGCTGTTAAGGTTCCAGAAGGTCTCGATCCAGCCCAAGCTTCTTCAATCACTTGTGCCGGTGTTACTACCTACAAGGCTATCAAAGAAGCAAAAGTTGAGCCAGGCCAATGGGTTGTACTCTATGGTGCTGGAGGACTTGGTAACTTAGCTGTTCAATACGCTAAAAAAGTATTCAACGCTCACGTTATAGCAGTAGATATTAACAACGATAAACTTGCTCTAGCTAAAGAAGTCGGTGCTGATATCGTGATTAATGGTCTTGAAGTCGAAGATGTTCCAGGCCTTATCAAAGAAAAAACAAACGGTGGTGCTCACTCAGCTGTCGTAACAGCTGTATCAAAAGTTGCCTTCAACCAAGCAGTTGACTCTGTTCGTGCAGGTGGTCGTGTAGTAGCTGTCGGACTCCCTTCAGAAATGATGGATCTAAGTATCGTTAAAACAGTTCTTGACGGTATTCAGGTCATCGGTTCCCTTGTTGGTACACGTAAAGATTTGGAAGAAGCTTTCCAATTTGGTGCTGAAGGTCTCGTGGTTCCAGTTGTTCAAAAACGGCCCGTCGAAGATGCCATTGCTGTCTTTGATGAAATGGCTGCTGGCACCATCCAAGGTCGCATGGTTCTAGACTTTACTCATTAAGATAGATAATAAATTCCAAAACGAGGTAGGGACAAAAGACCCCACCTCGTTTTTTAGCAATAAAATTTTGACATAGCAATTTATTGAACTTAAAGTTCTTTTTTTTAACGCTCAAGAACACTATTGACAAAACGTCATTTTACTATCCACATTCTTTAAGCATCCAATGGTTGAAGTATAGGGGGCTAGAAATAAGATACCGATTTGGTTCGTCGATTTCTGTACTAGGACTTTTTTATATTAAATTTTTTTACTATTCTCTAGATAAAACCACTAGATGTTGATATATCAACATCTCTAAAACAGCCTTCTCCCTCCACTTTTTAGGATTTATTATAAGTAGTTGATTTTTTGCTGAAAACGGTTTATACTTAAAGAGTCTTAAAGTTTTCTTAAACTACAAGCCAAACATTTTATAAGGAGGAATGACAATAATGAGTATCGGAATCATTATTGCGAGCCACGGTGAATTTGCCGCGGGTATTCATCAGTCAGGATCTATGATCTTTGGTGAACAAGAAAAGGTTCAAGTTGTAACCTTTATGCCAAACGAAGGTCCAGATGACTTATACGCAAAATTCAACAATGCTGTGGCTGCATTTGACGCAGAAGATGAGGTTCTAGTATTGGCTGACCTTTGGAGTGGTTCTCCATTTAACCAAGCTAGCCGCGTAATGGGAGAAAATCCTGAGCGTAAATTTGCCATCATCACAGGACTTAACTTGCCGATGTTAATCCAAGCCTACACCGAACGCCTGATGGACGCTAATGCCGGAGTGGCTAAAGTTGCTGCAAACATCATTAAAGAAGCCAAAGATGGCATCAAGGCCCTTCCAGAAGAGCTAAACCCAGCTGAGGAAGTTGCAACTGCTGCAGCTGCTCCTGTAGCCCAAGCTGCTATTCCAGAAGGAACTGTAATCGGAGACGGTAAATTGAAAATCAATCTTGCTCGTCTTGACACACGTCTTCTTCACGGGCAAGTCGCAACTGCTTGGACACCAGATTCAAAAGCAGACCGTATCATCGTTGCTTCAGATAACGTTGCTAAAGATGACCTTCGTAAAGAATTGATCAAACAAGCAGCTCCAAACGGAGTGAAGGCTAACGTTGTTCCAATCCAAAAATTGATTGAGGTTGCAAAAGACCCTCGTTTTGGTAACACACACGCCCTTATCTTGTTTGAAACACCACAAGATGCTCTTCGAGCTATCGAAGGTGGTGTACCAATCAAGACTCTTAACGTTGGATCAATGGCTCACTCAACTGGTAAAACAATGGTCAACAACGTATTGTCAATGGACAAAGACGACGTTGCTACATTTGAAAAAATGCGTGACCTTGGTGTTGAATTTGACGTACGTAAAGTACCAAACGACACTAAAAAAGATTTGTTTGACTTGATTAGCAAAGCTAACGTTCAATAATTAACATTAAATAGAAAAGGAATAAAACCATGTCAGATATTTCAATCATTTCTGCTATCTTGGTTGTAGTTGTTGCCTTCTTCGCAGGTCTTGAAGGTATCCTCGACCAATTCCAATTCCATCAACCAATCGTAGCATGTACCCTTATCGGGCTTGTAACTGGTAACCTCGAAGCTGGGGTTATGCTTGGTGGATCACTTCAAATGATCGCTCTTGGTTGGGCAAACATCGGAGCTGCTGTAGCTCCTGACGCTGCTCTTGCTTCTGTTGCTGCTGCAATCATCATGATTAAAGGTGGTAACTTTACTACTGAAGGTATCGCAGTCGCAACTGCAACTGCAATCCCTCTTGCCGTAGCTGGACTTTTCTTGACTATGATTGTTCGTACAATCTCAGTTGGTTTGGTTCACACTGCTGACGCTGCTGCTAAAGAAGGAAACATTGCAGCTGTTGAACGTGCTCACTACTTTGCCCTTGTTCTTCAAGGTCTACGTATTGCAATCCCTGCTGCCTTCCTTATCGCTATCCCTGCTTCTGCTGTTCAAGATGCTCTTAAATTGATGCCAGACTGGTTGAACGGTGGTATGGCTGTCGGTGGTGCCATGGTCGTTGCCGTTGGTTACGCTTTGGTTATCAACATGATGGCTACTCGTGAAGTATGGCCATTCTTCGCTATCGGTTTTGCTCTTGCAGCAATCTCTCAATTGACTTTGATTGCCCTTGGTGTCATCGGTGTTGCCCTTGCCTTCATCTACCTCAACCTTTCTAAACAAGGTGGAAACGGTGGCGGAGGAGCTGCAACTTCTAACGATCCAATCGGTGATATCCTAGAAGACTACTAGAAAGGGGAACAATCATGGCTGAAAAAATTCAATTATCAAAATCAGATCGCCAAAAAGTTTGGTGGCGTTCACAATTCCTTCAAGGTTCTTGGAACTACGAACGTATGCAAAACTTGGGTTGGGCTTACTCTTTGATCCCAGCTATCAAGAAACTTTACACTAAAAAAGAAGACCAAGCAGCTGCTCTTGAGCGTCACCTTGAATTCTTCAACACTCACCCATACGTAGCTGCTCCAATCATGGGGGTTACTCTTGCACTTGAAGAAGAACGCGCTAACGGTACTGAAATCGATGACGCTGCTATCCAAGGTGTTAAGATCGGTATGATGGGACCTCTTGCCGGTATCGGTGACCCAGTCTTCTGGTTTACAGTTCGTCCGATCCTTGGTGCCCTTGGTGCTTCACTTGCTGCAACTGGTAACATCGTTGGACCACTTCTCTTCTTCTTTGGATGGAATGCAATCCGTATGTCTTTCCTTTGGTATACACAAGAGTTTGGTTACAAGGCTGGATCTGAAATCACTAAAGACATGTCAGGTGGTATCTTGAAAGACATCACTAAAGGAGCTTCTATCCTTGGTATGTTTATCCTTGCCGTTCTTGTACAACGTTGGGTATCCATCAACTTCACTATCAACCTTCCAGGTAAACAATTATCAGAAGGTGCCTACATCAACTTCCCAGAAGGTCCTGTTACAGGTGGAGAATTGAAGGGTATTCTTGGTCAAGCACTTAGTGGCATGAGCTTGGATAGCGTTCAACCACAAACGCTTCAAGGTCAGTTGAACTCATTGATTCCAGGATTGATGGGACTTCTCCTTACTTTCCTTTGCATGTGGTTGCTTAAGAAAAAAGTATCTCCAATCACAATCATCCTTGCCCTCTTTGCAGTTGGTATCGCAGCTCGTTTCTTCGGTATTATGTAATCTCGGTGAGAACATACAAACAAAAAAGAATCAGGTTTATCACCTGATTCTTTTGGCTCTTTGTCAAATAGTGTTGATGAAGAACCTAATGAAAAAAGAATCCAACAAAAATTGGACTACCTGTCTCCGGTTGAATACCGAAGACGGTAGCCCTAGGGTGTTTTTATTAAATTCTCACTTTTTGGGGTCAGTCCCTAAGCCTGATAGTAGTTTCTTGTTCATACTATTCCCCTTTAGTCATTTACTACTTTGAGTCCTAAACTATTGGCAGCCTCTTCTGCCTTTGATCCCTTAGGTGTATGGATTTCTACATTCTTATTTGAATTTTCTGGGAAGTAAAATAAGTCTGTTATTTCAATTACACTTTCAGGTATTGTGATCGATTTGATTGATGGTGTGTCTGAAAATACCAATTGACCAATTGATTTTGTTCCTTCTGGAAATACAACAGACTCTAGAGAACTTGCTCCTAAAAATGCGTGATCATCAACAGTTTCTAATGATGTTCCTAAATAAATGTACTTCAATGCTTTATCTTGACCAAAAGATGACTCTCCAACATATCTTACTGTATCTGGTAAGACGATTGCTTCACATTTTTCAAGATTTGCCATACCACGCTGTGCAATCGCTATAACAGGTTTACCATTAATGGTTTTTGGTACACGAACAACCTTGTCGTCAGAAGTACAACTATAGATTGCGTATCCTTCTTGCCACTCTTCATATGTGAAGTACTTTTCATCTGTATCCGGGAAGTCTTTGAAGTTCTTCTCTGTTACTTCAGAGTTATTTGTTGTGGTATTTTTTGTTTCTATTGTAGAAGTACTTGTTGTGGTATTTTGTTTTGACTCCTTAGGTCCGCATCCTACTAAACCTGATAAGAGTACTGCTGCACATAAGCCTGATAATAGTTTCTTGTTCATTATTTCTCCTCCTAATATTTTATGAATATATTAATACCTATATGTTATAAGATGTAGATATTCTTGCTAATATCAAATATTTCTATTTAATCTTCCTATAAATATACGCATGTTAATATATTAATATCTTTAAGTATTTATAACTATAGTTCCTTAATTTTCCCAGTAAAAAACGAAAGGCACCACAAGTTATTTATATGTTTTCTTTAAACGATTCATGTACTTCTGTCGCAACTTCTCGCCCGTCTTTAATTGCGGTTGCGATAGATTGAGGACCTAAATATGCATCACCTGTTATTATTTATTTCTATTGTATTCTGATGTTGACCGAAAGTCAAATTTTTACCTTTCATCTAGAACACTAAAGTCTACTTTTGTTCAATTGCTGCAACGACAAGATCACATGGAATAATATGTTCACTACCTGCCACTTCATGCGTTAATCTTCTTCCACTTTCATCTGATTCACCAAGTTCCATTGTAATAACCTTTACACCAGTTACTTTCCCACTCTCATCACGCAATACTTCTTTAATATTCTCTAAGAAATGGAATGTAACACCTTCATTGTGTGCATCTTTGATTTGTAGTATAGCTTCTAGTATATTGTTCATATGGTCATCATCCTTTTGTTTTAGGTTTAGGCGCTTTTAATATAATGGATGTTGGCCTTTTTGTATACACTAAAATAGGGTTGGTGGAAAATTTCCATCAACCCTAAAAATTATAGAACCACACAAAACCCTGACCAGAGATGGTCAGGGTTTTGTATTTCAAAAATTATTCTGTAAATTCTATAGTTACTTTTACTTCAGAATCCATTGAAGAAAATATTGTTTTATAATAATTGATTGCAGATTCTTTAATTTCACTCTTAAATTTATCTAAATACTCTGCTTGTTTATCACTAGAAAGTTGGTTTGTGACCAATTTCCCAGTATCAACATCTTCTGTAGTCCCACTTAATAACTCTCCATGACTATCATATAAATCATAAGGATCATCTTTTGAAAGTTCAACACCAATTACTTCCAATTTTGGAACAATAACCTTATATTCTTTTTCGCTTATTTGTTCAACCTTTACACTACTTTTAATTCCAAATTTAGCGTTATAATTTAAAATTACTAATGCTGCTTTTTTAGAGAACGGCACATCAAACCCAAAAACTTGAGTTGTTTTTGTTTCAGAAATAATTTCATTAATTCCCGCATTCAAAAATACAACTTCATTCACTTTTTCAATACTTTCGATATTAATTGACGATTTGACTTCTGATTTATGTTCCTTAGGTAAGAAAAATAGCACTCCAATAGCTATAATAGCTATTAATACCAGATTCAATAGAACACTAAACTTATTAAATTTCTTCTTTAATATAGACAAGATAAAAAAACCTCACTTTAAATAATCTATCTAAATTTTACACATTCTAAAGAAAACAGTCAATATTTTTTCGTACTATCTTCTAAAATTAATTGTGCCTATTAAAAATGAAATTAGTTTGTTGCATTTGATTATATTTTTTGAACACCAAATCCATTTAAAATTGAGTGCTATTTTGAGCACTAAAAAAGGGCTCTTTGTCAAATAGTGTTGATGAAGAAATTTAGGAAGGGATTAAGCAACTAATTGTTGCTTAATTCCTTTTTGTTTTGGGCCAAACATTTTTGTTATTAAAATAATCCTATTTCTAAAATAGTAATAGTTTCTAAAGCCGTAGGCATTTCTTTTAAGCACTTTTATTTTATTGTTTATTCCTTCAATAGGGCCTTTTGTTCTAGTTGGATACTCACAAGTATTTTGAATATATGGCAAGTAAGTCATAAGAGTCTTTAATACTCTTTTTAAACCAGGAGATAGGTCTAATTGCGTAGCTGCTTCAATCGTTTCCTTGAATTCTATATAATCTCTATCCTGTATACATTCACGAGGTGAATGTACAACCTCATAATCATTTTTTAGAGATGGATTGTTTTCTAAGATATAATCTACGATTCCTTTACTTGTTATGAAGCTTTCAAAAAGCTTATAACGATTATATTTATAGTTCTGAAGTTCATTAGGGTTCTTTAAAATTAACTTCCAATAATGTTTTAACTTTCGATATAATTTAGGATTTTTATAACGATGCTGATTCATGATACGTACCCGAGTTCGATTTAGTTCTCTATTCAAGGCTTGTACAATGTGAAAAGGATCAATGATAATTTTTGCGTTAAGAAACATTTCTTTTATTAATTGAATGTATGGCAAGTACATATCGATGGAGATAGTTTTCACCTTTAATCTAGTCTTAGGCTCAAAACGATAAAAATATTGTTTCAAACTGTAAGATTTTCTATCTCGTACAACATCGACCAACTTGTGTGTAGTGCTATCACAAATAATGAAGCTCATATTACTATCGGAAGATTTAACAGATTTAAATTCATCAAAACACAAATGCTCGGGTAAATCATGTAATGGTTTAATCGTTAATAATCGTGCTGTATCATCTATGATACGTCTAACGGTATGAATTGAAACATTTGTTTCTTTGGCAATATATGTTTCAGATACTGTTTCACTTATTTTTGCCTTAATTTCATTTTTTAATCGTTTCGAGATATGACAGTATTTTTCTACAATTCGACTAGTATCTGCAGTAAATGAAGAACCACATTCTCTACAGAGAAATCTCTGATTTCGTAGATTTAAGTAGGCTGGAAGGCCTGAAACAGAACAGAGAGTGATACGAGAAGTTTTCGTCCCGTTTTTAACTATATTGTTATTTTGGCTAACGCACCCACAAACGGCACAAAATTCTGGTTTATGCGTATATGTAGCTGAATAAAATAAAGATTTTCTATTTTTTAATATCTTCTCTTGAACATTATTATCCCAAATAATGTTTTTATCTTTGATTTGTAGTGTAGCTTCTAGTATATTGTTCATATGGTCATCATTCTTTTGTTTTAGGTTTAGGCGCTTTTAATATAATGGATGTTGGCCTTTTTGTATACACTAAAATAGGGTTGGTGGAAAATTTCCACCAACCCTAAAAATTATAGAAACATTCTTTTTATATCTCATTTATTCTGCCAAGGCACCCATTGGATCCCATGGTGCAAGGACGATTGGTTCTGCTTCATAAGCAGCTCGTTCTTCTGCTGTCAGTAATTCTTTACGGACAACGATTTGGTAAGTATATTCGTCCATCCAAGCATCTGAAGCAACAAAGTAACCATCTGTTCCGACCTTGTCTCCCCATGAGTTTTCAACTTTCCACTTAGTTGATTTACCATTTTCATCCAAATCAACACCAGTCAAGACCATAGCGTGAGTCATCAAGCTTTCGCTGTAGTCCAAACGTCCTGCCTTGTCTTGAGTGAGTTGGATATCCATGCTTGATTCAAAATCATAGACATCTGTCGCAAGGATTCCTGCTTTACGGTTGCTGAGCTGGCCAACATCTGAACCAAACCAAACAGTTTCTCCTGTTTGCATTTGGGCAATGGCCAATTCTTTCAAGCGTTCCATCGGTACGTTGATGTAGCGAACTGCACGGCTTCCAACGACATTTCCCAACATCTCAACTGTGTAAGATTTACCGTAAGGTTTATCAGCAGTTGGAGCATTGATCACAGAAACATAGTCTTCTAGTGGAAGGTCGACATATTTCTTGTAAAACTCTTGTGGCGTGATGCCTTTTTCGCTTTGGTAGTTGTTATCCTTATCGCGATAAGCAAAGTCAAATTGACGTGGTGGGAGACCTAGTGACATGGCAAGGAAATTAAAGATTTCTTGCAAGAGGTCTTCTTTCTTGGCTTGAACAGTCGCTTGGTCTGCGCCAGAAGCCAAGAGGTCACGTAAGATTTGAGCATCTTGACGAAGCAATTTATTAAGGATTGCATTGAGCTCACGGCTGCTACTAGATGAAACAGACTCTGGATAAACAGACTTAGGTACGACACCGTATTTCTCAAAGAGAGAAACTACCATATCCCACTGACCACCATCTTGTTGTGGAGTTTGAAGCAGGAAACTAACCTTGCGGCTTGTCAATTCTTGGTCAGCTGTCGCAATGACTTGCTCCAAGAACCAGTTAGATTTTTCATACTTGTCCCAGAAGAAGGTGTGGGCTTGTGACAATTCAAAGTTTTCAAGTTTGTATTGAGAGATGAGTTTGTGGCGGAAAGTATTAAGGGCCGCAAACATCCAGCAACGACCAGATGCTTTCTGGTTAGTGACCTTGTCCTTAGTCAAGTCAAGTGAGAAAACAGGTGTGTTGTCTACATGGCTTTGACGACGCTCAAGGGCTGCAAAAATTCCATTGTGACTGGCAGCATTTTCGATAGCTTGGTATTTTACATTTGCTTCATAGTTAGCAAATAATTTATCTGTAAATGATTCTTGAATCGCGTTCATAAAATCCTCCTTTTTTCTTACTGTCTATTATAACTCTTTTCACAAAGGAAGCAACCAAAAACTGAAAAAGGCAGGGACATTTCCCCTACCTTTTCCTATTATCCAGTTTATTGAACACTTTTAAGCAAGCCTTCTAGCTCTTCCTTGCTTAAACGACGCCATTCTCCACTTTTCAAATCCTCATCCAAGGTCAAAGTTCCCATGGTTAAACGTTGCAAGTCCACAACTTCTTTACCACAGTAGGCCACCATCCGTTTGACCTGGTGGAATTTCCCTTCTGCAATGGTCACTCGGACCAGGCTTTCTTCCTTTTCCGTATCAATAGACACAAGCTCCAGCTTGGCAGGCTGACAGGTAAAGTCCTTGAGTGGAATTCCCTTGGCAAATGTCTCAACATCTGTATCTGTCATGATTCCCTTAACCTGCGCAAGATAGGTTTTATCCACATGGCGTTTAGGTGAAAGAAGGGCATGAGCCAGTTTGCCATCATTGGTCAAGAGCAAGAGTCCATGCGTATCGATATCCAAGCGCCCTACTGGGAAAACTTCCTTGGCACGTGCATAGTCATCCAACAAATCCAAAACTGTCTTGTGTTTAGGATCTTCAGTCGCTGAGATAACGCCCTGGGGCTTGTTCATCATATAGTAAACAAACTCCTCGTAGTCTAGTTTTTCCCCATCAAAACAGATCTCGTCTGTCTCTTCATCAATTTGTAGCTTGGCAGATTTTTCTTTCTTGCCATTGACCGTCACGCGCCCTGACTTGAGAAAGTTTTTGACTTCCGTCCGACTCCCGACAGCACAGGCAACTAAAAATTTATCTAATCTCATAGGGCTATTATATCACAAAAAGAGAGCGGTTTTCGCTCTCTTTTTCTCGGATTATCTATCTCCAATTTATTTTTTAATCATGCTTTCTATCCCTTTGAAAAGAATTTCTGAAATAGCTTCTGGATAACCTTCATAGCCATTCTGTTCTGAAAGAGCATCGATGATATTTCTAATTTGACCGTCTAAGATAATGGTTACTGCAGGAACCAGTTCATCTGACCCCTCTTTTTTAAACATCTCTTGCATAATTGACACTTTGTTACTCATGTTTACTCCAATCTTTTTTAAAAATTTTATTCGTAGTACTCCACGAGACCTTCCTATATCCTTACACCTTCCACAACCAATCATATGGAAGATTTTCACTAGTTAAGTTTTTTAATAACTTTATTCCGTCTATGTACATTATTGACTACACAAATGTAGAGAATGAACAAAAGAACAGAATAAATCAGCAATCCTAAAAACTTTGCATAGACCAGATAACTGATCACGGAAACCATCAAACTGATACTACTAATACAAATAAATAAAAAAGCAAGACTTCCATTTTTCTTAGCTATTTCTAAGAACTCTGAGTACTCAATATCTGTAAACAATGCAGGATATAAGTCCAAGTCTTTGTCATAATAGTCAACTACAAGTTTTCCTATGAGCAAGGAAAGACAGGAACATAGAATGACGCTAGAATATTTGATAGTAGGGATATCAAAAATGGTTAAACCATTCAGCAATCGAATAATGGGGAGAGATAGCAAAGTGAGTCCAAGAGTGTAGTAATGGTAATTCTTAGAGGTTCTTTCGAGAATTGAAAAGTAAAGTCTCTTTTCTTTTAAGTCATAATAGACTATTTTGTTTTGATACAATCCTAGATTAACTAGTTTCCTATTGTTTTTCATTCTTTTAGTCATTGTTCAACATCTCTTTCTCAAACCACTGGACTTCAATTTACTCTAATCTCAGAAAATCTCTAGCTCACTTCTTATACTAGAGAAATCTTTCCCCTTTGTCAACATTTCGCCGGTGTTTGCCCTTTATTAGAAACCATTCTCACATCGAGTTCGCAACAAAAAAAGCCGCCTGATTGGGCGACTTAATTTTTTTATAGGGAGATTATTATGAAAAAGTTTTAGGAGTATAAGTTAAGTTCTTCTTAACTTATGAGATAAGTATACAGCTCCTATCTTAAAGTTTCCTTAAGTATTTTTAACTGTGAGATTTTCCCATTTTACTTGCCAGTTTTTCTTAGATAAACGCTGTTGATAAAGCTTCATCCGGTCGTCATTTTCTAAAAAATGGGGAGTTGGAGAAACCTGAAAGTTCAAAATATCCTCTAAACCATAAGGAGCAAAGAGCTCTAAAGTTGCGTCAGCATGCAAGCGAAGTCCTATCGCCGTACAACGTTCGGGATATTTACTCATAGCGTCACAGGAATTCACATACGGTTCCGTATGGGGACTATGCTGATGCATGTAGGCTTGATTTTTCAACTCCCACAGATACTGGGGGAAGTCCTCTCTCAACTTGTTTTCTATTGCCAGCGTTTCTTCATAACTCACCTCTGGGTCAAAGAAAATGACGTCCACATCCGTTTCACGGTCAAAAGCTGGTTTCTCTGACAAAAGATTCCAGATAAAATTTCGAACCGAACCAGCTGCTAACCAGGAATCTTTCAACTCCAAGTCACGAATGATAGTCAGAATAGCCATCATATCAGGATTTTCTCTGAAAGAGTCTAAAATATCAGCCTTATTTTTCAATGTATTCATACCCCAAATGCTCATAGGCCTTGGCTGTCGCGACCCGTCCTGAACGAGTTCGCATGATAAATCCTTTCTGGATCAGGTAAGGTTCGTACATATCCTCAACCGTCTCACGCTCTTCAGCGATATTAACCGAAAGAGTTCCTAGACCGACAGGACCCCCACCGTACATCTCAATCATGGTGCGAAGGATTTTCTGGTCTACATAGTCCAAACCTTCATGGTCTACATCCAGCATAGTCAAGGCCTTATCCGTAATCACATCATCAATCAAGCCATCGCCCATAATCTGCGCAAAATCACGCACGCGCTTGAGGAGACGATTGGCGATACGAGGAGTTCCACGACTGCGTAAAGCTAACTCGGAAGCCGCCTCATGAGTGATTTCCATCTCAAAGATATCTGCCGTCCGCTCGACAATCTCTGTCAAGTCAGCATGTTCGTAATATTCCATGTGACCTGTAATCCCAAAACGGGCACGAAGAGGATTGGACAGCATCCCAGCTCGTGTCGTTGCCCCAATCAAGGTAAAAGGTGGCAAATCTAGATGGACACTACGGCTAGCTTCTCCTGCACCAATCATGATGTCAATGTAGAAGTCTTCCATGGCACTGTAAAGGACCTCTTCTACCGACATGGGCAAGCGATGAATCTCATCAATAAAAAGAACATCTCCTGGCTCCAAGTCATTCAAAATCGCTACCAAATCACCTGCTTTTTCGATGACAGGACCAGACGTCTGCTTAAGATTGACTCCCAATTCATTGGCAATGACAAAAGCCATGGTTGTTTTCCCGAGACCTGGAGGGCCAAACAAAAGAACATGATCTAGCGCCTCATCACGCATTTTTGCTGCCTCGATAAAGATTTGAAGCTGATCCTTGACCTTGTCTTGTCCGATATATTCACGTAAATATTGGGGACGGAGGGTACGCTCTACCAACTCCTCATCACCCATGATTTCATTATCTAAAATTCTACTCATGTTCCTATTATAGCAAAAATCCAGCCTACAAACAAAAAAGCCACCTGATTTGGTGGCTTCTTTAGGGAGATTATTATGAAAAAGAAAAGTTTAGGATTTCTATTAAATAAAGTTAGGAGGTCTTTACTTAATGATTACATGATACAGTAGAAGACTTAAAGTTAGCTTAACCTATAAATTTTATTTTTTTGCTAGAGATTTTAACTACTACCAGCCAAAGCAGAAAAGTTAGGAGGCAGATACTCACCACTATTAAGTATGTTTCTTCCTTTGTTAAAAGGTTCTGCCAATTAAGCCGGATTCCTAATTTTTCTTGAAACTCTTCTAATAAGCTACTATTCCCCATAAATGTAGTTTCTAATTGCTCCTTCATTAAGACCTGTCTATAGAGAGAAGCAAGATAGGTAGCCGGTGTGCACTTCATGAGAACTTTAGCGAAGTTAGGAAGAATTCCCATTGGTACATAAGTTCCCACTAAAAATCCTGAAGCTGTACCTACAATTGTAGCCAATTTACCCAGACTATCTACTGACTGGAAATGATAAATCAAGAGTACATTTACCAATGTTGAAAGGAGACTACTTAGCAGCATGATTAAACTAATTTCAAATAGCTTACTCATAGCTGGAATTTCTTGAAAATAAAGGCTCATAACAACAAGCATAAAGGCTTGCATAACAAAGGAAATGATAAGGCTACTAATAAGATAAGACAGTTGCAAGCCCCAGCTCCCTAAATCTGTCAAAAAGAGATCCTGATCCACTTGATTTTCACGATCTTGTACCATCTGGGTCAAAGCTGTAAAACTGGTTGTAATCCCAGTCACAGCCAATGTTCCACCCATCAGCCAGTTATTTAAAAGGCTCTTATTATCAGGAAGTTGAGACCAGGCATCCATCAGATTTTTCTGCAAAAAAATGATATAGAGTAGAAAGGAAATCAAAGCTCCCAGTAATGAGAAAAAGACTCCTGAACGATTACGAAAATACAACAAAAAATCACGTTTTAACAAAGCTAACATTAGCGCACCTCTCTTCCTGTAAGGGCTATGAAGGCATCATCCATAGTTCCTGGACGAAATTCAAAGCTAGCAATCTTCTCACGAACTTGGGTCAAATAATCAATAGCTTCCAATTGGCTCTTAGGATAAAGACTATACTCAAACTCATTTTCCTTTTCCACAGGCATATTTTTAGGTAAGAATTTCTCCACCTGCTTGTCTTTAAAACAAATTTTTAAAAGATTGGAAGCGTACTCACTTTTAATTTCAGCAGCAGAACCTTGGGCAATAACCTTTCCATGATCTATAATATAAAGTTGATCTGCCTCATCTGCTTCATCCAGATAATGAGTCGTTAAGATAATAGTCATCCCTTCATCTCTTTGTAGACGATACAATAAATCCCAAATGGATTTGCGAGTCTGAATATCTAGTCCAGTCGTAGGCTCATCTAGAAATAAAATATCGGGATTGGCTAGGAGAGCCCGAGCAATGTCAACTCGACGTTTCTGTCCTCCTGATAAAGTTCCATAAAGTTGTTTCTGAAAAGCAGTCAACCCTAGTTGATTGATTAAATCTTCCACACGACCACCTTTAATCCCCTTATACTGCTGAGCGCGAATGGCTAGGTTTTCTTTGACCGTCAACTTTTCATCCAATACACTTGCTTGAAAAACAACTCCAATCCGAGTATTGGGCGCATAGATGATTTGACCATTAGTTGCTCTTTTAAGTCCGATTAACATTGAAATCGTGGTCGATTTGCCAGCCCCATTAGGTCCTAAGATTGCGTTAAAACTTCCTTTTTTAAACTCTAAATTTATATCTTTTACTGCTGTATAGTCTCCATAGTTCTTAGTGAGGCCTTTTACTTGTAAAATCATATTTCCTTCCTCCTTTTTACACCTTCAGTTTAACAAAAAGGAAAAAGAAAAAATATAGTTTGGTGCTATGTGGTCGAAATGGATGATTATGTGGTCAATTCTACCTTAAAACTTCTGCATTTGAACATAAAAAAAGCCACCTGATTTGGTGGCTTCTTTAGGGAGATTATTATGAAAAAGAAAAGTTTAGGATTTCTATTAAATAAAGTTAGGAGGTCTTTACTTAATGATTACATGATACATGAGTAAACTTAAAGTTAACTTAAGATAAAAGAATTATTTAAATTTTTTTCGATCCACCCAAATCATTCCTGTACAATCATAAGTAGATAAGGTTTCAAACCCCAGAGAACGGTAAAAACCCAAGTTTTTTTCTGTCTGTTCAGTCGCTAGTTGTATTTGGTAGGCATCCTTATAGTCAGCTAAGGCTTCTTTCATCAAATTACTACCAATTCCTTGGCGCTGATAGCTAGGCAAAACAATCAAATCCTGGACAAAAACGGATGAAAAACCGTCTCCAACCAGACGCATTAAACCAACGATTTCCTCACCATCACGCGCAAGATAAGTCGTTAGCGAATGAGACAAGGCCTGCTCCAACATCTGTGGCTGATTGGTATAGTTTGTCCAACCAACTGCCTGATAGAGATGTAAAACGTCATCAATTGAAACAGAGGATTCTTTTGTAAATTTTATCATAGTAGAACCTTTCTAACATTGCCTAAGCGATTTTATCTGCTGCCCATTTTTATCAAAGTTTTTAGGAGCCAACCATGTTTCCAAACGAGCTTTGACTTGTGGCCAGTCCTTATCGATCATGGACAACCAATCCGTATCTCTGGTGCGACCTTTATAGATAACAGCTTGGCGGAAGGTGCCTTCATAGACAAAGCCCAAACGTTCTGCTGCTTTTCTAGATTGAAGATTGAGGGCGTCGCACTTCCACTCATAGCGTCGATAGTTGAGTTCTTCAAAGACATAACGGGCTAGCAAACAGTGAGCTTCTGTTCCCATCCTGGTCTGTTTGAGAGCCGGAGAAAAAGTCACCGAGCCAACTTCAATGGTGCGATTGGCTTGGTCAATACGCATGAGCGAAAAAGTACCCAGTGCTTTACCAGTCGCTTTATCGATAATCGCGTAGTAAAAGCGATCCTTTTGCTCAATCATCTGCTTTAAAGCTACCATTAACTCTTCTAGATTAGCCACAGGTGGTTGAAAAAGGTAGATCCACATCTCACGAGGACTATCTGGGCCATAGACAGCTAATAAATCCTCTGCATGCTTTTCCACCGATAGAGCTTCTATAGTCGTATATCGCCCTTCTATCCGTATAAGTGAAGGCAAAACTCCAGGTGTATCATCTACAGATTCACCAATCATCTGACCGTATTCATTTACTGGCATAACTTTCTCCTTGTCTCACACTTATAAGTTTAAAGATGTGAATAGTATATCACATCTCACAGGTAATCTACAAAAAATCCTCCAGATTCTACTCTGAAGGACTTTTAAATTTATTTCGTTACGATATTTACAAGCTTATTAGGTACACTAATTACTTTCACGATTTCTTTACCTTCGATCTCTGCTTTGACTTTTTCGTCAGAGAGAGCAACTTCTTGCAATTCCTCGCGTGACAGGTCTTTAGCGACCATGAGTTTGGCGCGGACTTTTCCTTTGATTTGGACTACGATTTCAATTTCATCTTCAACCAATTTGCTTTCGTCCCATGTTGGCCAAGCTACATAAGAGATAGACTCGCCTGTTGCTGCCACTGTTTGCCAGAGTTCTTCAGCCAAGTGAGGAGCAAATGGAGCAATCAATTGGATAAAGCCTTTAGCGTAATCCACATAGAGTTTGTCTTCCTTGTTCGCTGCGTTGACAAAGACCATGAGTTGGGCAATGGCTGTGTTGAATTTCATGGACTCGATTTGCTCTGTGACAGCTTTAACAGTTTCGTTGTAAACCTTGTCTAGAGCACCATTGTTTTCTGCAACGATTTCTTTACTTGTGATCAAACGGTAAACACGATCAAGGAATTTACGACTTCCTTCCAAGCCTTCTTCTGACCAAGCGATCGAAGCATCGAGTGGCCCCATGAACATTTCATAGACACGAAGGGTATCAGCACCGTATTGTTCCACCACATCGTCTGGGTTTACCACGTTCTTGAGGGATTTCGACATCTTGGCTGGCGCTTGTTCCAACTCTTCGCCTGTTTCCACATGGAAGAAGGAACCGTCACGTTTTTCAACTTTATCAGTCGCTACAAGAGCACCACGGTGGTCACGGTAGCTTGTTCCCAAAATCATTCCTTGGTTAAAGAGTTTTTGGAATGGTTCTTTGGTTGGAACAACACCGATATCATAGAGGAATTTATGCCAGAAACGAGCGTAAAGCAAGTGGAGCACAGCGTGTTCTGCACCACCCACGTAGATATCGACTGGCAACCATTGTTTGAGTAGATCCTCATCAGCCAATTTTTCTGTGTTATGTGGATCGATATAGCGGAGGTAGTACCAGCTTGAACCTGCCCATTGTGGCATGGTATTGGTTTCGCGACGACCTTTGACGCCATCTTCGCGGGTTACTTCCAGCCAGTCTGTCAAGTTGGCTAGTGGGCTTTCCCCAGTACCTGAAGGGCGGATGTCCTTGGTGACTGGCAAGACAAGTGGGAGTTCATTTTCTGGAACGGCTGTTGAAGTTCCATCTTCCCAATGAATGATTGGGATTGGTTCACCCCAGTAACGTTGACGGCTAAAGAGCCAGTCGCGGAGACGGTAGGTCACCTTCTCTTGGCCGCAACCTTTTTCTTCCAGCCAAGCCACGATTTTAGCAATCGCTTCTTCTTTGTTAAGACCGTTCAAGAAGTCTGAGTTGACGTGAAGGCCATCTTCTGTGTAGGCAGCTTCTGCTACGTTTCCACCTTCCAGTACTTCTACGATTGGAAGTCCAAACTGTTTGGCAAATTCCCAGTCACGTTGGTCGTGGGCAGGTACAGCCATAACAGCACCTGTACCATAGCTAGACAAAACGTAGTCGGCAATCCAGATTGGAATTTCTTTGCCGTTTACAGGGTTGATCGCATAAGCACCAGTCCAAACCCCTGTTTTTTCCTTGGCAAGGTCTGTACGAGCCAAGTCTGATTTCAAGCTAGCTTGGTGTTTGTAATCTGCTACGGCTTCAGCTTGTTCCGCACTTACGATGGCATCTACTAGTTCATGCTCAGGCGCCAAAACAGTGAAGGTCGCACCAAAAAGAGTATCAGGACGTGTCGTAAAGACGGTGAATTCCTTGTCAGTCCCTTTCACTTTGAAGGTGACATTGGCACCAGTTGATTTACCAATCCAGTTGCGTTGCATGTCCTTGATAGACTCTGGCCAGTCCAGATCATCCAAGTCATTGAGCAAGCGCTCTGCATAGGCAGTGATTTTGAGCATCCATTGGCGCATTGGTTTGCGGACAACTGGATAGCCACCACGCTCAGATGTTCCATCTGGAAGAACTTCTTCGTTGGCGATAGCTGTCCCTAGTTCCTCAACCCAGTTTACTGGCACTTCCGCTTCATAAGCTAAGCCTTTTTCGTAAAGCTTTGTAAAAATCCACTGAGTCCACTTGTAGTAGTTTGGATCCGTTGTGTTGACTTCACGGTCCCAGTCGTAAGAGAAACCAAGGGCGTTGATTTGGCGTTTGAAGTTGGCAATGTTTTCCGCTGTGAATTCCGCTGGGTCATTCCCTGTATCCATAGCATATTGCTCTGCAGGCAAACCAAAAGCATCCCAGCCCATTGGGTGAAGGACGTTGTAGCCTTGGGCACGTTTGAAACGGCTAAGGATATCTGTCGCTGTGTATCCTTCTGGGTGTCCTACGTGAAGACCTGCTCCAGATGGATAAGGGAACATGTCCAATGCATAAAACTTAGGTTTTGAGGCATCTGTTCCTGTCTTAAAAGTATGATGGTCAGCCCAGTGTTTCTGCCACTTAGGCTCGATTTCTTTGTGATTGTAAAAACTCATGCTGTCTCTCCAATTTTCGTGATGTTCCTATTATACCATTTTTAGAGGGAATTAGCCTCTTTATTCTTAACTCTTTTCTTTTTTGACCTTGCCTTCCATTTTTAATACTGCTATACTTACTTTAACAAACTCTTCCCAAAGAGGTGAATTATGCCCCATTCTTTCAAAAATTCTCTCCAAAAAGAGATTCTTCACCGCAGTTCTTTAGCTGCCCTAGCGACTTCTCTCTTACTCCTTATCCTTCTATTTGGTTTTTCCTATTTCCTTCAAAAGCAGCAACTAGCTAAGGATACTCAACAAATTACTCAACATGTTCAAGACATGAAACAAGCAAATTATGAATTATTGGAAACCATGAATAAAAAAATGGTTCCAGAATTTATAGAAGGTAAACACACTGATAGAGAATTATTTAGTCTATTTTATGAAACAAAAGCTCAACTAAAACTCAGTTCTGATTTTGTCATTCTCGATGAGACTGGCGAACTTTTATTTAGCACCAATCGCAATCATAAAGAAACTCTTTTAGCTCCCTATTATTTAAAATTATTAATTCAAAACACTACCCAAGGATCCATTTCAGAGAAAGTTGCTCTATCGATGGACAAGCAACATTATGCTGTCTTTATTATGCCTATAATTCAAAATCAACGAGCAATAGCATATAGTATTTCCTTTGTGAATGAGAATGATTTCGTATCAAGCATCCCCTTAATTAATTCAAAATACATCATCACAGATTCCTTTGGTAATATATACTCTAGTAATACTAATCAATTTACACAATCAACTCTGGAAAAATTTGATGAGAAATCGCTCCGTTCAAAAACACATTGGTTCGTTGAAAATCCAATTTTGATTGAAAAACGTAAAGTTGATTCAATTTTTTCAATTTACACTTTCCAATCATTCTTTCCTATTCCTAGCTTACTTAGCCTTGCTTCCATACTAACACTTTGTATCTTTCTATTATATTTTTGGCAGGCTAGGAGAATCGCCCATAAAATCGCAACCCATAATGCTGGTCCTATTGAAAGTTTAGTCTTTCAATTACATGAAATTCCTAAGAAAAAAGAAAAGAAACTTACTCTCCATACTGAGGATGAATTTGAACTGATAGCCGAGAAAATTAACGATATGCTACAGGAGTTGGACGAGCTTCATCAAAAGATGTTAACTATCGAGAAGGAAAAATGGGTCTTTGAAAGAAAGATGCTAGAAGCTCAGTTCAATCCTCACTTCCTATACAATACCTTGGAAACCATTAAAATCACGAGTATGATTGATGCGAGTATTACTCAAGAACTGATTCAAAATCTCACGCGCATCTTGCGATACAGTGTGACTGAATTAGAGAAAGAAACGACTCTTGGACAAGATTTAGAGATTATTGAAGCTTACTTAAAGATTCATCAAATTCGTTTTGAACAATTTTCTTATCAAATTAACTGTTCTCAAAGTCTATATTCCCAAACCGTTCCGAAACTTTTCCTATTACCGCTTGTAGAAAATGCTCTAAAATATGGAAGACAGTATCGTATTGACCTTGCTATCTCTATCCAAATCACTCAAGAGCAAGAAACACTGACTTTTATCGTTTTGGATAATGCAGGTGGTTTAACTAAACAAGAATGTTTCCATATCTTAGAATCTCTGAATAGTCCACATACGCAGCACGGTATTGTCAATAGTTACAAACGATTGAATAACTTTTTTGAAAATGTCGAGTTGGATTTAGGAGTAAATCCCAAAGGTGAAACTTGGGTGAAATTTGTCACGAAAGGAAGAACACATGTTTAAGCTAATCATTGTTGAAGACGAACACCTTATTCGAAAATGGCTTGAGATTGCTGTCGATTACTCTGCTTTAGGTATTCAAATTGTAGGAACTGCTAGCCATGGACAAGAAGGAATGGAACTGATTCAAAAACTAAAACCACATATTGTACTATCGGATATCACCATGCCCATCATGGATGCTTTTATGATGTTTGAAGCCACAAAGTCTATTTCCTATGAAAAAGTGATCTTATCTGGCTATGACGATTTCCAAAATGCTAAAAAAGCTATGCAATTTGGAGCTGTAGACTTCCTATCTAAGCCTATAAACGTCACAGAACTAACAGAGTGTCTAGAAAAAATAACACTTCGTCTCAAAATGACCCAACACCAATCCAATCCATTTTTACAAGACTATCAAACCTTTGTTACCTCTCTTCAAAAAATCAATCCTCAAAATCAACTGATTCAACAAATTCTCGAATTTGTACACCAACACTACTACCTACACTTTACCATTTCTACCATTGCAGAGAATCTAGGCTATAGCGAAAGTTATCTCTACAAGGTTATCAAAGAAGATTTCCCTATCACCTTGAACGAATACATCCTTCAATATCGTTTAAAACAAGCCGTTGAAAAGATGAGTCAACATCCTGACTCTCCTCTTAGTCAAATCGCTGAAGAAGTCGGCTTCTCAGACTATAAGTATTTTGGAAAAGTTTTTAAGAAATACTTTCATATTTCTCCAAAAGAATTAAAAAACATAGGAAGGATAGTTTAGAAATTATTCTTCTTTTTTGTAGAGAATTTTCCCCTAATAGGATAGAATTTTGGGTTTTAAAAGCGCTTACATTTTTTTAAAATAGATATAACAAAAACTTTGGAGGTATCCATCATGAAAAAGAAATGGATGTATTTTGCTGCTTGTGGACTTGCTATTTTGGGGCTGACTGCCTGTTCTTCTGACGAGGCTTCAGGAGATAAAGCTACTGAAAACGGAGGTAGCGATACTCTTGTAGTCTATTCGCCAAACTCAGAAGGACTAATTGGTGCAACAATCCCTGCTTTTGAAGAAAAATATGGCATTAAAGTTGAACTCATTCAAGCAGGAACTGGCGAACTCTTTAAAAAATTGGAATCTGAAAAAGAAGCACCTGTTGCAGATATCATATTTGGTGGTTCTTATACTCAATATGCTACTCATGGGGAGCTTTTTGAAAACTACGTTTCTCCTGAAAATGAAAATGTCATCAAAGAATATCAAAATACAACTGGTTACTCAACTCCTTATACATTAGACGGAAGTGTTTTAATTGTAAACCCTGATTTAACTAAGGGGATGAATATCGAAGGATATAGTGATCTTATCAAACCAGAACTCAAAGGTAAAATTGCAACTGCTGACCCAGCTAACTCTTCTAGTGCTTTTGCACAACTAACAAACATGCTACAAGCACAAGGTGGGTATACAGATGATAAAGCTTGGACATATGTCAAAGACCTCTTTACTTTGATCGACGGCAAAATTGGCTCAAGTTCATCTGGTGTTTACAAGGCTGTAGCAGATGGAGAAATGGCTGTTGGTCTTTCATACGAAGATCCTGCAGTTAAACTTCTAAACGATGGTGCCAACATTAAAGTTGTTTATCCAAAAGAAGGAACTGTCTTCTTACCAGCAAGTGCTGCTATTATAAAAAACGCGAAAAATAAAGAAAACGCTAAGAAATTTATCGACTTTATCATTTCTCAAGAAGTTCAAGATACCCTTGGTACAACAACTACTAACCGTCCAGTTCGTAAAAATGCTAAAACTAGCGAAAACATGAAACCAATCGAACAAATTAAAACACTAACTGAAGATTATAACTATGTCATCAAAAATAAATCAGATATTGTTAAAAAATACAACGAAATCTTTACAGATATCCAATCTAAACAATAAAAGAGGTCGACTATGAGCGAGATTAAAATTATTAATGCTAAGAAAATCTACAATGATGTACCTGTTATCGAAAATTTAAACGTTACCATTCCTAAGGGGAGCCTTTTCACTCTCCTTGGGCCTTCAGGGTGCGGAAAAACAACCTTGCTTCGTATGATTGCAGGTTTCAATAGCATCGAAGGAGGAGAATTCTACTTCGACGATACTAAAATCAACAATATGGAACCTAGCAAGCGAAACATTGGAATGGTTTTCCAAAACTATGCGATTTTCCCACATTTGACAGTGCGTGATAACGTAGCATTTGGACTCAAGCAAAAGAAAGTTCCAAAAGATGAACTCATCAAACAAACGAATAAATACCTTGAGTTAATGCAGATCTCCCAATACGCTGATCGTAGACCAGATAAACTTAGTGGTGGTCAGCAACAACGGGTTGCCTTAGCACGTGCCTTGGCTGTTAATCCTAGCGTTCTCCTCATGGATGAGCCCCTCAGTAACCTAGATGCAAAACTTCGCTTAGATATGCGTCAAGCTATCCGCGAAATTCAACACGAAGTTGGTATTACAACTGTCTACGTAACTCATGACCAAGAAGAAGCCATGGCTATTTCTGACCAAATTGCCGTTATGAAAGATGGTGTTATTCAACAAATTGGTCGTCCAAAAGAACTTTACCACAAACCTGCGAATGAATTTGTCGCAACCTTTATTGGTAGAACAAACATAATTCCTGCTCGTTTAGAAAAACAAGCTGATGGATCTTACATAGTCTTTGAAGATGGTTATTCTCTTCGTATGCCAGCTCTTGACCAAGTCGACGAACAAAACATCCGTGTCAGCATTCGTCCCGAAGAATTTATCCGTGATGAAAATGGCCCAATCGATGGAACAATTACCGACAGCGTTTACCTTGGATTAAATACTGAATACTTCATTGAAACAGGATTTGCTCCAAAACTTCAAGTGAGTGAAGAATCTACATTCGAAGAAGATTTAGAAAAAGGAAATCATGTTCGTTTACGTATCAATACTCAGAAACTCAATGTCTTCTCTGAAGATGGTTCTCGGAATCTCATAAAAGGAGTCAGCCATGGATCGTAAAAAACTAAATATCTGGACTGCATCTTCCTTCTTCATTTTCCTTACATACTTAGTTTTCTTAGTCTACCCAATCGTGACTGTATTAAAACAAGCGCTAATACATGAAGGTAGTTTCTCTTTAGAAAATTTTGTAACATTCTTTAGCAAATCTTATTATTCTGAGACACTCATTAATAGTTTTAAGGTTTCTGTAACTGCCACAATCACTTCTGTCGTTGTTGGTACCTTGCTAGCTTATCTTTTTTCAATGTATGACTTCAAGGGAAAGAAATTTTTACAAATTTTGATTATCATCGCATCCATGTCAGCTCCCTTTGTAGGTGCCTATTCTTGGATTCTACTTCTTGGTAGAAACGGAGTTATCACAAAATTTCTAACCAACACACTACATTTGCCAGGTTTTGATATCTACGGCTTTAAAGGTATTGTACTTGTCTTTACACTCCAACTTTTCCCTCTCGTATTCCTATACGTAGCTGGAACTATGAAGAGTATCGACAACTCCCTCTTGGAAGCTGCTGAAAGCATGGGATCTTTCGGCTTTAAACGAATTCTAACAGTCGTTTTGCCACTCTTAGTTCCAACTTTACTCGCAGCGGCACTCCTAGTCTTTATGAGAGCTTTCTCAGACTTTGGTACTCCGATGCTGATTGGTGAGGGATATCGTACCTTCCCGGTATTAATCTATACTCAGTTTATCAGTGAGGTTGGAGGCAACTCAGCATTCGCATCTGCTCTAGCAATCATGGCTATTACAATCGCACTTGCTATCTTCCTCATTCAAAAGTACATTTCAAATCGTTTCAGCTTTAGTATGAACTCGCTTCATCCAATCGAACCTAAGAAAACGACAAAAGGAAAGATGGCTGCTATTTATGTGACTGTTTATGGCATTATCTTATTCTCTGTATTACCTCAAGTTTACTTGATTTACACATCATTCCTTAAGACATCAGGTATGGTATTTGTTAAAGGATACTCATTAAATAGCTATAAGACAGCCTTTAACCGTATGGGATCTGCTATTTTCAATACCATTCGCATTCCTCTACTTGCCTTGATTCTAGTTGTTGTCTTTGCGACCTTCATCTCATACCTTGCAGTTCGTAAGCGCAACCTATTTACGAATCTAATCGATAGTCTTAGTATGGTACCTTATATCGTACCAGGAACAGTTCTCGGTATTGCCTTTATCTCTTCATTCAATACAGGTATCTTCGGAAGTGGCTTCCTTATGATTACAGGAACAGCCTTCATCTTGATCATGTCCCTATCTGTCAGAAGACTTCCTTATACTATTCGCTCTTCAGTTGCTAGTTTGCAACAAATTGCTCCTAGTATCGAAGAAGCTGCCGAAAGTTTGGGAAGTAGCCGTCTCAATACCTTTACTAAAATCACTACCCCAATGATGCTTTCAGGTATCATCTCAGGTGCAATCCTATCATGGGTAACAATGATTTCAGAACTTTCTACTTCGATTCTCTTGTACAATGTTAAGACTAGAACAATGACCGTAGCTATCTACACTGAAGTACTTCGTGGAAATTATGGCGTGGCAGCTGCTTTGTCAACTATCCTCACTGTCTTGACAGTTACTTCATTGTTACTATTTATGAAAATTTCTAAAAACAATAGTATTACACTCTAGTTTGTCTCCTAAAAACAGCCAAATTTCTTATTGGCTGTTTTTTTATTTATACTCTCTTACTAAGTTAATTCTTCATAAATAATATAGATGCAAGATAGGGCTTTTTATGGTAGAATATAGGAAAGTGCTTTCTCAGAAGGAGGGGAAAATGAACAAACAAACCATCGCTGTTTTAGGGCCTGGTTCTTGGGGTACTGCTCTGTCACAAGTTTTAAATGACAATGGACATGAAGTACGTATCTGGGGAAATATTCCTGACCAAATTGACGAAATCAATACACAACATACCAACAAACGCTATTTTAAGGATACTGTTTTAGACGAAAAGATTGTTGCCTACCATGATTTGGCAGAAGTCTTGAAGGGCGTTGACGCTGTCTTGTTCGTAGTTCCAACTAAGGTGACAAGATTGGTAGCTCAACAGGTAGCTGCTGTTCTTGATCATAAAGTGGTTATTATGCATGCTTCAAAAGGTCTCGAGCCAAATAGTCACAAACGTCTTTCAACCATTCTTGAAGAAGAAATCCCTGAAGAGTTCCGCAGTGAAATTGTGGTTGTATCTGGTCCTAGTCACGCAGAAGAAACAATCGTCCGTGATATTACCTTGATTACTGCTGCATCTAAGGATTTAGAGACAGCTCAGTATGTTCAAGCACTCTTTAGTAACCACTACTTCCGTCTTTATACCAATACAGATGTGATCGGAGTGGAAACAGCTGGTGCTCTTAAAAATATCATCGCGGTTGGTGCAGGAGCCCTTCATGGACTTGGATTTGGAGATAATGCCAAAGCAGCTATTATCACGCGCGGGCTTGCGGAAATCACTCGTCTAGGAGTCAAACTTGGAGCAAATCCACTGACTTATAGCGGACTTTCAGGTGTTGGGGATTTAATCGTCACCGGAACTTCTGTCCACTCACGTAACTGGCGAGCAGGTGATGCTCTTGGGCGTGGTGAAGCCTTGGCAGATATCGAAGCAAATATGGGAATGGTCATCGAAGGAATTTCAACAACCAAAGCCGCTTACGAATTGGCGCAAGAGCTTGGAGTCTATATGCCTATTACCCAGGCTATTTACCAAGTTATTTATGAAAATGTTAATATTAAAGATGCTGTTTCTGAACTCATGAGTAACGAGTTCAAGGCAGAAAACGAGTGGTCATAATCACCGTTAGAAAGGAAGCTCATGAAGCAAAAAGTTAGAAAAGCTGTTATCCCTGCCGCGGGACTTGGAACTCGTTTCCTACCAGCAACCAAAGCATTGGCAAAAGAAATGTTGCCAATCGTGGATAAGCCAACTATTCAATTCATCGTTGAAGAAGCTCTAAAGTCTGGAATTGAGGATATTCTTGTTGTAACAGGGAAGTCAAAACGTTCTATCGAAGATCACTTTGACTCAAACTTTGAACTAGAATACAACCTCAGGGAAAAAGGAAAAACAGATCTCTTAAAATTAGTTGATGAAACAACAGGCATGCGCCTTCACTTCATCCGTCAAACACACCCACGTGGACTCGGAGATGCCGTTTTACAAGCCAAAGCTTTCGTCGGGAACGAACCTTTTGTGGTAATGCTGGGAGATGACCTCATGGATATCACTGATGACAGTGCTGTCCCATTGACCAAACAGCTCATGAATGATTACGAAGAGACTCACGCTTCTACCATTGCTGTGATGCCTGTACCACACGAAGAAGTCTCTGCCTATGGTGTTATCGCACCTCAAGGTGAAGGAAAAGACGGACTTTACAGCGTTGAAACCTTCGTTGAAAAACCAGCACCTGAGGATGCTCCTAGTGATTTAGCCATCATCGGTCGTTACCTTCTCACACCTGAGATTTTTGGTATTCTTGAAAATCAAAAACCTGGCGCCGGAAATGAAATCCAACTAACAGATGCTATCGATACCCTCAATAAAACCCAACGAGTATTTGCTCGCGAGTTTAAAGGTGCACGTTACGATGTCGGAGATAAGTTTGGATTTATGAAAACTTCCATCGAATATGCTCTCAAACACCCACAAGTTAAAGACCACTTGAAAGACTACTTGATTGATCTTGGAAAAGAACTTTCAGGTGAATAACAAACCCTTAAAACCAGGTTGAATTTACCTGGTTTTTTTGTTGCCTAACCCCTCTAAAGCTCGTCCAAGACTAATTTCTTGCAATCATTGCTTTTATGGTATAATAATAAGAGTGAGGAAAGAAATGAAGAATAAATTGTTAGAACTTAAAGAAAAAGGACTGGCTTTCCTTCAGTCCCTAAAAACAAAGTTAAAAAATATACATTTAGGAAAAAGTGGTCCTAAAAAATCTAAAAAGAAAAAGCAAACCAAAACGAATATTTGGACTATCTTTGCCAATATCTTACTGGGAATCAAGGCAACCTTTAATACCCTATTCATTATCGCCTTTCTTGGTGGACTTTTAGGTACTGGAGTTGTTTTCGGTTATGCAGTTTCCCTGTTTGATAAAGTAAGTGTCCCTCAAACAGAAGATTTAGTCAAACAAGTGAACGATATTTCATCCATCTCTGAAATTCGCTATGCAGATGGTTCCATGATTAGCGCTATCGAAAGCGATCTACTTCGCACTTCTGTGTCATCAGACGCCATTTCAGATAATCTCAAGCAAGCTATCGTTGCAACCGAGGATGAACACTTTGCAGAGCACAACGGTGTCGTTCCTAAAGCGGTTATTCGCGCCAGTCTAGGAAAATTCATCGGACTTGGTTCTTCCAGTGGAGGATCTACCCTAACACAACAGCTCATCAAACAACAAGTGGTTGGTGATGCTCCTACACTTGCTCGTAAAGCCAGTGAAATCGTGGATGCCTTGGCCTTAGAAAGAGCTATGAGCAAGGACGAAATCCTAACAACCTATCTCAATGTTGCTCCTTTTGGTCGTAACAATAAAGGTCAAAACATCGCAGGAGCTCAACAAGCAGCCAAGGGTATTTTCGGGGTTGACGCCAATCAGCTAACGATTCCTCAAGCAGCCTTCATAGCAGGATTGCCACAAAGTCCTATCTCCTACTCACCTTATGAATCAACTGGGGAAATGAAGAGCGAAGAGGATATGGAACTAGGTATCAAACGTTCAAAAGATGTCCTTTACAATATGTACAGAACTGGAGTGCTCAGTCAAGAAGACTACGAAACCTATAAGGCATATGACATTAAGCAAGATTTCTTACCAGCTGAAAGTGTAGACGTAACTTCTAGGGGCTATCTCTACTTTACTGCTCTCGATGAAGCAACTAATCTCATGTATGACTACTTGGTACAAAAAGACAACGTCTCTGCCCAAGAACTCAAAAACGAGTCTATCCAAAAATCCTATCGTGAATTAGCTGAAAAAGAAATTCAAAATGGTGGTTACCGTATCACTACTACAATCGACAAAACGATCCACGCTGCCATGCAAGATGCTGTGGCAAATTATGGCTACCTTTTAAATGATAGTAGTGGTCAACCTGAAGTCGGAAATGTCTTAATGGATAATAAAACAGGAGCCATCATAGGATTTGTAGGAGGACGAGATTACCAAAACAATCAAAATAATCATGCTTTTGATACTAAACGCTCTCCTGCCTCTACTACTAAGCCACTATTAGCTTATGGTATTGCTATTGACCAAGGATTGATGGGAAGTGCTAGTATCCTATCAAACTATCCTACCAACTTTGCTAACGGAACCCCTATCATGCACGTCAACAGTCCAGGAACAGCTATGATAAACCTTAAGGAAGCCCTCAATTATTCATGGAACATCCCTGCCTACTGGACCTATCGTATGCTCCGTGAAAAAGGAGTTGATGTCCGCTCCTACATGGAAAAAATGGGTTATGAAATCCCAGAATATGGTATTGAAAGTCTTCCTATGGGAGGAGGAATTGAAGTTACTGTAGCTCAACATACAAATGGATATCAAACACTTGCTAATAATGGAGTTTACCATAAAAAATACATGATTTCGAAAATCGAAAAAAGCAATGGCGAGGTCATATATGAGCATAAAGACGAACCTGTTCAGGTCTACTCTAAAGCTACTGCAACCATTATGCAAAGTCTATTGAGAGACGTACTTTCATCACGAGTAACCACGAGCTTTCAAAGCGATCTTGCTTCCATCAATTCTAAGTTAGCAGGTGCTGATTGGATTGGTAAAACTGGTACAACCAACGAAGAAGGTGATATGTGGCTCATGCTTTCAACTCCAAAATTGACTCTTGGAGGCTGGGTTGGTCACGATGATAATAGTCCCCTAGCTAACGGCGCATACTTCCGTAATGCTAAGTACATGGCTAATCTGGTAAATGCTATTCAACAAGCTTCTCCTTCTGCTTGGGGAACTGAGCGTTTCAGCCTTGATTCAAGTGTAACTTCTTCTCAAGTTCTTAAATCAACTGGTCAAAAGCCAGGACGAGTTAATCTCAACGGAAAAGATTACGAAATTGGCGGAGAGACTGTTACAAGTTACTGGGCCAACCAAGCTGGTGCCCCAACTACGACATTCCACTTTGCAATTGGTGGTAGTGAGGCTGACTATCGAAATGCTTGGAATACAATTGTTGGAAATTTAATAAAACAAGATAACAAAGACAAAGATAAAAAAGACAAAGATAACAATAACAATAGCAACAATAATAATCGAAGTAATAACAGTAGCAACAGCAATAATAATGGTAATACTAACAATAATACTACCAGTGAGAGCAACAACTCTTCTTCGAATAGATCCCAACGCTAACCTTTCTATATGAATCAGTATCAAAAGAATATTTTTAAGGGAACCATTTACTCCCTCCTATCTGGATTAATATGGGGTATTTGTGGCATTTTAGGAGAATTCTTCTTTACGCATTATCAAGTATCATCTGGCTGGATTACTTCCATGCGACTAAGCCTTGCAGGTGGTTTCGTACTTATCTTTTCTAGCTTTAAGTTCCGCTCACAGCTATTCGATATATGGAGAAAGCGCAAAAACTACCTGCCTTTTCTGGCTTATGCCATCTTAGGAATCTTCTCTGTTCAGTATTTCTTCTATCTCTGTGTAGAACACTCTAATGCGACAACTGCAACCATCCTACAATTTATCAGTCCTGTCTTCATTCTCATATACAACCGTATCATCTACAAGAAAAAAGCTTCTAAAAAAGCAATCTTCTATGTTTTAACTGCCATGCTTGGGGTCTTTTTGATGGCTACCAAAGGCGATCTCTCTAAGTTATCCATCACTCCTATCGCTTTATTAACTGGACTTCTCAGTGCGCTGGGCGTCATGTTTAATGTCATTTTGCCCCAGCCATTTGCTCGAAAATATGGTTTTGTTCCCACTGTTGGTTGGGGAATGATGCTGGCTGGACTCTTTAGTAATTTTCTCTATCCTGTTTATAGAATTAGTTTTCAGCTGGATTGGGTGAGCATCTTGATTTGTTTGACCATTGCCTTTTTGGGAACAGCTTTTGCCTTTTTCCTATCTATGAAGGCTGTATCACTCGTATCCCCATTGGTGGTGTCAGTGGTCAGTGCAAGTGAACCGCTATCCTCTGCTATTCTAAGCGTTCTATTTCTAGGTCTTGTCTTGGACGGCTACCTGCTATTAGCTATGATTTTGATTATTATTCCCATGATCTTCTTATCCATCGAAGAATCAAAGGACAAACTAAAAGAATCTTCTTTTAACACTTAAGGCTTCAATTTTGAAGCCTTTTTTGGTAGAATAGTAAGCATTACAAAGAGTGAGGAGACATCTATGACTGCTACAAAAATGAATGCACAAGAAATTATCCAATTTATCGCAAATGCTGAGAAAAAGACAAGTGTAAAAGTGACCTTTGAGGGGCAACTTACTGGATCTATCCCTGCTTCTGTTACCAAGCTTGGAAATGTTCTCTTTGGAGACTGGAAGGATATCGCACCTCTTCTTGAAGGACTAACAGAAAATAAAGATTATGTTGTTGAGCAAGACGCTCGCAACTCAGCTGTACCTCTCCTTGATAAACGCGACATCAATGCTCGTATCGAACCAGGGGCTATCATCCGTGACCAGGTTGAGATTGGCGATAACGCTGTTATCATGATGGGAGCTGTGATCAATATTGGTGCTGAAATCGGTGCTGGCACTATGATTGACATGGGTGCTATTCTAGGTGGACGTGCTATTGTCGGTAAAAATAGTCACGTAGGTGCCGGTGCTGTTCTTGCAGGTGTTGTCGAACCAGCTAGTGCAGAGCCTGTCCGTGTCGGTGATAATGTACTCATCGGTGCTAACGCTGTGGTTATCGAAGGTGTTCAAATCGGTAGCGGTTCTGTTGTTGCAGCAGGTGCCATCGTCACTCAAGATGTTCCAGAAAATGTTGTGGTTGCCGGTGTCCCAGCTCGTGTTATCAAAGAAATCGATAGCCAAACCCAACAAAAAACAGCGCTAGAAGATGCGCTTCGCACCTTGTAAATAGTAACAGAGGCGGAAACTCTTCCAGCCTCTTTATCGTATCAGCAGAAGGAAATTAACTATGTTAGATTTGATTCAGACTCGACGTGATCTTCACCAAATTCCTGAGATCGGTTTAGAAGAAGTCAAGACTCAAGCTTATTTGCTCAATGTCATTGAGAAATTAACAGTTGGTAAAGATTTTGTTCAAATTCGCACTTGGCGAACAGGTATTTTAGTGTATTTACAGGGAAGTCAGCCAGAACGTACCATCGGTTGGCGGACAGATATCGACGGACTCCCAATCGTTGAACAAACAGGTCTTGCCTTTGCCTCTCAACACCCAGACCGTATGCATGCTTGTGGGCATGACTTTCACATGACCATTGCCCTAGGAAGTCTCGAACGCGCTCTAGAAAACCAACCTAAAAATAATCTCCTCTTTCTCTTCCAACCTGCCGAGGAAAACGAAGCAGGTGGCATGCTCATGTATGAAGACGGGGCCTTTGACGACTGGTTGCCTGACCAATTCTATGGGCTTCATGTTCGTCCAGACCTAAAAGTTGGACAGATTGCGACCAATACCCATACACTCTTTGCAGGAACTTGCGAAGTCAAGATTCGCTTCAAGGGTAAAGGTGGTCACGCAGCCTTTCCACATCAAGCAAACGACGCTCTGGTTGCAGCTAGCTATTTTGTCACTCAAGTTCAGTCAGTCGTTAGCCGTAATGTTGATCCTATCGAGGGAGCTGTCGTCACTTTCGGTGTCTTTCAAGCTGGAACAACCAATAATGTCATCGCTGATACAGCTTTCTTGCATGGAACCATTCGAGCTCTCACACATAGCATGAGCCTCTTAGTTCAAAAACGTGTCAAAGCCATCGCTGAAGGTGTCGCAGCTGCTTTTGATATGGATGTGGAAGTTGAACTCAAGCAGGGAGGTTACCTACCTGTCGAAAACAACCCTGAATTAGCTCGAGAATTGATGACCTTCTTTGATGAAAAAGAGGGAATTGAACTAATCGACATCGAACCTGCCATGACAGGAGAAGACTTTGGTTATCTTCTCTCCAAGGTTCCCGGTGTCATGTTCTGGCTTGGAATTGATAGTCCCTATGCTCTTCACCATCCAAAGATGAGTCCTAAGGAAGAAGCTCTGGCAATTGGAGTCGAGGCTGTATCAAGCTTTTTAGCAAAGAAAGCTGCGGAGTAAACAATGAAAAAAGCCCTACGCAAGCAGGTCTTGCAAGAACTCAAATCTCTATCAGCCGAAGAAAAGGAAGTCATGGACGCTTGGTTGAATGAGCAACTACTTCTACATCCCTTCTACAAGGAAGCAAAAACCATCGCCACTTACCTGTCTTTCCCTCATGAATTTCAGACAGCTAGACTCATTGAACAGGCTCAAAAAGATGGGAAGACACTCCTCATTCCCAAAACCTATCCACATGGAAAAATGGACTTTGTTCTATATGAACCAGAGAAACTCGAAAGAAATTCTTTTGGACTTCTTGAACCTCAAGGAGACTTCACAATCCTTGAACCCTCTCAGATTGACCTGATTCATGTTCCTGGTTTGGCTTTCAACACTTCTGGCTATCGGGTTGGCTATGGAGGTGGCTATTACGACCGCTACTTAGAGCGTTTCCCAGGTCATACTATTAGTACGATTTATCCATGTCAGATTCAGAATTTTCAACCTGAGCACTACGATATTCATGTTGAGGAGGTACTCATCTATGAAAGAAATTTTTGATCGTCGGTATCCTGTCACGAGCTTCTTTCTACTCGTGACAACCCTGGTTTTTATACTCATGTTTCTAACCAGTGGTTTCAACTATACCAGCGCAGCCACCTTGTATAAATTCGGAGCTGTGTATCCCCCTGCTATCAAGGCCATGCCTGAACAAATCTGGCGCTTATTCTCCGCAACCTTTGTCCACATTGGCTTGCAGCACTTTTTAGTCAATATGCTATCCCTCTACTTTTTGGGACGTCAGATGGAGCAAATCTTTGGCTCCAAACAGTTTTTCTTTATCTACCTTCTATCAGGTATGATGGGAAATCTCTTTGTCCTAGTTTTTAGTCCCAATGCTATTACTGCAGGTGCTTCAACTGCCCTCTACGGTATGTTTGCCTCAATTGTTGTTCTCCGATATGCTTCACGCAATCCCTATCTCCAACAACTTGGTCAATCCTACCTCTCCCTCTTAGTCATCAATCTAGTAGGTAGTATTTTAATGCCTGGTATCAGCCTTGCTGGGCATGTTGGGGGTGCTGTCGGGGGTGCATTACTGGCTATCGTCTTCCCAGTTCGAGGAGAACGAAAGATTTACAGCCCAGGCCAACGTGGTCTAGCAACCCTAGCCTTTATTGCTTTATCAGCTCTACTACTTTTTATCGGACTATTATAAGAACAAGAAAAACCATTGGAAGTTCTCAAATTGAGAAGTTCATTTCCAATGGTTTTTTTGAATCTATTTGAAAAATTGCTTAAAATCCATTATTGTCACTGAGTTCTTTGAACCAGTGCCCTGATTTTTTCAAGCGGCGTTCTTGTGTTTCTAAGTCAAGCTCGACCAAACCATAGCGGTTTTTATAGCTGTTGAGCCATGACCAGCAATCGATAAATGTCCAGATCAAGTAGCCTTTACAATTAGCACCGGCTTCAATGGCACGATGAAGTTCACGAAGGTGATCTTTGACAAAGTCAATACGATAATCATCCTGAATCATTCCATTTTCGCGGAATTTATCTTCACCTTCAACGCCCATCCCATTCTCTGTCAACATCCACTCGATATTACCATAGTTTTCCTTGATATTTTGAGCAATATGATAGATCCCTTGCTCGTAGATTTCCCAGCCACGGTGGGGATTGATTTTACGACCAGGCATGATATAAGGTTCATAAAAATGTTCTGGCAAAAGCGGGCTGTCAGGATGCTTAGCAAAACGTGGCGCCATGACACGCAAAGGTTGGTAGTAGTTAACCCCAAGAAAGTCTACTGTATGTTCACGAATGAGGTTCAATTCTTCTGCTGTAGAATCTGGCAGTAAATTATGCTCAGCTAAAATTTCCACTAATTCTTCTGGATAAGTTCCCAAGACAGATGGATCTAGGAAAGATTGGGCCTGAAAGAGATCAGCTATGCGAGCAGCTTTCACATCGGCAGGATGTTGACTACGTGGATAAGCTGGCGTCAAATTGAGGACAATCCCAATCTTAGAATCCGGCAACATTTCGTGACAAGCCTTTACTGCAAGAGTGCTGCCCAGTTGAGTGTTATATGCTACCTGAACCGCAGCTTTGGCATCTACCTTATGAGGATAGTGGGCATCATAGAAATAGCCAAACTCAACAGGAACGATAGGCTCATTGAAGGTAATCCATTGGTCTACCAAGTCTCCATAAGTTTCAAAACAGAAACGCGCATAGTCTTCATAAGCCTTGATGGTTGCCTTATTTTCCCAACCATCGCCATCCTCTTGAAGGGCAAAAGGCAGATCAAAATGATAGAGATTGACTAAGAGACGGATTCCCTTGGCCTTAATAGCTTCAAAGACCTGACGGTAAAAAGCCACACCTTGAGGATTGACTTCTCCACGTCCTTGTGGGAAAATACGAGACCACTGGATAGAAGTCCGAAAGGCTGTATGACCTGTTTCTAACAATAATTCGATATCTTTTTCCCAATTTTCATAGAAGGTCGATGTTTTATCTGGTCCAATCCCATTGTAGTAGCGATTTGGTTCTACTTGGAACCAATAATCCCAGAGATTATCTCCTTTTCCGTCACCAGGCACTCGCCCTTCTGTCTGTGGCCCAGAAGTTGAGGAACCCCAGACAAAATCCTTTGGAAATTTTAGCATAGCTCTACCTCTTTATTTACTCTTTTTATCTTTATTTTATCTCATTATAGAGAAAAAACAAGGCAAAAACTAGTTACATTTTTGTCTTGTTTTTCTTCTGATTATAGATTTTATTTATTTGTTAGGATTTCAAGGGTTTCAAGCAAGCTATCTGCGTGAACTTCGATAGTATCTCCAGTCGCCTTAATCTTAACTTCTACGATACCATCAGCTGCTTTTTTACCGACAGTGATACGGATTGGAAGACCAATCAAGTCGCTATCGCTAAATTTAACACCGACACGTTCGTTACGGTCATCCGTCAAGACTTCGTAGCCTTTATTGACCAAAGCTTCTTCGATACGATTTGTCAATGCAAGACTTGCTTCATCCTTGACATTAACTGGAATCAAATGTACATCAAATGGTGCCAATTCTTTAGGGAAGTTGATTCCCCAAGCGTAACGGTATTCACCTTTTGGAGTTTTGTTAACAAAGAGGCGAGCGTGTTGCTCCATGACTGCTGAAAGGAGACGACTAACACCGATACCATAACATCCCATGATAATTGGAACTGCACGACCGTTTTCGTCCAAGACATCTGCTCCCATACTTGCTGAGTAACGAGTCCCAAGTTTGAAGATGTGACCAATCTCGATACCACGTGCAAAGTTGAGCACACCTTGTCCATCTGGAGAGATTTCACCCTCACGAACTTCACGGATATCGACATACTCAGCAGTGAAATCACGACCTGGGTTGACACCAGTCAAGTGGTAACCATCTTCGTTAGCACCTGCAACAGCATTGCGACTATCTTGGACCTTGCGGTCTGCGATAATCTTGACATTTTCTGGAAGATTGACTGGGCCAAGTGAACCAAAGTCCGCTCCCAACAATTCTTTCACTTCCGCCTCGGTTGCAGGTTCTAAGAAGTCTGCTCCAAGGTAGTTTTTCAATTTGACTTCATTGAGTTGGTCATTGCCAACGAGTAGGGCAACAACTGGCTCCTCGTCTGCGATATAAACCAAGGTCTTGATTGTTTGCTCTTCAGAGACATTCAAGAAAGCAGCAACTTCATCAATCGATTTGACACCTGGTGTTTCCACGCGAGCTACTTGGTCTTCAGTCACAACACGGTTGCTTGGTTTGTAGGCGTTAGTGGCCATTTCCAAGTTAGCTGCATAGCTTGACTCACTTGAGTAAGCAATGGTATCTTCACCAGAAACCATCCATTTGAGCAACTCTGCCTTGATTTCTTTCTGTACATCTACAGGAATCTCATCAAATGATGCGACAGACTTGTCTAAAACAACCCAACGGTCAAGGTCTGTACGAGCAGGTGTGATGGCCATAAATTCTTGGCTATCCTTACCACCCATAGCTCCACCGTCACCGATGATGGCTTTGAAGTCCAAGCCACTACGAGTAAAGATACGCTCGTAAGCTGCCTTGTACTCATCATAGGTTACATCCAAGCTATCGTAGTTAGCGTGGAAGCTATAACCATCTTTCATGATAAATTCACGCGTACGAAGAAGTCCATTACGTGGACGTTTTTCATCACGATACTTAGGCTGGATTTGGTACAAGTTCAAAGGCAATTGCTTGTATGACTTGACAGAATCACGGACAATAGCCGTAAAAGTTTCTTCGTGAGTTGGACCCAAGATAAAGTCTGACTTCTCACGATTTTTCAATTTGTACAAGTCTTCACCGTAGGTCTCATAACGTCCTGATTCACGCCAAAGGTCAGCACTGAGAAGGGCTGGAGCCAACATTTCAACAGCACCCATCTTGTCAAACTCTTGACGCATAATCTTCTTGGCTTTTTCGATTACACGGTTAGCAAGTGGTAGGTAAGAATAAACACCTGCTGATACTTGACGAACATAACCAGCACGCAACATAAGGGCGTGGCTGATAACTTGAGCATCGCTTGGCATTTCGCGAAGCGTTGGAATAAGCATTTTACTTTGTTTCATATTTTTCCTCTAATTCTTAAAAGAAGGTACGCATGATGTCGTTCCAAGTCACGGCCATCATCAAGACAACCATAATCACAACTCCAACTAGAGTAACATAGGTTTCAATTTCTTGTTTCAGCGGTTTACGGCGAATAGCTTCTATGATGTTGAGCACGATTTTTCCACCGTCTAGTGCCGGGATAGGAATCAAGTTGAAAATCCCGATATTGATGGAAATCATAGCCAAGAAGAACAAAACATTCTCAAGACCATTTTTAGCAGCATCACTACTTGCCTTAAAGATAGCAACAGGTCCACCCAATTTATTCAAGTCAGGCTGGAAAATCAAGCTCTTCAAGGCGTTGAGAATGCGCAAGGCTGAATCAGCAGCAGAGGTGAATCCCCCTACAAACATAGACCAGATATCTGATTTGAGTCTCGGTTGAACACCTAGAATATAGCGACCTTGGTTTTCCTCAGGGGTCACACTGACTTGCTTCTCAGTTCCATTTTCAGAGACTGTTACATCCAATACAGGTGCTGTTTTGTCCTTGGTCTCTGTCTCAACTGCCTGAATCAAATCTTGCCAGTTACTAATTTCGTGTGAACCGACTTTAGTGATTTGTGCTGTATTTTCAACACCGACCTTAGATAATGCACTGTTGGGAATAATACTGAAGTTATTCGTTTGCGTATCACGAACGCCACCTTGCATGAAAATCAAAATCCAAAAGACGATAACTCCTAGAATAAAGTTATTCATAGGACCTGCAAAGTTGGTAATCAACTTGCCCCAGACAGTCGCATTCTGATATTGAACATCTAGCGGAGCGATACGAACTTCCGTCCCATCAGCTTCTACAATCGTTGCATCATGGTCTACAGAGAAAGTTTTTTCCTCTTCCAAAACCAGACCTGTGATAAAGAGTTTATCCTCAAAGTCAAACTGAGTGACCTGCATCGGAAGAGCCGTTTGGTCGATCTTCTTACCAGAAAGATTGATGCGCTTCACCTTACCATCTTCGGCTAAGGTCAAACTAACAGGAGTTCCTGTCTTAATCTCTGTGGTATCCTCACCCCAACCTGCCATGCGAACATAACCACCAAGCGGTAGGAGACGAATCGTGTAAGCAGTCCCGTCTTTCCCGATATGGGCAAAGATTTTCGGACCCATACCAATGGCAAATTCACGAACCAGAATTCCAGACTTCTTAGCAAAGTAGAAATGGCCGAACTCGTGAACCACCACGATAATTCCAAAAACAAGGATAAAGGTTAATAATCCTAACATTTAATATTTGTTCACCTTTCCTTAAAATAAGCCAAAGAGGTGCATAATAGGGAAAACAGCCAACATAGAGTCAAAGCGATCCAGCACCCCACCATGTCCTGGGATAAATTTCCCCGAATCCTTGACACCAAAATGGCGTTTCATGGCACTCTCAATCAAGTCACCCAATTGCCCTGCAATACTAAAGAAAATAGCAAAGAGCGTCATTTTGTAAATGCCATAAGGAAGGGCAACCGTACTATCTACTAACATAAAGATAAGAGTGACAAGCATGGCAGCTAAAATTCCACCAAAGGCTCCCTCGATTGATTTGTTCGGAGAGACTCTCGGAGCCAATCTTCTCTTACCGAAATTCATTCCGACCAAGTAAGCACCACTATCAGTGGCCCATACGATACAGAGGGCCAAGAGGGCTTTATCCAAACCTGCGATCCGAGCATCCACTAAAGCATTGAATCCAAAACCAACATAGAAACTCATAGCGATTGGGTATACAGCATCTTCAATGGTGTAATTCTTGCTAAAAACAGTGCAACCTAACATGATAAAAATCACAACACCATATGCGACAACATTCCCATCTACAGGCAAAAATGTCAAGTAGTTTTCTAGGGGGATTGTCAGTGCAAAAGTCGCTAACAAGGTCAGCAGCCCCTCAGGGGTCATGGTATTTAACCCTTTCATCTGAAGCAACTCATGAACCCCTAGCATGGCTAGAAGTCCCATAGCAATCTGTAACCAAAGCCCACCAATCACCAAGAGCGGGATAAAGATTGCTAATGCCAGAGCGGCAAATATGGTTCTCTTTAATAAATCCTTTTTCATAACTTTTCCTAAACTCCTCCAAATCGACGATTGCGGCGATTATACTCTGCAATAGCCTCTTTCAAAGCTTCCTCATCAAAGTCAGGCCACAAAACATCTGTGAAATAAAGTTCACTATAAGCTGCTTGCCAAGGCAAGAAATTGCTCAAGCGAAGCTCCCCACTCGTTCGAATGATTAAGTCCGGATCACGCAAGACCTTAGGCAAATGCCCTGTAAAGAGGTATTCCTCAATCAACTCTTCTGTAATATCGCCTGGATTCACCTTAGCATCCAAAACATCCTGTGCAATCAATTTGACCGCTTGTGTAATCTCAGCTCGTCCACCGTAATTAAGGGCAAAGTTAAGAATCAAACCTGTGTTCAACTTGGTCAACTCTTCCGCTTTTTTCAATGATTCAAAAGTTTGTTTTGGCAAGCGATCGGTTTCCCCAATCATTTGGATCTTCATGTTCTTTTGGTGCAATTCGGGGACATACTTATCATAAAATTCAACAGGCAAGTTCATGATAAACTTGACTTCCTGGTCTGGACGTGTCCAATTTTCAGTCGAGAAGGCATAAACAGTCATAGCCTTGACACCCATATCACTAGCAGCAATGGCTACCGTTCTCAAAGCATCCATCCCAGCCTTATGCCCAAAGACACGCGGTTGCATCCGTTTTTTAGCCCAACGACCATTGCCATCCATGATAACTCCGATATGTGCGGGGACCACTGCTGGTGTTTCTGTTACTTTATCTTTTTTTAAAAATCCAAACATGATTGTATTCCTATTCAAAAATCTATCGTTTCATTATACCATATTTTTCGCTTTTCTTCTATCATATTCTCTTATTCTAAGGCGGAATTCCCTATAGGACTCCTATCTTTCTAAACTAAGAAGCCTTGCATTTCCCAAAGAAAGTTGATACAATAAAAACATAAAGATTAGTCCTTGTTCAATCACAGGGGTTTTTTATTGAAAGGATCTTATCATGTCAAAAAAACTACAACGTAAAAAACAATTAAGAAACAGTCTTCGTCGCTCAGGTGCACTTTCAAATGCTGTAAACAAGGTTGTCGAAGAAACAAAAAAAGTTGTGAAGCATGCTGAAAAAGCAGCAAGTGAAGCAGGAAAAGCAGTCTCTAAGCAAGTAGAAAAAGCTGTAGAAGCAACTAAAGAGCAAGCCCACAAGCTTACAACTTCTGTTGAAGATTTCGCAGCTGACCTAGGCGGACTTCCACTTGACCGTGCTAAAACTTTCTACGATGAAGGGATTAAGTCTGCTGCTGACTTCAAAAATTGGACAGAAAAAGAACTCCTTGCCTTGAAAGGAATCGGTCCAGCTACTATCAAGAAATTAAAAGAAAACGGCATCAAGTTCAAGTAATCTTTCTTGTCCCTTGCATTTCCGTGAAAAACTTGTTAAAATAAAGCCATTAGAGGTGTTTTGAGTCCACATTTTACAGAAAGTGGCGGAGCTGAGAAGTCCACAAATGTGTCAAAACTGGTTGCTAGTGAGTTGAAATTAAAAATTGAAATATAAATCTTTTTGTTTCCTTTTAGGACTAGGCAGCGATTTGCAGGCTGTACTCAAGTACGCCAAGACGAGCTAACGATGTCATAAAAGCGAAACAAGAAGATTAAAGTTGCGGGCTCTGCCCGAAATTGGGTGGTACCGCGGATAAACACATTCGTCCCTGTCAGATTGATGACAGGGGCGATTTTTCTTTTACACCCTTAGCCAAAGGAGGTTGTCATGAAACAATCTTTCAAAACAAGTAAACTCTACTATGGTTTTCCTATCTTCATCTTAGGGTATCAGGACCAGAACTTTGGGTACAATATCACAACCTGCAGTTCCTCTTATAGTCTGGGCGATTGGCTGGTCATCGGTGTTGGTGCTGAGGAAAATTCAGCCGACCAGATTAAGCATTATCAACAGTTTACCGTAAACATCCCTGATGAAAACCTCATGCTTGAGATGGAGCAGGCTGGCTTTATCAGCCATCGGGAGAAATTGAAACATTTGGGACTTGACTACGAGATTTCTGAACAGACTCAGGCGCCGATTTTAGAGGCTTGTCCAGTCGTATTGGATTGCCAGGTGGATAGGATTATCGAGGAAGATGGCATCTGCCATATCTTTGCCAAGATTATCGACCGTCTGGCTGATCCAAAGCTCTTAGATGATAAGGGCCATTTTAAAAATGACTGCTTTGCGCCGACTTACTTTATGGGGGACGGCCATCAGCGCGTTTATCGTTATCTAGATGACCGAGTCAATCCCATGGGAAGCTTTATTAAGAAAGCGAGGAAGAAGGATGACAAGAGCAGAGTTGCCAGAACGAATAGAGACGGAGCGTCTCGTTTTACGAGTCCGTACAATAGCTGATGCTGAGGATATTCATGTCTACACTAGTCTGCCAGAGGTTTCTTACCCAGCAGGCTTTCCACCCGTCAAGACCTTGGAAGATGAAATTTACTATCTGGAGCATATCCTTCTTGAACGCAATCAAAAGGACAATCTCCCAGCTGGCTACGGCATTGTGGTCAAAGGGACTGATAAAGTTATAGGATCTGTTGATTTCAACCATCGCCACGAAGACGATGTACTGGAGATTGGCTATACCTTGCACCCAGACTATTGGGGCCGGGGATATGTCCCAGAAGCAGCGCGTACCTTGATTGACTTAGCTTTTACAGAACTAAACCTACACAAGATAGAATTGTCTTGCTTTGGATATAACCTTCAAAGTCAACGAGTCGCGGAAAAGCTTGGCTTTACCCTTGAAGCCGCATAAGAGACCGCAAAGATGCTCAAGGCAACCGCTGTGACAGTCTGATATATGGCTTGCTGAAGAGTGAGTGGGAGTGTTTAAACTGTTAGTTGAACTGTTAGTTGAACTGTTCGAGAAAATCCAACAGTTGCGATTTATTGAAGAATTTCGAAAGTGAGGTAAAAAATTGGAAATAAGCCCAATTATTACTCTGATCAGTGGAGCTGGTATAGGAGCTATTTTAAGTGCAGTTTTAGTGTTTGTAAATAACAGCAAGAAAAATAAGTTAGAATTCATAACAAAAGAACGTTCAGAGTGGCGGAGAGATATAAAATCAATTATAGTTGATTTATTAAATGGTAATAACCGATATTCTGCAATAAGTAGACTTGAAACTCAACTGAATACATATGGTAGATATATCTCTAAGGAAGACGAGTATGAATTTTATATGAATGATGGTCATATTTGGAACTTAATTGATAATTTTGATTATTCAAGTAAAAATGTAAGAATTTTAACAAAATATTTAGAGCTGCTGTTAAAATTCGATTGGGAGAGGTCAAAACGCGAAATAAAATTTGATACAATTAATAATTTGATATATTTTGTGTTAGTAGTAGGTTCATTATCTAATTTTCTGTTTCTTCTTAATGTGAAAGAAATTAATGTGAAAGTAATTTTAGATACATCGCTTTTAACTATATCAACTTTATTTATGGTATTAGGCATATTCTTTTTTGGCGATGTTAGTAGAAAAATTAATGAAATAACAAAGGCTAAAAGGTGGTTTTTAGCAATCTTATTTGGCTCCATAAGCTATAGCATATATAGAATGTTATATTGGATGATTTCTTCTGAAATAGAAGTTTGGATTACAATAGTTTTTACTCTTTTGACAACAGTATTAGTACTAAGTGTAGAGTCTATTTATTTTGATAAAGTTAATAAAGAAGAAAAAAGATATATAGATATTTTAAAAGAAAATATAAATACGGAGGATTAAAATGAAAGAACTTTCACCTAAATACAATCCAGCCGAGGTTGAGGCTGGTCGTTACCAAAAATGGCTTGACGCTGATGTTTTCAAGCCTTCAGGCGATCAAAAGGCTAAGCCTTATTCGATCGTCATTCCACCACCAAACGTAACTGGGAAACTCCACCTTGGTCACGCTTGGGATACAACTTTGCAAGATATTATCATCCGTCAAAAACGCATGCAAGGTTTTGATACTCTTTGGCTTCCAGGGATGGACCACGCTGGGATTGCGACTCAAGCTAAGGTTGAGGAGCGCTTGCGTGGTGAGGGCATTACGCGTTATGACCTGGGTCGTGAGAAATTCCTCGACAAAGTCTGGGAATGGAAAGACGAATATGCCACTACCATCAAGGAACAATGGGGCAAGATGGGGCTCTCTGTAGACTACTCTCGCGAGCGTTTCACGCTTGACGAAGGTTTGTCAAAAGCCGTTCGTAAGGTCTTTGTGGACCTATACAAGAAAGGTTGGATCTACCGTGGTAAATTTATCATTAACTGGGACCCAGCAGCTCGCACAGCCCTTTCTGATATTGAGGTGATCCACAAGGACGTCGAAGGTGCCTTCTACCACATGAACTATATGCTGGAAGATGGCTCACGCGCTCTTGAAGTTGCGACCACTCGTCCTGAAACTATGTTTGGGGACGTTGCGGTTGCGGTCAATCCAGAAGACCCACGCTATAAGGACTTGATTGGTAAAAACGTCATCCTTCCAATTGCTAACAAACTGATCCCAATCGTTGGAGACGAGCACGCAGATCCCGAATTTGGTACTGGTGTTGTGAAAATCACTCCTGCCCACGATCCAAACGACTTCTTGGTTGGTCAACGCCATAACTTGCCACAAGTCAACGTCATGAACGATGACGGAACTATGAATGACTTGGCCTTTGAATTTGCAGGTATGGATCGTTTTGAAGCCCGTAAGGCAGTCGTTGCCAAGTTGGAAGAAATCGGTGCCCTCGTTAAAATCGAAAAACGTGTCCACAGTGTTGGTCACTCAGAGCGTACAGGTGTAGTGGTTGAGCCACGTTTGTCTACACAATGGTTCGTCAAAATGGACCAATTGGCTAAAAATGCCATTGCTAACCAAGATACAGAGGACAAGGTAGAATTCTACCCACCTCGTTTCAACGATACCTTCCTCCAATGGATGGAAAATGTCCACGACTGGGTCATCTCTCGTCAGCTTTGGTGGGGTCACCAAATCCCTGCTTGGTACAATGCTGAGGGTGAAATGTACGTCGGTGAAGAAGCTCCTGAAGGTGACGGATGGACTCAAGACGAAGACGTCTTGGATACTTGGTTCAGTTCTGCCCTTTGGCCATTCTCAACCATGGGCTGGCCTGATGTCGATTCAGAAGACTTCAAACGTTACTTCCCAACTTCAACCTTGGTAACAGGTTACGACATCATCTTCTTCTGGGTGTCTCGTATGATCTTCCAATCATTGGAATTCACAGGCCGTCAGCCATTCCAAAACGTTCTTATCCACGGTCTTATCCGTGATGAGCAAGGACGTAAGATGTCTAAATCTCTCGGTAACGGGATTGATCCGATGGATGTTATTGAGAAATACGGTGCCGATGCCCTTCGCTGGTTCCTTTCAAACGGTTCTGCACCAGGTCAAGACGTGCGCTTCTCTTACGAGAAAATGGATGCTTCATGGAACTTCATTAACAAGATCTGGAACATCTCTCGCTACATCCTCATGAACAATGAAGGCTTGACCCTTGAGCAAGCAACTGCCAATGTCGAAAAAGTTGTTAACAAGGAAGCTGGAAACGTTACTGACCGCTGGATTCTCCACAACCTCAACGAAACGATCGGAAAAGTCACTGAAAACTTTGACAAGTTTGAGTTTGGTGTTGCAGGTCATATCCTCTACAACTTCATCTGGGATGAGTTTGCGGACTGGTACGTTGAGTTGACCAAGGAAGTCCTTTATAGCGATAACGAAGAAGAGAAAATCATTACACGTTCTGTTCTCCTATACACCTTGGACAAGATCCTTCGTCTCCTTCACCCAATCATGCCATTCGTGACAGAGGAAATCTTTGGACAAATTTCAGAAGGCTCTATCGTGACAGCAGCATACCCAACTGTCAATCCAGCCTTTGAAGATCTTGCGGCTCATACTGGCGTGGAAAGTCTCAAAGACTTGATCCGTGCTGTTCGTAATGCGCGTGCGGAAGTAAACGTAGCTCCAAGCAAGCCAATCACAATCCTTGTGAAGACAAGCGATAGCGACTTGGAAGCTTTCTTTAACAGCAATGTCAACTACATCAAACGCTTCACAAATCCAGAACACCTGGAAATTGCATCAAACATCCCTGCACCTGAACTCGCGATGTCAAGTGTCATCACAGGGGCAGAAATCTACTTGCCTCTAGCAGACCTCCTCAATGTCGAAGAAGAGCTGGCTCGTCTCGACAAGGAACTGGCTAAATGGCAAAAAGAACTGGATATGGTAGGTAAGAAGCTCTCTAACGAACGCTTCGTAGCCAACGCCAAACCAGAAGTCGTCCAAAAAGAACGCGACAAACAAGCCGACTACCAAGCCAAATACGATGCGACTATAGCACGTATTGATGAGATGAAGAAGTTGGTGAAATAAACACACAAACACGGCGGAATGCCGTGTTTTTTTGGTATAATGAATGTGTTAAAAAGAATAGAAAAGAGAAGCTCTATGCCAGAAGGCGTTACATTATTTCAAGATACCTTGATCAAATCTTTAAAGTTTGGTTTTATTGATAATGTTAAATTTCAAGAAGGAGGATACTCTCCTCAAATATTAATCAATGACCCAGAGTCTAAGCGTTATGTATTGAAGGATATTCAAGAAGAATTATCAAAATGCCAATCCTTTTATATTTCTGTAGCATTTATTACCCAATCAGGGATTGCTCTGATTAAATCCCAATTATCCGATTTAATGGATAAAGGAATAAAAGGTAAAATTCTGATATCTCCTTATCTTGATTTTAATGATCCAGTTGCTATGCAAGAATTACTAAAGTTGAGAAATGTTGAAGTTCGACTCACTCCTGAGAGTCTTCAAATGCATGCTAAGTTTTATCTTTTTGAGCATGATGGGAAACAAGTTCTTATTTCAGGAAGCTCAAATTTAACTCATAATGCACTAAAGATCAATTACGAGTGGAATATAAAATTGACTTCAACTCACAACGGGGAGTTAATTCAAGCTACTAAAAAAGAATTCGAAAAAATTTGGACAAAATCCGATGTTTTAACGGCAGAGAAGATTGATTCATATGCTAGAAAGCGTAAAAAAACAATTCGAGTGGATCAGATTCGAGAAGAGGCAATAGCTGAATATCAGGTATCAAGCATTGAACCTAACAAAATGCAAAAAGAAGCATTGAGAGGTCTGCAAGCCGTTCGCGATTCGGGGAAAAAGAAAGCTTTAGTCATCAGTGCTACAGGGACAGGTAAAACGTATTTATCAGCTTTTGATGTTCAACAATTTGAGCCGAAAAGAATGCTATTTGTCGTTCATAGGGAGCAAATCCTACAAAAATCTTTAAAGGATTTTCAAAAGGTTCTACAGTTCCCAGAATCAGAAGGTTTGATTTATCATTCTGGAGCTGATTTGACAAATAAGAAGTATATTTTTGCGACGATTCAAACGTTATCCCGTGATTCACATTTAAATCTATTTTCAAAAGATTATTTTGACTATATTTTAATCGATGAGGTTCATAAAGCTGGGGCTGATTCATACAAAAAAATGATGGCACATTTTCAGCCAGAATTCTTTTTAGGAATGACTGCAACACCTGAGCGAACAGACGGACAAAATATTTATGAACTATTTGATTATAATATCGCCTATGAAATCCGTCTACAAGATGCTCTTGATAATGATATGCTTTGCCCATTTATTTATTTTGGGGTAAAGGATATTGAGGTAGATGGGCATCTAATCGATGAAAAGACAAATATCTCAAACTTAACATCTAACGAACGAGTTAAACATATTCTTCAAAAAATTGATTTTTATGGCGTAAGCGGAGAAAAAGTAAAAGGGTTGATATTCTGTTCCTCTAAACAGGAAGCACATGAGCTATCTTTAAAATTGAATCAACATGGAAAAGCTTGTCGAGCATTGACAGGCGATGATAATATTGAAACACGAAATGAGGTAGTTTCTCAACTCGAAAAGGGTCAACTAGACTATATTTTAACAGTGGATATTTTTAATGAAGGGATTGATATTCCTTCTGTCAACCAAGTGGTCATGTTAAGAAATACTCAGTCTAGTATTGTTTTTGTTCAACAACTGGGACGTGGTCTTCGTAAACATGATAGCAAAGAATATGTTACGATCATTGATTTTATTGGAAATTATAAAAATAATTACTTAATTCCAATCGCTTTATTTGGTGATAAATCAATGAATAAAGATAATTACCGAAGAGAGCTAAGAGAGCCCAATATCTTAAATGGTCTAACAACTATCAATTTTGAAGAAGTGGCTAAAGAACAAATCTTTAGGTCTATTTCCAATACAAATCTCTCCAATCGAGCTATCCTAAAAGAAGCCTATATGGAAACGAAGAATCGCTTGGGACGTACTCCAAATCTCAGTGATTTTTGGAAACTAGATAGTCTAGATCCCTATGTTTTCTTTGATACTTTTAATCATTATGGAGAGGTTGTTGCTTCCTTTGAAAAAGATGATCAGTTCATTAAAATTCCTGAATTAAATGGTTTTCTGACTTTCCTCTGCAAAGAACTATCCAATGGTAAACGAAAAGAAGAACTCTATCTTTTAAAAATATTACTAGAAAAAGGAAAGATTTCCCGTTCTGAATTTAAACAAATCCTAACAATGAAGCAATTAGGATCCTCCGAACAGTTATTTAAATCTATCGAAAACTGTTTAGACTATAACTTTTTCGTTAAAAGAGATCAAGAAAAGTATGGTTTGTCAGCCTTAAGCATTGAAGATGACACTTATCAACTAGCAACAGATTTCACTCAATTTCTTACAGAGGAATACAAAAAATTTATCTTAGACATCATTCAGACTGGTCTAGAGCGCTCTCAAAAATATCCGCAGGAACCATTGACAGTAGGTGAGAAATACTCTCGAAAAGATGCTGTGAGACTTCTCAACTGGGACAAGGATGAAAGTTCTACTGTATATGGATACAAGGTCAAACATGGAACGTGTCCTATCTTTGTAACTTATCATAAGGATGACGATATTACAGAAACAACCCAGTATCAAGATGGGTTCTTATCCAACAAAGTCTTTCATTGGTATTCTCGGAGCAATCGAAGCTTTAAGTCCAAAGAAGTTGCTGATATTATGCAATCTAATCAAACTGGTTTGGCTCTTCATCTCTTCGTAAAAAAAGAAGACGGTGAGGGAAGTGATTTCTATTATCTAGGGCCAGTTAGTTATTTGGAAAATAGTGCTACTGAAACTAGGATGCAGGATGGAAAAACTCCTGTAGTTACAATGAATTTTGAATTAGTCAATGAGATTTCTTCCACACTTTATGATTATTTAACAAAAAAATAAGAGAATAATCTCTTATTTTTTTGTTAATAATTCTACAGCTGGACGGTCAACTGGAGCCCAGTTGAGAGTATCTAGTTCATTAGGAGCTAACCAAGTTGAATTTTGGTGTTCAAGCAACTCTAGCTTCCCTGATATCAGCTTTGCATGATAGGTCTTCATAACAACTGTCCCAAAATCATAATCATATGAAGCTTCATTGATGTAAGAAATAATTTCAATTTCAGAATTTAGCTCTTCTTTAATTTCACGGACTAAAGCTTGTTCAGGAGATTCCCCTATTTCTAATTTCCCACCCGGAAATTCCCAAAAACCTCCCAAACTTTTACCTTCAGGTCTTTGTGCACAAAATATTTTACCATCTCGTTCTATGGCTGCTGCAACAACATTTATTATTTTTTTTGACATAAGTTATCTCCGATAATTTTTTCTTTCTCTCCTCACAACCAGCCTTCTTCTTCGGCGGTTTTGGCTGCTTCGGTTCGGTTGCTTGCGCCTAGTTTGGAGAGGATATTGGTCATGTAATTACGGACAGTACCGTTTGAAAGGTAGAGCTTGTCCGCAATTTCTTGGTTAGACAGGCCTTGGGCTACTCCATGTAGAACAGCGACTTCTTGCTCGGTCAAGGGATTGGGATGGGTCATCATGACTTCCATCAGCTCTGGAGAATACTCCTTTCGTCCCTCTAACACCGTATGCAGGGTTTGCATGAGTTCGGCGATGCTTCGCTCTTTCAAGACATAGGCGTCGACTCCTGCTTTGACCGCTCGTTCAAAATAGCCTGGACGTTTAAAGGTTGTAACGATAACCACCTTTGTTTCAGGCACTTCTTGTTTGATCCACTCGAGCGCTTCTAGTCCTGTCTTGACTGGCATTTCGACGTCAAGAATGGCAATATCTACTGCTTCTTTTCCCAAAACCTCAATAGCTTCAGCTCCATTTTTCGCCTGCAAGACAGTCTCCACATCTGGTTGAAAGCTTAAGAGCTGGCACATGGCATCTCTAAGCATACTTTGATCTTCTGCGACTAATACTTTCATCTACTTTCTCTCCTTATAAGGCAGATGCACGCGCACCTCTGTGGGATCTTTCAAACTGACCAGCTCTACTTGACCTGAGAATGCTGCTGCACGGTCACGGACTGTATGGAGTTCATTTCCTTTTACAGTTGCAAAACCTTTCCCGTCATCTCTAACTGTCAATAGCAATTCCTGATTTGTACGTTCCAGTTTTAGATAGGCTTTTTCAGCTCTGGCATGCTTGATGATATTGGTCGCCAGTTCTAACAAAACCATAGCAGCTGTCGACTCTATATCCTGAGTCAGGCTAGCCTTGTCCAACTGATTCTCAACTTGAACCTCAATCCCAGCAATCTCAAGCATCTTCTTGATAGTTTCAAGTTCTGAAGCTAGGGTCCGTGATTTTAGATTTTCCACGATAGTTCGCACTTCATTCATCGAATCCTTGCTGATCTGGTGGATTTCTTTTAATTCCTTTTCCACCTGTGGATAAGCCTCCATCTGAAATAACTGCAAGGCTAAATCTGTTTTGACACTCAGCATAGCAAAGGTATGTCCCAGACTATCATGCAAATCCTGACCGATACGACTGCGTTCATTTTCAGCAAGCAATAGATTTATCTGGGCATTTTGCTTGGCCTGAGCTTCTTTCAAATCCTCCACAATACGAATCCGAACCAAGCCAAAAGTCATTAAATCGATAAAAGTGAGAATTCCAAGTAGATAGACTAGAAACTCAACTTCAACTTCCTGAAAAATCAAAAGTTGCCCCACAACAAGGACTTGAGCAAGGAGAAAAGTTCGGACATGTAAAGAATTAAAACTACGTACGCCGAAATGATAAATTAAGAGATTGGCAAGGAAAAAGAAGAACCAGATATAATTTACACCAACAAAGGCAGTATAGCCAGCTACATAGGCTAGCATGATAACCCAACAGAGCCAGGATAAACGCTGACTCTTGGTGGTTAAAACACCTAAGTAAGCCAAGACAAATAGAATATCAATCAATAAATGCCAGACAGCAAGCTCCCCAATCACTACAGGAAGGATGGGAAAAACCATAAAAATCAAACTGGCCCAATACATATAGTCTATGCTCTTCAGTCTTTCAAGCATTAAGCATTCTCCTTATGACCTTGAAGGTAAATGGTCAAACCAAACAAAACTGCTGAAAAAACAAGTAGATAAACTGTGGCTGATAGATTGAGGCCACCCTCATTTAAGAAGGTCTTGATCAATTCCATCAACTGATAGCTTGGTAGACGCTTCCCGATTGCTTGCATCCAGTCTGGAAATAAAGAGACGGGCATCCAGAGTCCGCCTAAAACAGCCAAGCCAAAGTAAAGAAGATTGCCTACGACAGACATCAACTGACTAGTTGGTAAGAGAGTCAAGGCCAAACCAAGGGCTACAAAAGCTACACTTCCAACTATCAGCAAAAGCGCAGCTCCAATCCAGTTTCCAAGAGACATGTCCACACCTCTTACAAAATGTCCAACTGAGAAAACAACCAGAATTGAGACCAAATAATCAACCATCATACTTGTTATCTTTGATAGATAATATTCTACCATATTTACAGGGCTATGACGTAATATTTTCTGCCAGTTGTTGATCTTGTCGGTATGTAAAACAACTGGGAATGAAAAGATAGCTGTCGACATCATGGAAAAAGCCGTCATGGAGATGAGGTAGTCGCGCATAAAATTAGCCGGTCCACCTGGTGTGTCCTGATACATGCCTGAAAAGAATAAATAGAAGGCCGTCGGCATCCCTACTGATAATAAATAATAGACTAGTTGCCGTTTGGTTAATAGGAATTCTATCTTATTTAATGCGATCCATCGTTTCATCTTAGTCATCTCCCTTTTGTGTTTCTTCAAAGATTGTATCTAGCAAACTACGGTTATTAACTTCAATTTCTTGTATGCTACATCCTGCTTGAACTAACAGTTCCCAAAAAACATTTGCCTCTCGTGTGACTACTTGCAGAGCATCTTGTTTTTGTACCCAGTTTTCAACCAAGTTAGACTGCTCAATGACTTCCTTGTATGCTAGAGGAAGGATAAAATGCTTTTCAATTCCCTCACTACGCATAGCTAGAGGCGTCGTATCACGAATCAACTCTCCCTTATTCAAGACCAAAATCCGGTCAGCTGTATGCTCTACCTCTTCGATGTAATGGGACGAATAAAGGATGGTAACTCCCTTAGCTTTTAGCTCCTGAACAATTTCCCAAAAGCGTTGACGGGTTGAAGTATCCATGGCAGCAGTTGGTTCATCTAAAAAGACAAGCTTTGGTCGCCCAATCAAGGTCAAGACAAAAGAGAAGAGACGCTTTTGCCCACCTGACAATTTTTCTGCGAATTGTTCTTTTTGTTGCTTGTCAAACTGCAATAGTTGATCGATTTCCTGGTTGCTCAAGGGATTGGGATAAATGCTTTGAAAGAAAGCAATCAACTCTTTGACCTTTAATTTCTGAACGATGACATTTTCTTGAGGGAGGTAGGATCTTGTGTAGTCTAACTGAGAGCTCGTCACTGGCAAGCCTTGGATGGATACTTGACCGCTGGTGACCAGTTTATCTCCAAGCAAACAGTCCAAGAGTGTGGTCTTTCCAGCACCATTGGGCCCAATCAAGGCGACGCATTCACCTTCAGCTATCTCAAAGGAAATACCCTTCAAAATAGCCTTGCCCTTGATGTTTTTATTTAGGCTTTCTACCTTAATCATGTTCATGATATTCTCCTTTCAGCCACTCCTTTCCCATCGGAAAGGCGATAAAAATCATAAATCCTAATCCCCAGGCACCACGGATGACTTGGTGAAGGAAGGCTTGATCAAACCAACCTGTAAACATTTCTACCAACCATACCACTAGTGATAGTCCAATAAAAAGATAGAGAATCGCTTTTTTCATTTTTCAAACTCCTTTTTCACATCTGAGACCAATTTCAAACCTTCTCGGATCAACCAAGACATCATGCCAAATCCTGCAAATAGCTCCCAAGGAAAATGATAGAAACCTTCATCCAATCCTGAGAACATGAGATAAGTCATGACTCCTGCTGCTACTAAACTCATTGCGACAATTACTTTATGTTTCATTTTTTCTTCCTCCATTTGATACATCTAGTATAATTCTTTGAAGGTAGAATCACTAGAAGCTTCTGTCATGAGGAAATATGACAAATGTCACAAAAAAAGAAAGTTGATTTCTCAACTTTCTTTTTCTATTATTTAATCTTTATTCCACACTGAAAAGATATGGGTAAACCGGTTGTTGACCTTGGTGGATTTCTACTTCGACATCTTCGAATTCTTCTGCGATTTCTTGAGCAATTTCATTTGCCAATTCTTCGCTTCCGTCTTCTCCAACATAGAAGGTTACGATTTCACTGTCTTCGTCCAACATATGTTTCAATGTTTCAGTCAAGGTTTGGTGCATATCAGGATTTGATACGAGAATCTTACCATCCACCATACCAAGATTGTCATTTTCATGAATTTCTAGACCATCGATAGTCGTGTCACGAACGGCTGTTGTTACACTACCGCTGACAACATCGCCAAGGGCTGCAGTCATGCGTTCTTGGTTTTCTTCGATAGACTTGCTTGGGTCAAATGCTAGAAGGCTAGTCAATCCTTGAGGAATTGTACGAGCTTCTACTACAACAGCTGGTTGTTCCAATACTTCAGCTGCAGATTGAGCTGCCATGAAGATATTTTTGTTGTTTGGCAAGAAGATGATGTTGCGAGCATTGACTTTCTCAACAGCTTTGACAAAATCTTCTGTCGAAGGGTTCATGGTTTGTCCACCTTCGATGACATAGTCCACACCTTGTGCACGGAAGATGTCTGCCAAGCCTTGTCCAGCTACTACTGCGATAAGAGCATATTCTTTTTCTTCAGCTGGCTTGCTGACTTGCGCTTCTTTTTCTACTTGCGCTTCGTGTTGGTTACGCATGTTATCGACTTTAACCTTGACCAAGCTACCATATTTAAGACCTTCTTGCATAACAAGTCCTGGATCTTCTGTATGGACGTGAACTTTAACGATTTCGTCATCATTGACAACAAGTAGAGAATCCCCAAGTTCGTTCAAGTAGTTACGGAATTCTTCGTAGTCAAACTCTTTAGCATAAGTTGGACCTTGCTTGAGGGCAACCATGATTTCAGTACAGTAACCAAAGGTAATGTCTTCAGTTGCTACATGTCCGGCTACAGATTTGTGGTGTTCTGCATTGATCATCTCACCCATATTGGCTGGAGTAGCAACAAAGTCTTCAGATGCACTGTATTCACCAGTAAGAGCTGAAAGGAATCCTTCATAGATGAAGACCAAACCTTGACCACCTGAGTCCACAACTCCAACTTCCTTCAATACTGGAAGCATTTCTGGAGTTTTAGCAAGGGCTGCTTTAGCTCCTTCCAAGGCTGCACGCATAACTTCAACTGCGTCATCTGTCTGTTCTGCTTTTTTCTTAGCACCGATAGCAGCTCCACGTGATACAGTCAAGATTGTTCCTTCAACAGGCTTCATAACAGCCTTGTAGGCAACCTCAACACCTGATTGGAAGGCAAGAGCTAGATCTTTTCCTGTTAACTCTTCTTTTGTCTTGATGGCTTGTGAAAATCCGCGGAAAAGCTGAGAAGTGATAACTCCTGAGTTCCCACGCGCACCCATCAAAAGACCTTTAGCCAAGATACTTGCAGCCTCACCAACAGTTGAAGCTGGTTTGTCTGCTACTTCTTTAGCACCATTTTCGATAGTCATCCCCATGTTTGTTCCTGTATCTCCGTCTGGAACTGGGAAGACGTTCAATGAATTGACATATTCGGCTTGCTTGTTCAAACGAGTTGAAGCAGCCTGTACCATTTCTTGAAATAAGCTTGTAGTAATATTTGACACGATTATTCTCCTACAACTTTGATATTTTGAATGTAGACATTCACAGTTTGAGCAGTGATTCCAAGTTGGTTCTCTAGGCTAAAGCGAACACGTTCTTGGATATTTTTTGAAACTTCACTGATTTTTGTACCGTAGCTCAATACAGTATATACATCAACTGCAATACTACCGTCTTCAGCTGCTTTAACGACTACACCTTTTGAATAATTTTCCTTACCAAGAAGGGCTTGGAAATTATCTTTGAGGGCATTTTTACTAGCCATACCGACTACACCAAAAATTTCAGTTGCTGCACCACCTACGACAGTAGCGATTACATCATCTGTCAGTTCGACTTGACCATCTTTTGTATTAATTTTTACAGTCATTTTTTTTACCTCAAATAGTTGATACTCTATTTTATCATATTTCAGCCCAACTGTAAAAGCAGAATGATGTATCATCGGATATTTGCTTGATTTTTCAAATGATTTCAGCTGTCGAGCAAAACAAAAAAGACCCTGTAGGTCTTTTCATATTTATTAAACGCGTTCTACTTTTCCTGATTTCAAAGCACGAGCTGAAGCCCAAACTTTTTTAGGTTTACCATCGATAAGAACAGTAACTTTTTGAAGGTTTGGTTTTACGGCACGTTTAGTTTGGTTCATCGCGTGTGAACGGTTGTTTCCTGATACAGTCTTACGACCTGTAAAGTAACATACTTTAGCCATTGTGTTTTCCTCCTATTAGATCTAATATAGCGGATGTGCTAGCACCACATACCGTACTATGTTATCACACTTTCTTATTTTTGGCAAGGGAATTGAAAGACTTTTTTTATTTGACGTAGACAACACCAAGTTTCCCGAAAGCTACGTCTCCACGGATAATCAAGGTTTTGCTGGTTGGGGCTACAGGAGCATCTGCCTTGGCCGCACCACAAAAAGTTTCCACCTTCAAATCCACTCTCCAATGTTGGGGCACATAGATAACTGCATTCCCAAATCCGACTTCTATCTTCAAGGTTGCGCTATCTCCTAACATCTCTGCATTATCATAATAGATTTTGGCATTCCCAAATCCGACTTCAAACTCGTCTTCTACCAATTCTTGGTCTTGCTTGTAAAATGTACCTGCTCCAAAAGCGACTTCCTTGTCTGTCAGAATGGTCTTTTCACCATCATGCCACCATTTTTTCCCATTCCAAGTTCTGTTAGTATGAGTCAGCATACTTACTCCAAGCACGATGAGAACACTCGCCCAGAACAGTGATTGATTGGGAATCGGTAAAATGTTATAAAAATGATTAGCAATCATGAGGGCCACTAGGGCTGTAACGGTGGCTGAAGTGAAATGACGACGAAGGATTGCCTCAACTGATTGATAGGCAAAAAATCCAATACCGATCAAGGGCCAAATTTCCCCTTCAAGTGAAGGAATACCAAAATTCCCCTGTAACAATACTAAAGCTGCCAATACTAGCAACACAATACCAAATACTTTCTTTTTCATGTTCTTACCTCATGTTTCTTAGATTTTCTTTTAGGAGGGATTGGTAGTGCCGTGACACGTGAACCTCCTTGTGGGTTTGATAAAAGGAAATAGTGCCTGTCCCTGAGAAGGACTTGTCAACCGAGTAAACTTGCCGAATATTGGCAATGGTCGATTTGGATACCCGACTGAAATAGCGGGGCAGGATGGACTCTAGTTCATAGAGCTTGAGCCGAACCTCGTAGGCCTCTTTCTGGGTATGGGCGTAAATCTTGCTACCTTCCGTCTCAAAGAAGAGGATTTCTGCCAAGTCTAAGTAATACTCACCCGTCCCCTTATAAAAGATCAACCTAGGAGCCTTGGTTTCTTGCAAGAGTCGTTGCAAGTCAGCTATCTCATCTGTCAGGGCTGCAGCCTTGATGACAATCTCTGTCTCAGTTAATTCACTATCAATCTCGATTCGTAACTTCATCCTATCTCCTTTCTGCATCTACTATACCAAAGCCCAGAAGACTTTACAAGGGCAAAAAAGCAAGTGGTCACTTTTAGCCCGTAAGTGGTTACGAGCCCAAGCCCACTTGCTTTGCTTCTTACAAAATAAAGAAAAGAATGCCCAAGAGGAGACCACAGGCGTAGCCAACTAAAACATCCTTGGGATAATGTACTCCCCCCAAGACCCGCACAAGGCCGAGAAAAGCTGATAAAACCAATAAAATAATCCCCATAGGTAGACTAGCATGCAGGCAAGCCATGGAAATGATGGTTGCTGAAAAGACATGGCGACTAGGCATTGAATTCCCAGAGCTGTCCTTGTCTAGTAGCGGAATAATTTCCCAAGTCTCATAAGGACGCGGTTGATTGATCCACTTACGAACTAGCGTCAATAGGAGAAAGCCTAAAGCCGGCACCAAAATATAAGCAGCAAGGTCTTTACCAACCCCTTTACTTACAAAGTTTGTTCCCAACAAGGTCAAGTAAGCTAAGGGCATCAGAACTGTCATCATGCGATTAAAGACTCGCATCAATTGCAATAGTTGTGGATGTCGAAGAAGATTTGATTTCCTCTTCTCGTACCACTCTTGATAGTTTTTCATCTGTTTTCTCGTTGTTTCTATATTTTACACAAGAAGTCTGACAGAACGAGTCTGCTAGCATCTCCTACTCTAGTATAGTGCAGAAAAAGAAGGCCGTCAAGCCTTCTTTTGATTTATTCCTCTGCTTGGTCTTCTGTAAATTGACTATTGTAGAGGTCTGCATAGAAACCACCCTGTTCCATAAGCTCTTCATGATTACCTTGCTCGATGATGTTTCCTTCTTTCATGACCAGAAGCAAATCAGCATTGCGTATCGTTGACAATGACTGCCACCACTACTGCCCAAATCCAGTATTCTGACATGCCAAGGATTTTCCCAATGGCCCAAATAGCCATGATAGGACCACGAGTGACCACTTGGAGTCCCATGGTAAAGAGCATCTGAATCTGCGTGATATCATTAGTCGTCCGAGTCAATAGACTGGGGATTGAAAAACGTTTAAAAACCAACATCGGTTTATCCATTCTTTCTCCCTTCTAAGTAAAAATAGTTCTCATAAGAACATTTAAGTTTCAATGAGAACTATCTAAGCAGAAATTGACATCAGCTCTTATTTTATCTATAATAAACACTATCTCACACCTATAAGAATACACCCTGATCAGAAATGAGAAACTCACAAATGAAACATAAAGAAGAGAAAATTTTAGGAATCTTTGCCATCATCTTTGGAACCCTGGCCCTTCTTGGTTCCTGGTTGCCAATCATTAGCATACTAGCCTTTTTCTTTGCCATTATTGCTATAGCCCTAGGAGTTTTTGGTATTGGCCTTAATCTCAAAAATCGTAAAATATTGGCTATTATCGGAACAAGTCTAGGTATTCTATCCATTTTTCTTGTCTTAATGACGCAAGTATTACCTTCTGGTGTCTTTACTGACTTGGCTAAAAACTTTCGTCACCCCTACAGAAGTCTGACCTCTTTAACGGAAGATGAGAAATTTGGAAAATCACCAGATTATAGACATGATGAAGAGGATATCAAAGATACCGATACCTTCTCTTGGACCCAGGAGCAGTTCGATGCTTTGATAGAGGGAGACACTGCAAACAGAGGAAAAGGTGGCTCCAACTACAAAGATATCATCAGCAAGCATGGACTACCAGATTCTGAAATTGAGTCAACCTCAGGTGACTACGACATTAAGAAAATCACCTATCTATCCCTCGGTTCAAACACCAAGACAGTTGTACTCACTTTCGCAAAGCAGGAAAACGGCCAGTTTCTTCTCATCCGTAAATTTGCCCTAGGCTTGGATAGAAAAGAGCAAACTGATGATGGAGTGAAAGTTTAACATAACAAAAAAGCGAACAGATATTAAGCCTGTTCGCTTTTCTATTAGAATCCATCTACATTGGTATAGATTTTTTGGACATCTTCGTCGTCTTCAAGTACGCTGTATAGTTTTTCGAATGTTTCTAAATCTTCACCTGACAACTCAACTTCTGATTGAGGAATCATCTCAAGTTCTGTTACTTGGAATTCTTCGATACCAGATTCACGCAAAGCCACAATAGCTTTGTGAAGGTCAGTTGGAGCTGTGTAAACAGTGATTGTTCCTTCTTCTGCTTCTACATCGTCTACATCGACATCTGCTTCAAGCAAAAGCTCAAAGATCGCATCAGCATCATCACCTGCAAAGACGATAACACCTTTGTTGTCAAAGAGGTAAGATACAGAACCTGAAGCTCCCATGTTTCCGCCGTTTTTACCAAAGGCAGCACGGACATTGGCAGCTGTACGGTTAACGTTTGAAGTCAAGGTATCAACGATCAACATTGAACCATTTGGCCCAAACCCTTCGTAACGCCCTTCTGTAAAGGTTTCGTCTGTATTTCCTTTAGCCTTATCCAAAGCCTTATCAATAACGTGTTTTGGCACTTGCGCTTGTTTGGCACGATCGATAACGAATTTCAAAGCTGAGTTTGATTCTGGATCTGGATCACCTTTTTTAGCTGCTACATAGATTTCTACACCAAATTTTGCATATACTTTAGAGTTAGCTCCATCTTTAGCCGTTTTCTTGGCTACGATATTGGCCCATTTACGTCCCATTAGGAATCTCCTTTTTTCACATTTTAATCTTTCTTATTATAACACAAGTCTAGTCGATTTTCACTAGAGGAAATGGATTTTTCTTTTATAAATGAAGCTAGGATTGTCCGCCGACAGCCAAGATTTTCTTGCCTTCTTTTATCCAAGGGTGCTGAGAGAGTGAGATATAAAGCTGTGCAGTCATAACCAGCCAAAGTAGCGGTTCACATAGAATCACACCTGTATAACCTGCCCAAGGAATAATCCAAGCGACGAAAACAATTTTCCCGATAAACTCGATAAAACTAGATATGAGGGGTAAGAGTTTTTGACCGAGTCCCTGCAAACTATTTCTATAAATCAATAAAAGACTCAAAAACGGATAGAAAACAGAACTAATACGTAGGTACAAGGTTCCATTTTCAATCAAGTAACCATCTGTTGAACTCGCTAAGAAAGAAACTAGGCTAGGACTTGCAAAAAATAGGAACACACAAGCAAAGGTTGCCCAAGCCATACTCAAATAGCTCCCTAGACGAAGACCTTGGACGATACGATCTGGACGTTTTGCCCCAAAGTTTTGAGAGATAAAAGTTGTCATAGAAGCCGAAATTGCCGTCATTGGCAATAGGGCAAAGGCCATGATTCTACGTGCTGCCGTTTGGGCACTGATAATAACTGCTCCAAAACCATTAACAGAGGATTGCAAGATAACACTTCCGACAGAAACGATTGAACCCATCAGCCCCATGGCTAGCCCCTGCTCCAAGAGATCGACATAGAGATCCTTATTCCATTTGAAGTGCTTCAAGCTTGGAAGAAGCTCTGGAACACTCTTTCGAATATAGAAATAACAGAGAATAGCGGACAAACCTTGCGATATGATGGTTGCAAGACCTGCAGACTGAACCCCCAATTGCAGTTGTGTAATAAAATACAAATCTAAAATGACGTTAACAATGGCTGAAAAGATAAGAAAGGCAAGCGCCGCAAGGCTATCACCAATCGAGCGTAGTAATCCTGCAAAGAGATTATAGGCAAAGCTAACTCCCACGCAGCTAACAATCATTGAGATGTATTCATAAGATTGGGGAAGTATTTCTGCAGGTGTTTCGAGATATTGTAAGAGCGGATAAAGGCCGAAGAAACCCATCAGCATGACAAGACCACTCAGGATTGCACCTAAAATCCAAGTCGCTGCAACAGCCTCTTTAATCTTTGTGAAATTACGAGCACCATAAAGTCGAGCAATAACAACTCCCATCCCATTTCCGACTCCGAGAGCAAAGCCAATAATCAAATCAAAAATAGCTGTCGTAGCTCCGACTGCCGCCAAGGAATTTTGTCCCAAAAAACGCCCAACAATCAAAATATCAGCTGTATTGTATAGTTGCTGAAAGATATTGGACAGTAAAATCGGTAATGCAAAACTAATCAGTGAAGGAAGAATGGGACCATGAATCAAGTCCACCGTTGATTTTTTATTCATAGGGCTATTATATCAGCTTTCAAGTTGAGGAACAAGGGAGTTTCCTCGAGAAAGCGTTGCCTATATGTAAACAATCTGGTATAATCGTGACAGAAAAGGAGGGTATGTATGAGCTTAACAAGTCAGTTAATTACAGATGTATTCCCAGACCTTGAGAAAGTGGAACAATTAAACAAGGAGGCCTTCCCTGAAGAAGAACGCGTCTCTTTGGAGGAATTTTTAAGTTACCAGGATAGAGATGACGCCCACTTTTTCGCCTTTTATAATGAAGAAGAGTTTGTCGGCTTTGCTTTTGCCATTTCTAATCAAAAAGCTTTCTACATTAGCTTCTTTGCCATTATGCCCCATCTCCGTAGCCATGGATACGGGAGAGAAATCATTGAAAAACTCATTGATTTTTACCAGCGTACCATGATTCTTGAAGTGGAGCGCTTAGACGAAGACTGTGACAATCTCGCACAAAGAAAATCCCGCATGGACTTTTACTTACAAAATGGCTTTAAAACTGCCAACGCCTTCTTGGAATACGAGGGAATGAGTTTCGAAATTCTCTATCGTGGCGACCACTTTGATGAAGAGGCCTATCGGAACATCTTTCAAAAATTGCAAGAAGAGAACTACTTCGACTTTCGTATCGAATACCGACGCTTTAGTGACCACTAGTCATGATGAAACAAAAAGTAGCAGTTTTACTGCTACTTTTCTTTTTATTCTTCAATTTCGATTTCAAGAGCGTCGCCCAAATCAAGTGTTACTTCTTGGTTAGAATCTGCATCAGCTGCTGCACTTGCTTTAGAGCCTTCTTCCTCTTCAATTAAACCATATTGAACACGAACTTGGTGGTCGATTTCATCAAAGATTTCTGGGTGATCTGCCAAGTATTTCTTCGCATTTTCAGAACCTTGTCCGATTTTTTCACCCTTGTATGAGTACCAAGCACCTGCTTTTTGGATAATATCCAAATCACTAGCAATCTTCAAGAGTTCACCAGTTCTAGAAATCCCTTCACCATACATGATTTCAACAAGAGCTTCTTTGAACGGTGGAGCCACCTTGTTTTTCACAACTTTAATCTTAGTTTCTTTACCAACGTTCGTATCTTTTTGGTCACCAGTTCCCTTGATTTGTGTACTTCCACGCACATCCAAACGGACTGAAGCATAGAATTTAAGGGCGCGTCCACCAGGAGTTGTTTCTGGATTTCCAAACATAACCCCTACTTTTTCACGCAACTGGTTGATGAAGATAGCAATTGTCTTTGTCTTGTTGATAGAAGCACCGAGTTTACGCATAGCTTGGCTCATCATACGAGCTTGAAGACCAACGTGGCTATCTCCGATATCACCATCGATTTCCGCACGAGGTACAAGAGCTGCAACTGAGTCAATAACCACAAGGTCGACCGCACCTGAATCAATCAATTTTCCTGCAATTTCAAGACCTTGCTCACCTGAGTCTGGTTGTGACAAGAGCAATTCGTCAATGTTAACCCCAAGAGCTGCTGCATAGGCTGGGTCAAGAGCGTGTTCCGCATCGATAAAGGCTGCAATTCCGCCTTCTTTTTGTGCTTGCGCTACAGCGTGAAGGGCAACTGTTGTCTTACCTGATGACTCTGGACCGTAGATTTCGATGATACGCCCCTTTGGATAACCACCTGAACCGAGTGCAATATCAAGTGCCAAAGAGCCTGAACTCATCACTTGCACTTTTTGCTCTGCACGCTCACCCAAGCGCATGATTGAGCCCTTACCGAAGTCTTTTTCAATCAATTTAAGAGCATCATTCAAAGCTTTTTCACGATCAGCTCCAAATTTTTTCCCAATTTCATCTAATTTTTTTGTTGGTTTTTTCGCCATTTTGTTCTCCTATATTTTAATGATTCTAAGAACCTTCTTCTATTATATCAAAAGTCAGTCACTTAATAAAGCTTTGCGAACTAAGTTAAAAGCATGCATGACTGCAATTTTACGAACATCTGCTCGACTTCTTCCAGCTATATTGACCTGAACAACTTCTGTGCCTGATGCTTGAGATAAACCGATAAAAACTGTACCAGCAGGATGCCCTTCTAGACTATCCGGACCAGCCACTCCTGTCAAGCTAACTCCAAAGTCTGATTGAGTTTTAAGCCGTGCCTGATCTGCCATTTTTTCCGCCGTAAAGTCTGAAACAACTCCATGTTTTTCCAACTCTACTTGTGGAATATCTAACATCTTAGCCTTTTCTTCTAGACTATAAGTGACAAAACCACCTTTGAAGATAGTTGACACTCCCGAAAAGTCTGCCAAAGTTGCTTGAAAAAGCCCTGCTGTCAAACTTTCCGCAGCCGTTATGGTTTTATGCTGCTTCTTCAACTCCTCAACAACTACACTAGCTAGACTCGCTTCCTCACCATAACCATAGCAGATATCCTTTAAAGCAACACCTTCAAAAGTCTGGCGGGCAAGAATTTTTTCCTCCAGATTATCCAAAGATTTTCTTGCTTCTTCTTGACTAGTAGCCTTGGTAGACAAGCGCAGAGTCACTTCTCCCGTTTTTGCATAAGGTGCCAAGGTTGGATCTGTCTGCTCTTCAATCAAATCCGACAAAATCGTCACTAGCTGGCTCTCGCCAATGCCAAAGAAACGAAGCACACGTGAGTACAACTTAGCTCCAGTTATCAATCTCGGCAACAGTTCATTTAAAACCATGGGTTTCAGTTCACTTGGCGGACCTGGTAGGACGACATAAGTCACGCCAGCCACCTCAATCATGCCTCCGACTGCTAGTCCTGTTTCATTAGGTAGCGGGATTGAACCCTCAACGATTTGGGCTTGGCGTTCATTATTTGGAGTTCGGGCATAGTCCGGTCGATGAGTAAAAAAGTCATCTAGTTTAGCCTGCGCTTGAGCATCAAAAGTCAAATCACGCTCCAGAAAATGGGCCAAGGTTTGTTTTGTCAAATCATCCTCTGTCGGTCCCAATCCTCCTGTCAGGATAACCAGATTGCTACGATTCCTAGCAATCTCCAACAAAGATAAGAGACGAGATTCATTATCTCCTACAGCCGTTTGGAAGTAGACATCAACACCGATTTCAGCCAACTTTTCAGATAAAAACTGAGCATTGGTATTGACAATTTGACCTGTTAGAATCTCTGTTCCAACAGCTATGATTTCCGCTTTCATTTTTTCCTCCTACCTATCTATTCGGATTTCTTTGAAAAAATCGCAGGAAAATTCCTACGATTTTAGTATGCATTTCTTATTGTTCTTGTTGGCCTTGTTGTTCCTGATCTGCAACAGAACCAGTTGTTTGTGGTAAACGCCCATAAATATTTTCATACAAGACTACATTTGTCTCCAATTCGGTAACTTCTGGCTTATCCAATGAACGACGTAAAAGATTTTGCATCTCTAACATATGCTCAGATGTCACGATTTGGTAAGATATTCCGTCAATCATTGCATCCTCTCCACGTAATTGCTGAGACTCAATATTCTTAAAGGAATCTTGGTAGCCCATCAACTGAGGAATCGTTGTTGTCGTAATCTCGATATTTGTCTGCATGTTATCGCTAAGAGCCTTCAAAATTTCTTGATAGTGGCTGACACTATTCAAACTAAGAATTTTTTCAACAATCTTTTGGATAACTTCGCGCTGACGTTTCTGACGACCGTAGTCTCCCTCTGGATCCTGATAGCGCATGCGTGAATATACTAGCGCCTCGTCACCATTTAGGGTTTGTTCCCCAACACCGATAGAAATCGTGTTAAATGGTTCCTGGTCTTGGATAGAGATTGGGAAACCTAGAGTGTTGTTTACTGTGATACCTCCGACAGCATCAACCATTCTTTGAAGACCGTGCATATTGACCATCACATAGCGGTCGATATGGATATTCATCATTTTTTGAATGGTCGAAATGGCAAGCTCTGCCCCACCATCAGCATAGGCAGCGTTGAGTTTAGCTTCTCTAACACTACCATCTGGTTGTTGGATTTGTGTCAGAATATCACGTTCCAAACTCATCATAACGACTTTCTTGGTTTTCGGATTCACTGTTACCAAGATCATTGAATCACTATTTCCTGCCCATGGGTCTGTACGTTCAACATTCCCCGTGTCAACCCCCATCAATAGGATTGTCAATGGTTCAGTTGCCTCGATAACCTTGGTTTCTTCTCCGATTTGTTTATAAGTTTTGGCTAAAGTCTGTGTACTTTGTTGGTAGATAGTATAGGCATAAGCTCCCACACCAAGCACTGTCACAAGAACAAAGCCTAAAAACATTCCGATTATTTTTTTTGCCATACATTTATTCGTCTATCAGTCGACCCATCAGGTAAACATCAAGAAATTCTCCTCCTTCTATACAAGCGCCGCGTTCCTGTTGGCCTTCAATGATGAAGCCCAGCTTTTTATATAGATGAACAGCTGCCAGATTTCGTTTTTGAACTGTCAATTGTAAACGTCGAATACTTCCGCTCGATTGGGCCCATTCAATAGCTTCTTCCATCAAGATACTACCGAGACCATTTCTCCAATAGGCTTTTTTAATACCCAAAAAGATATCCCCAATATGCCGAACTCGCGGACGTTGATCAGCCGTTATATTGATCACTCCTGCCAATTCTTCATTCAAATAAGCTAGTAAAGTAATCTGATTATCCGACTGGGCCTGCTTGTTAATAAAACGCTGCATCTCAGATTCACTCATTGCAATTCCATTTTCATCCAGACTGGTAAAGCTAGATTCATGACCAATCTGATCCAAAAGTGCAATAAGTTCTGTAGCATCCTCAACTTCTGCTTCACGAATTAATAAATCATACTCCATTCGTAAGCCTCTTCAAAAGTTCTGTCGCTCGTTGACCATGATCATGAAAGACAACTTCACGTCCCTCACCATCTTTAAGAATTTCTAATTCCAGATAGTCTGATGGGAGAGCCTCGCCTAATAGGTGTCCCCACTCAATAACCGTCACACCTGAACCAAAAAGAAATTCATCAAGGTCGATTGAATCTGCATCTCCTTCGATGCGGTAAACATCCAAGTGATATAAGGGTAGGCGGCCTTCATATTCTCGAACAATGGTATAAGTAGGACTTTTGATCATTTGATGAATTCCTAGTCCTTTAGCCAGACCTTTTGTTAATGTGGTTTTTCCAGCACCTAATTCACCAGTTAAAATCAATACATCATTTTTTTCAAGTAGACTACCCAACTCTTGTCCAAGAGCGATTAGTTCATCTTCATTTTTTGTGTGCATGCTATTATTATACCAAAAAGTTTTCTTTTGCGACATTTCTAGTAATAAAAAAAGAGGAGTTTCCTCCTTCTTTTTTTAAGTTTTTATCATTAGTTAAGAGCCATGCTGATGTAGTTCAAGATGAACAGAGCGTCTAAAATCCAAATCATCACATGCACTTCCTTAACTTGACCTTTAACAATCTTCGCTAAAGTGTAAGTTAGGAAACCAACGGCAATTCCTTGTGTAATGGAGTAACTGAATCCCATAAAGATAGATGTGAAGAAGGCTGGAATAGCTTCTGACATATCATCCCAAGGAATGTTTTTCAAGTTAGAGAGCATCATAATTCCGACGATAATCAAAATTGGTGCTGTCGCAGCTGAAGGCACAATGGCAAGAAGTGGGCTAAAGAAGCTTGATAGAGCAAAACAGATAGCAACAACTAAGGCTGTCAATCCAGTACGTCCACCAGCACCGATCCCTGCTGCTGACTCAATATAAGTTGTAACGTTTGATGTACCTGCAATGGCACCAACTGATGTCGCCACCAAGTCAGAATATAGAGCCTTATCCAATTTAGCTGATTCATTGTTCTCACCACTTGATGCGATGATCCCAACTTTTTCACCTGTACCGATAAGAGTACCAATTGTATCAAAAATATCAGTCAATGAGAAGGCAAGAATGGCCATCAAGGTTTCAGGTAAACGTGAAGTATTTGAAATCAGAGAACCCAAACCTTCTGAACCAAGGGCTGCACCAAATAAAGTTCCTAGGTCGTTAACTGCTGCTGAAAGATTGTTGCTAGCAAAATCGATTCCTGACAAATTAACAAGACCAACTGCAATCGCAAGGACTGTCGTTGTTAAGATAGAAAGGATGATCCCACCTTTAATACCTTTGACAACAAAGAAGATTGTAATGGCAAGACCTGCAATAGCTACCAATACTGCTGGAGTATTGAAATCTACCAATCCTGGAACAGCTGCTGCATTTGCAGTAATCGCTGCTTGAGCCTTATCTGCTCCCTCACCTGCTACTGTATAAGTACCTGGGTCAATTGAGAATTTCAAGAGACCAGCATTCTTAATACCAACATAGGCAAGGAAAACACCAATACCAGCTGAAATTGCTGAACGAAGAGTTGCAGGAATAGACTCAATGATCATTTTACGAACATTGGTTAATGTGATAATCAGAGAAATGATCCCACAGATGAAAACCATACCAAGAGCTTCTTTCCAAGTATAGCCCATTCCGAATACAACCGTAAATGTAAAGAAAGCATTAAGTCCCATACCTGGAGCTTGTGCGTATGGCAAGTTAGCATAGAAAGCCATCATCAAAGTTCCTACTACAGAACCGATGATTGTTGCCAAGAATACACCCTGAACGGGCATTCCTGTTTGCGAAAGCATTTGAGGGTTTACAAAGAGAATATAACTCATTGCAAAGAAAGTTGTTAAACCAGCAAGCACCTCTGTACGGACATCTGTCCCGTGCTCTTTTAGTTTAAATAATTTGTCCATTTTTAATCTCCTTTGTCATTTTACGAACAATATGACTATTATATCATCAATCATTCACATTTTCAAGCTGTTTTTCCTATTTTTAAAAATTCTTAAAGGATATGATTCTTCTTATTTTTGCTTATAGTCAGCTTTTCTTTCAGCTTTTTGATATAATAGGAAACATCTTATCTGAAACTAAATTCGGGAGGATTTTATGACTAAAAAAATGATTGCCGTGGACTTAGATGGTACCTTACTTAATGGAGAAAGCAAACTCTCTGACTTTACAAAAGAAACCATTAAAAAAATTTCTAAGAAAGGCCACCATGTGGTTATCGCAACTGGTCGCCCATATCGTATGGCCAAAGATTTTTATGACCAACTTGAACTTGAGACTCCTATGATTAACTTCAACGGTTCGCTCACTCACCTACCTGGTAGAGCTTGGAAACATGAAAAATGCCTTACTGTGGACAAAAAGTATCTCTTAGATATCGTAAAACGAAAAGAGGATATCGAGGCAGACTTTATCGCAGGTGAATACCGTAAAAAGTTTTACATTACATCCCCAGACAAGGAAATTGCCGATCCTAAATTGTTTGGTGTTGAAAACTTTCGCCCTGAAAATCAATTCAAGTCTGACTTAGTGACTAAGGGGCCTAACTGTATTTTATTACAAACTAGGGCAGACGATAAATATGCACTAGCAGAAGAGATGACTAGCTTTTACAAGCATCAGCTTAATATCAATACTTGGGGCGGTCCCTTGAACATTCTTGAATGTACTCCAAAAGGTGTTCACAAGGCCTTTGCCCTTGAATACCTTCTAAATGTCATGAATATAGACAGACAGAACCTGATTGCCTTTGGTGATGAACACAATGACCAAGAAATGCTCTCCTTTGCAGGCAGAGGATATGCCATGAAAAATGCTAATCCCGCTCTACTTTCTTTCGCAGACGAGCAATTATCACTAACCAACGAAGAAGACGGGGTCGCTCACTTTTTACAAGAGCAGTTCCTTTAATAAAAACTATCCCTCCATACTTTTTTGGTAGAAAATAGCTACCTTAATCGTATGGTTTTTTTATGCCAAAAATCGATTAAAGAAAAAAGGATCCGAATCCGTGTTAACGAGATTCAAATCCTTACAAAAGATGTCTATTTTTTTAGAACGATACGATCAGAAATTTCGCGATCCATATCATCAATGATCATTTGATTTCCATCAGCTACATAAACTTTGATATCATCTCCAATAAAGACTCTCTGACTTTCTGGTTCGAAGGTGACCTTTTTAATTTCCTGATCGCCATCAACTTCTACTTCTGTCCATGTTCCAGTATTACCAGTAACAACGAGAGTAATGCTATCTCCCTCATCTTGCCCTTTATAGGTCCCATCAATGTTCGTTACTGAGCTAGCCGTAGAACTATAAACAGTCGTTTCTGCTGACTGAGCAGTCGTTACTTCCGTACTAGTACTTGCTTGAGTTGAAGGAGCTGCCTGCTCTTTTGGCGAACATGCAACTAAGAGACTAAGACTTGCCAAAGAAGCAAGAAAAAGTGTGAATTTTTTTAGTGACATGATGGCTCCTTTCTTTTAGTGGCTTAAAATCAGAATAACCCTGCTGAGCCACCACACCTTTACTATAACAAATAAAGATAGGAGGGTCAATCAAATGACTTTTGTTTCATAAGACAAGCGCGAACCTCAGATATAAAATAGAGAGAACCTGTCACAAATAGCAAGTCTTGCTCCCCTGCAGAACTCTCAAAATTATCTATAAAATCTCGATAAGAAGCAATGCTTGTATAATCTCCAAAGTCTTGCTCTTCCAAGGAACCCTGATAGTCAAAACTCGTAACATAGAGAGCTACATCAGGTAAATGCTCTGTTAAATAAGTAAGCATTCCACTATAATCTTTCCGCTTTAGGGCACCAAATAAGATTTGAGGCTGATACCCTTGCTGGATTTTTTCTTGGATAAACTCAACCAAACGCTCTAGAGCTGGTAAATTGTGAGCCCCATCTAGATAGATGTGCTCAGTGACAGTTTCTAGTCTTCCAGCCCATTTAGTAGCTTGCAAGGCAGCACGTACTGCTTCTTGATCTACTTTCTCGTCTCTTTGTGCCATAAATAGTAGAAAAGCCTGCAAGGCAAGACCTGCATTTTCCTCCTGATATGCTCCCTCCAGTCCCAATATTAGGTGGTTAAAGTCAGCTAGAGAAGAAGAAAAGTTCCCATTTCGGAAAGAAAAATCTTTATTAGCTTGGTAGAGACTTACATCCAAATCAGTGGCTGTCCTTTGACAAACGAGTTGGGCTTCCGGTGCTAAATTTGCAATCACAGCTGACTTCCCGGGCTTAAAAATTCCAGCTTTCTGCTCTGCAATTGTTACTAGACTATCGCCCAAGGTCTCCTGGTGATCGAGGCCGATTGATGTGATGATTGCAATTTCTCCTGTCACGACATTGGTAGTATCAAGAAGTCCACCTATCCCAACTTCCAGTAGGACCAAATCTACTTTTTGCTCTTTAAAATAAAGCAAAGCAATCAAGGTCAACAACTCAAAAAAAGATAGCTGATCGTGGGCTTCTAAAAGTCTTTGCTCCATTGCTTTGACTTGATCTGCTAAACGAATAAAATCTGCGTTCGAAATGGGTTCGCCATTGATACAAATACGATCATGGATGCTAACAATGTGTGGCGAAGTAAAGGTCCCAACCTTCTTGCCATGAGAAACAAAGAGTTCCCTCATAAAGGCAATGGTTGACCCCTTCCCATTAGTACCCGTTACATGGATAATCGGATAGGTTTGCTCAGGATTCCCCAGTAAATCTACTGCTCTTTGCATCCGTCCCAAGCCTGATCTAAAATTCAATCCAATTCGACTATGGAGCCATTTTTCTACTTCAAACATGCTTATCTCCTTAACAAAAAAGCGAAGATTCTCTTCGCTTTTTACTGTTTTTGCTAGTTCCTAGCTAAATTTTATTTTAGTGGGGGGCTAAAAACGTCCACTGGACTTACCAGCTCTCTCTTATTCCAAGGAGCTGGGGTGATACAGTCTCCCAGACTACCTGCGTTTCTATTTTCTAGCGCAGGGCTAAAAACATCCTCCGGATGTTCCAACTCTTTCTAGTTTCTAGGAGTTGGGCTAAAAACGTTCCCCGAACGTTTTTACTCCTCCATAAAGCTGTTGAAGACTTCTTCAATCATGTTCCATTCATCTTCTGAATCTTCAGGGATTGGTTGCAATTCACCTTCAGTTCCATCTTCATTTTCGATGAATGAGTATGCTTGGATTTCAACTTCACCGTTTTCATCTTCTTCTGCATTAACTGGTACAAGAAGAACATAGTTTTTACCAAATTCTTCTTTTCCGTCAATAGTCAAAAGGATTTCAAATAAAGTTTCGTTTCCTTGCTCATCTACAAGTGTAATAAGTTCACGTTCTTCGTGATCGTGGTTGTGATCGTGTGACATAGTTTCTCCTCTGTCTTAAAATTTTCTATCTAAATAATTTTGCAAAATCAACTGAGCTGCTAATTTATCAATAACTTTTTTACGCTTATTGCGACTAACATCTGCTTGCTCAATCAACATGCGCTCAGCAGCAACCGTGGTCAGGCGCTCATCCTGGTACTCCACTGGCAAGCCAAAGAGTTCTTCCAGTTTTGCTCCATACGCTTGACTGGCTTCCACCCGAGGTCCACTGGTATTGTTCATATTTTTAGGTAAACCAACAACAAAGCGCTCTACCTTATAGGTGTCAACCAATTCCTTGAGTCGTTCAAAGCCGAACTCTCCTTGATCTTCATTGATTTGGATGATTTCGAGCCCTTGTGCTGTAAACCCTAACGGATCGCTAATCGCTACTCCTACTGTTTTGGAACCAACGTCCAATCCCATAATTCTCATTGGTTATAGATCGACTCCTTGTCCCTTAAGGTAGTAGCGGACCAATTCTTCAACAATCTCATCGCGTTCGTATTTACGGATTTGATTTCTTGCGTTATTGTAACGAGGAACGTAGGCTGGGTCTCCACTGAGAACATAGCCCACAATTTGGTTAATAGGGTTATACCCCTTCTCATTTAATGAAGCATAGACTTCTGTCAATGTTTCACTAATTTCTTTTTTATTGGAATCATCCAATTTAAAACGTACGGTTTCTTCAGTAAATCCCATTCTAACACCCTCTTTCCTTAGAATAGTACTATTATAGCACATTCACAGCCATTCTACAAATGACACAGCCTGATTTTGCTGATTTTCTGTGACTTCCTTACTGGACAGTCGCGCCACTTGCAACTCGATTTTCAATATATTCTTCTGGTTCGTTTTTTAGTAGATTTTCTAATCCCACATTTTTTAAATATTCGCTTTCGCTTGCCTTTTTAACGTCTAGAACTTGAAAATCATAACTTGTTTTTGTTTCAATCTCGGTTTCACTTAAAAGATTGGTTTCAAGGTTAAATCCAGGAATTTTCCGTACTTCTTGGACCGATTCATCCTTGTCTTCTCCTTCTTTCAATGCCTTTTTTGCTTCCTCTAATCCATGCTCTGCAATAAAGTTCTTGAGGTCTTCTGAAACTTGTCGTTTTTGCTGAATCGTTAAGGTCAAGAACTGTTTGCCCTTATAGGTAATGGTCTGGGTTTGTTGAACCCCATTTTCGTCAGCAGGTAGAACAAGCGTCTTTGTTACAACTGTATTGTTATTGGCATTTTCTAGAACAGGCAAAGTTGATTGAAGAGCTTCTGTCGTTGTATCTTTAGAAGGTGCCGCAGACTCTTTTTTCTGTCCACAGCCAGCTAGCAAAAATAGGAGCGCAACTGTACCGATAACTATCTTCTTCATGTTCGTTTTTCCTTATTTACCTATCAAATAAGGCCAGGAGTCACTCCCAGCCTTTATGTTTTATAGTGCTGCACGTAAACGTGCTTCTGCATTTTCTACATTGCGGACAGAGCGTGGCAAGAAGGCACGAATGTCATCTTCTTTATAGCCAACTTGTAAACGTTTCTCGTCAACAAGAATTGGACTTTTTAGGATACGTGGTGTTTCCATTATTAAGGTGAGCACTTCATTGACACTCAAATCTTCGATATCAACTCCAAGAGCTTTAGCGTAGCGATTCTTTGATGATACAATGCTCGCAATTCCATTGTCTGTTTTTGTTAGAATATCTAATAATTCTTCTCTAGAAATCCCCTCTTTACCGAGGTTTTGTTCTTTATAACTTAACTGGTGGGCATTGAGCCAGGTTTTCGCTTTTTTACAGCTAGTACAACTTGAGACTGTATAAATTTTGATCATGTACCTACCCCTTTCGCTACATGTTACTATCAGTTTATTCTATTATACCATAAAAAACATCCGACTTGCGACCTATTTTTAAAAAAATTTAACTTTTTCCCCAGTTTTCTATCTTTTTTCTTGACAAAAACCGAACTATAACCATTCTTTGTACTTCCTAATGTAAAATTTCTTAATAACTGTGACGCTAAACATGTACAAGAAAATAATACAGGTTAGGAAGAAGAAATAAGGAAGTCCTAATGGAGCTAAACGAAGAATATTTACTAGCGGTCCATAAGGCAGACTAGTTACGAAAATTGCGGCAATCAAGGTTGTCAAAATCACAAGCCAAGCTGGTCTGCTTTGTACAAAAGGAACTTTTGCTGTACGAAGCATATGGATGACCATGGTTTGAGACCACATAGATTCGATGAACCATCCTGTTTGGAACAAGATAATAAACTGAAGGGCAGATTCAGAACCATGAACATAATGATAACCTGTCACCAAAGGAACAATGATAAAGTAGAGGAAGATAAAGGTCAAAATATCAAAGATAGATGATATTGGACCCATCCAAACCATAAATCGCGTAATGGATTTTGCTTCCCATGTATGGGGTTGTTTTAGGAAGTCTTGATCCACGTTATCAAACGGCAATGCCACACAAGATAAATCGTAGACTAGGTTTAGGACAATGAGATGAACAGGAGCCATTGGTAAAAATGGCAAGAAAATACTTGCAACAAGGAGTGAGAAGATATTCCCAAAGTTTGAACTAACGGTCATCTTGATGTACTTGGTCATGTTGGCGTAGACCTTACGGCCTTCAACGATACCAGTTTCAAGGACCATGAGATCCTTGTCTAGCAAAATAACATCTGCTGTTTCTTTGGCAATATCCACTGCTGTATCTACAGAAATACCGACATCTGCCACCTTCATAGATGGGGCATCATTAATACCGTCACCCATATAACCAACTCCATGACCATTTCTCTTTAACTGTAGAATGATACGCGCTTTTTGGTCAGGTGACAATTTAGCAAAGACTGTTACTTTTTCAACAACTTCTGCCAATTCTTGGTCTGTCATTTGGTCGATATCAGCTCCCAAAAGAATATGTTCAACATCCAAACCAACCTTTTCACAGATGGCTTGGGTTACTTTTTCATTATCCCCAGTTAAAATTTTTGTTTTGACACCATGCTCAAGTAGAGCTTGAATAGCGGGTGCTGCAGATGGTTTTGGTGGATCCAAGAAGGCAAGGTAACCTGTAAGGATCATGTCACTTTCATCAGTCACAGCATAGGCATAATCTTCACGTAGACCTGACTTGTAACCAACACCTAATACACGTAAACCTTGACGGTTTAATTGACCAACTTCTGCCAGTACTTCTTGGCGAATACCTTCCGTAATAGGGATTATTTCTCCACGATATTCCACATGTGTCGAAATGGTCAACATTTCTTCCAAGGCGCCTTTGGTCACCATACTAACAACATTGCTATCATCTTTGACGATAACACTCATGCGTCTACGTTCAAAATCAAATGGTAGTTCGTCGATTTTTTGGAAGCTGGTGTCTAGATTTTGTAGGATAACATGTTCCTTGGCTTCTTTTTCAGTTCTACTGATGATGGCACGGTCCATCAAGTTCTTCAAACCTGTTTGAAAATGTGAATTTAGATAAGCTCTTCTTAAGACTGCCATATCCAAATCACCATGGATATCCAAAGGGTATTCTAGGACAATCTCATCTTGCGTTAGAGTTCCAGTTTTATCCGTACATAGGATATCGATTGCTCCTAAGTCCTGGATAGCATTGAGTTTTTTGATGACCACCTTTTCCTTGGCCATGATAATGGAACCTTTGGCCAAGCTGGCTGTAATAATCATTGGCAGCATTTCTGGTGTCAGTCCGACACCCACGCTCAAGGCAAATACTCCCGCCTCTAGCCAGTCTCCATCGGTTAATCCATTTGCAAAAAACACAATCGGAACCATGACAAGCATCAAGCGGATCAAGAGCCAGGAAATGCTGTTCATTTCACGTTCAAAAGAAGTTGGCTCATCATAGGTGTTAAGAGTTTGCTCAATAGCTCCCATCATGGTGTCATCCCCAACTGCTAAGACCATCGCTGTAGCACTTCCTGAGATAACGTTTGTCCCCATAAAGGCCAAGGATTCTGCTTCTAAGAGGCTATCCACATTTTGACCAGTGGCTTTATTTAAAGCTAGCTTTTCAACTGCATCACTTTCTCCAGTCAAACCTGACTGTTGAACGAAAAAGTCGCGGGATTCGAATAAGATAACATCTGCCGGAATCATGTCTCCAGCGCTCAATTTCACGAGGTCTCCCACAACCAACTCATCGATTGGCAACTCTTGTTCAAGACCATCGCGAATAACAGTTGCAGTGTTGACAATCATTTTTGAAAGATTGGTTGTCGCCTTGTCGCTCCGCAACTCTTGGACAAAACGGATGCCTCCTGAAATCAAAATCAAGACAACGATAATAATAGAGGTCGTAGGGTCCTCTTGGCCAGGTTTGGCAAGCCAAACGTTTGTAACGAGAGAAATAAAGGCAATCACAAGCAAAATGATTGTGAAAGGATTGATAATGGACTCATAAATCTTTTTAAAGATGGAATCCTCTTGACCCTTGGTAATAGTGTTTTCACCATATAGGTCACGGTTTTCTTCAACTTGTTCTTGGTCTAAGCCTTTTAGACTTGTATTGTAAAAAGCTAGACTATCTTTTAATGGAGTTTGAATAGCTACTGCTAGTCTTTCTTTTGTAGTTTTCATTGGTTTCTCCTATCTGTATGAATAGTGATTTCATACTCAATGAAAATCAAAGAGCAAACTAGGAAACTAGCCACAGGCTGTACTTGAGTACGGCAAGGCGACGTTGACGTGGTTTGAATTTGATTTTCGAAGAGTATCATACACAGAGACCAATCACTTTATAGGGACAGAACGACACAAATCAGCGATTGGGTGTGTATGTGCGGTTCTGGATGATCGTCAATTTGCATCGTTTGTCTCCTTTCTTTGTTTTAAAACAGCAGAAAATCCTGCCATAAAATGGCAGGACTAAAAAACTGATTATCTGTTTTCGTTCAAGCTTTAACTCCATAGGGCGATGTAATGAGCTTAGTCTTGACCTTCGCGACCAGGACTGTTGACCAACGAGTAGTGTCTCCACTGCTTTGCGGTAGTCATCCGTATCCCTATGGTAGCCTCACCTACCGTTTTCGCCTTTCAGTATAAACCTTTAACTAGTAAAAGTCAACGATTTATCTCATTTTTCTTAGATTACGATTAATTCTTTTGGAGCAAGGGTTAATAACTCACAACCTGTATCTGTAATCAAGATATCATCTTCAATACGAACTCCGTATTTACCTTCAATATAAATACCAGGTTCATCAGTCAAGACCATACCAGTTTTGATAACTTCTTTGGAAGTTTGGCTAAAGTAAGGTTCTTCGTGGATATCAAGTCCGATACCGTGCCCGATACCGTGAGTAAAGTATTCTCCATAGCCTGCTTCCACAATAATATCACGAGGGATTTTATCAAAGTCACGGAAACCTAAGCCATCCTTAGCTTGGTCAATCAGAGCTTGATTAGCCTTCAAAACGGTGTTGTAGATTTCTGCTTGTTCGTCGCTGACATGGCCTAGGTAGATGGTACGAGTCATATCACTCACATAATGCTCGTAAAGGCATCCAAAGTCCATAGTGATAGCTTCGCCTAGTTCTACTGGCTTGTGCATTGGGTGAGCATGGGGTTTAGAAGAGTTGATGCCACTCGCTAAGATTGTGTCAAAAGACAAACCTGCCGCTCCCAGCTCACGCATACGGAAATCAAGGAAGTTGGCAATTTCAATTTCAGTCTTCCCTGGCTTGATAAATTCAAGGGCATCGTGGAAAGCTTGGTCTGATATTGAACAAGCCTTACGAATAGTTGCAATCTCTGTCTCGTCCTTTATCATACGAAGCGCTTCAACAAACTGTGTCTGAGGAATTAATTCCAAACCTTCAAAAGCGGCTTGCATGCGGTGGTAATAAGAAACCGAGATTTCATCTTCAAACCCGATACGAGAAAGACCCATGTCTTTTGCAATTTTTGCGATAGTAGCCAACTCGTCACGTTCTGCAAAAATCTCAAAACCAGTTACTTCCTGCTTAGCAGCGATGATATAGCGGGCATCCGTCACCAAAATTTGACGGTCACGACTGATAAAGACTGTTCCATTTGAACCCCAAAATCCTGTCAAATAGTAGACATTTTTAAGGTTATTGATAATGATTCCATCTAGTTCTTTTTCTTGCATTTTATCGAGAAATGCTTGCACACGTTTATTCATGATGTAACTTTCCTTTCAAATACTGTCCTGTATAGCTAGCTTCATTGGCCGCTACTTCCTCTGGTGTTCCTGTTGCGATAATGGTTCCGCCACCGACACCGCCTTCTGGACCTAAATCTATGATATGGTCTGCTGTTTTGATGACATCCAGATTGTGCTCAATCACGAGAACTGTATTACCATCATCTACAAAGCGAGACAAGACCTTTAGTAGACGCGCGATATCCTCGGTATGAAGACCAGTTGTCGGTTCATCTAGAATGTAGAAGGACTTACCGGTCGAGCGTTTATGGAGCTCACTAGCCAGCTTCATACGTTGAGCCTCTCCGCCAGAAAGTGTCGTAGCTGGTTGTCCCAAGGTCACATAACCTAGTCCTACATCCTTGATCGTTTGGAGTTTGCGTTGAATTTTCGGAATGTGTTTGAAAAATTCCACCGCATCGTTGACGGTCATATCTAAAACTTGCGAGATATTTTTTTCTTTATAATGAACTTCTAGGGTCTCACTGTTGTAGCGGGTTCCGTGGCAGACTTCACAAGCTACGTATACATCTGGCAAGAAGTGCATTTCAATCTTGATAATACCATCACCCGAGCAGGCCTCACAGCGACCGCCCTTGACATTAAAACTAAAACGACCCTTCTTATAGCCACGAATCTTGGCTTCATTTGTCTGAGCGAAGAGGTCACGAATATCGTCAAATACACCTGTATAGGTAGCAGGGTTAGACCTCGGTGTTCGTCCAATTGGACTCTGGTCAATGTCTATCAGACGATCGATATGCTCAATCCCTGAGATAGTCTTAAACTTTCCAGGTTTATCTGAATTGCGATTAAGCTTTTGAGCAATGGCTTTTTTGAGGATGCTGTTAATAAGTGTCGACTTCCCTGAGCCAGAGACCCCTGTCACCGCAATGAATTTCCCGAGTGGGAAGCGAGCAGTGATATTTTGCAAGTTATTCTCACGCGCACCTGTCACTTCGATAAAGCGACCATTGCCTATACGGCGTTCCGTCGGTACTGGAATGGCACGTTTTCCTGATAGATACTGTCCTGTAATGGACTTACTGTTTCGAGCCACCTGCTTAGGCGTTCCTGCTGCGACAATTTCTCCACCAAAGATACCCGCTCCAGGACCAACGTCAATCAGATAATCGGCTTCTCGCATGGTATCTTCATCATGTTCTACTACGATCAAGGTGTTTCCCAAATCACGCATCTTTTTCAGACTGGCAATCAGACGGTCATTGTCCCTCTGGTGAAGACCGATAGACGGCTCATCAAGGATATAGAGAACTCCTGAGAGATTGGAACCAATCTGGGTTGCCAAGCGAATACGCTGACTCTCCCCTCCTGATAGGGTTCCTGCCGAACGAGAAAGGGTCAGATAGTTGAGTCCGACATTATTGAGGAAGGTCAAGCGGTCTTTGATTTCTTTAAGAATAGGACGAGCGATGATAGCTTCATTTTCAGATAGGCTTAGTTGATCAATAACCTCCAAATGGTCTGCGATGGAGAGGTCTGAAATTTCTCCAATATGAGGGGCTTTCTCTCCTCCTACACGAACGGATAAGGCCTGATCATTGAGGCGATAACCGTGACAAGTGCCACAAGTTAGCTCATTCATATAAAGACGCATCTGTGTGCGGGTGTAGTCGCTATTGGTTTCATGGTAACGTCGCTTAATATTCCCTATAACACCTTCAAAAGGAATGTCGATATCACGAACTCCGCCGAATTCATTTTCATAGTGGAAATGGAACTCTTTACCATCTGAACCATAGAAAATGAGATTCTTATCCTCCTCTGACAAGGTTTCAAAAGGAGTATCCATGTCCACTCCGAAGGCTGTCATAGCTTGTTCTAGCATATTTGGATAATAGTTAGAAGAGATAGGATTCCAAGGCGCTAAGGCTCCCTCACGAAGGGTCTTGCTAGCATCTGGTACGACTAAGTCCGTATCAACCTCTAGCTTGATCCCTAAACCATCACACTCGCTACAAGAACCAAACGGAGCATTGAAAGAGAAAAGACGAGGTTCTAGTTCTGGAACTGTAAAACCACAGACTGGGCAGGCATAGTGTTCTGAGAAGAGCAACTCTGAATCATCCATAGTATCAATAACTACATAACCTTCAGCGATACGAAGCGCTGCTTCAATCGAATCAAAGAGTCGACTACGGATACCTTCCTTGATGATAATACGGTCTACCACCACATCGATGGTGTGTTGTTTATTCTTTTCAAGTTCAGGAACTTCGGTCACATCATAGACAACCCCATCGACACGGACACGAACATAACCATCCTTTTGAATCTTTTCAATCAGAGTCTTATGTTGCCCTTTTTTCTTACGAATAACAGGAGCCAAAATCTGCAGACGCTGGCGCTCTGGCAATTCCAAAACCTTGTCGACAATCTGTTCAACAGAAGAAGCCTTGATAGCCCCATGTCCATTGATACAGTAAGGTGTTCCTACACGAGCATAGAGGAGACGGAGATAGTCGTTGATTTCCGTCGTAGTACCGACAGTCGAGCGAGGGTTTTTACTAGTCGTTTTCTGGTCAATAGAAATGGCAGGGCTGAGACCATCGATAGAGTCCACATCTGGTTTTTCCATATTGCCCAAAAACTGACGAGCATAGGCTGATAAACTCTCTACGTAGCGGCGTTGCCCCTCTGCATACAGGGTATCAAAGGCAAGACTCGACTTGCCCGAACCCGACAGCCCCGTCACCACAACTAGCTTGTCACGTGGAATTTCCACGTCAATATTTTTTAAATTATGGGCGCGTGCCCCATGGATGACAATCTTATCTTGCATGTTACTTCTTTCTAGTCCATTGTTGCTTTCCATTATACCAAAAAAAGTGAAATTCTATTACCAAAAAAGCCGATTTTGTAGTATAATAGTACGGTGCTAAAAATCACTGAAACACGGATTAGATTAGGAAAGGATAGGAGATATGAAACAAGTCTTTCTCTCAACAACAACTGAATTTAAAGAGATCGATACGCTCCAACCGGGCACTTGGATCAATCTCGTCAATCCTACCCAGAGCGAATCGATGGAAATCGCTTCTGCTTTTGATATTGATATCGCTGACCTCCGTGCACCACTCGATGCGGAAGAAATGTCTCGTATTACCATTGAAGATGAATACACTCTGATCATCGTAGACGTTCCCATTACCGAGGAGAGAAATAACCGCACCTACTATGTGACCATTCCCTTGGGGATTATCATCACAGAGGAGGCTATTATTACTACTTGCTTGGAACCTCTCCCACTTCTAGATGTCTTTATCAATCGGAGACTTCGAAATTTCTATACCTTCATGCGTTCACGCTTTATCTTCCAAATCCTCTACCGCAACGCTGAAATTTATCTGACAGCCCTTCGTTCAATCGAACGCAAGAGTGAGCAAATCGAAACCCAACTTCACAAATCTACTCGAAACGAAGAATTGATTGAACTCATGGAGTTGGAAAAGACCATCGTCTACTTCAAGGCCTCTCTTAAGACAAACGAGCGCGTGATTAAAAAATTGACCAGTGCAACTAGCAATATTAAGAAATACCTTGAAGACGAAGACTTACTTGAAGACACCTTGATTGAAACGCAACAGGCCATCGAGATGGCGGATATCTATGGAAACGTCCTTCACTCTATGACAGAGACCTTTGCCTCTATCATTTCAAACAACCAGAACAATATCATGAAAACCTTGGCCCTCGTGACCATCGTTATGTCTATCCCGACCATGATTTTCTCAGCCTACGGAATGAACTTTAAGGATAATGAAATTCCTTTAAACGGAGAACCGCACGCTTTCTGGCTCATCGTCTTTATCGCCTTTGCTATGAGTGTTTCCCTCACTCTTTACCTCATCCATAAAAAATGGTTCTAACAGGAGTTATTATGTCACAGATTGATTTAAAAGAATTAACCAAGAAAAACCAGGAATTTATCCATATTGCAACCCAGCAATTTCTCAAGGACGGCAAAACCGATGCCGAAATCAAGGCTATCCTTGAAGAAGTGATTCCTCATATCCTTAAAGAACAACCAAAAGGTGTGACCGCTCGCTCTATCTACGGAGCACCAACTCACTGGGCTCACAGCTTTAGCGAAAAAGAACAATACGAAAAAGAACATCCAAAGGAAAATGACGATCCAAAATTGATGATGTTGGATTCAGCCCTTTTCATTACAGGACTATTTGCAGTAGTTAGTGCCTTGATGAGCTTCTTCTCAAACCAACCAGTGGCTTACGGATTGGTAACACTTATCAGTGTAGGAGCCTTCGGTGGAGTTGCCTTCTACCTTCTCTATCACTTCATCTACCGCTACTACGGACCAGATACTGACCGTAGCCAACGTCCTCCATTCTGGAAATCACTTTTGGTTATGTTAGCGACTATGTTTGCTTGGGTCTTCATCCTCTTCTTGAGTAACTTCCTTCCACAAGCCATCAACATTAGCTTACCACCTCTTGTTTTGTTGGTCATTGGAGGAGCTCTCCTTGCCCTACGTTTCTACCTCAAAAAACGTTTCAACATCAAGAGCGCAAGTGCTGGACCTGCTAGATATTAAGATAAACAAAAAAAGTAGTGTGTTTTGTAGACACACTACTTTTATTCTGTCTCCAAATCATTTTTCGATTCTCAAAAGAAGTAGACACATTTTCTAATAACATTCTAATGTAAAGTCTTCCCTTGGAATCCCGAGGTTTTATCCTTGATTCCAAGTTGTTTTTCTGTTATACTAATAAAGTAATAAGGAGAAATATATATGACAAAACAGAGAATTAATCAAATTGTCGGTTCAATTGGTGCCTTTATCGGAATTATTGTATTTATAGCCTACATCCCCCAAATTTTTGCCAATTTACAAGGAAATAAAGCTCAACCATTCCAACCTTTATCAGCAGCTGTTTCTTGCTTAATCTGGGTCATTTACGGATGGACAAAAGAGCCTAAGAAAGATTGGATTCTAATCATTCCAAACTCAGCCGGGGTTGTCCTTGGCGGACTGACCTTCCTTACTGCTCTATAAGAAATTAACTACTATAAAAGCAACCACACGATTGGTTGCTTTTTTACTACTTTCTTGATCTAAAAGTCTTCTTCTGACTCTAATTCTTGTTGTTTCCCCTCATCTTTTGTGATACAATAGCATCAATTTATTTCTAGGAGGATGAGATATGGTTTCTACTATTGGTATTGTTAGTTTGTCTAGTGGCATTATCGGAGAAGACTTTGTCAAACACGAAGTGGACTTGGGAGTCCAACGTCTCAAGGGCCTCGGACTCAATCCTATCTTTTTACCTCATTCACTAAAAGGCTTAGACTTTATCAAAGAACATCCCGAAGCTCGTGCGGAGGATTTAATTCAGGCCTTTTCTGATGATAGCATCGACATGATCCTATGCGCCATCGGTGGAAACGATACCTATCGTTTATTGCCCCATCTTTTTGAAAATGACCAACTACAAAAGGTTATCAAGCAAAAGATTTTTCTTGGCTTCTCGGATACGACCATGAACCATCTCATGTTGCATAAACTAGGAATCAAGACTTTTTATGGGCAATCCTTTTTAGCAGACATTTGTGAATTAGACAAGGAAATGCTGGACTATAGCCTTCACTACTTTAAAGAATTGATTGAGACTGGAAAAATCTCAGAAATTCGCCCTAGTAACGTTTGGTACGAGGAACGGACTGATTTTAGTCCCAAAGCCTTGGGAACACCTCGTGTCAGTCATGCAAATACAGGTTTTGACTTGTTACAAGGCAATGCCCAATTCGAAGGGGAAATCCTCGGTGGTTGCCTCGAATCTCTCTATGATATTTTTGACAACTCTCTACACGCAGATAGCACAGACCTCTGCCAAAGATACAAACTTTTCACTGATTTATCCGACTGGGAAGGAAAGATCCTACTGCTAGAAACAAGCGAAGAAAAACCTGAACCTGATGATTTCAAAAAAATGTTGCAGGCTTTAAAAGAAACTGGGATATTTGAAGTCATCAGTGGACTCTTGGTCGGAAAACCTATGGATGAAACCTTCTATGACGACTATAAGAAGACTTTAATGGACACCATTGATAGCACTATCCCGATTGTCTATAATCTAAACGTTGGCCATGCCACACCAAGAGCAATTGTTCCCTTTGGAGTCCACGCGTATGTAGATGCAACGGAGCAAGTCATTTGCTTTGACTATAACAAAGAAAGCTGAGATGAATTTCTCAGCTTTTTCTATATTCTCAAATACTTTCGCTATCTGTACTCACTACTTACCGCTTTTCCATTCACAATCATTCTCGTGGTCATCAACCAGACCTGCAGCTTGTAAAAATGACAAGACGGCGACTGGGCCTGTGAACTTAAAGCTTCGTTTTTTGAGATCTTTGGATAATTTTTCAGATAGAGCTGTTTTGGCAGGCGCCTGGCTGTAGTCAGGCACATCATTGACGATGGTTTGTCCATCCACAAAAGACCAAAGATAAGCATCAAAAGTTCCGAATTCTGCCTGAACTTGTAGAAAGGCCTGGGCGTTGGCACGTGTCGCAAAAATCTTAGCTCGATTTCGGATGATCGCTACATTGTCCATTAAAGCTTCCAATTCAGAGTCAGTCATCTCTGCGACTGCTTGAATTTGATATCCGTGAAACGCTTCTCGGAAGGCTTGACGTTTATTGAGCACCGTTTCCCAAGATAGTCCAGCCTGATAGGTCTCCATGCAGAGCAACTCAAAAAGAGCCTGGTCATCATGAAGGGGCTGGCCCCATTCCTCATCGTGGTAGGCTACATAGAGAGGGTTGTTCATTTTAACCCAGCCACAGCGTTTTGGCATCTTATTCTCCTATCTTTGAAACGTAGTCAGGCAAGGGAACAGTAGACTTATCCAATAGATTAATCCAACGATTAATATCTGGTGGTAGAGGGTTAAATTTTTCATCTGTTTGATATCTTGCTTGATCATCTGTTTCTATACCAGTTAATGTTTCAATCTGTTCTCGAAGCTGGTCTACAGACATCCAATCAGTCCAACCTTCAAATAAGCTTTCTGGAGCCATTGTTATCCCATACCATTCTTCAAACCATTCAATATAGTCTGTACCTAACAGGTAGAGTTTCTCGAAAGAACAAGATTCATCATTCACTTTTATACTTTCCACTATATTGTCATGATCTACTATGGCAATACCTGCACCACAAAATTCACAAGGAAGTGAGCCAACTTGACCATAGCGAGAGCCACTATGCAAGAATAATCCTGTTTGGCTCTGTTGACAATTTTTACAAAACAATGGAAAAACGGTACAGTGTAGCCATAGTTTATCAATCTTCCCATTTTTAAACTTTATCTTGACATGGTTGCTACTGTTCTTTGCTTCAACTAGAGTGATTCGAGCAATCCCCATTATTTCACCAACATCTTAAGGGCAGACTTGATGTAGTTTTCAGCTGTATCAGAAGTTCCTTCAAAGAATTTCTTGATTTTCTTGAGCTCTGTTGCCTTGTAGCCCAAGGCCAGCATGGCTTCCATAGCTTCTTCCAGTTCTTGGTTGTCACTGCTAGATGGAGCTGCAGCCTTAGCAGGGAGGTCGTCCCCTGCCACAACCACCTTACCTTCTAGATCCAATACCATCTGTTGGGCTGTTTTCTTACCTATTTTAGGGAACTTGGTCAAGTAGGTGATGTTCTTAGTCTCAATAGCTTGAACGAGGCCTGCATTGTCATCAGCCGCGATAATAGCAAGAGCAGAAACAGGGCCAATGCCCGACACCGAAATCAAGCTGAGAAAGAGCTTTTTTTCGTTTTCTGAACGAAAACCGTAAAGTAGATGAGCATCTTCACGTACAACTTGATGCACATAGATTTGTGCTTCTTGGTTGACTTGTCCTGAGTAGGCATAAGGGTTAGCTACATGCAGAATGTAGCCGATACCGTTAGCTTCTAGAACGATGTATTTAGCAGTAATTTTGGTAATAATACCCTTTAGATATTCGTACATAATTTTCCCTTCAATTTATACTCAATGAAAATCAAATCTAAACTAGGAAGCTAACCGTAGGCATAACTTGAGTTAGGCAAGGTAAGGCTGATGCAGTTTAGAGAGATTTTCGAAGAGTATTAGTATTTTCCTAGCTCTCGGAGGCTGGTATGATTTTCCTGAATGCGACGGAACATCTTTTCCATGTCCGACTTGGTAAAGTGTACCAAAACAGGACGTCCGTGTGGACAGTTATAGGGGTTGTCACATTGAGAGAGCTGATAGAGGAGTTGTCTAGCCGAGTGGTCATCAATACGATGGTTAGCCTTGATGGACCGCTTGCAGGACATCATAATGGCTAGCTCTGCTCGGTATTTCTTGATTGAAACTTCCTTGGTCAAGAGGAGCATGTCGCACATCTCATAGATTCCAGACTCGATTTCCTCCTCTGCCATCCAAATGGGATGTTCGCGCAAGATAAATTGATTCTCCCCGTACTCTGCTAGAAAGACGCCTACTTCCTCTAAAAGAGGCTTTCTTTCCTTGAGACGAAGAGCATCATCCGCAGGAAATTCAAAGATAAAGGGCACTAGGAGTTGCTGCTGGCTCTGGTCAACATTGCCAATGCTCTCACGGTACTCCTCGTACTTAACCCGCTCCTGAGCCGCATGCTGGTCTATGATGTAAAGTCCATCTCGACCTTGGGCAAAGAGGTAGGTCCCGTGCATTTGTCCGAAAAACTCCAACTCTGGGAAGCTTGAAGATTCTTCTCGCTCCAGCTTATCATAAGCCTTATCCAAACTAGCTAGATCTAACTCTGGATGGTCCAGTTGGTCATAGCTAGCAGGCTTTCTCTCTGCAAAATGCAGTTTAGCTGGCTTGGTCATCTGGTCCAAGGTTTCCTTAGCAAACAGATTCAAATCCTGTTTCTCTTCAGTCAGGTTCACCTGATGGTCTGCCACCTCAGCTTGTGTCGGTCTTGTCGGTTCATTTTTTTCATAATAGAGCGTATTTTCTCTCAGTGGCAAAGTCGTTTGCTCCACCTTTTCACGATTTCTAACCGCAGATTTGGCTAGATTTTCCAAGGCATCTGGAATCAAGGTCTGTTCCTTGAGACTCTTTGCAATAGCTTCTGAAACCAGCGCCATTAGTTCTCTTTCCTTGGAAATCCGCACCTCTTGCTTGGTCGGGTGCACATTGACATCTGCTAGATAAGGATCGATATGGATGTGAATGACAGCCAGCGGAAAACGCCCCACCATGAGCTTGCTACCGTATCCATCTAAAATGGCACGATTGAGCAGGAAGTTTTTGATATAACGGCCATTGATAAAAAGGCTGATATAGTTTCGATTAGCCCGTGTTAATTCCGGCAATGAGACAAAACCAGAAATTTCAAAATCCAGGTCAGCATTCTCAATCTCAACCATTTTTTTAGCACTGGCTAAACCATAAATCCCAGCAATGGCTTGACGCAGTTGACCCGTACCAGCTGTTCGTGTCATTTCCTTGCCATCACTAATCAAACTAAAGGAAATCTCAGGATGGGCTAGCCCCAGACGGTTGACAATATCAATGATATGAGACAACTCTGCCTGCTGGCTCTTCATATACTTGAGACGAGCTGGTGTATTGAAAAAGAGGTCTTCCACACAAACCTTAGTCCCCACAGGACTGGTCGCAGGAATGATTTCCTCAACTTCTCCCCCACGAGCCACTAGCTTGGTCCCGTGACTGGCACCGTCCACCGCTGTCAACAAAGTCAAAACACTAACAGATGCGATAGAGGGCAGGGCTTCACCACGAAAGCCGAGGGTCCGAATCCGAAAAAGATCCGCTTGATTTTTAATCTTACTGGTCGCATGACGGCGAAGGGCCAACTCTACCTCGTCGTGAGCAATTCCATGTCCATTATCTGTGATTTGGATTTTCTTAAGCCCAGCTTCTTCAATCTCAACGATAATCTGGCTAGAGCCAGCATCGATGGCATTTTCAACTAGCTCCTTAACCACACTAGCAGGGCGTTCGATAACTTCTCCTGCTGCAATCTGGTTGGCCAATACTTCTGGTAATTCAATAATATGAGACATTTTCCAGCCCCTTTCTCAACTATTTTTATCTATTTCTCTGAAAATAAGCTAGTGCTATTATACCATATTTCACTCGTTTCCAAAAAAGTCCAAGCAGCAACTTTCTTCCCGATTTTACTAGGTTATTTACTAAGTTTGTGGTACAATAGGTAGAAACAATATTTTATAAAGGAGAAAAGACACATGCACATTTTTGATGAGCTAAAAGAGCGTGGTTTGATTTTTCAAACGACTGATGAAGAAGCTTTGCGTAAAGCCCTAGAAGAAGGTCAAGTTTCTTATTATACTGGCTACGATCCAACTGCTGACAGCCTTCACCTAGGCCACCTTGTCGCAATCTTGACAAGTCGTCGTTTGCAGCTAGCAGGTCACAAACCTTATGCGCTCGTTGGCGGTGCTACAGGTCTCATCGGAGATCCGTCCTTCAAAGATGCTGAGCGTAGTCTCCAAACAAAAGACACAGTAGATGGCTGGGTCAAGTCTATCCAAGGACAACTTTCTCGCTTTCTTGATTTTGAAAATGGTGAAAACAAAGCTGTCATGGTCAACAACTACGACTGGTTTGGCAGCATCAGCTTCATTGATTTCCTCCGTGATATCGGAAAATACTTCACTGTCAACTACATGATGAGCAAGGAGTCTGTGAAGAAACGGATTGAAACAGGGATTTCTTACACTGAGTTTGCCTACCAAATCATGCAAGGTTATGACTTCTTTGTCCTTAACCAAGAGCACAATGTCACTCTTCAAATTGGTGGTTCTGACCAGTGGGGAAATATGACAGCTGGTACCGAATTGCTTCGTCGTAAGGCTGACAAGACTGGTCACGTTATCACTGTTCCACTCATCACAGACGCAACTGGTAAGAAATTTGGTAAATCTGAAGGGAACGCAGTTTGGCTCAACCCTGAAAAGACTTCTCCATACGAAATGTACCAATTCTGGATGAATGTCATGGACGCTGACGCTGTTCGCTTCTTGAAAATCTTTACTTTCTTGTCACTTGATGAGATTGAAGAGATCCGTAAACAATTCGAAGCAGCACCACACGAACGCTTGGCTCAAAAAGTCCTCGCTCGTGAAGTCGTAACACTTGTCCACGGAGAAGAAGCTTACAAAGAAGCCCTTAACATCACTGAACAACTCTTTGCCGGAAATATCAAAAACCTTTCTGTCAAAGAACTCAAACAAGGACTTCGTGGTGTGCCAAACTACCAAGTACAAGCAGACGAAAACCACAATATCATAGAACTCCTCGTGTCATCTGGTGTGGTTAACTCAAAACGCCAAGCCCGTGAAGATGTTCAAAACGGAGCTATCTACGTTAACGGCGAACGCATCCAAGACCTTGACTATGTCTTGAGTGATACAGATAAATTAGAAAATGAACTTACTGTAATCCGCCGTGGTAAGAAAAAATACTTCGTTCTAACATACTAAAAAACAAACTGGATGCATTTGCCATCCAGTTCTTTTTTTGCTAGACTAAAACTATGAATACAAACCTCAAACCAAAACTCCAGCGTTTTGCATCTGCTAGTGCCTTTGCCTGCCCTATCTGCCAAGAAAACCTAACCTTGGTCGAGAGCAGTCTCAAGTGTAACAATTGCCATTCTTTTGACCTGGCAAAATTTGGCTATGTCAACCTAGCTCCTCAAATCAAGCAATCCGCCAACTACGACAAGGAAAACTTTCAAAACCGCCAGCAAATCCTAGAAGCTGGCTTTTATCAGGCTATCTTAAAAGGCATCTCAGACTTACTAGCGACTAAACCATCCGCAAAAACAGTCTTGGATATCGGCTGCGGCGAAGGTTTTTACTCTCGTAAACTCCAAGAAACCCACTCCAACAAAACCTTCTATGCTTTTGATATCTCGAAAGACTCGGTCCAAATCGCCGCTAAAAGCGAACCCAACTGGGCAGTCAACTGGTTTGTTGGCGACCTAGCTCACCTTCCTATAAAAGACGCCAGCATGGATATCCTACTTGATATCTTCTCACCTGCCAACTACGGAGAATTCCGACGCGTTTTATCAAAGGACGGCATCTTGATCAAGGTCATTCCTACCGAAAACCACCTCAAGGAAGTCCGTCAAATGGTACAGGACCAACTGACAAAGAAGGATTATTCTAACCAAGATATCAAAGAACATTTCCAAGAGCATTTTAACATCCAGTCTAGTCAGATTGCTTCCTTGACCAAGTCTATCACAGCAGAGCAACGCCAAGCCCTGCTCAGCATGACACCCCTCCTCTTCCACGTCGATCAGAGTAAGATTGACTGGAATCAACTGACAGAAATTACTATCGAAGCAGAGATTCTGGTTGGGAAAACACTATAAACTAGTCTAAATACAAAAAAACGCATCTATTTAAGATGCGTTTTTGTTTTATAATCTGTTACAAAGAATCTTAGTTCAAGTGCCAGATATCTTCATTATACTGAGCGATTGTACGGTCAGATGAGAAGAATCCTGCTTTCGCAATGTTGACGATGACTTTATCCAACCATGCATCACGGTCTTCGTAGTCAGAAAGCATTTGCTCTTTAACTTTGATGTAGTCTTCCAAGTCAAGAAGAGTCATGAACCAGTCTTTGTTGATCAATTCGTTGTAAAGACGTTCCAAGCGCTCTTTCTTACCGACTGCAAGAACAGCATCGCTTACGATGAAGTCAACCAATGGTTTGATCGCTTTACGAGCGTAAAATTCGCTTGATTTGTAGGCTGATTTCGCATAAAGGTCGATAACAGTTTCTGAATCTTCACCGAAGATGTAGATGTTTTCATCTCCAACCAATTCAGCGATTTCAACGTTAGCTCCGTCCATAGTACCAAGAGTCAAAGCTCCGTTCAACATGAATTTCATGTTACCAGTACCTGAAGCCTCTTTAGAAGCAAGTGAGATTTGTTCTGAGATGTCACATGCTGGGATCAAGAAGCTTGCTGCAGTCACGTTGTAGTTTTCAACCATGACAACTTGCAAGTGTGGAGCTACTACTGGGTCGTTTGCAATTACTTCTGACAAGCAAAGGATCAAGTGGATGATATCTTGAGCGATTGTGTAGGCAGGAGCTGCTTTACCACCAAAGAATACTGTGATTGGACGAGCAGGGATGTTACCAGCCTTGATGTCCAAATATTTGTGGATGACATACAAAGCGTTCATTTGTTGACGTTTGTACTCGTGAAGACGTTTGATTTGGATATCAAAGATAGAGTTTGTATTGATTTCCACACCTTGGTGCTCTTTCAAGTGACGAGCCAATTTACGTTTGTTGTGAGCTTTGATGCTTTCCAATTTTTCTTTGACAGCAGCCTTGTCTTCGTATGAAAGAAGGTCTTCCAATTTAGAAGCTTCGTGGTGCCATTCGCGTCCAAGAATCTCATCCAAGTAGTGAGACAAGCTTGGGTTAGCATGCATGAGCCAACGACGGAAAGTAATACCGTTTGTTTTGTTGTTGAATTTTTCTGGGTAAAGATCGTAGAAAGCTTTCAACTCAGAGTTCTTCAAGATTTCAGTGTGAAGAGCGGCAACCCCGTTTACGCTGTATCCATAGTGGATATCCATGTGAGCCATGTGTACACGATCGTTTTCATCAATGATTTGAACAGCTGGATCTTTGTATTCAGCACGAACACGACGGTCCAATTCTTTGATGATTGGTACCAAGTGAGGAACCACTTCTTCCAAGAATTCAAGAGGCCATTTTTCAAGGGCTTCAGCAAGGATTGTGTGGTTTGTGTAAGCAGTCATGCTACGAACGATAGAGATTGCTTCATCAAGTTCGATACCACGTTCAGTCAAAAGACGGATCAATTCAGGAATCACCATTGATGGGTGAGTATCGTTGATTTGTACAACTGCGTAGTCAGCAAGGTCATGCAAGTTGCTTCCTTTTTCGATTGCTTCATCGATGATCAATTGAGCACCGTTTGAAACCATGAAGTATTGTTGGAAGATACGGAGCAATTCACCTTGTTTGTCGCTATCGTCTGGGTAAAGGAAAAGAGTCAAGTTGCGAGCGATGTCTGTCTTATCAAAGTTAATGCCATCTTCAATGATAGATGAATCAACTGAATCCAAGTCAAACAAACGCAAGCGGTTTTTAGTAGCTGTTTTGTAACCAGGTACATCGATATCGTAAAGAGTAGATGTCAATGTGAAGTGTGCAAATGGTACTTGGTAGCTACGACTTGAGCGAACCAACCAGTTTTGGTCAGTCAACCAAGCGTTAGGAATTGTTTCTTGTTGATTGTTTTTAAGAACTTGTTGGAAAAGACCAAAGTGGTAGTTCAAACCAACACCGTCACCGTTCAAACCAAGTGTAGCGATTGAGTCGATAAAGCAGGCTGCCAAACGTCCCAAACCACCATTACCAAGTGATGGCTCCAATTCTACTTCTTCGATTTCGATCAACTCTTTACCTGCGTCAGCAAGTTCTTTTTTAACTTCGTCATAAAGACCAAGGTTAATCAAGTTGTTAGACAAGAGTTTACCAATCAAGAACTCAGCTGAGATATAGTAAACTTTTTTCTTACCAGTGTTGACTGGTTTTTGGCTGCTTGCAAGTTTGCTGTAGTTAAGAAGAGCAAGGTAAAGCTCTTCGTTGCTACATTCTGCGATAGATTTATTGTAACGATTTTGTACAAATTCTTTTAATGGTAACATTTTTTGTGTCTCCTGATAATGTCTTATTTCTTTAATTCTACCAAATTTTCATTGATTCGGCGATAAATTGTAGTCAAGTCAAGCAAAGTTTCTTCGACAGCAGGAGTCAATTGATCCTCTGTCATACGCCATGACCAGTTTCCACCAAGAGTAGATGGGAAGTTCATACGAGCTGAACCATCCAACTCTAGCAAATCTTGCATAGTAGCGATAGTCATAAAGCTTACTGATGAGAAGGCTGTACGAAGCATAGCATGTACTACTGTTTCATATTCCTTGCGGTTTGTGTAACGTGCCATGTACTCACGAGTTGGATCGTCGATTTCATTGCGATACCAACCAAGAACAGTGTTGTTATCGTGTGTTCCTGTGTACATAACTGAGTTGGCTGGTGCCAAGTGTGGACTGTCGATACTTTCGTGCTCTGGGTTGAAGGCAAATTGAAGGACTTTCATTCCTGGGAAGCCAGTGCGTTCACGTAGTTCAATAACTTCGTCAGTCATGAATCCAAGGTCTTCTGCGATGATGTTCAAGTCACCAAGTTCCTCTTTCACCGCTGCAAAGAGTTTGTAGTCAGGTCCTTTCACCCATTTACCAGGTGCTGCTGTTTCAGAACCAGCAGGAATTTCCCAGTAAGACTCAAATCCACGGAAGTGGTCGATACGAACGATATCGTAGATTTTGAAGCTTTCACGCAAGCGTTCAATCCACCATTTGTAACCATCTTTGTCCATAGCTTCCCAGTCATAGATTGGGTTACCCCAGAGCTGACCAGTAGCAGAGAATTCATCTGGTGGGCATCCTGCGATGCAAGTCGCCTTACCGTTGACATCTGTCTTGAAGAGATGTGGATTTGCCCACATATCGCTTGAATCTTCCGCTACATAGATAGGCATATCTCCGACAATCTCGATGTGATTTTCGTTAGCGTATGCTTTCAATTTCAACCATTGTTGGAAGAAAAGGTATTGGGTTACGCGGTGGTAAACAAGCTTGTCAGCTAATTTCTCACGGTATCTTTCAAGAGTTGAAGCTTTACGAGCACGAGCATCTGCATCTGGCCATTCTGTCCAAGCAAGATTATCAAAATGCTCCTTGATAGCCATATACTCTGCAAATAGTTCAAGCCATGATTGATTTTCTTGAGCAAATTTTTCGAAGTCTTTGACAGCTCCGACTTCAAGGAAACGTTTGACAGCTTTCTCTAGAAGTGGACGACGTGCATAGTAGATTTTAGCGTAGTCAACTTCAATTGGGTTGCTACCAAAGTCCACACCTTCAAGATCACTTGCTTCCAACAAACCTTGCTCCACCAAAATATCAAGGTCGATAAAATGAGTGTTTCCAGCAAAGGCTGAGAATGATTGGTATGGAGAATCTCCATAGCTAGTTGTTCCCAAAGGAAGGATTTGCCAGTAACGTTGCTTTGTACGAACCAAGAAGTCAACGAAATCATAGGCGCTTTGACCAAATGATCCGATTCCGTATGCTCCTGGAAGTGATGAGATGTGCATCAACACACCGCTTTGACGTTTTTTCATATTAGCACCTCAAGTGTTTATATTGTTAATTATTTCAATTTTTGCGCAAACGTTTGCGCTAAGTCAAGTATACCCCATTTCTAAAATAAATGCAAGCGTTTGTAAAAAAAACTTTTTCACTACTTTTTATTTCCGAAATCGGAAATTCCCTATATTTTCATTTTCCCCCTCCCTTTGTTTCGTCTTCTATTTATGCAATCGTTTCCCTTCGATTATTTTTGAATTGAAATTTACACGATTTCCTATTTCTCTTCTATTATACAAACAATTTTAGGAATTAGCCAGTCACAAGCTTTTTAAAATTTTTTCAAAAAAATGCTTGCAACCGTTTTCTGTTTGTGCTATACTATGGTCATAAGGGAAAACGTTTGCGTTTCCTCGAAATTAAAATTTGTTATTCTTTAGGAGGAATACACTATGTCAACTAAATTCATGAAGAGCGCTGCTGTACTTGGTACTGCTACTCTTGCTAGCTTGCTTTTGGTAGCTTGCGGAAGCAAAACTGCTGATAAAGCCGCTGATTCTTCTGCATCAGGAAGCCAAGAAATTACTTTCTACGTTGAAGACCAATATAAAGCTTACGCTGAGAAAGTTGCTGCTGCTTATGAAAAAGAATCAGGAACAAAAGTTAACATCAAATCTGGTGACCAACTTGGTGGACTTGACAAACTTTCACTTGACAACCAATCAGGTCAAGCCGCTGACGTTATGATGGCTCCATACGACCGTGTAGGTAGCCTTGGTACTGACGGACAACTTTCAGAAGTAACTTTGAGCGACGGTGCTAAAACTGATGACACTACTAAATCTCTTGTAACTGTTGGTGGTAAAGTTTACGGTGCTCCAGCTGTTATCGAGTCACTTGTTCTATACTACAACAAAGACTTGATCAAAGAAGCTCCAAAAACATTTGCTGAATTAGAAGGACTTGCTAAAGATAGCAAATATGCCTTTTCTGGTGAAGAAGGTAAAACAACTGCTTTCCTAGCTGACTGGACTAACTTCTACTACGCATACGGACTTCTTGCTGGTAACGGAGCTTACGTATTCGGACAAAACGGTAAAGATCCTAAAGATATCGGTCTTGCTAACGATGGTGCTATCGCAGGTATCGAATACGCTAAAACTTGGTACGAAAAATGGCCTAAAGGTATGCAAGATACTGAAGGTGCTGGAAACTTGATCCAAACTCAATTCCAAGAAGGTAAAGCAGCTGCTATCATCGATGGTCCTTGGAAAGCTCAAGCATTCAAAGATGCTAAAGTAAACTACGGTGTTGCAACTATCCCAACTCTTCCAAACGGCAAAAACTACGCAGCCTTTGGTGGTGGTAAAGCTTGGATCATCCCATCAAGCACTAAGAACCTTGAAGGCGCTCAAAAATTTGTAGACTTCCTTGTTTCAACTGACCAACAAAAAGCATTCTACGATGCTACTAACGAAATCCCAGCTAACACTGAAGCTCGTGCTTACGCTGAAGGTAAAAACGATGAGTTGACTACAGCTGTTATCAAACAGTTCCAAAACGCTCAACCAATGCCAAACATCTCTCAAATGTCAACAGTTTGGGACCCAGCTAAAACAATGCTCTTTGACGCTGTAAGCGGTAAGAAAGATGCTAAAACAGCTGCTAATGATGCTGTAACATTGATCAAAGAAACAATCCAACAAAAATTTGGTAACTAATTGATTGATTCAAGGGAGATAATTTAAACATCTCCCTTGATTTTTAGATATATTGACAATGTTTTCAGCAATTTTGCTGATTAGCATCGAGCTCAATGCTCGTATCTTATGAAAGGAGCACTCATGGAACAACAACCAAAAAAAGCAGCCTTGCTTTCATTGATTCCTGGGTTGGGACAAATCTACAACAAACAAAAAGCTAAAGGTTTTATCTTCCTTGCTGTAACAGTGGCTTTTGTCCTCTATTTTATAGTACTTGCAGCACCTGAATTGAGCAACTTAATCACGCTCGGTGAAAAACCTGGCCGTGACAACTCTCTCTTCATGTTGATTCGTGGTGCATTCCACTCTATTTTTGTAATTGTTTATCTAGCCTTTTATATTCTCAATATTAAAGACGCTCACACTATTGCAAAACGTATCAATAATGGCATCCCTGTCCCGTTGACACTGAAGGATATGATTAAAGGTATCTATGAAAATGGATTCCCTTACTTGCTTATCATTCCATCTTACGTTGCCATGACATTTGCCATCATCTTCCCGGTTATTGTAACCTTGATGATTGCCTTTACTAACTACGATTTCCAACACTTACCACCAAATAAATTATTGGATTGGGTTGGATTAACTAACTTCACAAATATCTGGAGCTTGAGTACCTTCCGTTCAGCCTTCGGTTCTGTTCTTTCTTGGACTATTATCTGGGCTTTATCTGCATCTACTTTGCAAATCGTACTCGGTATCTTTACAGCTATTATTGCTAACCAACCATTCATCAAGGGTAAACGTATCTTTGGTGTTATCTTCCTTCTACCTTGGGCGGTTCCAGCCTTCATCACTATCTTGACATTCTCAAACATGTTCAACGATAGTGTTGGTGCTATCAATACCCAAGTTATCCCTCTCTTTGCTAAGGTTCTTCCATTCCTCGACGGGGCACTCATTCCTTGGAAAACAGACCCTACTTGGACTAAGGTTGCCTTGATTATGATGCAAGGATGGCTTGGTTTCCCTTATATCTACGTCTTGACTCTCGGTATCCTACAGTCTATTCCAAATGACTTGTATGAAGCAGCTTATATCGACGGTGCAAACGCTTGGCAAAAATTCCGCAACATCACTTTCCCAATGATTTTGGCTGTTGCGGCACCTACTTTGATCAGCCAATACACCTTCAACTTCAACAACTTCTCTATCATGTACCTCTTCAATGGCGGTGGTCCTGGTAGTGTCGGTGGTGGAGCTGGTTCAACCGATATCTTGATCTCATGGATCTACCGTTTGACAACTGGTACAGCTCCTCAATACTCTATGGCAGCTGCCGTTACCTTGATTATTTCAATCATTGTCATCTCTATTTCTATGATTGCATTCAAGAAACTACACGCATTTGATATGGAGGACGTCTAAGATGAATAACTCAATCAAAATCAAACGTAGACTGTCTCAAACCCTTACTTATCTTTACTTAATTGGACTTTCAATCGTTATTATCTATCCTCTTTTAATCACGATTATGTCAGCCTTTAAGGCCGGTAACGTTGTGGCCTTCAAACTCGACAGCAATGTCAATTTCAGTCTTGATAACTTCAAAGGGCTCTTTACAGAAACCTTGTACGGCACATGGTACCTCAACACTTTGATCATCGCTTTGATCACTATGGTTGTTCAGACAAGTATTATCGTACTTGCTGGTTATGCCTATAGCCGTTACAACTTCTTGGCTCGTAAACAAAGTTTGGTCTTCTTCTTGATTATCCAAATGGTGCCAACAATGGCCGCTTTGACTGCCTTCTTCGTTATGGCCCTCATGTTGAATGCCCTTAACCATAGCTGGTTCCTCATCTTCCTCTACGTTGGTGGAGGTATCCCGATGAACGCTTGGCTCATGAAAGGTTACTTTGACACCGTGCCAATGTCTCTTGATGAGTCTGCAAAACTTGATGGTGCAGGACACTTCCGCCGCTTCTGGCAAATCGTTCTCCCTCTTGTTCGCCCAATGGTTGCTGTACAAGCACTCTGGGCCTTCATGGGACCTTTCGGAGACTATATCCTCTCTAGTTTCTTGCTTCGTGAAAAAGAATACTTTACAGTTGCCGTTGGTCTCCAGACCTTCGTTAGCAATGCGAAGAACTTGAAGATCGCCTACTTCTCAGCAGGTGCAATCCTCATCGCTCTTCCAATCTGTACACTTTTCTTCTTCTTGCAAAAGAACTTCGTTTCAGGACTTACAAGCGGTGGCGACAAGGGGTAATATACCCCCGCCACCCTTTTTCATTTTAGACCTTGTACATCGATTGTCTGATGAGAAACAAGAACTTGCTGAGATTACCTTGTTAGTTAGTGGACGAATTATAACAAACATTCACTTTTACCAAGGATTCTACTATCCCCACTTGAAATTAAAAACATTTCTCTATATAATACTCATATAGAAAAATGCCTATAGAAAGAGATTTATGTTACCATATCCATTTTCTTATTTTAATAGTATTTGGGGATTTCGTAAGCCCCTATCTCATCGTTTTGGTCTAAACTGGTTTCAACTGATTTTTACCAGTATTTTCTTGATTAGCTTGTCCATGGTGCCTATTGCTATCCAGAACAGTTCTCAGGAAACCTATCCTTTAGAGACGTTCATCGATGATGTCTATGCTCCATTGACGGACGAAGTCGTTCAGGATTTGACTACCAATGCTCAAATTGTAGATGGTAAACTAAGCTATACTGGTTCGACTCCTCATCAAGCTTCTGTTCAAATTGGAGTCCCTTCTAGCTCAAACTTCCCAGAGGAATTACTTCTTAGCTTTGAACCTGAGCAACTCGTCATCAGTAAGCAAGGAAAAGAACTAACCAGCATTCGCTATCATGCTATCACAACGGATAGCTTCCAAAGCAAGGAAAGCTTGACTCAGGCCATTTCTAAAGACTGGTATCAACAGAACCGCGTCTATATCAGCCTCTTCCTGGTTTTAGGTGCTAGTTTCCTCTTTGGACTTAATTTTTTCATTGTAGCTTTAGGTGCTAGCCTTTTGCTCTACTTCACGAAAAAATCTCGTCTCTTCTCATTTAAGACCTATAAAGAGTGCTATCATTTTATTTTGAACTGTTTAGGATTGCCAACTTTAATTACCTTGATTCTAGGTCTCTTGGGTCAAAATATGGCAACTTTGATCACTGTTCAAAACATTTTATTTGTTCTATACCTGGTCACTATCTTTTATAAGACTCATTATCGTGATCCAGACTACCAAAAGTAGGAGATTATTATGCCTGTTACGATTAAAGACGTGGCCAAGGCTGCAGGAGTTTCACCTTCAACCGTAACCCGTGTTATTCAAAACAAATCAACGATTAGCGACGAAACAAAAAAACGAGTTCGAAAAGCAATGAAAGAACTCAATTATCATCCTAATCTAAATGCTCGAAGTCTCGTTAGCAGTTATACGCAAGTTATTGGCTTAGTCCTTCCAGATGATTCAGATGTTTTCTACCAAAACCCTTTCTTCCCTTCTGTTCTTAGAGGGATTGCACAGGTTGCCTCGGAAAATCACTATGCTATTCAGATTGCGACTGGTAAAGATGAGAAAGAGCGTTTAAACGCCATTTCACAAATGGTTTACGGAAAACGTGTGGATGGGCTTATCTTCTTGTATGCTCAAGAAAATGATCCCTTGGTGCAACTAGTTGTCGATGAGCAATTTCCCTTCCTCATTCTTGGAAAATCACTTTCTCCTTTCATTCCGCTTGTTGATAATGATAACATCCAAGCCGGATTTGATGCGACAGAATATTTCATTAAAAAAGGGTGTTCACGAATTGCCTTTATCGGCGGTACCAAGAAGCTCTTCGTTACCCAGGACCGTCTGACAGGTTACGAGCAAGCTCTTCAAGAACACAATCTGCCTCTTGATAGTCACCGTACCTTCTTTGCAGACGAGTTTCTAGAAGAAAAGGGCTATAACTTTAGTAAACAACTCTTTAAATATGACCCTCAGACCGATGCTATTATCACAACAGATAGTCTCCTAGCTGAAGGTGTATGTAGCTACCTCAACGAACACCAACTTGATGTTCCGGTCCTCAGCTTTGACTCAGTAAATCCAAGATTAAATCTGGCTGCCTATGTTGATATCAATAGTCTTGCTCTTGGCCGAACTTCATTTGAAACCATTCTTCAAATCATTAATGATGTCAAAGAGAATCGTCAAATCTGCTATCGTCAGGTGATTGCACACGAAATCGTTGAAAAATAAAAACCAACTCTCTATTTTGAGTTGGTTTTTTTGTATCCTATTTACCTGAACGACTAGTTTTCAACTTCGACAAATCGCCCTAAAATATGAACATTTTCTGAGACAGATACAAAGGCTGTCGGATCAACTTGTTTCATGATGAGTTTAAAATCATTAAACTCTGCACGAGTGATAACCGTTATCAAAACTGCCTTACGCTCGTGATTATAGGTCCCTTCCGCATCGTGAATCATGGTCGCACCACGGTGCAATTTATGATGGATTTTCTCAATCACTGCGTCAGGATTGCTAGTGACGATCATGGCCTGCATGCGTTTCTGTTTGGTGAAAACTGCATCTGTTACACGGCTTGAGACAAAAATCGTAATCATGGAATAAAGGGCATATTTCCAACCAAAGGTCAAGCCAGCAATCAGCATGATTGTCCCGTTCACTAGGAAGGAGATACTTCCGACGTTACGCCCCGTCTTCTTACGAATAGTCAGACTGACAATATCTGTTCCACCACTGGAGATGTTATGGCGTAAAGCAAAGCCAATTCCCAGTCCCATGACGACTCCCCCAAAAAGGGCATTGATGATTGGATCCTCTGTCAAGACCACCACTGGCACAAACTGGATAAAGAGCGAGCTCATGGATACCGTGATAAAGGTGAAAATCGTGAACTTATGTCCAATTTGGTACCAGGCTAAAATCATCAGCGGGATATTGATAGCGTAAAATGCTACTGAAATTGGGAAATAAAAGCCAAACAAGTGATTACTAAGCGCAGAAATGATCTGAGCCAAACCTGTTGCTCCACTTGAATAAACATGTCCTGGTTGGAAGAAAAAATTGACAGCTACTGCTGATAGAAAACCATATACTAGAGAAGCTGAAATTTTTTCATCGTATTTTTCTCGGGAGATACTTTGCAAAACACGTAAAATCTTCACCCGATAAGCAAAGCGGCGCAGATAATGGTACCACTTTTTAGTTAGTTTCGTTTGTTTCATCTTGTTCTACTTGTAGATTGAGTTCCTCTAATTGTTTAAGAGCTACTGTTGATGGTGCTTGGGTCATTGGGTCAGTTGCTTTGTTGTTCTTAGGAAAGGCAATCACTTCACGGATATTTTCTTCGCCTGCTAAGAGCATTACAAAGCGGTCAAGTCCGATAGCCAATCCACCGTGTGGTGGGAATCCATAGTCCATAGCTTCCAATAGGAAACCAAACTGGTCATTGGCTTCTTCTTCTGAGAATCCAAGGGCCTTGAACATGCGTTCTTGGAGTTCTTTTTGGTTGATACGAAGGCTACCACCGCCAAGCTCATAACCGTTCAAGACGATATCGTAGGCAATAGCACGAACCTTAGCCAAATCTCCTTCAAGCTCATGCGCAGTATCTGCTTGAGGAAGAGTAAATGGATGGTGGGCGCTCATATAACGACCTTCTTCTTCAGACCATTCAAACATTGGCCAGTCAACTACCCAGAGGAAGTTAAATTTGTCGTTATCAATCAAGCCAAGCTCTTTGGCAATACGTCCACGAAGGGACCCAAGTGTTGCATTTGCTACTTCAAGCGTATCAGCCACAAAGAGAAGCAAGTCTTTATCTTCAAGACCAAGCGCACTTGTTAAATCGCCTTGAATGCTAGTCAAGAATTTAGCAACTGGTCCGTTTAATTCACCGTCAACAACCTTGACCCAAGCAAGGCCTTTAGCACCGTACTGTTTGGCTACTTCTGTCATCTTGTCGATGTCTTTACGTGAGTAGTTGTCTGCTGCACCTTTGACCACAATGGCTTTAACGGCAGGTGCTTCTGAGAAGACTTTGAAATCTACACCCTTGACAAGATCTGTCAAGTCTTGAAGCAACATCTCAAAACGAGTATCAGGCTTGTCAGATCCATAAAGCGCCATGGCATCATCGTACTTCATACGAGGGAATGGCAGCGTTACTTCAATCCCTTTTGTTTCCTTCATCACGCGCGCAATCAAGCCTTCTGTGATGTCTTGGATTTCTTGCTCAGTCAGGAATGAAGTTTCCAAGTCGACCTGGGTAAATTCAGGCTGACGGTCACCACGCAAGTCTTCATCGCGGAAACATTTGACGATTTGGTAGTAACGGTCAAATCCCGCATTCATCAACAACTGTTTTGTAATCTGCGGACTTTGAGGAAGTGCGTAAAAATGCCCTTTATTGACACGAGATGGCACCAAATAGTCACGCGCTCCTTCTGGTGTTGACTTAGAAAGGAATGGCGTTTCCACATCGATAAATTCCAATTCATCCAAGTAGTTGCGGATCGAATGTGTCACCTTGGCACGAAGTTTAAGATTTTCCAACATTTCCGGACGACGAAGGTCAAGGTAACGGTAACGTAGACGCGTATCATCGTTAGCCTCAATGCCATCCTTGATTTCAAATGGTGTTGTTTTGGCTGTATTAAGCACAGTAAGAGCTGTTACATTCAGTTCAACCGCTCCAGTTGCCAATTTATCATTTGCCTGCTCACGTGCTGCAACTTGTCCAGTCACCTCGATGACGTATTCACTACGAAGGCTTTCAGCTGTTGCCATCACCTCTGCAGAAACTTTCTCAGGATTGATAACTAACTGCATAATCCCTTCACGGTCACGAAGGTCGATAAAGATCAATCCACCCAAGTCACGACGACGGGCAACCCATCCTTTCAAGGTAATTTCTTGTCCGATGTGCTCCTCACGAACACGACCAGCATACATACTACGTTTCATGTTTTCTCTCCTCTTTTATTCTGTTACTATTTTACCATAAAAGCGCAGGCTCTTCATGAAAATCATCAGAAAAGTTGAGAGAATCCTCTCATAAATGAAAAAATCCAGCAAAGTCATTCGCTGGATTTAGGTTTTCTTTATTTTTTACGCTTTTCAGAAATCTCTGCAGCCTTTTTAGGGAGAACAATCTCCGTTGCATAAGCCGTCGCAAATCTCATAATCCCTGCGATTGGTGCGAAGATAACTGCTAGATAGTTATAAAAGAAATCCCCTTTTAAAGCATAGGCAAGCACTCCAATGATAAAGAAGAGAACGACTGCCTGAATCACTGCTAATAATATCACTCGTTTCATGACTTCCTCCTGAGTCTATTATAGCATGACTATCATTAAAAATGCGATTAAATTATTCAAAGCATGTAGGGCTATACTATAAGCTAGACCACCTTTGCTGATATAAGCTAAGCCCAAGCTAAAGCCAAGTGAAGCATAAACTAGGAATTGTTGTGGAGTGCCAGGGAAATGAACGAGAGCAAAAATGATACTACTTACAAGAAGAAAGAGAACTGTTTGCTTGACATTATCCTGTTGAGGGAAGACATAGCGGGCTAACATTCCTCTAAAGGTCAATTCTTCTGTCAGAGGCGCAAAGACCACTATCATAAAGAAAGAGAAAAGAGGTTGATTATGAGTCATTTGTTCTAACATCTGTTGATTGACTGATGGATCATTTGGTAAGAAATTTTGTGCTGCTATGACAAGAACCAATACCAAGGCAGGCAACCAGATGTATTTGTTAAGGGCTGTTTTTTCAATCGTAACGGTTCCTGTCTTATACCACTTGTAGGTAACGAAGGTGAAAATTCCTGCCAATAAGACATAAATTGGGACAGCAACATATTCAGGCGCACCCATTTTCATAGCCACTAAACCTACGCCCTGAATAAAACTATAGATCATAATAAATGATAAGAAAGTAAGGCTATACCAGCCAATGTTTTTAAGTGTTTTCATAATATTCTCCTATTTGAAATAACGTTTTGTTTTGCGCAATTGTGCCACATTCATGTACATATGGATGACAACTGCCACGAGTAGAGCCACCAACTGTACTTGTCCCAATACCACAGATAAAACTACTAAGACAACATAGATACCAGGAATGAGGAGCTGATTAACCTTGAACAAGATCAAGTAAGCTTCTTCCATCTCAGCCTGTTTTTCTCCCTCATCATAAGTGTCAAGGTAGTCCAAAACTTCCTTGGGAGTCGCCGTAATAGAAAGTTTGTAGTTACGAATCTTGCTGGTGATTTTGAGACAGTAAACACCCGACCAGATACCTACAACCAGCAAAAGTAAGGATGTTGCTGATAGACCTAAACCTCCCAAACCTAAAAGTAGACAGGATAGCATACAAATTTGGCAAACATTCCAAGCTACTGAAGCATAATCTAAGAAGCGATACGTGGCAAGGTAGTCTTGTTCGTTTTCTTCGTCCTCCTCTTCTCTTTGATAACTCTGATAGGCCTGATGGCTTTTTCTAGTGAAATAAAAAGTTAGAATCACCGTAAGCATCCCTAAACCAAGAAAGAATGATTTCAATGCAACGACTACTTGAGCTTGAGTGATACCTAAAGGATTAAGATCAAGGAAACCAGCAAATATTCCTAATAAAGCACTTGCAAGAAAAATCTTCAGTGCAAAAATAATATGTTTCTTTTCCATCTTTCAACCTCTTTCTAAAACAAGCCAGACAACCATTGACCAAAGGCTTTCCCTGATTCAAAAATAGCTGTCAAACCTTCTGCTCCTAGTGATACCAAAATCAAACAAACAGCAAGTAAGAGAATAGCTTGATTTCTAGCTTTTTTTGCTCCATCTCCCAAGGGTTCATTCCCAAGCCAACCTGCTAGATAGGCATAGAGAGTTACTGTTATAATCCCGACCTCAGTCGAAGAGAGAAACAAGAAGACTGTCACCAAACGAACAATGTTGGCTTGAATGTTAAAATAGTTTCCTAAACCTGCACAAACACCGGCAAGTTCTTTGTTCTCAGTATCGACTTGAAAACCTGCTAAAAACTCTTTCATAACTTTTCTCCTTTTACGAGTTCTTTAAACTTTATTTTTTTCTCTACCCATCTAAAGACTAATAGTAGCACTATATTATTCCAGAAGAGGTACTTGCCTTCTACGATGGTAAACCAACCAAATAGGCTTCCAATCATAGCCAAAAGATTTACGATAAACACAACTATAGATAGATAATAAATCACTTTATACTTGTTCATCACTCATCCTCCTCTAAGCGAAAGACTGACTCGACTGGCTCATGGAATATCTGAGCAATCTTCAGGGCAATGACGATGGATGGCGTGTACTCATCCCGCTCAAGCAAGCTGATAGTTTGCCTGGACACGCCAGCTAGTTTGGCCAGCTCTGTTTGATTCAGGCCATCGCGAGCCCGAAGCTCTTTTAGACGATTTTTTAGCATGTCTTTTTTCTCCTTTGTTCTTTATCTTGATTTTATTGTAACACATCTTTTTATTTTTGACAAGTATTTTTGTCAAAAAGTTTAAGATTTTTGTCATTTTGCAAAATAAAAAGGTCAGAAATGGTATCCTGACCGTATTTTTTATAGTTGATAAAAGATTTCTTACTCAGCTGATGGAGCGTCTTGACTTTCTTTCAGCTGATTTTTATCATCCTTCTTGTAATCTCTTCTGATGATATAAAGCGTTGTTAGACTGATGAGAGTCAATACAGCACCTGTAACCCTTCCTTTTTGGGAGAAGACAAATTCTATTTTGTGTTGTCCGGAAGTAATCGGGAATGAAATAAAGCTGTTCCATGCTTTTGTCACAGGGACATCCTTGCCATCTACTTTCACCTTCCAACCCTCACTATAAGGGATAGAGGTCATCATGTATTTACTGTCGTCAGTAATATTCACTGAACCGACGATATGAGTATTCGAGAATTTCTCAACTTGAAGACCTTGTTCCTTCCGCTTTTCTAAAGCACTTTGAATTTGACTGATTTCTGCGCGGTAAACTCCTGCGTTTGAAAGGTCAACCTTGTCTGTTTTAAAGCGGAACTCCAGTACAGACTCTTGATTCTCTGCATTGTCAGTGATTTGCCATAGTTGACGTTGCGTATTTCTCTTAGAATGAGTGAACCACTTGCCGTTCAGAAGGACGGAGTAATCTTTCTCAGAATTTAGACTTGCTGGTACGAAGAAGTAATAGGTCAAATTTGTTCGAGGAGTAATTCGGTAGCTAACGACTGCATCCTTAGAAGAATCCACCCGCTTGTAGACTGCAGTTCCTTTTTCTTTGTCGACATTTTCCTCAGTAAGATTTTCTGTTTCAACATCTCCGTAGGCTAGGGGTTTGAAGTAGTCGAGATAATTCTCTTCGCCTTTTTTCACACCTTCCATAGAGTTAAGAATGTTATTTTGGTTTTTTACAGCATTATTGAAGTCAAGTTGTAAATTTGTAACCAATTCATTTACTCCAAAAGCAATCGGGAATGAATTAGGATTTTTATAAACAAGATATCGTTCATCTTCATAGACTTTCTCTGTAAAGTAACGGTTCATATCAAAACGACTGGCAAAACGTGTGAAATACATTCTCTCAGGATGAGCTTCTTTCTCAGTAGGATCTAGGTCTTTGACATCCATATAGTAGCGAACACCGTATAAGGCATCTGTCAGAGGAGTTCCATTTTCGTATTCAATTGCTTCATCGCCCGCTTGATCCCCCATATAGGCAAAGTGATTCATAGTGGACCTCTCCAAATTTGAACTAAAAGTACTCAAACCTGGATAACCTATCAGAGATGGAGTTGTTCGAGAATAGGCAAAGGTCGTTGCAATTCTATAGAAAGGTTCATCTGCATTTTCTTGGATTTTATCCGTCACACGTTTAACCGAGAGCGTTCCGTCCACAAATGTATCAACATTTGCATAACTAAAGGTCACTTGTGATAGATAGGCATTGTAGCCTAGCTCAAATACTGTCAGAGTTGATAACAAGACAACAGCTAAGCGAATCATTCCTGGACGTAGCAAGGCCAGTACAGCTAAGTAAATGAGTAGAGTTAAGACTACACGAGAAAAGAGATAACCTGTTTGCAACAATAACAGCAATACCACCACAGATCCAGCCGCAATCACCAATACCCTCTCCTTTTCTTTCTGGGACTTGGCAGAGCGTTCCCAGTATAGATAAAATCCTATAGCTGTAGCTGATACAACCAGTGTCACAATGGCAATAAAATGGCTATTGATAAACAGAGTTAGAGCCTCAGGTTGTTTTTTGGGTAGATAGGTAAAGTCTTTAGTATAGAGGTAGATTGCCGATAAGACTAGGGCTACAACTGATAGCAATTTCCCTCGGCGAGAGATTCTAAATTTCTCTTTTAACGCTTGATAGGCTAGAAGCAGCATGAAGAAAGAGAATAACCATGAGAAGCGGAAGAAGAATCCGGCAGGGTTCTGTCCCATATGCCAAATCTTACTAACAAATTCGTTTACAAAGGAAGTAAAGAAGATGAGAGTAACCACTCCCGCAGCCCATCTTCTTTCTTTGACTATCTCTCTTGATACAAAGTACAAGATAAAGCCGATAAACCCGAGAGCTCCAATATAGATATTTGGCAGGTTTGGTCCAGCTGCCCAACCTGATTGCGCATCAAAGCCCCCGATAGTTAGTTTGGATAAAATGTCTAAGGGATTAATCTGAAAGGCCATGGAAAATGTCATGGCCCCTCCTGCTTGTCCCTTACTTTCAATCAAGTTGAAAAATACTGGAACAAATAAGATTGAAGCCGCAGTAGACCCTAGGATAGAGTAGAGAAATACATCCCATAAGGGTTTGACGTAATGTTTGAGTTTTACTTTCCATGTCCCCTCGATAGAAAGACGAGGTGAAAGATAATAGCAGGTATATAAGACAACAAATAGCGATATCATATAGCCCATGTAGAATTGAAGGAATACCGTAAGACCAAGTACAAAGGCATATGGATAAGCCGCTTTGCCATCTAACAACTGCTCTAGATATAGGATGACAAGAGGAAGCATGAACATGGCATCATAAAAGATAACATTCATCTGGTAGGATACCAACATACCAGACAGGGCATAAGCTGTCGCAAACAAGGGAACCATCCATCGTTTTGACTCTGCACCCTTATAACGTTTAATTAAGAGATGAGCAAAGGAAAGTCCAAAAGCTCCATATCTGAGCCAGATTGTTAGAAAAACAGATAACCCTATATATTTTAAAGGCAGCAGAACATAAATAACATTGAAAGGGCTCATCAAATAATAGCCCAACTCACCAATCATATCTCCACCTATAGATTTAGTAAAGGAATATGTCAGACTACTTAAATCACCAGATAGAATGGCATTCTTTAGCAATCCATAAAAACTAATGTACTGCTGATCAAAGACAACGGTCATTAAACTTTTATTTCCAAAAGGATAACTCCCCATGAAAAACCATACCACCAGCATGATGGTCATCGGTAGCAAGGCACTACTGACATAAAGGACACCCTTCGGATATTTTTCCTTTAATTTCTGCCAATGTGTCAACCAATTTTCCATTATTGATTTCTCCTCTATGTTTTTAACCAACTTCTGTTTGTTGTTTGCCACCGGCTACGTTAGCTAGTATTGTAATGTTGGCTTTGTGACTTTGTGATAAGTGGGGTTTCCCCTTGAAAAGGGAAGGATAGGTATCTACTACTCCATCATTTTAACATTTAAAAAAGGAGAGAGCAATGCTCTCTCCTCTCTAAAGAAATTTATCTAATATTATTTAGTAAATTTACGTTTCATTACTACAGTACCTGACAAGATTACCACACCTGCCAATACAAGTACTAGGCTTGTAGCTTCACCAGTAAATGGAAGAGTTGGTCCTTCTTCTGTTGTAGTCGTTGTATCTGCAGGTTTTGGAGCCTCAGTCGTTTTTGGAGCTTCTGTTGTTGTTGGAGCCTCAGTTGTTGTTGTAACTTCTGAAGGAGCTTCTGTTGTTGTTGTGCCGCCGTTACCACCACCGGTTCCATTGTTTGGAACATATGGGTATGGTGGCGTAGTTGGTTCTACAGTTGTTGTTGTTGATGTTGTTGGTTCTACAGTTGTTGACTCAGTAGTCGTTGTAGTTGTAGTTGGAGCTTCTGTTGTTGTTGGAGCTTCTGTTGTTGTTGGAGCCTCAGTTGTTGTTGGAGCCTCAGTTGTTGTTGGAGCCTCAGTTGTTGTTGGAGCTTCTGTTGTTGTAGTAGCTTCTGTTGTTGTAGTAGCTTCTGTTGTTGTAGTAGCTTCTGTTGTTGTAGTAGCTTCTGTTGTTGTAGTAGCTTCTGTTGTTGTTGGAGCTTCTGTTGTTGTAGTAGCTTCTGTTGTTGTAGTAGCTTCTGTTGTTGTAGTAGCTTCTGTTGTTGTTGGAGCTTCTGTTGTTGTAGTAGCTTCTGTTGTTGTTGGAGCTTCTGTTGTTGTAGTAGCTTCTGTTGTTGTAGTAGCTTCTGTTGTTGTTGTTGGGGCTTCAGTTGTTGTTGTTGGAGCCTCAGTTGTTGTTGTTGGGGCCTCAGTTGTTGTTGTTGGGGCCTCAGTTGTTGTTGTGGTTGTTGTAGTGGTTGTAGTGGTTGTAGTGGTTGTTGAAGTAGTCTTATCACCGCTACCTTCACCTGAACCAGTCTCTAAACGAGTTTGTTTAGTGATAGTACGTTCATCAGGGAAGTTAGTTGCTTTCCACTTCAATGTGTTAGCTACTTTAGTTTTTGCTGGAAGATCTTCTGTAAGTTCTGTTGAATACTCAATCCAAATTGGCCAGCCCCAAACTTCTTTTAGTTCAAATTTGAATCCTGTGATTTGACCTGCTGCATTTCTTGTAAATTGAGCTGTCTTAGTGAAGTTATCATCTGGGTTCAACTTGAAGAGTTCGTTTTCATTTTGGATTCTGTTTGGTTGTTTTGGATAACGAACTGCACGCAATGTACCTTCTACAAGAACTTGACCATGATCGCTGAAGTCATCTTCGATAACCATGTTATCCATTTTATCTTGAACAGCGTTCAAAAGGATACGCCATTTGATACGTTTAGGGTTTTCTTTGTCTTGGTAACCATATTTGTATTCGTAGTCACCTGGAGTACCTACGTATTGCTCATAGGTTACATTGTAAGTTTCTTCACCAAACTTAAATGTGTACTTACCAGATTCTTTCAAATTTGTTGCGTTCGGACGAACTGAGTATTTCAAAGCCATGACTTTGTCTTTGTAGTTTTTAGAGAAGTAGTCAGTGAAAGTAATGGTTACTTTACCAGTTTTTGGATCCGTTACGGCATCACCAACCTTTTCACCGCTACTGTGAAGGATTGGGAATTCAAGTTTAGTAACAAGTTCCAATTCTTTTGGAAGGTCCAAAGTCAAAGTATCCCCAGCATTGATCTTTTGTGAGTCTGGGAAAGTAAGGCTATTTGTTGCCTCCAAGACACGACCAGTCGTAATCTTTTTGTCCGCAGTTATAGGTTGACCATCAACCTTAACTTCTGTGTGCATAGTATATTGAGTTACTTCAGTAGCGAAAACTGTCGTCAGTGTCGCCAATGAAAGAACTAAGATACTTAACATCGCTAAAATACGCGTAGTGCTAAGTTGTGAATTCTTCATCACAATAAACTCCTTTAATTTAATCAGACATATCATAGCATTTTTATAATCCTTTTACAAGCCCTTTTTAGTTGTTTTTAAAGAATTTTTTATTGTTTTTTTGCTAAGAATGTTCTTTTTTTGTTTTTTTATTCATTTTTAGACGTATTTCGTCTTTAACGGTCGTCTTTTTTCTCTCGAATTCCGACCAAGGTTAAGAACATCATCAAGATTCCAAGCAGGTTAATCCACCAGTTTGATTGGTCTCCAGTCTCTGGTAAGCGCTGGTCTTGGACAACTGGCTCTTCAGCTGTTTGTGGTTCTTGAGCTAAAACTGCTAATGGCTTCATTTCCTCCTCCTGTTTAGGAGTTGGAATTGCTGGGATAACCTTATCGGCTGGTACCATTGGTTTCAATTCTGGCTTCTCAACCAGTGGTTGAAACTCAGGGATGTGAGCCTGTGGTTTTTCAACCAGTGTTCCGATTTCAATAATCTCTGTTTGTGGTTCTTCTAAGACTTCTGAGCCAAGCAATTCTTTCTTGATTACAACTCCATCCTGAAGAGTCAAACGATACATATATTGACGTTTTCCTGGTTTACCTTTTTGTAGAAGAATTTGTGTACCTTTAGCAAACTTAGGATTTTCAACTATTTGTTTCTCAAAGTCAATTTCTTCTACTTGGATGAGTTCCTCTTGTGTAATAGTAGGAATTCGTTTTGTCCCTATCAAAATAACACGATTTACTGCTTTTCGGATAACTTTCGTATCAACCAATGTTGCAGAACGTTCTTCATCATTGAAGTAGTATTTTTCAAAAGTCTTATGGATGAGTCCATCTTGACCTTCTTGGAAGACTCTAGTTTCACCTTCTGGTAAGCTATCATCATTGCGATATTCTGTTTGATGAGTAATGACCTCATCCTCAGTTACTAGGACTGTACGCTCAACTCCAGCACCCACTACAAGAACTTGGTTGATAGGTTGAGTCGTGATCACAGTTCTTAGATACTCACGTTGAGTTTCTTTACCATTAACATAGGTTACTTGATAGTAGTCTGTTTGAGTTCCTTCTTGGCCCTCTACTTCGACCAGACGGTAGCTAACAGGCTTAGTCTTGTCCTCACGAACGATGATATTGTAAGGAATTGAACTTGTTGTGCTGATTTCCCTAGTTTCAGTAACTTGAGAACCGATATGGATGATCTGTTCTAGAGCTGGACGTAACTCCTTGACGCTAATCAAATCAGTCTTGACCAGAACACCATCTCTGTAGGTTAGTTGATAGACTTTTTCAACTAGACCTGCACGACCTTCTTGAACAAGTTTATGTTCACCCTTCGGCAAACTTTCATCTATAACAGTCACAGTTCTAAAATCAGTTTCCTCGGTTCTAGTTTCTTGCTTGACTGTAATATTTGGAACATGTTTTGTTCCGACTAAAATGATGGTTGGAACTGCTTCTCTGACAACTTTAGTTTCGATTAGTCTTGAAGAACGTTCTTCATCATTGAAGTATTGCTTCTCGATTGTCTTATGGATTAGACCATCTTGACCTTCTTGGATAATCTTTGTTTCACCTTCTGGAAGAGTGTCATCATTACGGAATACCGTTGATCTTGTGATTCTCTCTTCTTGAATTTCGAAGATTGTGCGTTCGATACCAGAACCTTCAACTAGGACTTTATTGACAGGTTGAGCTGTAATGACTGTTCTGAGGTGTTCACGCTTAGTTTCCTTGCCATTGACGTAAGTTACTTGATAGTAGTCTGTTTGAATTCCCTCTTGGCCCTCTACTTCAACAAAGCTGTATCCAACTGGCTTGGTCTTATCCTTGCGGATAATAACATTGTATGGAATTGGACTTGTTGCGTTGATTTCCTTAGTTTCAGTGACTTGAGTACCGATATGGATAATCTCATCTTGGACTTTCTGAACTTCCTTACTACTGATCAAGTCTGTCTTAATCAAGACTCCGTCTGTGTAGGTCAGTTGGTAAACTTTTTCTATGATTCCATTTTGACCTACTTGCACTACCTTGGTCTCTCCTTTTGGTAGGTCAGGATCTTCGATCTTTTGGGTCTTATAAGCAATATTCTCAATTTGAGTATTTTGCTCTACCTTGATCGTCGGTACATGTTTTGTACCTACTAAGATGATAGTTGGAGTTGCTTCTTTAATCAGTTTGCTGTCTACTAATTTCGTAGAACGCAATTCGTCATTGAAGTATTGTTTTTCGATTGTCTTGCGAAGGAGACCTTCCTCACCAACCTGAACAACTTTTGTTTCACCTTCTGGAAGAGTATCATCATTACGATACTCAGTTGTGCTGGCGACTTTATCTTCTTGAATCTCTAAGAGAGTTCGTTCCACGCCTGCACCTTCGACGATGACCCTATTGATAGCTTCTTTAACAACTGTTGTCTTAAGATGTTCGCGTTTTGTTTCTGCTCCGTTGATATAGGTAACTTTATAGAGATCTGATTGTTCTCCGTCTTGACCTTCAACTTCCACGACCTTATAACCAATTGGTTTCGTAATATCTTTGCGAACTATTACAGTGTATGGAATTGGACTTGACTCACTTGCTTCTCTAACCTCTTTAACACGAGTTCCTACTTGGATGATTTTATCCTCAGGTTCTATAGTGATGTTAGATTCAACAAATGTTCGAGAAGTTTCTTCACCGTTCACCTTAGTTACAGAGTAGCGACTTGTCTTTTGCCCCTTCTTACCAGGCTGGATAATCTTAGTTGTTCCTGCAGGAAGTTGGTCTGTAAATTCCTCAACAGTATTGTAGTCAATTACTTCTGTTTCTTCTACAAGTTCCGTTGTCTCAACAATAGGTGTTGAATTACCGACACGGACGACACGATTGACAGCATCTGTAACCTTGTGTTCCGAAACGATAGTACGACTAATCTCATTACCATTCTTATAGCTTACCAAGAATGTTCGGATAATTTGTCCAGGACTACCTTCTTCCTCGACAACACTTTCACCTGCAGGAAGTGTATTGTCAGCGATATAAACCGTCTTGAATGGAACATCAATCTGCTCATCCACTGTACGTTCTGTCATTTTAGAAGTTCCGATTACAGTGATTTCATCAATCGCTTTTGGATCTTCCACTTTCGAAAGTTCCTTGCGAGCAACTTCAATATCGTCCTCATAGGTGACTTCATAGGTTATTGTTATTGCCCCTGGGGAACCCACTTGAGTAACCTTGTTGTAACCCTCAGGTTGGGTTTCGTCTTTTTCAATGACCTTGTTGAAGTCTTTTTCTTCGACAACAACTACGGATCTGACTGAGACAACCACACCCAGACCTTTAACAATAATCTTGTCTTTCTTCTCTTTGAGGGTGTTTTCATTGACCAAGGCACGGTCAACAAGTTCATCATTGAGGTAAGTCAGTTTGTATTGCTTTTCAATTCGACCTTTCTCACCATTTTGACGGACTTCTTCGTAACCTTTTGGTTTCGTGTAGTCATATTCGATGACAGTTTCAAAGTCTACATCTTTGATTTCAGTAGTATATTCTACTTTTTCTACTGCACTACCAACTGTGATAATACGTTTGACTGGTTGAACAATCACTTTTTCAGACGTCAAAGTCTTACCAGCTTCCTTACCATTCAGTTTTCTGATTTGGTAAGTCTTTTCAACAGAACCATTCTTACCAGCTTGATTTTCAAATTGGTAAGTCTTTGGTTTTGTTGGATCCGTTCTAACCTCTGTATCGTATTCGACCGTTTCTTTCTCAGAGACAGTTTCAAAGGTTTCTGTCGCTGTACCAATCAAGATAATCTCTTTTGTAGGTTCAAGAATTGTTTCTTCAGAAATGATCTGACGTCCTACTACTGTATCACCAACTTTGGTAATCTTGTATACATTAACTTTCTTACCAGCGATACCTTTTTGAACAGTCTCCTTAAATCCGATAGGAAGCTCGTCTGTCTCACGAGTTTCGATGATGTACTCTGTTATTGTCGTTGTACGAAGTGTTTCAACCGTTTTATCACCAACGATATCCACTGGAGCTAATGGTTTGCCGTCTAGGGTGTTACGTCCTAGGAAGACATTCTTACTCTTAGCATTCAAGTTCACCCATTCCCCATTGTATAGTCTAAAGAAACCATTTTTGTTTGGTGTGTCTGCGATGAATTTGTTGTCTGTTGCTGTTACTTTAACACTATCGTTGAGACGGTTGATACCAAAGAAAGCTTGCATCAAGTCTTTGATAACTGCTCCGTCTGTTTTACGAGTGACATCGTAACGTTGCCATGGCTCATTGTCTTTATACTTGAAGGTATTGCTATTGACGTCAATAGAAGCTGCGTTTGTACTTTCAATAGCGACCGCATTCTTCCATCTTGATTTAATTTTCGATACAGTCAACTCATTGTTGTCAATATTGATACTTCCTCTAGTCTTGGTAAATGGTACTTTTGTAACCTTGTTGACACGTTTTCCAGTAGTACGGTCAATAACACTTGCTACATAAGTTGTATCATCATTGATGTAAATCGGTAACTGCTTGATGTCATCTACTTCAACCTTGTTTCTTGAAATAGTGATATCACCTGAACCGCCACCTTCAACACCTCTAGATGCTTGAGCAGTATTGTTGTTGACAGAGATGATATAGTCTGTCGAATCACCAGTGATGGTGTTTCCTTCAATGTTTAGACTATAATCATTTGAACTCTCGTTGTTTCTAAAGAGAATACCAAATGTTCCTAGTTGTCCATTTTCAAATGATTTTGTTAAACCTTCAATGGTGTTATTTGAAATGACATAACGACCTTTATCAAGAGGTTTGGTCCATTTATGGTTTTTCTCATTTGTCAGGATAGAGATGGCTGTGTACCCACGATAACGAGCTGGATCATCATCATCGTTTTCCAACTTAGAGTTCGGATCTTGTGTTACCTTGTTGTTACGAATAATGACATCTGTCATTGGATTGGCACGGTTATAGACCTCAATACCATTCAAACGGTCTCCGAGTGAGACGTTATTTTCGATGAGAATCTTATTCCCGTCGTGAATATCCAAACCTTTACGGTAGTTGTAGTTTGTATAGTTTCCAGTATAGGTAATGCCATCATTATAAGACCCTGCCATTGAGGCAGCACCATATCCAGTACCACCGTCCAACACATGACCGTTGTATGACAGGATATTATTGTCTACCACAAAATTACGTTGGTAACCGAACATAACACCAGCAACACGGTTGTTATGAAGGAAAGAGTTGGTTACCTTGTTACCGTCCATGATAGGAACATCTGGATCTCCAATAGACTTGACTTCATTTGAAACCTTCTCAGAGATACTGCTGTAACGGATTGGTCTACCGCTAGCATCATACTCTTGAGCTGTCGCCTTGCTTGAACTAAAGAAGACACCGGCTCTGTTGAATTTCATAGCACGAACATCATTGATCGTAACATTTGAAGAATCGTTTACGTAGATACCGTTTGAACGCCCAAAGTAAGATTTTCCTTTACGGTAAAACTCATTATCCTTAGTGTAGTCTGATGAATCATAGGCGTGCTCAACAGTTAAGCGGCCTACAGTAAAGTTATTCTGATTTTGAATGAGGACCGCAGACTCGTAACGGTTATCCGTCAAGTTTGTTTCAGGATCGTGCTCTCCATCTTGCTTTTTGTTAAACACGATTTTTGTATTGTTACGACTTGGACCACTACCAATCAAACCTTTTACATTGGCATAGTTCTCATCGATAACCAAGGTTTTCTTCAAGAGGACATTCCCTGAAACCATTACGGCAGCTCCTCCCTCGACCTCATTGGCTGCTTTCAGAGCTTTTTGAAGAGAATCACTTGCTTCAACCTTACCTGTTGTATCTAATCCGAAATCCGTAGCTTTTACATACTTACCGTATGTTGCATCTTCATATACTTTTGTATTGCTAGCAGCAGCTCTTCTGCGACGAACTTTAGGGGTTGTAGATGCCTCTTGAGTTTTCTCTTTAGAAGCATCGGATAATTTCTTATCCCCCTCAGCAACTGATGTTTCTGCTTTACTTTTCTTCTCAGCTTCTGGTTGCTCTTTTTCCCCTTTATCTGACTTTTCTTTATCTGCTTGTTCTACATGTGGTTTCTCTTGGACAGGTTGTTCTGTTGCTGGTTTCTCTCCAGCAACTTCCTTCTCAGCAGGAGCCTTGTCTGCTTCCTTTTCTGCCACTTCCGTTGTAGTAGTAGAGTCTTCCGGCGTTAAAACTGCAGATTTACCCTCATTAGTTATCGCCTCTTTCTTGTCTGTAGCAGTAGTTGCACTCTTTTCATTTAAGTTCTTATTTAATGAAGTGTCTTTTTCATCCTGATTTTGAACAACTGTATTATTTAAAAAATCAATTGTATCAGCTTTGACATGCACTTGACTTAATTGGAAGGTAGTTAAAATCCCAATTGTCAATAGTGAATATTTTGTTGATTTTTTAATATTCATTTCCTTTTTCTCCAAATTCTCATTTAGCCATCATCTCTTTATAAGATTTGAATTATGCATAAATATTTTCATCATACCTAAATTAGGGCGCAATATGTTCATTCTATTCTATACAATAATACAGTGACCAAGAGGGAAAGTCAATAAATTTTAACCAAAATTTTGATTTATCCAACTAATACCTTTTATTTGCTATTTTTTCTAATATTTGTGTCTTTTTGGTACTTTTTATTCAAAAAAGCTAGGAGTTTTTCCCTAGCTTTTTTGGTTCTTTTATACTAATTTTTCAAAGATTTCTGAGAAATTTTTGCTAATAGTTTCAAGCGAAACTTCTACTTCTTCTCGAGTTTGGTTGTTCTTAACCTTGACTTGTCCACTTTCGACTTCGCTCTCTCCCAGAGTGATAAGAGTCTTAGCTCCAAAAACATCTGCTGACTTGAACTGAGCTTTAAGTTTACGATTGAGGTAATCACGCTCCGCTTTGAAGCCTTGTTGGCGAAGAGCTTGTACCAACTCCAAGGCCTTCAGATTAGCCTCTTCACCAAGGACAGCAATATAGACGTCGAGAGTGTTTTCGATAGGTAGGGCCACTCCTTGTTTTTCAAGGACTAAAAGAAGACGCTCTACACCAAGTCCAAAGCCAAAGCCAGCAGTTTCAGGACCACCGAAGTAAGCAACCAAGCCATCGTAGCGACCACCTGCACAGACTGTCAAGTCATTGCCCTCAATCTCTGTAATAAACTCAAAGATGGTGTGGTTGTAGTAGTCCAGACCACGCACCATATTGGTATCGATGATATAGTCTACTCCTAGATTCTCCAACATCTGACGAACAGCATCAAAGTGGGCTTGGCTTTCTTCATCCAGGTAATCCAAGATAGATGGTGCATTCTCCACTGCCTCCTTGTCTTCTTTTTCCTTCGAGTCCAAGACACGAAGAGGGTTTTCCTCCAAACGACGTTGGCTATCCTTAGACAAGGTCTCCTTGAGCGGTGTCAAATAGTCAATCAAGGCCTGACGATAGGCCACACGGCTTTCAGGATTTCCAAGGGTGTTGAGGTGCAGTTTGACACCTTGAATACCAATTGCTTTCAAGAAGTGAGCTGCCATAGCGATCGTTTCTACATCGGTAGCTGGATTGCTAGAGCCAAAGCACTCCACACCAATCTGGTGGAATTGGCGTAAACGACCTGCTTGTGGGCGCTCATAGCGGAACATTGGCCCCATGTAGTAGAACTTGCTTGGCTTTTGCACTTCTGGTGCGAAGAGTTTGTTTTCCACATAAGAGCGGACGACTGGAGCAGTTCCTTCTGGACGGAGGGTAATATGGCGATCACCCTTGTCGTAAAAATCATACATTTCCTTGGTTACGATATCAGTTGTATCTCCAACAGAACGACTGATGACTTCGTAATGCTCAAAAATTGGGGTACGTACTTCTGCGTAGTTGTAGCGTTTGAAGATTTCACGCGCAAAGCCTTCAACGTACTGCCACTTGGCAGACTCAGTAGGTAAAATATCCTGCGTTCCTTTTGGTTTTTGTAATTTCATAGAGAATCCTCTTTCTAACTTAATAGTCCTATTTTACCATAAATAAAGGGATTGGGACAGTCAGAGGAGTAAAGAAATAGCTTTGACCATGCACAGTTGTAATCATTTTCACCCAAATACCTGATTTCAACTAGCATTTACAATCTGCCACAGGCATGATACAATGAAAACCATCAGATATACGAAGGAGAACTTATGAAAAAGAATATCTTGACAACCCTTGTTGCTGCCCTTGTCTACTTTCTCTGTATCGGAGTGGGAGTTCTACTAGGGAGCCTTGTCGACCACACTGGAAATATGTTTTACGCCCCTGCCTTTGCAGCCCTAGTAGGTGGTAGCGTCTATATGATCCTTTTAGCAAAGGTTCCTCGTTTTGGAGCGATTACTACGATTGGACTTGTAATTTCTCTATTTTTCCTCGGGAGCAAGCATGGAGCTGGAGCCTTTCTGCCAGGTATTATCTGCGGTCTTGCAGCAGATGGCATCGCTCACCTAGGACATTACAAGGATAAGGTTAAAAACCTTCTTTCCTTCCTAGTTTTTGCCTTTGGTACTACTGGTCCCATCCTACTCATGTGGTTGACCCCTCAAGCCTATATCGCAACTCTTGTCGCTCGTGGGAAATCCCAGGACTATATTGACCGCATTATGGTTGCACCGAATCCTGCTAATATCCTCATCCTTATCACAAGTGTTCTCATCGGCGCTTTACTTGGTGCCCTGATTGGACAAGCACTTAGTAAGAAATTAGAACATAAAACATCATAAAAAAGAGCCATCTGGCTCTTTTTTATTTATGACTTAATTTCTTGGTCAAGAAATCTCCCAAAAATTGGATAGAAAAGATAATCAAGATAATGATGAGGGTCGCAAGAATAGTCACATCGTGATTGTAACGGTTAAAACCATAAGCGATAGCTACGTTACCAATACCACCTGCTCCAACTGCTCCCGCCATAGCTGTTTCACCGACTAGTGAAATCAAGGTTACAGTCGTCACGCGAATCAAGTCTGGAAGTCCTTCTGATAGGTAAACTCCTACGATATCCCAGAATGTTGCTCCACTTGCTTGAGCCGCCTCAATGACACCACCATCAAGCTCTGATAACACTACTTGAACCTGACGAGCAAAGAAGGCAAAAACTGCAAAAGAAAGAGGTACGATAGCCGCATTTGGCCCGATACTTGTCCCTACGATCAAATGAGAGAAGGGTGACAAGACAGCCAAGAGAATGATAAAAGGAACCGCACGGAAGATTGAGGTAATCTTATCCAAAACCCAAAAGACGAATTTATCTTCTAAGACGCCACCTGGTCCAGTTAAGACGAGGAAAAGTCCTGCAACTAGTCCTAGGAATCCTCCAATGATAAAGGAAAGAACTGTCATATAAAGTGTTAAGTAAATAGCTGTCCCCCAGCCCGCTTGGCCTAACCAACCCATCTTGTAGACGTTTGGTAAATATGTTTGGATCAAGTCTGCCATCTTACTGTCCTCCCTTCAATACTTTTAGTTGTACACCAGCCTGATGGATAGCTTCTTGAGCTTTTGCCAGTGCTTCTTTTTCTCCAGACAAAACAACCACAAGCTCACCCACAGGAGTGCCGTCAAGAATTTCAATGTTCCCATAGAGAATATTGGCTGTTACTTGATAGTGCTTGTACAATTCATTCAGAAGTGGTTCATCTGTAGAAGCGCCTGCATACTTGAGTTGTACCAAAATGCTATTTTCAGATAAGTGCTCCACGATTTCTTGCTTTTCAATCTTGACCATAGCTTCATCGATACCAGTAGCCGTTGAGATAAAGTCCTGGGTCAATGGTTGCTTAGGATCTGAGAAGATTTCAAGAACGCTGCCCTCTTCAATCAAGTGGCCATCCTGCATAACTGCCACACGATTAGCAATGTCTTTGACAATCTGCATCTCATGCGTAATCAAGACAATAGTCAAACCTAGTTTACGGTTCAAATCTTGTAAAAGAGACAAGATTTGCTTGGTTGTCTTAGGGTCTAGGGCAGAAGTTGACTCGTCAGAAATCAAGATTTTTGGACCATTGGCCAAGGCACGCGCAATGGCTACACGCTGTTTTTGCCCACCAGAAAGTTGTGAAGGATAGTTTTCAGCACGGTCAGCCAATCCGACCAAGTCTAATAATTCAGCCACTTTAGCCTTCTTATCTTTCTCACTGAGTCCAGAGTGTTTGAGGGCAAAAGCTACGTTTTCCTCTGCTGTCTTCTGACTCATCAGGTTAAAGTGTTGGAAAATCATCCCAATATCTTGACGCTTACGACGTAATTGCCCGGCAGTTAAGGTTTCTTTACCATCGAAAATCACATCATCATCTACAGTAATTCGACCTGCAGATGGTTTTTGTAAAAGATTAATAACACGAACCAGGGTTGATTTCCCTGCTCCAGAATATCCTACAATCCCGTAGATATCCCCTTCTTGAATGTGAATGGTCACATCCTTGACCGCTGTGATGGTTCTTTTCTTTTGGTGGAAAGTCACATCAATCTGGTCTAATTTGATAATGTCTCTACTCATAACTTCTAATCAGCTCCTCTACTAATTCAATATGGGTGTAATAATCGGCGATTCGCACATTTTCATCTCCACCGTGGTCTCGGCTATTGGCATTTCCTAGACCAAAGGCAACCATAGGTACTTCTAAGGCATCAAATACCGTATGCATAGGACCTGTACCAGCTGTTGTCGGCAAGACAGATACGCCCTGTGGATAGAATTTCTTGGCCAGCTCAATGACATTGAGAATGGCCGGCGCACTCATGTCACTTCGATAGCTCATCTCACCCAAAGTATAGTACAATTCTACCTTATCAAAACCGTTTTTGTCTAGTTGTTTCCGAATTTTCTCCAAAACATCATGTGGGTCTAAGCCAGGAACCAAGCGGACTTCTAGCTTAGCGCTAGCTTCTGCTGGTAGAATCGTTTTAACTCCTTGACCTTGATAGCCTGACTGAATTCCTTCGATATTGAGCGCTGGCTCAAAAAAGAAGCGTTTTAGAAAGGCTGTACGTTCCTCTTGTAAAAGTGGCAATTCCAAGCCATAAATCTGGCTGATTTCCTCTGGATTGCGTTGGGCATAGGTTTCAACCAAGGCTAACTCACGTTCGTTTGGTTCCTGCACATCATCGTACAAACCTTCTACCAAGATACGGCCGTCGGCAGCGCGAAGACTTGTCAAAGCTTGAATGAGATACCATGGAGCTGATTCGATGACTCCACCATAGCTAGAATGGATATCGACGTCTGCACTCTTGACCTTGGCATCAAAGGTCACAATCCCCTTGTTTCCACCAGAGATTTCTAACTGTTCTAAGGCATTCTTTGTTCCTTGTTCCCAGACTAATAAATCTGCGCCTCGGAGTTTGTCCGCATGTTTTTCTAAATATTTATCCAAATCCATAGAGGCCGATTCCTCTGCCCCTTCCATGATGAAGCTGATATTGACCGGAAGATCATCGTGATTTTGCATGTATTTTCTCAGAGCGCTCAAGCGAGCAGTGATATGCCCTTTGTCATCGTCAACCCCGCGTCCATACATAATGCCATCACGCACAGAGAGTGTAAAAGGATCCTCGGTCCAAACTTGATCACCATCTGCTGGTACTGTGTCATAGTGGTTGTAGAAAATGATAGTCTTGGCATTTGGTCGTGAACTTTTGAAATGTGCCATGACAAAAGGCGCTGTATAGCTCTCGTCAATCTCAACTTCTGCACCAACACGTTTAAAAATCTCACCTAGATAACGAGCCACCTCTTTCAGGCCGACTTGTTGGGCAAAGACTGATTTTTTAGAAATCAAGGTACGCAAAACTTCAAAATAATGTTGCGCTACATGATCCTTTTCAAACTTTTCAATTTGTTCTTCTTGGCTAGGGAAAACCATTTTCTCTCTACCTTTCTACTAGGACTTGTACCTTTAGAATCAATACAAGTGGATTTCATTTGTTTTAGGCTCTATATAAAAGCAAGAGGTGGAAAAATCTCTCCCACCTCCCTGTGTTTATTACCAAACTGGTTGATCCAAGCCGTCTGAAGTTTCTTCGATGACTTTTTTCACTTCGTCAGTGTGGTAAGCTGCGATAATTTTCTTGATTGCATCAGCTTTAGGTGATGATTCCCAATCTTTTTTCGCAACGATGATGTTATACCATTGTTTTGAGTTTTCGTCAGCTTGCTCTTTAAAGAGTGCTTTCTTGTAGTCCAATTTTGCTTCTGTAACAAAAGTGTTGTTTACAACAGCTGCATCAACTGATGACAATGAACGAGCTGTTTGGCTAGCGTCCAATTCAGTGATTTTCAAGTTCTTTGGATTTTCTGTGATGTTTGCGATTGTCGCAAGTGCAGTTCCTGAAACATCCAACTTGATCAAACCAGCTGATTGAAGCAAGTAAAGAGCACGGCTTTCGTTTGTAGCATCGTTAGGTACTGCGATTTCACCCTTATCTGGGATTTCTTCCACTTTAGTGTACTTGTTTTCACTTCCGTTTAAACCTGAGTAAAGACGGATTGGTGAGATGTAAGTATCTGCAATCGCTACAAGATCTTTACCGTTTTCTTTGTTCCAGTTGTTCAAGAAGTTGTAGTGTTGGAAAGCGTTCAGGTCTACTTCACCATCAGCAGTTGCTTTATTTGGTTGTGAGTAGTCTGTAAACTCTGTGAATTCCAATTTAATTCCGTCTTTTTCAACCAATTCTTGGACTTTGTCCCAACGTGCTTCTTCTGAACCGCTACGGTTAACAGTCGCAATTTTAACTGTAGTTTTATTGTCCGCTTTCTTGTCTGAATTTCCGCAAGCTGCAAGTGTAAGGCCTGCTACTGTAGCGATAGCTGCTACGCTTAACCATTTTTTGATTTTCATGATTCATTCTCCTTTAAAAATAATACCGTAATAGTATCTCATACTTTATTTGATTTCGCAAATTGTTATTAGATAGGCAGACATATAGTTTGAAACTATATGTCTAAAAGTTGCAAAATCATCCACCTACGAGAGAGTGGATGATTTACAAACTTATTTAATGTCAGCTTCTGCTGGCAGGTAAGAACCACCAAAGAACTGTTGAGACAATTTTTCAAGCGTTCCATCCTTATAGAGTTCTTGGATGCGTTTGTCCACAAAAGCCTTCAACTCATCTTGACCTTTGGCAAGAAGTGGGTAAACATAAGGTTGTTGGTCACTTGGGAGTTCGATGACTTTCAAATTGTCCAAACCTTGGTTTTTGATAACTGTCTCTACACCGATCTTGTCAAAAATCTTATAGTCAAATTGTCCATCGCTCAAACGAGACATGATTTGTTGGAAATCTGCCTTAGTATAATTAAGGATAGTTGGATTGTCCGCATGTTCTGTGTTGTATGCTTCCAATTGTTTAGCTGAGGTTGTTCCTTGAACGACTTCAGTGGATTTTCCACCGATATCATCAAGAGACTTGATACTAGTGTCGTCCTTCTTCACAACAAGAACGTTAGGGTTTTTAGCAGTTGGCGCTGCGTAGAGGTATTTCTCTGCACGTTCTTTGGTATAACTAAGGTTGTTAACGGCCATTTGGTAACGATCGCTATCAAGTCCTGGGAAAATCCCTGACCACTCTGTCTTTTCAAACTTGACAGTATACTTGTCTGAGTCTTTAAAGATAGCACGAACAAGCTCAATCTCGTAACCTGTCAATTCACCATTTTCTTCATAGATAAATGGTTTTGGCGATCCATTAGTTGCTACAACGATTTCTTTCTTACCAGATGTTGCTTCACCAGATGCAGCATCTTTCTTCTCACCACCTGAGCAAGCTGCTAATGTACCTGCAGCAACAAGCCCTAGGGCAGCAAGTGATGAATATTTAACGATTTTTTTCATGATATTTCCTCCAAAATAAAATACAGTCTTATCTTAACAGAAAAATTAGGATTGCGCCATTATATGATTTCTATATTTGCCATAGGTTTTCTTTATGGCTGATTAAAAAACCAAGCGTAGGACTGCTATCAAGACCACTCCAAAGATAACCGTCCCCACCAGATTGCGGTAACGAAAGGCGACAAAGGCTGTCGGAAAGACTGCTAGAAAGTCTAACCATTTTATCTGTGGTAAGCTTCCGATTTTTCCTGTCACCACACTTGAAAGAATCAAGGCAAAGATAATAGAGACTGGTAGGAATTTCAAAAAGCGCTCTACGATTGCTGGCAATCCTTTGTACTTAGCAAGTATGAAAGGAATCATTCTCGGAATCCAGGTCACCAAGCCAGAGAAGATAATTGCCATTAAAATATACTTACTGACCATCCAAAATCACCCCCATAGTACAACCTAGCAAGGTCGCAAACAGTACAGCTAGTGACTGAGACACCACTGTCAACAGTACAAAGAAGGAAAGGGCAACAACTCCTAAAATGATGAAGAGGTTGCGCAAGGGAATTCTTCTTTGCATAATCTGAAACTGAGATGTAAAAATTCCAATAAACATTCCGACTAGGGCAAAGTCAAGACCGAAAATCTCAGGATTTGGCAAAAGGCCACCTAAGGCAGTTCCGACAACTGTCCCCACAAACCAAGCTAGATAGCTGTTAAGGTTGTTTCCGTGCATCCACATAGGATTGACCTTGTCCCTATGAATCAGCTCTCCCATCAAGACCCCGTATGTCTCATCCGTCAAGAGGCTAGACATTCCGATATTATGCCAGAGACTAGTATGACGGAAATAGGTCGACGCATGCAAACTCAATAAAAAGAGACGCAGATTAATCAAAAAGACCGTCATAGCAATGGCTGCCACAGGCGCTTGAACTGCTATCAAGGCTATCATAGCGAACTGGGCACTTCCAGCATAGACAAAGAGACTCATCAAGCCCATCTCAACAGGTGTTACGTAGGGCGAACCGATAATCCCACAAGCAAGGCCGATACTGACATAGCCTAAAGCGGTCGGCATCGCAGCCTGTACTCCCTCCCAAAATCCTTTTTCTTTCATAAACCTCCTCATTCTTACAAATACATCATTCTATTGTCACAAAGCGTTCAAAACAAGAACCCTAGGGCGACTAGCATCGAGATTGATCGATTCGAATATGATATTGATTATTCTCAGGATTGTCATCATCCTCATATTCTGTGGGATAGACATCAATCCAGAGCTCTCTCTTTTGCCCTTTCAGTTTAACCTTGTAGCGATAACCGTCATCATAGAGCCCTACCGTATCAGTGGTCATGGACTGGTAATCTGGAAGAGCTTCAATTTCTGCTTTCATATCTTGGGTTATCTTATAAAGCACTTCCTTCTGTTGAGCCTTGGACGCCACAGGGAAATAAACCGCAGCCCCTTGTAAACGATGTGATTTTGAAAAAGTAAAGATCACGCGACCACTATAACCTTTCCATTTAAAATTTTCATAGTCGTAGAAAAGACGCCCTGTTTTATAGAGATAGGGATCTTTTGCACGCCAAGGATTGTGATAGCCTATTTCTGTTTCTTCTACTATTTCATGAGGTTTTCCAAACACTTTTTCAAAGGATTCGAGGGGCATGTTAAATGAAATAGTTTCAAACATGACCAATTGCGTCTTTTGAAACAGCTGAAAAACCAGCAGAGACAGCAACAATACCACTAGGGCAAGTGCTACACTAATTATTTTTTTAAATCTCATATTTCTACTATACTAAAAAACTCGCGTATTTGTCCAAGATAAAAGAGTTAACGCTGAGCTAACTCTTTATTCCATAGTATCAAAAGCGAGGCTAGGTTTGGCATTTAGTTCCAAGTCTGCAAAGTTCTCTTTGTTCCACTCGCTAACGCTAGCATAGGCAATCATTCCTGCATTGTCTCCGCAAAGACGTAGAGGTGGAATGATAACCTTGACATCGGTGATTTCAGCCGCCAAACGTTCTCTAAGACCTTTATTGGCCGCCACACCACCAGCCACGACTAGGGTTTTAACAGGGTATTTCTCCAAGGCCCTCTTGGTTTTTGCCATGAGAATATCCATAACTGCTGCTTGGAAAGAGGCAGATAGGTCTTCCTTGGACAAGCTTTCTCCCTTTTGCTCGGCATTGTGGTGGAGATTGATAAAGGCAGACTTCAAACCTGAAAATGAAAACTCCAGATTGTCTTCCTTGATCATAGCACGTGGGAAGTCATACACATCCTGACCTTGATGAGCCAACTCGTCAATCTCACGACCTGCTGGATAGGTCAAGCCCATAACACGACCGACCTTATCATAGGCTTCACCAACTGCATCATCACGGGTCTCCCCAACAATCTTATAATCACCAGCTTCAGAAACATAGACCAACTCTGTGTGTCCACCACTGACTAGAAGGGCTAGCAAGGGAAACTCCAAAGGTTCGACACTTTGAGCTGCCATGAGGTGACCAGCCATGTGATTAACGGGAATTAGAGGTAGTTCATGTGCCCAAGCAAAGGCCTTAGCAGCTGACAAGCCAACTAGCAAGGCTCCGACCAATCCTGGTCCGTAGGTAACCGCAACAGCTGTCACATCCTCTTCGCTAATTTCTGCTTCTGCTAGTGCCTCCTCGATGCAGGCTGTAATGACCTCGACGTGGTGACGACTGGCTACTTCTGGCACTACGCCCCCAAAACGTTTATGACTCTCAATTTGACTAGCAATGACATTGGACAAGAGCTCGTCATCGTTTTTTAAGACGGCGACACTGGTCTCATCACAGGATGTCTCAAATGCTAAAATATATCTATCCTTCATCTATTTCTCTCTTCATGATAATGGCGTCCTCAACTGGATCATGGTAATAGGACTTTCTCTCAGCGATGACTGCCATTTTTTCTTTCTTGTAAAATGCTTGCGCTCGGTGGTTGGACTTTCTGACTTCAAGGAAAATCTCCCTGTCTGTCGGCAATGTTGCAAACAAGTCTGAGGCTATTCCCTGACCTTGATAAGCTTTCTTGACAGCGATTTGCAAGACTTCTGCTTCAAAGTTATTCTCCTGAATTGCTAGAAAACCTATCACTTCTTCCCCATCATAAGCTAGAACGTACCAAGTCTGATCTTGAGACAGGTCTGCTTGGATTTGTTCCAACGTCCAAGGACTGACGGGATAAACATCCGTCATCACTTCATAGATAGTTTGTGCTACGTCAGGTTGCTGTTGGATTCGTTTGATTTCTATCATAGGCGTTTAATGTAGGACTCGCCAGACTCGGCGTGGTTCTTGAGCCAATTTTCCTCAGCTTCGACACGTTTGAGGTAATTCGGCACAAAATCGTGCAGGGAGTCTGCTTCCTTGTCCCAGGCCCAAAGAGCTAGATTCGCTGCGTTTGGTAAGGTTTCTTGATAGTTAGCCTGTGGCAAGTGCTCTTGAATCTGCTCGACAAAGGGGGCAACTTCTCCGACAAAGGTTACCTGGTCGGCATCCTTGACTTGCTCTAGGACCTCCTCGAAAGACAGGTGAGCTTCTGGAAAGACTGACTGGGCATTTTCATAAAACCCTGCATATACATTGTTACGACGCGCATCCATCAAGGGGACAACCAAACCTTCCTGCTGGCTAGGTACCAGAGATAAAAGGCTAGACATCCCAACTAGCTCGATATTTAGGGTATGAGCCAAGGTCTTTGCAGTTGCCACCGCGATTCGCAAACCTGTGTAGCTACCCGGTCCCTCTGCTACCACGATTCGATCCAAATCTTTGGGTGTCAAATCTAGACTGGCCATCAAAAAATCAATGGCAGGCATCAGAGTGATACTGTGATTTTTCTTGATATTAATCGTGGTCTCGGCAAGAAGCTGCTTGTCCTCTAAAACTGCTAAAGACAGAGCCTTGCTGGACGTATCAAAAGCTAATACTTTCATAACACATTCCTATCTTTTTGTCTGTTTACTATTATACTACAAAAGCCGACACAAGGGAATTTTCTTTGTTTTGAAACAAAAATGTCCTGCCAAATAGACAAGACAAGCACTTAAGTATTCAAGCCAAAGTAAAATACAAACCAGACCACGTAGGTTACGAGAAGTAGGAAAAACGAATACAGAGTCACGAAGCCAATCTTCCACAGGAGTTTGGCATTTCGATTCTCTAGGAGAGTATACAAAACATTGCCACCGTATACACAAGCAACAAAAATCATAAAAGCTACCAAACGAACTCCGATAGCAAAAGAAAATAAGTTATACATAGGGCAACCTCCTTGATATGGAAACGTCTCTTATAACTTTATTATAGCACTTGCATCTTAAAGTTTCAAATGCTTATACATGGCAAAATGAAACGTATTCCAAGCTCCTTACTTTCATGTTTCCTGCTTTTACTAATTCCCCTTTTTATGTTATAATTGAGATAATTGTAACGAATCAAGGTCAATCCAGACAGAAACTGAAATAGAAATAAACAGCTTCAAGCTGGTAATTTTTTGAATACAGCTGACCTGAAAACAGAAAGGAAACAAATGATTTACAAAGTTTTTTATCAAGAAACAAAAGACCGTAGCCCACGTCGTGAAACAACACGCTCACTCTACTTAGATATCGATGCTAGCTCAGAACTTGAGGGACGCATCATTGCTCGCCAACTTGTGGAAGAAAATCGTCCAGAATTCAACGTTGAATATATCGAGCTCTTGTCTGACAAATTGCTAGACTACGAAAAAGAAACTGGCGCATTCGAAATTACGGAGTTCTAATATGGCCTATACTCTTAAACCAGAAGAAGTGGGCGTTTTTGCCATTGGTGGTCTAGGAGAAATCGGTAAAAATACATACGGAATCGAATACCAAGACGAAATCATCATTGTTGATGCAGGGATTAAATTCCCCGAGGATGACTTGCTTGGTATCGACTACGTTATCCCTGATTACTCTTATATTGTCGAAAACATCGACCGCGTCAAGGCTCTCTTGATTACACACGGACACGAGGACCATATTGGTGGGATTCCTTTCTTGCTCAAGCAAGCAAATATACCTATCTATGCAGGTCCACTAGCTCTCGCTTTAATCCGTGGAAAACTCGAAGAACATGGCCTTTTGCGCAATGCTACACTTCACGAAATCAACCACAACACTGAGTTGACCTTTAAAAATCTTAAAGCAACTTTCTTTAGAACTACTCACTCTATCCCAGAGCCTTTGGGAATTGTTATCCATACACCTCAAGGAAAAATCGTCTGTACCGGTGACTTTAAGTTTGACTTTACACCAGTTGGTGAACCTGCAGACTTGCACCGTATGGCAGCCCTAGGTGAAGACGGAGTGCTTTGCTTACTCTCTGACTCGACAAATGCTGAAGTGCCAACCTTTACAAACTCTGAAAAGGTCGTTGGTCAGTCTATTATGAAGATTATTCAAGGTATAGAGGGACGTATCATCTTTGCATCCTTTGCCTCAAATATCTTCCGTCTCCAACAAGCGACTGATGCCGCAGTCAAAACAGGGCGTAAGATTGCTGTCTTTGGACGTTCTATGGAAAAGGCTATTGTTAACGGAATCGAGCTTGGCTACATCAAGGCGCCAAAGGGAACCTTCATCGAACCAAATGAAATCAAAGATTACCCTGCGGGTGAGATTCTTATCCTCTGTACGGGTAGCCAGGGTGAACCTATGGCGGCTCTCTCTCGTATCGCTAACGGAACCCATCGTCAAGTGCAACTCCAACCTGGCGATACGGTTATCTTCTCATCTAGTCCAATCCCAGGAAACACCACTAGCGTTAACAAGCTGATTAACATCATTTCTGAAGCTGGTGTTGAAGTTATCCATGGTAAGATTAACAACATCCATACATCTGGACACGGTGGTCAGCAAGAGCAAAAACTCATGCTCCGCCTCATCAAACCAAAATACTTCATGCCTGTTCACGGTGAATATCGCATGCAAAAAGTCCATGCTGGACTTGCCGTAGATACTGGAGTTGAAAAAGACAATATCTTTATCATGAGCAATGGTGATGTCCTTGCCCTTACTGCAAACTCTGCTCGTATCGCTGGTCATTTCAATGCTCAAGATATCTACGTCGATGGAAATCGAATCGGTGAAATCGGAGCAGCAGTCCTAAAAGACCGTCGAGACCTATCCGAAGATGGTGTCGTACTTGCCGTCGCAACGGTAGACTTTGAGTCTCAGATGATTATTTCTGGACCAGATATCCTTAGTCGTGGTTTCGTCTACATGCGCGAATCTGGCGACTTGATCCGTCAAAGTCAACGCATCCTTTTCAATGCTATTCGTATCGCTTTGAAAAACAAGGATGCCAGCGTCCAATCTGTCAATGGTGCTATCGTAAACGCCATTCGACCATTCCTTTACGAAAACACTGAACGTGAACCAATCATCATTCCGATGATTCTCACACCAGATGAAGAATAATAAAAAATTCTCTGAAATCCTATGACTTCAGAGAATTTTTTATTATTTAACGACAATTTCGTAACGAGTTTTGCTAGTGAAAGTTTCACCTGCTTTTAGAATGACTTGATCTTTCAGGTCACTGTGAATAGCATCTGGTAAAGCCTGTGCTTCAAGAGCAATTCCATTGTGCTGCATCATTGGCTGACCCGCAATAATGACACTATCATCGGCAAAGTTTGCGGTGTAAACTACAAAGCAAGGTGCTTCTGTCTTGAAGAGAAGGAAGCGACCTGAATTTTGGTCATAGAGGAAACCAGCATTGTCATGTCCTGCAGGCAGAGCAAATGGGTGGTCCAAACCAGATACGAGTTGGATTTGCTCATCTTCTTCTGCAAAGATATCTTTCAACAAGGCGCCATTGTAGATATGTTTGACCACATCACGATTAGCATCTGGAGCTTTAGCTGGGACACCGTCAGGAGCGATTGGATAAATACCTTCTGTATTCAGTTGGAAAACATGGCGGTCAACCGTCTGAGTGAAATCGCCAGACAAGTTAAAGTAGCTATGGTTGGTCGGATTGACCAAGGTATCCTGGTCCGTCGTCACCTTGTAGCTAACTTCGTAGGCCCCATTTTCTTCTAATTTGTAGCTAATCCAAATCTTAAGATTACCTGGGAAGCCTCCTGTACCGTCTGTTCTTTCTGTGTAAAGAGTCAAACCATGGTCGCTCACCTCGACTAGCTCAAACAAACTAGAATCCCAACCTGTTGAGCCACTGTGGTTACAGTTGCTTGCGTTATTGACTTCGAGTTCATAGGTTTCCCCATTCAATTCGAATGTCGCACCTGCGATACGACCTGCAACTGGACCTACACTCGCTCCATGTTTAGGACTGTTACCTACATAGCTGTCAAAATCATCAAAACCTAGGATAACATTGGCAAAATTACCAGCCTTATCAGGAGTTACATAGCGTAGAATCGTTGCACCATAGGTCATGATTTCTAGTTGGTAGCCTGCTTCTGTTTCAAAGCGATAAGCGACAACATCCTTGTCATCAACTTTCCCAAATACACGTTCTGTGTATGTTTTCATCCTTTTCTCCTTATTATTTGAATTCGTGAATAATAACACCTTGAACGACGCGGTTTACTGTACCTGTAGGTGATGGTGTATCAGGTCTGTTGCCAACCTTAAGCGAAGTCAAGAGAGCAAATAGTTGACCATAAACAATATAAGGGAATACACGGTAAACGTCATTCAAGACACTGCCACAGCCAAGTGCTACTTCCTTAACGTTTTCAAGACCAAAAGCTTGATCACTCAAGAGAACAACGCGACGAGCGATTTGGTCCCCTGCAACTTCACGAACCAAGTCTAAGTCATACTTACGAGTATAGTTCGTTGTAGTACCAAAAACTAAAACTACAGTATCTTCATTGATAAGAGATTTTGGACCGTGACGGAAGCCGACTGGACTTTCATACATTGTCGCAACCCGACCAGCAGTCAATTCCAAAATTTTCAGTTGTGCCTCATGAGCAAGTCCGAAGAATGGACCTGCACCTAAGTAAATCACTCGGTTAAAGTCTAGGTCAACCAACTCTTTCACATCTGCCACATTGTCAAGAACTTTACGAGCAAGACTAGAAAGCACTTCAAAACGTTCAGCTTTAACAGCAAATTCAGTTGGATCGAAGACCAAAAGTGCTGTCAACATCATTGAAGTAAAGCTTGATGTCATAGCAAATCCAGCATCGTTAGAAGCTGCCGGTTGCAAGAGCAAGAGGTTGCGATCATCACCGTGAGCTTGAAGTGCTAATTTCCCTTCAGCCGCACAAGTGATCGTTACTTGATAAAGATCGTCAACTAAAGCCTTAGCCAAGTCAACTGTTGCCACACTCTCAGGTGAGTTCCCGCTACGTGCAAATGATACCAAAACAGTTGCCACATCTTTTTTCAAATAGGTTTGTGGGGTGGCAACGATATCTGTTGTCGCAATAGCATTGAAATTCCATTTACGTTCGTCATAGACTTCCTTGAAGTATGGAACCAAGGTATCACCTACATAAGCTGAAGTTCCAGCACCAGTCAGGATAACCTTGATATAGTCATGTTTATCTGCAATTCCTTGCAAAAAGGCTGCAATTTCATCACGGCGTGCTTGGTATGATTCAAAAGCTTCCTTCCAAACATCTGGTTGTTGGTAAATTTCGCGTGTGGTGATCTCTGCTCCCAACTCAAGCAAATCTTCTTTTGTATAATCTAGCATTGAAAACCTCTAATCTAATATTGTTTCATGATTGAAAACATGGGAATGGGAGTCGCTCCCATTCCCATGTATATTTTCTATAAGATGATTTAACGTTTTAACGCAATCACATCTTATACTCAATGAAAATCAAAGAGCAAACTAGGAAGCTAGCCGAAGGCTGTACTCAAGTACGGCAAGGCGAAGCTGACGTGGTTTGAATTTGATTTTTGAAGAGTATTATTCATCTTCATCGTCGTCGAAGCTCGCCAATAAATCATTAACTTTCACAATGCTTTCTGAAGCACGACTCTTATAGTCCGCATCCATTCCAGTTAGGCTTGCATTGATAAACTCAATGACCATTGGAAGGTTCATTCCTGCATAAAGTTCAATGTCACGACCTTCCATAATCAAACGGCTCACCACGTTACATGGAGTTCCGCCAAGAAGATCCGCAAAGACTAGGAAATCATCCAATCCTTCAACAGCAGCTTCAAATTTAGCAGTAAATTCTTCTGGTCCATCTTCTGGAAGAAGAGCAACCGCATGAATGTTGTCTTGTGGTCCCATAATCATCTCTGTGCTACCTTTAAGTTCTTCACAGAAACGACCGTGGCTCACTAGAATTAATGATTTAGTCATAAATTATGCGCCCATTCCAAGTGCAAATTTACCAAGAGCAGAAAGAGCCAAGGCAAGCACGATAATGATACCGATAGCTTTTGTAGAGTTCATACCTTTCTTACCAAGCAACCAGAAGATGAAGGCAGTGAAGATTGCTGGAAGCAAACGTGGGAAGATTGAGTTCAAGATATCTTGGAAGTCAATCATCTTTTCACCGATTGGCAATTTGTATGAAATATCAAAGTTGATCATTGTTGCTACAAGAGCACCCATCATGAATACACCAAGTACAGATGCAGCTTCAATCAAAGCTGTCAAAGTACTTTGCATGTTGTTGATAAGGTTAACTCCTTCTTTGTATGCAAATTCCAACTGTTTCCAACGGAAGATGTCATAGGCTACTGCAACTGCGATCCAAAGGAAGATACCCCAAGGTTGACCAGCGATAGCCATTGTTGCAGCGATAGATCCCATGATAGCAGGAACAAGTGAACCAAAGATAGTATCTCCAAGAGGAGCGAATGGTCCCATCAAACCTGTCTTGATACCGTTAACCGCATCTTTTGAGCCAACGCCATCTTTTTCTTCCATAGCAAGGTCAAAACCAGCGATAATTGTGTGGAAGAATGGTGAAGTGTTGAAGAATTGAGTATGAACTTTCATCATTTCTTTCAACTCAGGAGTTCCATCTCCATACATTTTACGCAATTGTGGCAAGATCATGTAAAGGTAACCTGATGCTTGCATACGTTCGTAGTTCCATCCCAATTGGAAAGTGAACAAGCTACGTTTGTTAATTTGATTAAAATCTTCTTTTGTTAATTTGTAATTAGAATTCGTCATCTTCAATTTCCCCACTTTCTGATGGTGTAGAAGGTGCTGCTACAGCAACTTTTTGGCTGTTCTTGAAGTGAACAACTGCAAGGAAGATACCCACGATAGAGATACCGATCATAGACAATCCTTTGAAGTTGTTAGCAAAGCCAATTTTTTCAGCAACGTCAGCAGGAAGAGTGCCAATGAGACCAGCAACTGCTCCACCAAGACCTGTTACGTATGAGTAAAGTACAGTCAACATAGCTGTCAAACCGAATCCCATAGCAAGGTAGTGAAGGTTACGTTTAACTGGAAGGTAACGAAGCAAGATAGCGAATCCAAGACCTGGAAGCATACGACCTGCAAGAGTCAAACCGTCTGCAACCCATTGGTATTCTTTAACAAGGTTTACAACACCTTGTACGAATTCTCCACCGAAAGCTAGGGCGAAGAATACTGGAAGGGCACGAGAAAGAGCCCAAGGAACTGCACCAAGAAGATAGTTACGTTCGATTCCTTTGTAGTCAAAGCGTTCGATCGCAGCATCAATACGGTGAGCGAAGAATGTTGTAGTCATACGACCAAGTACGTCGAAGTAAGTCAAAAGTGCCGCTACTGGTACAGCGATTGTAGTGATCGCAAGATCTGTTTCGATTCCTTGTGAAACTGAGAAAGCTGTCGCAAGAACCGCACCAGAAGTTGCGTCGATACGAGAAGCACCACCAAAGGTACCTACCCCAAGTACGAATAACTGCAAGCTACCACCGATAAACAAACCAGTTGTCAAATCTCCCATGACTAAACCAGTAATGAAACCAGCGAATACAGGGGAACCTGCAGAAGAAACGATCGTCAACTCATCACAGATTTGATAAGCTGAGTACAAAGTGAGAAGTAAAATTTGCCACCATTGTATCATAACAATGACCTCCTAAAAATTTTTTCCTATTTTAATAAGCTCAAAAAGTCTGAAACTGGATCATTTGGAACCATTTGAGCAGTAAGTTTAACACCTTTTTCCGCCAATTTGTGGAAATCTTCTACGTCTTTATCAACAACGTTAATAGAACGTGTGATTGCACGTGTTTCTGGTGTTTGAGACATGTTGCCGACATTGACAGTTTCAAGTGGCACACCTGCTTCTACCAAACCGAGGAAACGGTCAGGTTTGCGTGCTACAATCAAAAGACGTTGGCTATCGTATTTACCAGCAAGGATATTCGCTGCTGCTTTATCAACTGGCAAAATACTAAGTTTTACACCTGGTGGTGTTGCAAGTTTCAAGCCGCTTTTTTCAACGTCATTGTTCACAACATCATTGTCAACGACCATGATACGTGAAACATTAAGTTTAGCAGACCAAAGGTTTGCGACTTGTCCGTGAATTAAGCGCCCATCGATACGGCATCCTACAATTGTCATAAGTTTTCCCCCTTTATAAGTTTTAGTGTAGGTTTACAAGTTAAATGTATGTGTTCCTTATACTCCCCTTCTGTTTCAAAGATAATGATGCGGTTGGCACCTTCTTTGAGATAGCTATGTGGAATATAAAGAGATAAGGTTGGACCGACATTCCAGAAGCGACCTAGATGATGTCCATTGATATAAGCAATCCCTTTACCAAACTCAGATAAGTCTAAGTAGGTATCCTTTGGCGCCTCAACTTCAAAGTCATAAGCGTAAAAGGCAGGTTGTCCTTCTGTCCATCCCTTAGAGAAATCAATATTCTCTGGGTTATCAAGAGGAAGTGGATATTGCTTCCAGTTGAGCAAGAAATGCAAATCTTTACAAATACCTGTGCGAATTCCTTTTCGCTGTGTATCTGCTAAGAATTTGTGTCCATAGTTGACACGCCCCATATTTTCAATAAGTATATCAATATTGGATAGCGTTTTCTTTTTACCTTGATAAAAGATATCTTCACCGATTTCTGTTTGGTACTGTGTCGCCACCCATTTACCATCGATAAAGAGCTGAGCTCTATCTCGTCCGTCAATAATTCGAATGCGTTCTTCATCCGCATCCCAACTTGCTTCCGTACGATAGAGTAGGTAGCCGTAACCTTGTCCTAACTCTTCCATTTTCTTAGGGTAGAGACTTTCAATCGGACTGGATAGGCTATCCAAGGTTTCAAACAAGGAAACTTTTTCAACTAGCGGAATCGCGTCAACTTCCATACTTGCCTTGTGAAGTGGCTCAGATTGCGGATACTCAGGATAGTAAGTCGCCATCATGTCTTTGACTGCAAAATATTTAGCAGTTGGGTTTCCAGCTTCATCAAGAAGAGCGTCATAATCATAAGATGTTACTTGTGGTAAATCAATGGTTCCTCGAGCTGAACAACCATTCATAAAACCAAAGTTGGTCCCACCGTGGAACATGTAAAGATTAATAGAACCTTGCTCTAAAACCTCGTGGACAGCTTCTGCTAATTCCTCAGGTTCACGCTTGATGATTGGTTCTTTCCATCGATTGAACCAGCCATCCCAGAATTCCATACACATGAGTGGCCATTTCTTGCCGTGCTCATCAAAGAATTCTTGCATCTGTGAGAAATTATAAGTAGCCTTGGAACCAAAGTTCCCTGTCACAAAGAGATCATCCTCAATTAAGGTTCCAGCCTTAAGAGTTGCTCGCCATGGTCCATCTGATGTGAAAAGCGGACAAGTAACTGCTCGTCCTTCCATCAAACGTCGAATTTCCCTCAAGTAGGTCTTGTCCTCGCCATAGGATCCGTACTCATTTTCGACTTGCATCATGAGAATGTTCCCACCGTTTTCCAATAATCTCGGAACTAGACGTGGAAGCAACTGATCATAGTAGCGACCAACCATATCAATGAAAGCTGGGTCAGATGACCGAATTCTCATATCCTTGGTCAAGAGCCATGCTGGTAAACCACCGAATTCCCATTCTGCACAGATAAATGGAGAAGGACGTACAATTGCATATAAGCCCAAATCTTGTGCAGTTTGAAGAAATCTCTCTAAATCAAGATTACCTTCAAAGTTAAATTTTCCTTCAGCAGGTTCATGCATGTTCCAGGCGACATAAGTCTCAACTGTATTGAAACCTAAAGCCTTGAGGTTATACAATGAATGATGCCAATCTTCCACAGGAATTCTAAAATAGTGAATGGCACCAGACAAAACCTTGAATGGTTTTCCATTCAGATAGAAATCATCTTTAATTTCAAATCTTGCCATTCTTCCTCCTCTGAAAACGAAAAAGATTGCGCTTTCATTTGTTGTTATATCAACTATAAACTAATCGGGGATTAATGTCAATACTTTTTGAAATTTTCTTTAAAAATTTTCTGTCTTTTACTAAATTTTTTCTAAAAAATATCAAAATGCCATAAAATCAACGTTCTAAATAGAAAGCAAAAATAGGAATTAAAACTCAAATTATTTATATGTATCCTAATTTCTTATTCCGATATTTTAAATTTTTTCATCGCTTTTCTACTCTTTTTTTCGATTTTATGTTAAAATCATAGGTGGAGAAGGAAAAAATGAGGTGAAATTATGGCAATTCCAAAGTATCAATATATTAAAGATGAATTGAAAAACAAGATTATTTCTGGTCAATTTGCTAGTGGAGATAAATTCTACACTGAAGCAGAATTGATTTCCATGTATGATGTTAGCTCAATCACAGTGGTTCGTGCCTTGAATGATCTTGCTAAAGACGGATACATTGTTCGTCAACAAGGTAAAGGAACTTTCGTAGCTCGTGCCCGCAAGCATAAACTCGTTGAATTTTCTGATGTAGAAATCTTCGAGACCAAAGACGATAAGGTAACTGTTCTTTCTATCGAACGCGGGAACGATCTTAAATATCTAGAAAAGCTCGGCCTACGTGGCGATCAATTCTACTACAAGATTGAACGTGTTCGTGAAACAAATGGCATCACCTATATCTATCACAGTTCATACATTCCTGAACAGTACATCAATGCCAACTATCCAAATCTTGAATACTATAGTTCTATCTATACTCGTTTCAAATTGGACTACCACATTCACATGAATGATGAGCATTTTGAAGAAATTAATGAAATTGTATTTCCAACTCCAGAACATGCCGCTTCTGTATTAGGAATCGACACTCATTTCCCAACTGTTTTCCAAACTAAGACAACTAAGCTTGAAGCAACTGGTCAAGTTTTGGAATATATCGAGACATATAAACGATCTGATTTCTACAAAATCAAATTCATTTCTTGTGATCGTGACCACTAATCTTTAAAAATCCTGAGGCGACTGTCTCAGGTTTTTTATATACCCATTATAGCATCAGCTCACTTTCCTGAGAATAGCATTTCAAGCAATTCTATAATTAGTAACCTTTTTACTAAAAAATAGTCAAAATTAGAAAAATATATCTTAATTTATAAATTATTCTATTTTTTATAGTAATTCCCTCAAAAACTTGACTTTATTTTAGTAAGAACATACAATAGGATCAATGTATGAAAACGTTATCAAAGAATTCAAAAGGGAGGTTTTTAATGAAACCAGAAAATAAACAGCGCTTCTCTATTCGTAAATATGCAATTTGGGCCGCTTCTGTATTGATTGGCTTTGCCTTTCAGGCTCAAGCTATTGCTGCTGACGGAGTTGTGCCTGCTACAACAGAGAATCAACCTGCTGTCCAAACCACTGGAGAAGTCACTCCACCAACGAGTGAAGAAAAACTCGAGACTACTCCTTCAACAGAAAATGTAGCTCAAGCGTCTCCAGTCGCTCCAGTAACAAATACTGAAGCTCCAACAAAATCAGAAGTAACTGGAGAAGCTAAGAAGTCAGAACCAGAAGAGGTAGAAAATAAAAAAGTTGCTACAGTTGAGGCTCCTTCAGCCAAAGAATATAAACTTCCTGAAACAGGAAGCCAAGGTTCAGAATGGTTGATGGCTACAGGTTTGATGGCTGCACTTACAGCTTATGGACTTAGCAAGAAAAAAGATTAAGCACAAATAAAAAGCGAGATTGAATCTCGCTTTTTATTTTATGATTAGTCACCCAAACCGATGCGTTCGAAGATCTCATCCACTCGTTTGGTGTAGTAAGTTGGGTTGAAGATTTCGTCGATTTCTTCTTGAGTCAAACGTGATGTTACTTCTGGATCTGCTTCAAGAAGTGGTTTGAAGTCTACTTGGTTGTCCCAAGAGTAGGCTGTTTTTGGTTGTACCAAGTCATAGGCTTGCTCACGGGTCATACCTTTCTCAATCAAGGTCAACATGGCACGTTGGCTAAAGATAAGACCAAAAGTTGAGTTCATGTTGCGGATCATGTTTTCTGGGAAGACCGTCAAGTTTTTGACGATATTTCCAAAACGGTTGAGCATGTAGTCAATCAAGATGGTCGTATCTGGTGTGATGATACGCTCAGCTGATGAGTGAGAGATGTCACGTTCGTGCCAGAGAGCAACATTCTCATAAGCTGTCACCATGTGACCGCGGATAACACGCGCAAGACCTGTCATGTTTTCAGAACCGATAGGGTTGCGTTTGTGAGGCATTGCTGAAGACCCTTTTTGCCCTTTAGCAAAGAACTCTTCTACTTCGCGTTGTTCTGATTTTTGCAAACCACGAATTTCAGTCGCCATACGCTCGATAGAAGTTGCGATGCTAGCAAGAACTGCAAAGTACTCAGCATGAAGGTCACGAGGAAGCACCTGTGTTGAGATTTCTTGAGCACGGATACCAAGCTTGTCGCAGACGTATTTTTCAACGAATGGTGAGATATTGGCAAAGTTACCAACCGCACCAGAGATCTTACCTGCCTCTACACCAGCAGCCGCATGCTCGAAACGCTCAATGTTCCGCTTCATTTCGCTGTACCAAGTAGCCAATTTCAGACCAAAAGTTGTCGGCTCAGCGTGCACACCGTGGGTACGACCCATCATAATGGTGAACTTGTGCTCCTTAGCCTTATCAGCGATGATGTTGGTGAAGTTTTCAAGGTCCTTGCGGATGATGTCATTGGCTTGTTTGTAGAGGTAACCATAGGCCGTATCTACCACGTCAGTAGATGTCAAACCGTAGTGAACCCACTTGCGCTCTTCACCAAGAGTCTCAGAAACCGCACGTGTGAAAGCCACCACATCGTGGCGAGTCTCCTGCTCAATCTCCAAAATACGGTCGATGTCAAAGTCCGCCTTCTCGCGAATCAAAGCCACATCTTCCTTAGGGATTTCCCCCAACTCAGCCCATGCCTCGTCAGCCAAGATTTCTACCTCAAGCCAAGCACGGTATTTATTTTCTTCAGTCCAAATGTTCGCCATTTCGGGGCGAGAGTAACGTTCGATCATGTTTTTATTTTCCTTTCTTTTGATGTTTTACATCAGTTAGCAATCGACTGTCGCTTTATTCAAATTCCTCTTTCCCAATCCACACCGATGGATAATGATCCAGTGTATTCAAATCCGTATCTAACGGTAGATCATAGATGGCTAAATAGTTTTCAGGATATTGAGCAGTCAGCTCTTCATACTTAGCTTTCACTTTTTCGTGATTGCTACTAGCATACAAGACTTCGACGACTGCTCCCGTCTTTTCTTTTTCAACAAATGCGTTGACAATGAGTTGAATCATAGGCATGTCCTAAAAATCAATCCCTTTCCCAAATTCTTCAACCTCATCTGGCACATCACTAAACAAAGTCACATGTCCCATTTTGCGGTTGTGCTTCGCTTCTATTTTACCATATAGGTGGAGGTGGGCGCTTGGATTTTCTGTCACATATGTTTCAGCTGCTTCGACGTGTTGGCCGAGGACGTTGAGCATGACTGCTGGAGCATGGAGGTGGATTGTTGGAAGTGGCGCTCCGAGAACGCCCAAGATATGTGTGTCAAATTGTGAAAAATCACAGGCTTCGATTGAGTAGTGTCCAGAGTTATGTGGGCGTGGCGCGATTTCGTTGACAATAATGTCATCAGCTGTCGCAAACATTTCCACACAAAGAGTTCCAGACAAGTTCAGCTGTTCAGCGATTCGCACTGCCATGGCTTTGGCTTTTTCAGCCAGACTTTCTGAAATGCGAGCTGGCACGATGGTCTTAGACAGGATATTGTTACGGTGGATATTTTCCTGAACCGGGAAAACTGTCACGTCCTTGCCATTTCCTGACACAATGACAGAAATTTCAAGGTCGAAATTGACGAATTCTTCTAAAACGCAATCTGCTGAATCTGCTAGCGCATAAGCTTCTTCTAAATCTTCCGCTGAACGAATGACCTTTTGTCCATGGCCATCGTAGCCACCAGTCGCAGTCTTGAGGACATAGTTTTTAGAAAGGTCGATATCTGCCAAATCCTGGTTTGAAGTCACAACCTTGTAGGGTGCCACGGTGACTTGAGCCTTATTTAAGAGAAAGTCCTTTTCAAAGATGCGATTTTGGGAAATGCGGAGCAAATCTGTCCCTTGAGGGAGTTGACCATCCTTGATGACAGCATCCAAACCATCGGCATCGACATTCTCAAACTCATAGGTCAGGACATCGCAACGCTCCGCCAACTGACGGAGGGCGTCCACATCATTATAAGGCGCCACGATGATTTCCGCCACACGAGAGGCTGGGCAATCCGCCGCAGGATCCAGCGCGATAACCTTGTGTCCCATGTAGATAGCAGAAATGGCCATCATCTGACCCAGCTGACCACCACCGATAATTCCGATTGTTTTAGATGAGCTCATTCGTCGACTCCTCTGCGATTTTTCCTTGTTCTTCTGCGAAATCTGCCAATGCTGTTGCAATAGCCTGATCCTCTACTGAAAGGAGACGGAGGGCAAAGAGGGCCGCATTGGTCGCACCTGCTTCACCAATAGCCATTGTCGCAACAGGCACACCACCCGGCATCTGAACAATCGAGTAAAGAGAATCCACGCCACTAAGCGCTCGTGATTTGACTGGTACACCGATGACAGGGAGGGTTGTTTTGGCAGCTACCATACCTGGCAAATGGGCTGCGCCACCCGCACCTGCGATGATAACCTTGATGCCACGGCTACGGGCTTCCTCCGCATGTCTAAACATGAGGTCTGGTGTACGGTGAGCGGAAACAACTTTCTTTTCGTAGACTACACCGAAGCGGTCTAGGACTTCAGCGGTTTTTTGCATGGTTGCCCAGTCGGATTTTGAGCCCATGATGATGGAAATTACTGGTTTCATTTTTAATCCTTTTTCTTCCTTTTTTGACAATCACCTTAGGTTGTGAGGGACGGCAGCAGCCACCAAAGGTGTCTCATGCCTAAATCGGAAGCCCAAGGTCTTCCGATTTCCCTGAACGATTGGCTTATAATCCAATCGTTCTTTCACAACGGCGGTGATTGCTCTATATCAGCTCGCTAATGCTCGCAAATTAAACGACCATTATCGGGTTTGGCGACTGCGTCGCTTTTTCTTATATCTTTATCTAATTGCCTTGCTTCCGATATCTGTTCGGTAAAAGAGGCCTTCTGTATTTTGTTTGTTGAGTTGGTTGTAGATAATGTTTTGGCCGTCTTTGACAGTATCTGCTGTGGTGACTAACATATAGACACGTCCACCGTTTGAGAGGAGGTCTTCCCCATTTTCAGCAAATTTAGCTCCGGCATAGTAAGTGATGATGTCGCCTTCTGTCTTGGTAGGAAGCTTGACACCTTTCTCATAAGCGAGTGGGTATCCGTTTGAGGCTACAACAACGCCTAGTGTCACACCCTTGTCCATCCAAGTGATGGCTGGCTCTTTGCCTTCCAAAATGTCAGTAATGTTATTCGCGAAGTCAGATGTCAAACGAGGTAAGATAATTTGCGTTTCTGGATCTCCGAAACGAGCGTTAAACTCGATGACTTTGGGCCCATCAGCTGTCAAGATAAGACCTGCGTAAAGGACACCAAGATAGGGGCGCCCTTCTTTAATCATCCCTTCGAGGACTGGCTTGACAATGGTGTCAACCGCTGTAGCAACCACGCTCTCTGGCAAGTGTGGAACTGGCGCATAGGCACCCATACCACCCGTGTTAGGCCCCTTGTCGCCATCATAGGCACGTTTGTGGTCCTGAGCTGTTGGCATGATGTAGAACTTGTCACCATTTACAAAGGCAAAAAGTGAAAATTCCTCTCCTGCAAGAAACTCCTCGATAACCACACGCGCACCTGAGTCCCCGAATTTATTGTCCAAAAGCATCTCGTGAGCGGCTTCTACTGCTTGCTCGACTGTCTCAGCAACGACGACACCTTTCCCAAGGGCCAAACCGTCTGCCTTGACTACGATTGGAGCGCCTTTTTCTTCGATATAGGCCTTGGCTTCCTCGAAATCTGAGAAGGTCCCATAGGCTGCTGTCGGAACATCGTATTTGACCATGATTTCCTTAGCAAAATCCTTGGACCACTCCAACTCCGCTGCCAATCTTGTCGGACCAAAGGCTTTGAGGCCAGCTGCATTGAACTCATCCACAATCCCAGCCGCAAGGGCGTCATCTGGACCAATGAAGGACCAAGCAATATCGTTGGCTTTTGCAAACTCAATCAATTTAGAATGTTCGGAAATAGAGATATTTACCAATTCCAGATCATCCAGAGTCATCCCGTCGTTCCCAGGAGCTACAAAGACTTTTTCAACATCTTTTGACTCAAGCAACTTCTTAGCAATGGCATGTTCACGACCACCCGAGCCGACAACTAACAGCTTCATCTTTCAACCTCTTTTGCGAATTATTTACTAATATTATACCATAAACGTTCGTTTTAATCTTGTTTCGTTTCGCTTTTAAAGCAAAAAAAAGGAAAGAAACTGTTTTCTTCCCTTTTATTTTCTTAATGTCTAAAATGTCTCACGCCTGTGAAGACCATAGTCAAGCCGTATTTATCAGCAGCTTCGATAGACTCTTGGTCACGGACAGAGCCCCCTGGCTGGATGATGGCCTTGATACCTGCTTTAGCGATTTCTTCCACGTTATCCGCAAATGGGAAGAAGGCATCTGAAGCAAGAACAGCACCATCAAGGCGGTCTTTAGCTTGGTCAATGGCGATACGAACAGAGGCCACACGATTAGTTTGACCTGGGCCAACACCAAGTGTCATGTGATCATTAGTCACGATGATTCCATTTGATTTGACATACTTGATAGCTTTCCAAGCAAACTCAAGGGCTGTTGCTTCTGTCTCAGTTGGTTGGCGTTTGGTTACAACTTGCCAGTCAGCTGGGCTTTCTTTGATCACGTCTTGGTTTTGAACGAGGAGTCCACCGACAACACCTGTGTATTCTGCTTCCACTTCACTAGCATCTTGGGCATCAAATGGCAAGGCAAGAATGCGCAAGTTTTTCTTTTTGTTAGTCAAAATAGCTAGCGCTTCATCCGTATAGCTTGGTGCAATGATGATTTCGAGGAAAACGCCGTGCATCTTCTCAGCTGTCGCAGCATCTACCTCACGGTTGAGAACGACGATTCCACCAAAGATAGACACTGGGTCAGACTCATAAGCGTAGTCCCAAGCAGTCTCGATGTCATCAGCTTGACCGATTCCACATGGGTTCATGTGTTTGAGAGCTACAACCGTTGGACGTTCTTTGAAATCGCGGATAATACGGATAGCAGCATCAGCGTCACGGATATTGTTAAAGGACAATTCCTTACCATTGAGCTGTTTCGCTGATGCAATGGAGTAATCCGTTGGCAAGGCTTTTTGGTAGAAGTCTGCGTCTTGTTGAGGGTTTTCACCGTAACGCATTGGTTGCTTGAGGTCATAGGTCAAAGTGAGTTTTTCAGGTTTTGCTTCACCCACTTGAGCTGTGAAGTATTCTGCAATCAAAGCATCGTAAGCTGCTGTGTGACGGAAAACCTTAGCTGCCAAACGTTGACGAGTTTCGTAAGTGGTTTCGCCTTTCGCTGCCAATTCATCAAGCACAACAGCATAGTCAGCAGGGTCTACAACAACTGTTACGCTAGCGTGGTTCTTCGCTGCTGAACGAAGCATTGATGGACCACCGATATCGATGTTTTCAACCGCGTCAGCGTAAGTCACGTCTGGTTTAAGAATGGTTTCCTTGAATGGGTAAAGGTTGACCACCACAAGGTCAATGAGCTCAATCTTGTTGTCTTTAGCCGCTTCCAAGTGACTATCGAGGTCACGACGAGCGAGGAGACCACCGTGAATATTTGGATGGAGAGTCTTGACACGGCCGTCCATCATTTCTGGGAAACCAGTCACATCGTCAATGGCAATGGTATCAACACCGGCATTATCAAGGGCAACTTTGGTACCACCTGTTGAGATGATATCCCAACCAAGTTTTTTAAGTTCTTGGGCAAATTCAACAATGCCCGCTTTGTCTGAGACTGAAATAAGCGCTCGTTTAGTCATGTTCTTTCTTTTCCTTTTTAAAAAAGTTCTTTCTTTGCTACAGTGCTACAGTCGAAAATTTTCTTTCAGCTCGAGGGCTTCCTTATTTTCGTGCAGCCCCCAAACTATCCAAGACTTCTGGATATAGTTTGTACTCTGTTTCGTGGATGCGAGTCTCGAAAGTATCAAGGGTATCCCCTTCAAGGCGTGGCACACGGACTTGCTTGATGACCTTACCGGTATCAACACCAGAGTCCACCCAGTGAATAGTCACGCCAGACTGGTCCACACCTGCATTCCAGGCATCCTCAATACCATGAGCGCCTGGAAATTCAGGGAGATAAGCTGGGTGAATATTGATGATGCGACCTTCATAAGCCGCTAGCAAGGTTGGACCAACGATTTTCATATAACCCGCCAAACAGACTAGGTCAATCTCGTGCTCATCCAAGAGCTCGACAATGGCTCCTTCATAGTCTGCCTTATTCTCAAACTCTTTAAGTTCAAAGGCATAAGATAAAACCCCTAGCTTTTCGGCACGCTCAAGTACATAGGCTTCCCGGTGATCTGAAAAGACAAATTCAACTGGAAATTGCTCTGCAATGACCTGAAAGTTTGAACCATTTCCAGAAGCAAAAACAGCAATTTTTTTAGCCATTATTTTATCACCACACTTGCATCTGTCTTCTTCACAATCCGACCGATTTCATAAACAGGTTCGTCAAGAAGTTCTTTGACACGTTCCACATGTTCTGGTTTAACCGCAAGCATGAGACCAATACCCATGTTGAAGATTTCAAACATTTCTTCGTGTTTGATTTGGCCATATTTTTCAAGGGCTTGGAAAATTGGAAGAACTGGAACTTTGCTTTCATCAATTTCAGCCGCCAAATCATCTGAGAACATACGTGGGACATTTTCGATGAAACCACCACCTGTGATGTGGGCAATCCCATTCACCAATTCCTCTTTAATGAGTGGCAAGGCAGCCTTGACATAGATGCGAGTAGGTTCCAAAAGAACGTCCTTGAGTTTCTTGCCTTCCAATTCTGGCAAGACTTCTTCCCCTGTGTAATCAGCAAAGACACGACGCACGAGTGAATAACCATTTGAGTGGATACCGCTTGAAGCAAGTCCTAGCAGGACATCTCCCTCTGCTACTTTTGAACCGTCAATGATTTGAGATTTTTCTGCGATACCTACCGCGAAACCTGCCAAATCATAGTCGTCTTCTCCATACATACCAGGCATTTCAGCCGTTTCACCACCGATGAGGGCTGCACCTGCTTGTACACAACCTTCAGCCACACCAGCGACCACTTGTTCTAGCTTAGCTGGTTCATTTTTACCAGTTGCTACGTAGTCAAGGAAGTAAAGGGGCTCAGCACCTGCAGCGATGATATCGTTGACACACATAGCCACACAGTCTTGTCCGATAGTATCGTGTTTGTCGTACTTGATAGCTAACATGAGCTTGGTTCCAACACCGTCAGTTCCTGAGATCAAAACTGGCTCTTTAACACCTGTTTTTGAAAGGTCGAACATGCCACCAAAACCGCCAAGAGCGCCCATAACACCAGCACGCTCTGTACGTGCCACATGTTTTTTAATCCGTTCTACAACCTCATAACCCGCTTCAACGTCCACACCTGATTGAGCGTATGCATTTTTATTTGTCATTTTTTAATCCTTTTCTTTTTTTGAGAAAGACTGCGACGTATTTTTAGGTAAACAATTATTTTATCTAAAAATACTAGTCAGGTCTCTAGCTTTGGTCCCATAGGAGAAAGCGTCTACTGACAAATGCTTTAGCTTTTAGTCAGTAGTGAGACGTGGCGCATAAGCATTTTTATTCGTCATTTTATTCATTCCTTTTCTTTAATCGAGAGTCTTTAGCCGTCTATTTGTAAAAACTGATCTTGTCATCCAAACTTCTACGATATTCTTCTTCATAGTCATAGAGAGGAGTTGGGTAGTCACCGTCAAAGTAAGCGACACAGAGACCACCATTCGGCGCATCTGTTTCGATGCCGATAGAATCAATCAAGCCATCAATCGAAAGATAGGTCAGGCTATCCGCACCAATGATTTGGCAAGTCTCTTCGACCGTATGATTGGCCGCAATCAGCTCCTGACGTGTCTGGATATCAATCCCGTAAAAACATGGATAGGCAAGAGCAGGACTCCCGATGGCAACGTGTACTTCTGATGCCCCCGCTTCTTTCAAAAGTTGGACAATGCGACGAGATGTCGTGCCTCGTACAATCGAGTCATCAATCATGACAACGCGTTTGCCTCTCACGACACCAGAAACGGCAGACAATTTCATTCGAACCCCTTGCTCACGCAATTCTTGAGTCGGCTGGATAAAGGTTCGTTGCGTATATTGGTTTTTGATGAGCCCCATTTCATTTGGCAGACCTGATTCTTCCGCAAATCCCATAGCTGCGCTAAGAGAGGAGTTTGGCACCCCGACTACGATATCGGCTTCATGCTTGAACTCACGTGCCAGTTGAGCTCCCATTCTCTTACGAGCTGTATGGACATTGACTCCGTGGATATTGGAGTCAGGACGTGCGAAGTAGATATACTCCATGGAACAGATAGCCAACTGAGTATCGTTTGTATAGCTGTCATACTGGATGCCATTGTCATCAATAATGACAATCTCGCCTGGTTTTACGTCGCGAATCCACTCAGCACCGATTACTTCAAAGGCACAGGTTTCAGATGAAACCACTACTGCTCCATTAGCCATTTTCCCGATTGACAGAGGACGGAAGCCATTTGGATCAAGCGCTGCAATTAACTTATCTTCAAACATCAAGAGATAAGCAAAACCACCTTTAACAAGACTGAGTGCTTCCTTGATTTTACCCATCAGGTTTGGATTGTGGCTACGGCGAATAAGGTGAGCCAAGATTTCAGAGTCAGAAGTTGAGCTGAAAATCGCTCCTCTTTGTTCCAATTCTTGCTTGAGCGATTCTGCATTGGTCAGATTCCCATTATGAGCCAAACCAAACTGCATGTCGTGAAAGCGGAAGAGGAAAGGTTGGATATTGTCTACAGAAGCTTCTCCCGCAGTCGCATAACGCACGTGCCCAATCGCTCCAGTTCCTGTCAATTTATCCAAATTCGCAGGATTTTTGAAGACTTCTGATAAAAGCCCCATATCACGATGACGCTTCAATTTCCCTTGGTCATTGGAGAGGATTCCTGCCCCCTCCTGACCACGGTGCTGAAGACTATGGAGTCCAAAATAGGTTAATTTGGCAGCGTCTGGGTGGCCCCAGATACCAAAAACACCACATTCTTCATTAAGAGATTTTACTTCGTATGTCATTTTATATACCTAATTTTTATTTGTGTATCATTCCTTAACGATACTAGAGCGGAATGATACGGCAGAAGCTCGTTTCACTCACAACAATAAATCATTTGCAATTGTCGTAAGTTAGATCTACTTGATTTTACATTCACGGATGGTTATCTATTAGAAAATCTGCAAAGCCTATTTTTCAGTAAAGTATTTAACCGCTGACGCAAAGAGGTGTTGGTCTTTATTTCCTGGAATATTTTGGAAAAGACCGTCTTCGAAACGTTCTGAGTGTCCCATCTTACCAATGATTTGACCGTTCTTGCTTGTGATACCTTCAATAGCATTCACAGAACCGTTAGGATTGTATTTAGAATCCATGCTTGGTTTGCCTTCGAAGTCAACATATTGGCTAAAGATTTGACCATTATCACGGAGCTCTGCAAATTCCTCAGCTGTCACGACAAATTTACCTTCACCGTGTGATACTGGGATGGCATGGATGTCACCAACTTTCACGCCAGCAAGCCATGGTGAGTTCGTATTGGCAATACGTGTTTCAACCATCTTAGCCACGTGTTGGTTGGCATCATTGTAAAAGAGAGTTGGACTCGTACTGCTTGCATCTTCAAAGTTACCGTATGGAAGAAGACCTGATTTGACAAGAGCTTGGAACCCGTTACAGATACCGATAATCAAACCACCACCTTCGATGAAGCTATCGATGGCTGCACGTACTTTTTCGTTAAGCAAGATATTAACGATGAATTTAGCTGATCCATCTGGTTCATCCGCTGCTGAGAAGCCACCGGCAAAGAAGATAATGTTAGCTTTTTCGATATTTTCAACCATAGTGTCAACAGATTTGACAATTGCTTCTTCATTCAGTGTTACAAATGGTACCAAGTTGACTTTTGCGCCTTCTTTTTCAAATGCCTTAGCGGAGTCATATTCGGAGTTGGTACCTGGGAACACTGGGATGTAAACCACTGGTTTTTCAATAGTTTCTTTAGCTTTGATAACAGCATCTGACGCCACCGCAGGTACTTCTTCCAACTCAGTTGCTTGTGCAAATTCCGTTGGGTAGACTTCTTCCAATTTACCTTGGAAGGCACTGTCAAGTTTGTGTCCATCAAGCGTTACATCGTTGACAGTAAGTGTAAAGTCAGCTGCTGTTTGTCCAATCTTGGCAACACCTGAAATCTCTTCCGGAGATGTGAAGACGAATCCACCCAATTGAGCTGTCAAGGCAGTCTCAAGATTTTCAAGGGTTACAGTGGCACCAATATGGTTACCAAATGTTGCAAGGGCAAGGGCTTCAAGGACACCACCATATTTGACAGCTGATGCTGCTGTTACTTTGTGATCAGCTTGGATGGCTTCAAATTGAGCAAAGTTAGACTTGATCAGATCAAAGTCAATTTCTTGTGCCAAAGCTTGACCTGGGATGTAATAGATATTTTCACCAGCAGCTTTAAATTCTGGAGAAAGAACCTTACGGCTATCTGCAGTTGTGACACCAAAAGCAACTAAGGTTGGTGGTACTGTCAATTCTTCAAAGGTACCAGACATAGAGTCCTTCCCACCGATAGATGGCAACCCAAGTTGAATCTGAGCTTCAATGGATCCAAGAAGAGCTGCTACTGGCTGACCAAAACGCTCTGCTTGTTTATCCATACGCTCGAAGTATTCTTGATAAGAGAAGCGAGCCTTAGACCAGTTTGCACCAGCAGCAACCAAACGAGCAGTTGCTTCGATAACCGCATAAGCAGCACCGTGGTACGGAGACCATTCTGCGATGTATGGGTTAAAGCCTTGTGCCATGACTGATGCCGTATGAGTCACACCATGTTGGACTGGCAATTTCTGTACTGAAGCCTCCGTTGGTGTGATTTGGTAGCGACCTCCTAGTGGGTGATTGACTGTTGAACGTCCAACTGAACTATCAAAGATGGTTTGTAGCCCTTTTTGACTAGCATGGTTGAGGTCAGACAAGACTTCAAGAGTATCAGCTTCAAGGGTTTCGGCAGATGTTTGGCGTTCTTCTGGAAGCTTGACATCCTTGTCAACCACCTTAGCATCCACAACTACACGTACACCGTTTGTATCAAGGAAACGACGTTCCAAATCAACGATGGTTTCACCATTCCAGTGCATGACAAGATTTGGTTTTTCGGTCACTGTCGCAACGACAACCGCGTCAATATTTTCTTTGTTACATGCTGCAATGAAGGCATCTACATCTTCTGGACGAACCACTACAGCCATCCGTTCTTGAGATTCAGAGATGGCAATTTCTGTACCGTTCAAGCCTTGATATTTTAATGGCACTTTGTCTAGATCAATTTCAAGACCATCTGCCAATTCACCGATAGCCACACAGACACCACCAGCACCAAAGTCATTTGATTTCTTGATCAGACGTGTCACTTCCCCATTACGGAAAAGACGTTGGATCTTACGTTCTTCGATGGCATTCCCTTTTTGAACCTCAGCACCAGCTGTTTCAACAGATTCAACTGTTTGAACTTTAGAAGAACCTGTCGCACCACCGACACCGTCACGTCCAGTCTTACCACCGAGCAAGATAATCACATCACCTGCTTCAGGTTTTTCACGGACAACATTTTCCTTAGGAGCTGCACCGACAACTGCACCTAGCTCCATACGTTTAGCAACGAAACCTGGGTGGAAGTATTCACGAACATAGGTCGTCGCCAGACCAATTTGGTTCCCATATGAAGAATAACCGTGAGCCGCTGTTTTAGAAATCACTTGTTGTGGTAATTTCCCAGCGCGAGTTTCTGAAATTGGAGCTGTAATATCGCCAGCACCTGAAATACGCATGGCTTGGTAAACGTAGGAGCGACCTGACAATGGGTCACGAATGGCACCACCGATACAAGTTGCCGCTCCACCAAATGGTTCGATCTCCGTTGGGTGGTTGTGAGTTTCGTTTTTGAACATGAGAAGCCATGGTTCTTTCACACCATTGACATCCACTTCAATTTCAACGGAGCAGGCATTGATTTCATCAGACACTTCCATGTCGTCCAAACGACCATTGGCACGCTCATAACGACCAAAAATAGTCGCCATATCCATCAAGGTTTGAGGTTTTTCTGTACGTCCCAACTCATCACGCATGGCAATATACTTGTCATAAGTCGCTTGCAATTGTTTTTGGAATTTAGAAGCTGAGAAGTCGATGTTTTTCAACTCAGTCTCGAAAGTTGTGTGACGACAGTGGTCAGACCAGTAAGTATCCAACACCTTCAACTCAGTCTCAGTTGGTACACGACCAATAGACTTGAAGTAATCTTGAATGAAGAGAAGGTCATCCACTTCCATGGCCAATCCTTGCTCAGCCTTATACTGTGCAAAATCTTCTGCTGTATATGTTTCAAAGAAATCCAAATTTGGAATGGTCTTGTCAGACTCAGAGAAATCCTGTTTCGCAATACCAAGAGTGATGTCTTTGAAACGAGAATCCACTGGGTTCAAGAGATAGTTTTTAACAGCTTCCAATTCATTCGCATCAATATCCTTATTGACCAAGTAAAGTTGTGCTGTGTTCACTGTTACATCATTTGAACTACCCAACAAAAGCAAAGCTTCTTGTGAAGACGCCGCACGTTGATCAAATTGACCAGGCAAACTTTCGATAGCAAAGAAAGCATACTTCTCAAGATCAGCCTTAACCTCAGCTTCATCCAAAACAGTATCGGTCACCTGCTCAGAAAAAATATGTTTTTCCGCACGCGCAAACAAGTCCTCTGCCAAATTAAAGACATCGTAAACCTGAACAATCCGAAGATCCTTCAAGGTTTTCAACTGAAGATTATGCTGTAATTCTTTTACTAAAGAGTCAGATTTGACACGAAAATCAGCTTTTTTCTCAACGAAAATACGTTTATCCATTTTAGTTCCTTTATCTATTTCTACTTAAAGATTGTAGTGACGACCAAGTAAAACTTTACTTCAATCCTTGCAATTTTTCTAACACGACCTTATAAACATCCGTTAGACTGCCCAAATCTCTACGGAAAACATCCTTGTCCATATGGTGCCCTTCAGCATCCCAAAGGCGGCAGTTATCTGGTGAAAATTCATCTGCCAAGATGATCTTGCCATCCTTATCAAAACCAAATTCCAATTTGAAGTCAATCAAACGAAGACCAATTTGTGCAAACCAATCTTTCAGCAATCCATTGATGCGACGTGTTTCTTCCTTGATATAAGCGATTTGTTCATCATTGGCAATATCCAAGAACTTCACATGCTCATCATTGATGAATGGATCATCCAACTCATCGTTCTTGTAGTAAAATTCAACGATTGGAGTTTTCAAGTCCAAACCTTCTTCCACGCCAAAACGTTTTGAGAAAGAACCCGCAGTCACGTTACGAAGCACAACCTCCAAAGGAATGATGGTCACTTTCTTGTTGAGTTGTTCTGTGTCAGAGATACGTTCGATAAAGTGAGTAGCCACACCTGCAGCATTCAATTTTTCAAAAATAAGAGACGAAATCTGATTATTGAGCACACCTTTGCCTTCGATGGTCTCTTTACGAGCACCATTAAGCATGGTAGCTTGGTCCTTATAAACGGACCTAATCACATGTTCGTCTTCTGTAGTATAGATATCTTTAGCTTTTCCCGTATAAATAAGTTTGCTGGACATTTTATTATTCGCCTTTCGTATTACTTTGCCTCATTCTAACACAAAAATAAGCATAAATCAAATGTTTTACGAACGTAAACGTATTCTTCACTCTAAAACATTTAGAAAAAAATCAAATCAGACTATTTAGATAACCAGACCACAATCATTCAAACTTCACACAATCAAAAAAGCAACATGACCAGCATGTTGCTTTTTCTTATATTCTATTTTTGATGATTGCTAATACGTCTGCAACACTTTGGAGGTTGTCAATTTCTTCATCACTGATCTCGATTCCAAATTCATCCTCAACTGTTAGAATAAATTCCATCAAATCTACTGAATCAGCATCTAAATCATCCTTTAAACTCAAGTTTTCAGTAACTACAAAGTCCTCTCCTTGACGCTCTTGAATGATGGTTACGATACGGTCAAAAATTTGTTGTTCTGTCATATTGTTCTCCTTATTCCTCTGAAAATTCACGCGCAGTTTGAGCAACTACATCTGTCTCAAGCATGGTACGAATCTGGCGTATTGTGCTATAGACAGCCTTGGCATCACTTGAACCATGAGTCTTAACTACTGGTGCTTTAACACCAAACAGAACCGCGCCTCCAACATCTGAATAGTTGAGCTGTTTTTTCAAACCTCTGAGGTTATCCTTAAGAAGGAAAGCTCCTAGCTTAGCTCTAAGACCGCCACCTACAATAGCATTTTTAAGCAAGCCCATGATACCCATAGCAGTCCCTTCAATAGCTTTGAGCACAGCGTTTCCCGTGAAACCATCTGTTACGACTACATCGGCAACACCATCCATTAAATCACGCGCTTCCACGTTCCCGACGAAATTCAAACTCTCGTCAGCCACTAATAGGTCATAGGCTTCCTTGCGAAGTGGATCTCCCTTGCTGCTCTCTGTCCCGTTATTAAGCAAACCTACACGAGGTTTTTCAATACCACGAACATTTCTAGCATAGAAGGAACCCAAGATAGCGTATTGATGCAGGTGATGAGCTGTATTTTCTGCATTAGCACCAAGGTCAAGCATATCAAAACCTTTTCCATCAATAGTTGGCAAGGTTGACATAAGACCTGGTCGATCGATATTTTTGATACGACCAACGATGAAGAATCCTGCTGCTAACAAGGCACCTGTATTTCCTGCAGAAAGAACTGCGTCTGCCTCTCCATCTTTGACAGCCTTAGCTGCCAATACCATGCTGGAATTTTTCTTCTTGCGGATGGCTTTTGTAGGCTCATCATCTGAGTCGATTTTTTCATCCGTATGGATAATGCTGACGCGCTCTGTAGCTGTTAGATATTGCTTGATTTTGCTTTCATCTCCATAAAGTTGGACTTCAATATCTGAAAAGTCAGCAAGGGCTTGATTAACTCCCTCTACAATAGCTTGTGGTGCGTAATCGCCACCCATTGCATCAACTGCGATTTTTTTCATTTGTCTTCCTCTTTCAGTAGTTGTCCCCAGTCGGCTAGGGAATCAATAAATTTCTTTGATTTTAGATGAATGCCGACATATTCCTCGTAGATTTGGTCCATAAACTTGCGCAAGTCTTGCTTGATTTCGGCCTTAAGTGAGATAGTCTCCAAGGTCTCAAAATCAATGGCTTGAAATTGATTGAGCAGATAAGGAATATTGGGATTTAGATGACATCGTTTCTCATCTTCATGGTAATGATCGGGACAAAGACAAGCCCCGTATTTGAATGAAAAGTCAAAGGCTTGCCCCACACGATGACAAAAGGTACACTCATTAAAGTTGAGACTGATTCCAAAACGTGTCAATATTTGAATTTCAAAAATATTGGTCAAAACTTGATAATCCAGACCCTCTTCCATCAGCTCTAAAGTCTTTTGCAAAAAAGCAAATAAGGGAGCGTCTTCTTGGTTATCCTGCAAACTCGCATCTGCCAAGGCTGCAACGTAAGTCGCATAAGCCATAACAAAGAGGTCACTATTGATTTTCGGAAAAGTCTTCACCTCATGATAATCTTCTATATAACTAAGTCCATCGTCATTGACTTTTAGGAGAAAATGGGCTAAGACTAAAGGTTGAATGACAGGAGCTAGTTTGGATTGGCCGGCGTGTTTGACAAAAAACATGCGCTTCCCTGCCTGTTCTGTAAAGATTTTAACAAGCTTATCATCCTCTCGAAAATTTCGATTGTAAAGTACTAAACCCTGACTCGTAATCGATTGAATCATGCTTCTCTCATGTACTCCTCAAGTCGTTTCATAGCTTCTCTGATGGTTCCCATGCTAGCTGCATAAGATAGGCGAACATAGCCCTCTCCATACTGACCAAAGGCAGCACCAGGAATAAAAGCAACAGCCTTCTTCTGGGCAAAATCCTTCAGAAAAGCAAAGGAATCTTGATTATAGCCTGCCGGAATCTTAGCAAAGATATAAAAAGCCCCATCTGGTTTGATAATCTCAAAGCCGAGGTCAGTCATCTTGTCGATAATGTAGTCCCGACGCTGGATATATTCCTTCTTCATGGGTTCTGCATCATCTTTACCAGCTGTCAATGCTTCCACCGCAGCATGTTGTGCCATGGTGTTTGCAGCAGTTACCAAATACTGATGACTCTTGATGAGTTGAGCTGTGAAGTTTGCTGGTGCAAAGATAAAACCTAAACGCCAACCTGTCATGGCATGGGATTTAGAAAGACCGTTAATGATAATTGCCTGATCTCTCAACATAGTTCCCAAAGATACATGATTTTCCCCTGTATAGGTCAATTCTGAGTAGACTTCATCACAGACTACGAAAATCTCATACTTGCGTAAAACAGCTGCCAAGGCTTCTAATTGCTCGCGACTATAAGTAATTCCTGTAGGGTTGGCTGGATAGTTGAGAATAACTGCCTTGAGCTTGTCACCTTGCTCTAAAATCGCTTTTTCTAGCATTTCTGGAGTTAAGACAAAACCATTCTCAGTCGTATCAATCTCGACAATCTCTGCACCAACTAGATTAACTATTGGCTCATAGCCAGGATAGGCAGGAGCTGGCAAGAGAACCTTGTCTCCTTCCTCCAAAATAGCTGTCAGAGTGGCTGATAGAGCCTCTGTCGCACCAATTGTGACCAAGATTTCATTCTCTGGATTGTAGTCCAGCTGATATTTCTCTTTTACAAAATCACTCGCCGCCTGACGCAATGTCAACAAACCACTCATACCTGTATAGTAGGATTGATCTTGATCAATGGCTCGCTTTGAAGCTTCCTTGACATGATCTGGCGTTGTAAAATCTGGTTCTCCCAAGGTCAATCGCAGGACACCAGGAATCTCTGAAATAGCCTGGTCAAATTGACGAATCAAGGAAACTTGTATCTTATCTAATTGTTTATTAAAGCGTTTGGTTAAGTCCATATATATCCTCCTTGATCAAAGAACATATATCTATTATACTACAAAAGCTCTCTGACCGCAAAATTCCGTTAATTTACAACCTTATTCCTACTTTCTATTTTACTTTTCTGACAGATAAGATTATAATAAGTAGTATTTATTTTCGGAGGTTTTTATGTCATTTCTATCAAAAAATTGGGCAGGACTGCTAGTCTGTCTAATCATTTCTATCATCTCTTGGGTTTTAGGAGGCTTTCTGCCTGTTGTGGGAGCACCTGTTTTCGCCATTTTTATCGGAATGATTCTCCATCCCTTTCTCACTTCTTATAAACAACTGGATGCCGGCTTGACTTATAGCTCCAAAAAACTGCTTCAATATGCTGTTATCTTGCTTGGGTTTGGACTCAATATCTCACAAGTTTTCGCAGTTGGAAAATCTTCCCTCCCTGTTATCCTTTCGACTATTTCTATCGCTTTGATTATAGCTTTCTTTTTCCAACGATTTTTTAACCTTGATACAAAGCTAGCTACCTTGATTGGAGTTGGATCTTCTATCTGTGGCGGTTCTGCCATTGCAGCGACTGCTCCTGTTATTCACGCCAAGGAAAAAGAAGTAGCCCAAGCCATTTCTGTTATCTTTTTCTTCAATGTCTTGGCAGCTCTTATCTTTCCAACTCTAGGTTCTTGGCTCCATCTTTCCAACGAAGGTTTTGCTCTCTTTGCGGGTACTGCGGTCAACGATACGTCCTCTGTAACAGCCACAGCTAGCGCCTGGGATAGCCTCTACCAAAGCAATACTCTCGAATCTGCTACTATTGTCAAACTGACTCGTACCTTAGCTATTATCCCTATTACTCTCTTTCTCTCATACTGGCAAAGTCGCCAACAAGGTGATAACCAAGGAGTAAAACTCAAAAAAATCTTCCCCGTTTTCATTCTCTACTTTATCCTAGCTTCTCTGCTAACTACCGTCCTTACTTCTTTTGGTGTTAGCAATAGCCTCTTTGCACCTCTCAAACAACTCTCTAAATTCCTTATTATCATGGCCATGAGTGCTATCGGTCTCAAAACCAACCTCGTTGCTATGATCAAATCCAGTGGAAAATCCATTCTTCTTGGAGCCCTTTGCTGGATTGCTATCATCCTGACTAGTCTTGGCATGCAAATACTCATCGGTATTTTCTAATAAAAAAGGTAGCCTTTAGGCTACCTTTTTATTGTTCAAGAATTAAACGTGTATGTTCTCTCTTAATACAACGGTTCATCACGATGTCATCGCATCCCCCAGCACGCAAGATTTCTGCTGCTTCCAAACTTTCAAGTTCTAATTGTGCCCAGAAAATCTTGGCATCCGCCTTGAGAAAGTCTCGTGCTACATCAGGTAAAAATTCACTGCGACGATAGACATTGACGATATCTACAGGGAAAGGAATTTCAGCTAGACTGGCATAAGCCTTTTCTCCCAAAATCTCGCCACCTGCAGCTTTAGGGTTAACTGGAATAATTTTATAGCCACGAGCCTGCATTTCTTTAGTCACTCGATTGCTAGTTGTTTCCTCACGATCGGATAAGCCTACTACAGCTAGAGTTTTACTGCTTGCTAGATACCGACGGATCACTCCATCACTTGGATTGATAAATTCTTGAGTCATAGAAACCCTCCTTTTTCATCAGTATAGCATATTTTGAAAGGGTTTGTAGAAATTTGCTATGAAAATAAAAAATCCTCTTAAAATTAAACTATTCATTTAATTTTAAGAGGATCATAAAGATTTTATTTAAAGATTATTCTCTTGTTGGTTTATACTGAAGGCTTTCTCCGTGTTGTTTGACAAAGTCACTCAACTCTGAATCAGGAATTTGTCGAAGGTAGAGATTGGCACGAATCGTATCATCTTCTTCACGACAAGTAGAAAGCACAAGATATTTATCCTTAGCTGATACCTTGACATTTGGTTTCTTAACCTCTGCAGTATCATAAATAGTAGTTAGCTGTTTCTCAAAATCTGCATCATCATCAAAAGAAGTACGGTAAAAAGCTGTTTCTTCTGGAACAATAATCATGGCAACAGCTTCATAATAGTACTTTCTCTCTGGAGTTTCAATGACAACATAAGGGTGTGCATCAAAATATTCTTGGCGACTGAAATAGTTCACATCTTTAAACATACGGTGATCAGGAACTTTACTACCACGAGCGTGACCAAATAACCAAGTTAATCGATCGCTAAAATCCTTCTTGTTATCAGCGTCCATAAAGACTGTCCCCATTAAAGGCTCGTTAACTCCATCAAAGCGCTTATCTAAATAAGTCGCATTATCCGTTGTTTGAACGACTGGTTCATCTAACTGTGTACCCGGAATATATACATACCCCACAGTTTCAGAGTTTGTTGCAAGTAAACCTTTAAATTTATTAGAGAGATATTCCTTTTCTTCCTCGCTAGCAGTATAAGCTTGCTTTGACGCTTCCTGGGTAACGGTAGTTTCAGTCGTCTTATTCTCACTTGATGCTGAGAAGCTGTTATTATATATAAACAAGCCTCCCAAAGCAACGATAGCTACTGCTGCGATAGAAGCAATTATTTTAGTAATTGGTGTTTTCTTTGTTCTAGAGTGTCCACTCATTTTTCTACCTCGTTATTTACTAAAAAAATCACTGAAACAAAGTTTCAGTGATAGTATACTTCACCAAATAAATAAATTATTTAACAGCGTGTGTTTTTGGAAGGGCTTTTTGACCTGCTTTTGCAGAAGCTCCTGCTTTTTTAGCTGCTGAATCTGCTTTTTTAGCTTGGTCTACAGCACCTGGTTTACCACCTTCTGGTTGAGTTGCTGCTTGATCAGCTGCTGCTTGATCAGGAGATACTTGTTCAGCTACACCATGGTTAAGAGCTTTATCTTCTTGATCACGCATGTCTTTTGTTTTGTTGTCTTGAACGCCAGTTGGATCGTTCCAGTATTTACCTTCAGCATAAGCAGTGTCACGGTATGCATCTTGAAGGCGAGCTACATATTTGTTGCGTACAACATTACGTGCTTCAGTACGAGCTGCTTCAAGTTTAGCAACGTAATCACCGTAAAGGTGACCTGATCCGTATGCTTCAAGAGCTTGTTTTGCTGCTACAACTGCTGCATCGTTTTCAGCTTCAGCGTTAATTTCAGCTTCGTGTGCTGCTACTTGTGTGTTTGCTTCGTCAGCGATATCACGTTCTGAAACGTAGTGTTTTTGAATCAATGCATTTGAGCTATATGAATTGTCAGATGCAAATGCTGGAGCTGCTGCAGAAAATACTGCAAGAGCTGCTACTGATGATAATAAAACTTTCTTCATTGTTTTATCTCCTCTTTAATTTTAAAATTTAATTATAAGGATAATCCTTACTAACTCAAATTATATCACATATATTAGAGTTGTCAAGCTTTTTTAAAAATAAATTTATATTTTCTGGTAAAAACAAGTAAAATTCATTCGAATTACAAAAATCAAATAAAATTCTTGAAATAATTGATATAAAAATGTTTGAAATCCGAACAATGCAGAGTTTTGCGAGTGTTAGGTTCTGTATTTCTAAGAGTATATTTTATTTTTTCAGCTGTAATTTTAAATAGTCTTCTCGATACTAAACAATGGAGAAAGAGGACGTTTTTCGTGGATACGGATGATTGCATCGCCTAAAAGATGAGCGATAGAAATTTGTTCAATCTTATCAATCAAACGTTCTTCTGGAAGATAGATAGTATCCAAAACAACCAATTTTTTAATGGCTGATTTCTGGATATTCTCCATTGCTGGACCAGAAAGAACTGGGTGCGTACAACTTGCGTAAACTTCAACAGCTCCTGCTTCTGCTAGAGCATCAGCCGCATGACAAATGGTTCCAGCTGTATCAATCATATCGTCAATCAAGATACAAGTCTTACCTTCTACCTTACCAATGATATTCATAACTTCACTAGTATTCATCTTGTCTACACTACGACGCTTGTCGATAATGGCAATTGGAGTTTTCAAAAATTCTGCTAATTTACGAGCACGAGTCACCCCACCGTGGTCCGGGCTGACAACGACATAGTCAGAACCAACCATGCCACGACGCTCAAAGTAATCCGCAATCAATGGAGCACCCATCAAGTGATCCACCGGAATATCAAAGAACCCTTGAATCTGTGCTGCGTGCAAGTCGATTGTCAACAAACGATCAACTCCAGCTACTTCAAGCATATTTGCAACGAGTTTTGAAGTGATTGGCTCACGCGCTCTTGCCTTTCTATCCTGACGTGCATAACCATAGTAAGGCATAACAACGTTGACAGATTCTGCACTGGCGCGCTTCAAAGCGTCTACCATAATCAAAATCTCAAGTAGATTATCATTTACTGGTGAGCTAGTTGATTGTAGAATAAAGACGTGTTTTCCACGGATCGATTCTTCGATATTAACTTGAATTTCTCCATCTGAAAATTGACGAACAGTCGATTTTCCCAATTCTATCCCAATCTCTTGTGCCACACGTTCTGCCAATTCTTTATTTGAAGAAAGGGCAAATAGCTTTAAATCAGAAAAAGACATGATTTCCTCCAGTATTTATGTATCACTTGTGTTTTTCACAACATTTTTCCATCTACCATTGTAGCGCTTTTTTCTCGATTTTTCAATAAAAAATAAGACAAGAGTAGACTTTTATACTATTGTCTTATGCTATTTTATATTAGTGATATTGAGGATGAAATGTGTCAATCTTATCATCCTACTTCATGCTACTCCAGAAGCTTTTAATTAAAAAGTTAGTATATCTCCCTCATACTACCTGTATCCACATCGTAAACAGCTCCTGAAATAATAACATCATCTGGAATTAAGGGGCATTCTCGCAGCAATTTCATATCCTCTCGAACACTCTCATCGATGTCTTGAAACGGTAAAAAGTCCTGCCCAGATACATCAACTCCCAATTCACATTTTAGGTGCTCTTGAAAATCCTCGTTATTGAAGGTTTGAGCCCCGCAGTCTGTATGATGAAGAACCACAATTTCTCTTGTCCCCATTTGTTGTTGGGAAATTACAAGTGAGCGAATCATATCCTCAGTCACTCGACCACCCGCATTCCGTAAGATATGGGCATCTCCCAGAGCTAACCCCAGAGCTGGCGCAACGTGTAGACGCGAATCCATACAAGTTACGATTGCAACCTTGGTCTTGGGTTTAATGGATAAATGCAAATCTCCATGTAGTTCTACATAAGCTTGATTGGCTTTTAAAAAATTTTCAAAATAGGACATGACAACTCACTTTCTAGTCTGCCAGATAATTTGAACACCAAATTATTTATCTCCTATCTTACCATCTTTTCTTTGTCTTGTCAGCTGTTAACTTTCATATAAAAAAACTGGGACAGAGACATCCAGCAACTAGCTTGGGTTTCTGTCCTAGTTTTTTAATATTATGAACCTTTTTGGATATACTTGTTAAGAGAGCCTGCAAAGCTCTGAAGATTGAGACTTTGTACATAGACCTCACCGGTACCTCGGAAGGTATTCACCACTCCTTCGCCTGTACCAATAGACTGCCAGAAGCCATTTTCTAAGTGGATATCATAGTCCAGAGATTGACTCCAAGCCACCACATGGGCATTGTCGATGGTTATTTCTTGGTTTTGTAGCTCAATTTTCTTAATAGATCCAAAAGCATTGGCCAAAAGAGTTCCCTGACCTTGGGTTGTCATCACAAAGAGACCGCCTTGCCCTCCGAACAGAGCTTTCCCAATAGACTGGCGCTCCATTGTATAGAAAGCTGTACCATCAAGAGCTAAAAAGGCCCCATCATTCAATCGGTACTGGTTTTCGCCTAGCTCAAGAGCAATCACTTGACCAGGAGTATCTGGTGCTAAAGCAAGGTTGCCGTTGTCAGACTCTGCAACAGCTTGAGTGATAAAGGTACTTTCACCAGAAACCATTGAACGCCCTACAGCTTTGACAAAACGTCCCAAACCAGAACCGCTTGCATTGAGCTGGGTATTGAGACTTACATTAGGTGTATGGTAGACCATGCTACCACGCTGAATAAAGACCGTTTCCCCCTGATTGAGCGACAACTCTACCAAAGGAAACTGCATTTTACTATCCATAGAAAATTTCATCAGAAATTCCTCCTTATTTTTAATAAATGTTAGCAATAAAATAATTAGTCATCTAAAACTGACCATAACGATTAGGAGAATACTTTTTTCAAGACTTCCTGAATAGTCGTCACCCCAATCACCTGAATTTCCTTAGGTGGCTTTATACCTGTTAGGGAGTTTTTTGGTACATAGATTTTTGTAAATCCAAGCTTAGCGGCTTCATTGATCCGTTGTTCGATACGATTTACGCGCCGAATCTCTCCCGTCAAGCCCAACTCTCCTACAAAACATTCCTGGGGATTGGTTGGCTTGTCCTTGTAGCTAGAAGCAATAGCAACTGCAACAGCCAGGTCAATAGCAGGTTCATCTAATTTGACACCACCAGCTGATTTAAGATAGGCATCCTGATTTTGAAGCAAGAGACCAGCCCGTTTTTCCAAGACAGCCATAATCAGACTAGCACGATTGAAATCAAGCCCTGTCGTCGTACGCTTAGCATTCCCAAACATGGTCGGCGTCACCAAGGCCTGCACTTCAGCAAGAATTGGACGTGTTCCTTCCATAGTCACAACGATGGACGAACCAGTCGCTCCATCCAAGCGTTCTTCCAGAAACACTTCACTAGGATTCAGGACTTCAACCAAACCACCTGATTGCATTTCAAAAATCCCGATTTCATTGGTCGATCCAAAACGGTTCTTGACTGCTCTCAGAATCCGGAAGGTATGGTGACGTTCCCCTTCAAAGTAAAGCACCGTATCCACCATATGTTCCAACATACGAGGACCAGCCAAAGTTCCTTCCTTGGTCACATGCCCTACGATAAAGATAGCAATGTTATTGGTCTTGGCCAGCTGCATGAGTTCAGCTGTCACCTCGCGTACTTGGGAAACCGACCCTTGTACCCCTGAAATCTCAGGAGACATAATGGTCTGGATCGAATCGATGATAAGAAAGTCTGGTTGGATTCGCTCCACCTCAGCTCTCACGCTCTGCATATTGGTCTCAGCATAGAGATAAAACTCGCTATCAATATCCCCCAAGCGCTCTGCACGGAGTTTGATCTGTTGAGCAGACTCCTCCCCACTGACATAGAGAACTGTCCCTACTTGAGACAACTGAGTTGATACTTGTAAGAGAAGGGTTGATTTTCCAATACCTGGATCTCCACCAATTAGGACGAGACTCCCTGGCACCACACCTCCACCGAGTACACGGTTGAATTCCTCCATCTCAGTCTTGGTTCGATTGACATTAATAGAAGTTACTTCTGCCAATTTCATGGGCTTGGTTTTCTCACCTGTCAAGGACACACGCGCATTCTTGACTTCTGCAACCTCAACCTCCTCAACAAAAGAAGACCAAGCTCCACAGTTTGGACAGCGTCCTAAATACTTTGGTGAATTATATTCACAATTTTGACACACAAATGTCGCCTTTTTCTTTGCGATAATAAACCTCTTTCTATATCTCTATCTCACATTCAATCACTTGGCAAAAATCAATCTTCTCATTTGGTACAAACTGCCGTATCAGCATTCGATGGGCTACAACTACCACAGTTTGATGTTCCCGATACTTAGCCATGCATTCTAGAAAACGAGTCTTCATCTCTACAGCTGTCTCATATTGAACAGGAGAATTTAGGAGCAACTCCCCATTATTTTCTAAAAATAGTCTTCTAGCTTCTTCAAATCTATCTATGCCACTTTCATAGACCTGCCATTCATGCAATAATGGCTCCACTCTCAAAGGAAGCCCAGTAGCACAAGATACATAAGAAGCCGTTTCTAATGCTCGCGTCACTGCAGAAGACACCAGTATATCAGCTGAGCCAAACAAAAGATTTTTGCAAAGTTCCTGAGCTTGTTGTCTTCCTTTTACCGATAAAGGGGCCAAGTCTATCCCAAATCCCGTATAAGAACGCTCCTCTAACTCACGGTAATCTGGCTCTCCATGACGTACAAAGATAATCTTCATCTTAGTGCCCAGTTGATCCAAACCCACCAGTACGAACTCCGTCTGCCTCATCTCCATCTGCAATTAAAAATGGTGCAAAGACAGCCTGAACTACACGTTCTCCAACTTCAAGAACAACTTCTTGATCTGTGATATTCTTCATCTGTGCAAAGATATGTCCCTCATTCCCTGGATTGCCATAATAATCTCCGTCAATGACACCCACAGAGTTAATCAAGACCAAACCTTTTTTACGAGGATTTGATGAACGGTCATAAAGATAGAGCACTTCAGTCGGCTGCATATAAGCCTTAACACCTGTTGGGACGAGGACGATTTCTCCTGGTCCAATCACTGTGCGCTCTGCCACCTTTAAGTCGTAGCCAGCTGCGTGTGCTGTCTCTCGTTTAGGTAACAAAGTTTCATCTGTAAAGCTAGAAACTAATTCAAAACCACGAATTTTCATATTATTCCTCTTTTTAATCTTTTATTCTAGGCTATTTTATCTTATTTATTCGAAAAAAGCACGAAAAAAGAGCACACAATTCACACTCGCTTAGGGCTGCTGGATTCCTCCCCTGACCCGCTTCACGCAGAACTGTTGCTCCACTAGTTATTATACCACATTCCCCTCTATTTTTAAAGAGAAATTATTTTTTACGTCGATTTCGGAAAAAGTCTTGCATAATCTCTGCGCACTCATTCTCTAAAACACCTGTTTCAACGTCCACACGGTGATTGAGCCTCTCATCTGTTAGAATATCGTACAAGCTCCCAGCGGCGCCAAATTTCTGATTTTTAGCCCCGTAGACCACGTTTGGAATCCGTGCGAGACCAATTGCCCCACTACACATGACACACGGCTCTATGGTCACAAAAAGCGTACAATCGAGCAAACGCCAACTCTCTTCGCTCAAATTAGCATTCTCTATGGCCATAATTTCCGCATGCATGACTGCCCGTTGCAACTCCTCTCGAGCATTGTGTCCTCTCCCAATGACTTTTCCATCCTTGACAATTACACAACCAATCGGGATTTCATCATGCTCTAAAGCAATCTCTGCCTCTTTTAAGGCCTCTCTCATAAAAGCTTCTTTTTCTTCAAGCGTGTAATTCATCTCTTCTCTCTTCCTAGCTATCAATTCTATCATTATACCATGTTTCTCAACACAAAAAAAGCCACCGAATGCGGTGACTTTATAGGGAGATTATTATGAAAAAGAAAAGTTTAGGAAATTTGTTACAACAAGTTAGGAGGTCTTCTTGTAACTGTCTATAGTATATCCAACCTGTCTTAAACAAATCTTAAAAATCTGCTATGACCAAACACTTTCTAAAATATTTGTCTGTTCACGACCAGGACCTACTGAGAATGTTGAAATACGAACACCCACCAATTCGCTAACACGGCGAACATAGTTGCGTGCATTTTCAGGAAGGTCTTCCAAATTACGTACTCCAGTGATATCTTCAGACCAACCAGGCAATTCTTCGTAGATTGGTTTACAACGTTTCAATTGTTCGAGACTAGCTGGGTAGTAATCAATACGTTGACCGTCAAGATCATAGGCCACACAGATTTTTACTGTATCCAAGCCACTCAAAACATCAATAGAGTTCAAAGAGAGATTTGTGATACCAGAAACACGACGGCTATGACGCATAACAACTGAGTCGAACCAACCTACACGGCGAGGACGCCCAGTAGTTGTCCCATACTCATACCCCACTTCACGAATACGATCACCAACTTCATCAAATAGCTCGGTTGGGAAAGGACCATCACCTACACGACTTGTATAAGCCTTACATACACCGACAACTTTGTCAATCTTGCTTGGACCTACTCCAGAACCAATTGTCACACCACCAGCCACTGGGTTTGATGAAGTAACAAATGGATAAGTACCTTGGTCAATATCCAACATGACACCTTGTGCACCCTCAAAGAGAACCCGTTTACCATTATCAAGCGCGTCGTTCAAGATAACAGAAGTATCAGTCACATATTGCTTGATTTGTTGGCCATACTCATAGTATTCTTCAAAAATATCATCAATTGAAATAGGTTCACTATCATACAATTTTACAAATTGACGATTTTTCTCAGCAAGATTACGTTCTAAACGTTCACGGAAGATTTCTTTATCCAAAAGATCCGCAATACGAATTCCAACACGAGCTGCCTTGTCCATATAGGCTGGACCAATTCCTTTAATTGTCGTCCCAATCTTGTTATCACCCTTAGCTTCTTCTTGAAGACGGTCTAACTCAATGTGATAAGGCAAAATAACATGCGCACGATCAGAAATTCTAAGATTATCTGTTGTAACACCTTCTTCATGCAAATAAGACAATTCTTTCACAAGAGATTTAGGGTTGACAACCATCCCATTACCAATAACAGAGATTTTTTCTGGGAAGAAAATACCTGAAGGAATCAAGTGCAATTTAAATTTCTTTCCATCAATAACAATTGTGTGACCTGCATTATCTCCGCCTTGGTAACGAGCAATCACTTCCGCATTAGCTGAAAGAAAATCTGTAATTTTCCCTTTACCTTCATCACCCCATTGGGTACCTACAACAACAACTGAAGTCATAATAAATTTTCGTCTGAGCCAAAAGGCTCGTCCTTTCTCATATACATGGTGGGAGTCTCACCCACAATAATATCTTACAATTTATTATAAGAAAAAAAGCCTATTTTATCAAGAATTAACACTAGAAAAGATTAGGGAATTCTTTTACTTTTGATTTAAAAAAATACAAAAAATTAGCATAATCTAAATATTTTTTTAAAATTAATTATTATTGTTCGTAATAGATGAAATGAAATTTTATTAAAATGAATAATTTAAATTTTGCCCTAATAGATAATTAAGATAGATCCGGTACGCTGCTCGAAAATGACAGAGGAGAAAATCCTTCTCATTCTTTATCTTAAAACGAATTAAATAATAAAGTAAAAATTTAAGATGAAGTAATTCCCATTCATCAGTACTTTGAAATAAAATTGAATATTCATTTTCGATTTGCTTTAGAAAAACCAAAGATCGATCGTAATATTTTTGAAGCATATAAAAAACCTTTCTTATTGATAAAACAAGTTTATCAGAAAGGCTAAATAAATAGATAAATATTTCTATAAAGTAAAAATTTTAAGCTGAACAAACTTAAAACAAAGAAAAGAAGTAAAAATAGATGAAAAAAATACTGAAAAATTCTCGTAAATAAACCCAAGGAAACAAAAAAACGTTCCTTAGAACGTTTAACTACTCCGCCAGTAGGACTCGAACCTACGACATCATGATTAACAGTCATGCGCTACTACCAACTGAGCTATGGCGGATAAAAGCTAAGCGACTTCCATATCTCACAGGGGGCAACCCCCAACTACTTCCGGCGTTCTAGGGCTTAACTTCTGTGTTCGGCATGGGTACAGGTGTATCTCCTAGGCTATCGTCACTTAACTCTGAGTAA